>CAVQYV010000014.1:0-69881 GCA_963718295.1 uncultured Methylomirabilota bacterium | reverse complement strand
CGCCTGCCAGCAAATCCGTGAAGAAGCGCTTCTTGGAGGCGTAGTAGTCCTCCATGGTGCCGTGGAAGTCGAGGTGATCCCGGGTGAGGTTCATGAAGATGCCAAGGTCGAACTCGCAGTCCTCCACCCTCCTGAGCTCCAGGGCGTGAGAGGACACCTCCATGACCAGGTGGGTGATGCCCGCGCTGCGGATCTCGGCGAGCAGTCGCTGCAGATCGAAGGACTCGGGGGTGGTGTGCGAGGCGGGGAGCACCTTTGTACCCCAGCGGTAGTTGACGGTCCCGATGACGCCTGGCTCGTGGCCCGCTTCCCGCAAGATCGACTCCAGGAGGTAGGTGACTGTCGTCTTGCCGTTGGTGCCGGTCACGCCGACAAGGCCGAGTGCGCCCGAGGGATTCTCGAAGAAATTCTTTCCCAGGACCCCCAGGGCCCTGCGGCTGTCGCGAACCCGGATGGAGGTGTAGCTGGCGTGGCGGGCGATCTCCTTCTCGTAGACGATGGCCTTCGCCCCGCGCCGGACGGCCTCGGGGACGAAGAGATGCCCGTCGAATTTCATCCCCGCGACGGCGACGAACAGAAAGTCCGCCTCGCAGCGACGCGAGTCGAAGCAGATGCCCTCGATCTCCCGGGCCCGTGTCCCGTGAACCTCCAGGACATCGACCTTTTCCAGCAGTTCAAGCAAGTCCACGTCGGCCTCTCAGTCCTCGGTGCTGAAGGATACGGCGCACAACCGGTGGCCCTTGAGCGGGGTCCCTGGCGCCGGTTTCTGGCTCGATGCCCATCCGCTTCCCGTGACTTTCATCTCAAGGCCTTTCTCCTGGGCCGCCTTCAGGGCCTGCCGCACCGTCATGCCCCGGAAGTCGGGTATGACGGCCTCCTCTACCGTTGCAGCGGCTTGAGCCGCCGGGATCCCTGCGGGGGTCGACACGAGCTGGATCTTCGCGCCCGTGTTGATTTGCGTTTCCTGGACGGGGGGCGTCTCCCCGATGTCGGGCTCGAAGCAGCGGATGATCTGCTGGGAGATGGACTTGAACACGGGGGCCGCCGCCTCTCCGCCCCACTTGTGCAGCTGGGGCTCGTCGATGGAGATCAGCATGACGAATCGCGGGGCCTCGGCGGGGAAAAACCCCATGAAGGAGGTCCGGACCCGCTCGCTGGAGAAACGCTTCTGCGCAAAGTCGAATTTCTGGGCCGTGCCGGTCTTGCCGGCCACATCCACGTTCACGAGGGCCGCATTCTTTCCCGTGCCGCCCTGCTCGCCCACGACGTTGGTCAGCATGGTTGTGATCCGTCGGGCCGTGTCGGCGGAGATGACCCTGCGCACGGCAGTGGGGGCGAACTCCCGGACCGTCTCCCCGTTGACGTCGACGAATTTCTTCACGATGTGGGGCTGCATGAGCACCCCGTCGTTGGCGATGGCCGAAAGCGCCGAGACGAGCTGGATGGCCGTCACCGAGATTCCCTGGCCGAAGGCGACCGTTGAGGTGTCGACCTGCGTCCAGTTCTGCCAGGGCCTCAGCAGCCCCGAAATCTCGCCGGGCATCTCGATGTTCGTTTTCTGGCCGAAGCCGAAATCTTTGATGTAGCGGTGGAACTTCTCGCGGCCCAGCTTCTCGGAGATCTTCACGGAGCCGATGTTGCTCGAATACTTTAATATCTCTCGCACCGTGAGAACCCCGTGCCGCTTGCGGTTCGCCTCGTGGAAGGTCGCGTTGGCCACGCGGTAGGCGCCGTTTTCGCAATTGAAGCGGTCCTCCTCCTTCACGACACCCTCCTCGATGGCGGCGGCCACCAGGAAGGGCTTGAAGGTGGAGCCGGGGTCGAAGCAGTCCGTGATGGCCTTGTTGCGCTTGTTGTCCGCCGTGGCGCTCGCGTAGGCGTTCGGGTTGAAAACAGGACTGTTGGCCATGGCGAGGATCTCCCCCGTGCGGGGGTCCATGACGATGATGAAACCGCCGCGGGCGCGGGTCCGGAGAACGGCCTCCTTCAGGTTCGACTCCACGGCATGCTGGATGCGGCTGTCGAGGGTGAGGACAAGGCTCAGCTGCTCGTCCTTCTTGCCTGTCACGGCGCGCTCCGGCAGGTAGAGCTTCTTCCCCCGGGCGTCACGGCCCCAGAGGATCTTCTCCGGCTCTCCCCGGAGGTAGCTGTCGTAGCGCATCTCGAGGCCCTCGAGGCCGTTGGAGTCCATGCCCACGAAGCCGATCAGGTGGCCGGCCAGTTCCTTGTTCGGATAGAAGCGCTTGGGTTCCTGGATCAGGTAGACCCCCTCCAGTTTGAGGTTCTTGATCTGTTCAGACTGGGCGGGGGTGATCATGCGGGCGACCCAGCAGAAATTCTTCGCTTTCGTGATCTGCTGGACGATCGTTTTTTTGGGCTGACCCGTCACGGCGGCCAGCTGTGCGGCCGCCTCTTCGACGTTGTCGATCTTGGAGGGGTCGGCGAAGACGGAGTCGGCGAGGATACTCGCGGCAAGCTTCTCGCCGTTTCGATCGAAGATGATCCCTCGCTCGGGGTGGAGCTGGAGGGTTTTATTGTGCTGCTTATCGGCAAGGTTCTTGTAGGTCTTCCCCGTCATGATCTGGAGGTGGAAGGCCCGGAAGACGAGCACGCAGAACAGCACCAGGAACATCGCCAGCAGGGTGGCGATCCGGAAGCGGAACCATTTTCTGGACTTTGCGCTCATTTGATGAGAACCACCTGCTCGCGTTCAGGGTATTGAAGCTTCAGCTTGTCCCGGGCGATGGACTCGATCCGCTGGGGCGATTTCAGGGTGGCGATCTCCACTTTCAGCCTGCGGTTTTCCTCGGTGAGGTTGTCCCGGACGGTCATTTCCTCGGCGATCCGGTACTTGAGCTGTGTGTTGTAGAGATGGGACCAGACGTAGACGAGCGCCACGGCCACCAGCACCAGAAGCGACAGGATGAGCGTGGAGACGCGCAGTCCCGTCGTCTCCCTCCCGACTGCTGCCGTTCTGGGCCGTGCCATTTTCGCTACGGGCATGATCCAATCCTCTCCGCCGTTCGAAGTTTCGCGCTGCGCGCCCTGGGGTTTCGGTCCACCTCGTCCTCGCCGGGACGGAGCGGCTTGCGGGTGATGACCCGAAGCCTGGGTTTGCCCCCGCAGGCGCAAACGGGAAGATCGCGAGGGCAGGTGCATCCCCGCGAGGCATCGCGGAAAAGATCCTTCACCATCCGGTCTTCCAGCGAGTGGAAGGAGATGACGGAAAACCGCCCGCCTTCCTTTAAATGCTCGATTCCCGAGGCGATGCCCCCCTCCAAGCTTGTCAGCTCATCGTTGACGGCGATCCTGAGCGCCTGAAAGGTCCTTGTTGCGGGGTGGATCCTCCCGTGGCTCATGCGCGCCGGTGTTGCAGAGGCGATAATGCCCGCGAGTTCATCCGTAGTTTCGATAGGGCTCGCCTCTCTTTTCTCGACGATGGCCCGCGCGATGCGACCGGCGAGCAGCTCCTCGCCGTAATTGCGCAGGATCCGTTTGAGCTCCCGCGCATCGGCCGTGTTCACGATCTGTCGTGCCGTCCGGGGCGCGTCCCGGTCCATCCGCATATCGAGCGGTGCGGGCTTCGTGAAGCTGAAGCCCCTCTCGGCCGTCTCGAGCTGATGCGAGGACACCCCGAGGTCCAGCACGATGCCGTCGACACGCTCGATCCCGAGCCGGGAGAGGATTTCCTCCAGATCGGCATAATCCCCCTTGACGAGGAGCTTGCGCGTGCCGAAGGGTTCCAGGACCCGACCCGATTCCGCGAGGGCGTCGTCGTCCCGGTCGATGCCGACCAGGATTCCGTCGGGGGCCGTGGCGGAAAGGATTCCCCGCGCGTGCCCGCCGCCGCCCACGGTGCCGTCCACATAGATGCCGCCGGGCTTCAGGTCAAGCGACTCGAGGACCTCCTGCAGCATGACCGGTTCGTGATAGGTAGACGTCACCCCTGCGCTGTCCATTTCTCTTTTCAAGGATCATCGGTGGATGCAAACGCGGGAATCCCGCCAGGGGAGCTGGCCCGTCAGATTCCCAGGTCGGCCATGTAATCGCTGAAGCTCTCTATCTGTTCGCCTGACTTTCGGATCTCCTCTTCGAAGCGTTCCTTGCCCCAGATCTCGATGACCCGGACCATGCCGGCCAGGACGATGTCTTTTTCCAGCTTGGCGTAATCGCGGAGCGGCGGGGGGATCAGGATCCGGCCCTGGCTGTCGAAGGTGCAGTCCACCGCCCCGGACATGAAGAAGCGCTGAAACGCGCGGACTTCTTTTTTCAGGACGGATTGATGGGAGATTTTCTCCTCGAGGATCTGCCACTCGTCGAAGGGGAAGACCATGAGATAGCCATCCCAGTTCGTGATGACCATCCGGTTGTCGTACTTCTCTGAGAAGACCTCGCGGAGCTTGGCGGGGAAGATGATTCTTCCTTTGTCGTCAATGGTATGGTAATATCTCCCCCGGAACACAGACATACGAGATACTCCTCCACAATCATCCACTTTGCTCCACTTGGATGCAATAGTAGGGCCGTCTTCCATCCCTGTCAAGAAAAAACTTTAATTTCCGCTGGATTTTCGAAGGATCTGGTACTTCCGGACGGCCCGGCTGTGCTCGGCGAGCGTCGCGGAGAACTGGTGGGACCCGTCATTGCGGGAGACGAAGTAGAGATACGGGACCGGGGCGGGGTTCAGGGTTGCCGTGAGGGCATCCATGCCGGGGTTGCAGATGGGGCCTGGCGGGAGCCCCCGGTTGAGGTAGCTGTTGTAGGGATTTTGGCGCTCCAGGTGTTTGCGCGTCAAATTTCCGTCGAAATTCTCGATGCCGTAAATCACCGTCGGGTCGCTCTGCAGCGGCATCTTGATTCGCAGGCGGTTGTGGAAGACGGCCGACACGAGCGGCATCTCCTCTTTGCGGCCCGTCTCCTTCTCGATGATCGAGGCGAGCGTCACCCACTCCTTGAGGCCGAGCCCCTGCGCGCGGGCCTTCTCGACCATCGCACCTGTCACCTTGACCCAGAACCGGTCGGACATCGCTTTCAGGATCATCCGGGCGTCCATGGTCCGGTCGAAGTGGTACGTGTCGGGGAAGAGGAACCCTTCGGCGCTGGCCGCCGGGATCTTCAGGGTGGCCAGGAATTCCTTGTCCCTGGCGAGGCGCAGGAACTCCTTCTCATCCACGAGACCCTTCGCGGCAAGGCGCTCGGCGATCTTGCGCACGGTGAACCCCTCGGGGACCACGACGGTGTGTTTCTTGACATCCCCGTCGATGAGCTTCCTCAGGATTTCCCCCTGCGGCAGGGCTCTGGAGAATTCATACTCGCCGGCCTTGATCTGCTGGGGGGCGCTGTAAAAATAAGCCATGGCCCGGAAGAGAAGCCGGCTCCTGACGAGACCCTTCTCGTCGAGGAGATTGACGACCTGGGCGAAGGGCGTGCCCCGCGGGATATGCACGAGGACGATCTCGTCGTTGCCGGTGGCGGGCCGCTGGAGGGTGCCGAGAAACCAAACTGCGGCAAGGATTCCCGTCGTCGCGATGAGCGCAACGATCCACAGGCGGCGATGGCGGAGAAACTCGAAGGGCTTCATCGGCTTTTATCTTCAAGACTCGCCGGACGTTCAGCCTCGTGACGGGTCTTCTTGTTCAGGTAGTCCTGCAGGATGACGGCGGCGGCGATCCGGTCCACCATGCCCCGCTTCTTTTTGCGCTTCACGCCCGCCTCGCGCATCAGCTCCTCGGCTTCCTTCGTCGACAACGTTTCGTCCCAGGCGATGACGGGAACGGAAAAGAGCCCTCTGAGGGAGGCGATAAAGCGGTCCACCTTCCCGCACTGGATGCCCGCCGATCCGTCAAGCCTCAGGGGGTAGCCGACGACGACCGCGCCGGCGCCGTACTCCGAGACGGCCGCTGCGATGGCGTCCAGGTCCGCGCGCTTCGACTTGCGCTCGATGACGGAGATCCCCCGCGCCGTGATCCCCATCTCGTCGGAGACGGCCAGGCCGATTCGTTTCTCCCCGTAATCGATCGCGAGAATTCTCATGGGGGGTATATATAAAGGATAGGGGGGCCGTGCGCAAGGATAGATTGGCAATAGCCAACAGTCGACAGCATACAGCAGGTAACAGGTAACAGGTAACAGGTAACAGCGCAGAGGTCAAACCGGCTGACTGTGAGCCAGAAGGCCTTAAAGGGGTTTAAGGATGAGATCCGACGACTGGCCCAGCGCACCCGTGGCGTCTCGCTGCAGGTGGTAGTCCGGGATCTCCGCGAGTACCTGGTTGGCTGGCACGGCTATTTTGGGTTAGCTGAGGCGAAGTCGGCCTTCAAGGAACTGGACTCCTGGGTGCGGCGTCGGCTGCGGTGTTACCTGTGGAAGCAGTGGGGGCGTCGTGGATATCGGGAGCTCATCAAGCGCGGGGTAAGCCGTGATCTTGCCTGGAATACCTGTAAGTCTGCGCACGGGCCGTGGCGGTTGAGCCGAAGCCCCGCCCTCGCTTTTGCCCTTCCCGGCGGCTACTTCGACCAGCTCGGGGTTCCCCGCTTATATCAACGCCATCCTTCTTGACTGAATCTGCCGAACCGCCTTGGTACGTGATCCGTATGCCAGGTGGTGTGGGAGGGGGGAGGCCGTGAGGCCCCTCCCTATCCCGATTAGGTGCTAAATGAGGGACTAGGGATCAAGTCTATGTTTAAGGGTAAAGGTAAAGGAGGCGTTATGTTGTCACGTAATCTTGGGCAATCAGGGATTTCAGTATCGGCCATTGGACTTGGATGTATGGGACTTTCCGAGTTTTACGGGGAACCCACGCAAGAGTCGGAGGCCATCAATCTACTCCACCGGGCCGTAGATCTGGGTATCACTCATTTTGATACGGCGGAAATCTACGGCCAAGGACACAATGAGCAACTACTGGGTAAGGCTTTTGCCGGACGTTGGGACCAAATTGTTCTGGCGACCAAGTTTGGTCCCCAACGGGACCCGGCCACGGGCGCCTTCGTGGGGGTGGACGGCTCTCCGGCCAATGTCCGGAACTCTTGCGAAAAGAGTCTTAAGCGTCTGGGTACCGAAAAGATTGACCTGTATTATCTCCACCGTGTTGATCCGGCCACGCAGATCGAGGATACAGTGGGTGAGATGGCGAAGTTAGTTCAAGAGGGCAAGATCGGGGCTGTTGGCTTGTCAGAGGCTTCAGCCAAGACGATTGAGCGGGCACATGCTGTTCATCCCATTGCCGCCCTTCAGACCGAGTACTCGATATTTAGCCGTGATATTGAGAAGGACATACTCCCCACATGTGTGGAGCTTGGCATCAGCTTGGTAGCCTACTCGCCCTTAGGTAGGGGAATGCTGACCGGCCGCTACACCTCAACCAGCGATCGGCCCACCAGCGAGACTGATTTCCGGGCCCAGATGCAGCCTCGGTTTCAGCCGGGAAATATCGAGTCTAACCTCAAACTGGTGGAGGCGATCAAGGAGATTGCTGCCCAAAAGGGATGCGTGGCAGCGCAGGTTGCATTGGCCTGGGTGTTGGACCAAGGAGATCATGTTGTAGCCATTCCAGGCACGACCAAGCTCGCCAATCTCCAGACCAACCTGGGGGCACTTGACTGTCGCCTCACAGAGGAGAATCGAGCTACGCTCAATGAATTGGCAGATCAGGTGCTCGGGGATCGATACCCGCCTGAAAGGATGGCGGCGGTCAACCAGTAACAGTTGCGGGCCCTGACTCCCAGCCTGGGGGCAACAGCTTTCCATCTAGCAAGGCGCTGAACTCGGACGCAAAAGGGCTCCACTCACGCTCCACCCTTTTGCGCCGGTTAGCCCAGCATTCGGTTTTCCCCACGCATACCGGACATGAAAATCAAACAATACCAAGTGGATGCCTTTGCAAGCCGCGCATTCGAGGGGAACCCGGCGGCTGTATGCCCGCTAGAAAGCTGGCTGGACGATAGCCAGCTTCAGGCCATCGCGGAAGAAAACAATTTGTCAGAAACCGCTTTCTTCGTGCCCTCTGGAAATTCTTTTAGCCTGCGTTGGTTCACCCCCGTAAAGGAAGTTGATTTATGTGGCCACGCCACCCTTGCAACGGCGCACGTCATATTCGAAATGCTTGGCTACACCGAACCAGTCATTACTTTTGAAACGCGTAGTGGTGAGTTGTTCGTGGAAAAGCATAAAGATCGCCTGCAAATGGACTTCCCGGCTTGTCCGCCAACCTCCTGCGCGATTCCCGACACCCTGGTTAAGGCTCTAGGCATATGCCCAATTGAGGTATTGGTTGCCGAGGATTACTTGGCCGTATTCGATAGTGAGGCAACCGTGCGCGCCATCGCGCCAAACCACATCCTGCTTGCCCAGCTAGATTTGCGTGGTGTCATCGTCACTGCCCCAGGCATTGAAGTAGATTTCGTTAGCCGTTTCTTTGCTCCCAAGTTTGGTGTTCCGGAAGACCCCGTCACCGGTTCTGCCCATTGTGAGCTTGCTCCGTACTGGGCCAGCAAACTTGGCAAAAACTTTTTGTCCGCAAGACAAGTGTCTAAGCGTGGTGGCAATCTCACTTGCGAGGTAAGAGGCAACCGAGTGGTTCTATCTGGCAATGCCGTGACATTCATGGAGGCAGAAATAGCCTTCTAAACCTAACGATCACTTCGAGCGGGACTGCCCAAGAGCGGGCGTTGCCTGCTTTCGGCCAGCCCCTCAAGTGGAACGATGAGCCGACGCTTCGCATCGGCTCATCGGGGCGGCGGATGGTCATCCGCGTTCGGGCCGACGCAGGGCGCGGCCCATCACACGGATGCAGCCGCCACGGGCTGCGGCGAGTTGGCTCGCCTTCGCCCGCGCGGATGATCCGCCGCCCCGTTCGGCCGCCAGGGAACGTTGAGGGGGACGTTGTTCAATATGTTCAAAATATGTCTTGAAAAACCTTCTGCTCTATGGTAAGGGATGACCATGCCGCGACAAGCTCGATTCGACGCACCCGGAACCCTTCACCATGCCATGATTCGAGGCATCGAAGGCCGACGGATCTTTGAAGGGGACGAGGATCGCGAGCATTTCCTCTCTCGGGTGCGCATCTTGGTGAAGGAGACCCAAACCCGCATCCTGGCCTGGGCGATCCTGGACAATCATGTCCACCTGCTGCTCTTCAGCGGCAAGGAAGGGATTTCCACCTTCATGCGCAGGCTGTTGACGGGCTATGCAATCTGGTTTAACCGGAAGCATAGAAGGAGCGGTCATCTCTTTCAGAATCGATTCAAGTCCATCGTCTGCGAAAAAGACCCCTACTTGCTGGAGCTGGTCCGCTATATTCACCTGAATCCCCTGCGGGCCCAGGTGGTCAAAAGTGTGCAGGAGCTGGATCGCTACCCTTGGAGTGGCCACAGCGCCTTGGTGGGAAAGCATCCCAACGATTGGCAGGAAAAGGAATATGTGCTCGGGCAATTCAGCCCCGACCGGAAGAAAGCGATTCGCATCTACCACGAGTTCCTATCGGAGGGAAAAGACTGGGGCAGACGCCCTGAACTCGTGGGAGGAGGGCTGATCCGAAGCCTCGGGGGCTGGTCGCAGGTCCTGTCCCTCGGAAGGAAAAGGGGAGAGATAGAGCACGATGCCCGCATCCTGGGGAGTGGCGATTTCGTCCAGGCCGTGTTGCAGGAAGCGGAGGAAAAGATAGCACGGCAGATACGGTATCAGGGTGGGAACGACTCGGCTGCTGCAATCATCAAGAAGGCGTGCAAGGCAGAAGGCGTGAACGAACAGGAGCTTCTGCGCGGTGGGCGAAGGAGGAAGGTGTCCCAGGTGAGGGCTCAGATCGCATGTCATCTGGCCCGAGAAATGGGACTTCCCATGGCCGAGATCGCCCGGAAGGTAGGCGTGGGGACATCAGCGATTGCGATGGCCATCCGAAAGGAAGAGGAAAGGGGATAAAAGTGATGATATTGAACAACGTCCCCTCCACCTCACCGTCCCCTCCACCTCACCTTGAACAACGTCCCCTCCACCCCCGTCCCCTCCACCCCACAATCTCTTCATCGGCTTCAAACGCCTGGCCTGTCCGAAGTCTTGGTGGCAGCACACCATCGCCGCCTTTCGCTGGAAGCTGATCCAGGTAGCGGGTCGGATCGTATCCGGTGCCCGACAGATGATCTTGAGGCTGGCCCTGAAGGAAGAGAAGCTCCTGCTCTTCCGCTCCATCCGGAAGCGGTGCTACGAGCTGGTGACCGCAACCTGAAGCCGCGACAAACATGCCTAGAACCCTTGGGGATCTCTCTCGGGGAGGGGTGTCTCTCCATCGGCCAGGAGAGGACCCCAATGCCTCCTGAAGAGGCCGATCCACCCCATCTGGCTCGGTCGAGGACACCTGCAAGGGCCATTTTGAGCCTCTAAAAGATCTTTGGGTCCCTTAGGAGGACCTGTTGGAAATCCTATCGCTGTTTTTGGGGTTTTACGCACCTATTGACAAGAGCTCCAGAGGAAATTAAAATTGACGTACCGCGCATTCAAGGCGTTGTTGATAAACTGTCATCAAGGGCCAAGACATCAAGCGCGCTCGGTGCAGCGGCGGCCGTTGTCGGGCTTGTCGCGGGTGCCGTCGTGGCGGGACCGTTGGCCGCGACTACCGTGGGGCTCGGTGCCGGCCTTGGTGGCGCGATCCATGCGGGCATAGCGCTGGCGAGAAAGCTGCGACTCGAGCAGAGTATCACAGAGGTGCGGACCACAGCCCTTCGCCTTGAGTCAGACGCCAAACGCCAACGATTGCTCGCTGAGATGTTATCGGCCCTCGAAGATCGGACGTGACCCCGAAAGCTGTAGAGAAGGTTGTTAAGGAGGTGGTGTCCTGAGACGGTCTAACACGCGCATCGCGTTGCCCGGCATGTGGTGCGCCACTCATCGCGGTCGTCCGTGCGCCGGCCGCTCATGCGCGCGGCGTTATTATTAGCTGGCCAAGTGGCCTCACTCTGATGATCATCGGTAGTGTGCGAGGATGAGCTGATAGTCAACACTAACGCCCTATCTGCCACCGGTAATTCGCATCGGCAGTGCTGCTCGTACCTCCACCCCCCCTCGTGAGAGATGATCCGGAGCCTGGTGCCGTTGGGACTCATGCACGTGAGGGAGTTGCTGGACGAGAAGGTGGTGGCCCTGGCCGGCGAGCGGTACACCTGGAAGGTCGAGGGGGAGATGTACCGGTACCGGAAGAACCGCGGGTCGTATCCGGCTTTGGCCGGGCAGCGGGTGCCGATCTGGGTGCCCCGGGTGCGGGGTCTTCGGGGCGAGGTTCCGCTGCGGTTCTACCAGATGCTCCAGGCGCGCGGGGAAGTCGATGATACGCTGCTTCAGCGCGTGCTCTGCGGGATCTCCTGTCGGAACTACGAGGCGGCCGCCGAGGCGATCCCTGGAGCGCTGGGGCTCTCCAGTTCCTCGGTCTCGCGAGGGTTCGTGGAGGCGAGCGCCGAGGAGCTTCGGAAGTTCCAGGAGCGGAACCTCTCCGGTGAGACCTTCGTGGCCTTGATCCTCGATGGCAAGACGTTCGCCGAGGAGACTATGGTCATCGCGCTCGGGGTGACGGTCGAGGGAGACAAGCGGTTTCTCGGGTTTGTGGAGACGACGACCGAGAACGAGCGGGTGCTCACCGGGTTCCTTCGTTCCCTGCTGAACCGGGAGCCGGATGTCTGGGGAGGCATCCTGGTGGTACTCGATGGGTCGAAGGGGCTCCGCGCGGCGGTGCGCAAGGTGTGGGCCCGCCGGGCGCTGGTCCACCGCTGCCACTGGCACAAGCGGGAGAACGTGGTGAGCCATCTGGCCCGCGACGAGCAGGCGGCTTGGCGGCGGTGCCTCCAGCAGGCCTATAGCCGCCCGACCTTCAAGGAAGCCCACGACGCCCTCACCCGCCTCCACCGCGAGCTCCTGGATCGCAACCAGGACGCGGCCGCCAGTCTGGCCGAAGGCCTCGAGGAGACGCTGACCCTTCACCGCCTGGGCGTCGCGGCGCTCCTGGGCCGGTCGCTCCGGACTCCTAAGAAACTACCTCGAGTCCGTGAACGCGATGGTCGAAGAGCGCTGCGCCAAGGTGGACGCCTGGAAGTCCTCGAACCAGCGTCACCGCTGGCTGCCGCGCTCCTCGATATCGAACCCCGCCTGAGGAAACTCCTCGGGTATCGCCACCTTGCCAAACTCCAAGAAGCCATTAGGAGGGAACTGAAGATCGAGAAGAACGAAGAGAAGAAGGCCGCATAGAGAAAGATGGGCCGCCTCAAGATTTCAACTGAAGATGGGCTTGACTCAGGGCGCCGCCGAAGATTGCATATCACTCATTATCGGACCTCGACCCGGCACGACCCGGGTGTCGCTACTCGGAGGACGAAGCGAAACGCCCGCTCATTCGGACTATCCGCTCGAAGGGTACGACGTCTTGGAATACCATGTCGTGATGCGCGGTTCGAAGAAGCGCCGGAAGAAGGAGAAATAGGGCCGAGGCCCTTCTTCTCAGGAGTTTAGATCTTGTCTAGTCCTGTACGAGATCGAGAATGCCGCAGGACGATCGACGAACGATGGCGGAGCCAAGGTCACGTCTTCGGTCCATTCGAGAGTGCCCCCCGACTCCGGACAAAGTTGTTCCTAATCAAAAAGGAGGAATCAAGATGATCAAGAAACTCGGAAAGTGCGTGTTCGTGACCCTCGCGGTGCTGCTCGCCGTTCTCCCGCTCTATGCGCAGGAGGGCGGAGCCCCCGGCCACTACGACCCGCAGGGCAGCGCCGGCGCCACGATGACCGGCAAGGCCATGTCGAACAAGGATTGGTGGCCGAACCAGCTCGACATCGAAATCCTGCATCAGAACTCGCTCAAGAGTAATCCGCTCGGGGCGGAGTTCGACTACGCCGCGGAGTTCCAGAAGCTCGATCTGGCGGTGGTGAAGAAGGACATCGAAAAGGCCATGACCACCTCGCAGGAGTGGTGGCCGGCGGACTGGGGCAACTACGGGCCGTTCTTCATCCGAATGGCCTGGCACAGCGCGGGCACGTACCGCGTGACCGACGGCCGAGGCGGCGCGTCCGATGGCACCCAGCGCTTCGCTCCGCTGAATAGCTGGCCCGACAACACGAACCTCGACAAGGCGCGCCGTCTGCTCTGGCCGGTGAAGAAGAAGTACGGCCAAGCGCTCTCGTGGGCCGACCTGATGGTTCTCGCCGGCAACGTTGCGCTCGAGAACGCGGGTTTGAAGACCTTCGGATTCGGTGGCGGCCGCGAGGACGTCTGGGAACCGCAGAAGGACATCTACTGGGGCCCCGAAGGTCAGTGGCTCGCCGACGCGCGCTACTCCGGCGATCGCGAATTGGCCAATCCTCTCGCCGCCGTGCAGATGGGTCTGATCTACGTGAACCCCGAAGGACCCAACGGCAAGCCTGATCCGCTCGCCGCAGCACACGACATCCGCACGACCTTCGCCCGCATGGCGATGAACGACGAAGAGACCGTCGCCCTGATCGCCGGCGGCCACACGCTCGGCAAGGTCCATGGCGCCGGTCCGGCCAAGCACGTCGGCCCCGAGCCCGAGGCCGCTCCGCTCGAAGAGCAGGGCCTGGGATGGAAGAGCAGCTACGGGACCGGCAAGGGTGCCGACACGATCACCAGCGGTCTCGAGGGCGCCTGGACTCCCACGCCGATTCGCTGGTCGAACTCCTACCTCAACGGTCTTTTCCGGTTTGAGTGGGAGCTGACCAAGAGCCCTGCCGGTGCCTGGCAGTGGACGCCCAAGGACGCCCCGGAGAACGTCCCCGACGCTCACATCCGGGGCAAGAAGCACAAGATCATGATGCTCACGACCGACATCGCGCTGATCAAGGATCCGATCTACCGCGAGATCTCGCAGCGCTTCGCCAAGGACGCCGACGCGCTCAACGATGCGTTCGCGCGCGCCTGGTACAAGCTCACGCACCGCGACATGGGCCCGCACGTACGACTGCTCGGCTCGGAGGTCGCACCCCCGCAGGTCTGGCAGGATCCCGTCCCGCCCGTCGATCATGCGCTGATCGACGAGAAGGACATCGCGGCCCTGAAGCGCACGATCCGCGACTCGGGTCTCTCGATCCAGGATCTGGTGAAGACCGCCTGGGCCTCGGCCTCGACCTACCGAGACAGCGACAAGCGAGGCGGAGCCAACGGCGCCCGCATCCGTCTCGAGCCGCAGATCGGTTGGGAGGTCAACGAACCCGAAAAGCTGAAGACCGTCCTCGCGAAGCTCGCGACGGTGCAAGCCGGGTTCAACGGCGCACGGCAAGGCGGCAAGAAGGTTTCGATGGCCGACTTGATCGTGCTCGGCGGCGCGGCCGCGATCGAGGCCGCGGCGAAGAAGGCCGGCTACGACGTGACCGTTCCGTTCACGCCCGGTCGCACGGACGCGACCGCGGAGATGACGGACAAGTACTCGGTCGCCTTCCTGCGTCCGATGACCGACGGCTTCCGCAACTACGTCGGCAAGGCGCACTTCCGCCGCCCAGAGGTCGAACTCATCGACCGCGCGAACCAGCTCGCCCTGACGGCTCCCGAGCTGACGGTCCTCATCGGCGGGATGCGCACGCTGGGCGCGAACTACCAGAACAGCAAGCTCGGCATCTTCGTCGAGAACACCGGCGCCCTGACGAACCAGTGGTTCGTGAACTTGCTCGACATGAGCACCGAGTGGAAGAAGTCCGACGAGAGCGACTACCTCTACGTCGGGTACGACCGGAAATCGGGCGCACGCAAGTGGACGGCGTCGTCGGTCGATCTGGTCTTCGGTTCGAACTCGCAGCTCCGCGCGCTGGCGGAGGTCTACGCGAGCGATGACGCCGGACGGAAGTTCGTGGACGACTTCGTGGCGGCGTGGGTCAAGGTGATGAACCTCGATCGCTTCGAAGTGAAGGCTCCGGCTGGCGCGAAGGACCTGAAGGCCTCGAGGTGACTCGAACGGCTTGACCGGCCGAGAACACCTCTCCCGATGTCCAGCACGTCCGGGCGAGCCCGCGGGGCGAGCTGATAGTCAACACTAACGCCCTATCTGCCACTGGTGGTTTGCATCGGCAGTGCTTCTCGGACCTCCACCCTCCCTCGTGACGGGGCACATGAGCGGGCTGTGGTGCTTGAGGGGATATGGGATATGGACCGATGCCAGAAAATCGATTGTAGGACAAATGTTGAGGTCATTTTTACAGGAGCCACTACCAAATTTCAACTATACACAGCGTCCTAAGTAACACAGCATAGTCTCCGCAACGTCTCATATGTCCCATGGCGGTGTCCTCCTTCCTTGGAGGAAAGAAAGACGATAGCCACTTTGATGTTCAAAATGGTTAAGTGAATCGGGTTCTTACAGCACCGGCCAAACCAATTCATCAGGTGGGTTTGGTCGGTCTCCCATGGCACACTCATAGGGAATGCATCCATTACCCCATTCTGAAAGGAATAAATATGAGCAAAAAGGTGATCGATTTACTGAATGACGCGAGGGCAAGGGAGTTGACAGCTATCATCCAGTACATGGCGCAACATTATGAACTGGATGATCAGGATTTCGGCAAGTTAGCCGGGAGATTGAAGGATACCGGCATTGCCGAGATGAAGCATGCCGAGAAGCTTGCTGAACGGATCCTCTTTCTGAAGGGTGAGCCGATCTCAAAGCCGTCCGCTACGGCCATAAAAGGTCAGGAGATTGCGGAGATGCTAAAGACCGACATCGGTCTTGAATCCGAGGCGATCAGGATGTACAACGAGGCCGCATTAACCTGTGCCGCTGAGAAGGACCAGATTTCAAAGGAGATCTTTGAGGAACTTCTGAAAGACGAGGAAGGCCACTTGGACATGTTTGAAAACATTAAGGACCACGTCGACAAACTGGGGGCTTCCTATCTCGCAACCCTCACAGGTAAATAGACTCAGGCTTGATGCTTCAGTTTTCGGTCAGCAAAAAAGGTTGGTGGGCGGGCATGACATATGAGGGCGTCGGTCAAGCCTGTCTTTGCCTTCAAATCTGTTTATGACTCGATATCTCTTAATATGGATACTCCTGGCAGGCATGCTGCTTGGTTCAGCCTCGGGTAAAGAATGGGATAGGGTTGATTTGAAGGCTTATCAGTGGAAGAATCGTCTTTTGATTCTGTTTGCACCCTCCGAAAAAGATCTGATTTATCAGTCCTTCAAGGAGCAACTTCAGAGACGCGCCCAGGAGGTCCAGGAACGCGATCTCCTCATTTTTCATGTTCTTGAAACCGAGGAGAATCGGTTGGCCAATCTCCCTTTGAATAAGGAACAGGGCATTTCCTTAAGAAAAAAATTTTCCATTATGCCCGGACAACTCATTGTGATCTTAATCGGCAAGGATGGAGAAGCAAAACTCCGGGGAGAATTGCCGCTAGAACTTTCGGAGATTTTTTCAGTCATTGATGCAATGCCCATGCGTCAGCGGGAAATGCGAGAACGGGCAAAATGAAATCTTAAAGGGGGAGCAAATGGCAGAACAGACTTGTCGAGGAGACCATTCCGGTCACATCTGCGTTTCGGCGAGCAATTAGAACTTTGAGGAGATAAAAACATTGACCCAAAAACCCGAGATTAGTCTGCGGAGCGGGATGGGCCTCCATTGGGGCTGCAACTTGCTCTCTGTTTATTGGAAGTTACCACCCAATACTAAACTTTCAGGAAAAAAGGAGGGCACCAAATGGATTTGAAAAAGTATTTCGGAAGCAAGAAAGGACTTGGTGTGTTGAGCACGGCAGACGAAAAGGGCAAAGTCAACGCGGCGGTTTATTCAAAACCCCACGTGATTGACGACAAACACGTCGCCTTTATCATGGCGGACAGACTTACTCACGCCAACACGAACAAGAACCCCTACGCCATATTCCTGTTTAAGGAAGAGGGGTCCGATTATAGAGGTCAGCGGTTGTATCTCAAAAAACTGAGTGAAACCGAAGACCAGGAGCTCATCGCCGAGACCTGCAAAATCGAATACGCCGGATCGATCTGTGAGCCGAGATACCTGAAGAAAACCTTCCTCGTCACTTTTAGAGTCCAGTCGGTTCGGCCCTTGTTGGGGAAGAAATGAGCCAGCAGGAGGAGCTACAAAGCTTGGCAGATACTCCTTCACGTTCTTGTGAAAAGTCAGAAAGCCCCCTTCTCTGTCATCCCGGCAGGCACTGGAATCAAGTATTTTCATATTGTTGTTACGTATTCACTGGACCCCGGTGACCCTTTCACGGCAAAAGCTGGGAACCGGGGTGACGATTTTTTTCACGAGTTCATCATACTTCACTCGGCCTAAGATACTGGAAAGCTGGAAGGAAAGGGTTCAAAATGAGCAAAAAAGATAGGAAGATTGTACTCATAGCGCAGTGTCTGGTTAATCCTTATTGCAGGGTTCATATTCTAGGCCAAAATTTCCCCCTCTCCAAGGATTTGACTAACTATCTTATGGAGAAGCATGTAGGGATAATCCAATACCTTTGTCCTGAAACGAGTGCCATGGGCCTCATGCGTAACCCGCAAGGCCGCCAGCAGTATGACAATGTTTTTTTCAGAAATCACTGCAAGGAGCTTATCAAAGCCCCAATTCTCATGGTCAAGGAATTTATTAAGAACAAGTACCGCCTCGTCTGTTTTATTGGCTTAGAGAATAGCCCTACATGCGGCATCCATTGGGGAAAACACAAGGTGAATAAGTATCAAACCGAATCGCCGAATCCGGTTGATCATCCTGCGCCCGGTGATCCGGTGCTCGCAGGAATAATGGCTGAAATACTCATGGAAGAGTTCGCCAAGGAAAGCATCCAGGTTCCTTTTTTGGAGTTTCCTGCCCTTTCGCCTGCGGACTCGGCGAAAAGAATCAAGTTCTGGGAAGATTTGCGTAATGTGGTGGAACCTGGTTTTGCCGTGGGTGACCATGACGAATAGGGCGTGTCTCATCCGATAAGTTATTATAGACCCATAAGCAGGAAAGGAGTGAAAGCATGACGACGCTGAAAGGATCCAAGACCGAACAGAATCTGCTTGCAGCTTTTGCGGGCGAGTCTCAGGCCCGCAACCGTTATTCCTTCGCAGCAAGCGTTGCTCGAAAAGAGGGTTTTGAGCAGATCAGCAGCCTTTTTCTCGAAACCGCGGATGAAGAGAAACAACATGCCAAGCTTTTTTTCAAACACCTCCAAGGGGGCGAGGTGACGATCACTGCGGGCTACCTGGCGGGCGTGGAGGGCGACACTCTGGCCCACCTGAGAGCGGCTGCGGCCGGTGAACGACACGAGTGGACGACTCTCTACAGGGGCTTTGCCGAAGACGCCATTCAGGAAGGCTTCCAAAATGTAGCAGAGACGTTCAAGCAGGTCGCCGCCGTCGAAGAATGGCACGAAAGACGGTACAATAAGCTGGCCGAGGCGTTGGAGAAAAAGAGCTTCTTCAAAAAGCCCCACAAAGCCCTTTGGAAATGCAGGGAATGCGGTCGTGTCGTCGAGGCTTTCGAAGCGCCTCTTAAATGCCCGACCTGTGCACACCCACAAGCTTTTTTTGAGCTCTATGCCGAGAATTACTGACACGGCCGCGGCTGAAGGAAGTTTGGCAGAGATCTCTGCATTCAAAGACTTGTGGCGGAGGAATCGGCGATGGATCTGCTGAGCCCCGGTCTTTTCGGCCAGAAAGAAATGTTGGTTGAAGAGCAACATCTGGCCAGCATGATGGGGAATGTGGGCGTAGAAGTCCTCTCCACGCATTGTGTGGTGCTGCTCAGGAGCTAGCATCCAGAAACGCTGTGGAAAGCCTCTTGGAAGAGGGCCAGATGGTCGTGGGCACATAGATCGGTGTCCGACATATGGCGGCCGTTCCAAAAGGACTCAAGGTCAGGGCCGAGTCTCACTTGAAAGAGATCAGAGGACGGAAGCTGACATTTGACGTAAGCGTTTACCACCCGAAAGAAAAGATTGCCGAAGGGCGGAACGAATTGCTGATCGTGTCCGCGGATAAGTTCCTGGAAAAGGTGAAACGGAAGCTTTGAGTTCAAGAACGAGCAGGCGAACCGGGTATTGTCTCGCCCGAATTCCCTTCGCCGATTCCCCCAAAGGGGCGACAGACGGTTGTGTGCAGCGAGCTCTGCATGAGAACCTCTCTCCCACAAAAGGCAAAGGCTTTCGCTGACTGAACTCTATAGGAGAAGACACAAAACTCAAGACGCTGGACCTTGCAGGGCAGCGGCCAGCTTTTCGTAGATGACCTGGAGCTCATCCCCCGGGTTTATCGGCCGGTCGGAAGTCCAGATGGCCGCGATCTCCCTGTTTTCAATGCCCAGTCGCCGGCAGAGCATCCGGGCCTGGTGCCACGTGGGCAGCCAGACCGTTTTCTCTTGAATGGCCTCGATGCTGCCGAATATGCTGATGAATCTCGGAAGACTCAGGATGAAGTAAATATTTTCTGGGAAGGGCGAACCGGCCTTGATGATCCCTTGTTGGTCCCACACAAAGCAACCGACGTGAGGAGCCCAAGCCAATCCGAGCCGTTTCAGCTTTTCAGCAAGCCTCACGTGCCGAGCCTCGAAGGGTGTGGGGGCGAGATCTCTTAGGGGATCAAAGGGTATGGGTTTCATCGAGCTCATTTCATTACTCCCATGCTATTCACGGCTGTCTGGCTCCTGACACGGAAAAGCTTTTCTGCCGGTCGACTTGAGGTAATGGCTGACCGAGGTCCGAGCCTCCTCCGTGGTGGCTCGCCTCAGGAGCAAGAATAGTTCAGCACAGTCTCTGAAAGTGAGTTGTTTCACGACTTCGATCACCTGCAGCTCGTCCCTGATATGAGGATAGGGCTCATTCCCGTCAGCCATTTCGTCTTTGCGAATCAGCTTATTGTAAATCAGGGCGCGGCCGGCAAGCAAATCTTCAATTGGGTCAGGGAGATCGGGGCGGAGAATGTAGCGCAGGGTCAGGATATCCCCTGGCGCGTAAAGGTGACGGGAAATTCCAAGGGACTTGACAACACCGGCCATGAGGAAATGCGGCCTAACCGTAACCGAGCCTCCTAAATCTTGGCGGATCATGCGCCAGAGAACATGTCGGCGGCGCGAATGGGCCGCTGGACGCCGGCGGCTTCCGGGGCTTCCGCATCACCGTGACCGGGAACGGCCGGACGTACTCGGTTCATCTGCGCACGACCGACACGCGCCTGCCGTGGCAGTACTACCAAGCCCCCATCCCCACCGCGGAAGGTTGGCGCGAGATCGAGGTCCCGTTCGCCGCCTTTCGCGGCGAGGGCCTTCGCGCTCCGCTCGACCCGACCCGCCTCGAGCGCGTGGCCGTCGCGGCCGCGAAATGGGAAGGCACCGCCGATGTGGCCATTGCCCGAATCGCTCTCTACCGGTAGCCCGCGCGGCCGGGGACGCCTAACCGTGCGAAGGCGAGAGCGCGCGCCTGCGCGTCGCGCGATCCGAAGGGACCACGAGTGAGCACGAGCTTCGTCCGCCTCGGCTCGAGCGGAGACTGGCGCACCCTCGAGACCTCGCAGTGGATCCCCCACCGCCGTGACGAGGTCTTCCCGTTCTTCTCCGACGCTCGCAACCTGGAATCCCTCACGCCGCCGCTGCTGCGGTTCGAGATCCTCTCGCGAGGCCCCCTCGAGATGCGCGCCGGGCTCCTGATCGACTACCGACTTCGCCTGCGCGGCTGGCCGATGCGCTGGCAGACCGAGATCACCGCGTGGGAGCCGCCGCATCGCTTCGTGGACGAGCAGCGACGCGGCCCCTATCGCGCGTGGATCCACGAGCACCGGTTCGAGGAACGGGACGGCGGCACGCTCGTCATGGATCGCGTGCGCTACCGTGTCCCCGGCGGGGCGGTGGTCGACCGGCTCCTCGTCCGGCGGGACCTGCGGAGGATTTTCTTCTACCGCGGGAAGAAGCTGGAGGAGCTCTTTCCGTGAGCGGGCTGCGACATCTCGTCGTGGTGCTGGGCGACCAGCTCGATCCGGAATCGGTTGCTTTCGACGGCTTCGATCCGGAGCACGACCGGGTCTTCATGGCGGAGGTGGCCGCGGAGGCCGAGCACGTCTTCTCGCATCGCGCGCGCATCGCGCTGTTCCTCGCCGCCATGCGGCACTTCCGCGAGGAGCTTCGCGCCCGCGGCCTCCAGGTCGAGTACGTCGAGCTCGCCGAGTCGACGCTCGGAGCGGAGCTCGCGAATTCGGTGCGCACGCTGCACCCGATGAAGGTGATCGTGGTCGAGCCGGGCGAGTGGCGCGTGCGGGAGGAGCTTCGCCGTGCCGTGCCGGGCCTCGAGATCCGGCCCGACAGGCACTTTCTGTGCTCGCCCGAGGAGTTCGCCGAGCACGCCGCCGGGCGCCGGCAGTTGCGAATGGAGTTCTTCTACCGCGAGATGCGGCGGAAGACCGGAGTCCTCATGGAGGACGGGCGGCCCCAGGGCGGCGCCTGGAACTTCGACCTGGCGAATCGCGCCGCCTTCGGCGCCGAGGGCCCGGGTGTCGTGCGGCCACCGCGCTCGTTCCCGCCCGACCCGCTGACGCAAGAGGTGCTCGGCTTGGTGGACGGACGCTTCCCCACGCATCCGGGAAGTCTCCGGCAGTTCGACTGGCCAGTGACCCGCGCCCAGGCGCGGCAGGCGCTCCGGGATTTCGTCCGGCATCGCCTGCCCCGCTTCGGCCTCCGCCAGGACGCCATGTGGACCGGCGAGCCGTACCTGTACCACTCCCGCCTGAGCGCGGCGATGAACCTGAAGCTCCTCGACCCGCGCGAGGTGATCGGCGAGGCGGAACGGACCTGGCGGGCCGGCGCCGCGCCGCTCGAGGCTGTTGAGGGCTTCATCCGGCAAGTGCTCGGATGGCGCGAGTACGTCCGCGGCATCTACTGGCTGCGGATGCCCGCCTACCTCGAGGGAAACGCGCTAGGGGCCGATCGCCCGCTGCCAGGGTTCTACTGGACCGGCGAGACGGAGATGGCCTGCCTTCGCGAGGTCATCAAGCAGACGCTGAACCACGGCTATGCGCATCACATCCAACGGCTGATGGTGACCGGGTTGTACGCGCTCCTCCTGGGCGTCGACCCGATCGAGGTTCACGAGTGGTACCTTGCGATCTACGTCGACGCGGTCGAGTGGGTGGAGCTCCCGAACGTCGTCGGCATGTCGCAGTACGCCGACGGCGGGCTCACGGCCTCGAAGCCGTACGTCGCCACCGGCCGCTACATTCAGAGGATGAGCAATTATTGTCGCCGCTGCCGCTTCGATCCCGGCCGGGCGGCGGGTGAGGGCGCCTGCCCCTTCACGACGCTCTACTGGGACTTCCTGCGGCGTCACCGGGCCTTGCTGCAGAAGAACCCGCGGATGCGCATGCAGGTCCGCAATCTCGACCGGCTGGATGTGAGCGCCCTCCGGGAGATCCGGCGACGGGCGGAGAAGCTGCGCGGCGCGGCGGATTGAAACCGAGCCGGCACGGAGCCGAGGGCGTCTCTGCCGAGTCGAATGCCGGCTGGAGCGCACCAGCAGAAGGAGAGAGCCACCATGAAGACGGGTCGCACCTACGTGGTTCTGGGCGCATCGGGCGGGATCGGTTCCGCCCTCTGCCGGAGGCTCGCCCAGGAAGGGGCCACCGTGATCGCCGCGGCGCGCGACCGGGCCAAGCTGCAAGAGCGCCTCGCGGGAGTCCCGGTGGTTGAGAGCATCCTCGATCCGACCCGGCCCGAGGAGATCGAGCGGTGCCTCCGCGAAGCGGTGGAACAGCGCGGACCGCTCAGCGGCGCGGCGAACTGCATCGGATCCCTGCTCCTCAAGCCCGCCCACGTCACGACGGACGAAGAGTGGAGCCGGACGCTTGCACTGAATCTCACGACCTGCTTTCACCTGTTGCGGGCGGCGGTGCGGAACTTCCCCCCGGACGGCGGATCGATCGTATTCGTCGCCTCGGCGGCGGCCCGGGTGGGACTGGCGAACCACGAGGCGATTGCTGCGGCCAAGGGGGGCGTGATCGGCCTCTGCCTGGCGGCCGCCGCCTCCTACGCGTCGCGGGGCATCCGTGTCAATTGTGTCGCTCCCGGCCTGACGCGGACGCCGCTCACCGCCCGCATCACCGGTTCGGAGGCTTCGATGCGAGCCACGACCGCGATGCACGCCCTCGGCCGCATCGGCGAGGCCGAAGAGGTCGCCTCGGGCCTGGCCTGGCTCCTCGATCCGGAGCAGGGCTGGGTCACGGGGCAGGTCATCGGCATCGACGGCGGACTTGCCCGCGTGCGCCCGAAGAGCTGAGCCCCAGGGACCAGGTTCTCCTGCTCGTGCAGGCAGGTACCACGCTGGCGCTCTGCGGGCTGATCTGGTTCGTCCAGATCGTCCACTACCCGCTCTTCGCTCTCGTGGGCCGCGAGGAATTCCGTTCCTCCTCGTTCGCAGTGGGGGAAATCAGGGGAAATGGGGGGGGAAATCAGGGACACATCCCATTTTTCAAGGCCTCGCGGGAAGACCCAGGATGAGGATCGAATAGGAATAAATGGGATGTGTCCCTGATTTTGCTCTGTTTTTGCTTTCTTTATCCCTCGCCACCGGAGGAAGGCGCAAGACGTAGCAAAACGTAGAGGTGCTAAAGATTACCGATTATCGCGCTGGCGAATTCGCTGGTCTTCACCTCACGGGCACCCTCCGTCTGCCGGGCGAAGTCATAGGTGAAGATCTTCTGCCCGACGGTCTTGACATAGGCTGCGACAATGGCCTGGGCGGCCTCCTTCCAGCCGATATAGTCCAGCATCATCGTCCCGGAGAGCAGCAGGCTGCCCGGATTGACCTTGTCCTGATTGGCATATTTGGGGGCAGTTCCGTGGGTGGCCTCGAAGAGGGCCACGAAGTCGCCGATGTTGGCCCCGGGCGCGATGCCCACCCCGCCCACCTCGGCGGCCACCGCGTCGGAGAGGTAGTCGCCGTTGAGGTTCAAGGTGGCGATGACATCGTATTCCTCGGGCCGAAGCAGCATCTGTTGGAACATGATGTCGGCGATGCGGTCCTTGATCACGATCTTGCCCCCCGCCCCCCGCCCTCCCACCTCCTGCTCTCTCACGGTTACATCGCCGAATTCCTCCCGGGCCAGCTCATAGCCCCACTGCATGAAGGCGCCCTCGGTGAACTTCTGGATGTTGCCCTTATGGACCAGGGTCACGCTCCTTCGTCCCCTCTCCAGGGCATGACGGATCGCCTTGCGCACCAGCCGTTTGGTCCCGAACTCGGTGACCGGCTTGATCCCGATGCCCGCCATCTCGTCAATGGATGTGCCCATGGTCTCGTTGAGCCAGCGGGCCACCCGGCGTGCCTCTTGGCTGCCGCTCTGCCATTCGATGCCGGCATAGACATCCTCGGTATTTTCCCGGAAGATGATTACATCCACCTTGTGGGGCTCGCGCAGCGGGCTGGGCACGCCCGGGAACCACCTGACCGGCCGGACGCAGGCATAGAGGTCCAGCTTTTGCCGCAGGGCGACATTCAGGCTGCGGATTCCACCTCCCACGGGTGTGGTGAGGGGGCCTTTGATGGCCACAATGAACTCGGATATGGCCTTGAGCGTATCTTGGGGCAGGGGCTCTCCGTAGAGGGCCATCGCCTCTTCGCCGGCATAGAGGCGCATCCAGGCGATCTTACGCTGGCCTCCATAGGTCTTCTCCACCGCGGCATCCCAGATGCGGAGTGAGGCGGACATGATGTCCGGGCCGATGCCGTCCCCCCAGATCACACAAAGGATCGGATGGTCCGGAACCCTCAGCTTGCCGTCTTCGACTACGATCTTCTCGCCTTCGCCGGGCACAACCACTTTGTCATACATCATGCCTTCTCCTTCCCGATCAGCTTTCTCAATACGGTATGCAAGATTCCTCCGTTGCGGTAATACTCCACCTCCACGGGCGTGTCCAGCCGCACGAAAGCGGAGAATGTCACGGGCGGGCCGGTTGCCCTCTCGGCGCGGATCCTGATTTCCTGGCGAGGTTCGATCTCGCCGTCCATTCCTTCGATGGAAAAGGCCTCATGGCCGGTCAGACCCAGGGATACGGAATTCTCCCCCGCCTGGAACTGGAGGGGCAACATGCCCATCCCGATCAGGTTGCTGCGGTGGATGCGCTCGAAGGATTCGGCCAGGACGGCCTTCACACCCAGGAGCGCGACCCCTTTGGCTGCCCAGTCACGGGAGGAGCCGGTCCCGTATTCTTTTCCGGCGATGATGATCAGGGGTGTACCCTCGGATTTGTACCGCTGGGCCGCATCGAAGATGGGCATGATCTCGCCCTGATCCCCAATCCCTTCCTGGACCGATCTGTCAAAATACCGTGTTACGCCGCCTTCGAATCCCGGCACCAGCAGATTCTTCAGCCGGGGATTGGCGAATGTGCCGCGCGCCATGACGCGGTCGTTACCCCGCCGTGAGCCATAGGAATTGTAGTCCGACTGTGGAACCCCTCGCTCCGTCAGGTATCGGCCCGCCGGGCTATTGGCTGCAATCTCGCCCGCCGGTGAGATGTGATCGGTCGTCACTGAATCGCCCAGCAGGGCGAGGACGCGTGCCCCGCGAATGGGTTGCAATCGGGCAGGTGCCAGTGGCATTTCGATAAAGAAGGGAGGCTCCTGGATATAGGTGGATGCCTCATCCCAGGGATAGAGATCGCTTGGATCCACTTGAATCGCGTTCCAGGCGGGATTGCTGCCGAATACCTGGGTGTAGATTCGCGCGAACATCTCAGGCCGAAGGGCGGTTTTCATCCACTCGCCGATCTCTGCCTGGGTGGGCCAGATGTCGCGCAGAAAGACCGGTCGGCCGTTGGAGGCGATTGCGAGGGGCTCGTTGACGAGGTCGATATCCACCGTCCCCGCCAGCGCGTAGGCTACGACCAGGGGAGGAGAGGCCAGATAATTCGCCCTGATGTGGGGGTGGATGCGCCCCTCGAAATTGCGATTGCCGCTCAGCACCGCCGCAGCCACCAGGCCGCTTTCGGTCACCGCCCGGGCAACTTCCGGCGGCAGGGGGCCACTGTTGCCGATACAGGTCATGCAGCCGTAGCCCACCAGGTAGAAGCCGAGCCGCTCCAGGTCAGGCAGCAAGCCACTCTCTTTCAGGTATTCGGTCACCACCCTCGACCCAGGCGCCAGGCTGGCCTTGACATGGGGTAAAACTCTGAGTCCCCGCTCCACCGCTTTACGGGCCAGGAGACCCGCCGCCAGCATCAGACCAGGATTGGAGGTATTGGTGCAGGAGGTGATGGAGGCAATGAGGACGGAGCCATGGAACATTGCGGACTGCGGATCGGGGATTTCGGATCGGGGATTGGCGATTGAGGATTTGGCGAGATCGGATTCCGAGAGGCCGAAGCCACGCTCCTGGATCGGGGCAAGGAGGGCCCCGCGGAAAGAAGACTTCATGTCGGCCAAGGGAATGCGGTCTTGCGGGCGCTTGGGACCCGCTAAAGCGGGCTCGACCTCAGCCAAGTTGATTTCCAGGATCTGACTGAATTCGGGGTCGGGCGTGTCCTCGGTGCGAAAGAGCCCCTGCTCCTTGGCGTAGCGTTCCACCAATAGGACCTCGGCCGGGCAGCGATGGGTCAGGCGCAGGTAGGACAAGGTCTCCTCATCGATGGGAAAGAAACCCACTGTGGCACCATACTCCGGGGCCATATTGGCAAGGACCGCCCGATCCGCAACCGGCATCGACCTCAGGGCGGGACCATGGAATTCTACAAACTTCTCCACCACGCCTTTTCTGCGGAGGATCTCCACCACGGTCAGGGCCAGGTCGGTAGCGGTCACCCCCTCCCTAAGTCGCCCGGTCAGCTTGACGCCAACCACCGCCGGGGTGACCAGGTAAACGGGCTGGCCCAGCATGGCCGCCTCGGCCTCGATGCCTCCCACGCCCCATCCCAGCACTCCCAGGCCGTTGATCATCGTGGTATGCGAATCGGTTCCCACCAGGGTATCGGGAAAGGCGATGCCCCCTCGTACCATGACCACTTTGGCCAGAAACTCCAGGTTGACCTGGTGGATGATGCCAGTAGCCGGCGGAATGATGCGAAAGTTGTCAAAGCCCCTCTCAGCCCAGCGGAGGAATTGGTAGCGTTCCCGGTTGCGCCTGAATTCCAACTCCTCATTGCATGGAGCCGCCTCCGCCGATCCGAAGAAGTCCACCTGCACCGAGTGGTCAATGACCAGATCCACTGGCACCAGCGGGCTAATGCGTTTGGGGTCACTGTCCAATCGCCTGGCAGCCGAGCGCATCGCCGCCAGATCCACCACTGCCGGGACTCCGGTGAAATCCTGCATCAAAACGCGGGCGGGCCTGAAAGGAACCTCAACCGGCTCTATCTGGCGTGCGTTCCAGTGGGCCAGGCGCGCCACATCCTCTCGCTTCACTTCCAAGCCATCGCCGGCGCGAAGCAGAGCCTCCAACAACACTCTGATCGAGAAGGGCAGGCGGTCCAGATGGACGCCTCCATCTTCCTTTTCCAGGGCGCTGAGGCGATAGAGCGTGGCCGGGCCGCTGCCGGTCTCGAAGCGATCGCGGGCGCCAAAAAGATCGCTCCTCATCGCCTTTCCCACGGGAGTCCCCCTTTCGATCGAGTGTCGCCAACTGAGGAGGTGGAGCTGAGAGCAGCCTGGGCGCCGAGGACGCTTTTGAGGCCGGGAGAGTAAGGAGGTAGATGGGATTTCTCATCGGTCATAGCATGCTCCGTTCTCTTGCCCTTCAGGGGCTGATCATTGGGCTGGCGTAAGGTTCATCAGGGAGAGCAGGGGAAAATCTCCATGGTAATCGATGATGCTGAGGTTGCCGTAGTCCTGTCCCAAGCGCCAGAGGTGGGCAAGAGGGACCCCCAATGCCTGACAGAGGATGATCCGGTTGGGCCCCGCATGGCCGACGATAGCCAGGTCGCCCTCCCGATTCTTTGAGATGATCTTTTGGTGAATCCGCAACACCCTGGCCTCCAGATCATGCAGGTTTTCCCCCTGGGGAAAGCGAAAGCCTGAAGATCCGGTTGCCCACTTTACGGCCTCCCCGGGATAGAGGCGGTTGATTTCCTCAAAGTCGAGGCCTTCCCAGAGGCCCATGTCGATCTCCCGGAGCTCGGGAAAGACGATGGGGTCCAGGCCCCACTTCGCGGCCAGCACCCCGGCGCTCTCCCTGGATCGAGCCAGATCGCTGCAATAGATGCGGCAGGGCGGGGGCTGGATTCCTGAAAGCCGATTCGCCAGGAGCGCCATCTGCTCCCTGCCCTTTTCAGAGAGGGGCAGATCCGTCTGACCATAGCATCTCCCATCTTGGGCAGAGGAGGTCTCCCCGTGGCGGATCAGATAGAGCCTGATGGGCATCTGTTTCGCCATCATCTCCCCTGGATGCACCCGAAGAACCAGACCAGGGCCATCATCATTTCGTTACTGGCGCCTAAAGTATCCCCGGTGATCCCCCCGAATCGGCTGCGGAAAAAAGCTCCCAGGAGCAGGGCGAAGCCGCTGACCAGGCAGAAAAGGAAGATCCCCGGAATCCCCAGGAGAGCGGTACAGGCAACCACTGCCACCCCTCCCGCAAGCCCCAGCTCCTTGAGGCTTACTTGCTCCACGAAAGATCTCCCCAGTCCCCCCTCCCTCCGGGCGTAAGGCTGGGTCAGGGCGAGGGTTACCATGGAGAATCGAGAGAGCAATGGTGCCAGAAAAAGGTAGGTGCCTCGATGAGATGTCAGGTGATGGAGTGCAGCCAGGTCCCAGAGGATCAAGAAAATGAGGCCCAAGGCGCCGAAGGCCCCCAGCCGGCTATCCTTCATGATGGCCAGTCTTTCCTCCCGGGTCCGCGTTCCACCCAAAGCGTCGATCGTATCTGCGAAGCCATCCCAGTGAAGACACCCGGTGAGGATGGCTAACGCCGCGAGGAGGAGGAGATTGATCATATCCAGCGGAATACGGCCCCAGAGGAGCCGATCGCCCAGGTACAGGCCGGCTCCCAGGAGAGCTCCGATCGTGGAATAATGACCCATGGATCTTGCCAGATCCCCGTCCTGGGTGGTGAGTCCCTTTGGATAGGGGAAAATGGTCAGGAATTGGAGGGCAAGAAAGAAGGATCTCAAGTGGACTCCTGGGAAACCCCTGCCTCTTCAAAAGTCGCCATCTCTGTCAGGATCCTTACCGCCGCCTCGACCAGCCCCATGGCCAGCACGGCTCCGGTTCCCTCTCCCAGGCGCAGGTCCAGATCGAGGAGCGGTCTCAGATCCATCAGCTTCAACAATTCCTTATGTCCAGGCTCAAAGGAGAGGTGGGAAGCAAAAAGGTACTCGGCCACCCGCGGCTGCAAGCGAGCGGCAACCAGGCCCGCCGCCCCTGAAATAAAGCCATCCAAAATGACCGGAACGCGATGCAATGCCCCACCCAACGCGGCCCCTGCGATGCCCGCAATCTCCAGTCCTCCCACCTTGGAGAGCACATCGAGCGGGTCGGCGGGATCGGGGGAATTCACCTCCAGGGCCCTTTCGATGACCTTGACTTTCCTTTTCCAGATCTCATCCGGTATGCCCGTGCCCCTTCCGGTCACCTCGGAGACCGGAAGGCCGGAGAAGGCGGCCAGGATTGCACTGCTCGCCGTCGTATTCCCGATCCCCATGTCGCCGGTGGCGAGCAGATCAGCCCCCTCTTGAATGGCCTCCTCCGCGATTTGGATGCCCGTCTTTAGGGCGGAAACGGCCAGGTCCCTGGTCATGGCAGGTCCTCTGGCCAAGTTCTTTGTCCCACGGGCCAGCTTGGCTTGCCTCAGGCCAGGCAGCTCGGGGAAGTCGGATCTCACGCCAATATCGACCACCAGCACCTCGGCCCGGGCCTGGCGGGCGAGCACGTTGATGGCCGCCCCTCCCCGCAGGAAATTGAAGACCATCTGGGCGGTGACCTCCAGGGGATAGAGGGTCACCCCCTCCTCCACCACCCCATGATCCGCGGCAAAGAGCAGGACCTGCTTCTTCTCGATCCTCGGCCTGAGATTTCCAGTAATGGCCACCACCCGTCGGGCCACCTCCTCCAGCCGCCCCAAGGATCCTTTGGGTTTCGTCAGACTATCCAACCGCTCCTGGGCCTGCCGGGATAGGTCCTGATCGATGGGTCGGATCCCCTTTACTACCTGTTCCAACTTCCTCATGATCACTCCTCAGCGCTCACCCGCATCCATATCCATTCCCACCCGTCTCTTGTGGAGGCGCGCTCATCTTCCTCTCATCGCTCCTTGGTCAGCGCCTCCCCAACCCGATCCACCAGGATCTCGGCGATCCGGGGATCAGGGAGCAGGGGGAGAGAGGAGGATTTCTACCCCAGGATTCCTGAGCCGGGCCTGCTTTAGCCCTTCCGGAACGTCCTCTCTCACATGAACGCCAGAGGCCAGGAAGAAGGGAACGACAACAATCCTCTTCATTCCTTCCGCCACGGCCTGCTCGATCGCCTCTGCCAGGTTTGGGTGATTGAACTGCAGAAAGGCCAGGATCACCTGACTCCCACCCAGGCGCTCTCTCACCTGGGAAGTGACCTCCTGCACGCCCTCCCCGGCCCCGGAGGATTGGCTCCCGTGGGCCAACAGGATGACTGCCTCCTCCGTCTTCATCGCTCAGCCTTTCAGCTTCATGGGCAGGCCGGCCACACAGAAATAGACGACATCCGCGGCCTGGGCCAGGCTCTGATGGGCTCTGCCGGTCCAATCGCGAAAGGCTCGGGCCAGGGCATTATCCGGCACGATCCCCATCCCCACCTCGTTGCTCACCAGGAAGAGCTGAAGGCCGGGCTGGTCGCCGATTTCCCGGATTCGCTCCAATTCCTCCCCCAGGGTCTCCTCGTCCCGATTTTCCCCCGCGGCCATGAGACGATTGGAGATCCAGAGGGTAAGGCAATCCACCAGGATGACCTCGAATTGGGGTCCGATCCGCCGCAGGAGACATCCGACCTCCAGGGGTTCCTCGAAGAGCTCCCAGCCTGGCCCTCTCCTCCTTTGATGGCGCTCGATGCGCTCCACCATCTCCGCGTCGCTGGCCTGGGCAGTGGCCACAAACGCCCTGCGCCCCGGGACCTCCTGGGCTAATCGCAGGGCCAGCTCGCTCTTGCCACTGCGGGCCCCACCGAGAATGAGAGTCATCATATCATCCCCTTAAACGAAAAACCCTCTGCCTTCTTCCGGCTGAGGGTTGATTTCAGCAGATTATCTCCATCTGTCCGAACATCGAAGAAGCCTCTCGTGAAGCGAGCCCCAACAGGCCCACCGCATCCTGCATCCTTACCCTAAATGCCAGATCTGTGTGTTTCATACAATAATCGCAACCCCCTGTCAAGATGGGTGCCGCGCCGTAGAGCCTGACATGAGATTTGCAGGGCGAGCCTCCTCCTGCTCATTGACAGGAGCAGCAAGAGATTATATCTTTCCGCCTACAGAAGACATTTGAACCATTGAGGGGCGGAGTTCACATCATGTGGGAGAAAGAGATCCAAGAGACGATGGAGCGGGTGACTCGCGAGATCCTCTCCCGCTGCATCCAATATTCCCAGCGGAAGGGTCGGGATATCTTCATTTCCAAGACCTCCTCGGGGAGAGGCATAAATGTGAAGGAACTCGATCCCCGGACTCCGGAGGGGAGGGCCAATTTGGAGGCCTTTTTCAAGGTACGCAAGCGGCACTATACGATCTATGGACTGGGAAATCCCTCGGAGAAAAACGCCGTGAACTGGCGTGATGTGAACTTGGGTTGGCTCCGGCGCACTGTCAACCTGCTGGCGATCTTTTCGGCCATGGTGCTGAAAGGCTCTCCCTTCAAGATCCGCCTTTATCGCCTCTTAGGTGTCCATATTGGACGGGATACCGAAATCATGATGGGGGTCTGGCTGGACCATTTCCGGCCAGAGCTCATCTTTGTTGGCGATCGCACCCTGCTCGGGGCCTTCACCCGGGTCACCGTCCATGCCTATGAAGGGCTGGGCAAGTTTCGTTTCGGGGTCGTCTCCATCGGCTCCGATTGTAAGATTTCCACCGGCGCGGCGATGGGCATGATTGAAATTGGAGATCACGTGAGGACGTTGCCCAACACGGTGCTCTCTCCGTACTATTTCAGGATACCCGATGGAGCAGTCGTGGGCTATCAAAAGCCGACCTGCACGCTTGCAGGCTTTGACTCTGAGGCGGCATCTTCGAAGGGATGCGGTCCCGAGGAAAGAACCTCGGCCGGATCACTTGAGGAAAGGAAAGGAGAAGAGGTTTGAAAAAGCTCGTATTTCGCAAGGAAGAGGGAGAGAGGTTAGAGTTCAGGGGGCCGGACCGGACCGTCCATCTGATCGTGGAACCCGCAAACTCCGATACCAAGGAGTTCTTGATGGGGACCGTGGATGTGCCTCCCGGAAGCAGTATTCCTTACCACGCCCATACCGGGGAAGAGGAGATCATGTTCGTCTATGACGGCCGTGGCATCGCTACCGTGGAGGGAAAAGAATATAAGGTCAGCAAAGGTAGCGTCGTCCTGACACCCCAAGGATGTCAACATGGTTTCACCAACACCTCCACGGATAACTTATGCATCGCATTCTTCTACTCGCCACCGGGGATCGAGAAGCTGCTGCGGGAGAGGGCAGCCGCCCAGCCGAAGTAGGGCCCTCATGGAACCGCATTAAGGGCCGCCGGCAGGGGATCTCACCGAATGGGGAGGGGAGGGAACAACGGAAGGGCAGGGAAGCTTAAGAGGCCTTGCTGCTATTTCCTTTTCGATTCCCCCTCATCGCTGTGAGGGTGGTCATGGGTAAAGAAATGGGTATGTCCGTGATGGTGGATGATATCCCCATGGCGGTGAACATGCTCGTGGATGAGGTTCACCTCCAGGAGCAGGTCGAAGTCATTCAGGATTTTGGAGGCGGGTCCCTCGGCCACTACGCTATGGCTCTCATTCATGACCAGGACCCGGTCTGCGATCTCATCCACGATGGAGAGGTCGTGGGTGGCGGTGATGAGGGTTTTCCCCGCCAGATGCAGCTCGGCCAGCAGCTCGATCAGCCATTGCTGGGTCCGTGGATCCAGGCCGTTGGTGGGCTCATCCAGGATCAGCACCTGGGGATTCATGGAAAGGATGGAGCCGATGGCTACCCTTCTCTTCTCCCCTCCGCTCAGGGCATAGGGGGGCCGATCCCTCAATTCCCCAATCCCTAACATCTCCATCACATCTTCGACGCGACGCAAGACCTCCTCCCGCGGCAGATCTAACTGGAGTGGGCCAAAGGCCACCTCATCCCACACATTGGAGCAGAAAAGCTGCACATCTGGATTCTGGAACAGGAATCCCACCTTGGCCCGGAAAAGGCGATTGAACTCCGGATCCTCCAATCTCTTTTCCGTCATCTCCTGGCCGAAGGCCAAAAGCTCGCCCGAGGAAGGAAGAAGGAGTCCATCCAAGAGATGCATGAGGGTTGATTTCCCCGATCCATTGGCACCCAGGATGGCGATGCGCTCCCCCGGCAGCACCTCCAGGCTCACATCTCGAACCGCGGGTATTTTGTTTAGATAGTAGTAGCTGACGCCTGTCAGCCGAAATACCGGGGTGGACATGTCTTCCTCCGCAACACCCTGATTTGAAAACCCCATTGGGACATTGGGATCACAGAAGGCGATCCCACCAGAGAAGGAGGCTCCCCAGGAACACAGAGGTAAGGATCGCCACATAGTCCCTGGCCCTTACCTGGAAGGTCTGCAGGGTCCTTGCTTCTCCGTCGAACCCCCGGGAGCGCATGGCCCCATGCACCTGTTGGCTGAGCTGAAGGGATTTGCGAAACAGGGTTGCCATGCGCGAGGCAATCCAGCCCTGTTCCGCCCTGATCTTCGAGAACTTGAGGGTCCGGCTCTTTTTCGCCCAATACATCTCCTGAACCAGCCTGGCCAGAAGCTGGATGTAGCGATAGGTCATCCCCAGGGTCAGGACGAAGATCTGGGGAATCCTGACTACTCGAAGGGCCTTTAACAGATGGTCCCAACGAGTGCTCAGGGTAACCAGCACCACCAACGAGACCGAGGCCGCCACCCGGCACAAAAATACCAGGGCCCCCATGGTTCCCTGCCGGCTGATGCCCACCACCTGGGGGATATGATACGGTCCCCAGGAATAGGCCCGGGGCAGATGAAATATGGGCACCCAAACCTCCCCCGGCGTGATCACATTGAAGATGGCAGGCAGCGCGATGATCCCTGCGAAGATCGGAATGAACAGCCAGACCCGCTTGATGAAGAAGGGCAGACCAATCCGGGAGAGCTGGGCCAGCACCAGGGTGAGAAGATAGATCCCCACCAGGACCGGGATCGAATGCACCAGGCTGGCTACAACCAGAAAGAAAAGGAGCGCGGCGAATTTAACCCGAGGGTCGAGACCCTGCAGAAGGCCGGGGAGAGAGGCATAGGCCTCCGAGAAAACGGACTCCTGGAGCACGGAGGTGAGCTCCACCAGGGTTTTTTCGAGAAAAGACCTCTTGCGTAGTCCCTTGTTCCCTGAGTGAAGGGGTAGCTGCAGGGGCTGATTCGCCGCCGGCTCTGATGATATCATCCACTTGGGTGTCAAGATCGTCGCTCTCCTTTGCAGGAAAGAAATCCCTTCCTCGCGCCAAAGTTTGCCACTTCATTCCGCCTATTAGAAGAAAACGGACAGGCTGACAATAGCGCGATACTTCTCCAGTCCCTCCGCCCCTTGCTGCTCGCTCTGGCGGTTCAAATCCTTCCAGGCAGGAAATTTCAACAGGAATCCCAGGCTCACCGGAGGGAAATTGACGCGGAGCCCCGGGGATACATAAAGGATCGTCCCTCCGGAGTTAGGAATTCCCTTCCCCCCTTCTTCGTCTTTAGCCACATTGAGCAGATTCAGCTCGAGGATACCCTGCAGGCCCGCCACTCCCGGCTTGGTCACGAGATCGTATACCCCCGCCAGGTCCACCTTGAACTCGTTGCCGAACTTGAAATCGTCCTTCTCGGTGAAGATGGTATACTCCGCATCGGCGCATAGGGTCAAGCCGTGAAAGAGATATTTGGTCGCCGACAGACCGATCAAGAAGGTGGGGCTGCGAAACCCCGGCTGCATCCCCCGCTCGAACTCCTCTCCGAACTCGTCCTCGTTGTGGCTCTCGCCGCTGGGGGCCGAGCCGCCCGCGTATATGGAAAAGAAGGTCTTGGTAGACGCCTCGAGGGACATGGCCGTCTCATCCGGGGTGTTCAAACCAAACCCCTTGCCGGAATCGTAATTGAATCCCAATTGAAAGAGGGCGAGGGCATCCCCTCCCCCATAGGAGTCTCCGAGCCTGTCCTGCTGCTTGACCACATAGGGAATAAAGAGGGTGCTCGTCAGATAGGGGGTGAAACCATAACCCAGGCCGAGGGAAGCGAAAGTGAACTCGTCCTTGTTCTCCGGCCTGGCCCAGTCGAATTTCCTCCACTCAGCCTGCTCGACTTTGGCCATGACCAGAAACCCTCCCTGAGGAAGGGTCAGGGCGGAGCTGGTGGAGATGGGCGCCCCGGGCCCGTACACCAGGCTCACTGCTCCGTGATGGGCCCAGGACTGGGCGGGTAGAATAACCCCAGAGCTGATGATTAGAGCTGCGAAGAGATTCAAGCCGAACCATCTCATCCTGAACATGCGCTCCTCCTATAGGTGAAAGTGAAATCAGAGGAAATAACCTGCGTCATCCATGCTCAAGCCTCAAGCCTTTTTCCTCCCTCTCCAGTTCTTCCAAAGGGTGATCACACCGAAGAGGCCCAAGATGAGGCTCACTCCAACGAATAGCTTGAGATGGGTCGCCACCAAGGGCTTCTTGAAGCCTTTCACCATCAGCCCCTCCTCGATCTCCACGGATACGTCAGTGCCGTGGAAACCATGCTCAGACTCCCCCCACACCTTGACTTTCCAGACCCCCTTTCTGTCCGGCAGGAAGCTGACGCAGCCGTTCTTATCCGTTCGCCCCTTCTGGTGCGGAAGATCGTCGCCAGGGCCATGAACTTCATATTCGGCGTAACTCGCAGGGTCATTCTCCGCATAGAATACCCTGACAGTCACGCCTTTGTTCTCCACCTGATAGTTGACCGTGTGGGCATAAGAAAAGAGGGGCACGGCCAAGCAGAAAAAGCAGGTGATGATGAGCAATATCAGCTTTTTCATCCTACTTGCCCCCTCCCTTTTCCCCGAAGGTCAGGGTAGCAGTGAGCTTCAAGGAATCGGCGTCCGGATTTCCCTTCAGTGGCAGCCGGTGCCGGGCAGTAATCACCTTCAACCCCTCTCCGGAAAGCGGGACCTCTGCGATGCCCCTCGCATCTGTCTTCGCTGTCCTGGTGTGCTCGACGGACTCCACTTCTACATTCGCCAGAGGCTCTCCGTCCAAAAGGACCTTTACCGGTAACTTATGGCCCGCCTTCACCTCGAAGATATTTTGCAGGGGAACGATCTCCAGCTTGAGTCCCAGGGGCTTCCCTACTGCCTCCCCCCAAGCCAGGACTGCCTTCGAGCAATCCATCGCCTGATAGGCATCGATCACCCTCTTGCCTGCCTGTCTCTTGGACATCTTTTTTAGACCCATGATGGTCTTCACCCAGAACCCGTCATCCACCATCATGGTGATCACTGCGGCCTCCCCTTTCGGAACCAACAGGGCGCTATCCTTTTTCTTCTCTACTCCGACCTGAATCTCTTTCCCCTGACCATCAAATCCTCTTACATCCTTGATCGTGGAAGGATCGTAGGGAAGCCTCTGGGCGCCGTGGCCATAAACTACCTTGAGGGTCGTCCCTGCCTTTTCCACCCAGAAATCATGGGCGAAAGAGCCGCTGACTACCATTAGGAGAAAGGATAGAGCGAAGATAGCAATTCGATTGTGCATTTCTCTCCTCCTGTGATGGGTGACGATGCTCCCAGTCTGGCCCCGGGAAATCGGAGCTCCCGGCAGCAGGCTGCGAGAATCGCTCTCGCAAAACACCTTCCGCCTCCTCCCCGAGCTAATTTGTTGGATTGCCCGCCCATAGATCTTCTTGGTCCTAATCCTTCCTCAGTCTCCCGCCGACCCGTAAAGAGCACCCTTGAGCCATTCCGGGTGAGATCGTTGAAAATAGGCCATGGCTAAAACGGTCATGATCACCTCTATAAAACTGAAGATCGCCAGATGCTGAATCATGATGCCGGGGACCGTGATCTGAATGGGAAAGGGGCTGTAGAGGGGCCTGCCATCAGCCCCCGTGTGCAGGAGGGGCTGAATGCCCACCTCTACCGCGGTCAACAGGGCTCCCAGATTCACGGCAATGTAAGAGGAGAGGCCAGCTGCGACCAATCTCCTCTTTGACTTCTCGCTGGAATTCCAGGAAATGAAACGGTACAGAGAATACCCTACCAAGGCCCCGACGATAGAGATGTTGAAGCAATTCGCGCCCAAGGACATGATTCCCCCGTCGCCAAAGAGCAGGGCCTGAATGGCCAGAGCGATAGAGGAAGTGATGATCGCGGGCCATGGGCCCAATAGCATCGCCACCAGGGGCACACCGGTGGCATGGCCTGTGGTCCCGCCCGGGATCGGGACATTGATCATCATGATCACGAAGTTGAAGGCTGCCCCCAACGCCAGAAAGGGGACTTGAACCGACTTCAACCCCTTCTTCACCTTGGCCGATGCGGCCACCCAGAAGGGTACACAGGCTGCATAGAGACTCAAATAGGTGGGCGGTCCAAGATATCCGTCCGGAATATGCATTTCCTCTTTCCTTTCACGCACCCCCGAGAGGGATCCGATGGGATTTCAGCATCGGCCCATAGCTTCGGCAACCCTGGCCGACCTTCCTAAAAAACAAAGAGCCACGAAGCCATTCTGTCTTCAGACAGCAATGAGCCTTCGTGGCTCTTTTATCTTCTATGATTTATCTTCTATTAGTCCTGCTTGCCGACCGGGCCTTCGGGCCCATAATCCATTGTACCTTCCAATTAACCCAAAAGGGTGCCCCTTGTCAATCTCTTTTTTTCATTGGCTCTACTGGATAGCCGCTGAAGGATTCCAGGAGGGGATCGGTATGGAGGCAATCAGCTTGACGGTCCATTTATCCACGCTCTCCGTCAAACCATATCCCAGGCCCAGGTTGAGATCCAAAAGGCCCTTCTTGAGATCGACGGCCGCATAAATGGTATGCTCCTCTTCGTGCAGAGGCTGGATCTGATCCAGTCTACCCAGATTAGCATAGTACTCGAAGCCGATCCCGATTCCCGATGCGATATCGAATTGCACCTTGAGCGCTGGCTCCAGGGTGGGCCACCCACTGCCGTCGTCACCGGACAGCGCCCATCCCAATATCGGGTTGAAGGAAATCAGCCAGGGAGATTGCCTGAAGCCCAAAATCGGCCTCAATTCCATGTTCCAGCGACTTTCTTCCAGGCGTTTGGCAACGCACCCGAGCTCCCAGTTCACGCCCCCGAAATAGGGATCGTCTCCCAGGGAAGGAATGAACTTCAAGCGTATCTTGGCGCCATCCAGACAGAAATTGCTGTCTCTATCCAAGGACATGGGCAGATAGAGGCCGGCTTCGTAGGCCTCCGTCAATCCGTAGGAAAACTCCGGGGTGATCCGAAGCAGGTGATCAGACGGGATATCACCGGTATAGGCAGGTTTCGGGTCGCCATCGATGATATAGTTGGCATGCACCTCAAGGCCGATTTGCCCCGGATCGTTGATATCGTCGGTGTAGACTTGAATCTCATCCGATCCCGCCGCTTGGGCGAGAGTCATCATCGGCCCGAGAAGCCCTAATGGGATACAACAATAGACAAGGAATGCCATGCAACTCTTGGCGGCGAAGAAGGCGAAGAAGGTCTGAGCATTGAGCATCCACCTTGCCGAATGGGTAACGCTCGTCCGGATCTGTTCCGCCGGGGGCGGTCGCTTCGGTTCACCGAAATCTATGATACATATAGAATACCTCCACCGCCGAATGCAATACCCAACAAGATCCCTCCGATGATCGGATAAAATTATCCACAGAACAGAATAGGAAGGATGCATGGGACCACTTCCTTCATCTGGCATCCGGGCACGGTAGATGGCCAAGACGAGGTGGGCTGGCCATGAGTCCAAGGCCAAAGAAGAGGGATCCATTGAAACTCAAAGGTTGACTTCTACTGAGGGGTCATTGTATATAATCGGGTCAGCATCGCAGTCTATCCATGATGAAATGAGTTGGCCTCTCGGCATTCGCGCCGAAGGCGCGAACAAACACATCAGAATGGATCAAGGTTGATCTACAGATGAAAACCGGAGATCAGAAGACGACAAATAAGATACGGGTCTTGGTGGTCGATGATGACCGGCTCATCCTCCAGATGCTGGAGGATTTTTTGAAACAGAAGGGAATTGAGCCGGTGCTGGCCGCCGATGGCGTAGAAGCGGAGAGGATCTTCGCCACAGAGGAAATAGACCTGGTCCTCACCGATGTCCTCATGCCCAGGATGAGTGGCATCGAGCTCTTGGGGCGGATCAAGGAAAAGGAACCCGAGATGCCGGTGATCATCATCACCGGATCAGGAGACGATCAAATCAGGAGCCAGGCTTGGGAGAAGGGGGCTTTCATATACATCACCAAGCCGATCGATTTCGATTTCCTCAATTTGGCAATTCATCAGGGCGCGGAGAAGTACTCCCTGATCAAGAAGAACCGGCAACTATCGGAGGCCTTGGGCAAGAAATACCGCTTCGAGAATATCATCGGCTCCTCCGGACGCATGCAGGAGGTCTTCTCCCTGATTTCCAAGGTGGCCAACTCCAATGCCAGCATCCTCATACACGGAGAGAGCGGGACTGGCAAGGAGTTGGTGGCCCGCGCCATCCATTTCAATAGCCCGAGGAAGGAGGAGCCTTTCATCGCAGTCAATTGCGCGGCCATCCCCCGGGAGTTGATGGAAAGCGAGCTCTTCGGCCACGTGAAAGGGTCATTCACCGGGGCTATCGCCGACAAAAGGGGCAAGTTCGAGATGGCCACCGGAGGGAGCATCTTTTTGGATGAGATCGGAGATCTCGAACTTCCTCTGCAGGCCAAGATCCTGCGGGCCTTGCAGGAGCGGGAGTTCGAGCGCGTCGGCGGAACCCGACCCATCCGGGTCAATATCCGGCTCATCGCCGCCACCAACAAGGATCTCACAAGGGCCATGAAAGAGGGGAACTTCCGTGAAGATCTGTTCTATCGTTTGAGCGTGATCCCCCTACGGATCCCTCCTCTGCGGGAAAGGAAAGAGGATATCCCCACCCTGGCCGAGCATTTTCTGAGGAAATACAGCAAGGAGAATGAGAAGCAGATCAAGGGAATATCGTCCAAGGCTATCCAGGCTCTCCTATCCTACGATTGGCCGGGCAACGTGCGCGAGTTGGAAAACTGCATGGAGCGGGCGGTGGTGATGGCAGAGTCCGACTCGATCCATCTGGCTGATCTGCCCTTGGCCTTGCAGGGCGGCGGGGCAGAAGATGTGATCTTGCGCCCGGAGAAAACCGGCGATACGGTCTCGCTGCAGTTGGGCCGAACCATGAGAGAGGTGGAGAAAAGCTATATATTGAGGACTCTCAAGGAGGTGGGAGGGAACCGCACGCGGGCGGCAGAGGCTTTGGGGATCAGCGTCCGCGGGCTCCGCGACAAGCTAAAAGAATACGGCTATACCCAGGACCCAGACGGATCCAGCTGAGAGCAGGCAATAGTTGCCGGATTAACCCGGACAGCACCGCAAGAGGCACGCAACGAGGCGGCAACTATTGCCTTTTTGTTTTGCGGAGGCAGGAAAAGGGAGTCGCAGACACAGCCGTAGCTTGTGCATTTCTTTCAATAAAATCAATAGCCTTATGAGGATCTCCTCCAGACCGAAGGAAAGGTGATTTCCGAATTGGCACAGCCGTTGCACTCCACAGGGAGCAGCACGTTGAACTCCTCAATCTAACGGCAACCCATTAGGAACCTTTGAAAGGAGGAACACGATATGAAAACTTTGAAAACCCTAACCCTCATGCTGGCGGCAACACTGCTCTTGGGAGTGGCTCAGGCGCTGGCGGCTACTGATACCGAAACCCTGGTCATCAATGCCAGTGTCGTCAATGCCGCTAAGTTAACATTGGGAGTCGGAACGATCAATTTCCCCGACGCGGACCCGGATACCGTTCCATCGATAGCCGCCACTGAGAACTCGGTGGCCGTATCTTGCAAGGCGAGAACCGGCGCCAGCGGCGCATCAACCCTCACGGTGCTGGTCGGTTCGGAACTTACGTCCGGATCGGATACCATCGCGATCAGCAATGTTACCTGGACCGCCAGCGGGGGCGGCTACGTGGCCGGAACCATGAACAGGGTGACTGCCCAGAATGCCGGGAGTTGGAGCGGCCCGGGGAACAAAACCGGTACCTTCTCCTACTTCTTGGCCAATAGTTGGGCTTATGCAGTGGGGAACTACACTGCTACGGCGACCTACACCCTGACTTCTCCCTGAGAAGAAGGGGTGTAGCCGAAGGGAGGATGGGGAATGGGGGGCCCCATCCTCCCTTTTTTATTGGCTCGATGAATTTGGTTGTGATATAAACGCCGGAAAATGAAAGCCCTCATCTCCTCAAAGAAAGCGCCCAATATGAAGAGGCTATCTCACATACTCACGATCGTCATCTGCCTCCTGTTGCTCTGCGCCGTCGAAACGGCGCTGGCCGCCGTGAAAGTAACCCTGACCTTGAATCGGGCCGCAATCAATTTCCCGAGTGATGATCCCGACACAGTCCCTTCGGTGCCGGCCTCAGAGAACCCCTTAGGAATCCAAGTGAAGGTGACTGGAAACGGACCCCCCGATGGCCCATGGCGTCTGCAAGTGCTCGCCTCCGGTGATCTGGTGTCCGGGTCCGATATCATTGCGATTTCCAATGTCTCCTGGACCGCGAGTCCCCTTCCCTTCATCGATGGAAGGCTGGACAAGACCGCTCCCCAGACGGTCGCCAATGGGACAGGCAATGCCAACCTGAATGGAAGCATTTCCTTTTTTTTCAAGAATAGCTGGGACTATTGGATCGGTAACTATTCGCAGATCATTACCTATACCCTGACTGCACCTTAGGATCGAGGAAGAACAACTATGAAGAAAGACATTAGGAATAGACATCATTTTGCCTGGGTAATGATCCTGGCCTTGTTGATTCCTTGGGGCCGATTGGAGGCGATCTCATTCAGCGTGTCACCTATCCGGGTGGAGCATTCCGTTCCTGCCGGGGGCACGATTACGGAAGCCATCACGATCGCCAACGCCGACACTGCACCTGCACATATTCGGGTGAAGGTAGAGGACTGGTGGCTGACTCAGGATGGGGCCATCGCCTTCGGCAGAGCCGGGAGCCAATCCTATTCGGCTGCCTCCTGGATCAGGGTGAACCCCCGGGAATTCGATCTGGGGCCGGGCCAGTCCCAGAGTGTTCGCTATTCCCTTTCCGTTCCCAGGGATGCAGTCCCCGGGGGCTATCGGGCAGCCATCCTCTTTGCCAATGTGCCTCCTCCCCGGCCCGGAGAAAAACGGAAGCAGATGATGTTCGAAGGTCGCATCGCCACCATCGTTTATCAAACGGTGGGGAGGCCTGTTCCGGCGGGAGAGATCACTGGGTTGTCCTTCAAGCTGGACCCTGAGGGAAAGCCCGAGTTCACCATTTCCTTCCAGAATGCGGGCCCGGTTCATATCCGCACCCGGGGCGAGATCGCCATTCGGGACCAGGGGGGAAAGGAAATCGCCAGGCTCCCGCTTCCCGATCTTCCCATCCTCCCGCACTCTCGCCGCGATTTCAAGGTCACCATGGAGAGTAAGCTCCCCTCCGGGGAATATGTGGCAGAGTTGACCATGGACATCGGCCGGAAGGAGTTGTTGGGCGGGGAAAGGAAATTCTCCATCGGCGATTAAATGGATGAACGGATGTGGCCAAAACCGACTTCCATTTCTACAGATCGAATTCCCCCTTCTCTCTTCTGCTCTTAGGCCTATCAGTTGTCCTCTGCCTGGTCGCTTTCTTCCCCGCAGAATCTGAGGCAATTCCTCCGGGCAGCGCTACCCTCGAATATCAATACCGCCTTCTCGGAATCGATTTCCAGGAAGGACCCTCCGATTCCCAACCCTTCTCCAATTACCGCCTCTCCTTTTTCCAGGACTCCATCAACTGGGGCAACCTGTCCGGATTCATCAACTGGGTGGATGAGCCCTCGTATCATCGTCTGGGGAGCTGGCTGGTTGAATATAGGGATCTATATTTCAACGGCGCCAAGTTGGACTGTGCCGTGGGAGATAACATCATTCACTACATGTTGATCGGAGATTACCCGTTTCGGTTTTCCAACCTGCCCGATCCCGATATCACGGTGGAGGGTCCACGCCTGCGTCTCAGCTCCGACCGGGGAGAGGTGGATGTCTTCGGAGGGAACCTGGTCCTGCTGACGGGGTCTTACGGTACTGGGGTAGATTACTTGGATGAAAAGCTGGTGGGGATACGGTCCCGCTACAGCATCTTGCCGGAACTGAGATTGGGGGCTCAATTCCTGTGGTCGGAACGATCCGACGACGGGGAGGAGACCAGCTATCCCATATACCGCAGAAATGACGTCTACGATTTCAGCGTCGAGTTGGAGCCCTGGCCAGGCTATAGGCTATTGCAGGGAGAGCTAAGCCTTTCGCACTATCAAAAGCGGGAGAAAAACAACGGACAAGACAAAGGGTGGGATTATGCAGTGATCTTAGGGCCTTACATCCGGAATTCCAAGCTCTACCTGGAGGCCAATTTCCGGCACATTGGCTCGAACTATCAGCCCATTAGTCGATACTATTACAGTGATCAGGAGGGCTTTTTCCTCTCGGGTCAATATTGGCCCTGGTGGTTTCTCTCCGTCTTCGGGAGCGGAGACTTCTATCGCAACAACCTGCAGGATGATCCGGACCTGGCCGCGATCGATACCAAAAACGCGATCCTGGGCCTTCAATTGGGAGGGACTTCCCTGCCCTTGTTGACCGTCCGTTATGGCTTCACGGAACGGAAATCCCGACACGACGAGCCATCGAAGACGGATAACCGGCTCCAGAGCTACACGGGGGAAATCACTTACAGCTATCGGGGCTGGTTTCCCATCCTCCGCTATCAACACTACGACTATCGCGATTCGGCAACTCGGGCCTCCGAATATAATTCGGATCTTTGCTACCTGGAGCTTCGAAAGACCTTTGGGAACGGTTCCTATTCCTGGATTAGCGGTGACTGGAATCGGTACTGGAGCCGATCTGCCGAATCGGTCACCAATACCTACACCGTCCGACTCGGCACCGATTATCGCCCTTCTTCCACCCTGGATCTACGGGGGGAACTGACTTACTCCCGCTCCAAAGACGATCTTCATCTGATCGACACCGAGCGAAAGGGCCTCCTGGCCTCCGTGAACGCCTATCTCCCCTGGAACCTCAGCCTCTATGCGGAATATGGCTATGCCAAGGTAGACGAGAAGGCCGGCGGGAGAGATCGGGACGAGCATCGCCTCTATCTGCGCCTATCTCAGCGTTTCGGATGGGGAGAGCGTCCGGTGACCGCCAAGCCTGTGGTTTCGGGCCAGCCTCCTCCCGGCTATGGAACCATTCTGGGGGTTGCCTTCGATGACCGCAATGGGAATGGCATTCAAGATAAAGGAGAACCCCTGCTTTCTGGCATCCGTCTAAAACTGGAGGATGGGTCCCTCGCCACCACCGACGAGGAAGGGAAATTCTCCTTCCTGAATGTCGAGATGGGGGAACATACCGTGGCTTTGGACACCAAGAAGGTCCCCATCGAATATGATTTCGTGGGAGAACCCAAGAGGGTGCTGGAGGTGAAGCGGCGGGGAACCTCCCAGACGGACTTCGCTTTCCTGCTGTTAGGAAGAATGGCTGGCAGGGTGATAGAGGATGCGAATGGCAACGGGAAATCGGAGGAGGGAGAGAAGGGGCTCGCCAATGTTCTGGTCGTTGCCACCTTGGGGGAGAAGACCTTCTTGACCTATACCGATGAGGATGGCAATTTCCAGATCGAGAACCTGCGGGGAGGAAGCTATCGACTCGGCTTGGATCTGGCCTCCCTGCCGGAGGGGGGGGAGATCACCTCGAAGGAGACGCTGGAGGCGGCCGTGCCGGTGGGAGGGGAGGTGAAAGATCTCGATTTCCTGGTCCATATCAAGCCCCGGCCGGTGATCAAGAAGATCTTTGGAGGACCAGAGGAACCCCAGGGGCAGAAGCCGACAGGGGCGGAGGAGGAACAGCCTCTTCTTCAGCCGGAGCCACAAAAAGAGGAGGAGCAGGACCTGAGGCCACAGGAGGAGCAGAGAATAGACTCGCCCAGGGCGCCGCAGGAGGAGGAGAGGGAGCCAGAGATCCTGAAGCAAGAAGGGCCTCCTCTGGAGCCGGAGCTGCAGCCAGATGAGGAGCAGAGGGAAGAAGAACCAGAGAAACAGGACTCACCACAGGACTCACCTCAGGCGCCCCAGGAAGACGGGCAGGACCGAAAGGAGCTGAGGCAGGAAGAGTTTCCTCCTGACCCTGAGCCCGGGCCGGTGGAGGAACAGAAACAACAAGAAAACGAAGAGCTGCCGCAGCCAGATGAGCAGCCGGAGGAATCAGGGTCCTCGTCCGCGAAGTTCCCATTTGCCCAAGTCCGCATTTGGCTTGACTTTTTTCCCGCCTTCGTGTAGTTTTTTTACACACTCGCCCCATCAGAGCTTGCACTCCGCGTCTTGAACTCATCTTTTTCTTTCTCCGGAATCGTAGAAGGTAGGTTAGGGAAATGAGCGCCATCCGACAACTGAGAGACCGACTGAACGAGCAACTGCAACAGATCACCACATCGCTGTTGGGAGAACTGGGAGCGGAAGTTTCTCATGGTCCGACCGCCTCCTGGGGGATTCCGAGCGATCCATCTTTTGGGGACCTCTCCACCCCCATCGCCTTTTCCTTGGCCAAGGTGGCCAAGCGGCCTCCCAGGTTTTTAGGGGAAGAGCTGGCTGCCCGCCTGGATGTTTCTCCAGATTCTGTAGAGCGGGTGGAGGTGGCAGGGGCAGGGTACATCAACCTCCATCTGAACCCTGATTGGTGGCGCAGGGGACTGCTTGAAATCCTTCGGCAGCAGGAGAAATATGGCCAGGAAAACTTGGGGGGCGGAAGATCTGCACTGGTCGAATTCGTGAGCGCCAACCCGACCGGTCCTCTCCATGTGGGACATGGAAGAGGGGCCGCAGTAGGAGATGCGGTCGCCAATTTGCTCTCGTCGATAGGTTTTGAGGTCAAGCGGGAGTATTACATCAACGATGCAGGAACCCAAATGGAGATCCTGGGAAAATCCGTCTGGGCTCGCTATCAGGAGCTTCTGGGGATCGATGCCCCTTTCCCCGAGAATGGCTACCGGGGCGGATACATCCGAGACCTCGCCTCTGAGGTGATGAAGGAGAAGGGGAGAGGGCTTCTGGATCTGCCAGCCGAGGAAGGCACGAAGTTCTGCGGGCGATTCGCAAAAGACCGCATCCTCAAGAGCATCGAGGACGACCTGCGCCAGTTCGGGGTCAGCTTCGATGATTGGTTCTCCGAGACATCCCTCTATGAGCGCGATGCGATCCGCAAATCCATTGGGGAATTGGAGGAGATGGGCTTGGTCTATAGGAAAGAGGGCGCTCTATGGTTCTCCTCTGCCAATTTCGGAGATGACAAGGATCGCGTCCTCATTCGGGAGACGGGAGAGCCGACTTATTTTGCCTCCGATGTAGCTTATCATGTGGACAAATACCACCGGGGGTTCAGCCTTCTCATCGATATCTGGGGAGCGGACCATCACGGCTACATTCCCCGCCTGAAGGCACTGGTAAAGGCCCTGGGTCACGCTCCTGACTCCTTTCAGGTGCTTCTGGTGCAGCTGGTAAATCTGCTCAGGGCATCCAAGCCGGTTGCCATGTCTACCCGGGCCGGAGAGTTCGTCACGCTGCGAGAGGTGATCGCCGAAGTGGGAGCTGACGCAGCGCGCTACATCTTCCTCACCCGCCGGTGCGATTCCCATCTGGATTTCGATCTCGAAGTAGCGAAGGCCCAGTCGATGGAGAACCCCGTCTATTATGTCCAATATGCCCACGCCCGACTCTGCAGCGTACTGAGAGAGGCCGTCAAGTCGGGATTTGATCTTGCGACCCTGGAGCCCGATCTTTCCCTTTTGTCACAGGATGAGGAACTTCACATCATCAAGTCCCTGGTTCTTTATCCGGAGATCCTCCTGAACTCTGCCCTCGCCTACGAGCCCCATCGCATGACTGCCTATCTGCAGGATCTCGCCGCCCGCATCCACAGCTATTATAACAAATACCGCTTTATCACTGAGGATAGAGCCCTTTCCGATGCCCGCCTCTATCTGGCGCAGGCGATCCTGATCGTCCTCAGACAGGCTCTCTCCCTGCTGGGGGTTGCCGCACCGGAAAGGATGTAAACCCGATGGTCTTCCATCGTCGGCGGACAGGGAAGAAGTAGGAAAGGACTTCTCTTGGAAAAGAGAATGCCACAACTCTATCAGCTCCAGCACAAGATCAGATCCTACGGCAAGGAAAACCTCCAGGAAATCCTCCACTTCGTAACCGATGGGATGGAGTTGATCACCGGGCTGGCCCGCTATCGCATCTACCTGGAGGATATGACCGAGGGGATGCTGACCTGTGCCTATGTCCGGGGGGAACGGGAATCGGACATTCGGGGCACCTCGCTGCTATTCGACCCCAAGCAGTCTCTGATCTCCCGTGCCTTCATCGATAAGGAACTCCTGATCGGCACTGCCTCAAGAGACAGCAAAGGAACTGTGGAGGCCGAGCTGGAGGCAAGATTCGGGATCAAATCCTCCACGATGATCCCCATCCTCCAGGACGAAGAGGCGATCGGGGTGATCTGTGTCGATTCGGACAGGACGGAAGAGACCCTGGGCCGAGAGCAATTGAAGGCCATCAACAAGTTCCTGGAAGCGATAGCCCCATCCATCAATATCGCCCGCAAATACCACCAGCAGATCGTACTGGGAAAACAGGTGGATGAAGTCAAGAAGAGGGAAGCCGCCTTCCGAATGGTGCGATCCGCTGTGAAATTGGTGGACAAGCTATGTTTGGCATCGGTCCTGGTCCCAGGAGAAATCAGCAGTTCCCGGGAATCACAGCCCCACCTGGAGATCCTCGCCACTTACTCCCGGGATCCAGGCCACAAGAACATCTATGAAGACAGGAGCAAGATCAGCCTCAGGAAAGGGGACAGCCTCTTTTCTCACTTGCTCTCCCATGATGGCCATCAGGGGATCCTCTGTCAGGAGGAGTTTGCCTCCCCCCTCTATTATCCCGACGTGAAGAAGGATCTATCCCAGCGTCGGCTCATGGCAGAGAAGATTGGCCTTGCCTCCCTCTATACCGTGCCCCGCTATGATCCCACCCATCGAAGGCTGGTCTGTATTTTGAACTATTACACCTGCCAGCCCTATGAGTTCTCTGCCTTTGAGAAGAAGCTATTGGAGAGCCATGCGGAAATGGTGGAAAAGGCCATCCAGGAAGTCGGCCGGGAGCACGTGGAGATCCGGGTCCTCTCGGAGATCAACGAGCTGCTGACTCAGAAGGAGGAAGACCTTCCCTCTTTCCTGGGGAAGGTCCTTTCCAAGGTCTGCGAGCTCATAGGCACGGATACTGGCTCGATCGCCCTCCTCCGAGAGAAAGAGGGAGAAAGATGGCTTTATGTGGAGGATGAAAACGGAACGCTGCTGGGCGCCAAGTCGAGAGAATGGAGGAAGAGGAATATCCTTCCTCTCCGGGTCGGAGCCGAGGATCTCAGTCGAGAGGACCGCTCCCTCACCGGGCTGGTCGCCTTTACCCGCGAATCCCATCTTTTGTCCGATGTGGAGGAGGAGAAGCGAAAAGGGGGGTTCTTCAGAGAGATCTCTCCGGGTGTAAGATCGGAGCTTGCGGTTCCGGTGCTGGTCGACGAGGAAGTGATTGCGGTAATCAATGTGGATAGCTTCCGCAGGTCCTTCTTTACCGAGGAGCATAAGCGCATCATTGAGATCATAGCTAGGCTGGTAGGCCGTCATATCCAGGACCTCCAGAGAATTGATGAGCTGCAGCAGGAGGTGAATCGGCTCAAGAGGGACATCAACTACCGGGACCCCAAAGTCTCCTCCTATCGCCTGGGGACTATTATCGGGAACAGTCCCAAATCCCAAGAGACCATTCGCCTCATCAACACCTTTGTTCCCTATCTGTATAATCGGATCTCCCAGTGGGAAAAAAGGAAGGTGCCGGAATCCCCCCTGGGTCTGCCTTCAATCCTGATTACCGGAGAGACGGGTTCGGGCAAGGAGTTCATCTTCAACCACATCTATTCCCTCCTCAACGAGCTCTATGAGCGGGATCGGGGCCCCGGCAACGAACTCCCGGTACGAAAGTGCAACATTGCTGCCTATAGCGGAGAGCTTACCTACAGCGAGCTGTTCGGCCATAAGAAAGGTGCCTTCACCAGTGCCTACTCGGACCGCCGGGGGATTCTGGAAGAGTCGGATGGAGGCATCGTCTTTCTGGATGAGATCGGAGACGCTGACCCCAAAACTCAGGTGCAACTTCTCCGCTTTTTAGACAATGGCAGTTTTGTGCGATTGGGAGAGAATCAGACCCGTTATGCTGGGGTCCTGCTGGTGGCTGCGACCAATCGGGATCTACAAGAGATGATCCGGGAGAGGCGTTTTCGAGAGGATCTTTACCATCGACTCAGCGAGCTGACGATCTCTGTTCCGCCTCTCAGGGAGAGACGGGAGGATATTCCCGATCTGGCCGTGCATTTCCTGGGACAGCTTTACCAGACCTACAGGGGACCGGGGGAGGGGGGACGGGATGCGCCCTATCTGGACAAAGAGGCGAAGGCTCTGTTGCTGAGCCGCAGTTTTGAGGGGAATGTGAGAGAACTTCGCAGCATCCTCCTTCGGGCCCTTTTCCTCCGCTCCCAGTCACGGATGGGGGGGAAAGAGATCCTCGCGGCGATCCAAGCCTTGGAGAACGGCAGGAGGAGTGAGCGAGCGGATGGACTCAACGAGAAGGTCTCTCTTGAGGTCTTGGAGAGGATCGAAAGGGGGGGAGAGGATTTCTGGCAAGCGGTCTATCGCCCCTACTCCCGCAATGAGATCACTCGAGAGACGGTAAAGCTCGTATGCAACAAAGCCCGCAGTCAGGGCGGAAACTCTTTGCCCAAGATGGCGGTGGCCCTGAAGGCATGTCTTCCGAATTTTGGCGAGGCACCCGAAGAACAAAGAAAATTCGTCCGCTTCAAGAACTTCCTTTACAAAACGGTCCGGATCACCCAGTGATCTGCAAGGCAAAACTCCCTTCTGTCTCCGTTTCCTGACCTCTGCTCCGGTGAACTCCGCAAGTAAACGCCTCGACTTGGCTCCGATCACTCCTTTCCCCTTCTACCTTTGGCATAGAAAACTAACGAAATCCTGTTTCCTTTTTTAACTCAGTTCCAGACCGGGAGATCAGATCCATAGTTGAATACCAATTACTTAGCGCTTGGTATGATAATTGCGCAATTAAGGGCAGATTTCACTTAACCCATCATCCTTCATTTTCAGGAAGGAAAGAGAGGAGCGGCCGTGGAGAAAAAACAGAATGCAGCTAACGCTGCGCAGGGGGTAAACCTTTTCAAGATCGCCCAATCGCAAATCGACAGGGCAGCGAAGAAGATGCAACTGGATTCAGAGACCCACGTCCTGCTGCGGGAGCCCATGCGGGAGCTTCATGTTTCCATTCCCATCAAGTTGGACGATGGTTCTCCCAAAGTCTTCAGAGGATTCCGGGTACAATACAATGATGCCCGCGGCCCGAACAAGGGTGGCATCCGCTATCATCCTGAGGAGACGATTGACACGGTGAGGGCCCTGGCCTGCTGGATGACCTGGAAATGCGCCACTGTGGACATCCCACTGGGAGGCTCCAAGGGGGGGATCATCTGCGATCCCAAGGCCATGTCGACCCACGAATTGGAGCGGTTGAGCCGGGCCTATATCGATCGCGTTGGAATGATTCTGGGCCCGGAAAAGGATATCCCGGCCCCCGACGTTTACACCACCCCTCAAATCATGGCCTGGATGATGGATGAATTCAGCAAGCTGAGAGGGTATAATACCCCTGGAGTCATCACCGGAAAACCCATCCCATTGGGCGGGTCTCTGGGGCGCGGTGACGCCACGGCCCGCGGTGGCCTGATCACGCTGCGGGAAGCCGCCCGGCACTTGAAGTTGAACCTGGCCAAGGCCCGGGTGGCCATTCAGGGATATGGAAACGCCGGCTCATATGCCGCTTCTCTGACCAAAGATCTGGACGGCTCGACGATCGTGGCCGTCTCCGATTCCAAGGGGGGAATCTACAATCCCAAGGGATTGGACCCCGAAGCGGTCGCAAAACACAAGCAGAAGACCAGCTCGGTAGTCAATTTCCCGGGATCGAAATTCATCTCCAACGAGGAACTCCTGGAGCTTGACGTAGAGGTCCTCTATCCTTCGGGATTGGAGCTGGTCATCACCGAGAAGAACGCTGCCAATATCAAGGCCCAAATCGTGGGAGAGCTGGCCAATGGTCCCACTACTCCGGAGGCCGATGATATCCTGTACAAGAAGGGCGTTTTCGTGATCCCCGATTTCCTCTGCAACGCAGGGGGTGTGACAGTCTCCTATTTTGAATGGGTCCAAAACCTGTATAATTACTACTGGGATCTGGAAGAGGTCCATGATAAACTGAACAAGAAGATGATCAAGGCCTTCTATGATGTCCTGGAGGTCTCCCGGAAAGAGAAGGTCGATATGCGAATGGCAGCCTATATGGTTGCCATGTCGAGGGTGGCCGAGGCGATGAAGCTGCGTGGATGGATTTAGGGACTCAGGAGGCGGGCTGCGTCGCCGATCTGATAGGTGGCTGGCCTTGGGTCAGGGTCTCCAATTTCGTTTGCCTGGACTTCGGGCCAGCCGCCCACAATCCGAATTGAGGGAGCTATGGAATCATGAAAGTCAAGGAATTGGCTGTTGTCCCTCATGTTGACGGTCTGCTGCTGGTCTGCTATTTCGATGAAGAAAAGAAGACCCAGCAGATCCTGCTCAGCAAAGAACAAGCTGTCTTTTTGATCCGGGAATTGAAGAACATCCTCTATAAGATGGGCTACAAGTCCCCATTGGAGGAGGTCCATCAGTCCTGACTTACCGGAATTGACGGTTGCCCAATGAGCGAGCAGGGAAACTACCAAGAGAGGGAAAATCCATGCCAATTGCTGCCTATATCCTCATCGATGTGACTCCCGGCACCAGTGATCGGGTTGCGAAGGAACTCCTGAAGATCTCAGGGGTGAAGTCGGCTCACCGCGTAACCGGCCCCCACGACATCATTGTCTTTGTGGAGACCTCCGACATGAGCTTGTTGGGGCGCATCCTGTCTTCCCGCATCCATGCCATCCCCGGGATCCTGAGGACAGAGACCGATGTCTTGGTGGACTGAAGGCCGATCGAACTCGCTCAATTGAAGCATTCCTCAATCTGAGTCAGAAAGCCTACCATTCCCTTCACCTTCTTCCTTTTCTCCCTTTAAGTTGACTCGATTCAGATCCACGTGATATATTTCAGGCATCATCTCTTCCTCGGTAGGCGTCGGTTCGTTTTCCCAATCCGTCGGCAAGGAGAGAGGAAATGAAGCCCGAAAAACAGAGCTTGGAGGTAACAAGTCCCGGTGAGGTGTTGGAGCTGGCCATTAGCGCAGAAATGGATGCCCATCAGTTCTATCTCAGGGCAGCCGACCAGGTAAAAGATCCCAAAGCCAGAACAACCTTCCTGGCCCTTGCCGGCGATGAAGAGGGACATCGCCTGCAACTGGAGGCCCAATATCGTCATCTAATGGAAGATAGGAAATTCAGCTACCGAGCGGGCACCAATATCCTGCACCGACATCTGGCTCAAGACCTGGACGAGTTAGGGGCTATCGCGTTGGGCATCAAGGCCGAGAAGGACGCGATGGCTTTCTACCAGGAATCCGGAAAAACGGCTAAGGATCCGAATCTGAAAAAGATCCTGCTCAGTTTCGTAGGATTTGAGGACAACCATAGGAAGTTGCTCGAAGCCGAGTATCAAGCGCGGCTCGGACACCCCTGGGACGATCTCGAACTGGACCTATGGGTCCGGGAGTAAAGGAGAGAGGTAAGGACATGTCCTTAGAAGGCAAGAAGATCGGCATTTTGGTGGAGAACAACTACCAGGAGTTGGAGCTCTGGTATCCCTTGCTGCGGCTCAAGGAGGAGGGAGCTGAGGTGAGGGCGATAGGACCGCAGGCCAAAGAGACCTATCAAAGCAAACATGGCTATCCTGCCGTCAGTGACCTCGCCGCGGCAGGCATCAAGGCAGAGGATCTGGATGCCCTCATCATACCCGGCGGTTTTGCTCCGGACTTGATGCGGAGAAACGCGGACATGGTAAGGCTGGTGAAGGAATGCCATGAGAAGGGCAAGGTCGTGGCGGCGATATGCCACGCGGGGTGGATGCTCGTTTCCGCTGATATCCTGAGGGGCAAGAAAGCCACCTGTTTTATTCGATCAAAGATGATTTGGTGAACGCGGGGGCGCATTTCTTGGATCAGGAAGTGGTGCGCGACGGCCTCCTGATCACCTCCCGCAATCCTATGGACCTGCCGGCCTTCTGTCGGGAGATCATTAGAGCCCTCAAAGGGGAATGACCGGGCACGATAGAGCAGATCATTCCCTCACCTCGTTTCCCAAATAGCCCCTTCGGGAGACGATGAAAAAAGCAACCAGGGGCAAGAGAGAGGAGGATAGGCATGAAGGAGTTGAATCGTCGGGATTTTCTGAAGGCGGGGATAGCCACTACGGCATCACTGGGGTTTTTGGGCGTGATGACAGCCGTGAAGGACCGGGCGGCAGGCTATACAGACTATGGAACGGAGGAATCGGAAGCTAAGGTCCAGAAGATCAAGGATCCGGCCAACCTGACCCCGGCGGAGAAGAAGCACTCGCCCCTCATCCAGGTGGAAGGGCCGGTGAAGCCGGGAGAGCCGGTAAAGGTCACGGTTTCCGTGGGCAGGGCCATGCATCCCATGGAGGGAAAGCACCATATCAACTGGATTGAGCTTTATGCCAGAGACCAGAAGATCGCTCGGGTAGAGCTGGTACCCGAGGTCTCCCGGCCGGTGGTAACCTTCATGGTGGTCCTTGCTGGACCCACCACCCTCAGGGCCGTAGAGGAATGCAACCTGCATGGGGTGTGGGAAGAGGCCCTGGAGGTTTAAGGAGTTAGGGGTCCAAGAACCGCACAATCCACGTGGGCGTACCCCTCAGGACGTCCCGATGCCGCCTGTAGGCAAGCCACGTAAGCCGTAATGGAAAGGGGCCTGATGTCAGGCCCCTTTCCATTTGCTCATGCCCATGAAACCGTTTTGGCCGGTCATCCTGGGGGAAACAGGCTCCTGGAGGGGGGAAGGCTATTTCACGACCGGGTATCCCTCCTTTTCCCAGCCCTGCATCCCTCCTGCAATATTTCTCAGGTTTCGATAGCCCAACAACCACAAGGCCATGGTGCCGTAGGAGGCCCTTGCGCCCGTCCGGCAAATGACAGCCAGTGGAGCATTCTTGTCCGAGGGAAGCTGATTCAGTTTCTTGGCAAGCTGGCGCAGGGGAATGTGGATGGCCCCCTCGATATGGCCGGCCTCAAACTCGGATGCCTCTCTCACATCCACCACCACCAAAGGCTCTCCGGCATCCAAGGCAGCCTTCAATCCCTTTGAGGAGAGCATGTGGAAGTCCTTGGGGAGATTGCTCAGAAATTCATCGACCGCAGCGGCTACCGGGTCTGCAGCGAGTGCCGGGCTGGTCGTTGCCAGGAAAACCAAGCTCAGTCCCACGATACAAAAACAAAGATGCCTCTTGATCAGTGCCATCTTTTCCTTCCTCCTTATCTGTTCTTCTCCCTTCTCATCTACGGTCTTCCCCAGGGCTCCGGAAAGGCCATCCTCCGGCTGTCCGGGGTCAAACCCTCTCTAACATACCCTGGAGCCTCGCCCAAATCAAGATCATTTTCCTTCAACGAATTGGAAAGCCATCGTGTGGGAAGGCGGCCGTCCCCTTTGGCTCATCCGGCTACCACCATTCCATCCTTGAGTTGGATCGAGGTATCTGCCAGTCTGATGATCTCTGAGTCGTGGGTACACACCAGCGTAGTGCATCCCTGATACTTGCTTATCTCAAATAGCAGCTCGATGAGTCTGCAACCCGTGGCAGAATCAAGGCTTGCCGTGGGCTCATCGGCCAGAAGCATCCTGGGGGAATGAGCGAGGGCCCGGGCGATCGAGACGCGTTGCACCTCCCCTCCGGAAAGCTCGAATGGCAGAGCCCTGGCGGCTCCCGGGAGATCGATCTGCTCCAGCAGCTCGACTACTCGCCTTTCCCTCTCTTTTCGCTCCATGCCGTTCAATTTGAGGGGAAAAGCAATATTCTCGAAGACCGACAGATAGGAAAGAAGATTGCCATATTGGAAGACAAACCCCACCTTTCGCCGCAGAAAGAGGCTCACCTCCCTTTCGGATAGCGCAGCCATCCGGATGCCAAAGCAGGTGACCTTTCCCTCATCGGGCCGCTCCAGCCCGCCCACGATGTTTAGCAGGGTTGTCTTGCCGGATCCGGACTTTCCGGCAACTGCCATAGTCTTCCCGCTATCGAGCAATAGGGACACATCGCTCAGGGCTTGAACCGTGCCCCTGCCCGAGCGGAACCTCTTCGAAACGTGCTCTAACTGGATCATGATGTCAGATTGCCCTCAAAATATCGGCCGCCCTTTTCCGGATCACGAGGACAGCAGGCCAGAGGGCCGCCGCTAACCCGGAACCCAAGGAGAGCAGGGGTGGAGTCAGGAGAGAGAAAGAAGTCAGCCGGGGGAATATCATCCCTGAGACGGTAAAATACCGATTCTGGGAGGTCAGATGGGTGAGGTCAATTCCCACCTCACCAAAGAGCAGGGTGGCCAGTGTGCCTAAGAGTACCCCCAGGCCAGAGGCGGCCAGGCTCACCAAGGTTACCTGCAAAGTGATAAGGGTCACCATTTCCTGGGAGGTGACCCCCAAGGCCTTCATGATGCCGAATTCACGTAGGTTCTTCAGGATGAAGATCACAAAAGCACAACCTACGCCCAGCGAAACTACCCCGAATACCAGTATCAAGACAATCCCGATGGAAATATAGTTGAGATCGATGAGTTGCCGCAAATCGGGCATCAGATCCGCCCAGGGTTTGAAATGGCCGGCCTCGGCCAGCCTCCGCTGGTAGGCCCCGGTCACGACCGACGGATCAATCCCCTCCTTCAGGAAAATGGCAGCTGACCATTCGGCCTCCGGGAGGTCGATTGCATTTCGGGGACAAAATGCTACTCCTCGATCCAGCTGCTCAAACCCCGTTCTATAAGTGCCCGCTACCGTCAGGGGAAATCCCTGCTCGCGCAGGCCAAGGCTGAAATTGACGGTATCCCCTGGCTCGACCCTCAGCCCTTCGGCTGTAAAGAGGCTCAAAAAGACGCCTCGCTCGCCATTTCGCAGGTATCTCCCTGCAATGGTCTTCTTTGGCATCGCGGTGGCCTTTGCCTCCTCCTCCGGATCCACTTCGATCAGGGCAATGGTCTCAACACGGCCTTCGTGAAATAGGATACCGGGGGTAGTCGTCCGTTTCAGGACATGCCTGACCCCTTCTACCTGCAGGTCTTTCTGGGCAAGATCAGGGGGAAGATCAAGGCCCGTGATGTGTCCAGAATAAAGGCCGACTGAATTTCGAATCATGGCATCATTGATCCCAACAGCCATCGCGGATAGAAAGATCATAACGGAAACCGCAGATAGGACCATAAGGGATAGGACGAAGGTGGCCCGGGTCGATCGAATTAGGAACCGGGAGGCGATCTGGGCCCAGAAAGGGAAGTCCTTCAGCACAATCTGCCACCTTGGAGCATGAAACGATCTGCACCAATTAGGTCTGCGAGCATTTCCAATACAGGCGGGAGGAGGAAGCGATATTCCTCGGCAAAAAGGGCAAGCAGCCCTTCCTCAAGATAGTTCTGGGCCGCTTGGGCCGAAGATCTCAGGGCCTGGGGAAACTCCAGGATGAAATCGTCCTTGCTGTCCGCTCGTATGCCCAGATCGAGGGCCTTCTGCAGCCTGATCCGCTCCTCCGGATCGGTACCGTGGTGTATGAGAGACAGAATGTAATTATGACGTCTGCCTTGAATGTCGGCGGCCAGGTCCACCATGTCATCCATGATCTGGCATCCCATTCCGATCCGGCACAGGGCATCCTTGATTGAGGAAAGGTCCGTTTCGCAGAGGTTCCTCTCCATCAGCTCCGGGACCGCCCATGGAGATTGAAAGAGCAGACCCGTCTTCTGAGGGTGGATGGAGTGAAGGATGGTCTGAGGATCGAGGATTTCCCCGACTCCTCCCTCTTCGCTGGCCTCCTGGGTTCCGCTCCTGGCGAGTGTTCGCAGCGTAGCACAACTGGCTGCCGAGATCAGCGCCGCATCCCTTGGATCTTCTCGGAATTCCCGCAACAGGATTTCGAATAGGACCCGATCGGATATCATGATATCCAGGACCGAGCGAAACCGGATCCCCGTGACCGGAAGATCAGTCGCCAGCGTCGGCTTGTATTCATCATCCAGCAGATTGTCACACCCCGTGACCATTCCTCTCAAACATTGGTTGATCGCTGCATACAAAACCCTCCTGGGCTGCGGGATACCGGCCCGGTGGTAGGAATAGAGAAAGAGGGTCGAAAAGAAGTTTCGTTCCAATGACAGAAACCCAGATGCAGGATCCAGCAGTTTGATCCCGCTGTCTTTCAGGATGCCTTCGGCGATTGACCAATAAAGGCGAAGCGCCCCAGAGAGCTCTCCTTCCAGGAGGGAAAATAGCTCTTTGGCCCTTCCCCGGTCAGGAGGTTTGATTTTTTCCACAAAGCTCACAGGATCGGCCCTCCCCCGTCTGGTTTTTCGGCCGCAAAAGTGGCGATGAAGCCCAAGGTCGTAGAGATATGTCTGGGTGGGGAAAAGCCGGCGGATTCAATCAGGCCGGGCAGTACTCCCTTGATGTTCTCCCCGATCTGGGGCTGGAGGAAGAACCATCTCGATGCGTGTGACAGGAATGCCCCCATCCGGGTGGTGGGGACATGCATATCCGCGATTACCAGCTTGCCCCCTCCCCGAAGCACCCGAAAAGCCTCGTCAAGAGCCCTCCTCTTCAAATCAAGGGGCAGATGATGGAAAAGGAGGCTCGAGACTACCGCATCGAAGGAGCCGTCTGCGAAGGGCAGATCCTCGGCAGCCGCTGCTTGGAAGCGGCAAGTCGGTCCCTGCCTTCTCTTTATTGCGACCTGAACCATCTTTCCGGCCGCATCGATCCCCAGGCAGTATCCCCCGGCTTCAGCGCGCAGATGATCCGCGATCATTCGGGTCAGCACCCCGGTTCCACACCCTAAATCCAAGACCCGGTCCGATGCCCCCAATTCCAGGAGTGAGACGATCATCCGATCATATTCCGCCCTTTTCTTGAATAGCGCTATGGGGTCAAGGAGGTCGTAGACGAAGGCCGCATAATCCAGTGTCCGACCCCGGGTTTCAATGGACTCGATCTTCATGCCCGCTCTCTATGCAGGCGTCTCATTCTCATCGCAGACAGAGGCTCCAAAGCATTCATCCATTCACTCCTATCCATGGAAGATTCGCTTGGTTGGTATGTATATCATACTTGGAGAACGGCTTGTAACGAATCCTTTAAGGGCCGCCCCCAACCTGGACGCCCTTTCCGTCTCCCGGGAGGGGGATACCGGCTCCAAATCCTCTTCGATAGGATGCAAAGGGCAGAAAAGGATTGACAATGGAAATGGAGAGGAGTAAATAGCCCAATAGAACGGCCAGATTTGAACAAGTTAGGTCCGTATGCGGGATCCTACCCCGATCGGCAGCCCGTATGGGGTTCACCTGTTTCTCTGCGAAGATCTCAATGGGAAAGGAAACGGGCGTTCAGCCGATCGAGGCAGAAAGGGGGGCATGGTATGGACAATACGAATATCCGGAAGTCTCTCATCTTGTTTCCGATATGCTTCCTTGCGATTTGCATGGCAGGATGCAGTGGAAGTGGAGGGGGGGGCCATGGCGGTGGCGGCGGAGGATCAGTCCAGGCTCGTTGGAGCACCCAGTTGCTGGGCACCGTGGCCGATGATGTGGGCTATGGGGCGGTTGTCGACAGCAAGGGCAACATCTATTCGACCGGATCCACGGGCGGGTTTTTGGACGGAAACCTGAATGCGGGCAATCTGGATCTTTTTCTCGTCAAGTATAACCCCGTAGGGGTCAAGCAATGGACTCGCCAACTGGGGACAGGAGCGGATGATATAGGCCGCGGTGTGGCCATCGACGACAGCAATAACCTCTATGTGACCGGATACACCGGCGGGGCCTTGGACGGAAACCCCAATGCCGGAAACTTCGACATCTTCCTGGTCAAATATAACTCGTCAGGGGTCAAACAGTGGACCCGGCAACTGGGCACCGTGGCCCAGGATATAGGCCGCGGTGTGGCCATCGACGACAGCAATAACCTCTATGTGACCGGATACACCGGCGGGGCCTTGGACGGAAACCCCAATGCCGGAAACTTCGACATCTTCCTGGCCAAATATGACTCCTCAGGGGTCAAGCAATGGACTCGCCAGTTGGGCACCGTGGCCGATGACGTGGGCTATGGGGTGGCAGTTGACAGTAGGGGCAATGTTTATGTGACTGGAGAGACCTCCGGCGGCCTCGATGGAAACACCAATTTGGGCGCCAAGGACATCTTCCTGGTCAAATATAACTCGTCAGGGGTCAAGCAATGGACTCGCCAACTGGGGGCAACAGCGGACGATATAGGCTATGGGGTAGCCGTCGATAGCAGCGACAGCCTCTACGTAACAGGCTTCACCACCGGAGCAGAACTTAGAGACATCTTCCTGGTGAAGTATGATTCTTCCGGCCTCTTGCTTTGGACTCAGCAGCTGGGGACTGCGGCCGATGACGTAGGCAATGGAGCCAATCTGGACAGCTACGATAACGTCTATGTGACCGGATACACCGGCGGGACGCTAGACGGGAACCCTAACGCGGGAAACTTCGACATCTTCCTGGTCAAGTACGGCTCCACAGGAGTCAAACAGTGGACCCGGCAACTGGGGACCATATCGGACGACGTAGGCCGCGGGCTGTCGATCAATAGCAAGAACAACATCTATGTGACCGGATCCACGGGCGGGGACTTGGACGGAAAACCCAATGCCGGAAACTTCGACATCTTCCTGGTGAAATATGACTCTGCAGGTGTCCTGAAATAGTGCGATAGAGTCCGCCGAAGGTCAGAAACCGATGTCTCACGGCGCCGTTTTCCATAGCCACAAAAGGGCGCCAGCCATAGCCAAATGCCCATTACCCACCGGCATCAGCAAAGGGACTCATGGACCACCATATTTTCTTCGGCGATGTTTCCTATCCCCTGATTGTGGCAGCCCTCCAGCGTTCTTCGAAGCGGTCTGTGCAAATCATCCGGATTGTGGTACTTCACCTTCTGACCTCCTGAAGGCAGCATGATATATTTGGCGGCAACATAGTCCAAGGCAACTGGATCATCTGATGCCAGGACGGCTTTCGCATGGACGGGATTCCCCCACCGACTCTCGTGGCCCACATGTTCTGCCGCAATGACGTTCAGGTCTGCCATCCTGATGTTCTTCATAAAATACCCGATCGCACCCCCTAACGCCCCGGTCATAGGACCGGCAAAGGCTATCAATCTCCTCAGATACCTGTTCTGATTCAGAGTAGGATTCACCAGAAGGGTTTGCAGCAAGCGCTGAAGTCCTTTGGACTTGGGCCACCGGAATCCGACATAATGAAAATTGAAGTATCCTGGCGGCGTCGGACCGTGGAAACCACAGGACAGATCCACAATACCCATATAGTTTTTGATTGCGGCGGTAATTCCCGAGTTTCCGTGGTGGTTGAGGGCTGCAAAGTTGATCAGTTTGACGGGTTGCTCAGTATATTTGCCGTCCCGCCAGGCACCGTGTCTAAAATCAACGGTAACCCCGCTATACCGGGATGTGAAAATGGGATAGGTCATCTTGGCCTTCAATCCGTTGAAACCATAATCTTCCTGACACCACACGTAGCCGTCCCCTTCCTCGGGCCCCTGGACAAGGCCTCCGCCAGCCGCATTGCCATGGATCGGTCGGGGATTGGGACCCCCGTCTCTCCAATGACACTTCGTGATGTTGGCGTAACCTCTATCCTGGTAGGAAAGAACCAGCTCATTGAGATTGAACTCCCCGTTCCGACTGGCTGTGGTCCATGCCCGAGAATCATCAGGGTCATAGTGGTGGTTGTCGGCGATGATGACCTCCCCCTCGAAGCCCCGGATCTGCAAGACGAGGTCGATGAATCCTCTGATGGCATTGGTGTTGGTTGTGGCATGGCCCGTCCACTGGCAATTGGGCTTGATGATGACGATATCCGATCTGTCTATCGTTTTCTCAACCCCGCCCATCATCTCCACGACATGAGCAACTTTGTGTTCCGGGGTGTTGTTCCCCTTGGCGGAATAGACATGGGATCTATTGTCTGATGTTGCTTTCGGGTCCATGGTTGAATCTCCGTCCTTACGATGAATTCCCCTGCAAGTTCCTCAAGAGGTCGAATTTGCCAGGCAACCCTCGGGAGAGGGAGGAAGACATATGGCCTCCCATTGATTTCTCTCGGCGATGCCCTGATGGCCCGCAAGGAGGCAACCATCCGGTGGGCTTACGGGATGGAGGATAAGGAGGGAGGATGCCAGTTGGGCTTTCGCCCGCTTTGCAGCGGATCAGGGCTCAGCCGTCTGCCAGTTTTCAGGCGGCTGAGGTTCGCCCGTAATCAGGGTCGCAGAACTCAGCAGGTCAAGGAAGTCGGGTGGTCTGATGCGCCACCAGCGCCCATTTTCCTGCCTCTTGCACCCAGACATGGAGAAGCCTCAACTGCACATTGAAGGGCTGGCCCTTATTGGAGCCGGACATCATCGCCTTCGTCGCAACCACCGCAGTCATCCCGTAGATCCGGATCACCGGGGCATCATATTTCACGACATCGTATCTCAGGCTCCCGCTGCTGATGGCCGTGATGTTCTGGCTCTTGTCCTCGACGGTGCCGGAAGAGTGAGTGTAGATCAAGTCCTGGGACAAGATCTCCTCCAGGGCGGCCAGGTCCTGGTTGGTGATGGCAGAGATCCACCTCTCCTCTGCCTGGAGAACCTCGCCGGCCAGGTTGTTCTGACCTAACAGGGGGGTTACGAAAAACGACAGCAGCAGGGATAAGCTCAAAGTGGTCCAGAGAATCTTTTTCATGATTCTTTCAGCCTCCTTGATTGAAATGGTGAACAGAGTTCCCACGCGTCCGCGATGCAGACGAACATCGAAACATGCGACAGTGATGACTGCAAACATGATGGGCGTTTCCTTCGGCTCGGCCCTCTCTTTATGCCCCATAAGATCTCTTGGCTGCTATGTACCTTTTCCCTGTCCTGCTGTCAATTGCTTTTCGACACCACAAAATCAGTTGACAGGAAAAACAGATAGGAGTAAATAGGCGAAAAAGGGAACTGGCTTGAACACATGAGGCTTTCCTAATAGGCTGAATATTCCTCGTCACGCGTGACCGGGATCACCGCGTGATCGGCAGGAGGTGAGTTTGACAGAAGGCACCGAATCGGTCTTGCAGAAGGAAGGGATCCCGGTGCCTTTTTGGGTTTGCACCATGGCCTGGCTCCGTGGACACTATCCATCACTTTCATAGGGTTCGATTTCTTTCAGTCCTTTCGGCTGTGAGTTTCTCTCCCTTCTTAACCTATGGGATAGGAGAACCGATATGGAGCTGATGAAAATTGTCGTGCGATACAAGGATGGGCGGATAGCTAAGGGTTACGCTGACCATTTTGACCCCGATAGGCCCTTTCTTCGTGTGTATAGCGATGCCGTAGGAGACTCGCCGGTGAGGATGGCAATTGATGATTTGAAAGCGGTTTTTCTCGTTAAGACTTTTGAGGGAAATCCGGATTATAACGAGCGGAAGAGGTTTCTGAAATCGGATGAGGCCCTGGGTCAGAAGGTAGAGATAAAATTTGTGGATGGCGAGGAGATGCAAGGAACAATCATAGGTTACGATGCTCAACGATCGGGTTTTTTCCTCATCCCCCCAGATCCCGAGAGCAATAATATATCGCTCTTTGCAGTATCCCAGGCTGTGATCAACCTCCAGGAACTGTGAAAGAGGCCAGATCCATAATTCACTGATTCCATGCCCGTGGGACGGTTCACGTACGGGGCAGTTCCGCTCGATTAGTATGGACCCCCTCCCTTCCTCTACCTGGTATCCTTCTCAGCCCCTGCTTCTTTTTTGGAGGCCGATTGGATCAACTCGAAGATCGTGCCTCCAATCCTATCTGAATCCACGTAGGCGAAGCCAAACCCATCTTTTCCCACTCGCTCGAAGGGCCCGATACCGAACACTTCTTCGTAGAACTCGATGGTTTGTTCTATATCCTTGACCACAATTCCGATTTGGAAAACCATTTCTGGATCGAAGGGAACATTCCCTTTCTTTGTCTAAAGGAACAATAGGATGCCGACAAAAAAATTCCCCGCACCCAAGCCTCAGGGAGGGGTCCAACCAAAGCACCACGTCCGGAAAGACAAGATCACAGGTATGCTTCGGAGGGCTCACATCCTGAAAGCAGCTGTTGAGGGCGGGGATGTGACCAAGGCAGCAATCGAGACTGGGATAAGTCACAAGGGCGCGGCGCAGCAGGCGTCGATGATCTTGAAGGAACCCGAAGTTAGAGCGAGTTTTGGCATGATCATGGAAGAGGCAGGCCTCTCCGACAAATTTCTGGCCGAGAAGGTCAAGGCCCTGTTCGATGCCAAGCAGGTGCTCTACTTCCAAAAGGACGGCATCGTCACCGACTCACGCGAGGTTGAGGCCCTGGAGACCCAACGTAAGACCCTGGAGCTTGCAGCCAAGCTCAAAGGGCACCACGAGCAGAGCCAGCTTGACGTTAATGTTGGGATCATGGCACTGGTCGTCGCGGCGGTGAAAGCGGAGGCGGAAAGCCAAGCGGGATAGGAGCGGGACAGATTTCAACCTGGGACAGTCTTGGTTGTTGACACAGAGCCAGAAGGAGGCCAGAACAGCGGAGACCAGAAGAGAAGTTCTCAGACAGGGGGGTATGAGGGCCAGCGACTGCCCGGCCAATAGTTGATGTATCCCTTCTACCGCGAGACGCTATTCTTAAATTCTGAGTCAGAAGCAATTTGGCAATTTGGGGAGGGATCAGAGGAAGGAGTTGGCTCTTCATCTTCACCTCCCCACATACCAGAAGCAGGGTCAGAAATGGCTCTACCTTTTCTCTATCTAAAGATTCAGAAAACTCGTTGACAGGAAGAAGGGATAGGAGTAAATACAAACCAGAAAAATTCGTTTCTTCAGTCACACTCACCTCCAAGAATCTCTTTTCTCGTCTATTGCGACAGGCTAAACACCCAGTGGAACTCACGGAAAGGACAGGTATCGGGTGGAACGTCACAGGCAGCGGGTTGATCTCAGATATCAGATGGTGCCTTTGTGTTTTCATGCTTCGGAGCGGCCTCGGATGTTTGAGGCTCCACTCAGTCGGGCCTGGGCGGCCATAATCATGCGATACCATGACCCTAACACCCGATCCCAGGAGGGTCTCCCTCGTCCCCTGAAGGCATTACCCGCAAGTTCATCTATTGCTTGACAAACTTCTCTTGAAGAGGAGGTGAAGGATAGAGTAGGACGAAGATGGAAGGGTTAAGAGTGGCTCGGGCCTTTGCCCGAGAGTCCTTGACGAAGTACTCCAATCGACAATCGAGGAGGAATAGAATAGATGAGAAGGTTCCTTTTTGTTGCGACATTAATCGCGTTGGCTGCTTTGGTTCTTCCTGGGGTTGGTATATCAGCTGATTTGCCAGACAGGATCAAGAACCAGCAGGAGAGAATCGACCAGGGGATCCGATCCGGTGAACTGAATCAAAAGGAAGCAGATATCGTGCAAGACAATTTGAACCGGATCAAGGAAAGGTATGACCGCTTGTTGCGTGATGCCTCTATAAAAAAGGTGCAGGCCGGAGGGATGCAGGCCGGAGAGATGAAGGCCGACAAGAAGCTCACCGACCAAGAAGAGAAGCTCGGCCAAATGTTGGACAAGAACGACCAGATGATCCGCGACAAGAAAGCCCATCCGGTTAAGCGTGTGGAGGAGAGCGAGGAGAAGGCAGGGGATTTCTCGGACAGATTCAAGAACCAGCAGGAGAGAATCGACCAGGGGATCCGATCCGGTGAACTGAATCAAAAGGAAGCAGATATCGTGCAAGACAATTTGAACCGGATCAAGGGAAGGCATGACCGGATGAAGGCCGATAAAAAGCTCACCGACCAAGAACAAGACAAGCTCGGCCAAATGTTGGACAAGAACGACCAGATGATCCGCGACAAGAAAGCCCATCCGGTTAAGCGTGTGGAGGAGAGCGAGGAGAAGGCAGGGGATTTCTCGGACAGATTCAAGAACCAGCAGGAGAGAATCGACCAGGGGATCCGATCCGGTGAACTGAATCAAAAGGAAGCAGATATCGTGCAAGACAATTTGAACCGGATCAAGGGAAGGCATGACCGGATGAAGGCCGATAAAAAGCTCACCGACCAAGAACAAGACAAACTCGGCCAAATGTTGGACAAGAACGACCAGATGATCCGCGACAAGAAAGCCCATCCGGTTAAGCGTGTGGAGGAGAGCGAGGAGAAGGCAGGGGATTTCTCGGACAGATTCAAGAACCAGCAGGAGAGAATCGACCAGGGGATCCGATCCGGTGAACTGAATCAAAAGGAAGCAGATATCGTGCAAGACAATTTGAACCGGATCAAGGGAAGGCATGACCGGATGAAGGCCGATAAAAAGCTCACCGACCAAGAACAAGACAAACTCGGCCAAATGTTGGACAAGAACGACCAGATGATCCGCGACAAGAAAGCCCATCCGGTTAAGCTAATGCAGTGATGATTTATTGATCACCATGCCCCGCCCCCAAGATAAGGCAGGTAGTGAGAGAGTCGCAGCCAAGCAGGGGGCGATTCGATTCCTTCTTGAAAAGGGAGTCTGCCCAGCAACTCTTCCGGACAGATAAGGGGCATTCGCCTGTACCGGGGAGGAAAAGGGCTCCAAAAGGAAGGAAAGATGATGGCTGGACAAGCGTAAACCTTAGCGGTTCGCTTGCCCTGTTTCCCGATCTCGCCCTTATGACAGTGGGAGTAGAGATCTTTCTTAAGGTTTGAGTTCGATGAAGTTGTTTCCCCGCCGTTCAGCAGGAGGTGGAAGAGAAACGGCACCGGATAGATTTCCCAGGCGAGATCTCGGTGCCTTTTTTCTTTCAAGGATGATTTCCTCCATAATTCCCCAAATTCCAGGGCGCCGTGCTCGATTGTCGATGGAATATATCGGCCTCATCGGGGATGGGTCATGTTTCACGTACGGGTTACGCACAAGCGGGATCAGGCTCCCGATAAGGGGTTTGGTTTTTCCGAATGGAATAAACGGTATGCAAGGTCTGATGCGCCATGACCACGATGGCTCTTGGATAGCCGGGTTTCACAATCCTCTTGCGGAAGAAGAGATGCAAGCGAGATATTGGAATTCGAGGGTTGGAAAGGATCACCTCGATCCCCTGATCCGTCAGGAGATCGTGAAGCCAGTACCCGGATCTCATGGACTCCACACACCGCTGTCTCGGGATGAAGGGGATTGGCCGTGAATGAGGCCCGTACACCCAAAGCAAGAGCCAGGAGGTGGTGGAGGCCGCTCAGATGGCTCTTAGTCTCCTTGCTCGCACTTATCGAGATTTTGATCATCACGATTTATTTCCTGCCGAACATCGTTTCGTCCAAACCGTTCAGGTCGCTCTTAGAGTCAAGAGCCTCCCAGACCCTCCAACGTCCCGTGCATGTCGAAGGGCTTCGGTGGACCTGGTCGGACGGGATCTCCGTGCGCTCCTTCCGCATTGACGACGACCCCACATTCTCAGAGGAACCTCTCTTCAGCATCAAAAATATTGTCCTGAAGATCAACCTCAGCGAACTATTCCGCCGACGGCTCAAAGCTGCGTTCAGTATCGAAGGCCTGAACTTAAGGTTCATCAGGAATAGAGACGGAGTCACCAATGTAGGAACTCTTCTTTCCGCCCTACCCAAAGGAGTCCCGAAAGAGCCGGAGCCCAGAAAGACGCTCGATGAATGGCGTAAACTCTCCTTCTCCCTTCCCTTCGAGGTACAGGCCAGGGCCACGCTCAGGGACATGTCCATTGGGATTGAAGACAGGTCTCAGGGAAGAAACCTCACCCTGGACAAGGGGTCCCTTTCGCTGGAGATCGCCTCCTTTGGCCAAGAATCGTTGTCGGTCAGGACCGCTTCGGACATCAATCTGGATGGGAGGTCGTTGCCGCCGCTCAGGTTTGACGCGAACGTCCGGAATCTTTTTACCCCGAAGGGCGAATTGCGCCTGAGCGATGCCTCGGTCGTTGCCGACGGGGCTCTTCCGGGCATGACCATAGACGTTAAGTGCGACCTCAAGACGCCGGAGATGAGGAACAAGGTGCAGATCGATTTGCCCCAGTTGATGACGGTTGTGAGGCCCTTTCTCCCCCCTTCTCTTTCAAATACGGACGTCACAGGAGTCGTGGAATTCATTGTGAACGGATCAGGCGATCCGATGAAGAACCTCAGGTTCACAATGGCATTCACCGGACAGGACCTGGGTATGACGGGCGGTCCGTTTGAAAAAAGCTCCGTGGGGCCACTGAGGTTCAGCGTAACGAATGAGGGTGAGGTGGATCTCAACAGGAGTAAGGTTACGATCGACAAAGGAGAGTTCCGATTCCTCGAAAGGAGCGTGATTTCATGGCACGGCTCGATGGAAAAGACCGACGCCGGGGCCATAGCGGATGTTACCGTAGGTCCCATATCCATCGACCTGGACGAGGTGTACCGGACGGCAAAGCCTTTTCTCCCTGAAGACGTCGGTCTCAATCTCCAGGGCCTGTCCCGGTCCCATGCGCTCACCATTGGGACAATCAAGCTTTCCGGCCCTGTCCCCAAGGGTCCTTTAACGATCGCCCTCGATGATCTCACCTTGCGTGTCCCGATGGTGAACCTGAAACAGAAAGAGATGTCGGTCTCTTCCAGGGAATCTTCCCTTTCAGCAAAAGACCTGAGGGTGGTCCTGAAGGATCTCTTCCCGTCTCAGGCGACTGGTGCCATGACTCTCCATATCGATGACCTCCGGGTCGGGGGACCGAAGATGGTGATCGTGAAGCGGATAGATCTTCCCTCCCTGGAGATTTCGGCATCGGATATCCAAAGAGAGAAGGAAGCCCTCTTCGGCGTGACAGGTCGCATCGCCTTGAAGGAGGGGCAATCGTTAGGTGTGCTTTCAATTCCTGAGATAGGGAAAATAAAAGATCTGAAACAATCCCTCTCTGTAGAGGTATCTCTCCGACCGGGAAAGTCGGTTGATGTGGACGTCAAGGAGTTCAAAATGGATTCCCCTTCTGTTTCCGTCACGAACGGAAAGTCGTCTCCCATCAAGACCCCTTTTTCAATCAGCACGACGATGTCCATGGTCCTGCGGAAGGAAACCGACTATGAGGCCGACATCAAACGGCTAAGGTCTGATATCTCCATGGGCAAGATATTGAGGGCCAGCATGAATCTGACGGCGGAAAGATGGGGATTTAGGGGGCTTCGTACGGAGGGTAGCGTCCATGCGGATCTTTCCCAGGTGATGGACTATATCCCGCCAGAGATAAAGAGGAATTTGAAGCTTTCGGGATTGGCGAATATGGGATGGAGTTTTGCGGGAAGGCTTCCGGGGAAAGAGGAGATGGAAGGGATGAAGGACTCGGAGAAGGCCCTCGCCCTGCTCAGGGATCGGGACATCATACGGGAGCTGGACCTCACTGCGGGCCTCAAAGCCCTTTCGGTCAGGTTGACCACGGCTGATAAGAAGCGTGTAAGGGTAAACGAGATATCGACGCCGAAGCCGGTGAGGGTGGTGATGGAGAAGGGGTTCAAGAAGATGAATCTCGGTGGTGCGGTTTCAGCCTCCATCCAAGAACTCCCCTATCTCGGAAATCTGAAGGAACCCCTTCGGGTAGCCTTTGACGTTATCGGTCTAAAGGCTGACATAAACAGGAGTAAGGTTACGATCGACAAAGGAGAGTTCCGATTCCTCGAAAGGAGCGTGATTTCATGGCACGGCTCGATGGAAAAGACCGACGCCGGGGCCATAGCGGATGTTACCGTAGGTCCCATATCCATCGACCTGGACGAGGTGTACCGGACGGCAAAGCCTTTTCTCCCTGAAGACGTCGGTCTCAATCTCCAGGGCCTGTCCCGGTCCCATGCGCTCACCATTGGGACAATCAAGCTTTCCGGCCCTGTCCCCAAGGGTCCTTTAACGATCGCCCTCGACGATCTCACCTTGCGTGTCCCGATGGTGAACCTGAAACAGAAAGAGATGTCGGTCTCTTCCAGGGAATCTTCCCTTTCAGCAAAAGACCTGAGGGTGGTCCTGAAGGATCTCTTCCCGTCTCAGGCGACTGGTGCCATGACTCTCCATATCGATGACCTCCGGGTCGGGGGACCGAAGGGAGTCCCCTATCTCGGAA
>CAVQYV010000013.1:0-15668 GCA_963718295.1 uncultured Methylomirabilota bacterium | reverse complement strand
CTAGCCTTATGGGGAATTCCGAAGACAGATTTTCTTCTTGGCGCCCGCTCCAGCCGGTTTCCCGCCGATCTAGGCGCAAGCCGGCCTACCGTCAACAACGGTTGGAGTTAAAGCTTATGGCGCGTGCCGGATTCGTTCCTTTTTCGCTTTACGTCCGCCGAAACTCCGCCGCTTCGCGAATCCCCGGACAACCCACTTCCAAAAACTCATCTCACAATTCAAAACGCCAAGAAGTCGTCAGCGAGCGGGTTTTTGGCACAGCACCTTCTGCCCCCCAACACTCGGCAGGTGAGCCTGAGTGCGTGTGGATTTCAAGCTGTGCAAGGCACAATTTGGAAGCTTACAAGTGGGCCGCGCAGCCGGCTACCGGGAGCCTGGCACGGCTACCGAGGCTCGCGCGCATCCCCTGCGGCCAAGTCCGGATATTGGTGTCCGGATTTCGGGTTTATGCAAAGTAAACGCTGATCGCCCCGTGGTCCCCGCGCCTAGCGATCGGCCATCGGGCGCGGCCTTTCAGGTGCCGATTCGGCTGCCACTGCCGACAGAAGGCGTCGTTCAGGCAAAGCCGGCCGCGGGGGATGTGGCGGCAGTCACCATCCACTTGCCACGGCAGCGACGACCATTCTGCCGAGTGCCCGGCGGTGCACACCGATGCAGATTCTGCCAAGCTCTTGCGCCACAGGTCTGACAGACCTCGGGCACTTCCGCCTCAGCCCGGACGCGATCGGGGTGGTGTATCTCGCCACAGTTTGGCCGACTGCCGTTGCGCGCTGGGTGTAGTCGTTGCGAACTCGGTGAAATTGACCCAAGCGCAGAACGGGATGTGCCTAAAGTGCACAGGTCGCGCCCACGAATGGCACTAGGTTAAGCGTAAGCCGTTTCGCCTGAACCGTTAAGCATCGCTATCGCAGCAGTGCTCGCACGGAGCACCGGTCTCACTTGGCGCACGCGTTCGCAGAAAACGCTGGGGCCCCCGGTCCGGACGACTTGACAGCAATGCTTCGACAGCATCCTTAAGCGTTTTCCATGTAATCACTTCCGCTTAACCTAGTGCCATTCGTCGCGCCCACCCAAGCACACAAACGGCGATCCGGCTGTCCGCTGGTTCCCGCCACCCAAGCAACAAACTGCACCCGACAGAGTCAAGTCTCGAATTTCCAAAATGCCGATATTCTTGTCTTGAATAGGCGATCTTCGACCAACCGCACCGCCGTTGTGCCGGTCTGCGGTCGCGTCAGCCATCGCCACGGTCGCCCCTGGCACGCCGGATGGTCGATCACCACGATGGGTGCTATGATCGCTCGGCAAAGGAGACCACTTGATCGTTGGACCGTCCGTCACGTCCTCAAGTGTCTTCGCACCAATGCCTACGCCGCCCCGATCACGTATCGCCGCAGAACCTCGCCCCGCGGCAGGCGCTCGTCAACGGGTCTGGACGCCGAAAGCCCGCGAGGGGATTGTCAGCCAGCAGCTGTTCCAGCGGGCGCAGGAAAGGCTAGAATTGCCGATGGCGGTTGCATAAGCGTTAGCCGTTCCGGGGCCAATCGAAGCGGCCGGCGTCCCACCAAGTTCTCCAGAAAAGGGTTGGATCCATTCCCCTTACCGGTGGCTCCCACTGCCGGTAAAAGTCGAAGCGGATGTGGACCCCCTGGTGGTGGCGGGGGGAGATGGGACCCTCAACGACGTCCTCAACGGCCTTCCCGACCCCATCCCAGATCCCCATCGCGCACCTGCCCACCGGGACTGCCAACGTCCTCGGCCGCGAGCTCGGATCCCCGAAAAGGACGGATTCATTCAGATCATCGAGGGCGGCCATGTCCGCCGGCTGGACATGGGCTTGTTGGGGGAACGCCGGTTCTTGATGATGGCCCATGCCCCACTCGATGCCATGGTGACGGAGGAGGTGCAAAGGCAGAGGAGGGGAAGGGACGGTTACCTGGGCTACCTGATGCCGATCCTGCGGGCTCTCCGGCGCTACCATCCGCCTGATCTCGAGGTGGCCGTCGACGGAGGGAAGCAGATCACGGGCGCATTTGTGATAGTGAGCAATACCAGAAACTACGGCGGGATCTTCTCCTTCGCCGATCGGGCTCGATGCGACTCCGGCCACCTGGATGTCTCCGTCTTCCCCCGGGGGGCCCTGCCGGCCCTCGTCTGGTATTACTTTTCCGCCTTCCACGGATGGGCATCGAGGCGGACGAATGTTCGCTATCTAACGGGGAACCGCATCAGGATTCAGTCCAGAGAGCCGGTGGTGGTCCAGGTGGACGGAGATCCCTCCGGGGTTACCCCGCAAAATCCGGCTTTTGCCGGGCCTTGTGCGAGTGCTGGTGCGGGCCGGCCGGTATGCATGAGAAGTCGCCTTCGCACCGATCACCTCGACCTTCGGAGGTATGCCGAGCGAGGTGGTACCACCCAAGCCGAGAAGAGCCCTTCTATTTTCGCTAAAGTCGTGAAGGCGTGCCTCGCTTCTTGATGCCTACGGATTGCAGCGACCATCCACTGATGACCGACAGATTGCAGACAGGGAGGAAGTCCATGGAGCAGATTAAAGTCTCGACTTTCGCTGGCCCCGGCGCGCGGCCCGTCATTCATGAGGTGCCCCGGCCCGGGATTCCCAAGAAGGCCGCCCTGATGCAGGTGGGCGCCTGTGGGGGTCTGGTGGGACCGATCTCCACATTCTGGCGGGACACTGGCCCAAGCCTCTTCCCTGGCCCTTTTACCTCGGTCATGAGGTGGCGGGCCTCCTCGTCGAGATCGGCGACGAACTGCGCGAGGACTACATGGCCCACCCGCTAAGGGTCGGGAGCAAGGTCATGATCCCCCCTTTCATGCCCTGCGGCCGGTGCTACTTTTGTGTCCACTACCCAAGCACGCCAACAAGTGCTTGAGCCCGGTTTACTACGACGCTATCTCGGATTCGATAAGCCGCCCCACCTGTGGGGAGGATGGGCGGAAGCGGAGTACCTCGATCTGGAGATGCTGCCGGGAACCAAGATCTACCGTTTGCCCGACTATATGCCCCTTTGGCTGGGCACACTGGCCGAGCCGCTTTCCTCCAGTATCCACGGTCTGAAGCGCGCTCAGGAAATGGGCTGTTTCGCAGTGGGCGATACGGTCGTCATCCAGGGATCGGGGCCGATCGGAGCCTTGGCGATCGTGGCGGCCCGGGAGATGGGCGCGGGGCGAGTATTCGTGGTGGGGGCCCCCGAAGAGCCGAGGCTCTCCCTCTGCCGGAAGTTCGGCGCGGAGGCCACGGTCGATATTGGCAGGTACGATACCCCCGAGAGACGGATCACCGCTGCCCGCGAGATCGTGGGCGGATTCGGCGCCGATGTCGTCATCGAGTGCAGCGGCCATCCCTCCTCGGGCCCGGAAGGGATCGAGATGCTGCGCGATGGAGGCACGTACATCGAGATGGGGCAGTTCACCAATGCAGGCTCCATAGACACCAACTGGCATCGGATCTGCGTCAAGGCCATCACCGTGATCGGCAGCTGGGCGTTCACGGCGGATGACATCGCGCTGGGGGATCCAGATGCTCCATCGAGCGGCCAAGAAGTATCCCTTTCAGGAAATGCAGAAGAGGTTTCCCTTTTCGGAAGAGGGCATCCTCGCGGCGGTCGAGGCGGCCAGGGCGATGGAGTGCGTCAAAGCGACGATCGTGCCCAACCCTGATATCGTGGATTGAGGGCGCCGCAGACGCGACTGAATTCTTTGAAAAACATAATGGGGACGTGGAGCCCCAAACAAGCCGCCAGGTTGTCTCAGGGCCGGCAAACGCAGATCTGCCGCGTCCAAACAAGTCACCAAACCCCTACCTCTACTCCTACCTCTGGAACGATGGCTCAGCCAACCGATACCGGTGTAATGCCAAATTCCTGACAGAGATCCTCGATTCCTTTCCCATGATCGCCGTACACCAGGATGTGATGGTTCCCTCGCACCTGTCTGATGAATGCCCGCGCGTCCTGGATCTTCACCCTCAGATTGGTACGGCAGTAATCCTCGCCGCAGCTCAATAGCTGGCCCTTCAAAAACACCATCTCCCGAAAGTCGGTATCCAGGCGGGAGATAGTCACCGGGATCCCCACATCAGGCTCACACGCTGCGCAGACTCCCATGCCTCGGCCGTGATAATCGCGAAGGGTATAGGGTTTCCTGGGTTGATCATAACCGCTCATGCGGAGCGGAAAGACGCAATGATTGATCTCCATGAAATTTTCCTCCGGATTGACGGAGATGATATTGCCCAGGAACCCCGGGCGGCCTGCGAGCCTCTCCAGGAAGATCATGGTCATGAGCGCGGTGAGGTCTCCCTCGCATGCTGCGGGTATCCCTTCATCATTCAGCCTGGCCAGAGCCATGCAAGGCGTTCCCTGAATCTTCTCCAGGAAGGGTAGGCAATTAATGGCCAGGGCCCCCGCGCTGAATTCACCGAGCAGATGTTTCATGGCCAGATAGAAGCGCGCCGACTTCCTCAGATCTTCGGGCGCGGGCTCCACAATCCGCTCTGCTTCCGTCATCCATTCCTGAACCAAGGAGGCAACCTGATGCTCCTCCGTCGCCCCATAGGAGGCCAGATACCTTGCGGTGTCACAGGAGTCGACTTCTATGCCCAGGACTCGCCGGGCAATCCTGAAATCCGGCGAGGAGGTGACGACATAGGGGGATTGAAACCGGGAGCCGATCAGCAAAGCGCGGGTATTCTCGATGCGGTGTTTGGCAGCCAGCAAGGCGAGCTGATCCCTCAGATCAGCCGCCGTAAGGGCGAGATGCACCCTGACGCCCCTGGATTTCCAGTAGCCTGCCGCTTCCAGGCGCCGGGCAGTCACATAAAAGTCACCCCTGAAAAGGACCAGGGGCAAGCCAAAATCGCCGAGGCGAAGAAAGAAGCGAATGGGCACGGGACGCAGGTTCTCAGTGAGCTCCAGTATCGCATCCGTCCCCTCCAGGCTCTCCTGAAAGCTGGGCAAGTCCTCCCAGGAGGAAAGAAAAGCTTCTGGCGCCAGGTCCACATGGGGTGGAAGGATCTCCTTTACCCTTTTCAGGATGCTCTCCGCCTTTTCCTTGTCGGTCTCGAAGAAAACGGGTTTTACTTTCAGATTCATGGTCCATCTCCAGTCTGAATAGGCTTGCAGTTCTGAATCGGCTTACAGCTTGCCAAGACGTGCATGATGACCGGGCAGTGGGGAGGCCATCAGAAAGGGCGATCCTTGAGAGTCCAGACCAGGAAATATCCTATAAGGACCAGGGTCCAGATCAGGTTAATGGCTAAGGAGAAGCCTCGGGGGCGGATCTTTTCAGGCAGAAGTCTGCGGTTCAACGTGATCACCATGAGGGTCACGTAGGCCTGAGCCGCCACTCCCAGCCAGTTGGCGACCAGATAGATGAAGTAGGGCGTCTTTACGAAAATCAGAATCACTCCATAGACCACCAGGGCGCCCAGGGTGGCGAAGTACCAATACCGGTAAGACTTCCTGCCGAAGAGGTGTGGATGTTCGAGAAAGAAGACGTCGGCCCACATCCGGGCAATGCCATCGTAAATGGAGAACTGGGTGTCGAAGAGGGCGAAAATGAGGACGATCCCGAAGAAGATGAAGCCCAGCTGGCCGAAGGCCGATTTGAAGATCTCGGCCAAAACGATGGCGACTCTCCATCCAGAGGGGAGGTCCATGTGATAGAGGGTCTTTGCCGAATAGCCCGCCAAGCTGGCGAAGTAGGTGAAGAGGATTCCTCCCAGAATGATGAAGAAGATCACCAGGGTGAGATTGTTGAGCCTGAGCCATCGTTTGAACTTGTCGAGCTCGATGGGATCCTGGGCATCGAAGATATAACCGGTCCGGCTGATGTCTTCTGGCTTGCGCGAAAGGCCCGTCACCCGGCCGAAGTACCGGCCCATGCCCATTCCCCTCTCCCGCACCCAGTAGGTGTGCCAGAAGTTCGAGAACCCGCCCCCGGGCTGCAGGAGGAAGGGGCCAATCATCGTCAATGTGATTCCGGCCGGAAACGATCCGACGCTCAGCCAGCCCTTGGCCGTGGCCAGTGCAGCCGCCGGAGTCGCCATCTTGATGGTGAAGAAGGCGAGCCCGAAGCTGGCGACCACGAAGGATATGTACATGATGATCTCCAGGGTGTTGTACACATACTTGCTGACTGCAAAGACAATGAAAACGGCAATCAGGGCGAGGACGGACCAGGCCTGCCAGCTGCCAAAGCCCAGAACCGCCGCTACACCGGCGGCCGCTCCGGCGATCCAGGCCGGCCACGCGATATTCAGCCAACAGAAGATGGCGGAGACCCAGCCCCATAGCTTCGGCGGGTTGAGACGGGTAAATCCCTGAAGGACCGTCTCTCCAGTGGCAATGGTATACCGGGCGATCTCCTGGTTCAGGAAGAGCTGGCAGAAGGCCGAGACCCAGTAGATCCAGAAGATCCCCACGAACTCATGGGCAGCCATGAAGCCGGCATGGTAGACCTCGAAGCCACCCACGGCCAGGGCACCCAGGATGACCGCAGGCCCCGCCCATTGGAATAGGCCTCTCAACGACAAGGGAGGCGGCTCGGGAAGCTCTCTGACCTCCCAGGGGGGCTTGAGATTCCCTGCTTTGAGAGTCCTCACGCCTTGGGTTTCTTGGTGTTCCGACATCCCCTATTCCTCCTTCCAACAAAAGAAAAGGCACCATGACCTTCAAAGCCGAGACCGATCCGGCGCCTTTCATAGACTCCACCCTCTCAATGAGTGCCCAATGTACTATATCAGGCGGGCCTCATGGGACTCATGGCTGATTCAGAGACTTGGGAGGCAGTGCTTCACGGTATTTACACCGAGGCCCACCTGAGTGTCAACATCCATCTGCGTTCGTTACAGCGATACTTCGAATGGTTCGCTGAAAACCCGAGAGGCCATGTTTCCATGTCTTTGGAGGCCGGAGCATTGAAATGGCAAGGGGGGAGTCTCAGATGGACGCAATAGAAAAAGGGTTACAGATGAATTTCTGTAACCCTTGAAATTTACTGGCGGGGCCGACGAGACTCGAACTCGCGACCTCCGGCTTGACAGGCCGGCGTTCTAACCGACTGAACTACGACCCCGCGGCCAAGTTCCCCTGGCAAGCAGAGGACATCTTGGAATGCATGGCAGGCTAAACAGGATTTGAAGCTGTGACCCTTGCTTGTAGCAAGTGAATCTGGGGACGAGTGCTGAAAGGGCACGCCCCTAACTCATTGACTGAAAAGGATTTTCGAGTGCGACCTCTCTTGTATCTGACGGGCGGAGTATAATTCATAATAGTGGGTTCTGCAAGGTTTTTTTGATTTGCGGCAGGAATTTCGGTAAGAAATCCAAGAAATAGGCGCCTCCTGCCCCTTACGCTGGTAGAGGAATCCTGACCAGCAAGACCCTGGCTGCAGAATGGCTATGGAGGATCGCCAGGGCGCAATGGAGGCGTAAGCAGCGAGTATGCTAAGCCTTCTACGACGATCGATTGGGATGGACAAATAGCCATACATTGACCGCATTTGATACATAGCAACAACCGGTCTGGACGGAATATAATCCCCGCCTCGCCATCTTTCTTCATGATTCGGATCGGGCAGATTTCCTCACACAAGCCACAGACGCTACAGGTCTTTCTATCGATGTTTATCCGCTTTTCCATATTGCCATTCTCTCTCTTCAAATTCTTCAAATGTCTTACGGCACCCCAATTCCGAATTGAGCGGCGACCGCAGAGGGCGGCCGTTCGGCCCAGCCTTGTCCGCTTGACGTAAGAGCACGGCGCCTCTGGCTCCGAGCCGTTGTTGGGCAAGCCCCCGTTCTACTTAGAGCTGTAGGTGTTGCCGCTGCATCTAACTCGATAAACGCCATCACCCGGGGGGCGCCCGCAGCCGTCAGGACTCGGGTTGTCAACCAAGAGATCCCAGATGTGAAGAGGGCTGCCGTCGAAGGCTGTGCTCACACAGTTGTTGAGGACCTGATTCATCCATGACGGACACTCTGCCGTTGGCTTGGTACATTGGTTGTGGCGCCGATCATGATCGCAGAACCATTCTGTCCATGCGGCCTTAATCCCCGCACGCACGAAGACATTCTCCTTGATCAGGTTGTAGTTACTGAAGTCCCGGACGCGAATCGGATCACCCGTCACGCGCAGAAAGCGATTTCGTAGAATCTGGTTCCGGCACGAGAGATGAGCAACGTAGATGGCATGAATCAGCTCGGGCTCATCGTAGTTGCCGATATCCACGAAGTGACTATTCACGATCTCATTGTCGTCGGAATTGACAAGTCGTAATCCTGCGGTGGAGGCTCCCCACGTCCAATTGCTCGCGTTTCCTATACTCTCGAAGTAGCATCCGTAGATCGTATTATGCGAATTGCCAAGGTGCGCGGCGTCCCGGTTGCCGTGGAAGTCGATGGCCGTCCCATAGTGCTGTACACGGATGTATCGAAAGACGAGGTTGGTAGTCTGACCGGAATCTGCGTCCAAGTAGAACCAGGTGCCTCCGACATTGGAACCGTCGAAGATCGGTCGATTCTTGTCATCGGAGAGCGGCATAAATCGAACTTCATGCCGGGGCATCGTGAAGTCCCAGCGGATGGTCTGATCCTGGTAGATTCCGGGAGCGATCCTAATCTCTACCGTTCTGTCGCGCGAAGGAACGTGCTCGCGGAGCAACTCCTGTGCACGGGACAAAGTGAGGATTGGCGTAGCCAAGGACTGGCCGTCATTGGCATCGTCTCCGGAGGGTGCGAGGATCAGCACGAAGGGAGAGCCGGCGTGGTCCCGTGGGCCGCTCGGTGGTGGCTTGTTCTCACACCCCATGGCCAGAACCAGGCACGCCAGCAAGAGCGGCGTGATGCGCGACATGGGAGATCTCCTTTCTGCCGATCGATAGAAATCAGGCGCGGGCCAATGAATTGTCCGTCAGCCCCCTGAGCCCCTTCCCGTCGCCTGAATTAACTGGTTCGGCTTATTTGTTCTCATACTTTAATGAAGAGAGGTCTACCATTGATTGATTCAGTATAGGCACCGGCTCTCCCGTAAGTGAGCTATAGAGTTGTGTCCATGCAGTTCTGAGCCGAAGAAGAAATGCAGGATCAATTTTATCTGTATTATTCCGCACGTAATCCATCCAAAGCCTAAGGCTGGTTGGGATACCGGCTTTCTTGGCCTCCATGTTGACCGTAACCAGACTCACACCGTGAATACTGGAATAATCTGTGGTAAGCGACTGATGGGCGGCAAACCCGAAATGCTCAGGTTCAAGTGTATAGTTTCCATCGTTCACTATGATTACCAATCCCTGAGCGTTAGACATTTTAAGTCGATCTTTTGTGTCACGTATTTGCCTATTGGCCTTTTTGATCACACGTCTAACTGGCTCTGAGTAGATACGTAGCAACTCCCACTGCATTTTATCTGGTAAGTCCTTCGATTCCACGCGTGGCTGTCCGTAAATGACCAGCTTCCCCTGGTCCATCCACTTGTCATACTTTGCTTGAATTTTCTCCTGCAACTCAGATTCTATCGATGGATCTTTTTGAAGGATCTTCAACTCAGCAATGACATTCTCTTTGTCGAAGACGTAGTCTGCATTTTCAAAATCTGGCGATTTAGAAGGCAACCGGTTTCGGACGAGATCACCACCAATTTGGCAAACAACCTTGTTAAATTCTCCTTCTATATCTTTAATATGCATTGTCATTTGTTGCTCTGCCGAAGATTCTATTTTGTGTTGCTGGAACAAGTTGGATGCTACTCATGAGAGAAAAAGGCCGAACTGGCAATGTCATTCTGAAAACCCGTTGAATAATGCGGTGTTGCCGAGATATAGGGCATCCAAAGTGAGGTATTATGCTGCGGCTCCATAACTTGCATTGCCGCTATAGTCAACATTCATTGCGGACAATCCTGCGGGCCCATTCTCTATTACCCCTTTTACTGCTTTAGCATTATTTTGTCAACACTTACATGGCCTGTGCAGGCTGACCGGAACGTGCCCCGCAGGGGCCGCCTTGGAGGCGGGGTCAAGGGACACAAGACAAACGTAACCCATTCCTTGCCGGTCGGAAACGGCCCTGCGCTCCTCCTAAGTCTGGAGACCCACGAAAGCAGTTGACAGGGAAAAGGGATAGGAGTAAATAGAGATCGAGAGGACCCGTTTCTCAAGTCACACTCACCTCCCAGCATCTCTTTTCTCGTCCATTGTGACAGGCTAAACACTCAGTGGAGCTCACGGAAAGGGCAGGCATCGAATGGAAGATCACAGGCACCGGGCTGATCTTAGATATCAGACGGTGCCTTTTTGTTTTCCTGCGTCATGGTGGCCTCGAATTCCCAAGGCTTCAGTTGGGCACGGTCTCCCACGCCCTGGCCATAGTCATGCACTGCCCTAGCGCCAAAACCCGTTACCAGGAGAGGATCCCATGACTCCTGAGGGCATCACCCGCAGCTCATCGCCATCCTGTCTGCGGATGTGAAGGACTACACCCGCCTGATGAGCCAAGACGATGTGGGGACCATCCGCACCCTAGCCGCCTACAAGGAGGCGATGGAGGCCCTGATCCAGCGATACCGGGGCCAGGTGGTGGATGCCACCGGGGACAACCTCCTGGCCCGCTTCGACAGCGTCCTGGATGCGGTGAATTGTGCCGCCGAGATGCAGCGGGACCTGGCAGAGCGTAATGCCGAGCTGCCCTATCATCGCCGGATGGAGTTCCGCATGGGGATCAGCCTCGGGGATGTGGTGGAGGAAGAGGGGCGGATCTACGGGGACGGGGTGAACATCGCCGCCCGCCTCCAGGCCCTGGCGGAAGGAGGAGGGATCTGCATCTCCGGCATGGTGCATGACGCCGTCCAGGGCAAAGCTGGGCTTCGAATACGAGGATCTGGGGGAGCAGACCCTCAAGAACATCGCCGAGCCCATTCGGGTGTATCGGGTCCTCTCCCATCCCGGCGCAGCCGCCCATCGGGTGAAGCAAGCCAAAAGGGCCCTCCGGAGGAAAGTGGATCCGGATCGCCCTGGCCGCAGGGTATCCTCTTTGTCATCGGATCTGTCCTCCTCTGGCGCTTTGCAATTCATCCCGCTCGCTCCCCTCAGGTTGCCTCCGTCCATCGGATGGCCCTTCCCCTGCCCGATCGGCCCTCCATCGCCGTGCTTCCCTTCGAGAACCTCAGCACGGACAAATCGCAGGATTACATTGTGGACGGCATGACGGAGGACATCATCTCCGCCCTGGCCCGGTTCAAACAGCTCTTCGTCATCGCCCGCAACTCCACCCTCACTTACAAGGGCAAAGCGGTGAAGGTGCAGCAGGTGGCAGAGGAGTTGGGGGTGCGCTACGTGCTGGAGGGCAGCATGGAGATCTCGAAGGATCGCATCCGGGTTACGGCCCAGCTGATCGATGCCATCGCCGGCACCCATCTATGGGTCGAGCGGTTCGATCGCCCCCTGACCGATGTCTTCCAGGTACAGGACGAGGTGACCCGGAAGATCGTGGGCTCCCTGGCAGGCAAGCTGGACCAGGCGGAAATGGCAAGGGCATCGCTCAAGCATCCGGATAGCCTGGATGCATATGGGCTTTATTGGCGCGGCATATGAGTTATATAGGCGTTTTACCCCCTCTGATAACGCCAAGGCCCGAGAGCTGTTTGAAAAGGCGATTGCCCTTGATCCGAATTACGCGTCGGCTTATGCAGATGTTGGCGTGGACACATTTCATCGATTGGGAGCATTGGCTCCGGGAAAGCCCAAGGAGTCCTATCAAAAGGCCCTGGATCTGGCCTAGAAGGCGGTGGTCACTGATCCGAGGGATCGAATGGCGCTTGATAGTGCTTGGGCGGATTTCTGCTGTATGGCAGGAAATATGACGAGGCGATGGCTCAGTATGAAGAGGCCTTGAAGGCCAATCCCAACGATGCAAACCTCATTGCCTTGTCGGCAGTATTCTACATCTTGTTGGCCGGCCAGAAGAGGCCATCAAGCGGGTCAAGGAGGCAATGCGCCTGAATCCCTATCATCCCAACTGGTACTTCTGGTATCTTGGGTTGGGCCCAATACGATAGCCCACGATTATGAAGGGGCGGTTGAGACGCTCAGGCAGATGTCGCCGATGGGTGAGGCCAGAAAGGTGCTGGCCGCTTCCCTGGCCCAACTGGGGCGGATGGAGGAGGCGCATGCCGAGGCAGAGAAGTATTTGAAGGATAACCCCTCCTTCTCTGTCTCTCGATTGCGGCAGCAAAGATGCCGTTCCTCCACGAAAAGGATCGACAGCACGTCGTGGAGGGCTTTATCAAGGCCGGCCTTCCGCGGTGAAATCCAATATGCCCAACGAGGGAATGGAGGGTCATTGACAAACCCAAACTGAAGACAAGTGGAGTGTAGTGCTTCAGGAGGCTTCGACATGTCTACCACAACCGTAAGAATTGCCTGAGGAGAAGAGAGACACGCTCAAGATCATTGCCAGCGATCGAGAAAAGGGATGTCAAGGACAATGCTTGTTCGGAACTGATCGACGAGTACATCGAAAGGCACAAAGACCTTGAGATCCTTCCGCGTCCTGACGGGTTGATGCGATCAACCAGGCGTTCTCGGCCTCTGAGAAATGGCGAGCATCACGTGGCGAAACAGAAATCCTGGGAAATCGGTCCTTCAAGCCTCCAGAGAGGGTCTTTCACAAGACGGGTCCTCGATACAGGCAAAGGCTTGATAACTTCCTCGAAGAACTGGAGAAAGATCCCCGTGAATGGAACAATATCAAACCTCTTACGGATAGTTGGAATGGCTTCCTGCGCTTTAAGGTCTTGCCATTGGGGTGATCTATAGCCTAGGCAGACGGTACATGGCTGACAAATCCAGTAGCCATCTTCTCCCGGGGAAACGATCTCTTATCGATAGCGAAGACACCCGGGTTGACCGGAAAGAATGCGAACATAGTCACGGCCGATTCATCAGCGCATCCTGATCATAACTCCTGAAACCAGCTCCAGGAGGATCTCCCATGATCCCCGAAGGCATCACCCGCAAGCTCATCGCCATCCTGTCTGCGGATGTGAAGGACTACACCCGCCTGATGAGCCAGGACGATGTGGGGACCATCCGCACCCTGGCCGCCTACAAGGAGGCGATGGAGACCCTGATCCAGCGCTACCGGGGCCGGGTGGTGGATGCCACCGGGGACAACGTCCTGGCCCGCTTCGACAGCGTCCTGGATGCGGTGAACTGCTGCCGCCGAGATGCAGCGGGACCTGGCAGAGCGGAATGCCGAACTCCCCTATCACCGAAGATGGAATTCCGCATGGGGATCAGCCTGGGGGATGTGGTGGAGGAAGAAGGCCGGATCTACGGGGATGGGGTGAACATCGCCGCCCGCCTCCAGGCCTTGGCGGAAGGAGGAGGGATCTGCATCTCCAGCATGGTGCATGACGCCGTCAAGGGCAAGCTGGGGTTCGAATATGAGGATCTGGGGGAGCAGACCCTCAAGAACGTCGCTGAGCCCATCCGGGTGTATCGAGTGCTGTCCCTCCCGGCGCGGCGGCCCACCGGGTGAAGGAGGCTAAAAAGACCTTCCGAGAAATGGGTGACGATCGCCCTGGCCGCCGGGGTCGTCCTCGTAATTGCCGCCGTGCTCCTCTGGCGCTTTGTCCTTATTCCCGCTCGCCCCCCCAGGTCGCCTCCGTCGAGAAGATGGCCTTTCCCCTGCCCGATCGGCCCTCCATCGCCGTGCTTCCCTTCGAGAACCTGAGCGCGGACAAGTCCCAGGATTACATCGTGGACGGTATGACGGAGGACATCATCTCCGCCCTGGCCCGGTTCAAACAGCTCTTCGTCATCGCCCGCAACTCCACCCTCACCTACAAGGGCAAAGCGGTGAAGGTGCAGCAGGTGGCCGAGGAGTTAGGGGTCGCTATGTGCTGGAGGGCAGCGTACAGGTCTCGAAGGATCGCATCCGGGTCACCGCCCAGCTGATCGATGCCATCGCCGGCACCCATCTCTGGGTGGAGCGGTACGATCGCCCCCTGACGGATGTCTTCCAGGTGCAGGACGAGGTGACCCGAAAGATCGTGGGGTCCCTGGCAGGTAAGCTGTAACAGGCCGAGATGGCAAGGGCATCGCTCAGCATCCGGATAGCCTGGATGCATATGGCCTTTATTGGCGAGCCTATGAGTTATTCTTCCGTTTTACCCCCTCTGATAACGCGAAGGCCCGGGAGCTGTCGGAAAAGGCGATTGCCCTGGATCCGAATTATGGGGGCGCTTACAGCAGTATTGGCGTGGACACATTTTCATGATTGGACCTTCGGGTGGCTCCCGGGAAAGCCCAAGGAGTCCTATCAAAAGGCCCTGGATCTCGCCTACAAGGCGGTGGCCCTGGATCCCAGCGACGGCTTGGCGCGTGGCACCCTGGCCTATCATCCTGCTTTATCGGCAGCAAATATCGACGAAGCGGCGGCTGAATTTGAAGAGGGCCTGAAGGCCAATCCCAACGATGCAGACCTGATTGTCTTTTCGGCAGAGTTTTACATCGATGTTGGCCGGCCGGAAGAGGCCATCAGGCGGGTCAAGGAGGCGATGCGCCTGAACCCCTATTATCCCAACTGGTACTTGTGTGGGTTGGGTTGGGCCCAATATCAAGCGCACGATTATCAAGGGGCGGTCGAGACGCTCAAGAAGATGTCGCCGATGGGTGAAGCCAGACGACATCTTGCCGCTTCCCTTGCCCAACTGGGGCGGATGGAGGAGGCGCGCGTCGAGGCAGAGAAGTATTTGAAGGATAATCCTTCCTTCTCCGCAACCTATGCGGCCAGCACCAGCCCTTCCTCCACGAAAAGGATCGACAGCACTCCGTGGAGGGCTTCATCAAGGCCGGCCTTCCGCGGTGAGATCGATGGAATGCGGGTGGGGAGTTTGCGATTTCGGAAAAACAAGAGGAAGGTTGGTCCATTCTATCCGAGTGGATCGATCCTCTTCGACACCCCTGTTGCCCCTGCGCACGTTGCCAGTTAGCGAGCAGTTCCTGTTGGTGAAGAGGCCGACACCCCACTTCGATGATAAGGCGCGAGACAAGGGGCCGCAACCGTCCCGCAAAAACCGATAGGTTATGGATGTCGATCAGTGTCTCGCTATCGCCATACTCCGCATGAAAATGTGGGGGGTTGTGGTCTTCAAAGAACATCTTGATCACGATGCCAAAAAAGCGACTGATCTCAGGCACGCACTAGCTCACCGCTCAGGGGCAGGGGAAAAGATCCTCTTTGGCCTCTTCCCCGTCACCCTCAGATACAAAGCGTCTGGACACAGATCGACTTGGTCATCCCAGATGAGCTCTCCCGAGGTCCCGATTTCAACGCGCTCAAAGGCGCTGGGATCACGCCACAGGGAAAAGACGCCTTTCCCCACCAGGGAGGAGAGATAAGATTATGCCTTTCGTTCCATCATCAAAGGCTAAATCCAGTCGATATTCGGCAAGAACTTTGACTTCCTTGATTCGTCTCATGTTTTCATCTCCGCCTCGGGCATTCGATGTGATGGGTGTCTCGCCCGAGCAACTCCGGCTTTATACCTTCGTGTTCTTCCGTTTCTGTTTATCAAACCCGCTCGTGGTTGTCAAAAGGTTTGCGAGAAGTGCGAGTTGCCCAGAGGAAATCCCATGACCCCCGAAAG
>CAVQYV010000012.1:0-73175 GCA_963718295.1 uncultured Methylomirabilota bacterium | reverse complement strand
GATGAGCGACATGGGAGATCTCCTTTCTGCCGATCGATAGAAATCAGGCGCGGGCCAATGAATTGTCCGTCAGCCCCCTGAGCCCCTTCCCGTCGCCTGAATTGACTGGTTCGGCTTATTTGTTCTCATACTTTAATGAAGAGAGGTCTACCATTGATTGATTCAGTATAGGCACCGGCTCTCCCGTAAGTGAGCTATAGAGTTGTGTCCATGCAGTTCTGAGCCGAAGAAGAAATGCAGGATCAATTTTATCTGTATTATTCCGCACGTAATCCATCCAAAGCCTAAGGCTGGTTGGGATACCGGCTTTCTTGGCCTCCATGTTGACCGTAACCAGACTCACACCGTGAATACTGGAATAATCTGTGGTAAGCCGTACTCATGGGCGGCAAACCCGAAATGCTCAGGTTCAAGTGTATAGTTTCCATCGTTCACTATGATTACCAATCCCTGAGCGTTAGACATTTTAAGTCGATCTTTTGTGTCACGTATTTGCCTATTGGCCTTTTTGATCACACGTCTAACTGGCTCTGAGTAGATACGTAGCAACTCCCACCGCATTTTATCTGGTAAGTCCTTCGATTCCACGCGTGGCTGTCCGTAAATGACCAGCTTCCCCTGGTCCATCCACTTGTCATACTTTGCTTGAATTTTCTCCTGCAACTCAGATTCTATCGATGGATCTTTTTGAAGGATCTTCAACTCAGCAATGACATTCTCTTTGTCGAAGACGTAGTCTGCATTTTCAAAATCTGGCGATTTAGAAGGCAACCGGTTTCGGACGAGATCACCACCAATTTGGCAAACAACCTTGTTAAATTCTCCTTCTATATCTTTAATATGAATTGTCATTTGTTGCTCTGCCGAAGATTCTATTTTGTGTTGCTGGAACAAGTTGCGATGCTACTCATGAGAGAAAAAGGCCGAACTGGCAATGTCATTCCGAAAACCCGTTGAATAATGCGGTGTTGCCGAGATATAGGGCATCCAAAGTGAGGTATTATGCTGCGGCTCCATAACTTGCATTGCCGCTATAGTCAACATTCATTGCGGACAATCCTGCGGCCCCATTCTCTATTACCCCTTTTACTGCTTTAGCATTATTTTGTCAACACTTACATGGCCTGTGCAGGGTGGCCGGAACGTGCCCCGCAGGGGCCGCCTTGGAGGCGGGGTCAAGGGACACAAGACAAACGTAACCCGTTCCTTGCCGGTCAGAAACGGCCCTGCGCTCTTCCTATGTCTGGAGACCCACGAAAGCAGTTGACAGGGAAAAGGGATAGGAGTAAATAGAGATCGAGAGGACCCGTTTCTCAAGTCACATCTATCTCCGAGAATCTCTTTTCTCGTCCATTGTGACAGGCTAAACACTCAGTGGAGCTCACGGAAAGGGCAGGCATCGAATGGAATATCACAGGCACCGGGCTGATCTCAGCATCAGACGGTGCCTGTGTGTTTTCATGCGCCCTGGAGCGGCCTCGGATGTTCGAGGTCCTCAGTCGGGCCTGGGCGCCCATAGTCATGCACCCCATATCCCCTAAAACCCGTTACCAGGAGAGGATCCCATGACCCCCGAAGGTATCGCCCGCAATCTCATCGCCATCCTGTCGGCGGATGTGAAGGACTACACCCGCCTGATGAGCCAGGACGATGTGGGGACCATCCGCACCTTGACTGCCCACAAGGAGGCGATGGAGGCCCTCATCCAGCGCTACCGGGGCCAGGTGGTGGATGCCACCGGGGACAATCTCCTGGCCCGCTTCGACAGCGTCCTGGATGCGGTGAATGCTGCCGCCGAGATGCAGCGGGACCTCTCCGAGCGGAATGCCGAACTCCCCTACCACCGGAAGATGGAGTTTCGCATGGGAGTGAGCCTGGGGGATGTGGTGGAGGAAGAGGGCCGGATCTACGGAGACGGCGTGAACATCGCCGCCCGCCTCCAGGCCCTGGCGGAAGGGGTGGCATTTGCATCTCCGGAACTGTGCATGATCAGTAAAGGGAAAGCTGGGCTTCGAATACCAGGATTTAGGGGAGCAGACCCTCAAGAACATCGCCGAGCCCGTCCGGGTGTATCGCCTCCTCTCCCTCCTGGGTGCGGCCGCTCACCGGGTGAAAGAAGCTAAAAAGGCCCTCCGGAAGAAATGGGGATGGATTGCCCTGGCCGCAGGGATCCCCTTTGTGATCGGATCCGTCTTCCTCTGGCGCTTCGTCATTCTTCCCGCTCGCTCCCCTCAGGTTGCCTCCGTCCAGAAGATGGCCTATCCCCTGCCCGACAAGCCTTCCATCGCCGTGCTTCCCTTCGTAGAACCTCAGCGGGGAGAAATCCCATGAGATGATCGTCAATGGGATGACCGAGGAAATCATCGCCGCCCTGGCCCGGTTCAAACAGCTCTTCGTCATTGCCCGTAACTCCACCCTGACCTATAAGGGCAAAGCCGTGAAGGTGCAGCAGGTGTCCCAGGAATTAGGAGTTCGCTATGTGCTGGAGGGCAGCGTGGAGATCTCGAAGGATCGCATCCGGGTCACGGCCAGCTGATCGATGCTATCACCGGCACCCATCTTTGGGTCGAGCGGTTCGATCGTCCCCTGACCGATGTCTTCCAGGTGCAGGACGAGGTAACGCGAAAGATCGTAGCCTCCCTGGCAGGCAAGCTGGATCGGGCCGAAATGGCAAAGGCATCGGCATTACTCAAGCATCCCGATAGCCTGGATGCCTATGACCTTTATTGGCGGGGCTATTGCATTTTGTCTGCGTTTCACCCCCTCTGATAACGCCAAGGCCCGAGAGCTGTTTGCAAAGGCGGTGGAGCTGGATCCGAATTACGCAGCTGCCCATGCAGATGGTTGGCGTGGACCCATTGTGCGCGATTGGAACTTGGGTGGCTCCCGGGAAAGCCCAAGGAGTCCTATGAAAAGGCCCTCGATCTGGCCTACAAAGCGGTGGCGCTGGATCCCAGGGAGGGCTTAGCACGTAGCACGCTGGGCTATGTTCTGCTTTTCGGCAGGAAATTCGACGAAGCGGCGGCTCAATTTGAAGAGGCCTTGAAGGCCAATCCCAATAACGCAAACCTCATTGTCTTTTCGGCAGTATTTTACACCTATGTTGGCCGGCCGGAAGAGGCCATCAGGCGGGTCAAGGAGGCGATGCGCCTGAATCCCTATTATCCCAACTGGTATCCGTGGTACATTGGGTGTGGGCCCAATATGTTGGCCACGATTATCAAGGGGCGGTTGAGACGCTCAGGAAGATGTCGCCGATGGGTGCAGGCCAGAGCTTTCTTGCTGCTTCCCTGGCCCAACTGGGGCGGATGGAGGAGGCGCATGCCGAGGCAGAGAAGTTTTTGAAGGATAACCCCTCCTTCTCCGCCTCTCATTGCGGCAGCACTGAGCCCTTCCTCCACGAAAAGGATCGGCAGCACCTCGTAGAGGGTTTTATCAAGGCCGGCCTTCCGCGGTGAGATCCCCTGGCCCAATGAAGGAATGGAGGGTCATTGACAAACCAAAGTGAAACAAGTAGATTAATGTCAGGAGGTTCGACATGTCTACCACCACCGTAAGAATTCCCTGAGGAGAAGAGAGACACGCTCAAGATCATTGCCAGCGTCGAGAAAAGGGATATCAAGGAAATACTCGTCGGAACTGATCGACGAGTACATCGAAAGACACAAAGAAACCCTGGAGATCCTTTCGCGTCCTGACTGGGTTGATGCGATCAACCAGGGGCTCAAGGCCTCTGAGAAAGGCGAAACTGTCAGAGTGGCGAAAAAGGAAATCTGGGAAATCCTCCTAACAAAGCCTGCCGAGAGGGTCTATGACAAGACAGGGAAGTCGATCAGGCAAAGGCTTGACAACTGTTTCGAAGACCTGGAGCAAAATCCCCTGTATGGGAACAATATCAAACCCCTCACGGGTCAGCTGAAAGGGCTCCTGCGCTATAGGGACGGCGATTGGCGGGTGATCTATAGCCTTCTAAAGGGAACCATGAAGGTTGAAATCATCGCCATTCTTCCCAGGGGAGACGCTTACAAATAGGGGAGAGACAATGGTTGAGCTCCATCTAATCCTGAACATCTCCAGCGAAGCCTATTCACCAGCAATAATCCGACATAATCCTGAGACCAGCTCCATGGAGGAGTCCCCATGACCCCTGAAGGCATCACCCGTAAGCTGATCGCCATCCTGTCTGCGGATGTGAAGGACTACACCCGCCTGATGAGCCAGGACGATGTGGGGACCATCCGCACCTTGACGGCTTACAAGGAGGCGATGGAGATTCTGATCCGTCGCTACCGGGGCCAGGTAGTGGATGCCACCGGGGACAACATCCTGGCCCGCTTCGACAGCGTCCTGGATGCGGTGAACGCTGCCGCCGAGATGCAGCGGGACCTGGCCGAGCGAAATGCCGAGCTGCCCTATCACCGGAAGATGGAATTCCGCATGGGGATCAGCCTGGGGGATGTGGTGGAGGAGGAAGGGCGGATCTACGGGGATGGGGTGAACATCGCCGCCCGCCTCCAGGCCCTGGCGGAAGGAGGAGGGATCTGCATCTCCAGCATGGTGCATGACGCCGTCAAGGGCAAGCTTGGGTTCGAATACGAGGATCTGGGGGAGCAGACCCTCAAGAACATCGCCGAGCCTGTCCGGGTCTATCGACTCCTCTCCCATCCCCGGTGCGGCGGCCCACCGGGTGAAGGAGGCTAAAAAGGCCTTCCGCAGGAAATGGGGATCGATCGCCCTGGCCGCAGGGGCCGTCCTCGTGATTGCCGCCCTGTGCTCCTCTGGCGCTTTGTCCTTCTTCCGGCTCGCGCCCCCCAGGTCGCCTCCGTCCAGAAGATGGCCTTTCCCCTGCCCGATCGGCCCTCCATCGCCGTGCTTCCCTTCGAAAACCTCAGCGCGGATAAGTCCCAAGATTACATCGTGGACGGTATGACGGAGGACATCATCTCCGCCCTGGCCCGTTTCAAACAGCTCTTCGTGATCGCCCGCAACTCCACTCTCACCTACAAAGGCAAACCGGTGAAGGTGCAGCAGGTGGCCGAGGAGCTGGGGGTTCGCTATGTGCTGGAGGGCAGCGTGCAGATCTCCAAGGATCGCATCCGGGTCACCGCCCAGCTGATCGATGCCATCGCCGGCACCCATCTCTGGGTGGAGCGGTACGATCGCCCCCTGACCGATGTCTTCCAGGTGCGGGACGAGCTGACCCGAAAGCTCGTGGCTTCCCTGGTAGGCAAGCTGGAGCAGGCCGAGACGGCAAAGGCATCACTCCAGCATCCCAACAGCCTCGATGCGTACGGCCTTTACTGGCGCGCCTACGAGTTATTTTTCCATTATACCCCCTCTGATAACGCGAAGGCTCGGGAGCTGGCGAAAAAGGCGATTGCCCTGGATCCGAATTACGGGGGCGCTTATAGGGTATTGGCGGTTACTCATTTTAATGATTGGACATTCGGGTGGATCCCGGGAAAGCCGAAGGAATCCTATCAAAAGGCCCTCGATCTTGCCTATAAGGCGGTGGCCCTGGATTCAAGGGACGGCTTCACACGTGGCACCCTGGCCTTCATCCTGTTTTTCGGCAGCAAATTCGACGAAGCGGCGGCTGAATTTGAAGAGGCCCTGAAGGACAATCCCAACGATGCAAACATCATTGTCCTTTCGGCAGAGTTTTACACCGATGTTGGCCGGCCGGAAGAGGCCATCCGCCGGGTCAAGGAGGCGATGCGCCTCAACCCCTACTGTCCCAACTGGTACTTGTTTGGGTTGGGTTGGGCCCAATATCAAGCGCACGATTATCAAGGGGCGGTGGAGACGCTCAAGAAGATGTCGCCGATGGGTGAAGCCAGACACATGCTTGCCGCCTCCCTTGCCCAATTAGGGCGGATGGAGGAGGCGCATGTCGAGGCAGAGAAATATTTGAAGGATAATCCTTCCTTCTCCGCAACCTATACGGCCAGCACCACGCCCTTCCTCCACGACAAGGATCGACAGCACTACATGGAGGGCTGCATCAAGGCCGGCCTTCCGCGGTGAGATCGATGGAATGCGGGTGGGGAGTTTGCGATTTGGGAGAAACAAGAGGAAGGTTGGTAGATTCTATTCGAGTGGATCGATCCTCTGAAGCGCCTGTTGCCCCTGCGCATGTTGCCAGTTAGCGAGCAGTTCCTGTTGGTGAAGGGTCGCCCACTCGATGATAAGGCCCCACAACACGGGGCGGCAACCGTCCCGCAAAGACCGATAGGTTATGGATGTCGATCAGTGTCTCGCTATCGCCATACTCCGCATGAAAATGTGGGGGGTTGTGGTCTTCAAAGAACATCTTGATCACGATGCCAAAAAAGCGACTGATCTCAGGCACGCGCTGGCTCACGCCTCAGGGGCAGGGGAAAAGATCCTCTGGCCTCTTCCCCGTCACCCTCAGATACAAAGCGTCTGGACACAGATCGACTTGGTCATCCCAGATGAGCTCTCCCGAGGTCCCGATTTGAACGCGCTCAAAGGCGCTGGGATCACGCCACAGGGAAAAGACGCCTTTCCCCACCAGGGAGGAGAGATCGATTATGCCTTTCGTTCCCCCATCATCAAAGGCTAAATCCAGTCGGATATTCGGCAAGAACTTTCTACTTCCTTGATTCGTCTCATGTTTTCATCTCCGCCTCGGGCATTCGATGTGATGGGTGTCTCGCCCGAGCAACTCCGGCTTTATACCTTCGTGTTCTTCCGTTTCTGTTTATCAAACCCGCTCGTGGTTGTCAAAAGGTTTGCGAGAAGTGCGAGTTGCCAGGAGGATCTCCCATGACCCCCGAAGGCATCAGCCGCCATCTCATCGCCATCCTGTCTGCGGATGTGAAGGACTACACCCGCCTGATGAGCCAGGACGATGTGGGGACCATCCGCACCCTGACCGCCTACAAGGAGGCGATGGAGACCCTGATCCGTCGCTACCGGGGCCAGGTGGTGGATGCCACCGGGGATAGCTTCCTGGCCCGCTTCGACAGCGTCCTGGATGCGGTGAATGTGCGGCCGAGATGCAGCGGGACCTGGCAGAGCGAAATGCCGAGCTGCCCTATGACCGCCGGATGGAGTTCCGCATGGGGATCAGCCTCGGGGATGTGGTGGAGGAAGAGAGCCGGATCTACGGAGACGGGGTGAACATCGCCGCCCGCCTCCAGGCCCTGGCCGAAGGGGGAGGAATCTGCATCTCCGGCATGGTGCATGACGCCGTCAAAGGCAAGCTGGGCTTCGAATACGAGGATCTGGGGGAGCAGACCCTCAAGAACATTGCCGAGCCCGTTCGAGTGTACCGGCTCCTCTCCCATCCCGGTGCGGCCGCCCACCGGGTAAAGGAGGCCAAAAGGGCCCTCCGGAGGAAATGGGTGATGGATCGCCCTCGCCGCAGGGGTCATCCTCGTCATTGTCGCTGGGCTCCTCTGGCGCTTTGTCCTTCTTCCCGCTCGGTGCCCCCCAGGTCGCCTCCGTCCAGAAGATGGCCTTTCCCCTGCCGGACGACCCTCCATCGCCGTGCTTCCCTTCGAGAACCTCAGCGAGGATAAGTCCCAGCGATTTCATCGTGGATGGGATGACGGAGGATATCATCTCCGCCCTGGCCCGGTTCAAACAGCTCTTCGTCATCGCCCGCAACTCGACCCTCACCTACAAGGGAAAAGCAGTGAAGGTGCAGCAGGTGGCAGAGGAGTTGGGGGTGCGCTATGTGCTGGAGGGCAGCGTGCAGATCTCCAAGGATCGCATCCGGGTCACGGCGCAGCTGATCGACGCCATAGCCGGCACCCATCTATGGGTCGAGCGCTTCGATCGTCCCCTGACCGATGTCTTCCAGGTGCAGGACGAGGTGACCCGGAAGACTCGTGGGCTCCCTGGTAGGGAAGCTGGAGCAGGCCGAAATGGCAAAGGCATCGCTCAAGCATCCCGAGAGCCTGGATGCCTACAGCCTTTATTGGCGCGGTCTTGAAATTTACTGGCGTTTTACCCCCAGGAATAACGCAAAGGCCCGAGAGCTGTTTGAGAAGGCGATTGCCCTGGATCCGCATTTCGCGCGTGCTTATGCGCTGTTGGCGGAGACCCATTATATGGATTGGCAGAGTGGGTTTGCTTCCGGGAAGGCCCAAGGAGTCCTATCAAAAGGCCCTGGATCTGGCAAGCAGGGCCGTGGCCCTGGATCCGAGGGACCCTGGGCGCGGTTTGCGCTTGGCCACGTTCTGCTTTTCGGTAAGAAATATAAGGAGGCGGTGACTCAATATGAAGAGGCTCTGAAGGCCAATCCCAACAGCGCAGACCTGCTTGCCGAATCGGCAGAACCGTACTTATTCGGTGGCCAGCCCGAAGAGGGGATCAGGCGGGTTAGGGAGGCGATGCGCCTGAATCCTTATCTATCCCAACTGGTACGTCTGGTTTGTCGGTTTTGGGCAATACCTCGCACGCGATTATGAAGGGGCTATTGAGACACTCCGGCAGATGTCGCCGATGGGTGAGGCCAGGCGGACCCTGGCCGCTTGCCTCGCCTACCTGGGGCGGATGGAGGAAGCCCGTGCCGAGGCAGAGAAATACTTGAAAGACCACCCGTCCTTCTCCGCCTCTTACTGGGGCAGCACCCATCCCTTCCTTTACGAAAAGGATCGACAGCACGCGGTGGAGGGCTACATCAAGGCCGGCCTTCCGCGGTGAGGATGTCCAGCGAGTGCATGCTCCGCAGCAAGATTTCGGGAGCTTCAAATCCCCTCGCCTCATGAGTAATGGGGAGGTATTCCTAAACGAATACTCATTGTACTCTAATTGTGCTAATTGTGAATTTTAGAGCAGGCCCAAAAACTCATCCACGCTGAGGTTCGCCTGCCGGATGATCGCGCGAAGGGTGCCCCTATCCAGTTCGTCATGTTCGGGGACAACAACTTGTGCGAAAGGTTCATCTCGACGCAGGATGATGTGACTTCCCTCCCGACGCTTGAAGTAGAAACCGGCCTTCTCCAGCGCCTTGATGCATTCCCGACCCGAAATTCTCGGTAGTCGGGTCATACAGCCACCAGGAGGGCTTCAAAGCGTTCCTCCGGTATGGGAAGATGATCTTCCTCGAGAACGGAAATGTACCCCTGAATGGCCTCCTTAATATTGGCAATGGCTTCTTCCTTCGTCTTGCCTTGGCTGATACAGCCAGGCAGACTGGGACATTCTGCCACCCAGTAGCCATCTTCGCCCGGATAAACGATCACTTGTCTCATTGCTTCACCTCCCCCCGGGTTGACCGGAAAGAATGGAACATAGACACGCTCATCATAGTGTATCTTAATCATAACTCCAAACCATTTTCGCAAGAGGGTGACCTCCCATGATTCCCGAAGGCATCAGCCGCAAGCTCATCGCCATCCTGTCTGCCGATGTGAAGGATTATACCCGCCTGATCAGTCAGGATGATGTGGGGACCATCCGCACCTTGACCGCCTACAAGGAGGCGATGGAGACCCTGATTCGGCGCTATCGGGGCCAAGTGGTGGATGCCACGGGGGATAACATCCTGGCCCGCTTCGACAGCGTCCTGGATGCGGTGAACGCGGGAGCTGAGATGCAGCGGGAATTGGCTGAGAGAAATGCAGAACTACCCGATCATCGGAAGATGGAGTTCCGCATGGGCGTCAGCTTAGGGGATGTGGTGGAGGAAGAGGGCCGGATCTACGGAGACGGGGTGAACATCGCCGCCCGGCTCCAGGCCCTGGCGGAAGGCGGAGGAATCTGCATCTCCGGGATGGTGCATGACGCCATCAAAGGCAAGCTGGGGTTCGAGTACGAGGATCTGGGGGAGCAGACGCTGAAGAATATTGCCGAGCCTGTTCGAGTGTACCGGCTGCTCTCCTTCCCCGGCGCTGCCGCCCACCGGGTGCAGAAGGCCAAGAGGGCATTCCGGAGGAAATGGGGATGGATCGCCATGGCGGCAGGGGTCCTCCTCATCATTGCCTCCGTGTTCTTCTGGCGTTTTGCGATCCATCCCGCCCGAGCCCCCCAGGTCGCTTCCGTGCAGAGGATGGCCTTTCCCCTGCCCGACAGGCCCTCCATCGCCGTGCTTCCGTTCGAGAATCTCAGCAAGGATAAATCGCAGGATTACCTTGCGGATGGCATGACGGAGGATATCATCTCCGCCCTGGCCCGGTTCAAACAGCTCTTTGTCATCGCCCGGAACTCCACCCTCACCTACAAGGGAAAAGCGGTGATGGTGCAGCAGGTGGCGGAGGAACTGGGGGTCCGCTACGTGCTGGAGGGCAGTGTCCAGACCTCCAAGGATCGCATCCGGGTCACAGCCCAGCTGATCGATGCTATCTCCGGCACCCATCTGTGGGTCGAGCGCTTCGATCGTCCACTGACGGATGTCTTCCAGGTGCAGGACGAGGTGACTCGGAAGCTCGTGGGTTCCCTGGTAGGGAAGATGGATCAGACTGAAATGGCAAGGGCGTCCTTGAAACATCCGAGTAGCCTGGATGCATATGGGCTTTTCTGGCGCGGTGTAGAGCTATTTCTTCGTTTCAATCCCAGAGATAACGCGAAAGCCAGGGAACTGCTTGAGAAGGCCATTCTCTTGGATCCGAATTTCGCGAGTGCCTATGCACTGTTGGCGCAAACACATTACATGGATTGGCAGAGTGGATTTCTTCCGGGAAGACCCAAGGAGTCCTGTCAAAAGGCTTTCGAGTTTGCAAACAAGGCAGTCGCCCTGGATTCAAGGGAGGGAACGGTGCGTAATGCACTTGGCCATCTTCTTCTTTTTAGCAACAAACACAAGGAATCAATAGCTCAATTCGAAGAGGGACTGAAGGCCAACCCTAATAGCGCAGACCTGCTTGCCGCATCTGCAGAACCCTATCTGTTCAGTGGCCATCCCGAGGAGGCGATGAGGCGCGTCAAAGAAGCAATGCGCCTGAATCCGTACTACCCTAACTGGTATTTATGGTTCTTGGGTTGCGCCCAATACTTCACACGTGATTACGAAGGAGCCATTGAGACGCTCAGGAAGGCGCCATCGGTGGGTGAAGCCAGGAGGACTGTGGCCGCTTGCCTGGCTTATCTCGGACGGACGGAGGAAGCGCGGGTCGAGGCAGAGAAGTATTTGAAGGATCACCCGTCCTTCTCCGCATCTTACTGGGGCAGCACGCACCCCTTTCTCCGCGAAAAGGATCGCCAGCACGCCGTGGAGGGCTTCCTCAAGGCCGGCCTTCCGCGGTGAGATTCGATGGGGTGTGGCGTGCCCTGTTGGGAATAGGGGGCTAAGGTGCTTGTATTGGTTCTGGATGGAGGGGAAGGCAAGAGCAGGATTGCATCCTTACTCCTGTATGGATCAGGGGGCACTTAGGAGAAGAGGTCGGCGGCCAGCTGCTGCCAGTCTATCTCGAGATAGGAGGCGATTTCCTTCACGATGCTGCTCAAGGTACCAATCCTGATAGACTGATGCGTTGGAATGGTTATGTGGTGCTCTGCGCCTTTAGCTGAGGAGGTCAACCGCATATGGCTTCCTGTCCGACGAGTGAGGTGATATCCGTATCTTTGGAGGAGGATCGCCAATTCCTCCCCACCGATATCTCTGGGCAACTTCACGCCGCGATGACCTCGTCTTTCACGAGATGCAATCGAATCAAGGATGGCTTCTGGTTCTGCTCAAAATGGCAGTGGACCGAGTCCTGCAACATTCCCTTCAACTCCGCAAAGGTGTCTGCCTCCGTGAAGATCGGATAACCTAAAGCTCGAGCTTCATAACCGCCTTCAGGGGATTCCTGAACCATAAAGATAATTTCATGCTCCATGGCTTTTGCCTCCCGCTAATGCTTGTCCATCCAAAAGTCGGTCTTCTCGCTGAAGTGCAAGGAATTCGTTCCATGCGAATGATATAAGGGAGATCGATCTCTAGCAAGAGAAATCTCTGGCTTCCGGGATCTTGACATCTTAACGTTATGATGTTAGACTGCCATAGATCCAAAAGGAGGGAACGTCATGACACCACAGACGAAACGCGCCACCATCTATCTTGATCCCGATCTGCACAAAGCGTTGCGGCTCAAGGCCGTTGAAACTTCAACATCAGTATCAGACTTGGTGAACAGAGCTGTGAAAGAAGCCCTTGCCGAGGACGCTGAGGATCTCGCGGCCTTCGATGAAAGAGCGAAGGAACCCCTGGTCAGCTATGAGGAAATGGTCAAGAGGCTGAAAAGGGATGGCCGCATATAAACTCTTCTTCAAGACCTCGGTGGAAAAAGACTTCGATGCCATCCCCAAGAAAGACGTGAAAGGAATTCTCAATCGGATCGCATCGCCTGCAGAGGATCCCCGTCCTTCAGGCTCTGAAAGACTGACCGGCCTAGAACGATATCGTCTGCGGCAAGGTCGATATCGCATTCTGTATACAATTCAAGATGATGAGCTTACAATCTGGATAGTGAAGGTTGGCCACCGGAAGGATGCCTATCGTTAAGGAGAATATGGAACCGGAGACACTCAGCCAGATGTCGCCAATGGGGGTAGCCAGGCGCCGTTCCTCCACGAAAAGGATTGCCAACATGCGGTGCAGGACTTCGTCAAGGCCGGCCTTCCGCGGTGAAGCCCCCTGACTTGATGAGAAAATGGGGATGTGTCCCCAATTTCACCAATTTCATGACCCGATGAGAAAATGGGGATGCGTCGCTGACTTCCGACTCGATGCCTCGACCCGAAGGGAGAAATGGATGCCCTGCATAAGAAACCAGTCCTCCTCGTGGATGCACCTTGTTCTCCTCTTTCTCGTTTGCTTCCTGCCCCTTGATGCCCTCAGCGGCCAGGGAGATTGGAGGGGCCAGGGCGAAGGTGCGGTCCATATCGCTCCCAGGGATACCTACATCGAGGTGTTCATGGACCTGGAGGGCGCTGATCACCGGGAGGTATGGTCCCAGTATGCCCGCGGGCTTGTCAGCCTCTTCCCGACCCTCGAGGCGGATTACGACGCGTGGATCTTGGGAATGATCGGACGCGAGGCCTACCATAAGCGCATGCAGGCCATTCACCACTTGAAGCCTCAGGTTCCGAAGGAATATCAGGAGGAGATAGAGGGGATGGCATCGCAGCTGTCCGGGGGCCTGGTGAACGCACCGGGTGACGGCAGACTGTCTTTGGATGAGCTCTATTTTGTCAATCTCTATGTGGACATCCTCATGTCCGGAGCCTGTTCGGCCCTCTCCGTATACGGACCGGCCTCCGCGACCGGGAGCAACATGATCGCGAGGCTGGTCGACTGGTATCCCCGCAAGGGCACCTTCATCTTCACCCTAAGGGGTGGCAATCGGTCGATAGTCAATATCGCAGGTGCCTTCAGTGTCATGGCCGGGACGGCGTTCAATGAGGATGGCGTCTTTGCCGCCCTCCTCGCCGCGGGCCCCTCTCCGATGATCGATCTCCAATCTGGGTCTTATGGGTCGATCACCATGGGCATTCGATACGCCCTGGAGCATTTCCGCACCTTGGAGGAGGTGGCGGCATACCTGAGCCGGCAGCCGTACGCCTTCAGTCACCAGGTCTTCTTGGCCGACTCGAAGAGGGCAGGGGTATTGGAGAACAATTTGGGGGAGGGCGGCATGCGCGCTCTGAGAGGCGCGGAGTCCGAGTTAGGCGAGGGGGTCGCCTGGGAGTTCCCCCACGCCGTGGCTGCCGTCAACCGTTTCTTCCTGAAGGGAAACTGGTGGGGAAGCGGATCGGATTCGAGATGGGCAAAGATCCGATCCGAGCTTTCCAAGAAACTGGAGCACCGCGAGCAGGGTGAGGTGGGCCAGGTGACCCTCAGCGAGCTTAGAGAGATCGCCACTTACTACGATAGGAGCCATCCAGGGAGCTACCCGGGCTCCTTCAGCGGGGACATCTACAACGGGGCGACGCAGCAGATCATCCTCTTTGAACCCCACTCATTCCACCTGGAGGTATTCTTCCGCAACGCCAGCCCAAAGCCCATTCCCGATCCCACCTTCACCGTCGTTCCGGTTTCCTTCCTTGTCCCGAGCCAATGAGAGGGCCACCCTTCGCTGCGACGGTCGTTCCAGAAATCCCTTGACGGGTTATCGGAAATGGCATATTGGATCACACATAAAATCCCCCCAGGAAAGGGAGAGGTCCATGGAAGAAATCCCCAAAAAGCTGAGATACTGCGTGAACGGGCAATGGCTTGAATCCAAGACCAGCAAATACATGGATTGCTACGACCCCTCTACCGGGGAGGTCATCGCCCTCGCCCCCCAGTGCACCGCCCAGGAGGTGGAGTCCGCCATCCAATCCGCGAAGGAGGCCTTTCCCGCCTGGGCCGACACCGCTCCCAACCGGAGAGTTCAGGTCTTGTTTCGCCTCAAGGCCCTCCTCGATCAGCACCTCGAGGAGCTGACCCATCTCCTCTCGCGAGAGAATGGGAAGGTCCTCGATGAGGCGATGGGGGATGTGTTGAAGGTGACGGAGGTGGTTGAGTTCGCCGCCGGCATCCCCCATCTCATGACCGGGCCTGCCCTGATGAACTGTACCCCGGGCTACGACACCACCCAGTATCGGCAGCCAGTGGGGGTCTTCGCAGGGATCGCCCCCTGGAACTTCCCGGCCATGATCCCCATGGGCTGGATGGCCCCCTTGTGCGTTGCCACCGGCAACACTTTCGTCCTGAAGGCGGCCAGCTTCGTTCCCCAGTCCTCCATGCGCATCCTGGAGCTGTGGCAGGAGGCGGGGTTGCCGAAGGGGGTGATCAACCTGGTGACCTGCAGCCGCAAGGAGGCGGAGATCCTGCTCACCCATCCCGATGTGAGGGGGGTCAGCTTCGTCGGCTCCAACGCAGTAGGCCTCCGAGTCTATGCCACCGCCGCCGCTGCCGGAAAGCGGGTTCAGGCCCTGACCGAGGCGAAGAACCACGCCCTGGTTCTCAGGGACTGCGCCCTGGAGCGCACCGCCCGGGGAATCGTCAACTCCGCCTGTGGCTGCGCCGGGGAACGGTGTATGGCATTACCCACAGTGGTGGTGGAGGATTGCATCGCCGATCCTTTGGTCGCCCTGCTGAAGCAGTTCATGTCCGAGCTCAAGATCGGCCCGGCGTATGAGAAGGCCTCCCAGATGGGCCCGGTCGTCAACGAGGAGCATCGGCAGTCCGTCCTGCGATGGATCGAGAAGGGGATCCAGGAGGGAGCCCAGCTGGTCCTGGACGGTCGCAAGGTGGTCGTCCCCGGATACGAGAAGGGCTTCTACGTGGGTCCCGCCCTCTTCGACCGCGTTCAGCCGGGGATGAGCGTCGGAGATAAGGAGATCTTCGGACCGGTCCTCTGCGTCAAGCGGGTGAAGGATTTCGAGGAAGGCCTCGCCCTGATGAACGCCATCGAGTACGGCAATGGGTCCGTCATCTACACCCAGAACGGCTACTTCGCCCGGGAGTTCGTCAAGCGCACCCACGGCGGGATGGTGGGGATCAACGTGGGCATCCCCGTGCCCCTGGGAGTCTTCGGCTTCACCGGCCACAAGGCCTCATTCTTCGGTGATCTCCACACCATGGGGATGGACGGCGTGCGCTTCTTCACCGAGCTGAAGAGCGTCACCGCCCATTGGTTCTCCGAGGAGGAGGTTCGAGAGTGCAAGGTCCTCAACACCTGGGATGGGATGATCTCCATGCCCGAGCGGGGATAGACCCCCCAGCGTCCTTCCGTCCTTTCCCGGGAGGTCCTCTTGCCCTGCCCCCAGAGGGCTCCCTGGGCCCTATCTGCCCTTCTTACAGACCCCTTACGATGGGAGGTTCCCTTGGAACGCGGAGAGAAATCCAGGATGTCCGGAGCGAGGTTTATCGCCGAGACCCTCAAAGGTTACGGGATCAGCCATGTCTTCTGGGTGGAGGCGATTCTGCGGCGAAGCCTGGTGGAGATGGAGGCCATTGGGATTCACCGGGTCTTGACCCACTCGGAAAAGGCCGCGGCCTACATGGCGGACGGGTACGCCCGGGCGAGCGGCAGGTCCTCTGTCTGCATGGCCCAATCGGTGGGGGCCGCCAATCTTGCTGCCGGCCTTCAGGATGGCTTCCTTGGTTGCTCACCCATCATCGCCCTCACCGGGTTCAAGCCCCCACTGGCCCAGTACCGCCATGCCTATCAGGAGATCCTCCACCAGGCCATGTTCGATCCGGTCACCAAATGGAACGTCCGAGTGGACACCATCGAGCAACTCCCCTATCTGCTCCGACAGGCCTTCCGGGAGACGACCTCGGGGGCGCCGGGTCCGGTGCACCTGGACCTCTTGGGCTATGCGGGGGAGCTCATCGATACTGCCGAGGCAGAGTTAGAGGTGATCGTCGAGGAGCCCTTCACCCGGGCGCCGGCTTTCCGTCTCCAGCCGGATGACAAGGCGATCGAGGAGGCCGCGCGGCTCCTGGAGGAGGCGGAGCGAGCGGTCATCGTAGCGGGCGGAGGGGCGATGGCCTCCTCGGCCGGGCCCGAGATCGTAAACCTGGCGGAGAGGCTTTCTCTCCCCGTCGCCACCTCCCTCAACGGCAAGGGGGTGATCCTCGACGGCCATCCCCTCAGCGTCGGTATCGTCGGTTCCTACTCCCAGTGGTGCGCCAACCGAATCGTCTCCGAGGCAGACATGGTGCTCTTCATCGGCAGCCACACCGGGGACCAGGCGACCCATAGCTGGGCGGTGCCCAAGGCGGGAACGACGGTGATCCAGATCGACATCGACCCTCGGGAGCTGGGGAGGAGCTATCCCAATCGGGTTCCCCTGTGGGGGGATGCCAAGGCTACGGTCGGGCGGCTGGCCGAGCGGGTTCGTCCGACGGCCTCCCCGACGAAATGGGCGGATCACGCCCGTGAAATCACCGAGGAGTGGCGATCCGAGGTGGAGCCGCTGCGCAACTCCGACGCCATTCCCATGCGCCCGGAGCGGCTGTGCAAGGAACTCACCGACCTCCTCCCCGCCGACGCCGTCCTCGTTTCAGACACGGGATTCGCGGCGATCTGGACGGGGACGATGGTGAACCTCACCCATCCGGAGCAGCGCTTCATCCGGTGTGCGGGCTCGCTGGGATGGGCCTTCCCGGCGGCCCTGGGGGCCAAGTGTGCGGTTCCGGAACGTCCCGTGATCTGTTTCACCGGAGATGGAGGGTTCTGGTATCACCTCAGCGAGCTGGAGACCGCCTCCCGGTGCGACCTCCGGACGATCACCGTGGTGAACAACAACAACTGCCTGAGACAATGCTGGACGGGCATCAAAGCGGCCTATGCAGGCCGCTCCGGCGGGTGGGAGGAGATGACTCGATTTCAGGAGGTGAGTCTCGCTCAGATCGCCCGAGATATGGGGTGCCTGGGCATCCGGGTGGAGAGGCCGAACGAGATTCGGGATGCCCTGGAGAAGGCCCTGCAGGCGGATCGACCTGCTGTGGTGGAGGTCATCACGGATCCGCAATCGGGCCCCGCCCCCCCGTGGTCACCCCAATAGAGACGCCGTCAAGCAGAAGGCCAGAGCGATCGTGCGGCGGTGAAGGTCAAGGAGGGATAATGAAGGCTGCGGTGTTCAAGAGGGAGAAACTCCTGGCAGTGGAAGAGGTTCCGGTTCCGCCCCTGGGAAGGGATGAGGTCCTCATCCGGGTGAAATACTGTGCCATCTGCGGATCCGATCTCCATCGCTATGCTTTTGGGATGCTGAAGCCGGGGGCGATCATGGGCCACGAGTACGTGGGCACGGTGGTCGAGATGGGCAAGGAGGCGAAGGGTTTTGCCGTAGGGGATCGGGTCACGCGATGGGGCGGGCGGATCACCCCTGGAAGGGATCTTCCGAACTTCCCTCCCCGGTTCAGCGCCAAGGAGAGGGGCTTGCTGGAGAAAAGATCCGGGGCCTATGCGGAGTACATGGTGGTCAAATCCGAGAATCTCTGCAAGGTGCCCACCGAGGTCTCAGACCTGGAGGTCGCTCTCCTCGAGCCTCTGGTGGTGATGGTCCACGCATCCAGGCTGTCGAACCTCCGACTGGGGGATCAGGCCGTGATCCTGGGTGCCGGGCCCATCGGCCTTTTTGCCGTCCAATGCGCGGCCCTGTCGGGCGCCCGGGCGGTCTATGTCTCCGAGATCGACCCGGTAAGGCGGGAAACGGCGCTGCAGTTGGGGGCCAGGGAGGCCTTTGATCCCAGTGTGGTGGATCTGGTCAAGGAGATCGTCAAGAGGACCGAAATCGGAGCGGACGTCGCCTTCGAATGCGCCGGGGCGAAGCCGACCCTCCAGCAGGCTCTGGAGCTGGTGCGGATGGGCGGAAGGGTGATGGTCGTCTCCCTCGCCTGGGAGCAGTGCGACTGCCTGCCCGTGGAGTGGGTGGCGCGAGAGGTGGAGATGAAGGCCTGTTATGGCCATCTCAACAGCGACTGGGCCATCGGCCTCTCCCTGGTGCAGGAAAAAAAGGTTCAGGTGGCCCCACTCATCTCCAAGGTCGTGCCCCTGGAACAGATCCAAGAGGCCTTCCAGGAGCTCCTTTGGCCCGGAAGCGGCATCATCCAGACCGTGGTTGCCTGCAGCTAACGTGTTGCGGCTCGGGCATGTTGCGGACGGGGCGGGGGGGAAGGTGCGCAGCGGCCGGGGATCAGGATCGCGCCCCCCAAAAAAGTCCTTGACAGGGAGGGTCAGAGGAGTATATTCCGATCTGGGAAATAAGCGCGAGCCCGCCGGCTTCCCCTCGATCAAGTATCGGAATTCCTCTCTTCTGCGAAGTCGTTGCCGTAGTCCGGCAGGAGGTGAGATTAAAGAAGTAGCCAGAGGCACCGCATGGATCGTTCGTGTAAAGATCAAGGGTGCCTTTTGTATTTGCGGGAAGATGAGGCGGGGAGGCCGTAATCATTTGATTTCATGGAATTCGTCCGGCGCATAGTTGATGTTATTTGAAGCATCATTGCTTGGAATGTTGGAAGTCCCCTTCTTTCATTTAGACCCTTTACCGAAGCAGGCGATTATGGAAGCAGGGATACGATGCGAGTCAAAGAGAGTCCTGTGGGAGCTTTTCAGGACTGGTGAAGCCCTCGGGGAAGGTCTGTGCCTCGAGGGCTTTTTGTCCTATGGGCCTGGAGGCCGGCACAGGCCGATCAGGAGGAGGTGGTGTCTACCGATCTATCATGCTTTAAACGAATCACCGCAAGACATTGGCTTCTGATGGGCAAGTTTCCAAGATGAAATCTCCCGCAACCTCGCTCGGGTCCTTTCCATGGAAGGAGGATGAATCGATGAGAGAAAAAGAGAAGCTGGATCCCCAGGAGAGATCGTTGATCTCCCGGCGAACCTTCCTGAAGGGTGCCGCCACCTTGGCCGCCATCACCGCCATGGCCCCCGAGGCCTTCGCCCGAAACTTCCACCCCGTAGGGGAGCCGGTGCGCTACCCCGATCCGGACGTGATCGCGCTGGATCCCCGCTTCGGCAAGTACAAGGCCGGCACTACCGGCATCCAGAAGCTCTATCAGGGGACGCTCTGGGCGGAGGGCCCGGCCTGGAACGGGGTGGGCCGCTATCTGCTCTGGAGTGACATCCCGAGGAATGAGCAGCTCCGGTGGCTGGAGGAGGATGGCCACGTCTCCCGCCGCTTCCGCTACCCTGCGGGCAACAGCAACGGCAACACCTTCGATTACCAGGGGCGGCAGATCGCCTGCGAACATGGCAACCGACGGGTGGTGCGCTACGAGTATGACGGCACGATCACCGTGGTGGCTGCCACCTATGGGGGCAAGCAATTCAACGCCCCCAACGACGCGGTGGTCCATCCCAATGACGGTGCCATCTGGTTCACCGACCCCGGCTACGGCAGCTTGGGCAACTATGAGGGCAACAAGGCCGACACCGGCTCCCCTCAGCCCATCCAGAAGGAGGCCGTCTACCGCATCGATGCCGTAGACCAAGCGCATCGACAAAGTCACCGATGAGATCTACAAGCCCAACGGCCTCTGCTTCTCCCCCGACTACAAGAAGCTCTATATAGCGGACACCGGGGTGACGCACTATCCCGAGGCCCCCAAGAACATCAAGGTCTGGGACATCGTGGATGGCAAGCGCCTGGCCAACGGCAAAGAGTACTGCTCCATGGAATACGAGGGAAGAGCGGGCCTGGCCGATGGCATCCGGGCGGACACCGATGGCAACATCTGGGTCGGAGCCGGCTGGGTAGGGGATGGCTACGACGGGGTGCACATCTTCGCCCCCAGCGGGGAGCGCATTGGCATCATCAAGATGCCGGAGATCATCTCCAACGTCTGCTTCGGCGGCACCAAGCGCAACCTGCTCTTCATGACCGGCAGCCAGTCGCTTTACGCCGTCTATGTGGAGGCCCAGGGGGCGCATATCACCTGAGAGCAGGAGGAGTGAAACAGGGTTCCGGTTGGACTGAACTGAGGAAGAACCCAAATCAGGACATGATTCCGCAGGATACCAGCGAGGCTGCGGGGGAGATTATCTCTTGGCCATTTTTATCGTTGCAGTGAGAGAGGAGGATCGATCATTCTCAGTTACATCGCCCTGATGAAGCTAACGGAATAGGAGATCAAGGACATCAAGAACGCGCCCCAGTTATGCTCCCGTTCAGGATGATATTCGATCTGTAATCGAGAGCGTATGCAGCCACCGGCTTCCAGTCGGTGGCTGCATACTATATGATCACCCCGTTCTACGCTGCAGGTAAACATTGGACCTGCCCTTTGCTGTCCGAAGAATTTTTCTCTTGATGCGCTATGGCATCTATGCTTTGATGGCCATTGAGGGCTGCATGGAATGAGGAAAACGATCTATAAATCCTTAGTCATGAAGGCTTTGCTGATCCCAATTCTGTTGGTGGCCGCCTGGTCTGCCAATGGAGAGGGACAGAACGCCGGAGACTGCCAGGGAAAATACAAAGGGCGCAACCTCACTCCCAGCGAACTCAAGGGAGCGCTGGACCAACATCATGCGTGGCTTAGAGCTAATGAGAAGAACCTGGAAAGTGAGGCCGCTAAAGCCGACCCACGGAGACTGAATCTCTGCGGGGCTCTTCTGTCTGGGACCAACCTGAGCGAGGCTAGCCTATTCTTTGCCAATCTGAGCGGGGCCGACCTGGAGAAGGCGAATCTGAGCGGGGGGCACCTATGGAAGGCCGATCTCAGCAGGGCCAACCTGCGGGCCGCCAATTTGAGCCGGGCCACCCTGCAGGGCGCCAATCTGAGCCGGGCCCGCCTCTGGGGCGCCAATTTGAGCCGGGCCGTCCTGGAGGGAGCTAATCTGAGTGGAGCGGATCTGCGGGGCGCTAATTTGAGTGGCACCCGCCTATGGGGCGCTAACCTGAGCCGGGCGACCCTGGAAGGTGCCAATTTGAGCGGGGCGGATCTGCGCGGCTCCAATCTGGCCGGGGCCGACCTGCGCGGCGCCAATCTGACGGGGGCCAACCTGCGAGGAGCCGATCTCACCGGGGCGGTCGGTTCTCCGCCAATCTAAGCGGTTGCCCTCCATGAATCCCAACCTCCCCATCAGTGCTTGACATATAAGGGTTTAGGTGGTGGGCGAAACAGGGATCGAACCTGTGACCTCTTGCTTGTAAGAAGTGTAAATAGGGGGTGAGTGCTGAAAAGGTGCTCACCCCCTATTTATTGATTTTACAGGATTGTCCACCATTTGTTATTGACCTCTTCGGAGGGGGAGTATAATTCATTTTACTGGGTTTTATGGGGTATTTTTAGGATTACAGTAAGAAGTTCAGTAAGAAGAATGCTATAACCAAGTACGGCAATAACCAGGTGGCCCTGAATCCCTAATAGGATATAGTTGGATTGTCCAAAAACCAACTCACCTGCAAGGGAGGGCCACCATGGCAAGGAGTAAATCACCAAAAGCTAAATGCGTCAATGATCGAGAATTGATTGTGGGCATCGATGTGGCAAAGCGTCAGCACATCGCCCATCCTGTTCCCCGATGGGAGCGAATCGCCACCCTTCTCGTTCCCTAACCACCGGCGAGGATTTGAAACATTCCTTGCCTGGCTCTTCTCTCAACTGGAGAAAGCCAGGGTGATTCCCTCCTCGTGGGATTGGAGTCCACCGGGCACTATTGGGAGCCCTTGGCCTTTTTCTTGGAAGCGATCCCCAGGATTTGGCTCGTACAGGTCAGCCCCAAACACGTCAAGAAGACCAAGGAAGTCTATGACAACAGCCCCGGCAAGACCGATCGCAAGGATGCGGGAGTTATCGCCATGCTGATCCAGATGGGCCGATTTCAAAGGCTGGTGTTGCCTCGGGGTCCTTATGCGGAGCTTCGGGGCTATGCCAGGCTTCGAGAACGGAAGATGGTGGAGCTGGGTGTTCAGAGAAATCTATTGCATAGCCTCGTGGAACTGGGTATTCCCCGAATACGGGAGCCTCTTCCCCAAGCTGGAGGGCGAGACCTCCTTGACTATCCTGAAGCACTATACGACCCACGAGCAGATCCTACGAGCAGGCCCAAAGAGCCTATCCGCAGCCATCCATCAGGCCAGTCACGGCAAGCTCTCTGCTGCCTTTTCCCAGAGGCTCATGGAAGCCGCCTCTTCCACCATTGAGCTGCAAGAGGGGATCGAAGCAGCGGCCTTTGCCATCCGCAATATCGCGGCTTCTGTCGAGAGGATCCAAGAGGAGATCGCCACCATCGAAAAAGAACTGACGAAGGTTCTGGCCCAGATCCCTTATGTCCCGCAACTCCTCTCCATTCCTGGGGTGGGCAAGATCACCTTGGCCCTCCTCCTGGGAGAGGCAGGAGATTTGCGGCGCTATCACAAGGCAGAGGGACTGATCAAACTGGCTGGCTTGAATCTCTTCGAGATCGACTCCGGTAGCCATCAGGGAAGAAGACACATCTCCAAGCGGGGACGTCCTTTGCTCCGCAAAATTCCTCTTCTTTGCCGCCTTGCGGACCGTCAAGACGGGAGGGGCCTTCCGAGCTATCTATGTTCGACTCACACAGGTCAACCGAATGCAGAAGACCAAAGCCTTGGTGGCCATTTCCCGGAAGCTTCTCATGCTCCTCTTTGCCTTGGTGAGGAATAATGTGGCCTATCAGCCCAGAGAGAAGCTTCGGGCCGCCTAACGAAAGGAAGGCAGGGTTGGTAGGGGGATAACCGGGGTCACATCCGAGGCGGGCTTTGGGCCTGACCTCCGTATGAAGAACTCGTTACCCCCTGCCCTTTCTGATCCCGGATTCAGCATGGTCAGGGCAGTGACCCTCGAATCACCAGAATCAGGACGAAAGGCGCATGGCAGGGTGACCTACCAACCAGAAATACGAAAGGCTAACATCCTATCCATCGAAAACCAGGGGATTAGGGGCTTGACTTGGTTAAACCAGATGAGATCCCCTTTCTCTTGCTGCCAGCAAGCGGGGACATAGCCCGCCCTGAAGCCAACGGGCGTCCATCTTAATAAGTTCGTACTACGGGGCAAAGTCGATCAAGGAGGCCATAGGGCAGATGGCTTGAAAAGCCGGGTCATCACCGGCCTGGCCGGCTTCTTCTGAGGAGCTGTGAGAGGGCATGACCTTGATACCGGTATGGCGTGATATGGTGAGTTTCGTCGATCCACGTCAGCTAGCAGAGGATTCAGGCCGTGAAGATCCTATTCCTCGCAGGCGCAGGATCCGGTAGTCGTCATCGTCGCCGTGTATGTAGGCGGAGTCGTGGCAGGAACCACAGGAGCGCTGCTGCCGGTACTGCCTTCTTCGACGTACTTACAACTTCCTTTTTCACATCTCTTGCTGCCACATGCTCTTTGCGCAGCTTCCCTTGCGGCCTTGAGTGCGTTATCCTCAGCCGTCTTTCGATCTAGGCCGGTATCGGTAGCCGTCCTAGCCACCGTCCCGCTACACGCCTCGCTTGGATTAAGCTTTCTTTCAGGCATATGTTTTCCTTTCTTTTTATGGTTTGTGTCGATTGGGTTCTGGTTTCGCAATACGCTTTGCCGCCGAACTCTTGTTTTGTGGTGCTGCAACGTTCAGCAGGAGATTTCAGTTTAGCTGTGTGTAAGCCGTGCAGCCATACGCATCGGGATTACCAAATCATTTTGACGTTGCCGGTCCTTGTCCCCGCAGATCCATTGTGGACTTGGATCTGGCTCGGGCTGGCGACTTCGATATCTACCTGATGTGAGAAGTCCACGAAAACGATGTGAGTTCCTGCAACTCCACTAAAGCCCTGGGTGATGGCGGCCCCGGCGGTGGATTCAAGGCCGACCCACTCAAGGAAGGGGGGTGCGGCATTAACGCGAAGCAGGCTGACTTGGCCGATACCGCGAAAGCCCACGGTGGTGCAAGTGCCCATGACCAACACGGGAGTGCCCCCCGGAACCGTAATAGGTGGTGATATCTCCCCGGCCGCAAGATTGTAGTAGACATTTATCTTGTTCGCCGTGGAAACGGCCTCGATTTGTTGGGCATGCACGACGACCGCGAATGTCAACGCGGCCACAACCCCCGCCAGAACCAGGACAGCCGGACGAGCGAGTTTCTGTTTGAGCATCATGGCTCTCCTCCTTTGTTTTGCCCTCGAATGGACTTCGAGGGGTGAGTGAGACACAAGAGCGGCCGCGACACCTTTTGCATAATGCCGCACGAGTTTACGCATGACTTAGCGAGGTTTCTGTCGAATCGGGAGCCGTGTGTGAAATTCAGCCAGCCTCACGCATTATAGGGGACAAGGTTCTAAAACAAAATAGATGGAACCGGGTATTCTTTGACTCGGGAAATTATGTATTTCCTGCAACATTTACCCGACCTCAAGCATGGAATTCGCCCTCTCATCCACAAATTGCAGAAGCGCCCCGTAGGGGGCGCCTTTGCTTGTCCGGCAACCCCCTTAGAACTTCGCCGAGAACTTGGCAGGAAATTGCTGGATGATCCCTTCCGCAAAGCCCTCCGCTAATGTCATCATGCCCTCAAGATTCCGGTCGACGATCATGATGTCGTCCTTCCAATTCCCCTGCTGTCGGGCTGAGATCTCTTCCAGGGTCATCGATAGATGCCGATCCAATGCATCCACCAGATTTTTTACGCGCCAATTCGGATTCACCTGGTTTGCGAAGGTGGCAAGCTCCACCGCATTCTGATTCCACTTCTTGCGGGAGGCTTCCAACTTCCCCTCGTCTTTCAACTTGGCAGCGTCGATGACCTCTAACTCGATCACGGTGTTAGCCTGGAGCAAGTGGGTGAATTTCCCGGCGGTTTCCATCCCCAAGAACGGGGCAAAGGCATTCCCAATGTCCTCGGGGTTTCTTTGAAGTCGCGTCGCAATCTCTGATGCATCCGGCGTTTCGGCCGGGGATGCAACCAGATAGGAACGCATCCACATTCCCCGCTTTGCCCATAGCTTATGCATCGTGTGCCTTAGCAGCGCCTTGGGGTCCGGCATGCCCCCGCAACACCCGCCATCCGCGGCTCCTGCCTGGCTCACAAAAGAGCCACCAAGCATCAAGGCAAAGGCGATGAGCACCCCACCTGCAAAATTCCTAATGGTCTGCCTATTCACAGAATCACACCTCCTCTTAACTTAGATTATGATGGACTCGAAAGTATTCATCTGGATGCAACGTTTCTCCGCTTTCAATCCGATCCCTTGGCTACAAGGGACGAATTCAGAAAGTCCTTGACACCAGGAAATCAAAAAGGGTTAGATAAGCAAGCATTTCTTTGCAGATGCGAGTCTTTCTCTTCCATAACTCCCCCCCATGAAGGAGCCATCGAAGTGGGGAGATCCCCCGCGAACTCCCGTCTGAGTCTTTCAGATCCCCATAGCCTCCCAGGCCGTTCTGTGCCCGGGGGGGTTTTTTATTGTCTATGGTTGGAAGGAGCCTCATCGAGGCCTTCCAGAAGCAAAGGGAGGCAAGGACCTATGAGAAACTGGGAGGATCTGGGAGTGAAAAGGGAATGGCGTGTATTCGGAAAGGAGAGAAAGAGGTCTGGGTCCAGCAGGATCACAATGGCCGCCCTCCTCACCCTGGTCTCATGGCAGGGGAAGGAGGGATGATCTCTCCTCGAAGGAGGGGGAAACGGGTCCCGCACCATAGGCCCTCCCCCGCGGTGGCGGGGGCCATGAACCCGCCCAGGATGATCGGCCGACAACGTCGGCCACGGATACAACCGGGAGGGGACATATACGCCTCCAATCCCGACCGGAACGAAGATGAATCGTTGGCGGAGGGGTGTCACCCATGCAAAGGCCCTCCAAGGAAGTGAAGTAGAGGGGTAGGACCTTGATCGAAGGAGATGAACAGTTCACGCTGGCCGGAATGCGCTTGCGGGATCTGGACCAAGACAGGGTCAGAAGTCGGCCCTGCCCGTCTTCTCTCTCTGGCGATTCACAAAACCCGTTGACAGGAAAAGGGATAGGAGTAGACACTCACGAATAGAGGATGCTGGTTCTAAAGTAAATTAATAACTTGTCTTAGAACCAACGTTAGCCCCTTAGCCGAAGAGAAAGGAGGTGGTGGCAAGGAGATCGCAGAGGTTGGGGATTCAGCCTTCGGCCGGTGGTGGATCATAAGGCCATACTAAAATCTGTCGCTATCTCCCCATCCCGAGCGTTGGAAGAGAAAACCGTTTAAGACGGATTTCGTGCAGAGTAGCTGCCGGATGGCTGATGAAGAGGCGTGACGACGAACCACAACAGACGAAAGGAGCCTGCGATGTTAAAGAAACTTGGCATAGCGATGATTATGGTGCTCATGATACCTTTAGCCGCCAGCGCTGCAACACTCACGGGAAAGTGGACCTCTGACGACGGGGGTACTTGCTATATACGAGAAGTCCTTGGTGAAGTCTTCTGGCTCCATGAGGATAACTCTGCTGCTCCTACCTACAGCAATGTGGCCCATGGCAAACGGAACGGCAATAAAGTCATCCTGAGCTGGGGTGATGTCCCCAAGGGTTCCGCAATGCAGACAGGCATTCTGGTTTTGAAAGTTACCAATAATTCCGACAAGCTTGAGGTGATCCTTAAGACTGGTGGTTTTCTCGCGAATACCTGGACGAGGGTTCCGTAACTGAAGTTCCCGGCCCAATGAATCAAGACTGATCTCAAAGAAAGAAAAGGCTACGCACATAGTGGGAGGGGAAAGGGACAAAAGGCACCGAATCGATCATGGGCATAATGAGATCACGGTGCCTTTTTGTTTTGCGGAGGTCTGTCGAAGAGGCATGGTGAAAATCCCGTTTGTTCTTCTGTGTTGTGCAAAGTGTGGGCGTGACCCCGATGCCACCCCCGATGGGCGCTGGGAGGATGACCAGGCCACCTTCACCGTGATTCCAGGACCATTTTACTATCTATCCCCCCTGATGAACGATGTCATCCCTTTGCTGGCGCTGCATGCCTACCTGAAGGCCTTGGATCAAGCAGAAGAGGGCTTCAGCAATCTGAGCCTCGTTCAGGTAGCCCAACTCGATCAGGATCTTCCCTAACTTCTTTTCCTGGCCCTCTCGGGCGACCAGGGCCTTTTTGAGCTGTGCCGGTGTGATGAGGCCGGCCTCCAGCAACACCTCTCCCATCTTCCTTATGGGTAGTCCCTTCATGGCTTCCCTCCTGGACTGAGTTCGTTTGACTGATCCCTTTTCGGTTGCATGAGGTCCTTCTGCCGGTGGCCTTCCCCCCTCCCTGGAGGGTAAGGAAGGATGGCTTTCGGGACAAGAACAAGAATGATAATTTGCAATGGGGATGCCACAGCCTAGGGAGCGGGAGGCCTTCCTGCAGGAGAAGGCCTATGGCGGATCCGGCTTGGCAGAGTCTCCTCCGGCTGCCCCCAAGGACCGAACCCCAACCGGCAGATGATGCCGGGGAGGACCACTTATTTTGCCGGCCCGGAATGAGCCCAAAGCTCAAGTGTAGGCGATCAGGCATAAAACAACTGGCTATCCCACGCCCAAGGGAGTCATTGGATCTCCAAGGCTTGCCCTCATAGTGCAGGGGGGCAAGAGGAGAATGCTGGTTTATTTCGTTCAAAAGTCACTTCACAAAGTCCTTGACACCGTAAATGAAAGGGAGTTAAATCAGAAAGCAAGCAAGGAATTCCTTTGTAGATCCGAGTGTTTCTCTTCCATAACTCCCCCCGCATGAAGGAGCCATCGAAGTGGGGAGATCCCCCGCGAACTCCCGTCTGAGTTTTTCAGATTCCCATAGCCCCCCGGGCCAGTCTGTACCCGGAGGGCTTTTTTGTTTGGTGAGGCCGAAAGGCCTTCCATTGAGGCTTTTCAGGGAATGGAGAACAAGAATCGGCGCCGAATGAACCCTCTCTTGGAACCACAGTGCCTATTGGTGTTTGCGGAGGAAAATATTTACCGTAGGTAGGCTTCGACACAAACGATCTTCCTGTAGGAGGATAATAAAGATGAATAAAAGACGCAGGACACGTGGGTATTGGCTTCTTCTGGTTTTGCTCTCCTTCCCATTCCTCCCCTTCGGGGGCGGTGGGTCGGCAACTGATGCAAGCCCTGGAATTCACCCCCCGGGTATGTAGAAGCGACCCCCAACACCTGGCAGGCGACGGCAGTCGGTGCCCCTTCCGCAAGAGTTGGAGCACACCGCCATCTGGACCGGCAGCCAAATGATTGTCTGGGGCGGATGGGATCGCAGCAGTGGCAGTCACTTCAATGACTGGTGGCCGCTATGACCCGGCCACGGATACCTGGCAGCCCACCTCGACCAACTCCGCCCCTTCCGCAAGACGTTGGAACAGCACCGTCTGGACCGGCAGCCAGATGATCGTCTGGGGTGGATGGAGTGGCAGCCTGCTATGTCGAAGCGGCGGCCGCTATGACCCAGTCACCGATACCTGGCAGCCCACCTCGACCACCGATGCTCCATCTGCAAGGGCCTTGCACACCGCAGTCTGGACTGGCAGCCAGATGATCGTATGGGGAGGAGTGGGATGGGAGCACCAACTTCAGTGACGGTGGCCGCTATGATCCGACCACGGATACCTGGCAGCCCACCTCGACCGTCGATGCCCCTTCTGGAAGATGAGGCATACCGCAGTCTGGACGGGAAGCCAGATGATCGTCTGGGGTGGATACTGGTATAGCAGTGGAACTTATCCCTCCTTCAATGACCGGCGGCCGCTATGATCCGGCCACGGATACCTGGCAGCCCACCTCGACCGTCGATGCCCCTCCTCCCAGGGCTTATCATACCGCGGTCTGGGCCGGCACCCAGATGGTTGTCTGGGGTGGATGGGATGGCAGCGACAGTGACACTTACTTCGGGGATGGTGGCCGCTATGATCCGGTCACGGATACCTGGCAGCCCACCTCGACCACCGGCGCTCCCTCCAACAGATGTGAGCATACTGCGATCTGGACCGGAAGCGAAATGATCGTCTGGGGCGGAGGGAATGACAGCGATGGTAGCACTTACTTCAATGATGGTGGCCGCTATGATCCGGTCACTGATACCTGGCAGAAAACCCTCTACCACCGATGGTGCCCCGCTCCAAAGAGTCGGCCACACCGCAGTCTGGACCGGCAGCTCAGATGATCGTCTGGGGAGGATGGGATGGCGTACTCACTTCAAGCACCGGTGGTCGCTACGACCCGGCCACCGATTCCTGGCAGGACACCTGTGACGACTTCAGTCCGGGGGCCAGATACTCCCACACTGCCATCTGGGCCAGCACCGAGATGATCGTGTGGGGCGGATGGGATGGGAGCCAGTACGTCAAGACCGGCGCCCGCTATGACCCGGTCACCGATTCCTGGAAATCCATCTCCTCCGCCTATGCCCCCTCCCCGAGGGGGTATCACACTGCAGTCTGGACCGGCAAGCAGATGATCGTCTGGGGTGGATGGGGCGGCACTTACCTCAGTGATGGCGGTCGCTATAATCCGGCCACCAATACCTGGTGGAAAACCCTCTCCTCCGGTGATACTCCCTCCCCCAGGTCTGCCCACACCGCAGTCTGGACCGGCAAGGTAATGATCATCTGGGGAGGATATGATGGCAGCAAATGCCTCAAGACCGGCGGCCGCTATGACCCGGTCACCGATAGCTGGCAGCCCACCTCTTCCATGTACTCCCCCTCCTCCCGGCAATATCACACCGCAGTCTGGACCGGAAAGCAGATGGTCGTCTGGGGAGGACGATATGGCAAGGCGGTCTTCAACACCGGGGGCCGGTATGATCCGGTCAGCAACGTCTGGAAGCTCACTTCCAACTATGCCTCTTCCCCTCGGTGTTATCACACCGCGGTCTGGACTGGGAGCCGGATGATCATCTGGGGAGGATGGGATGGGACCAAGTACCTCAACACCGGTGGCAGTTATGATCCGACTGCCAACCTCTGGAAGCCTACTTCCTCCTATGCCCCCTCCCCCCGGGGGTATCATACTGCGGTCTGGACCGGCAGCCGGATGATCATCTGGGGCGGATGGGATGGCAACTGGTACTTCAAAGGCGGCAGCCGCTATGACCCGGTCAAAGATACCTGGCAGCCCACCCCCTTTGAGGATGCCCCCTCCCCCCGGGCATATCATACTGCCATCTGGACGGGCAGCCAGATGATCATCTGGGGTGGATGGGAGGGCAACTCCTGTCTCAAGACCGGAGGCCGATATTGGCCGTAGGAAAGACGGGGGTTCCGAAAGGGAAGGGAAGGCGCGGAGGATTCCTGGTCCTGGCGTTTCTCCTCCTGGCCGGGTGCAGCCAGGAGGTCGCCCAGGTGGGAGAGATCGCCATCTCGGATAAGGACCTTTCCCTCCGCAGCCAGGTCTCGGAGGTCTACTACCCCGGCAGCGGAAAAAGATACGTGGCCCTGGCCCAGTTGCTCCAGGGGTATCTCTCGTTGCAGATCCTGGAATCCCTGGGTCAGAAGGCAGATCCCTCCACCTTGGAGGCCGAGGCGAAGCGGATCGAGAAGGATACCAAGGCCCCGGAGGCCCTGAAGAGGATCCAGGCCGTCTATGTAGGGGATCCGAAGGCCTACCTCCTCACCTTTGTGCGGGTGGTCTATGCGGAGAGGGTCCTCTATCAGGAGGTCTTCCCCCATTCCCCCGAGATCCAGGGGGAGCGGCATCAAAAGGCGGAGGCCTTCCTGCAGGAGGTCCTCCGATCTCCCTCCTCCCTTGGCCCGCCTCGCCCAAAAAAGAGACCTGGAGCCCGTGCGGCTGGAGGTCTCCCGGGCGAAAGGCATTCGACCCCTTACCGAGAGGGAGAAACGGACGGAGCCTCCCTCGGAGACGGATCGGGAGCAGGCCCAACGCCTCTTGGAGGCGGCTTCCCAGCTCCGGCGCGGGGGCAGTCTATCCCAAGATCATCGAGTGGCTGGAGAGCTACCAGGTGATTCGCCTCCTGGGCAGATCGGGCAAGGTCTTCCTTCTGGACTCCGTGAGCGTTCCCAAGCGGGAATACGAGGAGTGGTTCTGGGAGCAGGCCTCGAAGATCCCGGTGAAGATCCACGACGAGGCCCTCCGAAACGAATTGCTCCGGGAGGTGGCCTGGACCAAGAACCTTAGGCTGGAATGAGGAATCTCCGCTGCGCGGTTTGGGAGTTGAATAACCATACCCCGCTCTGCTGATTGACTGTTCACGAGTTTCCACCATGCCCAGATGCATCATGCCTACCAGGCTTGCACCACTCTTGAGGTGAAGGAGGGATTCCCCATGAAAGCGTCCCGTTTTCTCCGTTGGTGGCTGCCCTGGGTCCTGCTCCTTTGTTCCTGGCAGATGGCCGAGGCCGCAACGTCGGTCTTCCTGACTCCCGTCAACGGCCCCCCCACCCGCCAGGTGACGGTCAAGGGGAGCGGCTTTGGCGCCTCGGAGACCGTGGATGTCTTCTTCGACCTCCAGGATCTCTCCCTGGGGGTGGCCGATGGATCCGGCCGCTTCACCTGCAAGCTGACCGTACCCAAAAAGGCCCTCCCCGGATCGCACTGGATCACAGCCAAGGGCCGCACCTCCAAGTTCTCCGCCCAGAGGTCCTTCCTGGTGCGCACCAACTGGTTCCAGTTCCGCTATAACCCCAAGCGTCGGGGATACAACCCCTATGAAAACGTCCTCTCCCCCTCCACCGTTTCCGGGCTCAAGGTGGCCTGGCAGTCTACTCCGGTTAATCCTACGAATCCTAGTCCGATTAGCTCCTCCCCTGTGGTGGTGAATGGCCTCGTCTATTTCGGGGGTCATGATATCAGGGCCTACGCCGTAAATGCCCTCACCGGTGCCTTGAAATGGTGTCGGAGGGTGAGTTATGCGACGGTATCCTCCCCCGCCGTGGCTAACGGGGTGGTCTATGTGGGCTGCTCCGGCAGGGGATACTATATGCTTCACGCCCTGAATGCGGCCACGGGGGCTGTGAAATGGACGTATAATCCGGGGGAGGGCGAGGGCTCCTACTCTCCCGCCGTGGCCGATGGCATCGTCTATTTTGGGGTCGGGGGGACGGTGGTCGAAAACGGGCTGTATGCCCTGGACGCCCTCACCGGCGCTCTTAAGTGGAAGTACTCCTGCATCACTAACTCCTCCCCCGCCGTGGCCGATGGCATGGTCTATTTCGGGGCTGCTGATGGGAAAACCTATGCCCTGGATGCCAAGACCGGCGCCTACAAGTGGAGCTCCCCTCCCGCTGCCCGGTATTCCCTCGCCGTGGCCAATGGGATGGTTTATTTTGGATCCGGTAATGCGCTCTATGCCCTGGATGCCAAGACCGGCGCCTACAAGTGGAGCTATACCACAGGGGGACCCATCTCCTCCTCTCCGGCCCTGGCCTATGGGAGAGTTTATTCTGGATCCTTCGACAACAAGCTCTATGCCCTCGATTCCCTCACCGGATTGTTCCAGTGGAGCTACACCACGGGGGGGCGGATTGAATCCTCCCCCGCTGTGGCCAATGGGGTGGTCTATGTGGGCTCCAACGACAACAAAATCTACGCCCTGGATGCCCTCACGGGCGCCTACCTGTGGAGTTACGCCACGGGGAGGTCGATTGTATCCTCTCCGGCAGTCGTCGATGGTAGGGTGTATGTGGCCTCTTACGATGGGAAGCTCTATGCCTTCAGCCTGGATGGAGAGGCAGCCTATGGTGGGGACTATCCCCGGCCCGATCCTGCACTGCTGGTTCCTAACGGTCAGCTCAGGCCGTAGATGGGCCGGCCCCAGGAGGAGGAGTAGGATATGGGCCATGGCAATGGGTAGATTGCAGTGGGAATTAGGGGGGGCATGGGTTCCGAGACGGCTTATTGTATTGTTTTAGAAGCGAGGCCCGCCATGTATCGGACAATCTTCCGGTGGGAGGATGGCAAAGATGGAAAAGAGACACAGGGCATGTGGGTATTGGTTTTTTCTGGTTTTCCTCTCCTTCCTATTCCTTCCTTTCAGGGGCGGTGGGGCGGCAATAGGCGGCCCCCCTTAGCCTTTTCCTTGAACGGAGGAATCCCATGAAGAGATTCGCAAGGACAAATTGAAGGCAAATGGCAATGGAGGGTCAACTGGAAGTTCTTGAAAGGCTTCCTTGAAAGGAGGATAAATGATGAACCGCCTGAGGCTTTTTTGCTTGCTATTTATGACTTCATCTATTGCTATTCTTCTCAGCGGCTGTGCCTCGGCGCCTGATCCCAGACAGATTGAGGATGCTGATTATGGCCCATACCCTTCAAATTACGAAGAGATTATAAAATCGCATATCGGAAAACAACTTTACGATCCTTACAGTGCTGTCTGGACCTTCAATGCTCCAGTGAAAGGTTGGAATCGTTTGGGGGAGTTGAAATTCGGATGGGCTCTCTGTGGAACAGTGAATGCAAAGAATCGATTCGGAGGCTATGTTGGAGCCAAACCATTCTACGTAATGCTTCATTATGGCAAAGTTGTCCAGGAGACCATGGGTGACGACGAATTTTCAAGAGCAATGGTGGATGGTCTATGTGAAAAGCTATATCCCCTAATCAGATAGGAAGCAACAGATAGGGTCTCCATAGGAAGTCGTTCCCGACAAGCTGGGCAATCCTCATCCATCTTGGAAGCCTTCTCTTTTGAGGGCCACCGGAGGAGATGGCAATGCAAGAGAAGTTGATCCTTGATACCGACGCGGAGCGATTCGTCACCTGGCTGCGGAGGTTTCCGAGCTTTCCTTTCGGCAACCTCCGGTTTCCGGTTGGGGAGGGGCGAGAGCTTCATTCTCCCTCCTCAAACCCTCCTCATGTCAAGAGTGCACCTAAGCTCATCGCATCAATAGAGAATGAGGGCGACCGCTATGCACATCTGAGCCCGGATTTCTTGCGGTCGGAAGTGGAGAGATTGAGCGGTGTGTTTGTTCGCGAAGAGGATGAGGCCAGTAAGAAATTAGTAAGAAGTGCCGTTTTGGATCGTCTCGCCTTTACACCCAACCTACCCGTAAGCGCTTGACCCACCAGGGTTTAGGTGGTGGGCGAAACAGGGATCGAACCTGTGACCTCTTGCTTGTAAGGCAAGCGCTCTCCCGCCTGAGCTATTCGCCCCCAGGACCTCGACACCCGATACTAAAAGGTGCGCACATTATACTGAAATCGGCTTTCCTGTCAATCCCAAAAAACGGCGTTTTTGGGGGATTTGCCTTGACCAATAAAGGCAAGTGCTGTAAATTTACAGGACGAATCTTAATCGCAATTCTGTGAAAAGGAGATAGATGCATGCGAGATGATAAGCCCATTATAGGTATCACCATGGGAGATGTGACCGGAATCGGCCCCGAGATCGCCGCCAAGGCACTGGCAGACCCTGAGACTTACAAGATGTGCAGTCCCCTGGTGATCGGAGATGCCCAGGCCATGAAGCAGGCCATCGAAGAGATCGCGAAGGTGAATCTGAAGCTAAATCCTATCAAGTCGGTGTCCCAGGCCAAGTTCGAATATGGGACCGCCGATGTGCTGGACATGGACAATATTGATATGAAGGGCTTTGTATTCGGCAAGGTGAATGCCATGGCGGGAAAGGCCTCGGTGGAGTACATCCAGAAGGGGGTGGCCCTGGCCCTGGCCAAGGAGATCGACGCGGTGGTGACCGGCCCCATCCACAAAGAGGCGATCAATGCCGGGGGCTATCACTACGCCGGGCATACCGAGATCCTGGCCGACCTCACCAAGACCAGGGATTATTCCATGCTCCTGGTGGATCGCGGTTTTCGGGTAGCCCATGTCACGACCCACTGCTCCATGCGAGAGGCCTGCGACCGGATCCGGAAGCCCAGGGTGTTGACGGTGATCAAACTCCTCAATAACACCCTCAAGCGGATGGGCATCCAGGAGCCGCGCCTGGCGGTTGCAGGATTGAATCCCCACTCCGGCGAGGGAGGGATGTTTGGTCGAGAGGAGATCGAGGAGATCAGCCCGGCCATCGCGGAGGCGAAGGGCATGGGGATCAAAGTGGATGGCCCCGTCCCCCCGGATACCGTTTTTGCCAAGCTCAAGGGCAATCAATATGATGGCGTGGTGGCCATGTATCACGACCAGGGCCATATCCCCACCAAGGTCCTGGGTTTCGATCTGGATGTCAAGACCATGACCTATACCTCAGTGGCGGGGGTGAATATCACCATGGGTCTGCCTATCATCCGCACCTCGGTGGATCACGGAACCGCCTATGGGAAAGCAGGGAAGGGCAGGGCCAATCCCCAGAGCCTGATGGATGCCATCAAGCTGGCTACGGTGCTGGCAAAGAATCCACTGGCAGAGGGGGATGCTTCTTAGGGATCGCTCATGAGATCGGTAGGGATCATCGCTAATCCGGCGGCGGGTAAAGATATCCGCCGCCTTGTCGCTTTCGGATCGGCCATCGATAACCATGAGAAGGTGAACATCGTCCGTCGGATCCTCATGGGACTGGATGCCATGGGGGTAGAGCGGGTGTGGCTGATGCCCGATAGATTTCCCATCGGGCTGCGGGCCTTTGAGAGCCTGAAGGGGCACCTGAATCTCGAAGTCAGCGTTCTGGACATGCCCGTGGAGGACACAGCGGAGGACTCAGAGCGGGCGGCCTGCCTCATGGCGGCGGTGGGTACCACCTGCATCATCACCCTGGGAGGAGATGGGACCAACCGAGCGGTGGCCAAGGGCTGCGGCTCAATTCCCCTGATCCCCATTTCCACCGGGACCAATAACGTCTTTCCCCGCCTGATGGAAGGAACTACTGCCGGCCTGGCCGCAGGGGTTGCCGCCAAGGACGGGATCTCCATTCAGGAATATACCCTTCCCACCCCCAGGCTCCTGGTGAAAAGGCAGGGAGGGGTGGTGGATATGGCCCTCATCGATGTGGTGGTAAGCAATGACCTTTTTGTTGGCACCCGGGCAATCTGGGAGATCTCTCACGTCCAGGAGATCTTTTCTTCCCGTGGAAGGCCAAGTAACGTGGGGTTTTCCTCCGTCATCGGCTGCTTTCGGCCCCTGGACCCGGAGTTGGGGGAAGGCCTGCACCTCTTGCTGGGAGAGGAGGGCCGGGATGGGCCGGGCCAAAGGGTTATGGCCCCCATCGCTCCCGGTCTGATCCGGGCCGTCTCCATCCGCCAGGCCCAAACGCTCCGGATGGGAGAGCCGGTCCCGATCTCTCATTATCCCTCCACCCTGGCCCTGGATGGGGAGCGGGAGATCTTCGCCGGGGGAGAGGAATCCATCGAAGTGGAGCTCGCTCCGGACGGTCCACTGGTCCTGGATCACGAGCGGATCCTGGAGTATGCTGCCAAGGAGGGCCTCTTTCGGGTAAAAGAATGAGTTGCGCCGAGAGGAATGTGTGGGCTGTTGAATTGGGCCTTTGCCCCTATGACGAGATCTGGTCGCTCCAGGGAAAACTGGTTCGGATGCGCCAGGAGGGGGCGGTTCCGGACCTCCTGCTCCTGGTGGAGCATGAGCCGGTCATCACCGTGGGCAAAGGAGGACAGGCCCAGCACATCTTGGTCTCGGAGGGGGAACTGATCCGAAGAGGGATCGCGGTCCGCCGCGTGGATCGGGGCGGCGACGTCACCTTCCATGGACCGGGGCAAATCGTGGTCTACCCCATCCTGGATCTGACGCATCACGGGAAGGATGTCCACCTCTACTGCCGGAGCTTGGAGGAGGTGGGGCTGAGGGTCCTCTCCGATTATGGATTGTCCGGCCAGAGGGCGCCGGGACTCACCGGGGTCTGGGTGGGGCAGGAGAAGGTGATGGCCATCGGAGTGGGGGTGAGGAAATGGGTGACCTGCCATGGCCTCGCCCTGAACGTGAACAACGATCTGGAGCACTTTCGCCTGATTCATCCCTGCGGGATCCAGGATCGTGGGGTCACCTCCCTGGCTCGCCTGCTGAAAAGGGAAATTGCCCTGGAAGAAGTCAAAGAAAGGTTGATTTTCCATTTCGCCCGCATCTTTGAGGCGAAGATGCAAAGGATGACCGAGGGAGAGTTAAGGGAGACAATTCATCGTGGGAGATGTGAGGGGTCGGAGGCCATCCTGGCTGGTACAAAGGGCACCCAAGCCTGAAGATCTGACGCGGATGGCGGCGCTGCTCAAGGAGCACGGCCTGCACACGGTCTGCGAGGAGGCGCGCTGCCCCAATCAGGGGGAGTGCTTTTCCCAGCGGACAGCCACCTTCATGATTTTGGGCAAGGTCTGCACCCGGGATTGTGCCTTCTGCTCCGTTTCCCCCGGAACTCCCGTCTCCCCGGATCCAGAAGAGCCACTGCGGGTAGCCCGGGCGGCCAAAGCCCTGGGACTGGCCCATGTGGTCGTCACCTCCGTCACCCGGGACGACCTGAAAGATGGAGGCGCCCACCACTTTGCCTCCACCATTCATGCCATTCGGGATCTTTTGCCCCAGTCCGCCATCGAGGTGCTCATCCCGGACCTCCAGGGCGATGCGGCACCTCTGGAGGTCATCCTGGAGGCCAGGCCTCATATCCTGGGCCATAACCTGGAGACAGTTCCCCGCCTCTATCCCCCCATTCGCCCCCAGGCCGATTATGCGCGTTCGCTGCGAATCCTCTCCCTGGCGAAAGAGAAGGGGAGGGGGATACTCACCAAATCCGGCCTCATGTTGGGTCTGGGAGAGACGATCAAAGAGGTGGAGGAGGTCATGGTGGATCTACGGGGGGCCTCCTGTGATCTGCTGGCCTTGGGCCAATACCTACAGCCCACACCTCGCCAGACCCCGGTGAAGGGCCACATCCATCCTGCCATCTTCTCGCAGCTCAAACAGAAGGCGGAGAAGTTGGGGTTTGCCCATGTTGCCTCTGCTCCCTTTGTGCGCAGCTCTTACCACAGCGAGGAGGCCTATCAGCAGATCCGAGGATCGCGGGGATCCTCCCTTGTCCAGATTCCATAGACTCAAGCTGCAGGTCCAAGCCCGCCGTCAGATCGAGCCCGTGGCATGGCATGATTTGTCCTTGACAGGGGAGGTGGGGAGATCATAATAGAAAATCATGGAATATCGATGAATGGAGGAGGGAGGTGGTAGCAGGTTTTTGAGTCCTCATTTTCCAGGCCCATGGCCGTTTTTTGAAGAAGGAGGGTCTATGAGCAAGGTCTTAACTTACAATTACAGCAAATGTACGGCCTGCCGCAGCTGCGAGCTCGCCTGCTCCATGCGGCACGAGGGTGAGTTCAACCCGGCCCGCTCCCGCATCCACACCACAATTTTCTTGGAGGAGGCCGTCTATATCCCCTTGACCTGCACGCAGTGCGAGGATGCCTGGTGCGCCAAGGCCTGTCCGGCGGGGGCGATTGGCCACAACGACGATCTGGGGGTCTGGTGGGTGGATATCCAGAAATGCGTGGGTTGCCGGATGTGCGAGCTGGCCTGCCCATTTGGGGACATCGCCGTCAACCCGGAGACGGGAAAGGCGGAAAAATGCGATCTCTGCGGAGGAGAGCCGGAATGTGCCCTCTTCTGTGTCCCCAAGGCCATCGAATACAAGGAGCCGGAGGGTGCGCCCTTGAACAAAAAGAAGGCCGTCTCAGCCAAATTGAAGGGATCCCATAAGGAGGTGAGAATCTGATGGCCGGCTGGATCGGGAAGATACTGCGGGTAAATCTCTCCAAGAATTCCTGGGCCGTTGAGGATCTGAATCCGGACCTGGCAAGGGAGTTCATCGGTGGCCGGGGATTGGGTACCAAGATGCTCTATGACGAGGTGGATCCCAAGGTGGATCCCTTGAGCCCCAAAAACAAATTGATCATGGCCACCGGGCCTCTGACGGGGACTTTTGCCTCCGCGGCGGGCCGATACATGGTCATCACCAAGTCTCCCCTCACCGGGGGGATTGCCTCCTCCAATTCCGGGGGGTATTTCGGCGCGGAGCTGAAGTTTGCCGGCTACGATCTCATCATCTTTGAGGGAAAGGCGGAAAAGCCCGTCTATCTCTGGGTCTACAACGATAAGGTCGAAATTCGCCCAGCCGATCATCTCTGGGGAAAGACGACCCATGAGACGGAAGATCTGATCCGGGCAGATACCGATCCCGATGTCAAGATTGCCACCATCGGGCCCGCCGGGGAAAAGCTGGTTCGGTTTGCCGGAATCCTCAACGACAAGGCGCGGGCAGCGGGCCGCTCGGGCGTGGGTGCGGTAATGGGCTCCAAGAACCTGAAGGCGGTGGCGGTGCGCGGAACCAGGGGGGTCAAGGTCGCAAGGGCAGACGAATTCCGCAAGGCAGCGCTGATGGTCCTGGAGAAGATCAAGGCCTCGGGCACCACCTCGGTGGGCCTTCCGACCTATGGGACCGCCCTCCTGGTGAACGTGATCAATGCCGCCGGCATCCTTCCTACCAGGAACTTCCAGACCGGCGTATTCCCCACTGCAGACAAGACGGGGGGAGAATCGATTCGCGCCAACATCGAGATCCGCAACAAGGCCTGCTTTGCCTGCCCCATCGCCTGCGGTCCGGTGACCGAGATCAAGAACCCGAAGTTCAAGGGCGCCGGCGAAGGCCCGGAATACGAGACCACCTGGTCCTTGGGGGCCTGCTGCGGCGTGGATAATCTGGATGCCATCACCAAGGCCCATTACATCTGCAATGAGATGGGAATGGACCCCATCTCATTGGGCGTGACCATTGCAGCGGCCATGGAAATGTACGAAAAGGGATATATCTCCTTCAAGGAGACCGGGGCAGCCCTCAATTTCGGCAACGCCGAGGCCCTGGTGGAGATGACGGAGAAGACAGGAAGGCGGGAGGGATTTGGGGATGCCCTGGCTGAGGGATCCATGCGGATGACGGAGAAATTTGGCCACCCCGAACTCTCCATGGCCGTCAAGGGACAGGAGTTTCCGGCCTACGATGGACGGGGGGCCCAGGGCATGGGTCTTCAGTATGCCACCTCCAATCGCGGGGCCTGCCATGTTCGGGGCTATATGATCTCCCCGGAGATCCTGGGTGTCCCGGTAAAGCTGGACCCCTTCGCCACCCAGGAGAAGGCGTTCTGGGACATCAGCTTCCAGAACTCCACTTCCGTGGTGGATAGCGTCGGAATCTGCCTGTTCAATACCTTCGCCATCGGGCCGGATGAGATCCACGCGCTCCTGGTCCCGGCCACGGGGATGGAATACACCAAGGAGAGCATGCTCCAGGCAGGAGAACGCATCTGGAACCTGGAGCGCATGTTCAACCTGAAGGCCGGCCTATCCAAAAAAGATGACACCCTGCCCAAGCGTCTCTTGGAAGAGCCCCTGCCGGAAGGAGGCGCCAAGGGCCAGGTGGTGAGGCTCTCCGAGATGCTCCCCGAATACTATCAGCTTCGGGGCTGGGATGAGAACGGAGTCCCCACCAAGGAGAAATTGAAGGAGTTGAGCCTGGCCTGATTGCGATGTCACAAAAAAAGGGGGGGATAGGGCGACCCTATCCCCCCCCTATCTGCCTTCAGGAGGAGAAAAGGAAGATATGGACGAGGAGAAGAGGAATAGGTGCGTGGAAAAGGCGCATGAACTCGGAGCAGAATACGTGAGGACCTGGTGGGGATGTGCCCAGTCCACCTTCTGCGCCACCATGGGGGCCTTAAGGTCAGAGGGAGTCGAGTTGGTTTCCCCGGAGGTGGAGGATCAGATCTTCCCGGGCCTGGTAGGGCTTTCCGGGGGGTGTGGGAATCTAAATGTCGGCTCCTGTGGGGCAATCACAGGGGCCAGCTTCGCAGTGAGCTTGGCGGCCCATGTGAGCCGAGCCGACCAGGAGAAGGACAAGGACCATCGGTGGATCTCCTTCGATGCCGTGGCCGAGACCATCGGGGAGAGATTCGCACAGGAATATGGCGGCCTTCGATGCCGGGATGTGACCTGGGCTCGGTTTGGAAAGCAATATGACTCCTGGAACCCCCAGGCCAAGGATCAATTCGGCCAGGATGAGCTGGCCAGAGGATGTGTCACCAACCCCAAAGAGTATCCCTGCACCATCCCCCGGACTGCAGGATGGGCGGTGGAGGCCATTCTGGGAATGCTGGAGAATCCCATCACCCTGGAGCAGGTGAAGATCAAGCACAAGCTATTGTAATTCAATCACAGGAGCACTATTCCATGAATCATGAGCAAAGGAGATGTTGCATACAAAAGGCAAAGGAGTTGGGGCCAGCCTATGAAAGGTCGCTGGTGGGGTGTGGCCACTGCTCCTTTGCAGCGGTTGCGGATTCTCTGAAATCGCAGGGCATTCGGCTGGCTGCGGAAGAGGTGGAGGAGAAGATCTTCTCTGGCCTGATCGGGCTCACGGGAGGGTTTGGAAATATGGGGATTGGCTCTTGTGGGGCCCTAAGCGGGGCCGCCTTCGCCATCAGCCTGGCAACCGGCGTCACCAAAGAGGAGAACGCCCAGGACAAGACCAGCCGATGGCTGGCCTACCGGGATGTGAAGAAGTACATTGGCGACAAGTTCCTGGAGCGGTGGGGGGCCTTGACCTGTCGGGAGATACAGATCCGGAATTTCGGGATCGCCCTCAATTCCCGCATACCGGAAAGAAACAAGGAGCTATTCAAGATTGCGAGCGAGAAGGGATGCGGGACTCCTGAGCAGTGTACCATTGCCCTGGCTGCAGGGTGGGCCACCGAGGGGATTTTGGAGATTTTGAATCGCACCTCGGACGAGAGGGAAAGGATCAAGCAAGAGCTCACCAGCGAGCGTTTTTCCAATAAATTCTGGGTGTAGCCTTGGGTTCAACCGGGTAAGATCTGATGGCAACTAAGAGGCAGGTGATCATCGGCAACAGTGCAGCGGGTCTGGCAGCGGCCAGGGCGATCCGTAAACACGACTCTACCAGCATCGTCACCATTGTCTCCGATGAGGATTGCCCCGCCTATTCCCGGGTTCTTACCACTTATTACCTGGGAGGAAAGATCGCCAGGGAAGAGCTTGAGTACTGTGACCTTAGCTTCTACGGGAATTACGCGCTCCAGCCCTACCTCGGCCATCGGGCGATCGGGCTTGATATCCCCGGGCAGAGGGTCTTGTTGGACCGCGGCTCTCCCATCTCCTTCGATAATCTGCTGATTGCCGCTGGGGCTTCTCCTACCTTCCCCTCCATCCCGGGCATTCGCCATCGGGGAGTCTTCGGGCTGCGGACGGTAGCAGACGCGGGGGGCATCGCGGCCTGGCGAAAAAAGGTTCGAGAGGTGGTCATCCTGGGGGCCGGATTGGTTAGCCTCCAGGTGGCCAATGCGCTGCTTCCCCAGGGCCTGAAGATGACCGTGGTGGTCAAATCCCCCCAGGTTCTCTCCCAGATGCTGGATCCAGGGGGGGCTGCCCGAATCGAGTCGGCCATGGAGGAGGAGGGGGTCCGGGTGATCAAGGGATTGGATGCCAGAGAGATCCGCGCTGGCTCCCGGGGAGCGGTGAGTGAGGTCGTGCTTGAGGATGGCGAGATCCTGCCGGCCCAGATGGTGGTGGTGGGAAAGGGCGTTCGACCCAATATCGATTTCCTGAAGGGATCCGGGATAGAGACCCAGAACGGCATTCTGGTAGATGAGCGGATGCGGACCAGTGTTCCCAACGTATTTGCTGCCGGGGATGTGGCAGAGGGTCTGGATTTCCTGACCCGAGAGAGGCGGGTGAGCGCCATCTGGCCCACCGCGGTCTCCCAGGGCGAGATCGCGGGATACAATATGGCTGGTGTCCCTGCCGACTTTGAGGGGTTCATCAGTCGTAATGTCACCTACCTCTTTGGCCATGTGACGGCGGCCCTGGGTCTGACGCGAGCCCAAGGGAATGGTTTCGAGATTTTAGCCCATGCGGACCCCGGGGCAGGTGTGTACCGTCGGCTTGTCTTCCGGGAGGGATGTTTGGTGGGGGCTTCCCTCATGGGCAGGGTTGAGGACGCAGGTACCCTTTTTTCATTGATTCGGACGCGCAGAATTCTGGGCTCGTTACGGGAGGAAGCGGTTCGCTTCCCGCTGAAGTGGGGAAGGGTTTTGCTGGGAGAAAGGATCTATGAAGGTTAAAGTTCAACTTTATGCTATCTTATCTAAATACCTGCCATCCAATGCAGAAAATAAAACGGCCATCATGGAATTCACAGATGGGGCTTCGGTGAAGGAGATCCTGCAGGAGCTGAAGATCCCCGAGGCCATGCCCAAGATCTTGCTGGTGAATGGCCGGCATGCGGAACTGGATAAGCCACTGGCTGAGGGGGACACCCTCAGCATCTTCCCCCCCATCGCCGGGGGAAAAGAGGATGGTTCCTCGGGGCCCATCCTGGCGGCCCCCATCCGCCCGGTCATGTAGGCCTGTCCCAAACGGTCCTCTGTCCCGAGGGTGCTTCTCTCCTATCCGTCCCATCTCGACGAGGTCAGCGAGTTGCTCATCCACTTTCTCCCGGAAATCCTCGCAGCGCTCCTTTTCATAGAAGTGATTCTCGGCTATCGGCAGCGTTGGCATGACGTGAAGCAGTCGTTCCCTGCCAGCGACATAAACATAATATGATGATGGGTTTTCCTCATGGGGAGGAGATAGATGGGAAGGAGATAGAATGAGTGAGGCTTCTTTGCAGTTGAAGGTTGCAGTGGTGCAGGCCGCGCCTGTCCTGTTCCGTCGCGAGGCCACGGTGGAGAAGGCTGTCCGCCTGATTGCCGAAGTGGCAGCCGAGGGTGCCCGATTGATCCTCTTTCCTGAAGCGTTCATTCCCGCCTATCCCCGGGGTCTGAGCTTTGGGAGTGTGGTGGGCAGCCGCCGCCCAGAGGGTCGCCGTACCTGGCAGACCTATTGGGCTAACGCCGTGGATGTGCCTGGTCCCGCCACCGAGGCATTGGGGGAGGCGGCCCGGCAGGCGAATGCCTTTGTCGCCATCGGGGTGATCGAAAGGGATAGCCAGTTCAGCCGGGGCACGCTCTATTGCACGCTGCTCTATTTTGGCCCCGATGGTCGCCTGGGGGGAAAGCATCGAAAACTGAAGCCTACGGCTGCGGAGCGGCTCATCTGGGGAGAGGGCGACGGCAGCACCCTGACGGTCCTCGATACAGAATTCGGCAGGGTCGGCGGTTTGATCTGCTGGGAAAACTATATGCCCCTGGCCCGGATGGCCATATACGGAAAAGGGGTGGAAATCTATTTGGCCCCCACGGCCGATGCCCGGGATACCTGGCAGGCCACCCTCCGACACATCGCATGCGAAGGGCGCTGCTTCGTCCTGGGCTGCAATCAGTTCGTCACCAAGGCCATGTATCCTCCCGATCTGGAAGGGCTGGAGGATTTGGCCAGCGCCCCCGAAGTAATCTGCCGGGGCGGCAGTGCGGTGATCTCCCCCCTGGGAGAGGTGGTAGCGGGTCCTCTCTTCGGCCAGGAGGGGGTTTTGTTTGCGGACCTTGATCTGGGTGAGGTAGTCCGAGGCAAATTCGATTTCGATGTGGTGGGCCACTACGCGCGGCCCGACGTGTTTCAGCTTATGGTCGACGAACGCCCCCAGTGGCCGGTGACCAGAAAAGCGGATGATGAAAGCCCGGCTGATGACCGGCCCGCCCGGTGATGATTCATAAAGGCCTGCGTGAGTTTTGGACCAGGGTCGGGGTCTTTCTGTTTTCCTTGGTCTTCCTCCCAGGGATCGCCTGGGCGGAGGAAGATCAGAGGGCATGGCCCTGGTTGACGGAGGCTGGGACCATCGTTTTCCAGGATTACAAAAACTTCTACTCGGGCAAAAACCTGGGAATGATGGGATTAGGATTGGGGGTAGCGGGAATCGTAGCGAATACCAGCGCCGACAGGGAGATCGAGGAGTGGTATCAAGAATCCGTACGAGGTGAATTCACTGATGACCTATCAGAAGGCGCGGAACATATGGGCTCGGCCTGGGTCGCAGTTCCACTTTTTGCAGGTGCAGCGATTGTCGGGAGGCTCATGAGAGATAAAGCGGAAGCGGGCTCAGAAATTCAACAGTGGGGGGAAAACTCACTGCGAAGCCTTCTGGTCGGAGGTCCCCCGGTGTTTCTGCTGCAATATGCCTTGGGAGGATCGAGGCCGGAGGATGGGAGTTCTCATTGGAGGCCCTTCCATGATCATCAGAGTGTCAGTGGGCACAGCTTCATAGGCGCCGTGCCTTTCATCGTGGCCGCCAAGATGACCCGGAGCGTCTATTGGAAGGTTCCCCTCTACCTGGCCTCGGCCGTGGTGGGGCTCTCGAGGATCAACGATGATGAGCACTATCTTTCGCAGGTCGCTTTAGGGTGGTGGATAGCCTATCTTTCCGCGGATTGCGTAATGCAGACGGAGTCCGAAAGGCGAAGGGTTTTCATTGCGCCTTGCTCCAGCCGACGGAGTTTCGGCATCCAAGTGGTGTTCAGATATTAGTGGGAAACTCGCGTGGCCTGATTCATTCGCTGACAACCGGATTCTGCAGGATGCCGATGCCCTCGATCTCCACTTCCACCACATCACCTGGTTGGAGCGGGCTGGTGGTTCCCGGTGTGCCGGTGAAAATCAAGTCTCCAGGTGTGAGGGTGACGAACTGGCTGATCCAGCTCACGATGGTTTCCAGGCTGAACAGGAGATCAGAGGTGCGCTGCTCCTGGACCACTTTGCCGTTCACCCGGGTCTGAAGGAGCAGATTGTCGTATTCGATCCCCCCCACGATCATGGGGCCGAGCGGGGCAAAGGTATCGGCCCCCTTGGCCCGCCACCACTGTAGGTCCCTCTGGGGTCCGATCTGCCAGTCCCGTTCGCTCACGTCGTTGCCGCAGGTCACGCCGAAGATCACCCCCGCCGCTTCAGAGACAGAAATCTTCTTGGCCCTCTTTCCGATCACCGCTACCAGCTCGCCTTCGAAGTGCACGTTATGGGCCCCCCGGGGGATTACAATGGGGTCACCGGGATGTTGCAGGGCGCTGATCGGTTTGTAGAAGATCTCCGGGCTCTCGGGAGGCTTCCGGTCCCCAATGTGGCTCTTGTAGTTGCGTCCGACGGCAAAGATCTTGGGGGGCTCACAGGGGCAGAGCAGCTTTACCTCGGAAATCCCGTAAAGATCTCCCGTCTCTTGGTACTCTTTCAACAGGTCTCCCTGGATTCGGTGAACCCTCTCCCCCTGAGGATTCCATAAACGGAACGGCCCTCCGCCAAGACCCGAAGGAATCTCATGACAGGTGCCCCCGGCTGGGTCGCGGGCAACCATCTTTGCACTTCTGAATTCTCCAAGATCTCCTCCTTATTCCCGATTAGATGCTCTTGCCTTGGCTCTACCTCTGGATCATCGCCTTCCTCCTCAGGCCCGATCTTGGCTCAGCGTTCCATCTCGGCGCTCATCTCAGGATTCCGGAGGCCGATCTCGACGATCTGCATCTGCCGGATTCCTCCCGGAGTTTCGATGGTCACCCGGTCCCCTTCCCCCTTGCCGATCAGGGCCCTCCCTAATGGGGAAGTCACCGATACCCAACCCTTCTGGGTATCCGACTCATAAGGGCCAACCAGCTCATAAGTGCTCGTCTCTCCTGTGTCCAAGTCCGCCACTGCTACCCTGGTCCCGAAGGTCACCTTTTCCGGCGGCTGCCGGGGCAAATCAACCAGTTGGCAGTTGGCCAACATGTTCTGGAGCTCCTTGATTTTCGCCTCTAACATCCCCTGGTGCTCGCGGGCTGTCTGATACTCGGCGTTGTCGGTCAGGTCTCCATGTCCGCGGGCCTCCTCGATCGCCTTGATCGCCCTGGGCCTTTCAGCTTTGACCAGGCGGTCCAATTCCTTGCGCAGTCTCTCGTAGCCGGCTCGGCTGATGGGAACTCGATTCAGTGTGGTGTCTCCTTTCCGCGGTGCTGTAATCAGGTGTCACTCCATCTCAGCATTCATTCAGGGATGAGTTACCAGGACCTTGACCGCCTTTTCCCGCTTATCCAAAAGGAGCTCAAATGCCTCCTGGATTTGGGAGAGAGGAAAAGTATGGGTGATGAGGGGCTTGAGGCGGATGCGGCCAGATAACGCCAGATCCAGGGCGGTCTGGAAGTCCCAGACATAGGCGAGGATCGCCCGGATCTGCAACTCCCGGTTCACCATATCTTGCAGGTTCAGCTTCACCTCGGGATTCTCAAATACCCCCAGGGCCATGGCCGTCCCGCCTTTCTTCAGGGCAGCCAGGCATTGCCGCATGGTCTGCTCCAGACCCACGCACTCATAGGTGACATCCGCTCCCAGGCCTTCCGTGAGTTCCCGGATGCGCTGGACGGGATCGACCTCGCCGGCATGGATCGCGACATCTGCCCCCAACTCCCGGGCCAGATCCAGGCGGTAGTCGACTACATCCACCATGGCCGCCCAGGTCGCGCCATGGGCCTTGGCCGCCTGCAGGGTCTGCAGGCCGATGGGGCCCGCCCCGAAGAGGGCGATCTTGCTGCCCAATTGGATGCCTGAGGACTGGGCTGCATGGACTGCGGTTGCGGTGGGCTCGACCACCGCGCCCTCCTCGAAGGAAAGGGAATCTGGCAGATGGTAAACCCAATCCTGGTCCCGATTGATGTATTGGGCAAACCCGCTCTGGCCCACCCGGTAACAAAAGGTAACCTGGACGCAGTGGTTATACTCGGATCGCTGGCAATAATAGCACTTCCCGCAGAAAAGCATGGGATTCATACAGACCCGGTCTTTTACCTTGAACCGGGTAACCTCTTTTCCCACCTCCGCTACCACCCCCGAGAGCTCATGGCCGGCACCGGCGGGTAAAGGGGCAGCCGGATGCATCCCTTTGTACACATGGACATCGCTTCCACAGATGGCACACGCCTTCACCTGGATGGTTACCTCCCGGGGTCCAGGATCGGGAAGGGTGACCTCCCTGAAACTGATCTGGCGAGGCTTTTCGATAATGGGCATGGTTACGTTTCGAGGCATGGATAAATCCTCCCTATCCTGGATCAGGTCACTGAAAGGCCCCCCGGGCGGCGATCGGCCAGATGGCCTCCAAAAAGCCATCCCGGATGGTATAGTATTGGTCGTGTAAATTGATGGTAGTGCAGGCGTGACTGACGATCAGCTCGATCTTGTCTCCGACCTTCAGATGGGGATCGGGCTCCTCCAGGCTGATGATTCCGTGCTCCTCCGCCAGGGCGACCAGTTTGGCTCCGGGGCGATCCTTGACCTCCGGGAGGCCGAATTCATGGGTGATGGCCTTCATGCCCGCGTCGATGATGGCCCGCTGGGGATGGGGGCGGGAGATAACGGTGGCCAGCAGGGTGAGGGCGCAGGGAAAATCCTCCAGCCCCTCGATCGCTCGATAGCGTCCATCCATGAAGAGATACGAGCCAGCCTGGACCTCGGTCACGCCAGGGATTTCTCCAGTGATGGCATAGGTGCCGGTGCCGCCTGCACTCACGATTGTGACCGGAAGGCCTGTCCTCTCTATGAGATCCTTGCTTTCCAGGAGGAGGCTCATTGCCTGGCGACAGCGCTCGGTCCGCTCCTTCAGGGAAGGGAGGAAGACCAGATGGCCTTCGTATCCCATGAGCCCGGCGAAGACGAGGCCCGGGCAGCGATCGATCTCTTGAGCCAGGGCCAGGGCCGCCTGGCCCGGCTCGACCCCGCATCGACCCATGCCGATGTTCACCTCCACCAGAACCCTGATCTTCACGCTCCGGACGGAGGCGGCTGCGGAGACGGTCCTCACGTTTTGCGCGTCGTCGGCGGCCACCATCACATCAGCCGTTTGGGCCAGGTTCACCAGTCGGGAGATCTTGGCCGATCCTATGATCTGGTTGGCGATCAGGATATCGCGGACGCCCGCCTTGGCCATGACCTCTGCCTCTCCCAGCTTGGCACAGGTGATCCCAATGGCTCCCAGATCCAGCTGTCGCTTGGCAATGGTGGGGCACTTGTGGGTTTTGGCGTGCGGCCTCAGCCTGGCCTCTCGGTGGCGGAAAAAGTCAGCCATCCGCCTGAGATTGGCTTCCATGGCAGCGAGATCGATGAGGAGGGCAGGGGTATCGATCTCTTCTTTGGGTATTCCCAGGGCGATTTTCTGCATTCTCTTTATGAAGGCAAGATCGTATCTTTTTTGAAATGAAGGTCCCCGCAGCGGAGCCGCGGGGATCGAGATCACCGTGGATTTCTGAATCGGCGCTTATTGTAATTTCGGAAGACTTGGATGTCAATCCCTATTCCCCATCCCCGCGGCGATGGTCCCCGGCAATGGGTTGCCAGGGGAGCGGATCATGAGCTGGTATCGATGGGATGCTGCGCGTCCATAATGGGGGCGCTGGGAAGGCAGCAAAAAAGTGGAAGGAAGGGAGTGAGTGGGGGAAGGCCAAAATCCGGGACGGTGGCAGGAGGAAGGCACAATCAGGGGGATTTCAGGCGTTGATATTTCTTCACCGCGGAAGCTACGCTCGCGATGTGTCTGCGGATCGCCCTCTCCCCCAGTTGGGGATCTCGGTTGCGGATCGCCTTGAGGATCTGCTTGTGATATTGGTGGCCATCCTCGGCCATGCCGGGAATATAGAGGACCACCTCGCTCAGAAGCTGGGAGAGCAGGCCGCGGATACTCTCCAATATCCTCTCCAGCACCCGGTTTTGGGAGGCCCGAGTCACCAGGAAGTGGAAGCGAAGGTCCAGGTCGCTGAACCGGGTGTATTCCTTGGTTTGCAGATATCCTTCCATCTCCTCGATGGATCGCTCCATGGCCTCGATGTCGGATCGGCTGGCATGTTTGCAGGCCAGGGCCACGGTCCCCAATTCCACATAGAATCGCGCCTCCATGAGTTCCATGGCGGTGGCCCGATCCATCAGCAGGGTAGGGGCGAGATGATCCATGAAAGAGGAGGGACTCAGCGCCTTGAGGTGGGTCCCCCGGCCCGGCTTCATCTCCAGGATGCCCATCAGGGTCAGGTTTTTGAGCCCCTCCCGCAGCGTGGTGCGGCTGACTCCCAACTCCTTGGAGAGGAGATCATGGGAGGGGAGGCGGTCTCCCTCCCTCAATTCCCCCCGCATGATGCGGGACTTGATCTCTTCCACCACATGATCGCTCAGGCTGGTTCTCTTCAGGTTCATGGATGAGTATGCTTCGATTCAGGATCAGGCGGAGACCATTTCCGCCTGGGCCAGGATCTCCTTCATCTGCTCAGGAGATGGTCGTCCTTGTTGATCCCAACCATGAAGAGCATAGTACTCATCCAGCATAATTGCAAGCTCTTCCCGTCGGATGATCCGACCATCGGGGAGTGGTTTCTCGAAGAACAGATCAGGAAGGGTGTCATCCTTGCGGGAAATTCCCTCGCGGACATTAAAGATCCTCGTCCAGGTATTGATGCGGGAGGCGAAAGAGGCCAATTCTTCCTGATCCATCCGCGTGCCAGTGGTGGCCTGAATGAGGACAGAGAGCTCCTTCCATCCGATCAGGTCCCGGAAAAAACGGCACAGGACCATGCTATCGGAGAGGATGGCCCTGCCTTCGTAATCGAGGAAGAGGCTGGCCTTGCCCGCGGTGGTTGCGGAATCGATCTGTCCGGAGAGCTCCGCCTTGTAGAATGTGCCCCGCAGATGGCAGGCCCCTCGATCGCTGATGGCATAGGCCAGGCCCATGCCCTTCAAGGCCCGGGGATCGAAGCCTCCCGGCTCCATCCCTTTTACATGGACGGCCAGATCCTCCAACCCCAACTCGGCCGCAGCGGCCCGTACGCCTTGGGCAAGGACTTCCCCGACGCCCCGCCTCTGAACGATGAGCCGCAGAAGCTCTGCGATCTGTTCCGTCTGACCATAATCGATGGGGAAGTCGAGCTTTCTCCGTTTGGCTGCCTCGATCGCGAAGGCAGTCACGTTTCCCGCGGTCATGGTGTCGATTCCCAGGCGGTCGCAGAGGTCATTGAGATAGGCCACTTCCTCCAGGCTATTGAGGCAGTTCAGGCCGCCCAGGGCGTAAATGGTCTCAAACTCGGGTCCTTCCAATCTCAATCCCCGGTAGGGTCCATCCTTGACCACGCTCTGCTTGGTGCACATGAGGAAGCAATTGGGGCAGGACTTGCTTTTGACCTCAAAGTGTTCCTGCATGTAATCGGCCCCCAGGTTCTGCCAGTTTTCCGAGCGGCCTGCGCTCCAGTAGCGGGTGGGGAAGCATCCGAAGGCATTGGTCACCTTTACCTGATTGGGGGTGCCGAAATTCCGATAGATCTGGGTAACCGGGCTCTCCTTTCCGGCAGCGGCGATCTGACGATTCAGCTTCAGGAGCAGCTCCTCGTCGGCGATGGGGCATCTCTGGGAACCGTGGAAGGCGATTCCCTTGATCTTCTTGGATCCCAAGACCGCCCCAAATCCGGCTCGGCCGAAGCTGCGCCAGGTATCCGATTTGATGAGGGCAAAGGAGACCAACCGCTCCCCCGCGGGTCCGATCACCAGGGCACGGGCCTTCTCCTCTCCCACCTCTCGGAGCATTGCCTTTTCCGCCGTAAAGGTCTCCTGGCCCCACAGATGGCCGGCATCCCGAAATTCCACCCCCTGATCGGAGACGAGCAAGTAGATGGGGGAGTCCGATTTCCCTTGGATGATGACCGCATCGAATCCCGTCCGCTTCACTTGAGGGGCAATTCCGCCACCCACATAGGATTCCCCGTAGATGCCGGTGAGGGGGGACTTGGTGAAGGCCGCCAGCCTGGACCCTCCCCAGATGCGGGTGTCGGTGGCAGGACCGGTGGCCAGGATCATTTCATTGGCAGGAGATAGGGGATCCAGGCCCGCCTCCAGATCTTGTAGCAGGAGATAGGTTCCTAATCCTTTGCCTCCGAGGGTCCGACTGAGGATTTCATCGGACAAGGGCTCAACTCGGGCAGAGGCGTTGGTGACGTCGATTCGCAGTATACGATTGTAAAAACCCAGCATGGAAATTCCTCCTTCCTGACCAAAGCAGACAGATGATCTGTGAATCAAAGGGACGGGCAGAATCACCATAGAGAACGATCCGCCACCCTATCGAGGGCCGCGCATCGTTGGGCTTGCAACTCATCCCTGGAGGTAGGGGAATGTCGAGCCGCCTACGGGCAGCACGATAGCCTCGGTCTCGGGATAAATCTTGCCGACTTTGTGCAGCGCCTCTCCGATAGTCGGGGCATGGTCCATCTCCATGTCTCGGATCTTCGCCTCGGGCAGCCCATCCGTGACTAGGAGCACGTGCTTGGTCTTCAGGACCCGCCGGAATTTGCAGGCCATGGGCCCACCGGTGGGCGAGGCTTTGCCTTCGGAAATCCACTGGACGATGGTATCTGGATCCGGCTTCTGGCTCAGGGTCTCGTAAAGCATCGGGCCGGCGCCATCGTAGCAACCGGACAGGACGATGATGGTGCCGCCGGGGGCGGTGACACAATCCGCCAAGGATACGGCTTTGCCGGATTGGATGAGGTCGGCCTCCAGGGGGTAGCTGCTGGTGATGGTGACGTTGGCCATCTTGGGCACCGGCACCCCGTAGAGCTCGATGATGCCCTTCACCGCCTCTTTCTGGGCTTTCTCCATCTCGCCAGCGGCGACCTTGTATACTTGCATCGCTGGGTTCATCACCAGGTCGATCTTCATGTCCAGGCCCACGACGCGGGCCATCTCCAGCACGTCTTCCCAGATGGGATTGCCTTCCATCTTGCCTTCCGCGCAATTGGGATCGCGAATCCAGACATGGTTGGCTTTCACGGTCTCCCGGCCCGACACGCCGGGAAGGACGATCTTAGCCCCGCCGCTGTAGCCGGCGAAATAGTGAGGGTTGCAGACACCGATGCCGATCTTGAGCCCCGCCTCGGCAACGATCTTGTTGATCCACATCGGCGTGCCGCGGCTGGTGGTGCCTATGTGAACGAGGTCGGCAGCGTCGGGATCATGGATGCTGACGCGCAGGCGCTGGAGGACCTCCGGGCCCAGCTTCTTCTGCAGATCTGCCTCCGAAGGCATCCGATGTGTTCCGCGAGCGATGACCACATCAAGATCCTCATCCTGGACGCCGAGACGATTCAATTCGGCCAACAATGGAAGAAGAACCGCTCCCACCGGTGTCGGGCGGGCTTGGTCATCGCTGAGGATGGCTACCCGCTTGTTGGGTCGATGCAGAATCCCGGAGAGCGGCGGCATGCCAACAGGGTTTCTCAGCGCCGTCACCACCATGGCTTCCAGGCTGGCGGGCGGCTTGCCCTCCCGCGGCTCAGCCATGGCCAACAATTTCCAGTCTGCTGGCAGCTCAAAGGAGACGGCTTGACCTTTTAAGAATCCTTTGCCTTGAGTTCGCACGGTTGTCTCCTCTCATCCTTGGTGGCGTCGATTCGCAGTATACGATTATAGAAACCAGCATGGGAACTGCTTCCCATGAGAAGGGCAGGTGTAAGCAGACAGATGATCGGTTAATCGGATGATCATACTTATAGGGCACATGCCTTCCATTGTCAAGAGGATTCTGAGCCAGGTCAGGCCCAAAAAGGGGCCGCAAAGAGATATTGACATGCAATGGAGAAAGGATTAGATAGGATTCGTCGGCGTTGTGGGTCAAGGGGAAGGAAGCTCACCGTATGGGCGTGAGTACCTCAAAGGAAGTTCAGGAGGGTCCAATGGTCGAATTGCGCAAAACTCCCATCAACAGACGGGCACTTACTTCGCTCTCGATGCTGTTTTCCTTCCTGTGGCTGCCGCCGTCAGGAATTGCATTGCACTTCACGGAGTCGGCGTCCTTGGAGCCCGTTCGGCATACGCTCATGGCCCTCCATAATATCAGCGCACTCATCTTTCTGGTAGCGGCGACCTTCCATCTGGTGCTGAACTGGAAAGCGATGTCAAAGCACCTGGTGTCCAAAGCCACAGAGTACCGGACGGTCAGGAAGGAGGCAGCGATCGCTGCGGTCGTCGTCACGACCATTATCGTCCTATTCGCGGCCCACGGATTTCATGTCCCAAGATAGCGGCCTAGGGCTCGGGAGCAAGCCATGAAGACTACAGGAAACACCATTCTCATCACGGGCGGGGCTACCGGAATCGGTTTCGCCTTGGCCGATGCCCTCCTGGAGCATGGCAACGAAGTGATCATATGCGGAAGAGGTCGCCGTAGCAACCCTGCGGGCCTTTGAGGCGGATGACTACGAGGTGGCGGTGGGAAGGGCCGAATCGCTCCGTTTGGGAGCCCTCAACGACCCCGAGCGGCTCTTCGAGATGATGAATGCTCAACAATGAATTGTCTCCCTACTTGTTTGGGTGCGGAAGAGCAACCCGAAGGGATCCCGAACGAGAACCGTGCAATTCAGGTATGTGGATATTAGAGTTTGTGATGAAGAGGGATGAGGAGACAGGAACCCCTTGAAGATAATTGAAAGATTTGAACAACGTCCCCGTCCCACCGTCCCCGTCCCATTTGCCCAGAAAAAGGTTGACGGTACCGTTGGCCTTGCTACTTGAAATTTAACTCGTCGATTGTTCTTCCAGGTCCTTTTTCCTTCCCAGGCTGTAAGCGTCAACAACCCCAATAATCCAGCAGAAAATAATCCATAACAAAACGAAATTGTATATGAGGCGGTCAGAAGCGGTGAATGCCCGGGTTGCCGTATCGACAATCATACTGATATCAATCGCGTAACCCTCCGACTCAATCTTTTCCAGGATGGCAAAGGCGAGTCGTGTTGCTTTCACTGCAATTACCAACAGACCAATTGAGACCGCAAGCATCAAAGCAATACCCCGCTCATAATGCCTGAGAATAATCTGACCCAGGCCTGGAAATACCAAACCTGATAAAAGTGCTCCTTTCAATGAATTATTCATCGTGCCCCTCTTTGATACACGGATACACGCCTTCCTGTTTACCTGATGGGTGTCATATGCCGGTTCCGAATGCCCTCTGCCCCCGTTGTTACGAAAACAACTCCATATTAGCTGTTATTTACCCCTTCGATCGATAGGGCGCTCTGTATCAGGTCTTGAGCGACTTGCAAGATCTCGGGCATCTTCGCTTGGATGATCTCTGATAACTCCAATCCCCACTCCAGGCTCGCCGGCTCGATTCCGATGACCTGGCAGGGCGGAGGATCCTCATCCAGGGCCATGATCCGCAGCACTTGCACTGCATCTACCTGGTGCAGGGAGAGGGGATGATCCGCTTGGGCTTCTATCAGTTGCTGTCCGTCCAAGAGGTAGATGCTTCCCGGTGGCCCATCCGCCTTCATCGCATCGATGAGGATCACCTGCCTCGCCTCCTGCATCTGAAAGAGGAAGTCCAGGAGCATCGTTCCAGCCTCGATAAGCTCAACGGATGGCGGCAGCGAAGACCTCTTCAGCTCTCGCACCACATGCACTCCCACCCCTTCATCCTGAAGCAGGGTGTTTCCGATCCCGCAGACGAGGATCTTCTTTTCCCGAGATGTCATCTTCCCCCTAACAAAAAGGGCTGCCGAAGCAGCCCTTTTTCGCCTTCGAGACCCACCCTTCCCCGGAAGGGCCTACAGAATCTTGACCCCGGGCCGCAAACCCCTTGCATCGATCACGTGAATGGCACAGGCCAGGCAAGGATCGAAAGATCTGACCACCCGAACCAGCTCGATGGGATGATCCGGGTCGGAGACCTGGGTCCCCAAGAGGGCCTGCTCCATGGGTCCGGGTACACCCTTGTCGTCCCTGGGCCCTGAGTTCCAGGTGGTGGGGACCACCGCCTGATAATTGTCGATCTTCCCTCCCTGGATGGAGATCCAGTGACCCAGAGCGCCTCGGGGGGCATCGGTCATCCCCGCCCCTTTGGACTCCTGAGGCACCTTGACCGTAACGGAGGATCTCTCCCCCATCTTCAACTCGGAAAGCCACTTCTCCATGGCTTGAGCCACTACCCGGCATTCCTCGGCCCTGGCTGCATGTCGGCCCAGGACGGAAAAGGCTGCTTCGCCCAAGTCACGGAAGCGGACTTCTTGATCCGGGCCCACTCCCAGGAAGGCATTGGCATGCTTGCTGAGGACCGGGTTGGCGATCCAGGCCCGGGCCAGCGGTCCCACCTCAACAGGTCTTCCATCGTAGCGGGGCGCCTTCAGCCAGGTGTAGCCGTTTGGCTTGCGGGCGTCGGGGACGGTGGCTCCTGCGCTCGGATGAAGTCCAGAGGTCTCATCTTTGTACCAGGCGTGCTTCACATCCTCGCTGATCTTGGTCGGATCCAATGGCAGCAGTTTTCCGTCCATGAATACCCCAGCGGGGAACAGCTTCTGGCTGCCCTCGTCGTCCAGGTCAAAGAGGCCGTAACACAGGAAGTTCTTGCATCCCGCGCCAATCGACAGATAGTCTTTGTAGGCAGAGGCAACCAGATACACCGTGGGCAAGTAGACCTGGTCGATGAACTCCTGGAGCTCTCGGAGCCGCCACAGGAAGTTGGTCACCTTGTCTACGGTAGGGATTTCTGTGGCCCCGCCGGCCACGATCCCGGAGACGTGAGGCATGTGGCCGCCGAAGACCGCCAACATCTGGTGGGCCTTGTTCCGCATCTCCAGGGCCTTGAGATAGCGGCGGACTGCCTCGTCGTTGGTGGCCTGGTCCAGTCGATAGAAATTGGCTCCCTCGTATCGGGGAACGAAGGGGGCTACGTTCGGACCTTTGACGTAATCGAGGGCGGTGAGATGAAAGAAGTGGAGCAGGTGGGATTGGATGAAATTGGACCCGAAGATGAGGTTTCGGATCAGGCGTCCATTGGTGGGGATCTTGACCCCAAAGGCATCGTCCAGACACCTGGAGGAGGCCATGGAATGGGCGGTTGGGCAGACCCCGCAGATCCGCTGGGCGATCTGGGAAGCATCTCTGGGGTCCCTCCCCTGAAGGATCACCTCCCATCCTCGCCAGAGGGTACCGGTGCTCCTGGCATCGACCACCTTCCCAGCCTCCACCTCGACTTCTATCTTCAAGTGGCCCTCGATGCGGGTCACAGGATCAACTACGATCTTTCTTGCCATCTTTCAGTCCTCCCCTTAGCAGAGATGGATTCACTCATTCCAATACATGGGAGTCAGGGCGTCAGGGAAGCCCGGCTCCACGCAGCCAAGACAGATGGCATTCTGCACACACCAGTTTGGCCCGTTATTCCAGCGTCTGTACCAACAATCGGCGTAAGCAAAGGGACCTTTACAGCCCAACACGTATCGGCAGCCTTCGTCCCCGAAATATTTGGCAAATTTCTTTTCCTCGTAGTAGCCGCGGAAGGGGCAATTCTCATGTTGGTTCTTTCCGTAGAAGAGGAGAGGTCGACCGTCTTCGTCCATTTTGGGCAAACCGTAGGAAAGAAGGTGGGCGAGGGTTCCTACCATCCAGTCCGGATGAGGAGGACAGCCCGAAACATTGATGACTGGAGTGGCGATCTTCTCCTTGGCGAAGAACTCCTTCACAGACATGGCGCCGGTGGGGTTGGGCTTGGCTGCAGGGATCCCGCCGAAGGCAGAGCAGGTACCGAAGGCAAGAACCCCCGCTGCATCCTTGCCCAGGCTTCGCATCCAGTCCACCATCGTGATTCCTTTATCCCCATGTTCTCCAATAATGGTGTAAAGGCCATCCTCCTTGGTGGCTATCGACCCCTCTACCACCAGATAGAACTTGCCCGATTTGGCCGTCTCTTCGATGGCTTTGATTGCCAGATCCCCTGAGGCTGCAGAGATGTTGGGGTGGAATCGGAGGCTGATGATCTTCAGCAACACTTCTTCGATGGTGGGGTGGACGCTGTTCAGCAGGGACACGGAACAACCCGTACAGGAGGAGCCCTGTAGCCAGATGACTGCTGGATTACCCTCCACGGCCTTTTCTAAAGCAAAGACCACCTGTGCCAGCAGGGTATCGGAGAATCCGAGGGCGATCGCCGACCCACCGCAGAGCTTTAGAAACTGTCGACGCGATAGTTGCATGTTGTTGCCCTCCCCTTTCTAAAGGTACTAGGGTAAGAAACTGGGGCTCCTTATACTAAACCGGATTTGAAAAGTCAATACTGAATAGGCTGAATGGACGCTCCCAATTGCTGGCGCACACCCTTGGTAAAGATCTTAAATATAAGGATCTTAAATGCTTGCCTCCAGAAGGAGAACTGTGCTAAGTGTAGATCCGAAGCGTATACCCCATCGATACCCTTGCGGTAAGGGAGTTCTTCCGATCTGGGTATCCGGATATGCAATCTATCCAACAAAATATTGAAGCTGCTGAAAACGCAGGGTACCGGGTGCTTGCCATTGAGACGCTGCCCCGAGATGCATGGGTGGACGGGTACTACGATATTCTCGCGCCTCGCGCGAAAGCGCTTCTTGATCACCCGGACCTTTCAGTCAAAGAGCTTGCCGCAGAGACGATCAGAGAGATCGAAGTCTTCCAGTGCTCCGAGGATAACTACGGGTACGTTTTTTACGTAATCCAACGCGCCTGACGGGATGCGGCTGCGGACGCGTTACGCGCCCCGCTGACCGCGGGCGCTCGCGTTTTTCTTGAGAAGCCCGCGCAGAGGAAGACAGACAAGATGGCAGCAACCAAAGAAAGGAGTTATGTATGAACCGGAGAGCGTTTTTGAAGGCAGCGAGTGGCGCTTTTGCAGCCACGGCAGTTTATCAGACCCTGTTCTCATCGGGGTCGAAGGCCGAAGGTAGCGATGCAGGGCCATCCGGTCTGAAGGGGATGGGGAAGATGGGGGTAACCAGGCTCCATCACGTCGGGGTGGCGGTGGAGAGCGTAGAGGAGGCGGCCCGGCTCTATCGGGACATGTTCGGCTGCGAGTTGAGCGATCTGAAGCAGCGGGGCGAGCTGAAGGCCATTTTTGCGTACGTCGGGGGGGACGAGGTGGAACTCCTCGAGGACCATCGGCCCGACAGCCTCATCGGCGGGTTTCTGAAGACGCATGGCGAAGGAATCCATCACATAAGCTTCGAGGTGGAAGACATCGAGGCGGCGCTTCGGGAGGCAAAGGCGCAGGGCCTGGCAGCCGAGGAAGAGAAGGCTCGAATCGGGCTGCACGGGGTGCCCATCGCCTTCCTCAAGCCTGAAAGCATGAGAGGGGTCCGCATCGAGCTCTGCCAAAAAACCTAAGAACCCGAGTTTTGAGAAACCGATTGACAAGAAATCACGGGAGGCGTAAAAAGTTTGCCAGAGGGTTAGCTATTTCTTCGAAATTTCTCCCAAAATGGAAATGGCCTCTGGACAAGTGGAGATGCGGCAATCCCCTTTTTCGGCAGAAGGCGATAGGTACAAAAAAGGCACCGGATGGATCTTTCAACAAAAGGTCACGGTGCCTTTTTGTCATTCACCGCGGTTACGGCAGCCTCCATGATGAGGAGGACCTCCCATGACTCCTGAGGGAATCACCCGCAAGCTCATCGCAATCCTAAGCGCGGACGTCAAGGACTATACCCGCCTGATCAGCCATGATGATGTGGGCACCATCCGCACCTTGGCTGCCTACAAGGAGGCGATGGAGACCCTGATCCGCCGCTACCGAGGCCAAGTGGTGGATGCCATCGGGGATAGCTTACTGGCCCGCTTCGAAAGTGTCTTGGATGCGGTGAACTGTGCGGCGGAGATACAGCGGGATCTTTCCGAGCGGAATGCCGAGCTCCCCTATCACCGGAAGATGGAGTTCCGGATGGGGATCAGCCTCGGGGATGTCATGGAGGAGGAGGGCCGGATCTACGGAGACGGCGTGAACATCGCCGCCCGCCTCCAGGCCCTGGCGGAGGGAGGAGGGATCTGCATCTCCAGCATGGTGCATGATCACGTCAAGGGCAAGCTGGAATTCGAATATGAAGATTTAGGGAAGCAGACCCTCAAGAACATTGCCGAGCCGGTCCAGGTCTATCGCCTGCTCTCCCATCCGGGGGCAGCGGCTCATCGGGTGAAGGAGGCCAAGAAGGCTTTCCGAAGAAAATGGGTGTAGATCGCCCTGGCCGCCGGGATCCTCCTCCTCGTTGCCGCTGGGCTCCTCTGGCGCTTCGTCCTTCTTCCCTCTCGCACCCCTCAGGTCGCCTCCGTTCAGAAGATGGCCCATCCCCTGCCCGATCGGCACTCCATCGCCGTGCTGCCCTTTGTGAACCTGAGTACGGACAAGTCCCGGGATTTCATCGTGGATGGCATAACCGAGGACATCATCTCCGCCCTGGCCCGGTTCAAGGATATATTCGTCATTGCCAGCAACTCCACGCTGACTTATAAGGGCAAAGCGGTGAAGGTACATCAGGTGGCGGAGGAGTTAGGGGTCCGTTACGTGCTGGAGGGGAGCGCCCAGATCTCCCAGGATCGCGTCCGCGTGACTGCTCAGCTCATCGATGCCATCGCCGGCACCCATCTCTGGGTGGAACAGTTTGATCGTCCCCTGAAGGATGTCTTCTGGGTGCGGGACGAGGTGACCCGGAAGATCATCGGGTCCCTGGGCGGCAAGCTCTACCAGGAGGAGATGGCCAGGGCCTCCCTCAAACATCCGGATAGCCTGGATGCCTACGGCCTTTACTGGCAGGCCTTTGAGATATTAATGCACTTTACTCCCACTGATAACGCCAAGGCCCGTGAGATTTGTGAGAAGGCGATTGCCCTGGATCGGAAGTACGATCCGCCTTACAGGTTACTCGCATGGACCCATTATTATGATTGGCAGTACGGCTGGCTCCCCGGCAAGTCCAAGGAGTCTTATCAAAAGGCCATGGATTTGATTTATAAGGCGGTGGCCCTGGATCCGGGAGACGGCCTCACCCGTGCCTCCTTGGCCTATTTCCTGCTCCGCGGTAGGAAATTTGACGAAGCGAGGGCTGAATTTGAAGAGGCCTTGAAAACCAATCCCAACGACGTCCGAATCCTTGTCTTGGCCTCAGAATTCTATGGATGGACAGGTCAGCCGAAGGAGGCCATCCATCGAATCCAAGAGGCGATGCGCCTGAACCCCAATTATCCTAACTGGTACCTGTACTCATTGGGTTTTTGCCAGTATGTTGCCCACGATTATCAAGGGGCGGTCGAAACCCTCAGGAAAATGTCGCCCATGGGTGTAGCCAGGGGGTTGCTTGCTGCTTCCCTTGCTCAACTGGGGCGGATGGAGGAGGCCCGGGCCGAGGCAGAGAAGTGTTTGAAGGAAAATCCCTCTTACTCAGCAACCTACGTGGGCAGCACCAGCCCCTTTCTCCACGACAAGGATCGACAGCACGTTGTGGAGGGCCTCATCAAGGCCGGCCTTCCTCGCTGAAATGCCCTCTCGCATTGGGCAATTGGGGAGCTGTCCCTAATTTGGCTCGCTTCCCTAAACGATGGAGCGCAAGGGGCCAAAGGCCAAGGCATGGTGGCGACTGGCGACATCCCAACCTCACGCGCTCCATTTTGTTTGACACACACTGGCAGCACTACCAATACTTTCTGTAAAAGGCGGCTTCTTATCACCCATAACCCGCAAAAGGAGGTCAGAAATGGAAGCCATGAAAACATGGAAAAGATAGAAGTTGCCGGCATTAACCCTTGTTCTCGTTCTCGCTCTATGCATCCCCTCCCTTTCCCTTGCCAAGGGAGTTACCACCGGGCCGGTAGAATTGTTTGCCACGATTCCCGGTTCAGGATTCATTGAAGGCCCGTCCTATAATCCGGATGATGGCTACCTCTATCTTGTCGAGATCGAGGCCGGCTGGATTTCCAGGGTCTCCCCGGAAGGGAAATACGAGAAATTCTATAACATCGGCGCCGCAGGAAACCTTCTGGGGCCCAACGGCATGATCTATGACCGGAAACAGAAAAGGCTCCTCATCGCCCACCGGGATATGGGCATCGTTTCCCTGGACCCCAAGACCAAGGAAGTCAAGACCCTCTGCCACACCTACAACGGCATCAAGCTGAACGGGCCCAATGATCTGTGCATCGATTCCAAGGGAAACATCTATTTTTCGGACACCTGGGCCACGAGTATCTCCAATCCCAAAGGGGCTGTTTACCGGATAGACGCCCAGACCGGCGATGTCACCCCCATCATGGAAAACCTGGCCTTCCCCAACGGGATCCTCCTCTCTCCCGATGAGCAGTTCATCTATCTGGCTGAATTCGGGACCAATCGCCTCCTGAGGGGATACATGATCAACGGCGGCAAGGCGTGCATCTTTCTCCATGTCCTCAGGCACTTCAATGGCGGCTGGGGTGTGGACAGCATGGGCATGGACGAGAAGGGCAATCTCTATGTCGCCATGTTCGGAGGCGGCAAGGTGTATGTGCTCGAACCAAACCAGGGAGACATCATAGACGTGATCGAATCCCCGGACCCGGGGGCAACCGGAACGGATAACGCGCGCTTTGGCGGCCCCGATAACAAGACCCTTTACATTACCGAGGGCTTCAAGCGCCTTATATTCAAGGTGCGGGTGGTCAACGCGGGACTGCCGATTCCCCCTCCCCCCGTGAAGTAGCGAGATGAGATGATCCTCGATGGAATGTTAGCGCTCCATTCCGTTCGATGAAGGCACAAAGAGGCAGCAGGAGTCATCCTTGTTGCCTCTTTTGTTTGGAAGGTCTCCGTATCAATGACTTTGGACAGCCGGGGGGGGAACGGGTGTGGAGGTTTCTTCGGAACCGGGCACAGAGGCGCAATGCACTTTCTGCACGAACGTCCCCTCCCCGTGCGCCCAGAGTCAGGAAGTGGCAGCCCTTTGCTGACCGCACGAAAGACCTAACGCCAGCTCTCAAGAGCGATTGACGGGGGAAAAGGAATCAAGTAAGATGAATTTATGGGTATTCTTGAGGACATCCGAGGCAAGATACTCCGGCGCCAGTACGAGCTCTCGAAGCATGCCGTTGACCAAAGCGTTATTCGGAACATCAGCATTACGGACGTGGAGGAGGCAATATCGGGCAGGAGTGAGGTGGTCGAAGACTACCCTAAAGATAAATATGGCCCAAGTTGTCTAATCCTGGGATTTACGAAAGCTGGACGGCCGTTACACATGCAGTGCAGTTATCCCAGCCGTTCCTTGATCAAGGTCATCACGCTGTATGAACCAGACCCAAAGCTGTGGATAGACTTCAAGCTCAGGAAACAGAACGAATGAGGTGAACAACAAATGAAGGAAACGATGATTGAAACGGAAGTCACTTATGCCTTGGAGTTAGGCGGGAGATTCTATGTTATTGAACATGTGCCAGCCCGAGTGTGCCAGGAGACCGGAGAGCAGTTCTTTTCCCCTGAGACCGTGGAGCGCATCCAGGCCTTGATCAAAGGAGGTAAGAAGCCCGCCAGAGTGATGGAAACCCCCGTTTACGAATACGCATGACCGGTGCCCGGCAACGTTCACTGGCGAATGGTGAAAGGCAGGCAAGAAGCGGAAATGCTATGCAAGCTCCCCGCCCTTTGATTCTCGATCACTGAGCCTCGCTGGACAACTCTCGCGGTTTTGATCCTTCCTCTGTATTTTTCTGCCCAACCAACTCTGCTCGCGATGTGGTTTTCTCTTTCCCGGGGAACTTTGCCAAGCTTCTGGGAGACGGACGTGGTTTCTGAGTGAACTTGTTTTTTGATCGCGATCGGTCGCCCCCAGTGGGTTCAAGAACAGTCAGACAGGATAAGGGCTGGCTAACCCAACGAAGGCAGCGAAGGGAAGGGGAAGGCCTGCTCGTATGCGTGACCGAGGCGCAGAAGGCTCTCTTCCCCGAAGGGTCGGCCAATCAACTGCATCACCGATGGGAAGGCCGGAGGGGGAGAGGCCACCTGGCAGCGACAGGGCCGGATGGCCCGTGACATTGAAGGCCCGGGTGAAGCGGGTGAGGACCGGACGGACATCAGTCGATTTGCCTCCCAACAGGATTTCCCGCTCCTCGATGCGGGGGGCGGTGATGGGAAGGGTAGGGGAGAGCAAGAGATCGAAGCGTCCCAGGGCATCCTGGATGTGGCGATAGAGGACCCGGCGCACCCTTTGGGCCTGGATATACTGGGTGGCCAGGATGAACTGTCCTAACCCCAGGCGGATCCGGACGTCTTCCCCGTAGTCGGCCGCCCGATCTTTCATCCAGGTCCGGTGATAGGCCATGGACTCGGAGGCCATGATCAGAAAGGAGACGACCGAGGCATACTTCAGCTGTGGAAGTGAGACTTCCTCCACCTCGATGCCCAGGGACTCCAGTTGCTTGCCGAAACCCTTGGCTATCTCTTGGATGCCTCCCTCCATGGGCGAATCAAAATACTCCTTGATGAGCCCGATTTTCATCCCTTTGACTTCCCCATTTAGCGCCCGAAAATAATCCGGGACGGGGCGTTGGGAAGAGGCGGGATCCTGCGGATCGTGGCCGGCAATGGCCTGGAGCATCAGGGCGGCATCGGCCACCGAGCGTGTCATAGGCCCGGCATGATCGAGGGACCAGGCAAGGGGCACAATCCCCTTGAGGCTCACCAGACCATAAGTCGGCTTCAAGCCTACGATTCCCATGAGAGATGCCGGGATGCGGACCGAGCCACCGCTGTCGGTGCCGATGGAGGCGAGACACAGCGAGCTGGCCACCGCGACGCCGGAGCCGCTGCTGGAGCCTCCGGGGATCCGGCTCGGGTCCCAGGGATTGCGTGCTGTTCCATAGTGAGGGTTGACCCCGGTGGGCCCGTAGGCGAACTCGTGCTGGTTGGCCTTGCCCAAGATGACGGCCCCCGCTTCCTTGAGTTTTCTTACGACGGTGGCATCGGCCTCGGGGACCCAATCCGCCAGGATCTTCGATCCCGCGGTGGTACGAATTCCCTGGGTGGCCACCAGGTCTTTGAGCGAGATGGGGATGCCGTGGAGAGGGCCGCGGTAACGGCCGGCCAGGATCTCCGCTCTCTGCGGCCCGGGCGGCCTCCAGGGCCTGATCCGCACAGACCGTGATGAAGGCCCTGATCTTTCCATCCTGCCTTTCGATAAACTCAAGACAGGCCTTCACCAGGTCAACCGGGGAGATTTCCTTGCGGGCGAGGCGCGGGCCTAGGGTGGCGATGCTTTCCGTTTCGAAGCCGGTGCCGCCCATCACTTACGCTTCCTCCAAAAAGTAAATGAGAGAGGGCTCGAGCTCCCGCAGGTCGAGCTCGTGCAGGGCCGCAATCTCCTCCGCCCACGCTCCGATCTGAGGGGCGATTTGCTCGAGTTCCTTCCTATCGAATCCGATGCCTGCCAGCTCTTCATCGATCCGGTGCAGGGTCTCGACTGAAAGTCGGTTCATCTCTCGTCTCCTGTTCCCTTACTCACCACGGATCCCCATCTGGATCTTTGCAGAAGGAATGCCTTCCTTATCCCAGCCCCGCTTCTGGTAATAGATATCCAGGATCTTCTCGTATTCTTCGCGCGACAACACCTTTCCGGCCTGGGGCCCATCGGGGATGGGCACCTCGAACACCCGGGGCGGTGGGTAATCGTCCTTGCGGGAGAGGCCAAAGCGCACATTGATCATCCGGGTCAGGTTGTACACATGGTTGGAGCGCTCCAGCAGGTCCTTAAGGCTGAAGTCGATGCCGGTGATGGCCTGGAAATATTGGGCGTAAGCGTCCTCATGGAACCCCAATTCGATCCAGGGCAGGCGGCAGACGCCTAACATGTCGAAGAGGGGACGGATGGTCTGATGGTAAATGACCAGGTCGGCCTTTTTGCCCAAATCCCAATCGCGCCCCATCTCCAGTTCCTTGGCGATGGTCCAGGCCCGGGCGTGATGGGCGCCGATATCTGAAGTGCCATAGGCCAGGGCCATGGAGATCGCCACCCGGGCATCATAGGCGGATTGGTCCAGGCCCTTCACCTGGGAGATGATGGGTGCCAGTTGCGGCCACCGCTCGATCACCTTGAGGCTTCCATCCGCCAGGGTATCGCCGATTCCCTGACGATAGGCGATCTTCTCCACCAGGGACAGGATCTCTTCCTCCGCCCCCCATCTCAAGGCCAGGCCATCCACCTCGGAACGACTGAGGAGTCCATATTCCAGGGCTTCGATCATGGCCCCCACCAGGCTGCCCGTCGAGATCGTGTCCATTCCCAGCTCGTCGCAGAGCTGGTTCGCTTTCAGGATGCAGGCGAAGTTGCCAACGCCCAGGTTGGGGCCGAGCATGGCGGCGGTCTCATACTCCGGCCCCTCCACCACCGTGCCCACATACTTGCCCTCCTTCACCAGGCAGACATTGCTGCAGGCCATGGGGCAGGCAAAGCAGGCCGCATCGCCGATCTTGTAATGATCCTCCATGACAAAGCCATTGATCTGGTTCGCCTGGTCAAAGCGTCCAGCCCGGAAATTGAAGGTGGGCATCACCCCGGCCTCATTGACATAATCCACCACCGACATCAGTCCCTGCTGTTGCCAGAACTCGAAGAGCCGGTGGCGGGAGAGGGTCTTGAAGGATTCGCGGCTCACCTCTCGCAGCCGCTCCAGGTCATACACCGGAAGGTCCTTGGAGCCCCGCACCGCAATGGCCTTGATGTTCTTGGATCCCAAGACAGCGCCCATTCCACATCGGCCCGCGTTTCGTCCCCAGTCGCTAATGAGGCCCGCGAAGCGCACCAGGTTCTCTCCGGCGGGGCCGATGGTCGTCACCCGCACATGATCGTCCCCGATCTCTTTCTTGATCATCCCCTCGGCCTCCAGGCTCCGCTTTCCTTTGAGGGCCTCGTTGGGGACGATCTTCACCTCCTCGTCGTCGATCCACAGGTAGGACAGCTTCGGGGCGCGGCCCACGATGGCGATCCCGTCGTATCCCGCCTGCCTCAGCTCCACCCCGAAGGAGCCTCCCATATTGCTATCCCCATAGACACCCGTGAGGGGGGAGATGGAGACGAAGGAGGTTTTGCCCGCCGCCGGCAGGTAGCATCCATTGAGCGGCCCTGGGGAGATGGCGATGAGATTGCCCGGGCTCAAGGGATCGCGGCCCTCCTCCAGATGATCCCAGACCAACTTGGCCCCGAAACCTCTGCCTCCGATATATTGCAGGATGAAGTCATCCGATAGGTCTTTGGCCTCGACCTTCCCGGCCGAGAGGTCGATCCAGAGCAGTTTCTTGAAATACCCTCCCTTAATGGTCATCGTTGGACCCCTCCGAATCGGCGTATCTCAGCTTCTTCTTCTCTCCCCTCTCCACGTATTCCACCTCCCGCATGTGGGCGTATTTGAGCACAGACTCCATGCGGTGGGCCTGGCCCAGGGTGTGTTCCGGGATATAGAGGAGGGCCTTCTTGGGGCAGGCCTTCACACACTCCGGATCCCCGCCGCAGAGGTTACACTTGAAGGGATAGCTCAAGTCCGGATGGAGGAAGATCGCCCCGAAAGGACAGGCGATGACACATTGCTGGCAGGAAATACATTTCTCGGTGTCGATGTCATATACGCCGTGATTCGCCACGATGGCATCGTTGGGGCAGGCATCGCGGCACTTAGGCTGCTTGCAATTGCGACAGATGATGGGCATTCGGATCACGGGATGGGGATAGACCACCATCACCCGGATGCACGACTTCTTTGGGTTATTGACCCCGAAACGCTGGATGGAGCAGACCAGCTCGCAGAGGCGACAGCCCGAGCAGCGCTCCGGGACCACGGTCAGTTTCTTGGCCATCAGTATATGCTCCCTGTATTGAAGATCGTACAGACGGGGCCAAAAATAGCAGAGGGATAGGGCCTTGTCAACTTCGATACCAAAAAACAGGGACACATCCCATTTTCTCAAGGGCCCGCAGAGAAACCCCGGAGAAACCCGGGGTGGGGATGGAATACCCATAAATGGGATGTGTCCCTGTTTAGTTTTCCATTCAGTTTTCCCTTGATTCCATCGCAATTGTCGTGGTAATGGAGAGGCATCCTGACCATCTGACAGTGACAGGATAATAGGATAATAGGATAATTGATTGGTGGCCTGCGGGTCGATCGATCGGCACACGCCACCGAATGCCACCGGGAACGAGGTTCACAAAGACATTGGACATGCACCACCTGCACATCTTCCTTTCCTCCCCCGGCGATGTGAGCCGTGAGCGGCAATTGGCCCGGCAGGTCATCGGTCGCCTGCAGAGCGAGCGTGCTCACCGGGACTGGCTCAAGCTGGAAGTCGTAGCCTGGGACACGCCCGGGGTGGGCACCCCCATGCCTGCGCAGCTGGAGCCCCAGGAGGCGATCAACCGGGGACTCAAGAAGCCTTCCCAGTGCGATATCGTCATCGTCATCTTCTGGGCGCGCATGGGAACGCCCCTGTCCGAGAATTATCGCAAACCGGACGGGAGTCGTTACCGCTCCGGCACGGAGTATGAGTTCCTCGAAGCCCTGGAGGAGGCAAAGAAAACCGACAAGCCCGAGGTGCTCGTCTACTGGCGAGAGAATGGGCGGATGGTCCACACCAAAGACCCGAATCGCGAGGAGGAAAATAGACAGTGGGATCTGGTGGAAACGTTCTTCTCCGAGTCCCGTAATCCGGATGGTTCCTGCCGGTGGTCTTTTTGCTCGTACGAGGAACCCTCCCAGTTCAAGGAAATATTGGATGAGCATCTCCGGGACATCATCACCCGATACCGAGAGGCTCATCCGCCTGAGAAGGGTGATTCTCGCATTGCAGCGATAGCTCGCAAAGAGCCCGCCTATGAGAGACCTCCGTTCCCGGGCTTGCGGGCCTTTACCTCGGAGGAAGCCCTCATCTTCTATGGTCGGGGCCGCGAAATCGATGACCTCATGGAAAAGATGAGCGATGCGGGGCAGCGCTTCCTCGCGGTGGTGGGTGCCTCGGGCTCGGGCAAATCCTCGCTGGTCGCAGCCGGTTTGCTGCCGGCCCTGGAGAAGAATGCCCTCCCCGGAAGCGGCGACTGGCGCCCGCTGCGGTGCACGCCGGCCGAGGTGAGTGACAACCCCTTCATGGAACTGGCAAGCGCGATCAAGGCAAAGATCCAGAGGCCTGAGGTGACCATCCGGGAAGTCGCCCAGGAACTGGAGAGGGATCCCGGCTCGCTGGAGAAATACTTGGCGATGCTCCTGGAGGGCAAGCCGCCCTGGGCCGAACTGCTCCTCTTCCTCGACCAGTTCGAGGAGTTCTTCACCCTGGTCGACGCCAAATACCGGCATCCTTTCGTCGAGCTGCTGGCTCGGGCGGCCCAGACCGCGCGGGTGCGCACGGTCCTGACCATGCGGGCCGATTTCTACGCTCGATGCCTGGAATGGCCCGTGCTGAACGAATTGTTTGCCGAAGGGCACTTCGCGCTCTTGCCGCCGAAGATGGGGGCGCTGCACGAGATGATCACCCGGCCGGCGCAGCGGGCCGGGCTGGCATTCGAGGAAGGACTGGTGCAGCGTATTCTGGAGGATACGGGCACCGAGCCCGGGGCGCTGGCACTGATGGCCTTCGCGCTCCATGAACTATGGAAGAAGTCGAAAGAGGCCGGCCCGCTCCTGACCTGCGCTGCCTACGACAGCTTTCATGGGGTCTCCGGTGCCATCGGCCAGCGGGCGGAGGAGACCTTTGCCTGTCTCGAAGGGGAAAAAGCTGCGTGGGAGAGCGCACTGGGCCGCGTTTTCCGGGACCTGGTGGAGGTGGACGAGCGGGGGGTGGCCACCCGCCGCCGAGCGCCGCTGCAGCAGGTGACCGGCGGGGCTGCCGAAGCAATGCTGGTGGATGCTCTGACCAAGGCGCGTTTGCTGGTCACGGACTGCGAAGAGGGGAAGGAACCCATGGTGGAGGTAGCGCACGAGGCCCTCTTCGCCAGCTGGCCGCGTCTTCGAAGCTGGATCGAAGCCACCTCCGACGACCTGCGAATGCGGCGCCAGGTGCACCAGGCAACGGCCGAGTGGAAAGATGGCGGTGAGGCGAAGAAGTACCTGTGGACGGATGAGCGGGTGGTGGAGGTGGTGGGGATGCTGGGCCGGCTGGGCCTGGGCGTGAAGGAGCTAACGGAGGAGGAGCGGCGTTTCTTGGGCCCCATCGACCGCGATTCCATGCTTAAGGAGCTGGAGGATCCGGCTACTTCCCACGAGCGGCGAGCGCTCATCGGCGTTCGCCTGTCGCTCCTGGGCGATCCGAGAGCCGGCGTGGGGTTGCGGCCGGATGGGCTTCCGGATATCGCCTGGTGCAAAGTGCCCGGGGGAGAGATCAGCCTGGAGGAAGGAGCTGGGACCTTTCGCGTCAAACCTTTCTACATTGCCAAGTATCCGCTCACCTGGAGGCAATACCGGACCTTTCGAGGCAAAGGACGGGTTTGGCAATCCCACCTGGTGGGGAGGACTGCGGTTTCACCCCGACGAGCCGGGCAAGCAATTCAACGCCTATGACAACCACCCGGCGGAAAACGTGTCGTGGTCGGAGGCCGTCGCCTTCTGCCGCTGGTTGACGGCCAAGCTGGGCTACGAGGTCCGGCTGCCCACCGAGGGGGAGTGGCAGCAGGCGGCCACCGGGGGGAACCCAAAGAACGTATACCCTTGGGGCGCGGCCTGGGATTCCCCACGGGCAAACACCTACGAAAGCGGGCTGCAACGGACGACGGCGGGCGGGAGTGTACCCGCAGGGTGCCTCCCCGGTGGGGGCCCTCGACATGAGCGGCAATGTGTGGGAATTGTGTCTCAACGAGTATGCGAATGCCCGCAACCTGAACCTGGCAGGAGAGGCAAACCTTGCGGTGCGCGGCGGGTCTTGGTACGACGATCGGACACGTCTGCGGCCGCCTCATTATCCACCCGTACGGCCGCAACCACTCCGTGGGCCTGCGGGTGGTGTGCGCCTCCCCCATCGCTTGAATTGCGGGTTGCTGGTTGCCGCGTAAAAGCGGCAAGAGGGGGCGCGGAGCGCCCCGGCGATTTTTTGAAAAGACCTCACCCTTCCGTGGTAAAGTGGGAGGGGCTGGCCTCGGCCAGCGGGGCTCCCCACGACGTGGCGGTGTGCGGTGCGCGGCGGGTCTTGGAACAACGATCAGGACAATGCTCGCGCGGCCTACCGCAACAATATCCACCCGAACAACCGCAACCACAACGTGGGCCTGCGGGTGGTGTGCGCATCCCACATTCGTCCCTGCTATGGCGCAGGCCCGGCGTTGGTTCTGCTGCCGGCCTGTTGCGGTCGCTCCCACCTTTACCGGCCCGGGAAGCGGCTCCGGCACGGACCGCCGATCACGGTTTGCGGCCCGAGGCGCAGGAGGACCGATGGCGAGGGTGAGTCCCGGCCGCACGGATTGCCCTCCGGGCACCCCGTCGGCCATACACAGAAGAGAGGCGTCCCCTGGCCGCAGGGCCTGGGACGCCTCACCTTGCCTTCAGCCATCCCCCGAGCAGCCTTCCCAGCTCAGCCACCATCCCGCTTACATGCCGATATTGCCCGTCACTCAACCACCGCCAACGGTGGGCGAGGCGCAGGTAGATCCGTACCTTATTCAGGGCGGAGTCCGCGCTGCGCAGGGAACGCTGCCGGGTGGAGCCACCCTGGCTCTGGGCATCGAAGAGGGCTTCCTGGAAATCGAGGGCCGAGTCGAGGAGCCGCTGCACGACCGTCCGCCGGTAGAGCCTCGGAACGCCTCGGCCTTGGGCAGCAGCCAGGCGAGCAGATCGTACGTCTTGGCGAGAATCACGAACTCTTCCGCCATGAATCCCTCCGTCACCTCCATGACAGCGAGCCTTTCCGCGCATCATCTCATGGGAGAACCTGCTCGAAGCTTACCGCAACGCCGCCCGAGGCAAACGGCGACGGCAGAGCACTGCCCGGTTTGACATACCACTGGCGGATCACCTGCTGGAGCTGCAAGAGGAGCTCCTGGAACCCGTACGTACCGTCCGGGGCCCTTACGTGAGCTTCTCCATCCACGAGCCGAAGAGACGGCTGATCAGCGCCGCCCCGTTTCGCGACCGAGTCGTGCATCACGCCCTATGCAACGTGATCGAGCCCGGTTCGAGCGCCGCTTCCTCTTCGACAGCTACGCAAACCGCAGCGACAAGGGAACCCACGCGGGCCTACCGACTGCAGGAGTTTGCCCGCGCCTCCGCTACGTGCTGCGGCTGGACATCGTAAAACATTTTCCCTCCATGGACCACGCCATTCTGTCTGACTATCTTGGCCCGCGGTGACCGGCAGGAAGACGTGCTGTGGCTGATCGACCGATCCTGGAGGGCGGCGTGGAGTGCATGAGGAGCATGAGGAGAATTTCCTTTCCGCATGGTCTGCTTTCCGGGACGTCTGCTCGAGACCCTGTCGACCGAGGGGTTGCCCATCGGGAACCTCACCTCCCAGTTCTGGTCCAACTGCTACCTGAACCCATTGGACCACTTCGTGAAACGGGAACTTCGGTGCCCCGCCTACTTGAGGTATGTCGATGACCTTGCGCTGTTCAGCGACAGCAAGCGAGGAGCTCTGGCGCTGGAAGAGGGCCATCGAGCGAGCGACTTGTTAGAATCCGGCTGACAATTCACGAAGGGGCGCAGTTGTCGCCGCGAGCCCGGCATCCCCTGGTTGGGTTTCCTCGTCTTTCCCACCCACCGGCGTCTCAAGGCTCGAAATGTCCAGCTTTCACCGCCGGCTGCGAGACCGATGGCGGGCCTACTGCGCGGGCGAATCAGCTTTGGCGATTCGACGCGACAGTTCAGGGATGGATCAATATGCCGGCTACGGCGACACGTGGGGCTTCGCCGCCATCTGCTGGGGCGACCGCTAAGACGAGAGACGACGGGGATCGAGGAGGGGGATGGGCGACTCTCCGCTCTTCCTGTCATGGAAGAGGGGTAGCTGAGAAATGCTGTGCTTTCAGCAAGTGAGGAACCGGCAAGGTGGTGCGTACGCCATGCAGCCGGGCCAGCAATTGACAACCCGTTCCCGCTTTGCTATATGTCGCACAGCGAGAACCATGACCAACAGATAAGGTTATTACCGTTTTGGAAAGTTGAGCATGAGAAGATGTTCACGATGGAAGATCACCAGCAGGTTATCGAGAAGATCTGGACGCACAT
>CAVQYV010000011.1:0-290280 GCA_963718295.1 uncultured Methylomirabilota bacterium | reverse complement strand
CCGTTGGCCCAGGCCTATGGTCTGACGGAATTTTCGGCTCCCGCCGGCGGTTGCCTCTTGACCGATAAGGGATTTTCGAAGAAATTGAAGGAGCTGTTCGCGAGAGGGAGTTTCGATCTCAGGGATATGGAGCTGCTGAAAGTGGGCCGACATTTCCGGATCCAGGAACTCAAGGTCATTGTGGGCAGAAATGCGGCAGAGAATCAAAGGCTCAAGGAGTTAGCCAGGGAAGGGGATACCCTGCTCTCGGCAGAACATTTGCCTGGGCCGATCGGGCTTGCCCGCGGAGAGACATCCGAGGATCTCCTGCTTCAGGCCGCTGGAGTCTGTGCAGCCTTCAGCGATTCCCAGGAAGAGGATACGGCGCCCGAAATTGAAATCTGGGGGAGGCATAAGGGGAGGCTACGACCGCCCCGCCTCAGCAGGCAGCAAGTGGATAAATTCAGAATTTAGCCAGATCGCAGGGATAAAGCCTACAGGGGGACGGATCACTTGTCGTTTCCCCCTTTTGATGCACCAGCCTTATCGCTCCACGAATCCACCATTGCTGGAATGGGATTTGCAGGACTTTCTTTTTGACATCTTGATTCGCTTTTAGTATGATCCAATCCGTGAAGGGGTAGGGTTCGGTAATGCCATGAATCTGAGCCTGAGGGAGCCCAAGCTTTTATACTATTCCAGTGTGGCAATTGCCCTATTGCTATTTTTATCGCTTTTCTTGCTTGCCCGAGACCTCGTTGCCGTCCTCACGACGAAAGGAAAGCCGGCAGGAAAACCGACGAAGGCGGCAGGGCAGGCCTATTCCATGAAAAGCCTCGATGAGTACGGTCCACTTCTCAGGGATAATCCTTTTGGCATTCAGGGGGGAGAGCTGAAACCAATCACCGGCTCCCCTCAAGCCCCTGGTCCTGAATCGATGCCTCCTCCCATCGATGTCTCACTGGTCGGCATCGTGTACGGGCCCAGCCCATTCGACTACGCCATTTTTTCCGATAAGGCCGGCTCTCAGGAGGTCTTCGCCGTAGGGGACTCGGTGTTTGGCCTCGGGAAACTGGGGGCTGTGAAAAAGGATAGGGTTCTCCTCATTCAAAGGGGGAGGCGGGTCGAGATTTTGCTCCTGGAACCCACGTCCACGAAAGAGTTGGCGAGCGCCTCCGCCGGGGGACAAGGAGAGCCCCCCAACGTGATCCAGGCCACGGGCGGCGAGTCTTCCCTGGTGGATCAAAAGATGCTGCAAAGTGCCATCGATAATCCGAAGAAGATCATGACCGACGCCCGCCTCCTCCCCTATATTGTGGAAGGGCAGGTACAAGGGTTTGTTCTGAGTGAGGTGGCGCGCGGTGGAGTCTATCAAACCCTGGGACTTCAGAATGGCGATGTTCTGATGAGAATTAACGAGCATGAAATCTCCGCCCCTGAATCGGCTCTTCAGGCATTTGTTGCCCTCAAGGGGATGGATCTCGTCCAATTGGATATCCTCAGGAACGGGACCCCAATGACTCTAAGCTATCAGATCCAATGAAAGATGAGAAACGTCACCGGCCGACAAGATCATAGAAATTCGCAAGGTCCTGCCTTCCCCTGCCTCCTGGTTGTCTCTTCTCTGATATGGTTTGTCCTCGCCCCCCATTTCCCTTTTCCTGGTCTATCCTTCGCCCAGATGAAAGGAGCAGAAAAGGGCTCGGTATCGGAACGGAAAGGGACCGAGAAGGTTACCATCCATTTCGTGGACGTGGAGCTGTCAGCCGTCACCAAATTCATCAGCGAGATAACGGGGAAGAACTTCATCTTCGATGAAAGGGCGAGGGGAAAGATATCCATCATAGCCCCCTCGAAGCTGTCCGTGGACGAGGCATTCAGCCTGTTCACCTCAGTGCTGGAGCTGAAAGGGTTCACCATCGTTCCTGCGGGCGAGAAAACCTTCAAGATCATCCCTTCGGTGGAGGCGAGGCAGCGGGGAATCCTGCGGAGCGTTGGGGAGCAGCTGCCGGTCAATGAGAGCTATATGGCCAGGCTTATTCCTCTGAAGTTCATCGCCGTCGATGATGCGCTCAGGTTTCTCCAGCCCCTGATCTCGAGAGATGGCCACATCTCCATCTTCGGCCCGGGCCAACTGCTTCTGGTGGTGGACTCAGGACTCAACGTGGAGAAGGTCCTGTCCATCATCCAGTCCATCGACCAGCCTTCTATCCGAGAGCAGCCGGAGATCGTCCTCCTCAAGCATGCCAGTGCCGATGCCATCGCCAAGACACTGAATGAGGGCCTGATAAAGGGCAGGACCCGAACCCTTCCCGGCCAGCCACCCATGGAGGAGGGAGCAGGAGCGGTCGCGGATTCCAGATTGAATGCCGTGGTCCTTTTTGGAGAGAAGGGAGTGAGGGAATCGATGAAAGGACTGATTGCTCTCATCGACGTCCCCCCTCCTGAAGCCCAAGGGAGGATCAATGTCTACTTCCTGGAGCATGCGGACGCCACCGAATTATCCAAGGTTTTGGACGGGATCATCAAGGGGATACAGCCGGGGAGGCAGGCGGCTGGGGTTTCCGGGGCACCGGTCACCCCATTTGAGGCGGCCGGGGGAATCACCGTCACGCCGGACAAGGGCACCAATTCTCTGGTGATCGTGGCATCTCCCTCCGACTACCGGAGCATTCTGCAGGTGCTGAAGCAGCTCGACAGAAGAAGGAACCAGGTCTTCGTCGAGGCCATGATCACCGAGGTGACCATAGACAAGCTTCTGGAGCTGGGTTCAAAATGGCGCGCAACCGTCACCAAAGATGGGGAGCCAATCTTCTCGGGGGGGTTTGGGCAGATTGATGCATCTACCATTTCGTCGATCATCACTGGAATTACAGGACTGGCATTGGGCGGAATGGGCAATTACCTGACGATACCGGCGGGCCTTATTGCTGGAGCAACTGGCGACCTGACATTTCCTGGAATTGCATTTCTCTTTAGCTTGGATGAATTCAAAGATGCCATCAACATCCTCTCCACTCCCCAGATTCTCACCTCCGATAACAAGGAGGCGGAGATTATGGTGGGTGAGAATGTCCCATTCATCACCAAGAGAGAGGCCGACTCAGCAGTGCCAGGTGCGGTATTCAGCAGCATAGAGAGAAAGGATGTGGGTATCACCCTGAGGATTACCCCCCAGATCACGGAAGGAGATTATGTCAAACTGGACATCTTTCAGGAGATATCGGCAGTCAAACAAGAGCCTACTCTGATCCAGATCAGCGTGGGTCCGACCACCATCAAGCGATCCACCAAGACCTCGGTGGTGGTGAAGGACCGGCAGACAGTCGTTATCGGAGGTCTTATCCAGGAGAGAACGGAGGAAAACCTGCACAAGGCGCCGTGGCTGGGAGATATTCCGATCTTGGGATGGCTCTTCAAGTACAAGACCACCAGTAAAAAGAAGACCAACTTGTTGGTTTTCATCACGCCCCATTTGGTGAGACACGCAGAAAGCCTGGCTCAGATTTCTCAGGACAAGACGGAAGAGTTTCCTTACATCAAGAGGATCTATGTGGAAGGGGAGCTCTTCGTGAAATTCAAGGAGGGGGTTCCAGAGGAGAGGGCCTTGGCCATCATTTCGGAAAAGGGTGCATCGGTAAAGAAGTATATGAAGTACATCCGAGTGTATCAGATCAAATTAAAAGAGGGACAACCGATAGAGGAGGCCAGAAAGGAATTCTCCGACCTGCCTGAAGTTGAGTATGGGGAACCCAATTTCCAGATCAAAGTGCAAGGCAATGGAGAAGAGAATAAGAAGAACTGAGATCTCCGCCGGGATTGCGACCGATCGGATCCCGGGGCAGCCGCAAGGGGGGACCCTAAAAGAGCCGCCGAATTCAGCAGAATCGATGCCTTGGGGGAGAATTGAAAAGCCCGTGGCCAACAGGATCGGAAACGATGGAAGCGATTAGTGCCATCAAGGAAGAAGATATAGAGCCTTCCCTGGTGAAGGGAATTCCGCTTTCCTTTGCCAAAGGCAATATGATCATGCCGCTGCGGGCGGAAAATGGGTATCTGGTGGCCGCGGTGGCCGACCCAAGAGGGATCCTCGCATTGCGAGATCTCTCTCAACGGCTGGGCCTGCAGCCGCTGCCGATGAGTGCCGCTCCCGGGTTGGTCATTGACGCGATCAACCGCTTTTATGGTCAAATGGGGTCGGCGGAGGAGGTGATGGGCAACATAGCGGGTGAAGACCTCTCCTCAGTGGCCTCAGAATTCGAGAAACCCAGGGATATCCTGGAACTCGCAGAAGAAGCACCCATCATTCGCCTCCTGAATGCCATCCTCCAACAGGCAGTGAAGGAGCGGGCCTCCGACATTCATATCGAGCCCTACGAGAGGGAGATTGAGGTCCGGCTACGGGTGGATGGGATCCTGCATTCCGTTCTCAGTCCTCCTCGAATCATCCAGGACGCCTTGATCAGCAGGGTAAAGATCATGGCAAATCTCGATATCGGGGAGAAGAGGCTGCCTCAGGATGGCCGAATTCGGCTCCTCATAGGAGGAAGGGACGTCGACATCCGGGTGTCCACTGTCCCCACTACCTTTGGAGAAAGGGCGGTCCTGCGGCTGCTCGATCGAAGACAGGGCCTGATCGGCTTTTGGGAGGTAGGGCTGAGCGGGGAGGATGAGAAAAGGCTGGATGTTCTCTTGCAGAGGACCAATGGGATCCTTTTGGTAACGGGCCCGACTGGGTCTGGCAAGACCACCACCCTTTACGCTGCACTGAATCGAATCCATACCGAGGAAAGAAACATCATGACGGTCGAGGATCCGGTCGAATATCAGCTCAAGGGGATAGGGCAGATGCACGTGAATCCCAAGATTGGGCTCACCTTCGCCTCCGGATTGAGATCCATCCTGAGACAGGATCCTGACGTGATCATGGTGGGTGAAATCCGGGATTTCGAGACGGCTGAGATTGCCATCCAGGCATCCCTTACCGGGCATCTGGTCTTGTCGACTCTACATACCAATGATGCAGCATCCGCGATCACCCGGCTCATCGATATGAACGTGGAGCCGTTTCTGGTGGGCTCGTCCTTGATCGGCGTGCTGGCGCAAAGGCTGGTGAGGGTGATATGTCCCCACTGCAAAAGGCCATATGAGCCAGCCCCGGATGAAACCGTTTACACCTCCTCTCCTGTGCTCTTCCGGGGTGAAGGGTGCGAGAAATGTAATGATAAGGGCTATCTTGGGAGGATGGGGATCTTTGAGCTACTCATCATAGATAATGATGTCCGGGAGATGATCACCCGGAGAACGGATTCACAATCGATCAAGGCCCGTGCGGTATCCAAGGGGATGAAGGGTTTGAGGATCGATGGTTTTGAAAAGGCAATGCAGGGCAAGACCACGGTCGAGGAGGTTCTGCGGGTCACCCAGAAGGATGCCATCGAGATCTGAAAAGCATGAGGCGATCCTTGGGCGCCAAGCAGGATGATGCCAATATTCCAATATAGAGGATACAATCGAGACGGCTCGCAGGCAATAGGTACTCTGGAGGCGGACGGGCTCCAGGATGCCATATCGAGCATCAAGGAGCGCGGCATCTACCCAAAGGAGGTTCGAGAATCCCTCCAGGCAGGGCAGAGGCGGGTTCTTCGTCTTTTCCGAAGACCAGATACCGCCCTCCTTCCTCATGTCACCAGGCAGCTGGCAACCCTCCTTTCCTCGGGTGTCCCTCTCATGGAGGCATTGAGGTCCTTGTCGGATGAAAACGGAGGATTCTGGAGGGGGCTCTTGGTGAGCGTGAGGGACCAAGTGGCCGGAGGATCCAGCCTCTCGCGGGCAATGGAGGGCCACAAGGATATTTTTCCCGATTTCTATGTGCATATGGTGGGGGCTGGGGAGCAGAGTGGCGCGCTGGATAAGGTCCTGGTGGGGCTGGCAGATTATCTGGAAAAGCAATCGGCCATCAAGACGAAGATTCGTATGGCAATGGTGTACCCGACATTTCTGATGTGCGTTGGATTCGTGGTGATGTCCTTTCTCTTTGTCTTTGTCATTCCCAAAATCGTAAAGATATTCGAAGACACAAAGGCCGCTCTCCCCCTGATCACCATCATCCTGATCAAGATCAGCCACCTTTTCTTGAATTACTGGTGGGCGATCCTCATCCTGTTGGCAGCCATCACCTTGGGGATCAAGAGGCTTCAGGAAAGGAACAGGAGGTTTTTGGATGGATTGAAGCTCAAGATACCCGGGAGCCTGATTCGGAATCTCTACATTGCGCGCTTTGCCCGGATACTCGGTCTGCTTTTAAATGGAGGATTGCCGATGCTAAGGGCGCTGGAGTTTTCGGCGAAATCTTTAGGCAACATCGTCCTTGAGGAAAGGATCATTGAAGTAGCAAAAAAGGTCGCCGAGGGGGGTCGACTCTCCGCCTCACTGGAGGGATTTCCCCCGGTGCTTCTTCAACTCATCTCCACCGGGGAGAGGAGCGGGAAGCTGGAGCAGGTCCTGAGCAAGGCTGCAGATTCTTATGAGGAGGAATTCGGTCGGAAAATTCAGGGGGCCCTCTCCCTGCTGGAGCCTTTGATGATCTTGATGATGGCGGGGGTGGTAGGTTTCATTGTCCTGGCCGTTCTTTTGCCAATCTTCCAATTGAACCAGCTGGTGAAATAGGAATCAAGGGATGGGCTTCGGCCCGGTGAAATCCGAGCATATTGGCCCTCGCGGGGTCTTGCCGGAGCTGGAAAGTGGAGATATCTGGGAGGAAATGAGGAAATCATGAAAACCAAGGGTCAGCTTCTTTTCAGGAGTAGCAGGCATGAGCGTCATCTTGTCTCCAGGATCCTCGAAAGAGGATTTACCCTCCTCGAAATCATCGTGGTGGTCTTCATCTTGGCGCTCTTGGCGGCCATTGTGACTCCGAGGATCATTGGCCGGACGGACGATGCACGAATCGCGGAGGCCAAGGTTCAAATCAGGAATTTTGAGACTGGGCTGAAGTTGTTCAAGCTGGACAGCGGCCACTATCCGAGCACGGAGCAGGGCCTGGAGGCGCTCATAGAAAAGCCCACCATTGGAAGGATACCCAATAACTATCGAGAAGGGGGCTACTTGGAGCAGAGGAAGATACCGAAAGATCCGTGGGGAAGTCCTTACATCTATCTCTCGCCCGGGATTCATGGGGACTTCGATATCATCTCCTATGGTGCCGATGGCAGGGAGGGGGGAGAAGGGAAAGAGGGCGATATCACAAACTGGAATATGTAGTTGCCATTTGGATCCAGAACGGAAGAAAATGTATGGCAGCCGAGATTAGGTGCTATGATTCGAAGTCAGGATTTACCCTCCTCGAATTGGTGGTCGTCATTTTTATCGTTTCCTTACTGGCTGCCATCGTCTTCCCTACGTTCCGTGGTTTGGGCCACAAAACCCTGGAGTCTGATGCCCGAAGGATCGCCTCCATCCTGAGATATTTGAATGACAGCGCCATTTCGACCAAGGGATCTCTCTCGCTGAAGGTCGACTTCGGGGAGAATACGATAAACTGGAAGGGCCCAGATGGCGAAAGGACTGAAACTTACAGGAACCTCGTCAGCATCTATCTGCAATCGAGGGGCGAGATAAAAGATGGACAGGTGACCGTCTTTTTTGGTCCTCTGGGGGCTCAGGAGGCCATGCTCATTCGGCTCAAGGACGATGACGGGAGAGAAATCAAGGTTGCCCTCTATCCAGTGAGCGGGAGGGTGAAGATCCTTCCCGAAAGCAAGTCATGATGGTAAAGCTTTCCGCCTTCGGGAGACGCCTCCCAGAAACGAAGCCAGGAATCCATTCGTATTGTGACCTTTCATGATAAAGAGCGGCATCTTACGAGGCATCCTCCGGTTGAGTAAGTCGCGGCCCCTTCCAATCCCTTGAGGTGGGGAGTTTGCGATCCGTTCTCCAATCCAGTTTCCTGACTCCCACCGACTTCCATTCAGGGCAATCCAGAAAACGATCTGATTCCCGCCAATCGGGATTTACCCTCCTGGAGATCATCGTGGCCCTCGCCATCGTGGGAGGGCTCCTGGTCACCCTCATCTACACCCTGAACTATCATCTGGGAATTGCAGGGAGGCACGAGTCTCTCACCATAGCCCTTCTGCTGGCCAGGGACAAGATGGAAGAAATGGAGAAGGAGCCTGCAAACACTGAAGGCGACTTCCCTGATCCTAATTCGGCCTTTCATTACCAGACGAAGATGAGTGACTCGCGCTTTCCTGATTTTTCGGAGATTTATGTAAGGGTTACCTTCGGGAGGGAGGTCTTCGAGCTCAGGGAACTGATGGAGAAGCAGAAGTGAGGAGGTCCCGATCCCAAATGAGAAAAGGCGTCCGACAAGCGGGAGAGAGTGGGATTGTCGCTTTCGCTTCGGAGGGATTCACCCTGATCGAGGTCCTCCTGGCCTTGGTGCTGCTGTCCGTCATCCTGGGGGCGATCTACAGCACCTTTATCCTTTCCCACAAGGCAATGGAGGGAATGGATCAGTCCCTGGTCAAACTCCAGGAATGCAGGATGGCGATCGATGCGATCTGCAGGGAGATAGAATCTCTTGCCTACACCCCAGGTCGAGAAAAGGCCGTCTTCAAAATTGAGGACCGAGACTTATACGGCAAGCAGGTCTCCAGGTTCTCCTTTCAAACCTTTTCTCCTCTCATACCGGGAAGTTCTCTCGTTTCTTACTATGTCGAAGAAGTAGATGGAAAACTGAATCTCCTCAAGCGGATTCACTCCTCCCATCAATCGGTGACCGAAGAGCCCGGCTATGAAGTGGTGGAGGAGATCGAATCCTTCCTGGTGGAGGCCAAGTTCCAAGACAGCTGGATCAGGACCTGGGATGCCTCGGAGGCTAAGAAGGTGCCCGAAGAGATCAGGATCACGATTACAGCCCTGTTCAAGGATCGGCGGCTATCCATTTTTGAAAGGGCAAGTCCCAAGATAGGAAGGGCGATCTGAGCTCGCCATGGAACACGAGAAATCCGAGATGATCCGGGGACCACGCAGAGGAAAACGGGACCGGCCCACACTGAGATATGTCGCTGAAGATGCCCGGGGGATGGTCTTGGTTCTAACCCTTTCGGTGCTTGCCATCATCGTGGCCATGGTCGTAGAATTCTCGTACGCAGTCTATATCTCCACTCATTCTCTCTACAACTGGCAGGACTCTCAGAAGTTATCCCCAGTGGCCAAGTCGGGGGTGAGGTTGGCAGCGATGACCATTTCCCAGAATGTCAAGCAGCATGCCTATACCTATCCCGGTATCTCTGAAGTCCTTCATAAGGATCCCTTCAGAGATCTGGAGGGATCACTTTCTCTGGCAGTGAGAATGGAGGATGAGAATTCCAAATTCAATGTCAGCTCGCTGATCTATCCCAATGGGATCTTGAACCAGGAGGCTTTTTCCTCCTGCAAAAGGCTCCTGGATGCCCTAAGTCTGAGTCCGGAGATTGCAGACCGGATCGCGGACTGGATTGATCCGGATCAGGAACCGAGACTATCGGACTCGGAGAAAGGCGCCAAGAATCAGAACCTGGACAGCGTGGATGAACTGCTCCTCATTCCGCGTATGGACCGAGAGAGCTATGAGAAGCTGTCTCCCTACATTACGATTTATGGAGGTGGGTTGATCAACATCAATGGGGCCGAGATCCCGGTGCTCATGTCGCTCTCCAATTTGGTCACCAAAGACATGGCACAAAGGATTGTTCGTTCCCGGCAGACTGCACCTCTTGAAAAGACCGAGGACATTAGCAAGGTCGCTGGCCTGGAAAAGATCGGACCATCTCTGATGGGCCGCCTGACCGTCAAGGGAACCGCTTTTCGCCTGGTTTCCACTGCCACCGACAAAGAGATCAGGAGGATGATAGAGAGCGTTGTGGAAATCTCCGAGGGTAAACCCATCATCCGATATTGGCGGGAGATTTGAAGAACCGGCCCCTCTCATGAGCAACCGGCGTGCATCTCATGCTCCTCGAAGACAGAGCAAAGGGACACTATTCATGCTGGAGACCACCTTATGAAATGGGCAATTGGACCCAGCTGGAATCGAGGACCAAAATCTTCCCCGATCCGACCACCATCCCTCCCGACAGGCGTCAGGCTCTCATCTCAATCGAGAATTCTCGCTTTCTTCCCTCGGTGATGATGAGGCGACTGCTTCTGCCTATTGTGCTTCTTGCCATCGCTGCAGGGGTATCGGTCTTGGGTCTTTGGATGATAGTCATCCAGGAGAGCATGTTGATCCATTGGATGCAAGGTCCCCTGAGCCGGGACAGTCTCTCCCTTGATTTCGTTGGACTGAGAAAAGGCCTTTTCTACGATTTCCGAGCGGAGAGGGTCGTACTGAAAAGATCCGATACTTCACTTCTGGGGGTGGATCATTTTGTGGGACGAATTCATTTCTTATCCCTGCTTCTGGCGAGGCTCAATCTTTCCTTTTGCGGTACTGTGGATGAGGGCCTCGTTGACGGCCACATCAAACAGTCCGGGGGAAAAAAACAGATCCTGGCCCGCTTCGATCGTTTGCCCGCCCAGAAGATTTCATTTCTATCGGCCCTGGGTCTGAATGGCCAGGGGATCGTTACCGCAGAATTCGTCTCCGACGGACGTCTCGGAAGCCTGAAGTTCTCCATCAGCGATGTGAACTTCGATCAGAAAACCGCCTGGGGGGTGATGCTTCCTATCAATTCCTTTGACATGGCCAGGGGGATGATCACGATCGACGAAGATAAGATCTCTATTCGTTCCTTCTCTCTGGAGGGCAGGGGCATTTACGCGAGGGCGAAGGGAGAGATCGCACGGGGAGTTCTTGACCTGAAGATCGAGCTCATGCCGGATCCCTTACTGATGAAGGAAAGATCCTCGAGTTTCTCGTTGGTCGAGAGCTACAAGGTCTCTCCGGGATATTACCTGATCCCCATCAAAGTCAATCTAACTGGCATGTTCTGAGCAGTCTGATAGGCCACACCATTCCCAATTTCACTTCTTGGTGTAAAGGGCGACAGTGATGGATAGATCCAAAAGCTCGGGGTTTTCGAAGGTCTTTTTGATGGTTGCCCTTTTCACTAAGACGGGCGTTTGGGCTTCCCTGAGCCGATAGATTATTTGGACGAACTCGTTCATATTCAGCTTCTCGATTTGAACCTCCGCCGCCTCCTCAGTCAGCGTTTCCGTAATCCCCCGGTTTCCCAGCACCTTGACCGATTTGACCTTTTGCCGCAGCCCCAAGGACGAGGCGATATCATCCAATGCGCCGGCAATACCTCCCGCACTGCCAGCAGGTAGCCTGCTCTCGATGACATCGATCTGTCCCTTCAAAGAGTCATATTCCTGGCTCAGAAGGGAAAACTCTGCAAGTTTCATCCGGAATATCCTTCGTTCTTTCTGGAAGGATCTTTCTATCAGAAAATTCGGGATGAGGAGGAGATAAAGAAATAGGATCGCGAAAGGGATATAGAACTTTCTGAAAGGTCCCAAAGCAGAAAGGTAGTTCTCGAACTGAGATCGCAGGTCTTCGAGCCTCATCGCTTGCGGCCCTTGGCAATGAGCGTGAAGAAAAACCTGCCAGCATTGGATGGCTTCATTTCCGAGATTGAGATCTCCTTTAGGAACTCTGCCAAGCCGGTTTTCAACTTGTCTATCTCGTTCATGGACCCCCCTTCCCCCTTCATCGTTATCAGGTCCTTATCCACGCTGATTTCGTGGAATCTCACATTCGGGATATTCCTGCTGGACACATCGACCAGGAATTGAAGGAGATCCATATCCATCAGAGCGTCTCCCTTTTCCCGAATCTCCTTCATGTGAGACTTCATCAAGTAAAGCTCGTCGGTGATCTTCTTCTCATTGGGAAAGAGGGAGGCATAGTGGCTCCTCATCTCCGCTCGTATGGAGGTCGTTTCCTTCTTGGCAGTGATGGCCCTAAGCAAGAGGTCGGCATGGATGAGGAGGACCAGGAGGAGGGAAAGCCCCGCCATCAGCTTCAACGCCCGGTTCCGTTTCTCGATATCTTTGGTATAGGCGAATGGACCCGTCCTGAGATTGAAGGTGGGGGCCAAGAGCTCTTCTTTGGCCAGATCGATTCGATCCTCAGGGCCGAGAAGCAATCCTCCCGCCTTCAGGAGGTGTGCGGCCATATCTTCCGGCCCGGATTTGAGGAGGAATTGCAACTCCAGCGAGGTGATCACCGCCGGATCAATCTGCAACGGGGCCAGCTTGTCCAAGATTTCTTTGAGAGCCGCCCTCTTGGCATACGCCACCAGGATATCGAAAATGCCGTCGGTGCAGCCCAAGACCATGGGGTCAAAGACGATGTCATCCACGCCGTCGAGGATCAAGCTATCGAGCTCGAAGGGGATGACCTCCCTCAATTTGGCGGGATCAGAGAAGGGAAGCTTCAAGATTCTAAAGTGGAGCAACTGCAAGGGCAGACTGAGATAGAAGTCTTTGACCCCTGGCAGCAAGGGACCTGAGGGGGGAGGACACTCCTGGTAGGGCTCTATCGTCTCTTCCCACTCATATTTGCCGGAGGCAAACTTGAACGCATGGACGACGAGAGATTCCATTCCCACCTTCCCCCCGCTCGGCGCCGAGGGGCTGGAGGAAGGATCGTCAGTGCCCTTGATTTGAAGATCCACAAATCCGATTCGCCTCATGCTTTCTCCGTTCTCCGAAACGATCGGTCCCTTCGCAAAGCGCATCCAAGGATCGAAGAATCCTCGCCCTTATTATACCTCAAGGGTCTCATGGAGGCAATCATCCACGAGATCTTGTCCAGAAAATCCTGGCGGGGAGATAGAAATGCAGAAGGCCAGGGGAAAAATCCCCTGGCCTTTTGACCTTGTTCCCCTTGCATCGGGATTGGCACCTTTACCCGATGCGCGAAAGGATACTCACGGTTTGGTAGTCTGGCACAGGTTCTTGCTGGCCCAGGTGTAGGTACTCCCACTCTTGGTGAGATCCCCTACATACCAGTACCGGTTTGTGGTGCAGCTCTTGTCGTAATAATGTGCGCTGAGGCTGGCAGCCGCGCCATAGGCCTGGAAAGAGGCCGCAGAGCCCGCCCAGTTCTGGTTGAAGGCAGCGGTGAAGGGATATTTGTCCACGAAGACCTTATAGACCCCATTGGCTGCCGAGGGCGCAATGACGATGGTCTCCATGGGAAGGAGGTCATCGACCGAGTCACGGGGCCACTTCACGTAGGGTGAAGCCATCAGGTCGCCGGAGTTCCCATAGCCAATATAGGTGCTCGATGGCGTCTTGACATAGAGGTCAAATTCCCAACCCAGACAGGCCCCGGTACATCCGGTCACAGAGTTGGCGGGCTGGCTGGTCTTCCAGTCGAAGAGAAGCGTGGCGTACCCGGTGGCCCGGGCCGCAGGAAGGGCGTCCATATAGGGTCCCCTGACGATGCCCGAGGTGATGGTAATGGGATATCGGAGCAGGGTGGTGATGTATCCCGCTCGTTCTCCGCTCAGGTTCCTGCTCGTGCCGACCGCAGCGGAAGGCAGAGCGGTCATCTCGTAGGAGCCACCCCGGTTGACGTAATCGGAGGCCAGGTTGGTAGTTCCATTCTTCAATCGGACCAGGGCATAAGCCGGCTTCCGCTGGGAGCCTTGGCCGTGAAGGGATCCAGGACTTGGCCCACGATTGCGGTCTCGGCGGTGCCGAAAATAGCCTTTCTTACGTCCAACCGCTTGGTGGCGGCGACCGCAAAGCCGCACGTGACGGGCTGTCCATAGGTAAGCAGCCGGGTGACGAGGGTGTCCCGGGTGAGGGTCGTCAGCTGTCCCCAGACCAGGGCTGCGCCCCCAGCCACGATGGGCGTTGCCATGGAGGTGCCGGACATAGCTCCATAGCCCGCACTGGGGAGGGTCGAATAGATCTGCCATCCCGGAGCAGCGATGTTGTAGCGGGATGCGGCGGTAGTCGGGCTGAAATTGGAGAACCAGGCCCGGCAGTCCACCTCATTGGTGGCCATGACCCGGAGTGCCGTATTCGGATCCGCACCGGGATAGCTCGGAGTAACGCTGGTATTCTCATTTCCGGCCGCGGCCACCAGGACCATGCCTACAGTCTTCATCGCCGATACCTTAGCGGCCAATAGGGAGCTGTTGGAAGGTCCTCCCAGACTCATGCTGACCACCTTGGTGTCGGGCTCGGTAGCGGTGCGATTATCGATTGCAAACTGCATCCCATCCGCAATATCGAAGATAGGTGCCGGATCCATACTTGTCCAGGACCTTGATCGCCAGGATCTTGCAGTTGGGGCAGACCCCTTCTCCATAGCCCGAGCCCGACCTGGCAGCCACCAGCCCTGCACAGTGGGTGCCATGGCCGTGGTCGTCCATGGGGTCCATGTTACCGGCCACGCAGTTCTTTCCCAAATAGACCTTGCTCGAGAGATCCGGGTGGAGATAGTCCACGCCCGGTATCGAGCACGGCCACGGTGGGTGGGGTGGTGGAGAGAGCGGGGAGGGTGGCGGTCTTGCGAATCACCGTGTGATGCCATTGGTAGCCTGTCCCCGGATCAGACCCCACGGACTGAATTCCCATTTCCATCTTGGCTGTTCGGTCACAGGATCCGCATTTTTCGTTGATCAACTTGGGCTGAGGCGGGATGCTCATGAAGCCATTCCGCTCCACGAAGGCCACATCGGGCCGGCCGGCCAGAGCAGACACGGCTGCGACCGCCGCCTCCTCCGAGGCGAACTGGAGCAGCAGGGCCCCCTGGGTCTCTTTCGCGACCTGAATCCCGGAGGCCGCGATCCCTTGCTTGATCTCCTGGATGCCCATGCCGTCCTGGATGCCCACAATCAGCTGGCCGGCGACGAAGTCCTTTCCGGCGACCAGGCCAGGTTCAAAGCCGTATCCGAGCTTCTTGCTATGCTCGAAGGCCAAGGCGCTGCTGGATAGGAGCAGCAAAATGGCCATGACACTGAAAATCATTCGTTTCATGAAATACCTCCTTGGGGGATGTTTGAAGAAGTGTGAACCAGCATTGGTTGATTCATGGATTTCTCCTCGTTTCTCAGAAATCCCTTATCGGAAGCCAATGAAGTGGGGATCCCCACCTCCTTTCTGATTTCACTTGGGGAAATGGGTTTTGTGGAGGGTGTGATCTTCCTTCCGGCAAAAAAAGCTGCCTGAGCGATCACATCATTGCCGTTCATCCACCGCCAGTCTCTGGGGGGATCAGGGTGGAAAGGACATCATCACGTGGGGGCGAAACGCAACCTTCGAAAACTACTACGACCGGCGCGCTCCTTCGATGAAAAATATAGGCAACTGGCGTAGCCCTGTCAAGGGTTTTTTCATCAGATGCCTGTTTTCCTTGTACCTTAAGGTCAGTTCTGCCTGCGGATTCCGGCAATGGAGCCATACGGGCCAGGGAAACCCGGGTTCCCCTGGCCCGTATGGGATTTTTCCTTGAAGCGCAGCAGATTGGGACCTCTATCCGATCCTTGCTGTACCCCTCAGGGCTTGGTATTGGTGCAAAGATTCTTTTCCGTCCAGGTATAGGTGGTTCCGGTCTTTTTCAGGTCTCCCACATACCAGTATCGCTTGGTGCCGCAGCTCTTGTTGTAGTAATGGGGGCTGAGGCCGGATACCCCGCCACTGTAGGCCTGGAAGGAGGCCGCTGAATTAAGCCAGTTGGGGTTCCACTGGGCGGGAGATGCGTAAGGGGTCTTGTCCACGAAGACCTTGTAGACCCCATCAGGGGCGGCAGCCGCGATGACGATCGTCTCCATGGGAAGGAGGTCATCGGCGGAGTCGCGGGGGCACCTCACAAAGGGGGAGGCAAGGAGACTCCCGGGGTTGTCAGGGCCGATATAGGCCTTGGAGGGCGCCTTGACGTAGAGGTCAAACTCCCATCCCAGGCAGGCCCCTGTACACCCCGTGGTGGAGATCACGGGCTGGGTATTCTTCCAGTCGAAGAGGACCGTGGCATTCCCATCGGCCCGGGCACGGGGCAGGGCATCCAGATAGGGTCCCGCCACGATTCCTGTGGTAATGGTGATGGGAAACCTGAGCATGGTGTTGATGTAGCCGGTTCGATCTCCGGTAAGGTTCCTATCAGATCCAGCGGCGAGGCTGCCGATCCCGTAGAGTCCTCCGTTGTTGGTGTAGCTATAGGCCAACTGGGTCGTCCCCGATTTCAATCGGATGTAGGTGGTCGCGGTAGGGCCGCTGGGCTCCCGTCCGGTAAAAGGATCCAGAAGTTGGCCGATGATGGTAGTCTCGGTAGAGAGGGTAATCGCCTTCCTCACGTCCACCCTCCGAGCCGTAGCGGCAAAGCCGCACTTGATGGACTTGGCCGAGGCCGAAGTCATCCGATTGACAGCCAAGGCACGGTGGTGGTGGGCTGTTGACCCCATACCAGGGCCGCGCTCCCCGCGACCACCGCGGAGGCCATTTGGGTCCCGGACTTGGCTCCGAAACCGGCGCGGGGGAGGATGGAGTAGATATTCCATCCCGGGCGCGGCGATGTTGAATTGAGAGGCACTGGTGGAAGGGCTGAAATTGGAGAACCAGGCCCGGCAATCCGTGATATCCGTCGCCATGACCCGGAAGGCGGTGTTGGGATCGGCTCCAGGGAAAGCATTGGTGGTATCTGTGGTATTGTCATCTCCGGCAGGGGCCACCAGGGCCATGCCAGCGGTCTTGGTCGCCAGGACCTTGTCGGAGATCAAGGAGCTATTGGGCCCTGCCACGCCCACATGAACCACCCGGGTTGCAGGGGTGGTGCTGCTGCGCTGATCGATGGCGTATTGCATCCCCTCTGCGATATCGAAGAAGCTGCCCGCTCCGTCCCGGTCCAGGACCTTGATCGCGAGGATCTTGCAGTTGGGGCATACCCCCTCCCCGTAATAGTAGCCCGAAACGGCACCGATGATCCCGGCTACATGGGTTCCATTTCCATGGTCATCCATGGGGTCCATGTCGTTTCCGACGCAGTTTTTGCCCAGGATCACCTTGTTGGTGAGGTCCACATGCCTGTAGTCCACCCCCGTATCGATCACCGCCACTACGGGGGGACTGGAGGAGAGGCTGGGGAGGGAAGCGGTCTTGCGGATGACGAGGTGATGCCACTGATAGGAAGTTCCCGGATCGCCCCCGACAGATTCGGGAGAGATCTGGATCTTCGCGGCCCGGTCGCACCCTCCGCATTCCTCACGGGCCAGCTTGGGCTCGGGGGGGATGCGCATGAAGCCATTCCGCTCCACGAAGGCTACATCGGGGCGGACGATGAGACCCGAGACGGCGGAAAGGGCAGCCTCCTCCGAGGCGAACTGGAGGAGGAGGGCCCCCTCGATCTCCTTCGAGATCTGAACTCCGGAGGCAGTGATGCCTTCCTTCAACTCCTGGATCCCCATTCCTTCCTGGATACCCACAATCAACTGGCCGGCCAGGAAATCCTTTCCGGCAACCAGCCCCGGGGCAAAGCCATATCCCATCTTTTTGTCGGACTCCAAGGCCATGGCAGCGCTCGATAGGAGCAGCAGAATGGCCAAGGTGCCCAAAACTACCCTCGTATTCATGGAGTACCTCCTTGGGGTCTGAAAGAGAATCTAAAGGGCTTGGTGCCTCGTGGATTCTCCCTGCTCTGGAGAATCTGAGGAGTGGTGAACGGATGGGAGGGGCCCCCCACCTCCTTTCTGTCCTAGATTGCGGAAATGGGTTATAGGAGGTATCGCTGACGATGCAAGAATCAGGTATCGCTCCGATGAGCCGCGTCATCGCCCATTACCCATCTCCATTCTTGGGGGGGATTGGGCCGCTTAGGGTCCTGTCGGGAAGGAATGGAAGCAGAGGATCAATAGATCACATCCTTAGAGCCTCCACTCTTTAGATTAGGCATTTGCTCCTTTCATGTCAAGGCTTTTTCCCAAGTCGGCGGCTTCCCTGGTGGTTCCGACCTCTCCTTCCCAGGGCTGCCGCTTCTGGAGGCTATCCCTGGGTTTTATCATGAGCCGGCGCGCTCTCTTCCCGCCGATGAAATCCGCCACAAGATAACTCCCGCAGCAGCAGTGCCGAAGAGAAAACCCAGGGGAATTGCGATTCCCCTGGGTTTTGTGATTTCCCTCACGTGGGGCTGTGCCCCTACCTATCGGCCAGGAGGGCCGTCAGGGCTTGATATTGGTACAAAGGTTCTTGTAGGTCCAGCTATAGGCGGTTCCGGTCTTTTTCAGGTCTCCCACATACCAGTATCGCTTGGTGCCGCAGCTCTTGTTGGCATAATGGGGGGTGAGGCCGGCGGTCGCGCCATTGTAGGCCTGGAAGGACGCCAAGGAACCGACCCAGGTGGGGTTCCATTGGGCGGGAGATGCATAGGGGGCCTTGTCCACGAAGACCTTGTACGTTCCGTCGGGGGCAGAGGCCCCGATGACGATGGTCTCCATGGGTAGAAGGTCCTCGGCCGAGTCGCGGGGCCACCTCACGTAAGGCGTCGTGAGGAGATCACCGGGATTGCCCGGGCCGATATAGGCCTTGGAGGGCGTCTTGACGTAGAGGTCGAACTCCCATCCCAGGCAGGCCCCTGTGCACCCAGTGGTGGAGACTACCGGCTGGATATTCTTCCAGTCGAAGAGGACCGTGGCATTCCCATCGGCCAGGGCCCTGGGGAAGGCATCCAGATAGGGCCCATTTGTCGCCCCCGCCGTGATGTTGATCGGGGTCCGGAGCGGGGTGGTAATGTATCCTCCTCCCGACCGTTCTCCGGTGATGGTCAGGTTGGTGTTGGCCGCCAGTCCCACCATCTGATAGGATGTGTTGTCCGTATAGGTACCGGTCACCTGGGTTGCCCCGCTGTACAATCGGATATAAGGATAGTACCCGCCACCCCCATAGACACCTGCGCCGGGTGCCATGCCGGTGAAGGGATCCACGATCTGGCCGATGAGGGCGGTCTCGAAGTCCAGCAGAATCGCCTTCCTCACATCCAGCCGGCGGGCGGTGACCGGGAAGCCGCACTTGAGGGGCCTAGCCGAGGCCCCCGTCAGGCGGCTCACCATCCAGGACACGGTGGCAATGGGGTTTTGCCCCCAGACCAGGGCTGCACCTCCGGCCACGATGGCAGCGGCCGCGGAGGTGCTGGACTTGGGCCCAAAACCGTTTTCGGGGAGGTCGGAGTAGATCTTCCATCCGGGTGCGGCAATGTTGTATTGGGTCGCCGCGGTGGAGGGGCTGAAGTTGGAGAACCAGGCCCGACAGTCGGTGGACTCGGTGGCCATCACCCGGAGGGCGGTATTGGGATCCGCCCCGGGGAAGGCATTGGTGGTAGCAGTGGTGTTGTCATTGCCTGCGGGCGCCACCAGGGCCATCTTGGCAGTCTTGATCGCCAGGACCTTGTCGGCAATCAAGGAGCTATTGGGCCCGATCAGGCCCATGTAAACGATCCGGGTGTCGGGATCGGTAGCGGTGCGCTGATCAATGGCGTATTGCATCCCATCGGCGATATCGAAGAACGACCCCTTCCCATTCCGGTCCAAGACCTTGATCGCCAGGACCTTACAATTGTGGCAGACTCCCTCGCCGTATTGATACCCCTGGTAGGCGGCGATGAGCCCGGCGGCGTGGGTACCATGGCCATTGTCATCCATAGGGTTCATGTCATTCCCCACGCAGTTCTTGCCCAGGATCACCTTCCCGTAATACAGATCCGGGTGATAGTAATCCACACCGGTATCGACCACCGCCACCGTGGGCGGGGTGGTGGAAAGGGTGGGGAGAACAGCCGTCTTGCGGATGACTGTGTGATGCCATTGGAGGTAAGTCCCCCAATCCCCGTAGACATACTCGGGAGAGACGTCGCTCTTAGCAACTCGGCTGCATCCTCCGCAATTTGCATTGTCGAGCTTGGGCTCGGCCGGGATGGCCATGAATCCATTCCGCTCGACGAAGGCCACATCGGGTCGGCTGGCCAGACTGGAGACCGCAGCGCGCGCTGCCTCCTCCGAGGCAAACTGGAGCAGAAGAGCCCCCTGGATCTCCTTGGAGATCTGGACACCGGAGGCGGAAACGGCCTGTTTCAGGTCCTGAGTGCCCAGGCCTTCCTTCATGCCCACGATCAATTGGCCGGCCACGAAATCCTTCCCCGGAACCAGACCCGGGGCAAAGCCATATCCCATCTTTTTATTTGGCTCCAGGGCCAGGGTGCTGCTGGTCAGAAGCAGCAGGATGGCTATGGTGCCGAGGAACAAACGCATTTTCATGAAATACCTCCTTGGGATCTGTCAGAATATTGATTCACTCTCTCGCTACTTCCCTCATCACCGAAGATTGTTCTCGGTACCCCCACCTCCTTTCCGGCATTAGTTCGGGAAATGGGTTCTTCGAAAGACCCAGATCTCCCTTTCAGGTATTGTATCCTGAAGCAGGAGCATACAAGTCTCTCAGATGCCACTTCCCAGCTTTTGGGGGGATAAGGGTGGCTCCCACTCCATCTTACGCAGGGTGGAATAGGAGTCCTTGGAATGACACCAAGAAGGCTCAGGCAGTCTCTTCATCCACTATAAGATTATGTCGCCCAGACCTCGGTGTCAAGATTTTCCTCCCTGATTTCTCAGTTTTTTTGACTGGAAGATCTTCTAAATTCCTCTCCTCCCTCCTCCTGCACCCACGCGGACCCGATCATACAGGGCCAGGAAGCCTGGCGCAGGACCTGGGTGCGTTGGGGGAGGGACGAGAATATTCCCTCGTCACTTGATTAGATTCCCTCTGATTGAATTGGATTCCCGCCGATTCCCGGAGAACTACATTGAGCTCCATGAGGAAGGGAGAACCATGTGTATGGGTACTGGGTAATCCACTTACTGACGAGGGTAAGCAAGGTGGACGCCAAGAGGTCCGGTGCGGGTAGGTGTTGCTGTTTTTCCAATAACTTAGCGAGATGCGGGGGACTGGCATGGGGCAGGAAGGACGAGAGAGTTATCCTGCGAGATGGGATTTTATCCTGTGGTGCAGGACTGTGTCCGATTCGGCCGGTCGTCTTTTCAATCGGTTTTCTCGAACGCGGCTCATCCGGAAATACGTGTTAAATCCAGGTCCATATTTTGTTTCTTACCTGGCATGGGCTCCCTTTTTGGTTTGACAGATTCTGGCTTCCCCACTATCATACAAAGCGAAGGATGCAATCCCTACTTGGGGTTAACCTTAAGAGATGAAAGCTGATTCTTTGAGCCAGATATCCCCGGATTTCGATCCCTCATCAACTCCCCCAGTGCAGGACCAAGCTCCGATCAAGCAGGAGGAGCCCGCAGGGCCTGACCCATCGGAGGTCAAGGCAGTGCGGGATTTGCTCCTTTCCCTGAGCAAGGCCTTGAAAGCCAGTCGGGTGTACCGCTCAGGCAACCCAGCCTACCAGAAGCTCTACCAGGATTTCGTCGACAGCCTGACCTCCTTTCTGAAGGACCGGCAGTTGCTGGCCCTGGATGTGGGGCAATTCCAGATCCATTATCTGGGTGAGACCGTTTACGAGAGCCGAGACCCATCGGAAAGCCTGGCGATTCATTTCTACCGGGATGGGATACGTCAACTTCGCTTCCTGGAGGAGATCGAGGCCCCGGAGATCGAGGAGTTCTTCGAGATCCTGAAATCGAATTTCTTTGAGGTGGATGCAGACGACGATCTGGCCACCTTGCTCTGGGAAAAGGATCTCCCCAATATCGATTATGTGGCCGTCGACGCGCTGACGGAAGAGGGAGGAGGGGAGGGCGGATTCAATCTATCTTCGATGTCCCAGAGTCTTGTGAATCACGGGAAAATGGAGTCAGGGGCATCCTCCGAAATCGGTCCTCCTGGTGGCGAACCCGGTGATATCGCTTCGCTTTCCCCCCCTCCGGATTTGAGCTCCTCCCTTCGAAGGGATCCGCTGCCCATCTTCTCCCTCAGCGAGCAAGAGGTAGAAAGGATCGGCTCGGAGATGAGAGAGGAGGCGGATAAGGACTTGGGCGAGGAATTCGTAGATCTTCTCTTGGAGATCCTATCGGCCAAAGTGGACATCGAAGGATCGAAGGAGGTCCTGGCCATCGTGGAGCGAATCAGTGAGTCCTACTGCCTGCAGGGGGATTTCTTGAGGGCCTCCAACACCTTGAGGCTCCTCAACCACCTCATCGAAGGAGCTTCCGATCTGCCTGAATCCCGCCGAGAATCCATTCGGGAGGCCGTCGAACGGCTGGGTAATTCCGAGAAACTGAAGGGCCTGGCCAGCGTATTGAATCGAACGGAGGAGGAAGAGGACCTTTTTGCCTTCATATCTTATGTTTCCTTTTTCGGTTCCCAGGCCATCATGCCGCTGTGCGAGATCCTGGGGGATCTGAAGCGGATGAAGGCCCGGCGAATCCTGTGCGAGGCGATCGCCAAGATCGCCCAGGGACACCTCGATCGCTTGGGCTCCACGATCAAGGATTCGCGCTGGTATCTGGTCAGGAATGTGGCTTACATCTTCGGCCTGATGAGAGATCCTCAGGGTGTGAGGTATTTGAAGGAATTGATCAAACATGAAGAGCCGCGGGTGAAGAAAGAGGCCATTCGATCCCTGGGGCTCATTGGCGACGCAGCCTCTCGAGATCAGCTCTTGTCTTGTCTGAACTCGCCCGAGGGCTTTGTCCGGATCTCGACGGTCGGGGTCCTCTCCACCCTCGCGGAGAGGAGGACACTGCCCCTCCTTTTGAAGATGATCGAGGAGAAGCAATTTGCAGATCGAGACTGGGAAGAGAAAAGGGCGATTTTTGAGGCAGTGGGCCGGCTCGGATCCGATCAAGTCCTGCCGCTACTGAAAGTGATCCTCTTGAGGCGGGCCGTATTTCATCGAAGTCGGGTGGAGGAAATGAGGAGGGGTGCCGCCCTCGCTTTGTCTCTGCTGGGGACGGAGGAAGCAAGGCGAACCTTGGAAGAAGGGACCAGGGCCGGCAACAAGGCGGTGGTCGAGGCATCTCGGTGGGCTCTGTCCAAGATTCACCTTCCTACGCCGCAAACTGAAGAGGAGAATTTGGCATGAGAGAACTCCAAGGAGGTACAGGGGGAAGACTCAGCCAGATCATCGATGAGAGAATCGCCCGGGAGATGAAGAACCTGGTGAGTATCTTCCAGGTTTCTCTCAAGAACGGCAGGATCTTCGGCTTGAATAATGAATCTTTCCTGCGCCCGCTTCGCAAGTTTCTGGAGACTCTCAACTCCTTGCTTCCCCTCGAGGGTGAGCTCTCCCTCCGCCTGGCAGATAGTTATCTCTTCGTCAACGAGCAGCGCATCCGATTCGACATCGAGGGGTTTTTGAGTTACACCCGGCTGGTAGAGGATCTAAAGGGGCACAAGATAGGATCGGTCGTCTTCCGGGAGACGATCACAGGCGAGGAGCTTCGGGAATTCATCTCCCTATTCCTCGCCTTGGATGTCAATTCCGAAAACCCCTCTCAGATCCTCCAGGAACAACTCCTCCAGAGGGGAGTCTCCCGGATCTATGTGGAGGGGCTGAGCGCCCCTCGATTTACCACCACCAAGGCTGATTCCAGAGGCCGGGAACTGGCGAAGGTCACCTTCCTGAAGGCCATCACCAGCATACGACGAGTCCTCAATCAAGCATCTGCCTCAGAGCGGATCGACATGAAGGGAAGCAAGAGGGTGGTGCAGTCCCTGGTGGATCTAATACTGGGAGAGGACCTGTTCATTCTGGGCCTCACCTCCATCAAGAACTATGACGACTACACCGCCAATCATTCCGTGAACGTCGCCATCCTCTCCCTGGCCCTCGGTTCCCGGCTGGGTTACTCCAAGTCCCAATTGTTCAAGCTGGGGATGGCCGCCTTCTTTCACGATATCGGCAAGGTCCGCATCCCGGAGGAGTTGATCAACAAGCCCTCCAGCCTGGAAAAGGATGAATTCAAGATCGTCGCACTCCATCCCTACTATGGCGTTCTGCCCCTGATGAGGTTGAAAGGCTTTAATGACCTGGTGCTCCAATCCATGATCGCTTCCTTCGAGCATCACCTCAATTATGATCTATCCGGGTATCCCCCCTTATCGAGGAAGAGAAAACTCACCCTGTTTTCTCGGATCATAAGGATCGCCGACTCCTTCGACGCCATGACCACGGCCCGCGTGTATCGACCTGACCCTTTCCACCCCGATCAGGCTTTGGCGATCATGATGAACGAAGGAGGGAGGGTCTATGATCCGTACCTGGCCAAGGTTTTCGTCAATACGGTCGGGATCTATCCCCGGGGAACCCTTCTTCTCTTCGATACCAAAGAGGTGGGTATGGTGGTGGAGGTGAGCCCTCATCCCGAGCTCATTCACCTCCCTCAGGTGGAGATCCTACGAAATGGGGAGGGGAGAAAAGCGGAGGGGGAGATCGTCGATCTGACCTCAGAGAACCAAGGGAGGCGAATTGTCCGTTCCGTTTTCCCCCGGGAATTGGGGATCAACATCATCGAATATCTCTGGAGGTAAGAAGGGGAAGCAGATGCTTCAAAGGGTGGGATGCTTTAACCAGAGGGAGAAGGGCAGGAGGCTTCTCTGAGATATCGTGCGGCGTCCTCCGGTGGGGTGACATTGATGTAAATGCTGGTACCCATTTCGAAGCCGGCGGGAGTGGTCAGACGGGGAGTGATCTCCAGGTGCCAATGGAAATCATAAACTCTATCCGGGCTGCAGGGAATATTGAGAAGGGTAAAATTGTAAGGTGGATCTTGAAGGGAGGCATAGAGGCGGCCTAAGACCTCCCGCAAGATCTCGGCGAATTCCCTCACCTCCTTGGGGCCCATGGTGATGAAGCAGGGCTGGTGGGAGCGAGGTATGATCCTGGCCTCGAAGGGGGAACGGGAGGCATAGGGGGTATAGGCAACAAAGGAATCATTTTCGCATATCGTCCTCTCCCCCGCGGCAAGCTCATATTCGAGGATATCGCAATAGGGACATTTCTCGCGATACTCTCTATATTGTTCCACTCCTTTGATCTTTGCCCACACCTTCTGGGGTATGACAGGAGTGGCGACGATCTGGGAATGGGAGTGAGTAAGCGAGGATCCAGCCACCTCGCCGTGGTTTTGAAAGATCAGGATGTAGCGGAGCCGAGGATCCTTTCGGAGCGCATCGTAGCGTTCCATGTAGGCCCGGATAACCTTCTCCACCTGGCTGCTCTCCATCTGGCCCAAGGAGAGGTGGTGCTCGGGACTCTCGATGACCACCTCATGGGCACCCACCCCCTCCATCACATCGTAGATACCCACCTCGCTGCGAGTGGGCTCGCCCCTGTGATCGAGGGCGGCGAATTTGTTGGACACCACTCGCACCTGCCACCCAGAGGCATTGGGAAGGGAATGTCCGGAGCGATAGGCCAGGATTTCAGGAGGTGTGAGGGCCTCATTTCCGGGACAGAATGGACATTTGGGGTCTTGCTCCGGTACCGGTTGGGCTTGTGATCTGGGTTCCTTGGCCAAGAAGTCACAGGGCCGTTTTGCCCTCTCTTTTGCCAGGATTACCCATTCCCGGGTGATGAGGTCTTTGCGGAGTTCGGGCATACCATGCCTTCCTTTTTCCCCAAGCCATGCCGGCGTGGGGAAGAAACAGATGCATTATTAGAATTAGAAGCTGTACGGCCTTTGAATACTATCCCTTTTTTGGGGCTCGCCGGGAGCGGGCCTCATTGGCCCAAGCGGCCAGGGCGATGACACCCAGGACAACTGCGACGATTCCCAGGATCCAGCCGATTGTGAAGTTCATCTTGCACCCCCTTACTGAAAGCAATTTTCAAAGAAAGCGCAGACACCCAAATCCCTGCACCCTTTATCCGCCATCTCCAAGATCGTAGTCATCCGGAAAAAGGGCGTACCTTGGTTCTTTTTGGCTCGAGATCTCCTGCACCTGACCGGTCCATCTGCACCAGAGGGAAAGAGAATCCCACCTTTTCGTCTTTTCGGGGAGACAAAGAAAGGTGGGCCTTTTCTGGCCAAGGAAAGTGATGGGAATGTACCGAGAATATCCCTTTCTGTCAAGGGCTTTCTGCTCGACTTTCTGGCGGGATTTTTCACTTGTGGGTGAAGATCCATTGGCCATGAAGGGGTGATATTTTTCTTCGGAGACGGCGTGTCCCCTTGATTTTCTCCCCCGGATCAGGTATGAGAAGCCCTTGAAATCTGTATGGGCGCACTGGGTGACCGCACCTACCGAGGCTGCCGCAGTCCTGGGATTGAATTTCCAGGGGCCTTGTGCCTCCAATCGCCGGAAAGGGAGGTGATAAAGCGAGGGATCCATCCTGAAGTCGGATGGCCGCACCAATCTGGAAGCAAAGGAGGAGAATCTGCTTGGAAGACACGGAGATCGCATCTCAGATCGGAAAGATTAAAGAGGCCCCCCGGAACTGGTTGACGATTCTGGGGATGTTGGGTCCGGCCTATATTTGGGCCGCAGAGTATATTGGCTCGGGAGAGGTGATCCTTTCGACCCGGCTGGGGGCCCTATTTGGCCTGAGCATCGTTTGGCTCGCAGTGTGGGCCATCATTCTGAAGGCCTTCATCGGCTATGGCGGGGCATGTTACACCACCTTCACCGGTGAGGGCATGATCGACATGATCGCCCGTATCCCGCCCGGGAAATGGGGTGTTTGGGTGGTAGGCATTACCGAGTTATTGGCAGGGGCCGTCTCCATCGGGGCCTTGATTACCGCTGGCACTGTCTTTGCCAATGCCCTGGTGCCCTTCATCTCCCCGATCCTGTGGGGATGGATCCTTTCGGCGATCATCATCTACCTCATCTGGTCGGGGTCTGTGGATCGGCTCAAGGTCATCATGACCATCCTGGTAGCGGTGATGGTCGTGGGAGTCGTCTACACCGGATATCGCCTGATCCCCGACTTTGGCGCGCTCCTTAGCGGGATCTTTACGATCGAGATGCCTGAGGTCCCCGTCTGGGCTGTCGAAAAATACAAGGTGACCAACGCCCTGAGAGAGATGATTCCCATCTTGGGTTGGGCGGGGGGAGGATTTGCGAGTCAATGCTGGTATACCTATTGGACGCTGGGTGCAGGATACGGAATGGCCAAGCTGGGCCAGCAGGGAAAGCCGGCTCCGGAATCCCTCTTGCGACAGATGACCGTTGAGGATGCGAGGAAGGTGAAGGGATGGCTCCGGATGGTGAGAGCTGACACCTTGGTGGCCAGCTTTATCGGGGTTGTGGTGATCATCGGCTTCTTGGCCGCGGGAGCCGGGGTTCTCCATCCCAAGGAGATCCTTCCGGCGGGGGCGGCTGTGGCCCTCAATTGCGCAGAAATCTTCAGCTTCATGTTTGGGAAGGTAGGCCGACTTCTATTTCTCCTGGGGGCGTTTGCGGCCCTGTTCAGCACTGAGGTTGCAGCCTTCACCGGCTGGCCTCGTTTGCTCAGCGATTGTGCTCGGGTGCTCTTTCCCAAACTGGAGAAGGTCCCCTGGCACAGGCAATATCGCGCTTGGATCATTTTCTTCGCCTTTACCAACATGATCCTGGTCTATAGTTTTCACTGGAGGCCTGTTTTCTTGGTTCAGAGTGCAGCTACCCTGGAAGGGGCGTTCTTGATCCCGATTCAGGGCATCTTCGTGCTGTTAGGGCTTTACTATGTGATTCCCAAGCTCGTCTCCCCCGAAGTTCGGAAGATCTTCCGTCCGGGGATTCTGGTTCCCATCGGAATCGGCCTGGCCGTAATGGTTTACAGCTATTTCTCCTTTGCCAAGCTGATCATGGGACTTTGAGACCACTTACCGAAGTATGAGAGAAATCTGAAAGGAGATCATGATGCAGCGATTTCAGATCGAAGGGGTGATTCCTCCCATGATTACCCCTTTTGACGAGGAGGGAAACCTGGACGAGCCGGCCCTTCGCCGATTGATAGACTTCTTGGCGGATCGGGTTCAGGCCCTCTACCCATTGGGCACCTACGGGAGCGGTCCCGCGATGAGCCTGCCCGAGAGGCAGAAGGCAGCGGAGATCATCATGGAGCAGGGTGGCCATCGAATTCCGGTCATCATGCACGTAGGGTGTGTGGACACCAAGGGAACGGTGGCGCTCGCCCGCCATGCAGAGAAGATCGGCGCCGAGGCCGTGGCCTCCATCGCCCCCTTCTACTATGAGCACAACGAGCGGGCCATCGAATACCACTTCCAGAAATTGATGGAAGCGGTCTCCATTCCTGTATTTGCCTACAACAATCCAAAACTCTCCCGAAACGCCATTTCCCCCACGCTCCTGGCCAGGCTGGCGGAGCAGGGGCTGGCTGGGGTCAAGGACAGCAGCTTCGATATCCTGGTTTACTATGCCTACCTGCGCACGGTGAAGAAGCCCGACTTCATCTTCATCATAGGTACGGAGGCCCTGGCCCTTCCCGCCCTGTCTGTGGGCGGCTCGGCCTGCGTTGCCGGGCTGGCCAACGCGCTGCCTGAGCTGGTGGGAGATCTGTTCAAGGCCTGTCGAGTCAAGGATTTGCAGGCCGCTGCCCGGATACAACAGAAGACCCTGGTGGTCCGGGAGATCATGCACCTGGCTCCCATTGCCATCTCCGGCATACATGCCATCCTTAAGATGCGGGGGATCGATGCCGGAAAGCCCCGGCCTCCCATCCTTCCCCTTCTCCCCGACACGTTTGAGAAGATGAGGGCACGGCTGCAAGAGGAAGGAATGCTGTAGGGGGAGCCCTCCGCGTAGATCTCACAGGGACAGAGCGCGGGCCCGATCACAAAGACTACAGATAAGACAGACAAGAAGGAGGGGCGAGGGGATCGGTTATCTTTTGGGCGTTGACATGGGCACCAGTGGTTGCCGGGCGGTGATCTTCGATGAGGCCTTCCGGATACGGGGGAAAGCGAAAGCCAGCTTTTCGCTTCAGGTCCCCCATCCTCAGTGGGCAGAGCAGGATGCAGACCAGATCCTCTTTGCCGTGCTCGCTACGATTCGTCGCTGTCTCAAGGGAAGCGGGATTGCCTCCCGGGAGATCCTGGGGGTTTCCCTCAGCGGCGTCCTCTACAGCCTCCTGGCCGTCGATGCCCAAGGGAGCCCATTGCTTCCTTTGATCCAATGGTCAGACAATCGGGCTGAGAGCCAGGCCTTCCGACTGGATGAGCCCTTTCAAGAGGCCGGTCTTTACCAGAAGACGGGGTGTCGGAATAATGCCATGTACCTCCCGGCGAAGATCCTCTGGATCCAGGAGAAATTGCCATCCGTTTTTGCCCGGGTGGGAAAGCTGATCTCCCTGAAGGACTACGTGGCCCAACATCTGACTGGGGGAGAGTATGCAACCGACTATATTGTGGCCTCTGCCAGCGGCCTCTTTAACATCCATGAGAAGAGATGGGATCAGGATGTCCAAAGGCTCCTCCATCTTTCCGGCGCTTATCTGCCCGCTGCCGTCCCTCCCCAATCGATCTTGGGAAGGATCGGTGCGGGAGCGGCAAGGCGGACGGGCCTGCTGGAGGGGACCCCGGTGGCTGCCGGAGGCGGAGATGGTCCTCTTTCGAACATCGGGGCTGGAGTCATCGAGCCCGGGCAGCTCAATCTCAGCATCGGAAGCGGGGGGATCCTGCGCATGGTTTTGGATCGACCCCGCCTTTGTCCTGCTCAAAGGATCTGGTGCTACCTGCTGAAAGAGGACCTCTGGATCCTGGGAGGAGTGAACAACGGTGGAATGGTGCTCCAGTGGTTCTGGGACTGCTTCTGGGGAAAGCGCCGCCAGGGAAACAGAAAATATGGCGACCGTTTCGCCCTGCTGGATCATTGGGCATCATCGGTCCCCGCCGGGAGCGATGGATTGATCTTTCTCCCCTTCCTGACGGGGGAGAGATCGCCGAACTGGCGGACGGAGGCGAAGGCCTCTTTTTTTGGGATCGATTCTCACCATCACCGATCCCATTTTGCCCGGGCGGTCATGGAGGGGGTGAGCCTGCAGATGAAAACGGTCTTCCAGGCCATGGAGGAGGTCAGCGGAGGAATTCGGGAGATCCGTTTCACGGGGGGATTTAGCCGCTCTGCCCTGTGGGCACAAATCATGTGCGATATCCTGGGCAAAGAGGCCCTGATGCCCCGGGTGGAGGAGGCATCTGCCCTGGGTGCGGTGGCGATGGCCGCTCTCGGATTGGGGATGATTCCCGGTCTTCAGGCAGTCAAGGAGAAGATAGAGATAGAGAGGGAGCTTCATCCTGACCAGGAATCGCATCATTGCTATGAAAGACTGCATGAATTCTTCAGGGGCCTCTATGATCAGTCGGTGGAAGGATGGAAGGAATTGAAAGGGCTCAAGGGGCGTGAGGTCAGGAAACGAGGAGGAGTTGAGTGAAAAGGATACTGGTCACCGCGCGGACCTTTGGAAAGATCGCCAAGGATCCGCTGGAGATGTTTCCTGCGGGGGTCTATGAGTTGCTCTGGAATCCCTATGGGCGACCGCCGACGGAAGGGGAGTATGAGGCCCTGATCAGGGGGATTTCAGGGTTGATCGTGGGGGGGGAGAAAGTTCCGGGCTCGGTCATCGAGGCCGGAGCGGAGCTCCGAGTGATCTCCGTGCACGGCGTGGGAACGGACAATATCGACCTGAAGATGGCTACCGACCGAGGCGTCCTGGTGTGTAATGCCCCAGGCACGAATACCAATGCAGTGGCAGAGCTGGCGCTGGGATTGATGCTGGCCTCTGCCCGGCGCATACCGTACGCGGATCGGCAGGTCAGGTCGGGAACATGGGGCCAGTGCATCGGGTCCGAATTGGCAGGCAAAGTGCTGGGGATTGTGGGATTGGGGAAGATTGGCCAGTCCCTGGCGCGCAAAGGCAGGGCCCTGGGGATGCAGGTGGTGGCCTATGACATCTCGCTGGATCAGGATTTCCTGAAGAAAGAGGATGTGGAGCCTCTCTCTTTGGAAGAGTTGCTCTCCCGCTCCGATTTTGTAAGCCTCCACTGCTCTCTGACCGCGGAGACGAAGGATCTCATGGACGAGGGTCGGATTCGGAGGATGAAGAGAACGGCTCATTTGATCAATCTCTCCCGGGGGAAAGTGGTCAATGAGGTTGCATTGGAGAAGGCGCTGAAAGAAGGCTGGATTGCGGGGGCGGCCACCGATGTCTATTCCGTCGAACCTCCGCTGGGAAATCCCCTTCTTGATTTGGAAGGGATGGTCACCACCATGCACATGGGGGCCCACACCTATGAGTCCCTGGCGAAGATGGGACGCATCGCAGCCCAGAATGTCCTGGACGCACTGGAGGGAAGGAGGCCGAGGTTTCTCGTTAATCCGGAGGTTGGGGAAAAGGAGGGGTCCTGAGATATGGCGGAGGGCTCCGAAAAGACCCTTCTTATGGGGGTAGACATGGGTACCACCAACATCAAAGCGGCCCTGTTCGATCTGAAGGGCCATTGGGTGGCCCAGTCCATTCATGCAATTTCAGAGTACTCCCCGCAGATCGGGTGGAGTGAGATGGATCCGGAAGAGATCTGGTCCCGTACCAAGGCGGCGATCCGCCAATGCGCGTCCAGAGCTCCCTCCCTGGAGGACATCCGGGGAATCGGTTTCAGCTCTACCAAAGGATGCCTCTTGCTGCTGGACGAAGGGAATCGCCCCCTGACCCCCCTGATCACCTGGAGGGATGAGCGGGCCCATCAACTCTACCGGGAATCCGGACTCGATCTGTATGCCCGCACCGGCGTTCCCGCCTCAGGCGATACCCTGCCCAAGCTGATGTGGTTCGAAAGACATCACCCGGAGGTCCTGAGGAAAGCGCGGAGGGCCTTGATCTCCCAAAAGGATTATCTGCTCCATCGAATCCTGGGGAGGTTCGTCATCGACAAGTCGTTGGCTCAGACCTCCATGCTCTTCTCTCTGTATTCTTTGGACTGGGATGATCAGCTCCTATCCCTGGGGGGGATCCAAAGAGGACAGCTTGCCGAGCTGAAAGATGACACCGATGTGGTGGGGAGGCTCTCTGCTTCCATGGCCTCGGAATTGGGCCTGGCGACTGGAACTCCAGTGGTTATAGGGGGCGATGACGGGTGTATGAGCCAGGTGGGGCTGGGGGCGGTGTTTCCGGGCAGGATCGGTGCCAACATCGGAACGGGGGCTGCATTGCGGGCCTTCACCCCCCAATTTGTGATCGATCCCACCCAGACCCTGGACTGCAAGTGCCTTTTGCCCTACGGATTTGTGCAGACGGGAATCACCGCCGATGCGGGGCGATTGCTCCATTGGTTCAGCGAGAGCTTCTGTCACAAGGATAAAGGAGAGCTGGCCAGTCGGGACCCAGCCGGCCATGACGACGATATCACGCGCTTGGCAGAGGAGGTTCCACCGGGCTGCCAGGGACTCCTATTCCTTCCCTATTTCACGCTGGCGAGCTCCACCGTGCTCAAAGGACCTGCGACCTCGGGGGTTGTTTTCGGCCTCAATTATCATCACGGGCCCCCTCACTTCATTCGAGCCATCATGGAGTCGATAGGGTTCATCTACGGTCATATAGCGGAGCGGATGGAATCTCTTGGACTCCCGGTGCAGGAGATCGTCCTGGGAGGGGGAGGGTCTCGCTCGCCCGCCTGGAGGCAAATCATCGCCCATATCCTGGGACGGCCGGTGCTCAAGACCGCGGTGGAGGAGGCTTCGGCCTTGGGTGCCGCCATCATGGCCGCCATAGGCCTGGGCTATTTTAGGGACCTGGAGGAGGCCGTTTCCGCCATGGTCAAAGAGCGGGAGGGGGATCGCTTCTACCCCGATCTCAGCACCCACAATCGGTATCGACAAATCCAGACGGCATTTCACGAGGTCCACTCTTGCCTTGAATCCGCCCCGAGCACCCACCAAAAGGTGTAGAGAAATGAATGAGCTGCAGTCTGCCGTTACCGGATGGTTAACCGCAATACGCGTATTATAGGAAAGAGCTTTGCCCCCGAGGAGGAGGACAGTCCTGGGATGGCAGATCAGATTTGACTTTCTATCCGTACTCAGATAGATTGCGGCCGTTTTGGGAATCTCAGCCTGCTTGAATTCTTTCCGGGGACGATTCGTCGTGGGGAGAGACAGGCGGGTTTTCCCCTGAGAGTCGATATTCGCAATTCGGGGGAATAGGAAGGAAGTTCTTTTGGAAAAAGTCAGGGCATTTGCGCCTGCCAGCATCGGCAACCTGGGGCCAGGGTTCGATGTGTTAGGCCTGGCGATCCAGGGCTTGGGGGACATAGTTGAGGTAAAGAGGACCAAAGATGCTCAGGTGGTAATCTCTGAGATCACCGGTTGTGCCAATTATTTGAGCCGGGATGTCCAAAGGAACACAGTCGGGATCGCGGCGATAAATGCATTGAAGAGGATAGGATCCCGGGACGGGGGGATCGAGATCTTTCTGCACAAACAGATCCCACCGGGATCCGGGCTGGGGAGCAGCGCTGCCAGTGCGGTGGCATCGGCCTTTGCAGTCAATCACCTCTTTGGCTCTCCGCTCAGCTCCACCGAGGTGATTCAGGTGGCTACCACGGCGGAGGCGTCGGTCAGCGGGGAATTCTTTGCCGACAATACGGCGACTTCCCTGCTGGGCGGGGCCACCCTGACTCGGTGTAACGATCCTTTGGAGGTGATCTCCTTGGGAACGATCCCCGGTGCCATCATCGTCTTGGTAAGCCCTTCCCTCAGGGTGCTCACCAAGAAGGCGCGAGCGATCCTGCCCAAGAAGGTCCCCCTCAAAGGGTTCGTTTCCAATATGGCGAATAGCTGCGCCATCGTGGCAGCCTTTTGTCGTCAGGATCTGGGCCTTTTGGTTCGCGCGATTGAGGACCAGGTGATCGAGCCGGTCAGGGCCAGGCTGATTCCGGGCTTTTATGAAGCCAAGGAAGCTGCCCTGAGGGAGGGTGCCAAGGGCTGTACCCTTTCCGGTGCGGGGCCCACCATCTTTTCCATCACCGATGATCGGGAAAGGGCCGAGGTCATCGGAGCGGCGATGGCGAAGGCCTTCCAAAAGGAGGGATTGGAATCATGCTCATTGATCACGGGAATCGATGCCCAAGGGGCCAGGATCCTACCTTAGGAGCGGAGGATTGATGATCGAATCCTGGTTGAGAAAATTGGGGGCCTCTTTCCTCTCCCTGGTCAAGGAGATGGGACGGATGGTTTCCTTTCTGTGGACTACCCTCTTCTGGGTCCTGATCCCTCCATTTCGATTCAATCAGATCGTGAAGAGAATTCGATTTATCGGCGTGAAGTCGACCCTCATCATCGTCCTGACTGGAGCCTTCACCGGTATGGCCTTGGGCCTTCAGCTCTTCTACACCCTGAGGAGGTTCGGTGCGGAGAGCATGCTGGGGCCCGCCATCGCCCTCTCCCTTCTGCGGGAGTTGGGGCCCGTCCTTTCCGCCCTCATGGTGACCGGAAGGGCAGGATCGGCCCTGGCCGCAGAGATCGGCATCATGAGGCTCACCGAGCAGATCGACGCCCTGGAGGCGATGGCCCTCAATCCCTATCATTACCTCATCGTGCCCACCTTCATTGCCGGGGTCATCTCTTTTCCCCTCATGACCGCCATCTTCAATGTGGTGGGGATCTATGGCGGCTATCTGGTCGGGGTCAAGATGTTGGGGTTGGGCCCGGGCGTGTATTGGGGGGAGATGGAGAATCTGGTGGACCTTCAGGACGTCCTGAATGGACTCTATAAGTCTTTCTCCTTCGGGATCATCGTTACCTGGGTATGCAGCTATAAGGGTTTTTTCACCGGATATGGGGCGGAGGGGGTGAGCAAGGCCACCACCGAGGCCGTGGTCCTCTCGTCCGTGCTGATCCTGGCTTGGGATTATTTCCTCACCTCCCTGATGGTCTGAGGCAGCGATGATTGAAATCCGGGATCTTTATAAGTCCTTCAATGGTCAAGTGGTGCTCAAGGGAATCTCCCTTCGTATCCCGAAGGGAGAGATACTTGCCTTGATCGGGATGAGCGGGCTGGGGAAGAGCGTCATCTTGAAGCATGTGATCGGATTGATGAGGCCGGATCGAGGGCAGGTCTTGATCGATCAGCAGGATATCTTTCAGCTGCGGGGAAAGGAGTTGGAGAAGATGCGGGGCCGATTCGGCTTCCTCTTCCAGGGAGGGGCCCTCTTCGACTCCATGACGGTCTTTGAGAATGTCGCTTTTCTGCTCCGGGAGAAGACAGAGATGAAAGAGCCGGAGATCCGGGAAAAGGTGCTCTTCGGACTGGAACAGGTCGGCATGTCGGGGGCGGAAGGCAAGTACCCGGCAGAGTTGAGTGGGGGGATGAAAAAAAGGGCAGCCCTGGCCAGGGCCATGATCATGGAGCCGGAAATCATGCTCTTCGATGAGCCCACCACGGGCCTTGACCCGATTACCGCGAACCTCATCCACCGCTTGATCTCCTGTCACCATCAGCGACTGACGTTCACCGGGATCGTCGTCAGCCATGAGATCCCCAGGATCTTTGAAATCGTGCATCGAGTGGCTCTGCTCAATCGGGGGGTGATCGTGCAGGAGGGGACCCCTAAAGAGATCCAGGCTTCGCCGGATCCGGTGGTGGCGCAGTTCATCTCGGGAGCGACGGAGGGACCGATAGAATGCCAGTGAAGGAGGAAGTGAATGAAAAGGTTCGATGTTGAGGTGGTGGTGGGGATCTTCGTGCTCATCGGCCTCATCTGCTTGGCTTACCTCTCCATTCGCTTGGGCAAGATGGAGGTCATGGGGGGTGGCGGATATGAACTTTATGCCAAGTTGCCCAATACGGGAGGCCTGAAGAAGGGGTCGGTAATCGAGATCGCGGGCGTGGAGGTGGGCCGTCTCAAGGTGATCACTTTGGATAACTACCAGGCCAAGCTGATCTTGCACTTCCAGCCTGAGATCAAAATCCAGGAGGACGCCATACTCTCCGTGAAGACCAAGGGATTGATGGGCGAGAAGTATCTCTCCCTCTCTCCCGGCGGTTCAGAGAAATACCTGGCCCCGGGGGAGTGGATCCGGGAGACCGAGCCGCCTATCGATCTGGAGGAGCTCTTGGCCAAATACATCTATGGCAAAGTCTGATCGAGTGAGATCTCTCTATGGGGACCGATCGTCTTATTTGTGGGGGAGACCGCCAATGGGGGATAGGGAGGGTAAGTGGTTTTCTTTGCTCCTGGGAGGGGCGATCCTGTTAGGGATCCTTTTCGGGCCGACCCAAGCCAGGGCCGAGGAGCGGCTGGTTTTGACGCTGGATCAGGCGATCCAGAAAGCCCTGGAATTCAGCCCCGAAATTCGGGAGACCCGGTATGATGTAGAGGTCTTTCAGGGCAAGAAACAACAGGCCGACGGAGCCCGATGGCCTCAGATCGAGTTTTTGGGCGTAGGCGGCCCATCCAATCGGGCCCGGGGAGACCAGGTCTATTCGCCCGATAAGCAGACAGACCTTCGTATCGACGGCATATTCGGCAGGGCTGACGTCAGCCTGATTCAGCCCCTTTACACTTTTGGAAAGATCTCCAGCCTCCGGGAGGCGGCCCGCCATGGAATCCGCTATGCGGAAGCCAAGGTCGACCAGAAGAAGGGGGACATCATCCTGAGGACCAAGGAGCTGTATTATGGCCTTCTTCTGGCCAAGACCATCCGCAATCACATCCTGGAGATCAGAGACATGTTGGAGCAGGCGAGCCGGGACCTGGAGGAGAAGATCGAGAGGGACGTTCCCGGAGTCAATGAATTGGACCTCTTCCAGCTGAAGACCTATTTTGGTGAGGCGGACAAGTACGTCAACGAAAGCGAAAAGGGCATCGCTTTAGCAAAGGAGGCCCTAAAGGCGACGCTGGGCCTCGAAAAGGGAACTGATGTGGAGCCAGCGGAGAAAAGGCTAATCTATGAGGAGTCGACCCTGGAGCCCATTGAAACCTACATGGCGTGGGCCAGGGAACTCCGTCCCGAATTCGTTCAGGCCCGGGAAGGGTTGCTGGCCAAGAAGAAATTGATGGATTCGGCCTATGCAGACTACTTCCCCCAATTCTTCGCTGCCGGCTTCTATTCTGCTGCAGCTGCCTCCAACCGCTCCTGGGTGAAGAACCCGTTCATTTACGATCCGTTGTATCACGAATGGGGCGGGGTAGTGGTCGGGATGAGGCTTGGCATTGACTTCGGAATTACCTCCGGGAAGGTCAGTGAGGCGAGAGCGGAGTACAACAAGGTTCAGGCCCTTCAAGATCAGGCGGAGATGGGAATTCCAATTCAGGTCACCAAGGCCTACCAGGAGATCATCGAGGCCAGGAGGAATATCAAGTCCCTGGAGGAGGGGTATCAGAACGCGAGGAAGTGGATGGTGGCAGCCTCGGCCAATTATGATCTGGGCATCGCCGACGCCAAGGACTTGGCCGACGGGGTGACAGCCTATGCCAAGCTGAAGGCAGACTACTTTCGGTTCATCTACAATGAGAAGATCGCTTGGGCCAACCTGGCTCAGGCAACCGGGGAATATCTGAGGACCCGCTGATTCCTCAAGGTATCTCAGCTCAGATAGGCGCTGTCGGGGGCGGGGGCGGATGGGGCGCGTCGGGCGCGTGGCCGGACAGAGGTTTGCATGAAACAAGGAGGAGAGAATTGAAACGATGCCGAATGATCAGGTGGATCTGGGGGGGATTGTTCTCTCTCATCGTTTTTTCTTCGAGCGTCCCGATCATCTGGGCAGGAGAACCTGCCAATTCCATTAAAGAGGGTACGGATCGAATCCTGGACGTCCTGCGAGATTCGAAGTGGAAGGACAAATCGAAGGCAACAGAGAGGCGAAAGGTCCTTCGGAAGATCGCGGACGACCACTTCGACTGGGAAGAGATGGCCAAGAGGTCCCTCGCGCTCCACTGGGCCGAACGGACGCCCGAGGAAAAGAAGGAATTCGTGAGCCTCTTCAGTGACCTCCTGGAGCGTTCCTACATAGGGAAGATCGAGGGCTACAAGGACGAGAAGATCCCGGTCGTGGGGGAGAAGATCGATGGCGAATACGCGGTGGTGGAGACCAAGATCATCACCCAGCGAGAGGTGGAAGTCCCGATCAACTATAAGCTGCGCAAAAAGCCTTCCGGATGGCTCATCTATGATGTGTCCATCGAGGGCGTGAGCCTGGTGAACAATTATCGGACCCAGTTCAACAAGATCCTTTCGTCTTCCTCCTATCTGGAGCTGGTGAGGAGAATGAAGTTGAAGCAGATTCAAGAGTCCACCACCTCCAAGCCGTCCGATTGATGAAATCAGAGAGGGAATCCGAGTTGAAAAACATCATGGGCATCGTCGGAAGTCCACGAAGGAACGGAAATACTCACATCTTGGTCTCCAAGATCCTGGAGGGGGCCAAAGGGGAGGGCGCCCTCTGTGAGGAGTTATTCCTTAAAGACCTGAAGATCGAGGAATGTGACGGATGCGACCTCTGCTGGAGTGAAGGCGACTGCCAGCAGGCCGATGACATGAGGGGACTTTATCCCAAGGTGGATGCCGTGGATTGGTTCATCTTCGGGACCCCCATCTACTGGTATGGCCCGACTTCCCTGATGAAGTCCTTCCTGGATCGCTTCTACTACTATTGTGGGGGCGAGCATCAAGGGAAGATGCGGGGCAAAAGCGCCGCGCTGGTCCTGGTCTTCGAGGAAAAGGATCCAGCGGCGGCGAATGCCACATTAGAGATGTTTCAGCGGTCTTTCGACTATCTGGGGATTCACCTCCGCCATCGCCTGATCGTCCCTGGGGTGGGGGCCAAAGGAGCCATTTGGAAGAAGACCCAAACCATCGAAGAGGCCTTTGCGTTAGGTCAGAGCCTTGTCCGATAAGCGCCTTTTTTGCCCTGCGAACAAAATCGATGTTTCATTCGCGTTGCGTCCCTTGACCCCTGCAACAAGGCCCATCTTGCGGGGCGCGGGCCCGTCCTGGTGAAATCGGAGAGGGAGTTTGCCCACTTTTTCAGCGGAACAACTTCAGCTGGAGGTTCAGGGAATGATCGTTGCCCTGGGGGCTTCCCAGGTTGATGCATCCTGGGTGGCCCAACTCCTGGTGCGGGCCAATCTCTGCGGCCATGATTCCCACGGGATCATACGGATTCCCCAATACTTCCAGGCCTGCAAAAAGGGCCAGATCCGCCCCGGGGCCCGGCCAGAGATCGAGGATGAGGGGCCAACGACGGCCCGGATCAACGGGCACAGGGCATTTGGGCAGGTGACCGGACGCTTGGCGGCAGAGGTCGCTGTGGCCAAGGCTGCCGCCAATGGGACAGGGGCGGTGGCTGCCTTCGAGTGCAATCATGTGGGACGACTGGCGGACTACGTGGAATTGGCAGCCAATCGAGGGATGATCGCCTTTGCCTTTGCCAACGACTGCGGGGCCAATCAGGTAGTGGCTCCCTTCGGGGGCCTGGAGGGGCGGCTCTCCACCAATCCGCTGGCCATCGCCATCCCCGCAATCCCTTTCCCTATTTGCCTGGACATTGCGACCAGCGTAGTGGCCATGGGCAAGGTAGCGGTGCAGCGAAATCGGGGCCAGCCCTTGCCAATAGGCTGGGTTCAGGACGCAGACGGAAATCCCAGCACCAATCCCAACTCCCTCGATGGCTCTCCCCCCGGTACCCTTCTGCCCATGGCCGGATACAAAGGCTACGGGTTGGCGGTGATGGTGGAGATCTTAGCGGGGATCCTGACCGGTGCCGGCTTTAGCAGGGAGGAAGTGGGGCCCGACCTCCAGGGATTCTTCCTGCTTGCCTTCCAAATGGGGAATTTTGCGGATCGAGAGGCCTTTTTATCCCAGGTGAGCCATCTCACCCAGTATCTCAAGAGTTCCCGCCGCCGGAATGGATTGGGGGAGATCATGGTTCCCGGTGAACAGGAGTGGCGAACGGCTGAGCAGCGGACGCGAGAGGGAATCCCCATTGATCCTGCCACCTGGGGGCAGTTGCAAAAGGTGAAAGAGGAGATGGGGCTCACGTAGACTCCCAACAGGTGGGGTGCCATTTTTGATTGCTGCAGTGTTTGCCAATAGGGCCGGCCAGATCCTGGATCATCCTCACCTTGAGATGGCGGGCCGGTCCGGCAGCCGGGTGGTAAAGGTCGCGGAGGAGGAGGTGGTTGCCCTCCCCGAGGGTTCCCGGCTTTTCCTTCTCCCCCACCGGCACGCGCTGGGCTGGGACGATATCCATGGGAGATTTGAGACCACCCGCACCGCTGCCTTGGGGGACCGGCGCCTCAGGGGTCTTGGGGTTTCAGCCTTCCTTCCTCCTGGCTACACGCGGACCCTTTTGCCGGGGGTGGCGAAGGCGGAAGAAGCCCAGACCTTGCCTCTTTGGTCCTATACCGCGGTCGGATGGACCCAAGGGGGATTCGTGGCGGCTGCGGTAAGGACGGATCCAGTGGACCATTCCGAGATCATCCATTACGATGATCGGGAGGTAGTGGCCCACGTGAAGTCCCGGCTGCGAAAGGCTCCTCGGAACCGGCTTCTTCGCCAACTTGCCCGCTGCGCTACCGAATATCACTGCTTCGCCGCCAAGAATCTTTTCTTGGGCCGTTGGGAGGCTCCTCTCCCCACTTCTCCCTCCTGCAACTCCAACTGCCTCGGGTGCATCTCCCTTCAGCCTTCGGACTGTTGCCCGGCCTCCCAAGAGCGCATCCAGTTCGTGCCCTCGGTAGAGGAGGTGGCAGAAGTGGGGATGGGCCACCTGCAGGTTGCCGAGGAGGGGATCGTGAGTTTTGGCCAGGGCTGCGAAGGAGAGCCTTTGATGCAGGTGGGCCTCCTGGAAAGCTCCATTCGAAGGATCAGGCAGGAAACGGATCGGGGGACGGTCCATCTCAATACCAATGGAAGCGACCCCGCTGCGATCGAGGGACTCTGCCGGGCGGGGCTGGATTCGATTCGAATCAGCTTGAATTCCACGGATCCCATTCTCTATGAGGCCTACTTCCGACCCCGGGGTTACGGCCTCAATCAAGTGGTGGAATCTATCCGTCGAGCCAAGAACAGGGGAATCTTCGTTTCCCTCAATCTCTTGGTCTTTCCCGGCGTGACCGACCAGAGGAGGGAGGTGGAGGGCCTGATGGATCTCGTACGGGCAACTCAGCTGGATATGATCCAGATGCGCAACCTCTCCATCGATCCCGATCTCTATCTGAGAATCATCTCCGGCCAGGAGGAGGAAGGCATGGGAATTCGGAAGATGCTGCGCAGCCTTCGAAAGGAATTTCCCCTCCTCGAAATCGGCTACTTCAATCGGCCCAAGGAGCTCTTTAGGGCTTGTCTGTGCGCGACCCTCTCCTTTTAGCCCACCTTCCCATTCCGCTTCTTTTTCTATCGCCTTAACTTCTTTCGAGTGGAGGGAGGAGTGAGACTGAGTTCGCAGGCTCCAAGCGCCGGAGCAAGGAAACCCCTTGGCTCGTCGGCAGTTGGCAGGGTTTCTTGGGGATTCCGGACGGGAGGGATCTCGGGGAAAAGCCTTATGGAGAATCGATCTTGGCTTCCCGGATTGCCTGCAGAAGCTCTACCAGGCGGAAGGGCTTTGACAGGACGCTATCTACGCCGGCGTCCTTGACTTGAGACAGATCCATGTGCTCGCCCCAGCCGGTGATGAGAATGATGGGAACTAGGGGCCGTATTTCCTTGATGACCTTGGCTACGTCGATGCCGGATAAATCGGGCAATCCCATATCGGTGAAGACTAGATCGTAACCCGCCCCCGTGAATTGACGAATCCCCTCTTTTCCCCCGAAAGCCACATCCACTTGGTGTCCAAAAAGTGAAAGCATTCGCTGCAGACCCTCCGCGAGTTCCTTCTCATCCTCAATAATCAAGATTCTCTTGGGGGGCAGATCGATCCCGAGAAGGGGAGACTTCTCGACCCCTCGAAATTCATGGGTGGAGGGGAAGCGGAGGAGAACGGAGGTTCCCAGGTTGGGAGCGGAATGGAGCGTGATTTCTCCCTGGTGACGCTTGATGATGCCGTAGGAAAGCGAGAGTCCCAGCCCCGAGCCTCTGGCCCCTTTGGTGGTGAAAAAGGGATCAAAGGCCCGCTCCAGGATGTCCTTTGACATCCCGATCCCTGTATCCGTCAGCGAAACTTCCACTAATTCCCCCGATAGACCCTTGTTCCGCAGACGGGTAGAGATGGAAATCTTCCCGCCCCGGGGGAGGGCATCGATGGCATTGAAGAGGAGATTGGTGAAGACATCCCGAAGCTCTGAGGGATTTCCCATGATAGGGGGCAACGGCTGGAGGTCCCTTTCCAGTTCGATGAAGACCCCGCCGCTTTGGGCCTGGTCTTTCCATCTGGGTTCCGTTCGATGAATTACCTCCTCGATGATCTGGTTGAGATCCAGGGTCATCGTTTCCGAGTCAGCGTCCTGCTTATAGAATGAACGCAGGCGCCTTACGGTCTCAGCCCCGTCGAGGGCAGTTCTCTGGATAATCCGGGTCCATTCTTGAAGCTCGGGATCTCCCGACCGCCGCTCACAAAGCTCCGCTTGTACCAGAATCGTAGCGAGGAGGTTATTGAAATCATGGGCGATTCCAGAGGCCATTTCGCCCAAGGCCTTGAGTTTTTCCGCCTGGAGGATCTTCTTCTGGGCGCTTTCCAATTCCTGGAGGGTGGACTTGAGCTCGGAGAACAGGCTCGCGTTCTTCAGGGCCAAAGCGAGATAAGGAGATAGGTCAGAAAGGAGCTGGATCTGATCCGAGTTGTACGCCGAGGCCACCGAAGATCCGAAGCCCAGGACCGCGTGGCAGCGGTCCTCTTCCAGGATGGGAATATAGAGCATGGAGAGTATTCCCCATGAATTGAGGGAGGCCACTTCTTGGAGGATGGAGAGATCGGATTCGCGCACGTTCTCGATCGCATAGGATTTCTTCCCGAAAAAGGCGATACTGGCTGGGGTCTCGGAAGCAGGTATCTCCCTTGGATCCAATGGTTCGGGGACCGGAGATTCCTGGTAAAGAGGTTGAGCGGCGAAGGAGTCCCTTTGCTCCTGGAAGGTGTAGAGGAAGGCGACCTGAAAAGGAACCAGTCGCTCCACCTTGGCCAGCATGGATTGAAATACTTCCTCCGATTCCAGAGGGCCCCCAATGGACTTGGCGATATCGCTGAGTACCGAAAGCCGGATGGTGCGGGCTTCCATCTCGCCATAGAGGAGATTCCTTTCCAAGGATACGGCAGCATGCTGGGTCAAGGTGTTGAGAAGATCGAGTTGCTCGGGGCTGTAATGGTGGAGCCCATGACGAAAGACGGCGAGGGCCCCGATTTCCTTGCCTTCCCGGGTGAGGGCCATGGTGACGTAGCTCCTCAGGCCTTCCTTTTTGAGGACGGCCGAGACGTGGGAAGGAAGCTCCCCCTTTTTCCAGGGATCGAATACCTCCACCGGGATGGAAGAGATGGTCACCCTGCTGGCGCCCATTTCTCCGGGGAAGATACGGGCCTCCTCCAATGCCCTGGGGAAACCGGCCGAAAGATTGTGCCCTCCCTGCAAGAAAAGATGTCCCTCTTCGCTGACTCCCAGGATCGCGCAGGCATCGGCGTGGCAGAATTCGGTGGCGAACCGCGAGATGGTGGCCAGGATCTCCTCTTGGTCCAAACTGGCGTTGATCGCCGCTACGATCTCCATCAAGGACCGCTGTCTATGGAGGGCCTCCTTGGATTCTTCGTAGAGCCTGGCATTCAGCATAGCAATGCCAGCGTGAATGGATAGCTTCTGCAGGATCCTTTGATGGGCAGGCTTGAATGTAGACGAGGACCGATTCGCCACCCAGAGGATTCCGGCGATCTCCTGTTGAGTCAAGATAGGAACTGCCATATTGGAGCGGATGCCCTCCAGGATCGCCTCGCGATGATAATCACCGGAGAGGCGGGGGTCGTGCAGGAAATCGTCGGTCACCCATATCCGGCCGGTTTCCAGGATCTTGCCCCCAATTCCCTTTCCGGGATAAATCTTCATGTTCTTGTAAACCTGGGTCCTTGCCCCCTCGATCTCGGTGATGGTGGCGGACCCCGAATCCTTGTCGCAGAGGGCAAATGCGCATAAGTCGGCCTGGCATAGGACCCGGGCATGTCTTACGATTTTGCGGAGGATCCTGCGAAAGTCTAAGGAGGAGGAAAGATCCTGGGAGATCTCTGCCATGGCCTCCGCCTCTCTCTTGGCCCCGTCCAGGGCCTCGTGGAGCAAGGCCTTCTCGATCGCGATGGCCGCATGCCGGGACACAGATCTCAAGGTCTCCCGTTCTTCGGGGGAGAAATCACCTTCCAAATTGCCGACCAGGAAGAGGCCAATGAGATCCTGTTTGCTTCGGAGGGGGGTTACTAAGATGCTCTTGATGCCGAAGATCTTCTGGGAGGCGTGGGCCATAGGGGAGGGGATCAAAGGGCTGACCAGTTCGCTATACTCCTTGACCACGAATTCCTCCCCTTGGAAGATGCGGCCATAGATGGGGATCGCCTTGAAGGGGAAACGGATGTCATCCACCCGAAGTCCGAGAATCCTCTCTACCGCCTCCAGGAGCTTGCCCCGAGGGGCAAAGCCCGCGATGGAAAGGTTGTCCTCTTCGGGATGGTACAGGTTCACATAGCAGGCTGGATAGGCCAAATCCTTGACCACCCCGTTCGCCAGCCCCTGGATGACCTCCCGCAGGGACAGGCTGCTGGAGACCGTCTCGATCAGGTTCTGGAAGCTCTTCCAGGAGGAAAGATCCAGTCCGTGGGCTTGCCTCGGATGATTTGTCTTTTCCATTCCTTACCTGCTGCTGATAGCTCAGTTTCCCACTACCAGATCAGGGGATTTGGTATTGGGCTCCATTCGGGTGACCATCGAGATATCGGACAACACCGCAATGGCCACCACCACCTTCACATAGGTGGTGGCATCCTCAGTCAAATGACCACCGAAAGCAACAATGGTTTCTCCTTCCGCTGCCGAGCACGAAAAATGGGCGTGGACCTCCGCTTTTCCCTCCGGATTGCGGGAGATGTGGCCGCTCAGCGATAGGATCTCCAGGGGTTGCTCGCGCTGGAAATAGATGCGGTTCTTCGGCTGTACCGGGAATTCCTTGGGAAACTCCTTGAGATTACGGAAAGTGGCCGACCTGAGGGCCCCCACTCCGGAAATGAGGATGCCGGCTTGGATGTTCTCCCGGTCGGCGATCTCCTCTATGGCCTTCACCAGGCTGACTCCCATCTTGATCTTGGCTACCACAACTCCCCTCACCTTGCCGCTTCCTAAGCTCTCCAATAGGGAATCAGTCGTCAGGGGCTGGGTCTCGGTCTTTCCATTCATTGGATCTGATCCTTTCGTTTCATCGTCAGCTCACATCATCAACAGTCCGCCATTGACATCGATGGTGGCTCCGGAAAATCAGGCATCCTCGGCCATAGCTTGGTGAATATACCACAAACAGAAACAGGATTGAAAGCTTTTTTTCTCTTTTTTACCTGCCCTAACCTCAAGAAAGAAATGAACCTTTCACTCGCAAGGGATGGCCGACTGAAGGGTCGCGAAGAACATTTGACAAGGACCAGCGAGAAGAGTAGGTAGAAGCAGGGGGGCGGCCCTCGAGGCCACTCAGATCCATCACATAAATCCCATTCCCTTCTCATCGGATCAGATATTCTTGCCAAAGGATAGATCCCAGGGACCACAGGAGGTGAATCCATGCGTCGGTTTCCCATTTTCGTGTCCATTTTCTGCTTGTCTTTGGCGGCCACAATGGTGATTGTGACTCACCCAGGCCATAGCGTTGCAGGGACACCCAAGAAGGAGAAGAGTCAGATGACCATTCAGCTCACCAGCTCCGCCTTTGTAGAAGGGGCGCCTATACCTGCCAGGTACACCTGTGACGGGCAAGACGTTTCTCCGCCCTTGAAGTGGAGTAGGGTCCCCCCGGGGACTCGAAGCCTGGCCCTGATCTGCGACGACCCGGATGCACCCGTCGGCACCTGGGTTCACTGGGTCCTCTATAATGTGCCTTCCTCGGTCGGGGAGCTTCCAGAGGGGGTGGAGACCCAGGAAATCTTGCCCAATGGAGCCCGGCAGGGGATCAATGACTTCAGACACATCGGCTATGGAGGTCCCTGTCCCCCCGAAGGCAGCCCCCACCGCTATTTCTTCAAGATCTACGCACTGGATACCGAGCTGGCTCTTAAGCCCAAAGCAACCAAAAAGGACCTGCAAAAGGCCATGGAGGGACGCGTCCTGGCTGAAGGCCAGTGGATGGGGATCTATAAGAGGAGGTGACGGTTTAACAGAAATTGGGTGGGGAAGGGGACGAAGAGCAAAAAGCGTATTGACAATCCCGTTGCGGAGAGGAATATTATAAGCATGACAAATGGTTGGCTAATGGACACCTGACGGCATATCGCATTTTCGGGTGGAGGCCCATTTCCTCGTCGATTGTAAACCCCCCATCGCTCGGCAGGAGGTGGAAAGGGGAGGCGCTGATTTCATCTTTGTCTGGCCAAGCTGACAGTGCCTCTTTGTGTTTGCGCGGGCATGTGGGGCAAAGGCCGGCGAATAGTCCACGGTGAGGCATTCTTAGGTCTTTCCTCGTCATGGAAATACCAGTTGTCCCCCCCCGGGAGTATGTCAGATGGCAAATGGGCCTCTTCTGGAGTTGCCTTCAAGAAACAATGAGGAGGATGGAAAGAACCAGCAGGTTGAAAACTGGACCGGATCACCAAAGGAGGTGTCATGAGTGATTTAGACCCCAATCTGCTCAAATTCTTTACCGACAGTTACCAGGCGGGAATCATCGGCCTAGTGGGGACGAAGGATACCATAGGCTTGGCTATCAGAGAGGCCCAGAGGGCCGAGATCCAGGATAAGAAGCCCTCTCTTTGGTCCCATTCCCCGAAGATATTGCCCAGGCTGGAATCAAGGCCGGCGCCTTGAAGATGTGCGCACCGTAAGAGGCTTCCATTGGTCACTTTCAGGGAGAAGCCCTGAAAAAAAGAAAGGAGAATGTCATGAGTACTTCGGAGAAGATCAGGTATGGCATGGGGTGGCTACCCGATTATCCCGATTTTCGGGACTATCACGAGAAGCACGAAGGAATCCGGCCGATGTTGGCGCCCGCCGGCATCTCGAAGAGACCCCTGAGGATTTCGACATCTGCTGATCTGAGGCATTGGTGTTCGCCGATAGAGAATCAGGAAAGCCTCGGCTCGTGCACCGCTCATGCAGGCGTGGGGCTGGTGGAATACTACGAGAAGAAGGCATTTGGAAGATACCTGGACGCCTCGCGGCTCTTTCTCTACAAAGTAACCCGTAACCTCATGCATTGGACAGGCGATACCGGTGCCTTCCTCAGGAATACTATGGGAGGGTTGGTGCTCTTTGGGGTCCCGCCCGAAGAATATTGGCCCTACAAGATTTCCGATTTTGACAAGGAACCCCCTGCCTTCTGTTACGCCTTTGCCCAGAGCTACCAGGCCATCAAATATTTCCGGCACGACCCTCCGGGGACGGCCCAGGATGTCCTGCTTGGGAGAATCAAGAGTTATCTGGCGGCCGGGCATCCATCCATGTTCGGCTTCACGGTCTACAGCTGCATCGACCAGGCGGACGCGACCGGAAAAATCCCCTATCCCTGCAAGGGCGAGAGGATATTGGGGGGACATGCCATCCTGGCTGTGGGCTACGACGACAAAATGAAGATCAAGAATGCGGGGTCCGGTGGGGTGGAGACCACCGGCGCCCTCCTGATCCGGAATTCCTGGGGAACAGGATGGGGAGATTCAGGCTATGGCTGGCTCCCCTATGAGTATGTCCTGAAAGGCCTCGCCGAGGACTTCTGGTCTATCCTGAAGAAGGAATGGGCGGATACGGGGGTGTTCAAGGGCAAGGACGATTGAGCACTCGCAGAAAGCGCACGGAGTAAGAGGGAAATGAAGGAAAACGCATAACATCAAACCGACCTCACCAGATAGAGGCGAAACTACGTGAGTCGACCACTTTGAACGCAGGTGATCGTTGACCTACATACGGTAAACTTCGCGATGAGCAAAACCAAACTGCGCCGCCTGGTTTCTCGTTCAGACTGAAGGTTCGAGCAGATTGCCAAGAAGGTATTGGGAGGCCCATGAAGAAGAATATGATCTTGACAGGTTATTTCGTCCTGGTTGTGTTTGTGCTGGGCTTAAGTGCCTGCGCTGGGCGACAGAGAACGGATTTCGCTGAATTCGCCAACGCTGGAATTCACTTTACGAATCATACCCCAAGAGTCTACGATTACGCCTTTGGACAGGAAGTGAATGCGGATTCAGCCAAAATCATCAAAGATAGAGAAATAGCGAAGGAACTGGAGATCCCAGGCGACATCTTCGCAACGACTTTAGAAGAAAGAGATAAGATCTTCCTGGAACGTCTTGAACAATTCAATCTCATGAAGAAGCATGCAATTCTCATGAGGAGTTATTTCGCGGCCTTGGCAAAGCTTGCCTCAGGAGAAAACGCAGAAGAAGCGGGAACAGCGGCAGCAAACATCGCAAGTAATTTGGAGGGCCTTGTGCCGCAGATAGGAAACATCAAGGTTCTCGACACTCCGATCTCAGGTTTGTTTCAACCCCTTGCCAAAATCGCTGTGGAAGTGGTGGGAAATGCCTATCTGAGAGAACACTTAGAACAGCACGGTCAGGCCATTTGGAACGCCGTCGGGTTTCAACGCAGCAATGTTTCTATTATTGCGCAAAATAGAACTGGAACAGGATCAAATAGCCCTGGCGAACACGCGAAAAACTGGAATTGGCAAAGCCGCTAAAAGAACTGGGTAACGATCTGCCAGTTAACTGGTCAGAGCAACGCCTTGCATTGCTGACGGTTTCGCCCGCAGAAACACCCCTATCAGCGGCTGTCCAGGCTGCAGAGGAACTGCAACAGAACCTCAAATCCCTCACACTCAACCAAGGCAATACGGTAGATCAGCTCGAGCGTAGCATCATTTGGACGATTGCATTAGTGGAGGCGTTTGAGAAAGTGCAAGCGGGAGTGAAAAAATGAGCGGAGGGGAGGATCGACAAGTGAATGGAGAGGCCCAACCACCGGATGAAGAAATGGAGAAGGCAAGGGATAAGCTTGCAAGGGCCGAGGAACAACTTCAGAGGGCCGAGAGGGCCTGGGGTGACGATGGCTTCGTTAAAGCCCTCAAAGCAAAGACACCGGATGAGAAAGGAAAGGCATTTCGGCTCAAACTGGAGATTGGAACCAAGCTCCTCATGATAGAAAACGCGCAGATTGCCTTGGTAGCCAGTCGGGTGGAAGAGAACTCGCAAGAGCTTGAGTCTGCGATCACGGATTTGGGAGATGCGCTCCAAACGCTTTCTAACGTGACAAGGGTACTCAATGCCACAGGATCTTTGCTCTCCCTCGTCGGTCGGGTCGTAGCTCTTGTGTAAAGGCGGGATGACCTGTGAGGTTTGCCCAATGTGCAGGTAACGAGCTTGGAGTTTGACTTGATTATTGACCTTACGAGAGAAATGAGGGGCGGGCAGGCCGAGAGCCGAGACTATGATTGCAGCTGCAACCATGATCGGGCCTACCCTCTTCTCAGATGATTCTCCGTGGCTCTGCCATTTGGGAGTGGTGGTCGGAATGTCATTCTATAGTGGAGGTGGCGTGCATCCGTCCCACCGATAGAAGCAAGGAACGCCCTGCACATTTTTTGGTGACCCACTCATCGAGCGCGATATGGGACCGAGATCCGAGATTGTGCAATTCGTAAGTCTGACCTTTGATCCGTTTCCAAGTGCCTTGCCCTCAACGGCTCATTCGAAACGGGCAATGGCATCCCGAAGTGCTTCGCAGGATTGACGGGTGATTTCCATGGTCAAGGAATGAGCCTTGGGGTTCTATGATGAGTGGTTCAACAACCCCAAACCCGGTCAAGAGACTCCTATCAATCGCGTCTGAGGAAATCATGCGAGGATAGGACGAAAGGAAGTGCATGAGCCGATCGACCGCGGCAAGGCCATGGCGCAAATAGCCTATTGCCGAAAGAAAGGGTACCGGATAGACTCCTGTTAGATCCAAGGGATCCGGTGCCCTTCTTTTCTATATGGGTATCAGCGTTAGCGAGGAATCTGGGCGAGGGCTATCACTTTCATACAGGATGGGAGTCAAAATGAAAACGATCATTTCACTCATGATGTTCGTGGTGCTTCTCCCTGTAGCAGCTTCGGCGGGCGAGATCTATGGGGCCATAAAGGAGGGAACCAGGCTGGTTGGCCCAGGGATAAGAGTGGAAATTGCATCGGGGGGCAGCATCTACTCGACGGAAACGGACAAGTACGGGTCCTACCGCCTGTTCGTGAAAGAGCGGGGCAAGTGCCAAATCCGTGTGCTGTTTGGGCAACAATCCCCATCGATCGAAATCGCCTCCTATGATCGATCTGTCCGTTACGATCTGGCCCTGGAAAAGAAAGACGGGAATTATGCTCTGAGGAGGGAGTAGAAATGGATACCCAGGGGAAGGATGGATGGGACAAGGTTGATGTCATACTCAAGCCGGTGGGGGGATTGCTGACCGCATTGGCCATCGCATATTTCGGATTCGTCACTTCCGACGTGATGGATCGCCGGCAGGAAGATGACGCGAAGTTTCGACTCTACTCTGAACTCATGAGCAGACGGGAAGAGTCGGAAAGCGCCCTTCGGAAGGATATGTTCAAATCTATCATCGATACCTTTCTGACGCCCCAGTCAGCTTCGATGGAAGAGAAGATCCTGAACCTTGAACTTCTTGCATACAATTTTCACGAGTCTCTCAATGTGAAGCCCCTTTTCGCTCACCTCAAAAAGCAGATCGTTTCCGTTCAAAGCCCGACGCGAGAGGAATATACATACCGTCTCGACAAGGTGGCGCGAGAGATCACCAAGAAGCAATTATTGGTCTTGGAAGGGGCCGGAGATTACTTCGACCGGGAGATCGATTTGGAGACATTTCGAAAATCCCCAGGGGGAATTGAACTGGAGCCGAAGAGTCTGACGTTGGAAAACATTGTCAGGGAATTCAGGATCTTCGCCCTGAACGTGGATTCGCAGCGCAAAGAGATAAGGGTCAGACTGGAGGTCAAGACACCCCGAGAATCGGATAAAGGAGTGGAGACGAATATCGCCGAGTTTTGGGTCGGATTCTTCGACTTCCCTATGATTGACAATATTCGGCTCTCGAATGGTCAGCGATGTGCGATCGTCCTGAACACATTTGACTCTGACAAGTCTCTCGCCGATGTCACAGTGGTCTATTTCCCTGGGACCTACGCCAGCCTGAAGGAGAAGCCCTATTATCAGGAGGTACTGCAGAATTTGGTCAGGACGACCCGACATCTTAAAGAAATGGAGAGGAAATAGGGTTTATGCAACGCCAGATGCCTGCCCCGGCGACAAGGCGGAGTCGCATTGGCCGGAGGAATATCGATCTGACCTGTCGATCGTATTTGTCTTTCCCAGTTTGTCTGGACCCCTGATACTCTCGGCAGCTCTCGCCCTGGCACCCATTTCATCTGGCCTATTCCGATCGTCCTTCCTGGCCTTTCCGAAGGCATTGAACTGTGATAGCTTGAAGAGGAAGCAGTAAAGGAAGAAAGAAATCAACAAGGAGGAGGAAAACTTCATGCGGTTGTCTGATAAAGTGGCGATCATCACTGGATCGGGGAGGGGAATTGGAAAGGGCATTGCCGTCAAGTTCGCCCAGGAGGGGGCCAAGGTCGTAATCGTCGATATCGACCCGAATACGGCGGAGGCGACTGCGGCTGAGATTCAGAAGGCAGGCGGTCAGGCCAGATGGATGAAGGTGGATGTGACCCAGGAGACCGAGGCAAAGGATATGGTCGCCGTCGCCCTGAAGGAGTTTGGCCAGATCGATATTTTGGTGAACAATGCCGGGATCGTCCAAGCCAAGCCCTTCCTGGAATTTTCAGAGCAGGACTGGGACGCCATTCTGGCGGTCAACCTCAAGGGGATCGTGCTCTGCACTCGGGCCACGGTGCCGGAGATGATGAAGCGCAAATCGGGGAAGATCATCAACATTGCCTCCCGGGCCGGCCGGGTAGGAATCCCCTACCTCTCGAGCTACTGCGCCAGCAAGTTCGCAGTGGTGGGCCTGACCCAGTCCAATGCCATGGAATTCGCCCCCCACATCACGGTTAACGCCATCTGCCCGGGCATCGTGATGACCTATATGTGGCAGGAATACCTGCCCCACGCCTTAGGGAAGCTCTTCGGACTCGGCCCGGAGGAGATGATCAAATCCCGCCTGGCGAATGTCCCGATGAAGCGGCCCCAGTACCCCGAAGACGTGGCCAAGGTGGCCCTCTTCCTCGCCTCCAGCGATGGGGACTACATCACCGGGCAGGCCATTATGGATACGGGCGGCATGGATGCAGGGAGGTAAGCTGGTCCAAGATCGAATGTAGAAAGAGGATGTCTGTGAGAGCATAAAGTACAATATTAGATACAATCAGCTAAGTATGCAGAATATATGTTTTCTCTATGCGCAACAAGGGAAGCCCAAGATCGCTCAACAGAAGAAGGGGGATCTCTGCGCGAGGTCTTTGAGACGACGAGACCCCCCAGCCTTCTGGGTGCGGAGATGGGCTTTCTACGCCTGGGGAGAAGCCCCTTGGTGGGGAGGACTACGGCCCAATCTTTGCAAGATAGGGAGTGATACAACCTGTAAGTGGCGAATGCCATTTTCCTGGAAATCCGCTTGTGCCGACTCGATGCGATCACGCTGACCCTTCTCGGCTTCTCCATCCTGGACGGCATCTATCTGATGATCGGGGGAAGAGGGCAAATATGCCTGGCTTGATCCTGTCACGACCTTGGAAAGGGGCAGAAAATGCCCGCAGAAAATGCCTTGAATGGGAAGGGGCTTTCTGTTATAAAGCGGTGCCAATGAAAATGCGGATGACGATCTTAGTGATCTTATTGCTGAGCTCTCTTCTGCTATTCAGCGGTTCGGGAATCGCGGAGGCAGAGGATCATTTCTATATCAGCTTCAGTGTTGTTCTGGGGGGACTGGCAGTGGGCGCGGGGGGGCTCTATTTCCTCTTCGGCTATGAGGGGGAGGTTGCTAAGGCACCACTTCTCTCGGGGAACGCCCTTCTCAACAGGGATGGGAAAGGATTCAGCTGGGATATGCCGGAGCTTGTCATCAAGACTTCAGATTCCGTAGTGGCTGGCCCTCAAGGGATCCAGGGCTACGCCTGCCTATTCAGGGTGAGGTTTCCATGATTCTTGAAGTGATCAGATCGATTCGAGACAGGAGCAACAGGTAGATGGAAAATGAACAAAAGCCCGTGCAGCCCCTCTCCAAATTGAAGGTTTCCTCTTGGGTCCTGACAAGATGGAAGGTTCTCCTCTTGTTGTTGCTTGCCCTTTTCCTGATCTCCTCCTTCAGATTCTGGGATGGCAAAGGATCGAAGGATTCCCTCTCGGGGGTAGAGTCATCCGGGAAGGAGGCTTTCGAAGCGGACCTTACGGAAAGGCTCCTCAGTGAGACGAACTTCCATTCTGGACCGCGTCCGCCCCTTTATTGTAAGGGAATCTACATGACCTCGTGGATAGCGGGAACCCGCAGGGCGGAGGAGCTGGTTCGGGTGGTGGAACGCACGGAGCTCAATTGCATGGTGATCGATATCAAGGATTCTACGGGGAGGCTGGGCTACGAAATTGAAGTCCCCCTCGCGAAGGAGATCGGGGCCAACCAGGGCCGGATTCGTGATATCGACGGACTGCTTTCCCGATGTCATCGCGCCGGGATCTATGCCATCGCCCGAATCGTCGTATTCCAGGACCCCTATCTGGCCAAGGCGCGTCCGGAGTGGGCGATCAAGGAGCCAGGGGGGAACGTGTGGAGGGATCGCAAGGGCCTTTCCTGGATGGATCCTGCCTGCAGAGAGGTCTGGAAGTACAATCTGGATCTGGCGAAGGAGGCCGTGATCAAGGGGTTCGACGAGATCCAGTTCGACTATGTCCGCTTCCCCTCCGACGGCAAGATCAGCCTCTGTCACTTTCCCTTTTGGGATAAGCGGATTCCCAAGTATGAGATCATGCGTCAGTTCTTCTCTTATGCCTCGGCCGAGCTCGCCCCCTACAAGATCCCCATCTCCGTCGATCTCTTTGGCCTGACCCTATGGAGAGATGACGATCTGAATATCGGGCAGCGGATGATCGATGCCATGTATTATGTCGATTACATCTGTCCCATGGTCTATCCTTCCCATTACCCCCCCCAGTTCTTAGGATTCAGGAACCCGGCGGAACACCCCTATGAGATCGTCTATCAGAGCCTGATTCGTGGCCAATCGATCCTTTCCCAGGCCAGGGCACGGGCCAAGTTGCGGCCCTGGCTCCAGGATTTCAATCTGGGGGCCCGTTATGACCTGGAAAAGATCCTGCTGCAGAAGAGGGCAGTCTACGATTCCCGGTCCTTTGGATGGGTATTCTGGAACCCCCAGAATCGGTATACCGAGATAGGCCTGGAGCCGGATTGGGTGGGCCGCTTGCTGGCCCTCACCGGAGGGGAAGGAGAGGGCTGGTGGACGCGAGAACTCCACCGGGGGAGCGGGAGCGATCCGAGCGTGAGATCTAACGGGATCGAAGGCCCGCGTGGGGGGTCTTGACCCCGCTTGCAGGGGAGAGTATGGAGCGGAATGTGGTCAAAGTGGTACGGGGGACGATGAGGTATCTTCCCAGGGCGCCCCGATTGCTGCTTGGCTCGCAGGGATGCTGAACGATGGTGAACATGGCCTGATACCCCACCTCAAAAGCCCTTTTCTCCAGGATCTCATCGTGGTATCCGAAGGGATAGGACAGATAAGAGATGGGCCTTCCGATTTTCTCCTCCAGAATCTTCTTGGAAGAAGTCAATTCTGAGATCACCAACTCCTCGTAAGCCTGGGGGGTGAGGCGCCTCCTTTGAATCTTGAAATTGGGATGGTAACGGGTGTGGGAGGCCACCTCCACCGATCCTGAGTCCGCCATCTGTTTGATCTGAGCCCAGGTGAGGGCATAACTGGCGCGCTCAATGCAGCAGGGGTAGATGAAGAGGGTGACGGGAAAGCCATATTTTTTCAGAATGGGGAAGGCATGGGAATGAACCGAGGCATGGCCGTCATCGATGGTGATCACTACGGACTTTGGAGGCAATGGTACGCCTTTCCCCAGATAATAGTTGACCAAAGACCGGAGAGGGATTACCTGATAGCCCCCCTCCTTGAGGCAACGCATCTGTTCCTCGAACTCTCTCAGCGTCACGGTGAAAAGATTAGAAGAGGTGGGGGCAAAGCGATGATAGGCCAGGATCGGCACCGAAAACTCTGCGGCCTCCACCGGCAGGCTCTGGAGGATAAGGGCAAAAAGCACAAAGAAGAAGGCTGATATCCAGCGGCAAACAGGAGGTCTCATGGGGTGGGCCTTTCTCATGCGATCTTGGATTCGGGCCAGAATTATAGCTGCGGGCTTGTCACTTGGCAATAGGAAATGGGAGGAATAACGATGGGAAAAAAGGGATTCTCTCTCCTCTTTTCAGCAGTGGCTTTACTCGCATTTACTTTCTTCTGCTCTTCCTTCGTCAGCGCGCAATTGCCGCCAGCCTCCACCTCCGCCCTTTCCGGATCCGGAGGTCATGCGTGTGGTGATGGGAGACTTCTTCCACCTTCCGGTTTCCCAAATCACCAGATTCGAAGCCGATGTACCCTTTCCCGATCTCAACCTACCGGTCGCCCTGTTCGTCTCCCGACATGCCCATGTGAGCGTAGATTTGATCCTCGAATGGCGCAGGGCGGGCCAGTCCTGGTTGCAGATCTCTAACCGACTCAAGCTGGCTCCCACAATATACTTCTTGCCTATTTCCGAGAGAAGGATGGGCCCTCCCTATGGAAATGCCTATGGCTATTATTGGAAGCACAAAAAGGACAGGAGAGTCCAGATCATCTTGTCCGACCGCGAGATCGCCGATCTTGTTCATCTCCACATCTCCACCTCCTATTTCGGGCTACCTCCCAGCCAGATCATGGGCCTGCGGGCTGGAGGCAAGTCCTTTTCCCAGATTTACGGCCAGGAATACCGGAAACGGCATCCCGGAAAAGCCAAGGGCGAGGCTGGCGGGGGAAAAGGAGGGCCCAAGGAGCATAAGGGAGGAGGGGCCGGTTTCAGTCCTGGCGGAGGAAAGGGCGCCGGGAAGGGGCATAAGTAGAGTCAAAGTCTGATTCTATGATGTGGGTCATACCGATTTCTTGCCTCCCAGGGGAGAATCGGAATTGCCCCGCCAGAGGCGATTCCTGCTACGGATTTCCGAATCTAAGATGGTAGTGGGAGTCGTTGTAGGGAGGGAGCATGAGGGATTTTCCAATCTGGGAAGGGAAGAATTGTGAGGGGGAGCCATGTTGGAGGAAAAAGCAGCAAAGCTGAAGAAGATACTGGAAGAGATGGAATCAGTGGTGGTGGCCTTTTCGGGGGGAGTGGATTCGACCCTTCTGGCCAAGGTGGCCAAGGATGTTTTGGGTCCCAAGGCTATCCTGGTTACCACCAAGTCTGATGTCAACCCGGCGAGCGAGCTGGAGGAGGCCAAGGAGTTGGCGAAGGCCCTGGGGATGAGGCACATCGTGGTGGAGGCACGGGAGCTCGACGTCCCAGGATTCTCGGATAACCCACCGGACCGCTGCTACCATTGCAAGAAAGAACTATTCCGCAAGCTGCGGGAGATTGCAGCGGAAGAGGGCATCGAGCATCTGGCCGTAGGATCCAATGTGGACGATACCGGTGAGCACCGGCCCGGCCTGCAGGCTGCGGAAGAGGATAAGGTTCGCAGTCCACTCCTGGAGGCGGGGCTTACCAAGACTGATATCCGGGCCCTTTCCAAGCAAATGGGACTCCCCACCTGGAATCGGCCCTCCTACGCCTGTTTGGCTTCTCGCTTTCCCTACAATACCCACCTGACGCGGGAGAAGATCGCCCAGGTGGAGAAGGGGGAACAATATCTCCGGGAAGCGGGCTTCACCCAGGTGCGGGTTCGGCACCATGGACCCATTGCCCGGATAGAGGTTCCAGCGGAGGAGCTGCCAGGCCTGCTGAAAGAGCCCCTGTCGGGCAACATCACGAAGAAGTTCAAAGATCTGGGTTTCTCCTATGTGACCGCTGACCTGCAAGGGTACCGCTCGGGAGCGATGGACGAGCCCCTGAGGTAGAGGGGCATCCCGAGTCATCGTACTGATCCTTCTCCAATGACTCCAAGGTCTGGCTCTTCCTGCAGGTAGTCTTCCCGGTTCGGAGCCGTCGGTCCCCTCTTGCTTTTGCTTTTTCTGGGTCTTCCGCCTGCGCCTGGGCGGAAGACTATTGTTTGTCTGCCATCTCTCCTTTCCCTTCTCCTTCCTCTGTCCTGTCCACTCAATTGCCTCTGCTGACGGCCCGTCCAAACTGAAGTCCATATTGGTCTCACTCAATGGCCTTGACAGGTCCTTATCCCTATGCTTTTATGGAAGGCGCATCGGCTGCGGTTCCGCAGCCTGCCAGGCATCCCTATTTCTCCCCCAACGAAGCGAAACCGGGCAAAAATGGCATCGATAGAGGTAACTGATCTGATCAAGGAGTTTGGCCTCATCCGGGCAGTGGATGGAATCTCTTTTTCGGTCCAGGAGGGAGAGATCTTTGGCTTTCTGGGGCCCAACGGAGCGGGGAAATCGACCACTATCAATATTCTGTGCACCTTGCTGCGGCCCACCCGGGGAAAGGTGATGGTGAATGGATACGACTGCCTGCGGGAATCTGAAGCCGTGCGATCCTCGATTGGATTGATCTTTCAAGACCCCACCCTCGACAACGAGTTGACTGCCTGGGAGAACTTGAAATTCCATTGTTATCTATACAACATGGATCGAAAGATGATGAAAGAGAGGATCGGGGAGATGTTGGATTTGGTGGGGCTATCCGATCGCTCCCGGGAACTCATCAAGCATTTTTCCGGAGGCATGAAGCGCAGGCTGGAGATCGCCCGCGGGCTCTTGCACCACCCTCGCGTCCTTTTCATGGACGAGCCCACCCTGGGACTGGATCCGCAAACGCGAGATACGATCTGGAATTTCATTCGCTCTCTTCGCTCCCGCGAGCGGATCACTATGTTCATGACGACCCATTATATGGAAGAAGCGGAAGCCTGTGACCAGATCGCCATTATCGACCATGGCCGGATCATCGCCCGTGGCACTCCCGAGCAGCTGAAACAGATGGTGAAAGGTGATCTGGTCTTTCTGCGAGGGGGAGATCCCGAGAGCCTTCGCCGCCGAATCCGGGCCCAATTTGGACTGGAAGTGAGGCAGGAGGGGGAGAACCTCGTCTTGGAGATCGATTCGGGAGAGGAATTCCTTCCTCGACTCCTGGAGAGACTGGGGGCGGAAATCAGCTTTGTGAGCGTAACGAAGCCCACCCTCAACGATGTCTTCCTGCGCCTGGTGGGGCGGCAAATACGCGAGGAAGCGAACGACCCCAAGGATACCCGGAGGCAAATGGCTCGATCCTATTACCGAAGGCGTTGGAGGAGGTCTTGATAGAGGGCCGCGCCATCTACGTGATTACCCTACGGGAGCTGATCAAGCTCGCAAGACAAAAGGGAAGCCTGATCAATACCTTTGCCCGCCCGGTCCTGTGGCTCTTTGTGGTGGGCTCCGGCCTGAGCCAGATCGTAAACAGGGGCGGGGTTGTCTCCTACAAGCAGTTCATGTTCCCCGGGATCATGGGAATGGTCATCCTCTTCTCCGCGATTTTCTCCTCCATCTCCATCGTCTGGGATCGGGAGTTTGGCTTCTTGCGGGAGATCCTGGTGGCTCCCATTTCTCGCCTCTCCATCGTCATCGGCAAGGTCATCAGCGGCACCATCTCCTCCTCCTTGCAGGCCGCGGTCATCATGCTCTTCCTTCCCCTGCTGGGGATCCGGGTCCATTTCTCACAACTCCTGGGACTTTTGGCCCTCTCTTTCCTCCTCGCCTTTTCCCTCACTTCCCTGGGGATCCTCATTGCCTCCCACATGGAGACCTTTGGGGTCTTTAATGTCATCATGAACTTGCTGGTGATGCCCCTTTTCTTTTTGAGCGGGGCCATCTATCCCGTCAACATATTACCTTTCTGGCTGCGGTTTCTCTCTCGCTGCAATCCCCTGACCTACGGAATCGATGCCTTCAAGAACGTATTGCTTCCGCGGGCCGGGATTCAGGGCCATGGGAGCCTGGGGGCTGAGTTCCCTCTGGGCGTGGATATCCTGGTGGTATCGCTCTTCTCCCTGGTGATGATTATCCTGGCAGTCGCCTCTTTCCGAAAGATCCAATAGAATGAAGCATCGGGCCTCCGATGCGGGCGTTCCGTCATGAGTGAACTGAAAGAAGACCGAGAAAGGAAGGAATGAATCGGAATGGAAAATCATTTCAGAAAGGCAATGCTGGATGATCAGACATTCGTCGTGACCTGTGAGTTGATCCCCGGCCTGGGATCCCGGGAGAAGGCACAGGAGAAGCTCATGGAGTTTGCGGAAAGGGCGTGTAAAGGGGGCAAAGTTCATGCCCTTTCCCTCTGCGACAATGCCGGAGGGAATCCCTCTCTGGAGCCGGACCTTTTGGCCCTGGAGATCCAGAAGATGGGGCAGATTCCGCTGGTTCACTTCACCTGCAAGGATAAGAATCGCGCCCAGATCCTGGGAAAGCTCTATGCCTACGATCGATCCGGACTGGGAAATCTGCTGGTCATGAGTGGAGACTACCCGGTGGAGAACCCTCGGGGCAAGGCCAAGCCGGTCTTCGATCTGGATCCCATTCAGCTGCTTCAGCTGACCTCGGCCATGAATCAAGGCCTGGATTGGAAGGGCGTAACAGGACCCGTCCGCCTCCAGCCCACCACTTTTTGCAAGGGGGCGGCCATATCTCCCTTCAAGCAACTGGAATCTGAATCGGTCGCCCAATACCTGAAGCTGGTCAGAAAAGTGGAGGCGGGGGCCGACTTCATCATCACCCAGTTGGGCTTCGATGTCCGTAAATTCGATGAGCTTCTGCGCTTCATGAGGACCCGGGACTTAAGGGTCCCGGTGATCGGCAATGTCTATGTCCTCAATATGGGAGCTGCCCGGCTCATGAACAAGAATGAACTTCCGGGGTGTGTGGTGACGGATGAGCTGCTTTCCACCATGACTGAGGAGGCCAAGGCCGCGGACAAGGGAAAAGAGGCGAGGCTGCTGCGGTCGGCCAAGTTGGTAGCGGTGCTTCGGGGACTGGGATATAAGGGAATCCACCTGGGAGGCCCAGTCCTTTCCTATGAGGATGTGGAGTTCATCTTGGGCAAGGCAGAGGAGCTCTATGGCGATTGGCCCGCGTGGGTGAGGGATCTCGACTTCCCCCAGAGGAATGGGTTCTACTATTTCCAGCGGGACGAGAAGACGGGTCTCAATACCGACCAACCGGTGAATCGAAACTCCAATCCTCCGGCCAAGCCCCTGGGATACCGGATCTTTAAGGCCGTCCACGATTGGGCATTCGATGAGAAGGGGATCCTCTACAAACCAGCCGAGCTCTTTCACCGGGCCATTGCCGGAAGCATCCTGGAAAAACCCTACGCGATTTTCGAGCACCTCGCCAAGATTGTCTCCAATGAATGTAAGATGTGCGGCGACTGCACCCTGCCCGAGCACGCCTACTTATGTCCCCAGTCTCAATGCGCCAAGTATCTGCTGAACGGGCCATGTGGGGGCAGTTTCGAAGGCTGGTGCGAGGTCCACTATCAAGAAAAGCAGTGCATCTATGTCAGGGCCCATGACCGGCTGAAGTCGTATGGGGAGCAAGACGATTTGCTGAAAGAGATCCTGCCCCCGCGAGACTGGTCCTTGAACGAGACCTCCTCCTGGATCAACTATTATTTGGGCAAAGACCACGTGGGCAAGAAGAAGTTAGAGGAAACCCCGGAGAAACCATAGGATTGGGTAAGAAGCTATCGACTTGAGCGAACCATGGAAACTTCGGACCGGGGATTTTCATTCTGGGAGGTGACGGCAGATGAAGGCCTGCAAGCCTGGGGCGGGAGTATGGGGGAGGCCTTCGTCAATGCGGCCCGGGGGATGTTTCATCTGGTGGTAGACCTGGAGAGCCTTCGGCCTACGCACTCCCACGGGATTACGGTGCAGGCGAGGGACCGCGAGGGCCTCCTGGTAGCATGGTTGAGCGAGCTCCTCTTTCGATTCGAGGTGGAGGACTTTCTACCGACAGAGTATGAAATCACAAATATTACTGACTACCGATTGGAGGCAAGGGTGCAGGGCGATATCCTGGACCCGGCGCGCCATTCCCTGAAAGGCCTGATTAAGGCCGCCACCTATCATCTATTGGAGGTGAAAGAGGTGGCAGGGAGGTGGCAGGTTCAGGTGGTGTTAGACGTCTAACCCGAGAGAAAGGGGTTCCTCTCCCTCCGAGCGAGGAAGGTTGAGGCAAGAGCCAGATGGGTGCAAAGATCGTTCAAATCGATGAGTATCGGTGGCAGGTGCCGCAGGACTACAAGCCCGGGATGAGGGTCCCGGGAATGATCTATGCGGACAAGAAGTTGTTCCAGGACATCGCAGAAGATTCCTCGGTGGAGCAGGTAGCCAATGCAGCCTTCCTGCCGGGAATCGTCAAGGTCTCGCTGGCAATGCCCGACATTCACTCGGGCTACGGCCTCCCCATCGGGGGGGTGGTCGCCACCGACCTGGAGGAGGGGGTGATCTCTCCCGGAGGGGTGGGATATGACATCAACTGCGGGGTACGCCTGCTCCGGACCGACCTCTCCCGCAAGGAGGTCGATCCGAGAGTGAAGGAGCTGGTGAATGCCCTATTTTCCCAGATCCCCACCGGTGTGGGCTCCAAGGGAAAGATCCGCTTCTCCCGGGAGGATGAAAAGGCGGTGCTGCGCAAGGGTGCGCGCTGGGCGGTCGAATCCGGATTTGGCCGGCCCGAGGACCTCCTGCACACCGAGGCAGGAGGATGTATGGAGGGTGCGGATCCGGAGGTGATCAGCGACAAGGCCTATGAGCGGGGCCGACCCCAGCAGGGGACCCTGGGCTCGGGCAATCACTTCGTGGAGATACAATACGTCCAGGAGGTCTACGATGAGAAGGTGGCCTCCGCCATGGGGCTATTCAAGGACCAGGTGACGGTCATGATCCATTCCGGATCGAGGGGATTCGGCCATCAGGTCTGCACTGACTATCTGGTGGAGATGGAGGGGGCGGTAAGACGGTATGGCATCCAGCTGCCGGATCGGCAGTTGGCCTGCGCGCCGCTCAGCTCTCCCGAGGGGCGGAATTATCTGGCAGCTATGAAGGCAGCGGCGAACTATGCCTGGGCCAACCGCCAATGCCTGATGTATTGGACAGAACAGGTCCTGCTGGAGACGCTCAAGATCTCTCCCAAGATGCTGGGCCTCTTCCTGATCTATGATGTAGCCCACAATATCGTCAAGATCGAGGAGCATGTGGTGGACGGCAAGAAGAGGAAACTGGCCGTTCATCGGAAGGGGGCGACCCGCGCCTTCGGTCCGGGTCATCCCGAGGTGCCCCTCGCCTATCGGGAGGTGGGCCAGCCGGTCCTCATCCCCGGAGACATGGGGCGGGCTTCATTCGTCCTGGTGGGCACCGAGAAGGCGATGGAGGAGACCTTTGGCAGCACCTGCCACGGAGCCGGCCGGGTCATGAGCCGACATCAGGCGATCAAGGCGGCCAAAGGAAGGGCCATCCACCGGGAACTGGAAGAAAAGGGCATTTACGTGCAGACCGCAGGAAGGGAGACCCTGAAAGAGGAGATGCCCGAGGCCTATAAGGATGTGGTGGAGGTGGTAAATGTGGTCCACAATGCGGGTATTTCGCGGCGGGTAGCCAAGCTGAAGCCCATGGGAGTGATCAAGGGCTGAGGCTTTCATGTTCCGGTTTCAGTGGGCCTTTTGAGCTGCCGGTGAGCAAGGCTGAATTGATCTCAGATCACGCGATTCTGTCCTTTCCGCGTGATATAGATCCCACCTGAGCTGCAAATTCATCCAGAAATCCGCCGTGACCCCGAAGAATTTAGCCAGGCGTAACGCGGTACCGGGGGTCATGCCCCTTCGCCGGTTGACGATTTCGTTAATCCTTTGATATGGAAGACGAACCGCATTAGCCAGCGCCCGCTGGGTTATCCCCTTGGGAATCAAGAACTCCTCCAGGAGCATCTCTCCTGGATGGGTCGGCTCCCGTTGGGTTGGTATGCGAACCATTCCCTCTTCACCTCTTTTCTGCAAGCCATGCTTCTCAGTGGTAGTCTGTGATTTCGACCTGTTCAGGCCCAGTGTCTGTCCAGATGAAGCAAATCCGATACTGGTCGTTGATGCGAATACTGTGCTGACCTCTGCGGTTTCCCGTCAGAGCTTGAAGTCGATTCCCGGGAGGCACATCAAGCTCGCTGAGCGAGACAACAGAATCCAGTTGATCAATCCTTCGGGCAGCGACCCTCCAGAGGGATACAGAGCAGGTTCTTCTGGCCTGCTTTGAGTTCACCCCATTGAAGACATCCTCCGTACCCGAACCCTTGGAGGATTGAATCATGGCATCATCATAACATGGAGGTGGTACTATTTCAAGCCGATCTCACGAGCGGGGTACGGGCCACCTTGATGATCGTCTGGACTGGATAAAGCCGTTTCAAAATGATTGACAAGAAAAGCCGACAAGAGTAAATACCAATCGAGTTGGTTTTAGGGGAGATTGAGTTCCTCCAGGTTCTTTCTTGGAAGAGCCCCTGCGCCCATTTCTTTCCATCATCGGAGCGTGTCCCAGTAGAGGTCGTATCAATGCCGAGAGACGAACATCAAACCCGAATCGAACTTATCAATCCAACCCTTTATGATCGAGGCTGGACCGACGCCCTCATTCGGGAGGAGAAGACCCCAGGAGGGACGGACATCATCGACGGCCGGCCGCGAAAGCGAAAAGGGCGGACGGACTATCTCCTCTGCCTCTCGGTCATAGAGGGCAGGCCACCTCTGCCTGTGGCGGTTATAGAGGCCAAGGCCGAAGACAAGCTCCCCTCCTTGGGCATCCAGCAGGCCCGGGATTACAAGAAGAAGTTCCATGTACCCTTCGTCTTTTCATCCAACGGTCATCTCTATACGGAGTATGCCGAGGACACAGGTAATATCCGCGATTCCCTACCCTTGTCTACCTTCCCCGCGCCGCAGGATCTCCATAGGAGATACGAAGCCTTAAAGGGCCTCCGCCTGGACTCCGAAAACACAAGGCCTTTGTTCATGCCGTACAAGGGGGGAGAGGCGGCGCGTTACTACTTTCAGGATGCCGCCATCCGCGCCACCCTGGAGAAGATCGCCAAAGGCGAAAGACGTGCCCTGCTCTCGCTGGCTACCGGAACCGGCAAAACCATCATCGCGGCGCAGCTGCTTTTCAAGCTGGCCCAGGCCGGGCAGCTTCGGCGCGCCCTGTTCGTCTGCGACCGGGATGAGCTTCGCACCCAGGGAAACGCCAAGCTCCATGCCGTGTTTGGAGACAATGCCCAGATCGTGACGACCCAGGACCCCCAGAGAAACGCCAAGATCCTGATCGCGACCTACCAGACCCTCAACATTACCGAGGAGGATGATGAGCCAAGGTTTTGGAAAACAAATTACCCACCGAACTTTTTCAGCCACATCATCATCGACGAATGCCACCGCAGCGCCTGGGGAAAGTGGAGCGTCATTCTCCTGGACAACCCCGAGGCGGTGCGCATCGGCCTCACGGCCACGCCGCGCATCGTGGTGGGCGGAAGGAGAGACAGCCCAGGCCGGGTGCAAGATGAGGAGATCACCGCTCATAATCTGGAATACTTCGGGGACCCGGTTTATGAGTACTCCCTCGGGGCCGGAGAGGAGGATGGCTACCTCGCGGCCTGTGAGGTCATCCGCCGGACCGTGGACCTGGACAAGAAAGAGATTACTCGCCAGGACATCGAGCAACGCTCGGCCGTAGATCCTTTCACCGGAAAGAAGGTGAGGCCGGAGGAAATCGAGGATTACTACACCGCCAAGGAGTACGAGGTCAAACTGATGCTGGACGACCGGGTAAGGGCCATGTCCGAAGACCTGTTCCAGCATTTCCTGGACACCGGTGGGCCGCACCAGAAGACCATCGTCTTCTGTGCCCGCGATACTCATGCCAACCAGATCATGATCGCCTTGAACAATCTCTATGAGGAATGGTGCCGCGAACACCGCCGTGCGCCGAAGGAATGGTTCGCGTTCCAGTGTACCGGCAATCCCGACCTGCGTCCCTCGGCGGATAAGCTGATCCCGGACTTCCGAGGCTCCAGGAATTCCCATTTCATCGCTACCACGGTGGAGCTCCTCACCACCGGCGTGGACATCCCCAACTTGGACAATGTGGTCTTCTTCCGCTACCTCGAATCCCCGATCAGCTTTTACCAGATGGTGGGTCGAGGCTCTCGGACCGGAGAGCCGCAGGGGTCCAAGGCCATGTTCCGGGTGTATGATTACACCAATGCCACCCGGCTCTTCGGAGAGGAGTTCGTCAGCCGTTACCAACCCACTCCCCCGGAAACCGAGCCGGTCGAAGGCATTGAATCCCCAGGCCACGACTACGGCGAAGAGCGTCCGAAACGCAGGATCATCCGGGTGGGTGAGCATCAATTCACGGTCCAGATCGAAGGCCAGGGCCGCTCCATCCTTTGCGAGGAGGAAGGTCGGGAGGTGCTGGTTCCGCTGGAGGAATACAAGCAACGACTGGCAGAGCGACTGGTGGAGGAGGCGCCCAGCGCGGAGACCTTGCTCCAAAAGTGGGTCAGGCCCGAGGACAGACGCCGACTTCTCAGCCAGCTACCGGGCGGGGAGGGTGCAGTCCGCCTGATCCGGGAATTGGAGGAAGAGCGGGAATGCGACCTCTTCGATGTGCTTTCGGAATTGGGCTACGGCCTGGTCCCCAAATCCCGGGGCGAGCGCGCCGCGGCGTTTGCCTATAAGGGCAAGACCTGGCTCCGCGCATTTCCCGAACGGACCAGCCATGTTCTCACTGCCATCGCCCGCCAGTTCGAGAAAGGCGGCATCGAGGAGCTCGAAACCACCGCCCTCTTTGATCAGGCCGAGGTCGTTCAAAGCGGGGGCTTCGATGCCCTCATCGGCCTGCCCCTCGAACCGGAGGCCCTGATCCAGGAGACCAAAGTGAGGCTGTTGGCATGAAGCCCAAGAGGAGATTGCCGGAGGGGTGGAGGTGGGAAAAGATCGAACCACATATACTTGGCTACCAATCCGGGTTAGCACGTGGTGATAAATCTAAGAAGGATGGCTATCCTCATTTGAGGATGAATAATATTTCAAATGGTGGAAAGTTAGACCTATCCTTATTGTGGCGAATACCGGCTACAGAACAAGAAGTCAGGGCATACGCGGTCCGAAAGGGAGACATCCTATTTAACAACACAAACAGTCCGGAGCTGGTTGGCAAGAGCTGCTTATTCAACCTGGATAGTACCGAAGTTTTCCTATTCAGTAACCATATAACGAGACTCCGCACAAAGAGCACATTATACCCGAGGTACCTTCTATACTGGATAAACGCTTTATGGCGAAAGAAATACTTTCAGAACAACTGCGACGTTTGGGTCAATCAGGCAGCTCTCAGAGTGGAGGAGAGGCTTTTTCCGCTTCGAATTCCTCTTCCGCCTACCTTCGATAATCAAGCCGCCATCGCCGACCAGCTGGAACGCGAGATGGCCGAGGTAGAAGAGATGCGGCAGGCGGCGCTCCGCCAGAAAGAGGCCGTGTCCGCCATGCAGGGGGCGATCCTGCGGGAGACGTTTCCGTGGAAAAAGGACGACAAACTGCCGGAGGGGTGGAGGTGGGAAAGATTAGGTCGAATCTCGAATAGGATTCAATACGGCCTCTCAAGAGAATCTTCGAGAGTCAGAGTAGGCCCTAAGCTTCTGAGAATTACGGATATTCAAAATGGGAGAGTAGATTGGAGCAACGTGCCTTTTTGCCAATGTACTAGCGAAGAAAAAAAAGAATATCTCTTGGCCGATGGGGATATTGTGTTTACCCGAACTGGTGCAACTACGGGCAAAAGCCTCTTAATCAAGAATCCCGACCGTTCCCTCTTCGCCTCGTATCTCATAAGAGTAAAATGTGAGAAGGAGCAGATTCTACCGGATTACCTTTACTGTTTCTTTCAGAGTCCGATCTACTGGAGTGATATTTCGCGTGGGGCGCGGGGCGGTACCCTTGCCGGGTTTAATGCTTCCATGTTGTCCAGCATAAGAGTTCCCCTTCCGCCCAACGTCGGCGATCAAAAAAACATCGTTGAGAAGATAAAGCGAGACATGATTGAAATCGAAAAAGTCCGCCAACCCGCCAACCGTCAATTCGAAGCCATCGAGGCCCTACCCGGAGCGATCTTGCGCGAGGCCTTTGACTTCGAGGAAGAAGGGTAATCGCGCTCATGGCCAGGGGCAAGAACAATAACGCGACCAAGATCATCTCCTCCCAGGCCTCCATGGACAAGGCCGTCAAGTCCATTTGCGACATCCTGCGTCGCGACAAGGCCAAGGGCGCGCGGCTCTATGTCCCGGAGCTCACCTGGATGTTCTTCCTCCGCTACCTCGATCTCATGGAACAGGAGGAGGAACAACAAGCCAGGGCCCTGGACACCCGCTTTCAGAACGCCCTGGAATCCCCCTACCGCTGGCGGGACTGGGCTGCCCCCTTTGACCACCGCATGTCCAAAGAGGAGACCCTGTCCAGGAGATTGCCAGGGTGGAAGCGCCGAGATCTCTCGGATATGGCCCTCGGCTCCTATCTTTCCTTCGTCAACGAGGAGCTCTTCGCGTACCTAAAAGCCTTAGGGAACCGCCCCGGAGCCACGGACAAACAAAAAGTCATCTCCGAGATCTTGCGCAATAAGGAAAAGACCCTCCTGGCGAGCGAAACCAACCTCCAGAACGCCCTCGACAAGGTCCACGAGCTCACTGCCGCCGAGATCAGCGATCGGCATATCTTCCCCATCTCCCAGGCCTTCGAGGGCCTGCTGCCGAGCTTAGGGGAGAAAAAGAACGACGGGGGCCAATTCTTCACCCCCCGCGAGATCATCCGGGTGATCGTCCAGGCGGTAAAACCCGAAATCGGCAAGACCGTGTATGACCCCTGCTGCGGCACCGGAGGATTCCTGATCGAGGCTTACAAATACACGAAGGCTCAAAACCCTACCGGCACTCAGCTCCAGGACCTGAAAACCGAGACCCTGTGGGGCCGGGAGGACGCCGGGGAGGCCATCCCCATCTGCCTGGCCAACATGGTGCTGCACGAGATCGATCTGCCTCGCATCTGGCACGGCAACACCCTGACCGGTGCCGTCACCTATGGCGACCTTTTCGCTGGCGCGCCTCACCAGTTCGATTACATCCTCACCAATCCACCCTTCGGAAGCAAGGAGGGAAAGGACGCCCAGGCGGCCTTCGCGTACAAATGCGGGAAGGCCCAGATCCTCTTCCTGCAGCACATCATCGATGCTTTAGCCGATGGGGGTACCTGCGGGATGGTCATTGACGAGGGTGTGATGTTTCACACCAAGACCGCGGCCTACCAGCAGACCAAGCGCAAGTTATTGAACGAGTGCAACCTCTGGTGCGTGATCAGCCTTCCCCAGGGGGTATTCGTCAACGCCGGTTCCGGCTCCAAAACCGATCTGCTTTTCTTCACCAAGGGCCAGTCCACCGAGCGGGTGTGGTACTACGACCTGACCTTGGCCGGTGACTTCCAGCCCCGGAAGGTCAACAAGGGGAATCCTCTGACCTTCGGCGACTTTGAGGACTTCTTTCGCCGCTTGGCCCTGGACCCGGATGATCCGGAACGGGTGAGCGAACGGAGCTGGTACGTTCCCATCGAGGAGATCAAGCGCAAGAGCTACGATCTCAAGGCCACCAACGAGAACGCGCCGGATACCTCGGATAAACGCACCCCGGAGGAGCTGATGGCCATCATCGAGGCGGCCCAACGGGAGATTGCGGAAGGCTTGAAGGGACTGAAGCGATGAAAAAGACCCAGCATCTACCCGATCTTCAGTCGTGTGTGAGAGAAACTGAAAGATTGCCGGCCGACTTCATGTTTGTCCTGGAGGCGGGAGCATTGAAGATCTGGTGGTCACGATTTGTGACCTCCAAAAGGAAAATATGGGTCCCTTTTTGATTTATCTCCCCGTTGAGCAAGACGGCCAAGTGGGCACCAGGCCAACTATGGCTTGGGAAGGTGGGGATCGGATGTCCTGGCATATATTTTCTTGAGTGAGAGCTTACGGTGTTGGTCCTATTCTTAGATGAGTCAGGTGACCACAGCTTAGATAAGATCGACCCCCAGTATCCAATTTTCGTTCTGGGTGGGTGCATCGTCGATATGGAATATCACGACTCCCAAATGGCCGTCCAGCTCAGGGAGTATAAGACTGCTCTTTTTGGGCGGGATGATTTCATTATTCACACGGCCGATATTGTAAGAAGGAAGGGAGTCTTTCGATCCCTAACCGATAAGGACTTCAGGGATCATTTCTATGCCCAAACGAACCAACTTATGAAATCGTTGGATTACAAAATAGTGGCTTGTTGCGTCAGAAAAGAGGAACACCTAAAAAGGTATGGGCTCGCCGCTATGGACCCCTACATGCTTTCTTTGAAGATCCTTGTGGAGAGGTTTGTCTTTGAGATCAAGGCCTGTGGCGATGCGGAGAAAGGGATAATCGTGGCGGAGGCAAGGGATGAGACATTAGATAACCAATTGCGTTTAGCTTGGATGGAACTTAGAACCGGAGGAACAGAGTTCGTTTCTGCGGCAGAAGTCAGGAAGCACATTACGGACCTTCAAATTAGAGAGAAGAGTCATAATATCGCTGGGCTACAAATAGCTGACTTGGTAGTCTCTCCCATAGGAAGGCACATAATAGGCAAGTCCCCCAAGGCAGATTGGAAGATCATTCAGATGAAATTCAGGCAGGGGCCGCAGGGGCGTTATTTGGGATTTGGGTTGGTTGTCATGCCGCAAAAGATATGGGCGGCGCCCGAATGACTCAGTCACCGCCCTTATTAGCTTTGATACAAAAATAGGATAGACCACTCGTGCAACCATGTCAAGCAAAAAATGGGTCATGGGGGGATTGGGCGCACGCGCTTAACAGATATCGTCAGTGGATTTGAGTAGGAGTGGATCCGGGGACGTGCCGTTGAATTAGGAAGGCGACCAGGGGACGGATCAGTAGTGGCCGACGTTGTTCAATTCTTACAAAGACATCTCATGATTTCGAGCCTCCAAGAGTTCGCTCTTCCAACAGATAGTCATCAAGTGAACCTGGGGAGCATGTGTTGATAACCCGAGCAGTTGCGCTGCATAGACGCGCGATAACCTTCTTGCCATCACCCTGAGCTTCCTCCATGGCCAAGACCATCAAAGACATGCCCGAACATGCCCGACCTCGCGAAAAACTGCGGGAGAGGGGCGCATCCGCCCTCACCGATGAGGAGCTCGTTGCCGCGATCCTCGGCATGGGCACTGCAGGCGTCGATGTGCGGACGATCGCCCGGCAGGTCGCTTCCCTCATTCGCGAGCACAAGCAGGGCCTGACACTCGATCACCTGCTTGCTGTGCCAGGGATGGGACTGGCCAAGGCGGCGCAAATCCTCTCGGCCTTTGAACTCGCTCGGCGGCACTTGCTCAAGGAGACCGTCAAAATCACTGGCGCCAGGGATGTCCTGCCCCTCCTCAGTGATATCGCCGCCAGACAGCAAGAGCATTTCGTCTGCATCTCCCTGAACGGGGCTCACGAGGTCATCGAGAAGCGGATCGTCACGGTGGGGCTCCTGGACAAGAGCCAGGTCCACCCCCGGGAGGTCTTCGCTGATGTGCTGGCCGACCGGGCCGCCGCCGTAATCCTCGCCCACAACCACCCCTCCGGGGAGCTCAAGCCCAGCAACAGTGATCTCAAGATCCAGGAACAACTCACGGAAGCCGCCAGGATCTTGGGGATCCGAATCCTGGATCATGTCATCGTATCCAAGAAAGGCTACTATAGCTTTCAGGAGGCAGGCCTGATCTCAATCTAACGCATGCCTTCTCTGTACTCGATACCTGCTTTATCTTAGCCCACCAAACGAGCACTCATTGTCTCCATTGCTGATTCTGACCCTCAGGTTTTCTCGTCTATAAAAGGCTATGCAACTCGGAGCAACTCTCTTGGCCGTTGGGGTGGCGGGCCGGTCAGTGCCGAAAGGGGAGGGCGAGCAGCCGGGGAAGGGTCAGGCGTCGGGGATCGCGAAAAGGGCGAAGCCCGATGATCATCCCCAGATGGCCCGCTTCCGGCTGGGCGCGATAGGTGCCCAGGAGCCGATCCCACCAGGGAAGATTGAAGCCGAAATTGCTGTCGTTCTCCTTCCGCACCACCGAGTGATGGACCCGGTGCATCTCCGGCGTGACCACGATCCACCGGAGGGGACGATCGATAGCCAAGGGGAGGCGTACGTTGCTGTGGTTGAACATGGCTACCCCGTTCAGGAGCACCTCGAAGATCAGGACCGCAGGGGCTGAGATGCCCAAGGCGACGATCGATCCCATCTTGATTCCCATGGAGAGGAGGATCTCGATGGGGTGGAACCGGAGGGCGGTGGTGACGTCGAAGTCGAGATCGGTATGGTGCACCATGTGGAGGCGCCAGAAGGTGGGAATGGCGTGGAACATGGCGTGCTGCAGATAGATGATGAGATCGAGGACGATGACCCCCAGGGTGATCTCCACCCAGACGGGGAGCAAGAGGGTGTTGAACAGCCCCCAGCCCCGTGCCTCCACCAGGGCCGCCATGGCGACAGCGCTGAGGGGAATCAGCAGGCGGAGCGCCAGGGTGTCGATGAGCACCATACCCAGGTTGGCGAACCAGCGGCTGCCCTTGGAGACGCTTAAGGGCCGACGAGGCGCCCACCATTCCCAGATCGCCATGATGGCCAGGATGCCGAAGAAACAGCCAAATCGAATGAAGGCTTCATACCGGAACATCAGATCGTCTCCCCCTTTCAACCTGGGGCCGGCAGAGAATCCGCCTCACTGGGCCGAAGTCGCCCCCCTCCGGAAAAGGATGTCCCCATAGTAGGCGGTTACGGAATCGCCCGTATTGTCGCTGTCGGTCATGATCGCCACCCCCGAAATTACCGGAGGCGGCTCGCCGAAGGCCTTCTTAAAGTCCTCATATAGGTTTCGTTCCTCGCTCACCCACTGGTTCACTCTCGAAGATCCACTCTCCACTACGATCATCATCACCCGGGAAGCATAGGGATTGGGGACGATCGTGTCCTTCGGGGCCTTGCTCTCCCAGATGTAGTTGATCGCCGCCAACGGTGGGTACCTTCCGTATAGCAACTTGACCGCCTCGAATTGGGTCCGTTCCCAGAACCCCAATTTTTCCGGGTCATATTTGAAGGTAATATAGATCCTGGCTGGATAGTCGTCTCCATCCTTGCGGCGTACATCTCCCTTCTTGAGAATGTTGCTGACCTTCCAGCGCCATTGCACAATGGGATATTCCCGGGGATCGATCTGGATCTCCCGAACCAATCCGGAGGCGGAAGCGTTCGCCATGGCCTTCACCACCGTGATATCATCATCCTTTACCACAGAGTAGGAAGTGTGCCGCTCGATCTTCTTGAAGGTCAGTGGCTTCCACCCGGGCGGCGGAGCATCCCCCCTTGGCGCTGCAGAAAACTTCCCCACCTCGATGACTCCGGGCAATTGCCCGGTAGCGATTTGGAAGAGACAAAAACAGGCGACGACCAGAGTCAAAGCCGCAGCGGCGCCCTTGCAAATCACGCGGAATATCCTCCTCAATGAGGCACCCCTTATTCTCATGATGATCCCTTTACGCTTTTCTGGGCTCGGAATCTCTTCACCAGGATGGGAAGCAAGGAGAGAGCCCCTAACAGTATCAGCGCAAGGAGGGTGCGAGGTGAGAGCAGCTGCTCTGGGGAATCGATCTGGCTCAGCGACTGCCCCAGATTGGCGAAGACGAAACTCGCGGGGGCGATACCGATAGCGGTGGCTGTCACAAAGGTGCGAACCCGGATCGGAGTAAAGGCCGGAGCCAGGTTGACCAGCCAGAAAGGGAATAGCGGAACCAGCCGCAGAAACAATAGGTAGTTGAAATCATTTTCATGAAAGCCCGCAATGACCTTTTGGGCCAGGGCGCCCATCCTTCGTTGGGCGGCCTCGGCGAAAATGTAGCGGGTCGCGAGAAAGACCAGGGTCGCTCCCAGGGTGGCAGAGAAGACGATCATGGCTGTTCCCACCCAGCGGCCAAAGAGATAGCCAGCGGCGAGTGACAAAACGGTGGCGATGGGGAGGCTGAGGGAGGTGGAGGCGGTATAGATCAGGACTCCGACCGCGAGAGAAGCCCAGAAGTGAAGCTGGGTATGGGCGAGCAAAGTATCGCGACTGGCCTTGAGGGCCTCGAAAGTGAAGGCTCGATTTCCGCCCAGGGCGAAGAAAGCAGCAATCCCCCCTGCCAGGAGGAGGAAAAGCAGGACTCTGCCCCAGCCCCAGGAGGCAGAGATGGGAGGTTTCTTTTTTGGGCCTTGCCTCAGATTCCCCGAAGTCGGAAGAGGCGTTTGATCCATTTCTTGGCTCCAGGGGTGAGGGCTTCCTTCTGACGCACCTCTGCCGCCCGGCGATTGATCTCGCCCAGGGTGGGATAGATGTGAATCGGTCTGGAGAGCTCCGAGAGCTTCATCCTTTTAGAAAGGGCCAGCACGTATTCGTGAATCAATTCCCCGGCATGCGACCCCACGATGGCGGCCCCCAACAGACGACCGGCCGGGTTGGTGATGACCTTGGCAAACCCTGCCGTCTCGCCATCCGTCTGGGCCCGGTCGATCCTCTCGAAGGGGAAGGTATAGACCCGGTGAGGGAGGCCGCTGGCCTGAGCCTGGCTTCTCCGACAGGCCCACCCGCGCCAGCTCGGGATCGGTAAAGGTACACCAGGGAATGACCCGCTCTTCCATCTTGGCTTTGAGGTGAAAGAGGGCGTTGCGCAGAACCACGCCTGCCTGATACTCCGCCACATGGGTGAACTGGTAGGGGCTCGCCACATCCCCGCAGGCGAAAATGTGGGGGTTGGTGGTGCGCAGATATCGATCCGTTACGAGGTGGCCCTTTTCCACCCTGACCCCTGCCACCTCCAGGCCCAATCCATCCAGGTTGGGCTGGCGGCCAGCAGCCACCAGGAGATGGGAAGCGGACAGGACCTCTTCCTGGCCATCGCCGGCCTCAAGAAAAAGACGGGTCTCTTGACCCTCCCTCTCTACCCGGACCGCCCTGCAGCCCAAGCAGAGCTTCACCCCTTCGGTCGACAGCTGATCTGCAACCACCTGGGCCATGTCCGGATCCTCCCGGGGGAGAATCTGGGCACCCTTCTCTACCACCTGGACCTCGCTGCCCAGCCGGCAGAAGGCCTGCGCCATTTCGATGCCCAGGGGTCCGGCGCCGAGCACGATCAGGCTCGGCACGGGAGCATCCAGGGAGAATACGGTCTCATTCGTGAGATAGGGGATCTCGCTGAGTCCCTTCAGGGGAGGGATCGCCGGCCGGGATCCCGTGGCCAGGACAAAATGCCTGGCCGTGATCTCCCTGCCGCCTATTTGGAAGGTGCGAGGGCCGATGAACCGGCCATCCCCAAAGATCACCTCCACCCCGAGGCTCCGGAAGCGCTCCGGACTGTCATGAGGTTGGATGGCCTGGATGACCGAGGCTACCCGCTCCATGACCTGGCTCATCTGGATGGGGGGTGAGGAGTGGTTCGAGGCCGAAGCGGCCTGCCGTCCGCATCATCCTCGCCACTTTGGCCGAATGAAGCAGGGTCTTGCTGGGCACACATCCATGATAGAGGCAGTCGCCGCCGAGGGCGTGCCTTTCGACTAAGGCAACCTTGCCCCCCAAGGAAGCCCCACCCGCGGCGACGACCAGCCCCGCTGATCCTCCACCGATCACGCAGAGATCGAACTCTGGCTTGATCATCATAACCCGGCCATTTGGCTGTGGAAGAACTCCTCTACAGGTCTACTTGGACAATTCAGCCGCCTGATCGAAGGCCTTTTCCATGTCAGGCAGATGGGTCAACTCCGGGACCACCTGGACATATCGAACGATACCCTGTTTGTCCACCAAAATAACGGCGCGGGCCAGGAGCATGAGGCCGTCGATCAAGAGCCCAGTAGAGCGGCCAAAGGACCCGTCCTTGTAATCCGACAGGTATTGAATCTCGGTCAGCTTTGCCTCCTTGGCGAAGCGCGTCTGGGCGAAGGGGGTATCCCGGCTGATGGTGATCCGCTTGATCGCAGGAGGCATCCGCTTGCCTTCTTCCCCGAGATAGTGGGTCTGGCCTTCGCAGACCGGGGTATCGAGGGAGGGCACGATGCTCAGAAAGAGGACCGATCCCTTTTGCTGAGAGAGATCCACATCCTGCATGGACATGGCATCGGTCAATTTGACGGAGGGCAGGGGCTCCCCTACCGCTGATGGGCGTGCCGGTGAGGCTAAGGGGCTTTCCGGTAAAGGTTACCTGTCCTCCCGGCAGGGCCGAAGCGGAATCCACCGCCATTTTGGGCTGAGTCGTGGCACAGCCGAAGACGAGAAACAACAGGGAACAAGCCAAAACGATCTGAATGCCTCTTGCTACCATGACAAATCCTCCTTCTTTGAGAAGTGTGCCGATAGAAGCATACCGAAAAGCCCCAATCCTTTCCAGTATGGAATGGGCTTTGTCCAAGAGAGATGCTCGAGAGGCCTCATGGCTTCCCAGGTTTCGAAAAAACCCGTTACGATTCATTCAAGGTTCAATCCTTTTCATGACCTCTGAATCCCGGTTTGAAGGATATTCTAATGCCACAGCCTCCCCCAAGCAAAGCAAAAGTTATCACACTTCACCCCCGGTGGTTGACAGTCCCCTGCGGTTCGGCCATAATGGCCCCACATTCATTAAAGAACAGGAGATCAGAGAGGAGCAAAAGAGGAGCAAGAATGGATGAGGAAAGAATGGATAAGGAAAGATGGAAGGGGTGGCTGTGGGCAGTGCTGGGGACCTCTTTTTTCTCCAGCGGAGCGGTCCTGGTGCGCCTGGCGGCACCCTTCTCTCCGTGGGCAGTGACGTCCTTTCGCCTGCTTCTCGGGGCTGGATTTGTCGCCCTGTTCGCCCGTATCGCAGGGCAGGGACTCAGGGTTGGTAAGCCGGAAGTGACCCAATTGCTCCCCATCGGGGCAATCACCGCCCTCCATTTCCTGTGCTTCGTTGCCTCCCTCTCTTTTACCACCATTGCCCATTCCCTCACCCTCACCTACACCGCCCCCATCTTCGTGACCCTGCTGTCTCATCTCATCCTGAAAGAGCGACTAAGGCCCAGGAAATACGCCGGGATCGCATTGGCCATCGTGGGCATCCTGATCCTGACCGGCTTCGAGCCGAAGATGAGTTGGCGCATGGCTGGTGGTGACCTTTTAGCCCTCCTCTCGGCCCTCAGCTTCGGATTCTATTCTGTTTGGGGTCGGGGAGTAGGGGGCCGTTTCCCCCTGTTTCAATACACCTTTTGGATCTATCTTTTGGCCGGAGCCTTCACCCTCCCTCCAGCCCTCCTCACGCTGAGGGGGTCTTTTCCCATGCAGGCCTGGCTTGCCGTCTTCTGCCTGGGCCTCTTCCCCCTGGCCCTGGGTCATACCCTGTATAATGCCGCCCTGCGCCTCATTCATCCCACCTATGTGAACATCATCGCCTCCCTGGAGGTCACCGGAGGGATCCTTTTGGGGTGGATGATCCTGAAGGAGGTCCCCAGCCTCAGTTCGTTATGTGGTTGTTTGACAACCATTTGCGGAATCATACTTACCATTCTACTTTAGTGCCTAACGCTCCGTATTGAAGGCGATTTCGGGTAATCTCCGGGGAGCTGGAAGGGGATTGGACCAACCGGCGCCCGGAAGGATCAGAGCGATCTCGACTTATCGCAGCCAATCAGAAAGGATTTGGGGGAGATCTTTTAAGCGGATGAAGGTCAAAAAGGGCCGTCGATAACTTCCACCAAATTGAGAATAGGGATCGAAAAGGAGTTGACAGAGAATATATTGCGGATAAGAATAGAGAGGTCATCGAGATCGCATACCACCACTTGAGCCTGGATCGCTGGAATCCTCCTTCACACTACCGGGAGATAGGCAATGAAATGCCCGAAATGCCAGCTCGAGAATCCCGATGGTTCCAAGTTCTGCTTCGAATGTGGGAGCAAGATCGAGTTAGCCTGTCCTCAGTGCAAGAATCCGCTTCCCCTTGGAGTGAAGTTCTGCAATCGATGTGGCTATGATCTGCGGGATTACAAGCCTTCCTTTGTCGTAGACTACTCCCAGCCTCCCTCCTACACCCCCAAGCACTTGGCCGATCACATCCTCACCTCCCGCTCCGCGGTCGAAGGGGAGCACAAGATCGTCACCGTGCTCTTCGCCGACGTAGCCTCCTTCACCGGCCTTTCCGAGAAACTGGATCCGGAAGAGGTCCACCAGATCCTGGATGGTTGCTTCCAGATCCTGATGGCGAAGATCCATCGCTACGAGGGCACCATCAACCAGTTCACCGGGGACGGGGTGATGGCCCTCTTCGGCGCTCCCCTGGCCCACGAGGATCATGCCCAGCGGGCCTGCCATGCGGCTCTGGCCATCCAGAGGGCTATGACCTCCTACGGGGAGCGAATTCGACGAGAATACGGCCTCCCCTTCCAGCTCCGCATCGGCCTCAACTCCGGTCCCGTAATGGTGGGCAAGATCGGCGATGACCTCCGTATGGACTACACCGCCATCGGGGATACCACCAACCTGGCCGCCCGCCTCCAATCCCTGGCCCAGCCCGGCAGCATCCTAACCTCCTCTTACACCTACCGCCTGGCCCGGGACTTCTTTTCCTTCGAATCTTTCGGCGAAATTCCCATCAAGGGCAAGGAGGAACCCCAATTAGCCTACCAGCTACTCGGGTTGAGCCTAGTCGAAACCCGCATCGCGGCCTCTGCCGCCAAGGGCCTCACCCGCTTCGTCGGTCGGACCAGGGAGCTCCAATCCCTCCAGGAGGCCTACGTCAAAGTCCAATCCGGCTCCGGCCAGGTGGTGAGCATCGTGGGCGAGGCGGGGGTGGGAAAGTCCCGCCTCCTCTGGGAGTTCCGCTCCCTCCCTCCCAAGGGACCTCTGTACCTGGAAGGCCGCTGCCTCCACTACGGAGGTTCCATGGCCTATCTGCCGATCCTGGACATCCTTCGCTCCTACTTCGAGATCCAGGAGGGAGACCGGGAGGTTCCCATCAAGCGGAAGGTCTCGGAAAAAGTCCTTTGCCTCGATGCTTCCCTCCAGCATATCCTTCCCCCTCTCCAGGAGCTGCTCTCCCTCAAGGTGGACGATGAGTCCTTCCTGCAACTCGACCCCCGCCAGAAACGGGAGCGGACCTTCGAGGCCCTCCGTGACCTCCTCATTCGCCACAGTCAGTCACAGCCCCTGATCTTAGCCATCGAGGACCTCCAGTGGATCGACAAAACCTCGGAGGAGTTCTTATCCTATCTCATCGACTGGCTGGCCAAGGCCCAGATCCTCCTCATCCTCCTCTACCGCCCCGAATACACCCACCCCTGGGGCAGCAAGACCCACTACACCAAGATCGGCCTGGATCAGCTCCCCCTCTCCCAGAGTGCCGAGCTGGTACAGGCGATCCTCGAAGGAGGGGAGGTGGCCCCCGAACTTCGCCAGCTCCTCCTGGACCGAGCCGCTGGCAATCCTCTCTTCCTGGAGGAGCTCACCCATTCCCTCCTGGAGAACGGCTCCATCCAAAAGCAGGATCATCGTTTCATCCTCTCCCAAAAGCCATCCGACCTCCAGGTCCCCGACACCATCCAGGGGATCGTCGCCGCCCGCATGGATCGATTGGAGGAGAACCTGAAGCGGACCATGCAGTTCGCCTCCGTCATCGGGAGGGACTTCGCCTTCCGCATCCTGCAGATGATCACCGGCATGCGGGAGGACCTGAAATCCCACCTCCTCAACCTCCAGGGCCTGGAGTTCATCTACGAGAAAAGCCTCTTTCCCGAGCTGGAGTACATCTTCAAGCATGCCCTCACCCAGGAGGTGGCCTATCAGAGCCTGCTGCTCAAAAGGCGCAAGGAGATCCATGAGCGGATCGGCCAGGCCATCGAGGAGCTGTATGCGGAGCGGATCGAGGAGTTCTATGAGGTGTTGGGGTATCACTTCGAAAAGGCAGGTGTGACCGATAAGGCGGTGAAGTATCTCGACCTGGCCGGACAGCGGGCAGTCCGGCTCTCGGCTAACGAGGAAGCAATCGCCAGTTTCAACCGCGCCCTGGAACTGCTCCAGACCCTCCCCGAAGTTCGGACTCGGGACGAGCAGGAGCTGCCCCTTCAACTTGCACTCTGTGCGCCCCTGAGAAACGGCAGGGGTTGGGGGGTTATCGAGCTGGGCCAAGCCTGCACGCGGGCCCTGAAGCTTGCGCGGCAGGTGGGGGACACGTCCCAGAAATTTAGAGCGCTTCAGGTCTGCACAGCTACCATATGACGCGGGCAGAGCACCGGAGGGCCCTGGAGTTGGCAGAGAAGCTCCTCAGTCTGGCTCAGCCTGAAGATCCTATCCAAATGATGGGCGCCCACCGCGCCATGGGGACGTCGCTTGCATTATATGGGGGAGTTTCGCCAAGCCCGGATCCACTTTGAACGAGTCATGGAGTTATATGACCCCCAAAAACACCGTTTTCTGGTATTTCCAGGGGTCAGACATTGGAACCATTGTACTCTCCCACGACGCTTGGGATCTATGGATATTGGGTTATCCCGATCAAGGCCTCAAGAGGATCCAGGAGACGATGGACTTGGCTCGAGAGCTGGATCATCCCTTCTCATTAGCTATAGCCTATGCCCATAGCGCCTACTTTCATTGGCTCCGCCGCGAGCCCGAAAAGGTCCAGCAATATGCAGAGGAGCATTTCCGGCGTTCCGTTGAGGGGGGGTTCTCAAGCACTACAGGCAGGGGCAACTGTTGAACTGGGTTGGGCCCAGGCCATGCAGGGGGAGGTGGAAAAGGCATCGCCCGGATGGGTCAAGGCCTGGATGCCCATAGAGCCAGCAGTCTTGATTTTTATTCCCCAATTTATCTTGCCGGGCAGGCCGAAGCCTATGGAATGCTGGGAAAGACTCAGGAAGGGCTCGACGTGATAGGGGAGGCCCTGGACGTCGTGCAAAGGACTGAAGAGCGTTGGTGGGAAGCGGAGGTCATCGGATCAAGGGCGAATTGCTGCAGCTCAGCGGCAGGACCTCCGAGGCCGAGGCCTCCTTCCGCCAAGCCATCGAGGTGGCCCGTCGTCAGGAAGCGAAATCCTGGGAGCTGCGGGCTACGATAAGCCTTTCCCGTCTGCTCCAGAAAGAGGGCCGATCCGCAGAGGCCCGGCAGCTCCTGTCGGAGATCTACGGCTGGTTCACCGAGGGGTTCGACACGCCCGACCTGAAGGAAGCCAAGGCCTTGCTGGAGGAGTTGCGGGGTAAGGCTTGGAGAGGAGGAATCGAAGATATCGGATTCACCACAGAGACACAGGGGGCACAGAGAAACAGCAAGAGATCCCTCTGTGAACTCTGTGGCTCCGTGGTGAAAATGGAGCTGTCCTTATCCCTGAATTTCTGCTTGCACCTCTCTTTGGTATGATCTATTGTAATACCGGAGTCTCGACAGGCTCGGACTTCGATGCCTCAGTCTTTCGATTCCTCAGTCTTCGACAGGCTCAGACTGGAGGTGACCGGAAATGAGCACGGCAAAGATAGCTATAACGATGAGGGAAGATCTTCTTCGCAAGCTTGACCGCCTTGTCAGATCGAAAGCATTCCCCAGCAGGAGCAGGGCCGTCCAAGAAGCAGTGGAGGAGAAGCTGGCGAGAATAGACCGCGGTCATCTGGCCAGGGAATGCGCGAAATTGGATCCCAAATTCGAACAAGCACTGGCAGAAGAGGGGCTCCTCAGGGAAAAAGACGGGTGGCCAGAATATTGAGGGGGGAAATTTATTGGGCAAGGCTCGATCCCGCCAAGGGCCATGAGCAGGCAGGCGAACGCCCCATATTGGTGCTCAGCCATGATGTATTCAATGAGCGCTCAGGGACAGTTATCGCTATGGCATTAACCAGCCAATCCCAGAGAGCTGGCTTTCCCCTCGCTTTGGAACTTACAAGACCCGGATCTACCCAAACAGTCGTGGGTCAAGATATCCCAAATCAGGACCTTATCAGTAGAGCGTCTCGGAAAAAGAATTACCAAGGTATCCGCAGAAGAACTCGATCTCGTCGTCGAGGGGTTAAACGAAATCATTGGAGGTTGAGCCCTTAACTCACCGGGGCAAATTGTTTCCATTTGAAAGCTGAGGATAATCTCCTGGATTAGCCTAACCTGATCTCTTGGGAGGGGAAATGAAGTGCCCCAAGTGCCAGTTTGAGAATCCCAGGGATGCTGAGTTCTGTATTGAATGCGGCAGTGCTCTTGAGCATCGCTGCCCCAAATGCGGAAGTATCACCCCCGCCACCGGGAAATTCTGCAAGAAGTGCGGTCATAAGCTGACGGCCCCCGAAGAACCCCCTCCCCTCGACCCCTCCCATCCCGCCTCCTACACCCCCAAACATCTGGCCGATAAGATCCTGACCACCCGCAGTGCCCTGGAAGGGGAGCGAAGCTGGTGACCGTCCTCTTTGCCGATGTGGCCAACTTCACCTCCCTCTCCGAGAAGCTGGACCCGGAGGAAGTCCACCAGATCATGGACGGCTGCTTCCAGATCCTGATGGATGAGATCCACCGGTATGAGGGCACCATCAACCAGTTCACCGGGGATGGGGTCATGGCCCTGTTCGGTGCCCCCCTGGCCCATGAGGACCATGCCCAGCGGGCCTGTTATGCGGCCCTGGCCATCCAGAAGGCCATGGCCGACTACGGCGAGAAGATCGAAGAGAGATTATGGCCGGGAATTTCAGATGCGGATCGGCCTCAACTCCGGTCCGGTGGTCGTGGGCTCCATCGGGGACGATCTGCGCATGGATTACACGGCCATCGGGGATACCATCAACCTGGCCTCCCGCATGGAGAGCCTGGCCCAGCCCGGCACCGTGCTTCTCTCCGAGACACCCACCGCCTGGTCAAGGACTACTTCGATTCGAAGCCTCTGGGCAATCTGGAGGTGAAGGGCAAGGAAGAGCCCCAGGAGGCCTTTGAGCTGGTCAAGGCCGGGGGGGTGGCCACCCGGATCGAGGCCTCTGTGGCCAAGGGGCTTACCCGGTTTGTGGGCAGGAAGAACTCCATGGCCGCCCTCATGGAGGCCTACGAGAAGGTCACAGTCCGGCTCCGGCCAGGTGGTGGGCATCGTGGGGGAGGCCGGGGTGGGCAAATCCAGACTCCTCCTGGAGTTCAGACACTGCCTCCCTCAGGAAGAATTCACCTACCTGGAGGGCCGCTGCATCCACTATGGCGGCTCCATGCCCTATCTGCCCATCCTGGATCTCCTGAGGTCCTACTTCGAAATCAGGGAAGGGGAGCGGGAGATCGTCATCAAGAAGAAGATCGAGGAAAAGATCCTTGGCCTCGACGAGAAGCTTCAAGGAATCATCTCCCCTTCCAGGATCTCCTCTCCCTCAAGGTGGAGGATGAGGCCTATCTCAAGCTCGACCCAAGCAAGAAGAGGGAACGGATCTTTGAGGCCCTCCGGGACCTCTTCATCCGGGAGAGCCAGGAACAGCCCCTGATCCTGGCCATCGAGGATCTCCACTGGATCGACAAGACCTCCGAGGAGTTCCTGGACTATCTCATCGGCTGGCTCGCCCAACGGCAGAGATTCTGCTCATCCTCCTCTATCGTCCCGAATACACCCATCATGGGGGAGCAAGTCCTACTTCAACCGGATCGGGCTGGATCAACTCACCCTGAAATCCAGTGCCGAGCTGGTCCAGGCCATCCTGGAAGGAGGGGAGGTGGCCCCGGAGCTGAAGGAGCTCATCCTGAACCGGGCCGCCGGCAATCCCCTGTTCATGGAGGAGTTCACCCACTCCCTTCTGGAAAATGGCTCCATCCAGAAGACAGGACCACCAATACATCCTGACCAAGAAGCCTTCGGAGATCTCAGGTACCCGACACCATCCAGGGGATCATCGCCGCCCGCATGGACCGGCTGGAGGAGAACCTGAAACGGATCATGCAGGTGGCCTCGGTCATCGGCCGGGACTTTGCCTTCCGCATCCTTCAGGCCATCAGCGGCATGAGGGAAGACCTGAAATCCCAGCTCTTCAACCTCCAGGGACTGGAGTTCATCTATGAAAAGAGCCTCTTCCCCGAGCTGGAATACGTCTTCAAACATGCCCTGACCCAGGAGGTGGCCTATAACAGCCTCCTTCTCAAACGGCGTAAGGAGATCCACGAGAGGATCGGCCAGGCCATCGAGGAGCTCTATGCCGAACGGCTGGAGGAGTTCTACGAGGTGCTGGGGTATCACTACGAGAAGGCGGGCGTGGCCGAGAAAGCGGTGAAGTATCTCCATCTGGCGGGTCAGCGGGCGGTCCAGATCTCCGCCAACGAGGAGGCGATCGGTTATTTCAATCGGGCGCTGGAGCTGCTCCAAAGCTTGCCCGAATCACAGGAGCGGGACCAGCAGGAGCTGCGTTTGCAGCTTGCGCTATGTGTCCCCCTGAGATGGGCCAGGGGGTGGGCGCCTCCCGAATTGGGTCGAGCCTCCACCAGGGCCCTGGAGCTTGCGCGACAGGCGGGTGAGAGGCCCGAGGCGCTTGCGGCGCTTGGGTCTTTGCACTCCTACCATATGACGCGGGCAGAGCACCGCACAGCGTTTGATCTGGCAGAACAATTCCTCCATCTGGTTCACCCTGATGATGATCCGGGCCATATCATGAGGGCCTACCGCGCCATGGCAATGTCCCTGTTTTATATGGGGGAATTTCGCCGAGCCCGGACTCAGATGGAGAAAGTCATCCAGCTATTCAACCCCCAACAACACCGTTCACTGATATTCCATGGAATGGACGTTATAGTCGTTCCACTTTCCCACGATGCTTGGGATCTTTGGATATCGGGTTATCCCGATCAGGGACTCAAGAGAATCCAGGAGATGATGGCCTTGGTCCGAGAACTGGATCATCCCTTCTCATTAGCTTTTGCCTGCGCTCAAAGCGCCATCTTTCATCGGCTCCGCCGCGAGCCTGAGAGGGCCCAAGAATATGCCGAGGAAGATCTGCGACGTTCCGTTGAGGCAGGGTTCGAGCTACTACGGACAGGGGCGGACGCTTTGCTCGGTTGGGCCCAAGCCATGCAAGGGGATGTGGAAAATGGCGTCATCGTGATGGGCCAAGGCCTGGATGCCTGGAGATCCAGATGCATGTATTTTCTTGTCCCACTCTTCCTTACTGGGCAGGCCGAGATCTATGGAATACTTGGAAAGACTCAAGAAGGGCTGGAGGTGGTGGGAGAGGCCCTGGAGATCGTTCGGAAGACTGAAGAGCGTTGGTGCGAAGCGGAGGTGCATCGGGTCAAGGGCGAATTGCTGCAGCTCAGCGGCAAGCTCTCCGAGGCCGAGGCCTGCCTCCGCCAGGCCATCGAGATCGCCCGCCGTCAGGAGGCTAAATCTTGGGAGCTACGGGCGACCACGACCCTGAGCCGCGTGCTCCAGAAACAGGGCCAATCCGAGGAGGCCCGGCAGCTTCTCTCGGAGATCTACGGCTGGTTCACGGAGGGGTTCGACACGCCCGACCTGAAGGAGGCGAAGGCGTTGCTGGAAGAGCTGGGAAAGGAAGGGTTCGAGGAGTCAAGGGGTCGGGGGTTTGAGCGAAAAGAAAATGACAAGAATGGGAGGGAACGGTGAGGCGGAGTAGGAAATGCAAACAGGACTCAAGGGATAAGTTGAGCGCCTCGCGGAGGAACCTTCGCCCTTTGTGGTTCACTAAGGACCTATCCGTAAATAGCAGCCACCTTCCTCCAACAGATAATGGCAGCAGCCAGATGAACGAGCGCCTCATAGCTGTCAGCCAGTTTCTCATACCGCACCAGGAGCTTGCGAAACCGGTTGAACCAGGAGTGGGCGGCTTCCACCACCCAGCGTCGATTCTTTGGGGACGCCCTCGTTCCGCTTCTTCCGGCGTGACCCGAGAGCGATACCCATGAGCGGCGAGGATGACCTGGGCCGGTTCGCCCTCATAGCCCCGATCGCCATACAAGAAAGGGTCCTTCTGGGGCAAGAGGACAATCACAACCCACCCAGCACGGCGCTCCAGCTGGCTCACGTCATGTCGGTTGGCTCCGGTGACGATCAGCGACAGCGGGACGCCACGCCCGTCGACCAGCAGATGGCGCTTGCTCCCATTTTTTTCCCCGGTCCGTCGGGTTGGGACCCCACGGCCTCTTTTGCCAGGGGGGCTTTGATCATGGCTCCATCGATGCTCTGCCATTTCCAGGCGATGCCCTCCATCTCGTCATACTCGGCGAGGCCAGCACGCCAGAGAGCCAAGAAGAAGCCCGATTTCAGCCAATTCCGAAAATACTGGTGCACGGAGCTGGCACTGCCGTATTGCTCCTTGGGTAAAGCCTTCCACTGACATCCGGTGCGGAGGACATAGACGATGCCCTCGAAGACCCGTGCGAGGGCATGGGTTTGCGCCCACCGCCCGGCCTGCGGAGGAAGGCTCGGGTCGGTCTCGCTCTCGCTCTCGCTTCGGAATGAAAGGTTCCACCCGTTTCCAGAACTCATCGGATACTTCCCATGATCGGATCTTGGCCATACCATCACCTCCCGGAAGGAGTATAGTATGGCTGAAAGGTTTATGCAAGATTAATTACGGATAAGTCCTAAGTGGGATCGGAATGGAGAACGAATATGAAAACTCTCTGGCCGAGATTGCTGCTTGTAATGCTTTCTCTATTCTTGTTCTTGAGCATCCTCTTCAGCCTTCCCCCGCATGCCTTGGCCCGGGCTGGCTTCGACGTCAAGCAGATGTCGGACATGTCCGACTTTGACCCCAATAATCCCGTAATCCCTACCGGCGATACCATCAAGATTGGGGTGATGGACATCTTCTCCGGATCTGGGGCCTATCCAAGGAGAGTGGACATGGCTCATCACCAACTGGGTGGCCCATGATATCAATAAGCGGGGAGGGATCTTGGTGGATGGCAAGCGGAAGAAAATCCAGTGATCAAAGGCGATACCCAGGCTAAGCCCGCGATTGCCAAAGAGGTGGCAGAGAGGCTTTGTCTGGAGGAAAAGGTCCATGTGCTCTGGGGTCCAACTGCCAGGCATCTTGCCCTGGCCATCCAACAGGTGGCGGGAAGATATAAGGTCATCTTTGTGAACTCATGCGTGGCCTATCCGATGATCTGATGGATGGGAAGAATTTCAATCCGCTACACCTTTAGGGCATGCTGGACCACTACCATGATGGGCCATGCCATGGCCTATTTTTTTTCCCAGCGGCCAGAACGCCGGTTCTACATCCTTTCTGCCAGGACTACCTGTCCGGACATGACATCGCGGAGGCCTTCAAGAAAGGACTGAAGAAATACAAACCCAACGCGGAGATCGTGGGCGAAGACCTATCATCCGCTGTTGACCAAAGACTTCGCCCCCTATCTGACCAAGATCAAGGGATCTGGAGCGGAGGTCATCTTCACCGGGGATTGGGCCCCGGATGCGGGAACCTTCTCAAGCAGGCGAGGCAGCTGGGGATCAAGCTTCCCTTTGCCACATGTTCTGGATGGATGCCGAACCTCTCTCTATGCAGTCGGCCAGTCAGGTTCCATAGGCCTGATCCATGTCGATCATTCATGATGGAGGATCGATACCCCGGAGCATCAGGCCTGGTCCACAACTGGAACAACCAATGGAAGAGATGGAAAAAGCCCTATAACATTCCCGCTTACAAATGGCCTATAGGAGAGACAGGGAAGGCTTATCCTACCTGTATTGGCTCATCGATGTCATCCAGCGGGCCGGCAGCACTGACCCGGAGAAGATCATCCAGATCTGGGAGGGGGATGAGTGGAACTCCATCGCCGGGCCCTTGAAGATGCGAGCCTGCGACCATCAGGTGATCATGGATCTTTATGTCACCGAATTCGTCTATCCCAACAAATGGTACGAAGGTTGCGCCTGCTACGGTAAAGATCATCAAGATCCCGGCCAAGTACGTGACGCCTCCGGTGCCGGAGGATCTGGAGAGATGTAGGAAATGAGAGGGTCTGAGGGATCGAAGACCAAGGGTTCGAAGGGAAGAATCGAAGATGTGGGATTCACCGCAGAGACACAGAGGGCACGGAGAAACAACAGGAGCTATCTTTTTGATCTGGCCGAGCCTACGGCCAGATCAAGAGACCCTGTCCCCTTCGAGGCAGAGTTTTGGGGACTTGTCAGGGACGTTCTCTGGACTCGCGGATCGCCCCTAAAATATCCTGGCGGGTTATCATTTTCTTCAAGCCCAACACCTCGAAGGGGGATCGGCGACGAGACTTCTTTGGAACAACGATGAACATATCGCCACCACGCCGACGAATAACGACTTCTTCTCTCTTTGACTCTTCCAGGACAGTAGCCAGTTTTTGCCTGGCCTGAGAGTAGGTATATATTTTCATCGGTTACCTCACTACTTTGATCTCGAGGTGCTCTGCCGCCTCGCACATGCGGTCGTCGAGGCTGATCAAGGGGAGCTTGTTTTCCATGCAGCACTGTAAGTAATATGCATCGTAGGCGTACAGGTTGAACCGACCCGCTATCTTCATTGCATCTGATATCCTTACCGGAACCAACTTGACGGCTATTTTTTGTGAGATGTCGAATGCTCGCAGAGCTTCTTTACGGTCAAGACGACCTTTCTTCATTATAGCGATGAGCGCATTACCGATCTCGTATGGCAATATTTCCGGTGAAACGATGGCTGCACCGCTGGTCTTGTCTATGACCCATTCGCGGTCGGACTCGTTGAGGACCACTGCCAGGAATACGCTTGCATCGGCAACGATTTCCATATTTTGATTTGTACAACTCTTTTGGTTAGTTGTCAAGTTATTTCGGCATTTGCTCGAACCGTCACTCTTCGATGCCTCAGTCTTCGACAGGCTCAGACCTAGGACCCCTGGAACCCTTCTCTTTACAGGAGGTTGACCATTGTCTCCCACCCTCGTGATGTACATCACTCAGGCCCTCCATGGGCTGGCCTATGGGATGCTGCTCTTCCTGGTCTCCTCCGGCCTCACCCTGATCTTCGGGATGATGGGGATCCTGAACCTGGCCCATGCCTCCTTCTTCATGCTGGCCGCCTATTTCTCCTATAGCCTCCTGCAGGTGACCGGCAGTTTTTGGCTCACCCTGGCCCTGGCCCCCATAGCCACCGGAATCCTGGGAATCCTGGCGGAGCGGCTCCTCCTGAGAAAGATCCATGCCCGGGGGCACATCGCGGAGCTGCTCCTCACCATGGGGATCATGCTGGTGATCCTGGAGTCGGTGAAGGTCTTCTGGGGGACCGAAAGCCAGATGATTCCCATCCCTGCTGCTCTGAACGGCCTCATCCACCTCTTCGGCCTGGAGTATCCACTCTATCGGCTCTTCATCATCGTCTTGTCATTTGCGATCCTGGGATTCATGGCCCTGATCCTCTTCCGCACCCGCCTGGGCAAGATCGTGCGGGCGGCAGTCTCGGATGCCGAGATGCTGGATGCCCTGGGGGTCAATACCTCCCTGGTCTTCATGCTGGTCTTCGGGATCGGTACCTGGCTGGCCGGGGTCGCGGGGGTGGCCGTGGCCCCGATCCTGACGGTCTTTCCCGGCATGGCCGATCAGATGGGCATGGATGCCTTCGTGGTGGTGGTCGTGGGGGGCCTGGGCAGCCTGATCGGGGCCTTCCTGGTGTCTTTGATGCTGGGGGAATTGAACGCCTTCGGCATCCATTTCATCCCCAATCTCGCACCGGTCCTGATGTTCGCCTTCATGGCGGTCTTCCTCACCTTCAAGCCCACCGGCCTGCTCGGAGAACGAGAATGAGCCCCAGGGGGAAGCGATGGCTCGGAGGGGGCGCAGGGATGATCTTCCTGATCCTCCTCCCGCAGGTCCTGGGCATCACCCATATCAATCAGGTGGTGCAGTTTGCCATTGACGCCACCTTCGCCGTCAGTCTCAATCTGCTCTTGGGCTACGCGGGGCTCCTCAGCTTCGGGCATGCCATGTTCTTCGGGGTGGGGGCCTATGCTGCGGCCCTCGCCCTGACCCACGTCCCCAGCCTTCCCTTGTTGATGGTCGTAGGCCTGGGCGGCTTGACGGGGGCCCTGTTGGCCCTCCTTCTCAGTCCCTTCCTGGTGCGGGTCAGCGGGACCGCCTTTGCCATGCTCACCCTGGCCTTCGGGCAGCTGCTCTACGTTTTTTGCCTGAAGTATCGGGACATCACCCGGGGAGAGGATGGGATCGGAGGCTATCCCATCCCCCCGCTCCGCGTCCCAGGAATCCTCACGGTGGATATGACCGTTCCCCAGCACTTCTATTATTTCGCCATGGCCATCCTCTTACTGAGCATAGGGGGCATGTGGTTTTTCACCAGGACTCCTTTGGGAAGCGTCCTGGTGGGCATCCGCGACAACCCCCGCCGCGTCGACTATTTGGGCTTCAAAATTCCTCACACCAAGGCGGCGCTCTTGATCATCTCCGGAGCCTTTGCCGGACTCGCGGGTTCGATCTACGCCCTCCTGCATAATTTGGTCTCCGCAGATGGCGTCCTCTCGATCTTCACCTCCTTCAATCCGATCGTCATGGCCTATGTGGGCGGCCTGGGGAGCTTCTTCGGCCCGATCCTGGGCTCCGGAATGATCCATGGCCTGTATGAGCTCACCTCCCGGTACGTACAGCATGTGGACCTGATCACTGGCCTGGTCTTCATCGCCATGGTGATGTTCGCCCCGGGAGGAGTGGTGGGGATCTATCGCGCTGCCCGTGAGAAGTGGTCCCGGGGACGGGAAAGGCCCTCCGGGTGCCCGGCGGAGAGAGCCTGGTGAAGGGGTCGAATATCTATATCCTGGAGACCCGGGACCTCACCCACGATTTCCAGGGATTGGTCGTCCTCTCCGGTGTCAATCTGGAGGTGAGGGAAGGGGAGCGGCATGCGATCATCGGTCCCAATGGGGCCGGCAAGACCACCCTCTTCAATGTCATCACCGGCACCTATCGGCCCAGCCGGGGACGGGTTTTCTACAAGGGCCAAGACATCACCGGGGTCAAGCCCTGCCAGCTGGCCCGAGAAGGCCTGGGTCGCTCATTTCAGATCACCAGCACCTTCCCTCGACTGACGGCTTTCCAAAACATCCGGCTGGCCGTCCTCTCGCGCCGCGGGATTCGGTTCAACCTGTATCAGCCGCTGGACAAGATGCAATCCATCACCGAGGAGACAGAGGGAGTCCTGGGGAGGGTGGACTTGGGGGAGGAGCGGGATGTCCTGGCCGGCATCCTCTCCTACGGAAAACAGCGCTCCCTGGAGGTCAGCATGGCCATGGCGATTCAGCCCGATCTGATCCTGCTGGATGAGCCCACCGCAGGGATGTCCCGGGAGGAGACCCATCGGGTGGTGGAATTGATCCGGCAGTTGACCGAGGGCAAGAGTGTGGTGATCATCGAGCATGACATGGACGTTGTCTTCTCCCTGGCGGACCGCATCACGGTCCTTCACCGGGGCGAGGTGCTGGCCACCGGTTCTCCCCAGGAGATCAAGGAGAACCGCGCCGTCCGGGATGCCTATTTAGGCGATATGGAGGCTTGAGGGTGCTCCTGGCGGTCAAGGATCTCCACGCGTGCTACGGGACCAGCCATGTGCTCCAGGGCATCTCCTTGGGGGTGGAGGAGGGCGAGATCGTCGGCCTGCTGGGGCGGAACGGCATGGGCAAGAGCACCACTCTGAAGGCCATCATGGGCCTGCTGAAGCCCAGGTCGGGGTCGGTGATGGTCAAGGGGAGAGACGTGACCGGATATCCCCCGCATCGAGTGGCGCGGGCGGGCATCGGGTACGTGCCGGAGGAGCGCCGCATTTTTCCCCACCTGACGGTGCTGGACAATCTGCGTATGGGGATCAAAGCCCTGGGGATGTCGGTTGCGGAAAACCAGAATGGTTGGGACCTGGAGAGGATCTTCTCCCACTTCCCCATGCTGAGGGAAAGGATGCATCACCAAGGGAGCCATCTTTCGGTGGGGGAGCAGCAGATGCTGGCCATCGGCCGGACCCTCATGGGGAATCCGGAGCTGCTCCTGGTGGACGAGCCGACCGAAGGTCTGGCCCCCCTGATGGCGAAGGAGGTGTGGAACATCCTCTCCGAGATCAACCGGTCGGGCGTCTCCATCTTGCTGGTGGAGCGAAATCTGAAGGTGGCCACGTCGTTGGCGACCCGTGTTTATGTGATGGGGAAGGGGCACATCGGCTTCGCGGGAACGGGCGAGGAGCTAAAGGCCCATCGTGAGATCCAGGAGAAGTATCTGGAGATGGGGAGTTAGCCGGAGTTAGTTCACTCAAACCGGAGACTTCTGGCGTCGCGATCCGTCAGGTTGGGTCAGCGGATGGGTCTTGGATGGTGACCGGGATTGGACCCGTACAACAGGCTCACTCACTTCTTTTGATAGATGATGCTCGTGAGACGGGAGATCTCCAAAGCGAAGGAGGCGAGGTTCGCCAGGATCATCAGGGCATCGATATTTCGACAGGGGGGCGAGGTGGGGCCCACATCCCCGTAAAGGATGGCGACCACGATTTGCTGAACGATGATGGGGATGGCGATGACCTGTTTGGGTGCAAAGCCTCCCACGCGTTTCAGCAGGATCTCAGCATCGGGGCCTTCGGGGGCTTTGCCCCAGAAGGCCTGCTTTCCCGAGATGACCTCCCGGAAGAGGCTGAGTTCCGCCGGCGAGAATTTGATGCTAAGGATCTTCTCAGCCATGTTTCCATTTTTCTGGGTACGATCGACGGCCCGATATCCGGCGATCTCATCCTTCCTTACGAAGAAAAGGGCAGCGCGGTCCAGGTTCTTGGAGGCGAAGTCGAGCATGGTATCTGCGACATTGCTGATCTTCTTATCTTTGAGGATCAGATCGCTGGTATTGCGGAGAAAACTGAGATCCCAGGCATCCTTCTCTACTTCCTCCCCCACCTCCTTCAACTCCATTTTGGCCTGGAGCAGCTCCGAGACCAGTTCTTCGCGAATAATACCGAGATGTTCCTTCTCGAAGGAGATCTCTCGTCGCTGGAGGAGGTTGTCGATGTAAAAGCTGAGCTCCTCAATGAATAGGCTCATCTGGTTTTCCAACTCGCCCAAGGTAATCTGGCGGGGATCGGGCTTATGGAGATAGTGCGAGACCCCCAGAAACAAGGACTTCCGCCGCAGATTCACATCGGGATAGGCGGTGGTCATGATGATGGGGATGTGGGGATAGTTGTTTCGCAGATACTCCACCAATTCCAGGCCTCCCAGGACGCCCTTTCCGCTCAGCGTAGGAAGGACGAGGTCCGTCACCACCACTGAGAAGTATCCGTCCGTATCCAGCCTTTCAATCTCCGAGATGGCCGACTGGGCCGAATCTACGCCACACACCATAAACCCAAAGTCCTCCAATTTATCCTTGAAGATGGTTCGGAGAAGAGTCTCGTCTTCCACCAGCACCACCGCCTGCTTGGGTTCCATCGCCCTGAGCCTATCGGTGACCCGGTTGATCATGGAATGGATCTCTTCCCGCAGCTTTTCCGACTTATCCTGCACTCGGGTTTCCGGGGCGGGGGAGGGCAGAAAGTCAAGAGGCGCCTCAGCCTTAACGGAGGCTTTCTCCCGCACCAGACCCACGGCGTGGTCGGCTGCCTCGACCAGGAGGTCCCGAGGGCTGAGTAGGATGTCGTGCCCGGCAGAGACTTCTTGGGTATCGAAACGGAACATGGCGTCCCGCCAATCCAGCATGCTGTGGATCGAATCGATGAGTTGGAGTCGGATGATCTCCTGAAGCTTCAGGCCGTCGATAAATCCCAGGCGGATCAGGATCTCCCCCAGGGGCCGTTTCTTCCCTTCCTCCTCCTGGGTTTTCAGGGCCTGTTGAAGTTGTTTTTCCGTCAAGGCCCCGGTCTCAATCAGAATCCTTCCAATTCGGCGCGGCATAATGGGGGATTCCGCTTGGGTGATCATGCCGTTTTCGAAGGCGATGGACCCAATCCCCCTCTGGCTCCGAATGAAAAGGATGCCACTCTTCTTTTCCTGTCCAATGGTATTGAGGAGCTTCGGTAACCCGATCTTTTTGAGATTTCCGGCTTGCACTGTGGGTCCTCCTCTTGGTGGTGTTCCGTTTAACTCTGAAATCCCGAAAGTCCTGATGTGAACGTCCGCGTCCACAGGGTGGGACATCTGGGCACCTTTCGGTCAAACGGCTCTTCGTGCTATGTCTTCAAAACGGAGTGAGATGAGTTGTCCAATTTATCTTGCGGATTCGTGGGTCCTTGCAGTCCCCGCCTTCTCGTCTCGTGGGTGTCAGAACCCTTATGTATGGGGCATGTTAAACCTCTGCCGATGGTTTGTCAACATAGATTGCGAAGCTCTTTGACCGCGGAGCAGGGCTGTAAACGTTCTGTCCGCTTACGCGGGAGAAAGCTGGAACCTTCCTGCAAACAATTTGCTCCCCGCTGAATCCGGAGTCAGGCGGAGCCAATTCCAAAAAAACCTTGTAAATGGCCGCATGATATTGTAGCTTCAAGGCCAAATGATGCGTATGGATGTCTGCGTTGGGAATCAGAGTCGTCCCCCCTGGGTCATCCCCCGATCGATTTCATCTCCTTTCATCTTGGTGGTCCTTGAGGTGATCGCACCAGGGGATATGAAAGGCCAGGCTCGGCTCTACATCGTTTTACTTTCGCTCCTCCTCGTCCTCTTGGGGCTGACACTCTTCATTTTGAGGCCGGACAGCGGTACTGTGTCCCCCTCTCGAACATCTGTTCGGGAAGCCCCTGATTCGAGGCTCCGAGATGTCCATTTTGTGGAGATGCAGGGTGATCGACGCGTGTGGGAGGCCAGTGCCGACCGAATAGAGCTCTTCGAGGCAGAACACCTGACTCGCATTTCCAAATCGGAGAAACAAATTAAGTTGTTGCTCCATAAAGATGATCATGTCTTGACCTGTTATGCCGATGAGGCAGAGATCGATAATCAGACTCAGGAGGTCGATCTGCGGGGGAATCTGATGGCCCAATCTCGCGAGGGCGTTACGATGTGGACTGATTCGGTTCATTGGTCCCCGCAAAAGAGGCAACTGCTTGCCGATAAAGAGGTGACCCTCAAACAGGAGGGCTTGCTCATTCGAGGACTGGGACTGGAAGCTGATCTTGCATTGGAGGAGATAAGAATTCTGTCCAATGTGCAATCGAGCTTTGAGGGATCCGGTAAGTCACTCCGTAAGTTGGGGTGGGGAGAGACACGATGAGAAGGAAAAGCTGCTGCTTGATGCTTTCGTTGTGCCTGACGTTATCTCTCATCGGAGTAGCTGGGGGAGAGGAGGAAAAGAAAAAGGAGGAAGCCCCTAAGCCGATTACGATAACCGCCGATCGATTGGAGGCCAATCGAAAGCTTCGCACGGTCAACTACTTGGACAATGTCGTGGTGAAGAAAGAGAATCTCACCATCTACGCTCGAAAAATCGAATTCCTATTCGACGAGAAGATGGAGGAGATTCAGAAGATCACGGCGGAGGGGTCGGTTCGGGTCTTGGATGCGGATAAGTCGGCGACAGCAGACAAAGCGGTCTACTTGAACGATCAGGATATATTGATCCTCACCGGGAATCCCAAAGTTTGGCAGGGCGACAATGTGATCGCAGGTACCAAGATGACCCTCCTTCGCAAGGAAGATCGGAGCATTGTGGAAGGAGGCGGCAAAGAGCGGGTCACCTCTGTTTTTTATCCCAACAAGGGAAAAGGGAAATCCCTTTCCCCTGAGGGCCTATTCGGGCCGGGTAAGACGGAAGAGGAAAAACCTGGCAAGACCAAGGGCGGTCAGTGAGCCTCTCCGTCAGCGCCCACCATCTCAGGAAGTCCTTTGGAAGAAAGGAGGTGGTCTGTGGCGTAAGCCTGCACCTGGGGGCAGGGGAGGTGGTCGGCCTCTTGGGACCCAATGGGGCGGGAAAGACGACTACCTTCTATATGATCCTGGGGCTGCTTCGACCCAATGATGGGAAGGTATTCATAGGGGAGGAGGAGATCACCCAACTGCCCGTTTATCTTCGAGCGAGGCGAGGAATCGGGTATTTGCCGCAGGAGCCCTCCATCTTTCGGAAATTGACCGTTGAAGAGAATTTGCTGGCCATCTTTGAGATCAAGGGAGTGAACGGAGGGGAGGGAAAGGCGAGGGCTGAGGCTCTGTTGAGGGAACTGAACATCTTCCATCTAGCCCAAGCCAAGGCCTACACCTTGTCCGGGGGAGAACGAAGAAGGGTGGAGATTGCACGCTCCCTGGCTAGCTCCCCCTCTTTCATTCTGTTGGATGAGCCCTTCGCAGGGTTGGACCCCCTGGCAATCCTGGACATTAAGTCCATCATTATGGAATTGAAGGGGAAGGGGATCGGGGTGCTGCTAACGGATCACAACGTAAGGGAGACCTTGAGAACGGTCGATCGAGCCTATCTCATCTATGAGGGAAAGATCTTTTGTACCGGTACCGCAGAGGAATTGGCGAACAATGATCAGGCGAGAGAGCTTTATTTCGGAGAGGAATTCTCGCTCTGAGATGCGTCGACTGATCTCGGTGGAATCGTGGTTGGGATAGGTGGGATCCACGGAGCGAATATGGGCCAGAATGCAGGACCTGAGTCAGTCCCTCTTGGAATGGTGAATCGCTGAATTATGGGCTTGGAAACCGGATTAAGTTTACGACAGACCCAAAGGCTCGCCCTCACCCCGATGCTGCAGGCGGCCATCAGACTCCTTCAGCTATCCAGGCTGGAATTGGAGCAGGAGTTACTGCAGCAACTGGTCGAGAATCCCATGCTGGAAGACGAGGCAACGGTGGAGGGGGAGGAGCGAATTGAGGACCGTTCTAAAGGTGAAGATGGTTTCGAGGAAGGAAACGAAAATCCTCTCGATGAGAGGATTGAGAAGTCGGATCTGGATTGGGAGAGTTACCTGGAGGGGGCCTCGGATTCCTTTGTTCCAACGGCCTACGAGGCGAAGGAGGCGATTTCCTTGGAGAACATCCTCTCCCAACCGAGGTCGATCTCTGAGCACCTTCTGCTTCAGCTTTATACCTCGACGGATGATGAAGAGGTGATCCGGGCGGGGGGCTATGTCATTGGGAATCTCAATGAAAATGGTTACCTTCAAGTGTCCATGGATGAAGTGGCGAAGGAGAATCAGGTCTCGGTCGAAAAGGCGGAAGAGGCACTCTCCCTGATTCAGAGTTTTGACCCTTTAGGCATTGCGGCGCGGGACCTGAAGGAATGTCTGCTCCTTCAGCTGGAAAGCCAGATGCAAGGGGAGGGCCTGGCTGCTCAAGTCATCAGCCACTGCATGAAAGAGTTGGAGGATAGGAAATGGAATGAGATCGCGAAAAAGATGAATGTTTCTTTGGACGCCGTCAAGGAGGCGATTCAGCAGATCAGCAAACTGGATCCCAGACCCGCACGCTCATTCGCCATCGAGGATCCTCAATATATTATACCGGATGTCGTCATTCAAAAGGTGGAGGACAAATTCGTTATCATGTTGAACGATGATGGCTTGCCCCGGCTGCGGATTAGCCCCTACTACAGCCGTCTCTTGAAGGAAAAACGCTGGGACACTCAGGAGACCCAGGGCTACATTGAGGAGAAGATGAGGCAGGCAATCTGGCTCATCCGCAGCATCGAGCAGAGGCAGCGCACCCTATACAAGGTTGCAGAGAGCTTGGTGAAATATCAAAGGAGGTTTTTTGAGGAGGGCATTCGCTTCTTGCGACCCTTAACCTTGAAGGAGGTAGCCGAAGATATTTCTATGCACGAATCCACGGTGAGCCGGGTCACCACCAACAAATTCGCCCACACCCCCCAAGGGGTCTTCGAGCTCAAATACTTCTTCCATCGCGGCCTCTCTTCCCGCAATGGGGAGTCCGTTTCCTCTACCAATGTCAAGGACCAGTTGAGAAAGATCATCCAGGACGAGGGTGGCGAAAAGCCAATCAGCGATCAGAAATTGGCACAGCTGCTGAGGGCCCAGGGGGTCAAAATCTCCCGCCGGACGGTCGCCAAATATCGGACTCAGCTCAAGATCCCGTCTTCGAGCAGAAGGAAAAGGTTTTAGCGCCACCTCGAGTGAAGAAAGAGAGGATGAAGCATGAAGATGACCATTACCGGCAAGAACGTGGAGATTACGGCTGCCATCAGGCAATACACCGAAGAGAAATTGGTAAGGATGAACAAATACCTTGAAGGCCTCTCCGACGTCCATGTGATGCTCTCTCTTCAGAGGTATTTCCATATTGCGGAGATCACCCTTCGCGTCAACGGAATCACGATCCGGGCCGAGGAGAGCAGCGGGGACATGTATTCTTCACTGGATCTGGTGATCGATAAGATTGAAAGGCAGGTCCGGAAATATAAAGAGAAGATCGTGACCCACGGCCTTCGCAAGGGCAGTAGCAGAGTGGGAACCGATCAACCAGGGTCATCCCTGGCAGAGGAAACGGAGGAAGAGGCCGGAAAAATCCTGCGTACGAAACGATTCTCCCTGAAGCCTCAATACGCCGATGAAGCAATTATGCAGATGGAATTGCTGGGGCATAACTTCTATGTATTTCGCAATGCGGAAACCGAGGAGATCAATATCCTCTATCGAAGGAAAGATGGCAATTACGGTCTGATAGAGACTGGCCCTGGAGCCTGATCGCCAGTTGAGATGGGAGTGGAGTCTTCTTTGAAGAAATTGGATTTCGTCATCATCACCGGCATGTCAGGGGCCGGCAAGACCCAAGCCGCCAACCTCCTGGAAGATATCGGCTTTTTCTGCGTGGACAATCTCCCCCCCACGCTGATCCCCAAGTTTTCCGAACTCTGCGCCCAGGCAGACGGGAAGATGCAGAGGGTCGCCCTGGTAATCGATGTGCGGGAGGGTGTATTTCTAGAGGATATCTTCAGTGTTTTAGGCGGGTTGCGGAAGGAGGGCCATCGAGTCCTGATCCTCTTTCTCAACGCCAGCGATGATTCGCTGGTCCGCCGCTTCAGCGAAACCCGAAGGCCGCATCCCTTGGCCGCCAATGGATCCCTGGTGGAAGGTATCCGGGCGGAACGGGAGATCTTGTCTCACATGCAGGCGGAAGCCGATTTGGTCATCGATACCTCGGACTACACGGTTCATGAATTCAGAAAGGTTCTCTTCGATGCCTTTCAGGCCTGGAGGAGCCGAGAGGTCACGCTCATTTCCCTGGTTTCCTTCGGGTACAAATATGGGTTGCCCAACTATGCCGATCTGGTCTTTGATCTCAGGCTGCTTCCCAATCCCCACTTCGTAGAGGAACTGCGGCCCATGACCGGCAAGGACCAACCGGTGATCGATTTCATCCTAAAAGAACCCCAGGCGATCTCTTATATTGAGAAGCTGACCGACTTCTTGCATTTTACGATTCCCCTTCACATCAAGGAGGGAAAATCGTATCTCACGATCTGCCTGGGGTGCACTGGAGGAAGGCATCGCTCGGTCACACTGGTCGAGGATTTGGCCCGGAGACTTCGCGAGATGGGATACTCCGTTCATGTTCGTCATCGAGACATTGATAAGTGGGTCGATAGAGACTAGCGGATGGGGAGTGGGATTGAGCCAGCACTGTCACTGGCACTGGCATGGTGAGCCAATTTGTGTCCAATGGATCTAACCGATCTGATCAATGCATCGGAAAGGGGAGAAACCAACAGGAGTCGAATCAGGGAGGATAGGGAATGAGCTTGGACCAATTGAAATTCACGAAAGAACATGAGTGGGCTTCGATCCAAGAGGGAATCGCCACGGTCGGCATTACGGAATATGCCCAGAAGCAGCTGGGGGATGTGGTCTTTGTGGAACTTCCCGCGCTGCATCGAAATCTTGCTCAGGGAGAAGCCTTTGGTGTGGTGGAGTCCGTGAAGGCGGTCTCCGACCTTTTTTCGCCCCTGACGGGTGAGATCATTGGGGTAAATCAGGCATTGGTGGACTCGCCCCAGCTGATCAATCATGACCCTTATCACGAGGGATGGATCATCAAGATCCGCGTCTCTGATCCTGGAGAATTTGATCACTTGATGTCCAAGGAAGAATATGAGAAGCTCTTTCAAAGCGGGCAGAAATAGGTAGAAGCAGACGGGGCAATGGATAAAAGATGGGGCACCCAAATGTAAATGCAGTTTGGCGACAGTTTCAGCTTGACAACTTATAGCTATTACGAAGACACGTAACCGTTAGGCGGTGAGAGGACTATGGCATTTGACAAAAGAAAGTCATTACAGGCCGCCCTGGCCTTCACCCAACAGGGTCGATGGGATAGAGCCATCAACGAGTATCTGGCCATACTCAAAGCCGATCCCTCCGATTTGAGCGTGTATAACCTCTTGGGTGACTCCTATGCCCGGATTGGCGACAGGGACGAGGCCATCTCATACTACGAGAGGCTGGGGGAGCTCTATCGGACCGATGGTCTTTCGGTGAAAGCGATCGCCGTCTACAAGAAGATCATCAAATTGGACCCCGCCCATGTTCCCTCCTATCTTGCATGTGGGGACTTGTACGCAGAACAGGGACTGATCGCAGAAGCGAGGATTCAATACCTCACCGCAGCTGATCACTTCGTGAAAGAGGGCTCGACTCGGAAGGCTCTCAATGTGTATCAGAAACTGGCGGATCTCGACCCCAGCAATCTGACCATCAGAGTCAAATTGGCAGAGACCTTACACAAGGAGGGCCTGGATGAGGAAGCGGTAAGCGAGTTTTTGAAGGCCGCCTCGGGATGTTTGCAAATGGGGCAACTCCCCGAGGCACAGAAATTCTATGAGAGGGCCCTTCAAGTCCAACCGGCTTCCCTGGAGGGGCACTTGAGCTTAGGTCTGCTCAATTATCGGCAAAATGACTTCACGGGGGCGATCGCGCATTTGGACCGAGTCCTTCAGGGGGGGCAAGCAGATCCAGCGAACATGATGATTCTGGCTGAGTCCTATAAGAATGTCGATCAGTTCCAGAAGGCAGAGGAAGTGCTCGCCCAGATCATCGACCAAGATCCAGGAAATGAGGAGGCCAGGATCTCATTGGGCAGATTGGACTTAAGGATGGGCAAGATCGAGGAGGGATATCTCCTGCTGGATAAGATAGCCGAAGACCATCTCCGCGACAACGAGGTCCGGGCTGGTTTGGAGCTATTGAACGAGGTCAGAATGGCTGCTCCGGGTTTCATCGAGGTCTACCGGAGGCTGGCTGATCTGTACCGCAAGATCGGCGATGAAGCAGAGGCCCAAAAAGCCCAGGAGCAGATCGCGGAGATATTCTTCCAGCGGAGTGAATGGAAAGAGGCCAAGGATGCCTATCAGGGTGTCTTGGAGGCGGATTCGAGCAATGAAGAAGCCCGCGGGCGACTGGAAGAGATAGAGAGGCTTGCCCGAGGTGAGAAGGATGAGCCGACTCAACGGATGGAGGCACCTTTGATTCCGCCGGCCCCAGTCCTCCCAATCGAGGTGCCGGAGGTTGAGATTCTGGAGTTTGAAGCCCCGGAGACGCAATTGCCCGAGGTTGAGATTCTGGATAGTTTGAAGCCCCGGAGACGCAATTGCCCGAGGTTGAGATTATGGAAGTTAAAGCCGCGGAGTCCCAGTTTTCCGAGGTGGAAGCCCCGCAAGTTGACACCGAACCATCAGCGGAGACACCCGAAAGGGGTCTCGACTTCTCCAAGATCGAATTAGAATTGGGGGAAAAGATGGGGCCGACTGAATTGGCTTTCGCCGATCAGCCCCTGGCGGATTCGGGAGACAGGCCTGCAGCAGGAAAAGAAATGGAAGAAATGGAAGAAGAGGAACACCTGGACGAAGAAATCAATGAATGGCTGGTGGAGGCCGACGTCTATCTCAAATACGGAATTGTTGACAAGGCGATGGATCATTTGAAGCGTATCATCCAGATCGCTCCTCGAAACATCGGCGCCCATGAGAGACTCAAGATGATCTATATGGATAAAGGACACCGTGAGGCGGCGATCCTGCAGTGTCTGACCCTGGCTGATATCTTTGAGAAGCGAGGCGACAAAAAAAATGCCATCGGTGAGATTGAGGCAATTCTTTCCCTGAGTCCGGGGCACAGCATTGGAAAGAAAAAGCTGGAGGAGCTGGTCAGTCAGCTCCCTGCTTCCTTGACCGAGGAGGCCCTGTTGTCTTCATTGGAGCCGATCCAATTTGTGGACGAAGAGATCGAATTCCCTGTGGAGGCAACGACCCCATTGGAGACGGCCTTCCCCTCTGGGGAGCCAGGAAACCTTCGGGTAGAGGACAGGAGGTCTCGGGTCGAGTCGATTGAGGAGGAGGAGCTGCCAGAGGGATTTGAGAGCCTTCTGGACGAGGAGGAGGGCACAGGAGAGGCCAGAAGGCCGATTTCCGTGGGTCAAGAATCCGAATCGATGGCCAGATTGATGACGGGCCTTGAGGAGGACTTGGCGGAAGCCGACTTCTATCTACAGCACGGAATGCAGGAGGAGGCGAGATCGGTCTATCGCAAGATCTTGAAGGCCGATCCTTCGAATCGATCTGTCCAGGATCGGCTGTCTGAGTTGGAGCCCCCCCTAGCTCCCCCAGGGGAGCCAGGAAGGGACGAGTCCGTTGCTCCTTCCGCGGTCGAGCAAGGGAAGGGGATGGGCGAGATAGAGGAAAGGATCTTGGGGGACGAGATCTCGCTGGCAGTTACATCCCGGCCAGAGGATGTGTTGACTAAGGAAGTGACCCCAGTCTTCAAGGTTGCCCCCCCCGTCGACTCCCTAGCGAAAGATAGTTTCGTCGATTTCGCGGCCGAATTGGAAAAAGAACTGGAACGGGACCAATCACAACAGAGGGCTATTGAAGAGTTGGCTCGAAGCGAGATCGCCCCTCCCACTTTAGGCGAGATCCTGCAGGAATTCCAAAAGGGGGTCCGGCAGTCTCTGGAGGAGAAGGATTTCGACACTCACTACAATTTGGGGATTGCTTATATGGACATGGACCTCATAGAAGAGGCGATAGAGGAATTTGAGCTGGCGTCCAAAGATCCAGCTCTCGCTGTCAACTGTAGTCAGCTGATCGGACTATGTTACATGAAGATGGGCGCCGATAATCTCGCCATCGAGGAGTATCTAAAGGGGCTCTCCGTGCCCAACCAACCACCGGAGAAATATCGAGGCCTGAAATACGAATTGGCTTTGGCCTATGAATCCTCGGGAACTCTGGATACAGCCTTCGACCTCTTCTCCGAGATCTTCCAGGAAGATCCAAATTATCGGGATGTGGCGGCGAAAGTGAAATCGTTCAGTGCCGGACAACCTCAGAAGGCTGAGACACCGCAAGAGCCACCTGAGGCAGAGGCAAAAATGGAGCCTCTTCTCCAGCCCGAAAAGGGGGAGCCCCAGCAGGAGGAGAAGCCCCCGGAGGGGCTCCCTGCGCCTCGAAAACCTCGCACCCGTAAGGTCGACTACGTTTAGGAGCCATTCTCATGAGCTATGAACAATACTACGAGCTAACGGAGCAACCATTTTCCAACACCCCCGATCCCCGTTTCTATTTCGACACCATCCAGCATGCAGACGTTCTGAATCGGTTAATGTATGCAATAGATTCCATGAAGGGCCTGGCGGTGGTGATAGGGGACTTGGGGACCGGAAAAACTACCTTGGCGCGGAGGCTCTATGAGGGCCTCGATAACCAGAGGTATGAAGCTGCGCTCCTGGTCATCATCCATTCCTCTGTCACTCCCGAATGGCTGCTTCGCAAGATCGGCCTCCAGCTCGGGCTGGAGGATGTGCCCGAGGACAAGGTAAGGCTTCTGGCAGAGATTTTGGGCAAACTGGAGCAGATCTACGAAGAAGGAAGAAAGGCGGTTGTCATCATCGATGAGGCAAACATGCTCCAGAACAAAGCCATCATGGAGGAGCTAAGAGGCTTTCTCAACCTGGAGGTGCCCGGGAGCAAGCTCATTACCTTTGTCTTGCTTGGACTGTCCGAGTTGGAATCCTATCTCGCCTTGGATCAGGCCTTGGCCCAGCGGATTGCCTTGAAATGTCGTCTGACCTCCTTCAAACTGGAAACGTCCAAATCCTACATTCTCCATCGAATGAAGGTTGCGGGCAGCAAACGGGAGATCTTTACCAACTCGGTTATCGAGGTGATCCACGACTACTCCCAGGGAATCCCTCGTCTCATCAATACCATATGCGATAATGCCCTGTTGGAGGGCTTCCTCTTGAAGAGGGACACCATCGACCCGGAGCTGATTCGCGAGGTAGCCTTGGATCTGGGATTGGCCTCTTCCGGGGGTTGAGCAACGCCGCTTCCTTAGCCAGCAGATTCTTATCCGTCGCTTAAACGCAGGAGGGAAAGTCACAGAATGGGTTTGATTGTCCAAAAGTATGGCGGTACTTCGGTGGGGGATATCGAAAGGATCAAGAACGTTGCGTGCCGGGTCATCGCCACCAAGGAAAAGGGAAATCAGGTGGTTGTGGTGGTGTCGGCCATGGCAGGAGAGACGGATCGCCTTTTGAACCTGGCGCAGCAGATCTCGAGCATGCCGAATGAACGAGAGCTGGACGTGATTTTGGCCACGGGCGAACAGGTGTCAATCGGCCTTCTATCGCTTGCCATACAGGAGATGGGCCATAAAGCCATTTCCTTCACCGGCTTTCAGGTCGGGATTCGTACGGATAGCGCCCACACCAAGGCCCGCATTACCAGCATCGATGCGGAGCGGGTCAAAGTGGCCTTGAAAGGGGGAGCTATCGTTATCGTGGCTGGGTTCCAGGGGATCAGCCAGGAGGAGGACGTCACCACTTTGGGCAGAGGTGGATCGGACCTGACCGGAGTGGCGATGGCCCGAGCGTTGGATGCCGACGTCTGCGAGATCTACACGGATGTGGAGGGAGTCTTCACCGCCGATCCCAATATCGTCCCCGAGGCAAGGAAACTTCCCAAGATCTCCTACGATGAGATGCTGGAGATGGCCAGCCTGGGCGCCAAGGTCCTTCAATCCCGCTCGGTGGAGTTTGCGAAGAACCACGGGGTGCCCATCCATGTCCGTTCAACCTTCAGCGACAATCCGGGCACCATGGTGGTGAAGGAGGATTCAGATATGGAGGGTGTCGTCGTATCGGGTGTTACCTACAACAAGAATGAGGCCAAGATTTCCATCCTGAGGGTCCCGGACAAGCCAGGCATCTCGGCCAGGCTATTCGGGAGGGTGGCTGAAGACCATATCGTGGTGGATATGATCATTCAAAACATCAGCCAGGACGGCCACACCGATATCTCCTTTACCGTGCCCAAGCCGGATCTGAAAAAGACCTTGGCGATCGTCAACGAGGTGAGCAAGGAGATCGGGGCGGAGAGGGTGTTGTCCGACGACAAGATCGCCAAGGTCTCCATCGTGGGAGTGGGAATGAGAAGCCATTCCGGCGTTGCCTCGAAGATGTTTGAGTGCCTGGGAAAAGAGGGCATCAACATTCAGATGATCAGCACCTCCGAGATCAAGATCTCTTGCATCATCGACTCCAAGTATACTGAGTTGGCAGTTCGGGCCCTTCACGATGCCTTCGAATTGGGGGAAGGGGGAACGACCGAAGAGGCGCCCTGAGAGGTGAGAATAACGGTCCCCGGGCCGCGGGCGGGAGACGGAGAGGACAACCGGTGAGGCTGCGGCCTTCATCACTTGAAGCCATCCCTTTCGATGCACGATTGGCGGGGACGATAGCGATATTAAGGAGATCCATGGATGTTCACCCTTTATGATACCACATTGAGAGACGGAGCCCAAGGAGAGGGGATCTCCTTTACCCTCGAAGACAAGCTGAGGATCACCAAGAAGCTGGATGAGTTCGGGATTCACTATGTCGAAGGAGGATGGCCTGGGTCCAATCCGAAAGACATCAAGTTTTTCAAGATGGCTCGGGAATTGAAGCTCAACCACGCCAAGATCGTCGCCTTTGGAAGCACTCGCCGGGCCCGGCTCTCGGCCGAAGAAGATCCGAATATCTTGGCCCTCCTGGAGGCCGAAACGCCGGTGGTGACGATTTTTGGAAAGAGTTGGGATCTCCACCTGAGAGCGGCGCTTCAAGTCACCCTGGAACAGAATCTGGAGATGATCTACGATACGGTCTCCTTTTTGAAGAGGCACGTGCCGGAAGTGATCTTCGACGCGGAGCATTTCTTTGACGGGTGTCTCCATAATCGCGAATACGCCCTCAAGAGCATAGCGATTGCCCAAGAGGCGGGAGCAGACTGGATCGTACTGTGTGATACCAATGGGGGGCTGCTTCCCCATCAGATGAGAGCCATCGTCGAGGAGGCGAAAGGCGCTATTTCCGTTCCCTGGGGAATCCATACTCACAATGACTCAGAATTGGCAGTTGCCAACGCCCTGATCGCAGTGGAGTTGGGGGCAAGCCAGGTGCAGGGGACCATCAACGGTTATGGGGAGCGGTCTGGCAACGCCAACCTCTGTTCGCTCATCCCCAATCTGAAGTTGAAGATGGGCATCCATTGCGTCCCTGACGATCAACTCGGTAAGCTGAAGGAAATCTCTCGCTTTGTGAGCGAGCTGGCAAATTTGGCCCCTTGGACCCATCAGCCCTTCGTGGGCGACAGTGCCTTTGCTCACAAGGCCGGAGTACACGTGAGTGCGGTGCAGAAGGATTCCAATACCTATGAGCATATTCCGCCGGAGGCGGTGGGAAACAAGCGGAGGATACTGATCTCGGAGCTTTCGGGCAGGAGCAACATCTTGGTGAAGGCCGAAGAATTGGCGTTGCGGGAGGGGGGAGATCACCGTGCCGCCCAAGAGGTCCTCAACCGGGTTAAAGAACTGGAAGCTCAGGGTTATCAATTCGAAGGAGCGGAGGGTTCATTCGAAATCCTGATGAAGAAGGCTTTAGGGCAGTACGAAGGATTCTTCGACCTGGAGGGATTTCGAGTCATAGTGGAGAAGAAGGGAAACACTCCTTCCTACTGCGAGGCTACCATCAAGGTCACGGTGAAGGGAGTGGCCGAGCACACCGCCGCAGAGGGAGCAGGTCCGGTCAATGCCCTGGACAACGCATTGCGGAAGGCTCTGGAGGAGTTCTACCCAGGGCTGAAGGACATTTCCCTCATCGACTATAAGGTGAGAATCCTGGATGACCAACAGGGGACGGCCTCCAATACCAGGGTCCTCATTCAATCGGGTGACGGAGAGAAGGAGTGGGGCACCGTGGGAGTATCAGCCAACATCATCGAGGCCAGCTGGGAGGCACTGGTCGACAGTATCGAATACAAGCTTTTCAAAGATTTCAAGAAGACCTCATAAGCCCCTGGGAGCGAACCCAGCTTTCTGAATTCTATCCTGGATGAGAAGAGGCGACCGTCGACCCCCTCTCAGAGCTTTGCTGCAGAGACCCTCTCCCAGGGGTTCGAGCCGGCTCTGGGCGGCTCTGAAGCCACACATGCCCAAGCAGCGAGAAGAGCACTCCGCCCCCGTCCATTTCCCACCTACTCTGCCAGGATTCGACAGCACCCCAAAATGAATGACGGATTTCGCTTTCCCATCAGGGCCAAATTGATGCTTCTCATCACCCTCCTCATCTTCTTGACCATGCTGCTGATCAGTTTTTTTCTTTTGCAGCAGGAGAGAAATATCCTCACCGAGGAAGTTCAAAAGAGAGGCATCCTCATGGTTAACATGCTGGCGGAGAACAGCAAAGGACCCTTGCTCTCCGACGATGACCTCCTCTTGCATAAGTCCATGGCAGAGGTGAAGGAGTCAGAGGGAGTGGTCTACGCCCTGATCTCTGATGAGAAAGGAAGGATCCGCGCGGACAGCGAGTTGGAACACTTGGGGAAGGCCCTTCCCGATGAGGTCGGGGTGACAATCCTCAGTGAGGAAGGGGTCATCATCCGTCTGGCAAATGATCGAGGAAGAATGGTTCTGGACTTCAACCGACCTATATCCTACATGGGCATAGAGATTGGAACCGCCCGGCTGGGCATCAGCACCGAGCTTATTTCCAAGGCCGTCATGAAGGCCCAATCCCGCATCCTCTTGATAACCCTTCTAAGCCTGGCAGTGGGCATCCTTGGGTCCGTCATCCTGAGTTCCTTCCTCGCTCGGCCCATTCATCGGCTGGCGGAAGGGGCAAGGGCCATTGGTTCGGGGGATTTGGACTATCGCATTGAGGTGGCTACCCCCGACGAGTTGGGGGAGCTCACCCACTCTTTCAACCAGATGGCGGAGAATCTCCGCAAGAAGAGACTGATCGAGGATGCCTTCGGGCGCTACGTGACCAAGCAAGTGGCGGCTGAGATCCTCAAACACCCCGAGCAGATTAGCCTTGAGGGAAAGAGGCAGGAGGTCAGCGTCCTCTTTGCGGACATCCGGGGTTTCACCAGCCTTGCAGAGAGGATCGAGCCCGAAGAGGTGGTTCATACCCTCAATGATTATCTCAGCCTGATGACCAAGGTAGTCTTCAGGCATGACGGGACCCTGGACAAGTTCCTGGGAGATGCGATTATGGCAGTCTTCGGGGCCCCCATCTTCTTCCCCGATCACACCCTCCGTGCCATCCGGGCCGCCCTGGATATTCAGGGAGAGGTAAGGGCCCTCAACGAGAAAAGGGGCTCGATGGGATTGGAAAGGGTGGGGATTGGGATCGGCATCAATTCCGGAGAGGTGGTCACCGGAAATATTGGGTCCGAGGAGCGAATGGAATACACAGTCATCGGGCACAATGTGAACATCGCTGCTCGCCTGGAGGATTTGGCGATGGAGGACCAGATTCTGATCACTCAAGCCATCTATGAGAAGGTCGCTGATTCGGTGGCCGCCATTCCTCTGGACTCGATTCATATGAAGGGAAGGGGAAGGATCCTTCAGGTCTACGAAGTGAAAGCATTGGTGGGGCTACTCCGGGGGCCGTCTGAGGAAAGCGGATAGGCATCCATGTCCAACAACTTATCAAGTCGTAAGCGGCAGAATTCTATGGACGAAGGATCTCGCACCGAAAGGGCGGTATTGCCTTGGAGCCTGAGAGTCTGGATGAAAGGTCTCGCCGCTGGTCATCGACCACGAGTCCAATATCCGATCATCCTCCTTTTTGCCGCACTTTTCTCTTGTGCCGCTCCCCGCAGCACCCCTTTACCCCTCTCCCATTATGAACAGGGCCTGTCCGACTTTCACCGGGGAGAATTGCTGGAGGCCACTGTGGAGTTGGAGAAAGTGGAGCCCAGCGATCCTCGGTATGATCAGGCGCAGGAGATGATCAAAGTCGCCAATGCGATCCTGGCGGAGCTCGTTACCCTCCACCTCGAATACGGATCAACTCTGGAGAAGGCAGGTAGGCTCACTGAAGCGCTTCAGGAGTACCGGAGGGCCTTCTTGCTTGACACCCGACGAGCCGATGTGGAGGAAAGGATTCAAAAGGTTCAGGAGATCATCGAGCCGCTGGTGAATTATCACCTGGGCCTTGCCAGGCAATTCGAGGAAAATGGACAGGCCCAAAGAGCGCTGGATGAGCTTCGATTGGTACTGGTCTTCGATCCGAACCACAATGAGGCATATGAGAGGTATAAAAACCTGCAGCAGACGATCAATTGGGAGACCGCAAGACGCTATGAAGTGGGGCTGAAGGATTTTCGAAGCAGGGACTACCGGTCCGCCCGGGAAGCGATGAAGGCCGTATTGGCCCTGCAGCCCGATCATGAAGGGGCGGCATGTTACCTGGAGGCGATCGAAAAAGCCCTGCAAGGAGAGAAGAGGAGGGCAGATTCGAAGGACGAGATCAGAGTGAATCTGAGATTGGAGGAACGTCGAGCCGGGCTGGACGAGGCCGTCGCCGCGGGCGACTGGAGTCTGGCCCTGAAGGAGGCGAAGTCCCTGTCGGAGATCGATCCTCAGGACGAGAAGACCAGGAAGCTCTTGGCCCTCTCCGAGGCTCGTTGTCGAGAGAAAGTGGATGCCCTTTTTCAGCGAGGGATTCGGTCCTTTCAGGATGAGGACTTGGATTCGGCCATCTCCGCCTGGCAACAGGTGCTGGATCTGGATGCGAATCACGACAAGGCAAAAGAATATCTGGAGAAGGCGAGCCTGATGCGAGAGAAGATCAGACGCATAAGGGGACAAAGGTCTGGACCCACATCATAAGGGAAATCAGGGGTCGGGGAGCCAGGCCCTTTGGGGCCGCCAGGCCATATTGCTTTTACTGTTGGCCTTCCTGTTAGGACTGGGGGCGATGAATTTCTCCTTCGGGCCCTCGCCCTTCCCTGCTTCTGTCCCCACATTGGACCCAAAGGAAGGAGTTACCTCCGTGAAGGTCCCCGGGACCTTAAAGGCCTCCAAAGGGAATCTGAGGTTACCCCGGAGCCCGAAACCCCTTCCGCCAACCTTGCTGAATCTCAACAAAGCCACTCAGGTGGAGTTGATGACTCTTCCGGGGATTGGCCCGACCCTGGCTCAGCGAATCGTAAGATATCGAGAGGAAAATGGACCCTTTGCCGATGTCTCTGAGATCAAAGAGATCCCGGGAATAGGGGAAAAGCGATATGAGCGAATCAAGCAGTGGATCCGGGTGGGAGGAGGAGGCGGATGAGCTTCCAGGTGAGATTACCCGAGTTTCAGGGCCCCCTCGACCTGCTGCTCCATCTCATCCGGAGGAATGAGTTGGATATCTATGATATTCCAATTGCCCTGATCACGGATCAGTATTTGGAGGAGATGATGAGAATGCAGGAGCTGAACCTGGAAGTGGCGGGCGAGTTCCTCTTGATGGCAGCAACTCTCATCTATCTGAAGTCCAAGATGCTCCTTCCTTCCTCGCCCCAGTCCTCGGAAGGGGAGGCATCCGATGAGGATCCGAGACGGGAATTGGTGGAGCGCCTCGTCGAATACAGGAAGTACAAGGAGGCTGCTCTGACGCTGGAACAAAAGGAAGATGAGATGCAACAGCACTTCAGCAGGCTGCCAGATATGAGTTCCCAGGACTCTTCTTTTCCCGAGGTCGATGCAACCCTCTATCAATTGCTTTCCGCCTTCCTTGAGGTGTTGAGAAAGGCTCCTGCCGAGTCGGGTCTCGTCATCGACCGGGAGGAACTCGATATCCGCCAGAGTATGGTCAGGATTCTGGATTGCATGGGGACGAATGAAACCGTAACGCTGGTGGCACTCCTGGGCCAAAGACAGTCGCGATTGTACCTGATCGTCACCTTTCTCGCCTTGTTGGAGCTAATCAGACAGGGCGTCTTGAAGGTAAGGCAATATAAAAGCTTCGGGGAGGTCTGGATCTATCGCACCGAATAGGGAAATTGAGATGCAGGGTGAGATGACCGCAGAATGGACGGACGTCATCGAAGGTCTCCTCTTTGTATCGTCGAAACCGCTGAACCTGCAAAGGCTGAAGGAAATCCTGGAGCCCCTCACCATGTCCGAAATCAGGGAGCACTTGCAGAGGCTCCAATGCCATTACCAGGAGAGGAAGGGGGCTTTGCAGATGAAAGAGATCGCCGGCGGCTATCAGATATTTACTCGCCCGGAGCTGGCCCCTTGGATTCGAAAGATGGTGGAGGAGAGACCGGCCAAACTCTCGAGGGCCTCCCTGGAGAGCCTGGCTATCATTGCTTATAATCAGCCCACCTCGAAATCACAGGTCGACTCCATCCGAGGTGTTGATTCCCAGAAGTCGCTCAAGACGCTTCTGGAGAAGGGCTTGATCAAGGTGCTGGGGAGAAAGGAAGAGGCGGGTCGGCCTCTCCTGTACGGTACCACCAAGAGATTTCTGGAGCGCTTTGGCCTGAAAGACCTATCCTCGCTGCCGAGCCAGAAGGAGTTGGAGGAGATGGGCCTGAGAGAGGAGGTTTAATCGGTGTCTTCAGGGAGTCCCATGCGGATTCAACAGGTCCTGGCGATGGCAGGAATCGCCTCCCGTCGGGGTTGCGAGCAGATCATTCGGGAGGGTAGGGTCACCCTGGATGGCCAGAAAATCACCGTTCCCGGCACCAAGATCACCCTGGATCAGTACCCGGGCCTGAGGATAGACGGGGAGAGGCTTCTTCCGCCTCAAAAGGGGATCTACATCCTGCTCCACAAGCCGGATGGCTTCATCTGCTCGGTTTCTGATCCCCAGGGGCGCCCCACGGTCTTGGAGCTTCTGCCCAGGGGACTGCCTCGACTCTATCCGGTGGGACGGCTCGATTTTCACACCGAAGGCCTCCTTCTCCTCACCAACGACGGCTCCCTGACTCACTCCCTCCTTCACCCGAAGTTTCATATAGTGAGGGTCTACCAGGCGAAAGTAGAGGGCATTCCAGAGTCCGCCTCGCTCAAGCTCCTACGGGAGGGGATGAGAACTGGAGGGGAGAGAATGTGGGCCGATCGGGTTGAGGTGGTACGCCGAACAAAAAAGAACGCATGGCTGGCCATCGAGATTCGGCAGGGGAAATACCACCAGATCAGGAGGATGTGCGAAGGGATCGGTCACCCGGTCCTGAAGCTCAGACGCATAAGATTGGGGCCGATTCACTTGGGTCCATTGCCTCGGGGCAGGTGGCGGTGGTTGAAGCCTGAGGAGGTCGAGCGGCTGAAGGCACTGGTCATGGCTTCCGGGGAGACTCGGGCGGGCAAAAAAGATACGTGGAATGATTGACTTGGGATGCTATGTGTGATAGCGTCCCGAAGGTTTTGCCTTCTACAGAAATATCGGAGAAACAGGAGGAGAGTATGCGGCTCGAAGGAAAGGTCGCTTTGGTAACCGGAGGAGGCCGAGGCTTGGGAGAAGCCATCTGCCGAACCCTGGCCGGGGAAGGCGCCCATATAGCAGTGAGCGACATCAACCTGACAGATGCGGAAAGGGTGGCCGCTGCCATTAAGGGAATGGGAAGGAAGGCGGCTGCGACCAAGGCGGATGTCTCCCGGGCGGATGAGGTCAAGGCCATGGTGGCCAAGACGATCGAGGCCTTGGGGACCATTGACATCTTGGTCAACAACGCCGGTATCTGCTATCAGGGGACGGTGGCGGAGATGTCCGAGGAGATATGGGATAAGGTCCTGGATGTCAATTTGAAGGGGACCTTCCTCTGTTCGCGAGAGGTTATGCCCACCCTCAAGCAAAAGAAATGGGGCAAGATCGTCAATATCGGCTCTCTGGCAGGCCAGGTGGGCGGACTGGTGGTGGGGGCCAATTATTCGGTCTCCAAAGCGGGTGTTATCTGTTTTACCAAGTCTTTGGCCAAGGAGTTGGCGCCATTCGGCATCAATGTCAACTGCATCGCCCCCGGGATCATCGATACCGAGATGACCCAGCCCTTTCCCCGGGAGGATATGGCCAAAACCATTCCCCTGAGAAAACTGGGGGAGCCGCAGGATGTGGCGGATGCCGTCCTCTTCTTGGTTTCCCAGGAGTCGAAATATGTCACCGGTCAGACCCTCAGTGTCAATGGCGGGATTTTCATGGGGTAGGAAAGGGAGAGGTCATCCATGTATGTGATTGTGAGAGAGATCGAACGTCCGAAGAAGGAGATCGTGGAAGGATATCGGGAATTGGCCACCGGCAACATCTGTGACGCCATGGGCCGCTACGGGTCCATGTCCGCCTCCATCAGGCCGATCTTGAACCAGTGCAAGATGGTGGGCCCTGCCCTTACCGTGAAAATTTATCCGGCGGACAATCTGATGCTGCATAAGGCCACGGAGGTGGCAAAGCCGGGAGATGTGATCGTGGTGGACGCGGGGGGTTACCCCGACATGGCGATCCTGGGGGATTTGCTCTGCCTGGTGTGTAAGACCAAGGGGATCGAGGGGATTGTCCTGGACGGTGGGGTAAGGGACATCGAGGGCATTCGGGAGCTCGGATTTCCCGTATTCGCCAAGGGGGTCATCCCGGTAGGCCCCCTCAAGGACTCCCCTGGTTCCATCAATATTCCGATCCACTGTGGAGGGGTTTCCGTGGCCCCGGGCGACCTGATCGTGGGCGATACGGATGGGGTAGCAGTGATCCCCAAGGCCCGCATCCAGGAGGTTCTGGAGAAGGGGCGCGCGATTGTGGAGAAGGAACAGAAGATGCGGGAGAGGATCCGGAAAGGCGAGTTGATCTATGACATCCTGGGTCTGGGTAAACTCCTGCAGCGGGAAGATGTGATGGAGAGATAAAACATAGGATTGTGAAGGGGTGGAGAAGGACTTTGGAGAAAAGAAAGGAGGTTGGTAGTACGGAGTTGCTATCAGCACAATTGACGCCCGTGACGAAATAGCTTGGTTGAAGGAGGTGCAAAATGGCTCAAGATAAGATCAAAGCTCCACCGTTGTCCGATGCGATCCAATCCAGGAAGATAGGAGACATGATCAAATTCTTTGGCCCGGGTGCGATCATGGCCTCTCTGACGATCGGCTCGGGCGAGACCTTCTTTGCAGCTCGGGGCGGGGCCGTCTTCGGCTATGCCATCATGTGGACTTTCGCCTTGGGGTGCTTCTTCAAGTGGGTCCAGGCCTACACCGCCATGCGCTACCTGACCCTCACCGGCGAGCATCCCATCGACCGTTGGGCCCATTTCCCCGGCCCCAGAGGGTGGTTCCCCTTCCTGATCGCGGTCCTCAGCATCATGTGTTTTCCTTTCTGGTTATCCTTCCTGCCCTCCCTCCTGGGAACGCTCTGCAAGTGGATGTTCCATTTCGGGGATCACCTCTGGTGGGGGACCTTCTGGATCGTTTTCTTCGTCACCTTGACCCTCCTGGGGGGATATAATGCCCTGGAAAAGATCCAGCTGGCGATCATCACCGTGATGCTGGTGGCGATCCTCTTTGCTGCCGTCTACTTCAAGCCGGATTGGGGGGCAGTCCTCTCCGGGACCTTCATCCCCCGCATTCCCGACTACGCCCCCTGGATCTTTGAAAAATACCCGGAGGTGGCTGCTCGACCTCCCTGGGTGGAGGCGACCGTCTATATTGGGGCGATCGGCGGAGGGACCTACGATTACATCGGATATATCGGGATGCTGAGGGAGAAGGACTGGGGGATGTTGGGACTCCCTAACCTGGCCGAGGTCCAACAGAGGATCCACGAGTTAGTGGAAAAGGGAGATCGGATCCCCCTCTCCGAGGAGGAGGAGGATGTGAAGACGGCCCTGGCCTGGACCAAGGCCCCCATCATCGACTCGGTTGTCTCCTTTGCCTCGGTGATCATCTTCGCCGCCGGATTCATGATCGGGGGCGCCCGCCTGCTCCATGCCGAAGAGCTGATTCCCTCCGGGTTGAAGCTCCTGGAGTATCAGGCCCAATTTCTCACCCGGATTCACGCCTGGTTGCTGCCCCTTTATGATCTGGGTGTCTTCCTGGCGATCGCGGGAACGGTGTACGGGGCGTATGAGGTCTATACCCGCACCGCCTTCGAGTGCCTGCGTACCGTCTTCCCCGGACTGCGAAAGATCACCGTCAAGCAGGTCCGCCCCTGGGTCTGCCTCTATGTAGGTGTGGTCGGCATGTTCCTCATGTGGATGACCCGGCTTCTGCCCAACGTGAAACTCATCGATCTGCCCACCCCGGCGGGGATCATCGGAGGGGTCATGACCTGTGGCCTCTGGTGCTTCGCCATGATCTGGACCGATCGAAGATATCTGCCCAAGCCCTATCAGATGGGGGGTGGCCTGGTCTTCCTGAATGTGATCGCCGGCATCGGCATGACCACCATGGGGCTCAAGGCCTGGTGGGATTACGGGGCGGACAAGCTCCATGGGGGCTGGACGGGGTATATCTTCCTGGCCGGCATGGTTGTCCTCTCCATGGTCGTCACGGCGATCATCAATAGCTATTACCGAAAGAAGGGGGTAATGTCCGCATCCTGATCGGAAGGGTCCGATATAGCCCCGTTTTGCAAGATTGAAGGAGGGTGAGGTCTGCCCACAACTTACCGGGCGAAAGATCCAGAGAAACAAAAGAAGATCGAGGAGCTGGCCCAGATTCGAGAGGCCTATCGGTATCAGCGGCGGCTGTGGATGTGGATGATGTGCCTCTCCCTGGTCAGCTCAGCCATCCTCTTCCGCCGGTCGAGCACGATGGCGATCCTATTTGGCCTCTTGTGCCTGGGAATCGGTATCTTCCTGGTCTGGAATTTCTGGAAGTGCAACCGGGCGATCCGGACGATCGATAGGGGCCTTTCGCCCTATCGAGCAAAGGAACGAAGGGTCAAACGATAAGATTGTGTCAAGCTGCGCTGGTCCACCTCCTCCGTAGATGGCGGACCAGCCCAGCTTGGTGCCTAAATCCACCTTAAGAGAAGGGAGTCTTCGAGTATGGATATCACCAAGATTTTCACCTTCCTGCCGGTTCCAACCACGATCCACTTCGGCATCGGGGCCCGCTTCAAGACCGCCGAGAAGGTCAAGGAATTCGGGGCCAGCCGGGTCCTGATCGTCACTGATCAGGGAGTGGTGGGGGCTGGCTTGTTGGCCGATTTGGAGAAGAACCTGAAGGATGCGGCCATTGGATCCACGATTTATGATAAAGTCGTGCCCAACTCCGGCCTCAGCCTGGTCAATGAGGCCGTGAAGCTGATGAAGGACAGCAAAGCCGAGGCGGTCCTTGGAGTGGGAGGGGGCAGCTCGCTGGATACGGCCAAGGCCGTGGCGGTCATGGCTGGCAATCCGGGCGATTTCGCGGATTACATCGGGATGCACAAATTCAAGAATCCGGGACTGCCAGTGATCGCCCTCCCCACCACCTCCGGGACAGGCAGTGAGGTGACCATATTCTCGGTGATCACCGATGATAAGAAGCATGAGAAAACGGTGGCTGGATCGTCCTACCTCTGCCCCAAGGTGGCAATCTGCGATCCGGAGCTTACCCTGAGCGTTCCCCCGGCTATCACCGCCTCAACCGGCATGGATGCCCTGACTCATGCGCTGGAGTCTTTCACCAATCTCAATACCCAGCCCATCTCCGATGCCCTGACCCTCAAGGCCATCGAGCTGATCGGCGAATGGCTGCGGCCCGCGGTAGCCAAGGGCGATAACCTGGAGGCACGGTACTGGATGCTCCTGGGCAGCCTGTTGGCGGCCATGGGCTTTAGCAGCACCCGGCTGGGGTTAGCACATGCCTTCTCCATACCCCTGGGAAGTGCTCCCTGCAACGTGGCACATGGGATCGCCAATGCCGTGATGCTGCCTGCGGTGATGGAGTACAACCTCATGGGGAATATTCCCAAGTTCATCCAGGTGGCAAAGGCCTTTGGGGAATGCGTGCAGGGCCTGTCTCCGATGGATGCCGCTCATCGGGCGGTGAAGGCAGTCAAGAAGCTCTCCCAAGACGTCGGCATCCCCAAGAGCCTGAAGGAAGTGGGGATCAAGGAGGAATGGATCAGGGGCATCTCCGAGGAGTCTATGAAGAGCGGAAACATTGCAGTCAATCCTCGAAAACCCGTTCTGGAAGACATGATCGAGATCTGCCGGATGGCGTACTGAGACCGATTTGGCCCAGTAGAGGGGGCTGGGTGTGAGGCCTTCGGCCTCCGAGGGTATGCTGGATCTGTGAAGCAAGCTGGAGGTCGCGCCAGCCAACAAATGAAGGGAGAATATCACGCTTGATCCTTTTTGTTGGGGAGGGGAAAAGATGCCTGTGAAGGTCCGTCTGGCCTTCCCATATCGGAAAGTGGTGGGGAGAGAGGAAGTGGAGTTAGATCTTCATTCCCCGACCCGGGTGAAAGATATCATTAGGATTATCTCAGAGAGATACCCCGGATTCAAGGAGTATGCCGATGAGGGAGCCAACGAAGAGAAGATAGCTACCCACATGGTCATTCTGCTCCAGGACAAGGTGTTACGCCTGGAGGATCTTGTGGACTCGGACTCCACCATTCAGATCATGGTGCCCATTGCGGGCGGATAAAGGTCACTTTCCCCAAGACTCCAATTGGGGCCCGATCGGAGATCCGACGGGGCAGGTCTGGATTCAATGAAGAGGATGTGATTAAGAACTTCTAAAGGAGGAACGATGATGGCAGGCGGTTACATGGGCAAGGTGCTGAGGGTGGATCTCTCGCGGAGCAAGACCGAGGAGCAAACCTTCAGTGAAGAGACGTGCCGTAAGTTCGTCGGAGGCAGTGGATTGGGGGCCAAGATCCTCTATGATGAAACCAATTCCGAAACCGATCCCTTTAGCCCGGAAAATCCCTTGATCTTCATGGCTGGACCATCAGCCAATACTCAAGTTCCCACCTCGGGTCGCCACGCAGTAGTCTCCCGTTCCCCTCTCACCGGGGTGTTCGGGGAATCCGACGCAGGCGGCACCTGGGGAGCGAAACTGAAGCAGGCTGGATTTGACGGCATTGTCATCACCGGCAAGGCGCAGAAACCCACGTATCTCTGGGTGCAGGATGGGCGGGTGGAATTCCGCGACGCCTCTCATATCTGGGGCAAGGACACTTACGAGATCGATCCTATCCTGTTGTCGGAAACCCATAAGAATGCCACTGTGGCTGCGATTGGTCCGGCTGGTGAGAAGTTGGCCCTTCTGGCCGGTATCGTACATGACGGAAAAGATGCGCGAATTGCTGGCCGATGCGGCCTGGGAGCGGTAATGGGCTCCAAGAATCTGAAGGCTGTCGTCGTTCAGGGCTCAAATAAGACCCCCGTGGCCCATCCCGATGACTTGTCGGCCTCGGTAAAAGAGCTGATTGCCCACCATCCTGGAGTCCTCCAAGACCTTTGGGCAGCTGGGAACATCGGGGGGGGTAATCACCCATGAGGCCATGGGCAATTTCCCCCTTCAGAACTGGAAGCTGGGCCGCTGGGAAGAGGGGGCCAAGAAGATCAGCGGGCCGGCCATGGCTGAGTCCATCCTGGTTAAGAAGTACTACTGCCGGCAGTGTCCGATCGGATGTGGCCGGGAGGTGAAGGTGGACAAGGGTCCCTACGCGGGAGTGGAGGGGGCCGGACCCGAATATGAAACCATGGGAACTTTAGGGGGCATGTGTTTGGTGGACAACCTGGAGGCTGTCGCCATGGCCAACGAGCTCTGCAATCGCTACGGCTTGGATACGATCTCCGTGGGAGCGACGATCGCCTTCGCCATGGAATGCTACGAAAACGGGTTGCTCACCCAGAAGGATACGGATGGGGTCGAATTGACCTGGGGCAATCATCAGGCCCTGGTGGAGATGGTGAAGAAAATGGGCAAGAGCGAGGGCATCGGAAAGCTCCTGGCGAATGGGACAAGAAAGGCCGCCCAGGAGATCGGAGGAACTGCCCCTGAGTTCGCCATGCACGTCAAAGGGTTGGAATTACCAGCCCATGATCCCCGATCCTACTTTGGAGCTGCCTTAGCATTCGCGACCTCTGCCCGCGGTGCCTGCCATCTCTCGGCTTGGACCATGGGTTTCGAAAGAGGTCTCACCATGCCCGAGGTGGGGGCGGACGGACGGATCAGCCGCTGGGAAATAGACGGCAAGGCAGAATTCGTTGCCAAGTGCCAGCATATGATGGGGATGTACGACGCCATCAAGCTTTGCAAGTTCATTGCCTTCGGGGGTGAAACTCAGCCATTGCCTCAAATGGTCTAACCAGGTCACTGGCTAGGATATGGATTTGACCAATTTCTTCAAGACCGGAGAAAGGCTGCTGAACCTGAAGCGCATGATCAACGTCCGTTGGGGCATCAGCCGTAAGGATGATACCCTTCCCCATGCGGATCCCTGACCCATAAGAGGGTACGGGTCCCGGGCTCACGGATTCCGAGATGCACTTGCCACCGTTGGGCAGGCTCCTGTCCGATTACTACGAGTATCTGGCTGGAATGAGTGGGGAATTCCTCGGCCTGAGAAACTGAAGGAATTAGGGTTGGCCTGACCCGTACCGATAAGGAGCGACAGACCGAAGATCTGGGCTTTTGAGATTCAAGCGGGGCTTTGCTGCAGGGCCCCGCTTGAATTTTCGGAGGATGGAGTTAAGATGGGGTTTACGCGTTTTGAGAATGGGGTATAATCGCGAACCGCCCAGGAAAATTCACCGGGGTGCCTTACTCAGGGATGGAAAAAATGAGATTATCTGATCTGCGGAAGAATATTGACGACTTGGACGCTCAGATCCTTGATCTGCTGAATCAAAGAGCCCGGATTGTGGTGGAGGTCGGAAAGGAGAAGGAAAGGCGAGAAATGGATTTCTATGCCCCTGAGCGGGAGGAGGAGATTTACCAGAGAGTGGCCTCCTTCAATCAAGGACCCCTGCCCAATTCTGTGGTTCGTTCCATCTATCGAGAGATCCTATCCGGATGTCTCTCCTTGGAGAGGCCCTTGAGGATTGCCTACCTCGGCCCTCCTGCAACTTTTACTCACCTCGCCTCCATGAAGCAGTTCGGCCGCTCTGCCCATTTCCTTCCCTTGAAGGGAATAGGCGATATCTTTTCTGAGGTGGAAAAGGACAATGCCGACTTCGGAGTGGTCCCGGTGGAAAATTCCACCGAGGGGATGGTCAATCACACCCTTGACATGTTCGTGGAATCGGATCTCAAGATCTGCGGAGAAGTCTTCTTGGAGGTGTCCCATAATCTCCTCTCCACTACCGGAGCCCTTGAAGGCATCAAGAGGGTCTATTCGCACCCCCAGGCCCTGGCTCAATCGAGAAGGTGGTTGGAAGCCCATTTGGCGGGTGCCGAACTGATTGAGGTCTTCAGCACTACAGCGGCCGCTGAGATGGCGCAAAAAGATCCTCAGGCTGCGGCAATTGCATCCGACCTGGCAGCAGATCTCTACGGCCTCAGGAGAGTCCAATCTCGCATAGAGGACTGCGCACAGAATTATACCCGTTTCATGGTGATCGGCAGGCAGTCCAGGGGGAGAACGGGGAGTGATAAGACTTCTATCCTTTTTTCGATCCGCGACCGGGTAGGTGCATTACACAGTATCCTGATGCCATTTGCGGAAAGGGACATCAATCTGACCAGCATTGAATCGAGACCTTCCAAAACAAAGGCTTGGGACTACATATTTTATGTGGATTTTGAAGGTCATGTGGAGGATCCTCCTGCCGAAGAGGTGATTCGCTTTTTGGGGGACAAGTGTTCTATGTTAAAGATTTTGGGCTCATATCCTAAGGGAATATATTACTAGAGTGGACTTAATCATTTAATAATAAATACCTCCATTAAAAAGGGGGAGTCTCCAGGCTCCGTGAAGGGGCAGGTTCCTTCGGAAACGGGGAGAGAGAACTCAGCATTGGATCAGGGTGAGCGTCAGGGAGTTTGGAATCAGGGAGAACGGGTTATGGCTGAGCGGGGTAAGACGGGCGGGATTTCCCGGAAAAGGCCATGGATCATCACTATCGACGGGCCAGTTGGGTCGGGCAAGAGCGCTGTGGGAAGGATTCTGGCCCAGAGGTTGGGATATCGATATGTCGACTCGGGGGCCATGTACCGGGCCGTGGCCTACGAAGCCCTTCGCCGGGACATCGCATTGGAGGATGAGGATGCTCTATCAAGCCTGATCGAAGAGGCGAAGATCGAGTTCGCAGAAGAGAAGGGAAGAATCAAGATATATATCTGCAAAAGGGATGTCTCGGAAGAGATTCGCACTCCAGGTGTCGGTCAAGCCTCTTCCCGGATATCCACCCTGAGAAGGGTGAGAGAGAAGCTGGTGGCTCTTCAGAGGCAAATGGGGATCGAGAGCGAGATCGGGGTCATAATGGAGGGGCGAGATATTGGCACCGTGGTCTTTCCCGACGCAGATATCAAATTCTTCCTAGAGAGTTCTCTGGAAGAACGTGCCCGGAGGAGACATCATGACCTCGTGGGAATCGGTCTGGATTTGGATTTCGCCGAAACCCTGAGGGACGTCCAGGCCCGTGACGAAAGGGATACCCAAAGGGAACTGTCGCCCCTTAAACCCTCTGTGGACAGCATCCGAATAGACTCCACCCACATGGATATGGAAGAGGTGGTGGAGTTCATGTTGAGGGAGATCAAGGACAGACTGTAAAGGGATGCCTCTACGGGAGGGCCTTGAACCCGTTTTATTTGTTGCAAATAGCGAATACTCCATGTATAAATAGCCATATGACACCCAGTAACCCCTGCTCTAAAATGGCGTGTCGATCCGGGCAGCGATCCCGGTTCCGGTAGAGAATCGTGGTCTATGATATATCCTATTTCGTGCTGAGGTGGATCTGCAGGATTTTTTTCCGGCTCCGGGTGGTAGGGGGGGAGAATGTTCCGCGGACCGGCCCGCTCATATTGGCCTCGAATCACGTAAGCTATCTGGATCCAATCTTCCTGGGAGTTTCCTTGCCTCGAAAAGCCAACTATATGGCTAAAGAGGAGATTTTTAGAAATCCCCTGATTTCCTGGTTTCTTGGGAAGTTACAGGCCTATCCTGTTTCTCGCGATCGAGTGAACTCCTCTTCCATAAGGAGGACTCTGGACCTGCTGAAGAAAGGAAGGGTCCTGCTGCTATTCCCCGAGGGAACCAGAGGAGACGGGAAGGGTTTGCAGAAGGCAAAGCCCGGAATTGCCATTATCGGGCAGAAATCGGGCGCCCCGATGATCCCGGCTTTCCTCCAAGGACCGGAAAAAGTGCTGCCCCGAGGATCGGGTCGAATAAGGCTACATAAGGTCACCGTGCATATTGGTACCCCTGTGATCATCGAATCCTTTTCCCGACCTTGGGAATCCAAGAGGCAGGATCATGCGAGCTTGGTTGATCAGGTGATGGCCAGGATCGAAGCGATGAAGAGGGATGTAGAGGATGATGGCCGAACGGAAAGTGGGAGGGAGTCCTCTTCCCGCGGCAAGAGGTATTCTCAAAGATCCAAAGGCAATCAGGATCCTGGTGGCGGAGAAAACCGGCTTCTGTTTCGGGGTTCAGAGGGCATATAATCTTGCTTTGTCTGCCACTGAGGTCAAGGGGGGTCCCCTGTACTCATTGGGACCATTGATCCACAACCCGCAGGTGGTGGGCTTCCTTGAAGGCAAGGGATTGAGGGTTATCGCCGGTCCGAATGAGCTATCCGAGGGGGATCGGGTAGTGGTCCGCTCTCACGGCGTATCCCCGAAGATCTTCGAGCAACTGAAAGAGAGGGGGGCTCAAATCATCGATGCAACTTGCCCCTTCGTGAAGAAAGCGCAGGAGAAACTCACCCAGTTAGAAAAAGAAGGATATCAGGTGGTGCTCCTCGGAGATCATGCGCACGCGGAAGTTCAAACCCTCCTTGGTTATGCCAAGTCAAAAGTGAAGGTCATCAATGGCCCGTCGGATTTGACTTCTCTTCACCTGGGAAAGCGAGTGGGGTTGGTATCACAGACCACCCAGAGGAAAATCGTCCTGCAGGAAGTCGCAGATCTCCTGATTTCGGAAGTGGACGAGCTCAGGATCTTCAATACCATCTGTGACTTCACGGCCAAGCGTTTAGAGGTGGCTCTCCAGATGGCAAAAGAGGTGGATCTTCTTTTGGTGGTGGGTGGCAGGAACAGCGCCAATACTTGTCGCCTCACAGAAGCATGCCACGAGATCCTTCCAGATACCTACCACATTGAAGATCCCAGCGAGATACATCTGGCTTGGGTCAAGAACAAGTCCCAAATAGGGGTGACTGCCGGCGCATCCACTCCGGAATGGGTCATTTCCGAGGTCTTGGAACGGATACAAGAGGTGGTTTTTGAACGGGAAAAAGGAAACCCGCCATGGTTTTCTTAACTTCATGAACGATCATAGGAGGTACTGCCGATAATGATGGAAGAGGCTCAGGGGCTTAGGAACAAGGAGGAGGGCAATCAAAAGAACGGAGGAAGGGGGACCTTGGAACGAAGTCTCTCGGAATCGTTTTCTGACGGCGGCGGTACCAGCAAGTTAGGAGAGGGCGTCGGATTGCCCCACCTGCAAGGTGGCGGGGAGGAGTGGAGAGATCTGTATCATAAGAGCATGAAGGATTTCTCGGAAGGGGAGATCATTCGGGGAACTATTGTCAATATAGTGGCTGATGCTGTATTAGTTGATATTGGATACAAATCAGAAGGAACTATACCCCTAGAGGAATTTAGAAACGCCCTGGGCGAGATTACAGTCAAGGCTGGGGACCAAGTGGATGTCTTCCTGGAAAAGAAAGAGGATAATGAGGGCATCGTGGTGCTCTCTCGGGAGAAGGCTGAAAAGATCAAGGTATGGGAGGACATCTCGCAGGTATATGAAAAAGGTGGCGTAGTCCAAGGGATTATCCTGGGGAAGACGAAAGGAGGCCTGATAGTGGATGTGGGCGTCAAGGCCTTCCTTCCAGGGTCCCAGATCGATCTGCGACCGATGAAAGATCTCGACAAGCTGGTTGGCCAGATTCTCCCCATGAAGATTATCAAGCTGAATCCCCGAAGAGGCAATATCGTGCTCTCCCGCAGAGCCTTCCTGGAGGAAGAAAGAAAGACGGAAAGGGAGAGGACGCTCGGCATCATCGAGGAAGGAAGGGTGATCAGGGGAAAAGTGAAAAACCTTACCGAATACGGTGCCTTTGTGGATTTGGGAGGAATTGATGGTCTGCTGCACATCACGGATATGTCGTGGGGCAGAATCAATCATCCTTCGGAACTCTTCGTGGTGGGAGATGATATTGAAGTGGTGGTATTGAAGTTGGATCGCGAAAATCAGAGAGTCTCTCTGGGTCTGAAGCAAAAGAGCCCCGATCCTTGGGAATCCTCCGATGAGAGGTATCCGGTAGGAATGAAGGTCAAGGGGAAGGTAGTCAGCCTTGTAGATTATGGGGCTTTTGTGGAGCTGGAAGCTGGAATCGAAGGCCTGGTTCACGTCTCCGAGATGTCCTGGAAGCAAAAGGTCAAGCATCCTTCGAGAATTGTGGCGATTGGCGACATCATTGAGGTGGTGGTTCTCGATATCGACAAGAAGGCCAAGCGCATCTCACTCGGCATGAAGCAAGCAGAACCTAATCCTTGGATCTATGTGGAGGAGAAGTATCCGGTGGGACTGAGAGTGAAGGGAAGAGTGAGAAACCTCACCGAATATGGGGCATTTGTCGAACTGGAGGATGGCCTGGACGGTCTGATCCATATATCGGATATGTCCTGGACCAAGAGGGTGCATCACCCGTCGGAGGTTCTGAAAAAGGGAGACTGGGTGGAGACTTTAGTGCTTCGGGTGGACAAAAATGCTCACCGTATATCTCTGGGCTTGAAACAGGCTCAGGCCGACCCGTGGCAGACCGTAGTGCCCGAAAGATACAAGGTCGGTATGAATGTAAAAGGAAGGGTAGTCCGGCTGATGGAATTCGGGGCATTTGTGGAGTTGGAGGATGGAATCGAGGGTCTCCTCCACATCTCCGAGATGCGTCCGGAAAGAGTGGCAAAGCCGGAGGAGGTGGTCTCCGTCGACCAGGAAATCATAGCGAAGATCATCAAACTGGATACGGATGACAGGAAGATAGGCCTGAGCATCAAGGCTTGTTTACAGGAAGGCAGCGGCCAAGACCTCGAAGAAGGCCTTCAACCCGATTCCCTCGACTGAATGCAAGTTGGTTTCCAAAACAAGCACGTGATGAAAGTCAGGCTTGAGGCATCCCCAGGGTTGGGATCGTGAGATGCAAATGGGAAAGTTAGGGCGAGGACTGTCTTGGGTCATTGGCGGGGGATTGGTCTTCCTGGGAGTCCTCTTTATGCTCAGCCTCTATATGGCCAAGAGGGACTCTGGTTCCGGGAAAATCGGGCTGATTCGTCTTGAGGGCGCTATTCTGGATTCAAGGGAGACCCTGGAGCAGTTAGATAAGCACCAGAATAATGAGGCGATCAAGGCTCTTGTCGTCCGAATCAATAGTCCAGGAGGCGGAGTAGCAGCAGCTCAGGAGATCTATGAGGAATTCGACAAGATCAGATCTCAGCGCAAAAAGCCCGTTATCGTGTCCATGGGAAGCCTGGCGGCCTCGGGTGGATATTACGTTGCCTGTGCCTCCGATCGGATTTTCGCCAATCCCGGATCTATCACCGGGAGCATTGGAGTCATCATGCAACTGGCTAATGTCTCGGGATTATTGGACAAGGTGGGAATAAGGTCCGTGACCATCAAGAGCGGTGAGCACAAAGACATGGGTTCGATGACGAAGGAGATATCTCCCGAGGACCGGAAGATCTTCCAAGAGGTACTGGATGATGCCCATGACCAATTCATCGAGGCAGTGGTTCGAGGACGAAAAATGGATAAGGGGAAGGTCAGGGAAATCGCCGATGGGAGGATATTCACCGGCAGGCAGGCTCTGGGCTTGGGCCTGGTAGATGAACTGGGAGACCTTTCCGACGCAATTGCCTACGCCGCTCGGGTGACGGGAATTCGGGGACGGCCCAAGATTGTCGAGGAAAAGAAGAGGAAGTTTCTACTGGGCATGGCTGGTTCCCGAGTCCTCTCCTTCCTTACTGCCCAAACCTCAGATCCGATAGCTCAACCTCTATCGATTTACTATTTGATGCGATGAAATCGCTCCCGGGAGAGACAAGAACCCTGATGGGTTGAACCGGGTCCCGCCCTGCAAGACGCTCCTTGCAGGTGAGGGCAAGGCGCATAAGCATAACACGGTTGGACATATTTCATTCCTTGTGGGTTTTACCCTATGGGCGGGGAACTTCACTTGGAATATGCACGGAATCTGCATCCAATTGACGACATGGGGAGATCGGAACATGACTAAAGCGGACCTGATTGAAAAGGTGGCTGCATCCATAAATCTCACCAAGAAAGATGCTGAGGTCATCGTGACCACAATATTCAGGAGCATCGGTGAGGCCTTATCCTCAAGAAAGGATGGTAAGGTGGAACTGAGGGGTTTTGGGAGCTTCCGTGTCAGACAGAGGGGGGCCCGGCAAGGCCGTAACCCCCAAACCGGCAAGCCCGTCCAGGTCCCAGCGAAGCGTGCCCCCTATTTCAAGCCAGGCAAGGAGCTCAAGAACCTCATAGACGGTTAGATATCGACTAATGGAAATCCTTTGGGCTCCCTGGAGGAAGCCTTACATCGAAAAGACCACGCAGTTGCTGCAGGGTTGTATCCTCTGCGAGAAGCCCCGCGCGTCGGAAGATAGGGAGAACCTGATCATCTTCCGGGGACAACATTGTTTCATCCTTCTGAACTTGTTCCCCTACAATAATGGCCATCTCATGATCTGTCCGTACCGCCACCTGGACAGTCTATCGGCCCTGAGTTCCGATGAAATGGCGGAGATGATGGAACTGGCCAAGAGAACGGAGGCAATTCTGAGGACGGAGCTTTCCGCCGAGGGGTTCAACCTCGGCCTGAATGTGGGAAGGGCAGCTGGCGCAGGCATCGCCGACCATATTCACCTTCATATCGTGCCTCGATGGGTGGGAGATACGAATTTCATGCCCATTTTGGGGAATACTAAGGTGATCTCAGAGCACCTCGATTCCACCTACGAAAGGCTCTTTCACCTCTTCAGGCTTCCTGAGATGGACTTGAGATCCGCGGGAGGCGAATAGAATGTTAGTCAAGATGATGGTTCGGGGATTGGCGCTGGATCCCATTACCAATATGCCCATTATCATCCTCAAGGATGTGGATGACCGGAAGGCGCTCCCCATTTGGGTGGGGATATTCGAGGCCAATGCGATCGCCTTGGAACTGGAGAAGATTGCCACGCCGCGTCCAATGACCCATGATTTGATCAAGAACATCCTGGAGCATTTAGGCGCCACAGTTCATCAAGTGATCATTAACGATTTGAGGGATAATACTTTCTATGCCGTGATCGAGATTTCCGTCAACGGAAACCCCATCATGGTAGATTCACGTCCGAGCGACGCCATCGCAATTGCCCTGCGGGTGAACGCGCCCATTTTCGTGGTGGAAGACGTGATCAATAAGGCCAAAAGCATCGATGTGAGCGATGAGAAGGAGGAGAACGATAGATGGAGAGATTGGCTTGAAAATCTGAAGCCGGAGGATTTTGGAAAGTTCCGGATGTAGGTTCAGGGGTAATAGTTTACATAATATTCATTATACGAAGTTAAGATTCCTCCTGTCACTCATGCCTGCCAAAGATCTGCGATAGATTCCTTAGATGGCACTCTTACCTTGAAACAACTCGATCTTGGCCACCTTTCCCACTCGGTCCCATTCTGCTGAAGTCCAACGGCAAATTGAATCTCCTGACCGCTTTCAACCTTCAGGGCTTCAAGGGGGATTCCCAGTTCAATGATCCTGCCCACAGCGACCTCCAGGCCCACGGGCGTCATTCCTCCCGAGGGATCGGCCCGGACTGATGAGTCCAGCTCATCCAGTCTCACAGGCACTGAATCCCCCTTGACCTCAAGGCCCAACTTCAGTCGGACCGGAATTGGAGCCAGGAAACTCACCTGGAGGGAGAATCCCGAAGCCTCCTCCTCTTTCAGGGAGTCCCCTTCCATGTCGATCCGCAGGAATATTTTGTGGGGATTGAAGCCCACATAGATACCTTCTATCCGGGCACGAGAGGGGTGCATGGCATCTCCTGCCCTGGAGGTCTGGTAGGAGTCAGCAAGGATCCACTCGAAGTAATTGGTGATCCTGCCGTCGATCAACGGATCGATGAAGCCAGCGGGTTCAAAGGTGAGATCAGCCTTTTCCCTTTTTTGGGTCAAGGGAATATACAGCCGGTCCGGCACCGGGGTTCCCATGAAGGAATAGACATTCATCAGGTGTTTCCGAAATAGGCCATCAAACTCCTCGTCCATTCCCGAGCTGTGATCATCCCCGTACCACCAGCACCAATCGCTTCCTTCCGCGATGTAGACCTCTTCCCAAGCCTTTTGCAGTGACCCGGATTCCGGATCCCCCTCCCCCCTGCATCTTTGTTTCGGGGGAGGTCTTCTCCAGGGAGACCAAGTCGTCCCGCGTACGCCCCAGTAGATCCCATGCAGCATTATCCTCGGGGTGACCAATCCAGACGCGAAAATTATGATTGATCCAGGATCCCGACGCGATCCGGCCTATCTCATGGCGGGGTGGAAATCTCTCCAGGAATTCGCTGACCTGAGTCGATTGTAGGCCGTTTTCCCACCTCAAACCCTCATACAGGGAGGACAGGAAGTCCCTTCCATCGTTCGGATAGTATTCCCAGGCATTTTCCCCATCCAGTATGATGGTAACCAGGAAAGGACCATCGTGTCTGGAGCTTTTGAGCCGGCTTTGTATCTGATGAAGCCGCCCCAAGAAGTCCTTCGCTGCCGCCTTCGGATCCCAACGGGCATAGGTGAAACCGATGAGATCGGAGAGGACGTGATCTCTGAATACCAAGTCCAGCTTGAAGTTTGAACCCCGGAGTGCAACAGGCTGATACAAGAGCTTGAAGTGACCCATTCCGGTATGAGCCTCCTCGCGCAAAGGTAACTCCAGGGAACGGAAGAGGATTTCTTCATCAGTGGCCATCCATCGAAAGCCCACACTTGCAGCCAGTTGAGCCATCTCCTGACTGACGGCCCCCTCCGGGGGCCACATCCCTTGGACAGGACGCTTGAAGTGGCGAAAATGGGCCTCCAGACCCCTTTTCATCTGGAGGAGGGCATCCTCAGAATGACGGAACCGGGACTTGGGAAGGATCATGTCAGGGCTCGATTCCTTGGCGACATCGGTGTCGCAAAGCAAGGGAAGGATGGGATGAAAGTAGGGGCTCGTGGTGATTTCAATCTGGCCGTTGAGGAAGAGCTCACGGTACAGGGGAATCACCTGCTGGATGACTTCTCTTTGTTTGGCCAACAGCTGGAGTTTCTCCTCTTCCGAATAGTTCCTGCCCTTCTGCACCAAACCTTTAAGAAACGGATCAGTCTCCCGAAGAGCGAAATTGAACCAGGTCAAATTGAACCACACCTGGATATCCTCAAAATCCTGGTTCGAGAAGTAGCGTTGAATCTCACTCCATTTTCGCCTGTCTTCCATCCTGCCTCTCTTTTCCAGCAACTCCCGATAGCGGGGAAATGGCGCAATCATGGTCTCCCAATTCGCGGAGAAGAAGTGATCAAGGATGCTCACCTTTTCCTCGGGGTCGAGATCCCGCGGTGATTTCAGGCTGAGTTGCAACGCCCTGTCAGTCCCGCCGTGATTGGCATAGTCCTCTAGTTGTTCCAGAAGGGAGGGAACCAGATTGAAGTTGAGACGAAGATGGGGGAATTCCTTGGCGATCTGGGCCATTCCGTAGTAGTCCTTGATCGCATGTAATCGAACCCACGGCAGCCAATATTCCCCGGTCGACAAATCCTTATAGAATGGCTGATGAAGGTGCCAAAATAGCGCCACGTAGAGTGGATGATCTGAGCTATCCATTTGGACTCCCGGTTAAAGATCCTGGTTCAGGAGAGGATCACCCTAACCCCGTCCCCTCTCCTCTTTCCGGTAACTGAACTCGCGTTGCCCTCTCTTACGAAGATTTCCAGGTAACCAAGGCTCCCCATGATCGCTTCTGCTTTCCCCTTTTCCCCTTCACCGAAGAAGGAGCGCAGGCCCAGGATCTGGGTCTCACCGATCCCCACGGTAAGCTGGCACGCCCCTTTCCCTTCGCGGAATTGGGTTAGAGCCTCATGACTGATATTGGTAAGGAGATTTCCAAATCGATCGACATGAACGATTTCTCCCACCAGGGTCCTCTCGCCTTTCCATTGGGGGACGGAAATGGGGAAGGTCGTAACGTCCTGAATTTGTTCGCCAAATACTTCTACATCCATTCCCTTGCTCAGGTAGGCGGCCACAGGGGCAAATACATCGCGGCCATGAAAGGTGGAGCTGAGCGGTGAGAGGAAATAGTGACTTGCTGTGATCTCGAAGACCCTTACCTCTCGGGTGCCGGATAGGATATAGCTGAGCACCCCGTTGTCGGGGGCGATGAAAAAACAATTATCTGCAGCAACCAGCAAAGGACGACGGGGACTGCCAACGCCCGGGTCCACGACAACGACGTGAATCGTCTCCGGAGGGAAATAGGGATAGGAGATGTGGAGCAAGAAGGCGGCTTGGGCAATATCGTAACTGGGTAGGCCGTGACAAAGATCGATGATGGAGACCTGGGGGACGATCCCCAGAATGACACCCTTCATGATTCCGACGAATGGGTCGTCCGGTCCAAAATCGGTGAGCAAGGTGATGGGCCTGTACGTTTTCATTGGACGCCTTTCCCCGACCTCTATGTCCCCTCCTGAACCCTCACCATGGTGGCCCTTCCTTCCGCCAATAGATCTCCGTCCGTCGTCTTCGCCTCAGCCGCTAACTCAAGAGTCCTTTTCGAATCAGAAATCTGTTGGGCGGTGACTATAATCTTCTCTCCAATCTTTGCCGGCTTGCGAAGTCTCATTTCAATTTTTCCCGTGACCACCTTTTCTCCCCTGCGGAAGGCCAGATGGATCATCGTTTCGTCCAATAGCACGGCCATGATGCCCCCATGGAGGATATCCCTGAAGCCCTGGAACTTCTTGGCCGGAGTGAACTCAGTGCGAATCTTCCCGTCCTCAAGGAGGGTGAAATCAAGCTGTAGACCCTCCACATTGCCTTTACCGCAGGCAAAGCACATCCCATCATCGACAAAATCCATGGCTGCCTCCTGTCACCCCCAAATCTAACGCCCCGTTGCCCAACGCTGCCAATTGCCTTGGCAGGAGCCGACTCAGGTCTTAGAAGCGATTAGGTTGGCGATCTTTTCCTCCCTCACGACCCTTCTAAATAAGGGCTCCCTGCTTTCCCCATACACAGGAAGTCCCTCCTCAAATGGAACCCGGTTGGGATTCGTATATATCACTCCCAAGGGAAATCTATCCTTTTCTAACGATTTCGCAAAGGCTGCAATTCGATCGGTAGGATCGTACGCCTCTTCCAGAGGATAGGTATGTTCTTTGAACCATTGATAGGTATTCACCTTGTTGAAGGAGACACACGGCTGAAAGATGTCTACCAGTGCATAGCCGTGGTGTGATATGGCCTTCTTCAAAATCTCCTTGGTCTGAATGGGATCACCGGCGAAGGCCCTGGCAACAAATGAAGCGTCCAGGGCGATCGCTACCGAGATCGGATTGAACGGATCATTCGATACCCCCTTCACCTGCAGCGGAGTTTTGAAACCAATTTGACTGGTAGGTGAAGCCTGGCCTTTGGTGAGGCCATACACCATATTATTGTGGACAATATTGGTAAGATCCGGATTCCTGCGGATGCAATGCGTGAAGTGGTTGCCCCCTTCCCCATACATATCCCCATCGCCACTTTCTGCGATTACCACCAAATCCGGATTGGAGGCTTTGATTGCGGTAGCCACGGGAAGTGCCCTTCCGTGCAGTCCATTGAAGAAATTCGTGCGAAGATAATGAGGGGCCTTTGCCGCCTGGCCAATCCCAGAAACGATCACAAGGTTTTCCGGCATGATCCGGAGTTCTTGAAGGGCCTCTTTCAGAACCTTGAGAATGCTGAAATTACCACATCCAGGGCACCAGGCAATGTCGATCTTCTCGATATCGAAGGGATTCCTCTCCAATTTGGCTCGTTTCCCCCTCTCCTTCCATTTCGTTCAGCTCTTGGCGTTTCCCAATCCACTCAGAGGTGATGAGCTAATTCCCGATCCATCAACCCGCAGATTCTGAAGGGTTACGCCAATGGGGCAGAATATTGATACCCTATCCTATATTCTATAGGGGAATCTTAGTTTCGAGAAATAACTTTAACCTTCTAAAGATAACCTCAAGATTTGTAAGAGAATTCATGGCATCGTCTGTCTTGTACTCTTTCGAGGGAATCCAGATCGGTAGATTGGGTCGATGATGGAGAGGAAACCTGGCTTTGGTTCCGTGCCTCTCCAGTTCAGTTGCTGCCTTGATGATTTGGTCCATATCCTCGATCTCATCGTGATAGACATTGGTGAATACGGACGAGAGGCTATGATCGGTCACGAATATCCCCTTCAATGCCAGGCAGGCCTTAATGATCTTCTCCGAGGCTTGCTGGGAGAAGAAGATGGTGCGACTATTGAACCCATTCTGATAAAGGATCCGAGCAATCTGGAAGTCTACCTCACCCTCGATAAAATAGGCCCGTGCAATCTCCTTTGATCTTTCCATGTTTGCCTCTCCCTTCAAATCAAATGCCCTCCTCTGTTTTGCCAAACACCCATTGCGCACGACACTCCTTTCTCCATAGAACGAGCGCTCGCTCTCACCGCACATCGCGCCATCGGCTGCCATCGCCATTGCCCTCTTAGGGAGGGGATGGCTGCCGAATTTTCCAAATCTGCTCGAATATGTCTTTGAGGCTCGGATAAAGGGCCAGATAGGAGAAATACATCTGGTCGTAAAGGGCGGAGGCGTCCGAATGGGGAGAGAACACCCGAAAGGGACGTGCTGAGGCCACGGATAACGCCTCTCGGCTATCAGCAAATCTTCCCGACGCCAGTCCCCCGAGCATCGCTGCCCCTAATGCGGCCGTCTCCTGCCGATTCAAAACGCTTATAGGTCGCTTTAAGATATCCGATTTAATTTGGCTCCAGATCTCACTCTTTGATCCTCCTCCTACGATTCGGAGTTCCTCAACTTTGAAGCTCAAGCTCTTCTCTGCAATCTCCAGATTCTGACGAAGCCCATGAGCCGTACCTTCCAGAATCGATCGAATGAGATCTCCCCTGGTGGTATCCAAGGAGAGGCCAATGAAGACACCTTTAGCCAAGGGATCCCATATGGGAGATCTTTCTCCTCCCATATAGGGCAGGAAGAGGACCCCATTGGCTCCTGGTGGGGAACTCTCCGCCTCAAGGTCCATGATCCGGTAAGGGCTCAACCCTATCTGATGTGCCGCCTCTTTCTCCGGGAGACAAAATTGGTCCCGGAACCAGCTGAGCGCCGCCCCCGGGGAAAGCATAGCTCCCATCAGAAGCCATCTGTCTGCAACGACGTGGCATCGATTCATGAACCGGATATCAAAAGCGGGCTGAGCGGTACAAAAGGAGAGAACATCGGAGGTGCCGGAGGTTTCGAATGCCTGGCCTGGCTCCGTCACCCCCGCTCCCAACGCGGAACAGGCAGTATCGGCTCCTCCGATGGCTACCGGAATCCCCTCCGACAATCCCGTAGCCGAGGACGCTTCCCTGGTCAAGGCTCCAACGCGAGTCGAAGACAGAACGGGCTGGGGAAGCAATTCCATGGGTATCTGCAGATGATCACAGAGTTCTTTGGACCAGGAGCGGCTGGTACCCGTATGGAAAAGTCCGGTGAGAGATGCGTTTGTCCAATCGAAGGCGAACTGGCGGGTCAGGCGATGGGCGAGAAAGGTATTTCCGTGGCCAAAATATCGTATCCGGTCGAAGGTATGGGGCTCGTTCTCCTTGATCCAGAGCATACTGGTAACTGAGTAGGTTCCTGGGGCAACGCGGTTGCCCGTAAGCTCGAACACCCTGTCCAGACCCACTTCCTCCTGGATCCTTCTGGCCTGCGGCAGGCTACGCTGATCCAGATAGAGGATGGCGGGCCGGAGTGAGTTCCCCTCTTCATCCATGGCGACCAGCGCGGGGCACATGGTGCTGATTCCGATACTCTCGACCTCTTCACTTCGGAGTCCATTTCGCTCGATGGCAGCGATTACCGCTCCGCAAAAAGCCTCCCACCAGGCCTCCGGTTTTCCTTCCGCCCATCCGGGGCGAGGTCTCTGTACGGGATATTCCCTCTGCTCGAAGGCGACAGGGCTTCCCTCTTCGTCAAATATTGCAACCTTGAGGCTTTGGGCCCCAATGTCGGTTCCGAGGAGTAACGCCATGACCTCAGATGCCCCCTATTCGAATTGAAGCGGGGTTCCCAACCTCTCGGCCAAGATCGCGATCTTGGCGGTATCCTCTACCACCTCAGCCTGATATAAGGCCTCGAAGAGATTTTTAGCCACAGAAATGACCCCATGATTCCGTAAGAGCGCAGCCTTCAAGGTTGCATCCTGGAAGCACTCCATGACCAGCTCAGCCAGCTCGTCGGAGCCCGGAGGGGCATATCCGATGACAGGCGTCCGAACTACCCCCTTGGCTGCAGAAACGGTCACCATGGGGATCTCCTTTCCCACCACCGAATAGGCCGTGGCTGCGGGAGAGTGAGTATGAACAACGGCCCTAACTTCGGGCCGAACGCGGTAGATGCCACAATGGAATTTTACCTCTTTGGAAGGCTTTAAGGCCCCTTCCAGTACATTACCATACAAATCTACCAGGATAATGTTCTCCTCACTGCAATCCACGAAGGATACCCCGCTGCTCTTTATTACGACTTGATCCGCCCCTTCTACCCGAGCGCTGATGTTTCCACCGGAACCCGAAGTCAAGCCCCGATGGTAGGCCCGCTTGCTGATCAGCTCCAATTCCTGCATGGCCTTCTTGATCGAGTTCATTTCTCTTCCTCTCAATCCATAATGATCAGGTGTTTCAGTCCCTCTAAGCGTTCCTTCATCCGTATTCCCGCGACCACTTCCGCAAGGGATAACCGATGAGAGATCAGCGGTTTCACACGGAAGGAGCCCGCGTGGATGAGGGCAATCGATTGGCGCATGTTTTGGATGGAATGCCCTGAGGATCCTGTGATCACATACTCTTGATAATGGATCCGATTGGGATCGATCCGTGCCACAGACTGGGGTGGGACTCCCGCAAAAATAAGCAACAGACCCCCTTTTCTGAGTCCACCCTGGAGACAGTCCTCCACCAGCTGACTCACTGACGCGGCGATGATTGCCACATCCACTCCCTCCCCGTCCGTGATGGCCTTCACTTCTGCCATGGAATCCTGTCTCGAAATTTCAATGAGGTGATGTGCCCCCAGTTCCTTGCCCAATTCCAGCTTCTGGGGGTCTGTGCCGCTCAGGATGATAGTCCCTGCCCCCGATAAGGCCGCCAATTGAACGTGGGTGAGGCCAATGGGACCATCCCCCATGATCCAGACCCGATCGCCCTTGCGAATTCCCGCCCTCTCGTTTCCCTGAACGCAGGCCGAAAGCGCCTCGGCGAATGCTGCGTCTTCAAAGCTCACCCTATCCGGCAACCTGATTATGTTCCCACGGGCCACCGCCTCGGAGGGAATACGAACGAATTCCGCGAATCCGCCGTCATATTCATAGCCGATGGTGGGCCGGGTCAGGCAGATGTTGGATCTTCCGCGCAGACAGCAATAACACTTACCACAGGCAATGATAGGCTGAACTGTCACTCGATCCCCCGGCCTCCACTCTTCGACCGCATTGCCCACCCCATGAATCTCCCCCGCAAACTCATGGCCGATGATACGAGGGGCGGGGATCTTCTTGCTTCCTTTGAAAATACGGGCATCGGTCCCGCAAATTCCGGCTGCTCTCACCCTGACCAGGACCTCACCGGGCCCAATCTGGGGCACCTTTACCTCCTGCAGCTCAATATGAGAAGGAGCGAGGAAAACGGCGGCCTTCATCTTTCTCATCAACCTCCCTGTCATGATTTCTGCCTCTCATCCCTCTGATCGGTTTCCCCCAATGCCCGGAAATCATCTTTTAGGTGGGAGTAGATCCGCCTATAGAGGCGGTAGAGCTCGGAGTAAAGGGGGGCATTTCGTGGGTCAGGCTTCACCTCGGTCGAGGTCTTCGCCAACTCCGCGCTAATCTTGCGGATATCCGGATAGATCCCTGTTCCAAAACCAGCCAGCAGGGCATTTCCGAATGTCTCCGTGTCTGGCAGATCCAATATCGCCAGCTCCTTCTGCAGCACGTCGGCCGAGATCTGTTGCCAGAGCGTGCCTCTTGAGCCGCCCCCGCTCATCCTCACCTTCTCGACCTTCCTTTCCATGCCCGCCTCAAAGACCTCGAAATTGTGTCGGGCTGCAAAAGCTACTCCCTCCAAAAACGCCCGAATCAGATCGGCCCTTCGGTGGCGGGTATCCAGGCCGAATAGCACTCCACGGGCGTATGGATCCCAGATCGGGCTTCTTTCCCCTGCCAGATATGGCAGATACAGAAGTCGGTTGGCGCCGGGCAAGGACTTCCCCGCTTCCAGCTCCAGGAGGTAAAAGGGGCTCTCATCCATCTCTTGGGCCCTTTGGGTCTCAAATTGCCCCAGCTGCTCTTGGAACCAGCGAAACGAGAGCCCTGCCCCATTCATGCAGGCAATGGAAATCCAATAATCGGGAATACAGTGGCAGGTATTGATGAAACTCATATCAAAGGCCGGCCTGTCCAAACAAAGACAGATTCGGCCTACACTGCCCAGGACATAAAAGCACTCCCCGTTCGAAACCACCCCGCTCCCCAAGGCAGCGGCTACCGTATCCATGGCACCCGCTACCACTGGGGTTCCTCTGGCCAGTCCGGTCTCGCGGCTGGCAGCTGCTCCCACTTCGCCTACGACCTCCCAGGAGGGACACAGCCGCGGCAACTTCTCCTCAGGAATGCCCATCGTCCCCAAAAGCTCCTGTGACCAGGAGCGGGAGCCTCCCGTGTCAAAAAGCAGGGTGGTCGCACCCCTGGACCAGTCCATCACATATTCACCGGTAAGGCGATGGACCAGGAATCCGGTGGGGGTCAGGAATTTGTGGGTCCTTTCAAAAGTCTGCGGTTCGTTCTCCTTGATCCAAAGAATCAAAGGAGCGGAAAACGTCCCGGGGGCGATTCGATTCCCCGTAATCCCAAAAATCTTCTCTTCTCCCACACTCTTCCGGAGCGATTCGGCTTGAGGAATGCTGCGCCGATCGATCTGCATCAGGGCGTTGCGAAGAGGCAACCCATCTTTGTCCACGCAGACCAGGGCATTGGTGCAACTGATGCTGATCCCTCTGATGCGCTCCGGATCCACGCCAGGGCCGGTTGATACCTCTCGAATCCCTTCGGCGGCTGCCTTCCACCAGCCCTGCACCGGGTCCTCCTCCACCCAGGCACTGCATAAGTGGATGAGGGGATAGGAGCGGTAGGATTCGCACAACAAAGAACCCCCGATGTCAAAGAGAGCTATCTTGCATCCGCTCGTCCCTACATCGATCCCCAACAGGGTATCACCTTGGCCGACACGGCTCATATTTCCGCCCTATGTAGACTTCAGGATCTCCAGGGCCTCATCCACTCCTCTATTGCCGTGGACAATGGCCTTTACCGCCTTGATCATCAGTGCCGGATTCCTATACTCCCATATATTTCTGCCGTAGGCCACTCCCGCCGCCCCCGCATCCATGACCCCCCGGGTCATCTCGAGGAATTCTCGCTCCGTTTCGGCCTTGGGACCACCGGCAGCCACAACCTTTCCCGGCGCAACTTCTACCACTTTGGCGAAGGCCTCCGGGGAGCCGGGATACCAGGTCTTGATGATATCCACTCCCAACTCCGCTCCGGCCCTCACTGCATAGGAAAGCGCCTTCACGCTATACTGGTCTTCCTCTTTGATCATCTCGCCCTTGGGATAGATGTGGGCGATGAGGGGCATTCCGGCCAAAGTGGCCTCCCTGGATATGAGACCCAAATCGTGCAGCATCTCTGCCTGCCTATCTCCCCCCACCAACACCCCCATCGAGATGGCGTCGGCTCCCAACCTGACTGCCTCATCCACCCATGCGAGCCATGTATCGTAGGTCGGCTGATAAGGAGAAAAGCTGGACGCCTTCAGGACCAGAGACACCTGCCCGGCATAGGGATAGAAGAATTCCTCAGCAATCCCCTTGTGCATGGTGATGCCATCCGGTCTGCCTGCCACGATTTTCTTCATCGTGTCTTTCATATTGACTAACCCGGGAAAGACCCCTCGGGTGATGGAATGATCGACAGTTACAAAAAAGAAGTTCCCCGAAGGCCGGTGTCTTATCCTTTCCAGTCTAATCTTCTTTCCCAGTGACAACATGAAGAGGCCTCCCCTTTATTTGTAGTATTTCCATGATCCATAATCGGAGTGCAAAAGGCATGCAGAGGTGCCCTCTTCTTCTTACATCCCCAACTGGACCCAAGACGCACGATTTGGCGAAAGTTCACTACGGGGTAACGACTACTTTCAGCCCTTCTCCGCTCTTGGTCACCCAAAAGGCGCGGTCGATCTCTGATAAAGGAAATCGATGGGAAATGAGGGGAGACACATCGATTCGTTTTTCCAACGCGAGAGACAGGGCACTGTGGAAATGAGAACGGGAAGCAGAGGCCGTCCCTGTGAGGTAGATCTCGTTGTAATGCAAAAGGTTCGCCTGGATCTGGGAATCCCCTTGAGCAGTAAACCCTGCGAACAGGTTTACGATGCCGCCTTTCCTGGTTGCCTTGATCAAGTCGTTGACGATTTGAGTAAGTCCGATGGCCATGATGGCTGAATCAACTCCCAGGCCATTTGTTTCCTCCAGGGCCGCGTCGACCAAGTTACGGATCTGTGGATCGAATACCTTGTCGGCACCCATCAGAACGGCCAGATCCCGGCGCTCGGGAATCAGTTCACTGACCAAAATCCGGCCAGCCCCGGACATTCTTGCCAGTTGAACATGCATCAGTCCAATCGGACCGGCACCGACGATCAAGACCGTATCCCCGGGTCGAATACGGCAGCGCTGGTTCCCATTCAGGCAGCAAGCGAGCGGCTCCACCAAGGAGGCTTCCTCGAAGGAAATCGATCGGCCGATCTTAACTACATTCCCTGCTTTCACCGCCACCTCAGGCACCCGCATATATTCCTGGAATCCTCCTCCATACTCATACCCGAAAGCCGTGCGGGTGGCACAGATATTTTCCATACCATTCAGACAATAGTAGCAATTGCGGCAGGAAATCACGGGGATGACCGCCACCCGGTCTCCCAGATCGTAGCCTTCAACTCCCTCGCCCTTTTCCGCTATCTCTCCGGAGATCTCATGTCCTATCACCGCCGGCGGAAAGATCCCCTTGGTCTTCTTGCCCTCGAAGACCCTGATATCCGTTCCACACACTGCACAAGCCTTAACCTGGATCAGGACCTCCCCAGCCGAGATACCGGGTGGCTCCAGATCCGTTAACCTCATATCTCCCGGGGCATAGAAGACAGCTGCTTTCATCCAATAATCTCCGTCATCTCGTTTCGTCTCTTTCGTCTGCGGATAGCCGTTCAGAAACGATTGGCATTCGGCTGGAATCCTTGATCAATTGCAGGAAAGAGGCCCAAGGGCGAATTACTGGCTCCTCAGAAAGAGCAGCTTTCGCTCGGCATATGCTTTCCAGGATGAGTTGGGAAACCTTTCGACTACCTGAGTATAGGTGCTGATTGCATCTTCCTTTTTTCCTGCCATCTCTTGACATCTGCCCGAAGACACGAAAGCTTCTCCTATCAAGGGATCATCGGGGTTGCCGTCGATTGCCGTGGCATACGCAGCTAACGCTTTGTCATACTGTCCTTCTTGTTCGAAGCAATAGCCCAATCCAAGCCCAGCCAATACCGAAAATTTCCCGCGGGGATTCCCTTGAAGATACTTCTGGAAGGCTGCTATGGCATCCTGATACTTTGTGAGGCGATAATGACATTGGGCGGATTGATAGAGGGCCTGCTGAGCACTATCGCTGCGCGGGAAGAGTCTGACGACCTCTTGATAAAGCTTCAATGGCTTCTCGAAATCGGGCATCCCCTTTCTCTCCATGGGACTATCCTCAGAGATCAAAGCAACATTCTCCCGGTAGGACTGGTCCGCCGCAAAAAGGGCAAGGGACGCCCTGGCCTCATACCTCTCGAAGTAGATGCGTGCCCCGATGAAACCGACGATCAAGAGGACGAGGACTATAGCGGCGAAAGTGAAGGACTTGGCATGGAGAGATGCATATCTGGTCGCCTTCTCAAAGGCGCTCAAAAACTCATCCTCTTTCAATTCCTTTTTGGAAAGCTTGGGTTGAGCCATTACTCTTCCTTTCTTATTGGGATGTCCGCTTCAGGCGACTCAGCAGGGAGCTCGAATTCTGGAAGACTTCGATGAATCTCTCCTCAAGGATGCCCGCTCCTCCGAGCACCTTCCTGGCAAACTCGTCGTCAACCATGTCCCTCGGGGCATGGGTGTCGGTATTAACAACCAATCTTGCACCTATCTGGGAGGCTAACCGGGCCACATGCCCATTGGTCAGAGAATGTCCGTTCCGAGAAGTGATTTCAAGAAAAATAAATTTCTCTTTTGCCTTGGTCACATGTTCCGGAGTGATCAACCCCGGATGGGCCAGGATATCGACCGCCGAGTCCAGAGCCGCGGCATTGGTGCCTGGAGGAACCGGCTCGACAATGGTCTCCCCATGGACTACCACGATCTTGGCTCCCAGGGACCGAGCCGCCTGGGCCAGCCTGGGAATGATCTCCGGAGGCACATGGGTAATCTCCACTCCGGGTATCACAGTGATTTCCCATGCTGAGGAGAGAACCTGGCAGACCCGAACAATAGAAGGTACCACCCGATCCAGGTTGGAGTCATCCACATGGTCGGTGATGGCCAGGGCTTCATAGCCTTTGTTGCGAGCCCTTTGGACCAGTTCCGAGGGCAGAAGTTCGCCATCGCTGAAAAGAGTGTGGGTGTGGAAATCTATCATGGCAGTCCATTTGGTGGGCCTGAGAGGACTCGAACCTCCGGCACGGGGTTTAGGAAACCCCTGCTCTGTCCACCTGAGCTACAGGCCCAGATCCTATTGTGAAGGCTTTGATTGGGTGGAGTTTCAAATTATCGTTTCGTCTTAGAACGTGTCTCGAATCCTATTGTTTGTATCAGATGCGCGCACCCTTGTCAACATTCGGTCAAGCCTTGCGGTCAAGCCTTGAGTCGGGCCAAGCTGGAGTGGTCAAACCGTTCGAGCCGCACCTGCGTCCAACGCCCAGTGTAATGAAAAAACAAATTGACAAACCAAGCGCTGAACTGTATTAGTAATCAGCCTCGTGTCCTTGCACATGTTGTCCCGAGTGCTTCTCCTGAATAACGAGCCGAAGTGGCGGAACTGGTAGACGCGCATGGTTCAGGGCCATGTGGTCTTAAGACCGTAGGGGTTCGAGTCCCCTCTTCGGCACCATAAGTCGGTTTTAGGGCGCAATTTCAATAAGTTGCGCCCTTTGCATTTGCGCCGGTTGCAGGGAAGGCGTCTCACGAGACCCCTAAAGAAAAAGAGAAACCCCTGTGGGGTGGAGGGAAGCAAACGGGCAGGGAGCTTCATTAGATGCCGGCTCTATATGCTGGGGAGGAATCTTCCGGTGCGGCGCAGGTATTCCGCGTATTCCGACCCGTGGATCTGCATCAGGTAGGCTTCCTCATCCATGGCCTTGATGAAGACGCAAAACAGTTGCAGGCCCAGCATCAGGAACGAGAAAAGTGTGGGCAATACAAGTAGCCGCCCCCAGCAACATCACGCATTGAAAGAGATAGATCGGATGTCTCACGAAACGATAGGGGCCGGTCCTGATGAGCACCGTTCTCTCGCGCCGCCGGATTCCCAGACGCCAGGCATCGCCCAGGGCGACATAGCACCACAGCGTGCCTGCGTATCCCCCCACCAGCAGGAGGGAGCCAAGAAACATGCCTTGCTCGTGCAGCAGGAAAGGCATAAGGGAAACCAAAGGGATGTCTGGTCTGCCGATGAGTGACGGTTGTCCGATCCATCCTAATACCACCACCATCCACCCCAACCAGAGCAACCTTTCTTTCAGGCCATGGGGCTTGACGTTGGGGGATCGGCCAATCCTTCTCCGAATGCGATAGGTTTGAACCAAAACCCCTCCCCAATAGACCAGGGCCGATCCAACGACGATCGCCTTTCGCAGCCAGATGGCATCATCTGGCATAGGTCATCTTTCGCTTGGCCATAATGAGATGCTGCAGCTCGAGAACCCAATGCTTCTTCACACTGCACCAGACATCCGCGGCCCAGAGGATATGACGGGTGTTCCCTTTCAAATCGACGTCCAGTTCCGGTTCGCCGTCGGGGACGTAATCGTTGATCCAATCCTTGATCTCTTGGCTCTCGACGAGGTGGGCGGTTACGGGAACCTTGCCATGATTGTATCCAAGAGGCAATCGGACATTCCTCACCTTTGCCTTTCCATTGCCAACGTATTGGTTGGCAGATCCGAACCCCAGGAGATCTCCTCCGAGAAGATCCATGGGGATGATGAAGCCCGTGAACTCCACAGCCGTGTCTGGAATGCTTCTCAACCTTCCTGTCATGATCCATTGGTTGGGGAGCAGGCGGGTGAGGCCACCCGCCCCCACGGAGGTCACATAAGAAACCCCCATCCCGACTATGGGCCTTTGCACTCCTGTGATGGGATCGAGAATCGACGTTCGTTCCTCTGTCTCCTGGGTAAGAGGGTTCCACACGCGAACTTCGTCGCCAAAGGCTCCATCGAGTTGGTAAAGGACTTTCACGGCCTGCATCCCCCCCTGGCTGTGTCCCACCATCATAGGCCGCAACCCTTCTCTTTCGTAGTACCAGGCGATCGCCCCGGCAATCTTTTCGCTGCTGGCATAACAGCTGAACGAATAAGACCCATCCCCAGGGTTTCGGATCCTGTCTTCCGGGTAGCCCATGCCGATCAGGAACTTCGAAAAGGAAATCATCGCCCGATAGACCGGGTATCTCCCTCCGTGGATATTGATGATTCGCGGCGCAGGTGCTCGGGACAAGATCTCCCCCACATCGCGGCCGGTGACACGTTCCGGATTGAGGGCCAGAATCCTCTCTTCGAGTGTCGGGTCCAGAGAAACCCGCTCCAGGGCGCTTCCGGGCCTTGGAGGTGCTTGGTAGCTCGGCTCGCTATAGTGATATGCTGTGGTCGCACAGCCCGAAAGCCAAGCCAGCAGACAGAGGATGATGACAATGGAACGAGCTTTTCTTTCCATGACCTTACCTACTTAGAGCTGAACGATGGCATCCCTGAATTCAGAAACGAATTGATCGATCTCCCCAGGGGAGAAAACGGTCTGCCTGAATGTGAGGCCCACATTGACAAGGTCCCCCACCGTTGTGACCGAAAGGACCAGAGGTGTGATCGGACCTGTGGAAACGGCCCTGAGGTAGTCGATCCGTCCTCTCTCGCCCTTCGTCTCCCAGAGGAGATCGAGATTCACGTTGCTGATTCCTCCCCACAACGGATAATTCTTGACATAGAACGTATGCCGCCGATCCGATGCCAGGAGGGACATGGCGAATCTTCCCATCCACAGCTCAAAGGGAGTCCCGAGATAGAGCCGCTCCCGTTTGACCCGGAGGGTCCGTTGACGAACCTCCTTCGCCAGATCTTCTACCGAGCACCCTTCCCGAACACCAAGGGACACAAGAAAAGACCCCAGGAAGAGGCCGAAGGTCCTCAGGCTGTCGATCCCGAGGTCCTTCCGAATGTTGACAATGGATCCTACACTGATCTGCCCGCGCCGTTTCCCCCTGAGTCGCCTCGAGGCCAAAGGATTGAGGGCCTTCAGAAGAAGGGCAAGGAACAAGTCGTTCAGGGTAACCTCCCAACGCTTCCCCCTCTCTTGAAGCTTTCGGAGCTGATCCGGCGTCAGGGAAAAGAGTACAACGTCATTTCGCTGGTTTCGATCATCGCGATGGCGGGGTCTGGATGATTTTCGCAATTCCGCTAGGAGCAATGGGAAGTGGAGGATGCTGCGAAGGAGCAGGCTGAAATAGTGGGGTGTCAGTCTCCCGTAGCCGCCTGGATAAAGATCCAAGGGAATGGAGAAACCGAGGGTGAGTTGGCCGAGATACGTTTCCACCAGGTGCTTCAGGAGCAGGATGATCGATTCCGCACCGGCCACGACGTGGAAATAGACGAGGCCAAAGTAGAAACCCTTTTCCTCTCGGATCAGGAAGAACCTGAAGGGGTTGACTGCTCCGTTGTCGACAAAAGACGTGTTGATCTGGAACTGAACCTCATCACGCAAAATCTCCCGTGGGGTCGCACCCCCCTGAATCAACTTGAGGTCGATCTGGGGTGGCCCACCCTGGTATTCGAAGGTCCCTTTCCTCTTGTCGAGCACAAGGCCGGTCAATCCCAAGCGCATCAGTTCATCATGTATGACCTCGCGCAGTCGAGACTCGTCCAGCGGGCGATCTATCCTGACGACATGCACCGCGTTATAGGCGTGCATGCCATTCCAAAGATGCACAGTCCTCTGAAAGATGTTCAGTTTTCCAATCACGGCCCTCGGCTCCCTTGCCTTTTTGAAAGGCGGAACCAAGCCTCAATCCTATGACCGGGTGGTCCCTTCCCGGCCTCTCATCCGAAGAGATCCTTTCTTCTTCGATAGGTCTTCCATCGGTTGTGAATCCAGCAATACTGGTCGGGATATCTAAGGATGATTTCTTCCATCGTTTTGTTCATCTCTCGGGTCAAGCGGAAGATCTCTTCCTTTTCGCTTTGGTAGGTGCCGGGCCATAGGGGGTCGGAGACGAAACCTTCGTATCCTTTTCCCTGAGCCTTGCGGCAGCACGCGACCAGCACGATGGGCCGTTTGAAGGTGACCGAGAGGAGCGCAGGGACCGGGGTGGTCAGAGCCTTCCGGCCAAAGAAGTCAACCGGGATCCCCTCTTTGATGCCCTGGTCGGGAAGGAGACCGATGGATTTGCCTTGTCGGAGGGTTTTGTGAAGTGTCATGAGGGCATTCTTCTTGGGGATGATGATCTGGCCCGTATCCGTGCGGCTCTGGTAGATGAATCTCTCCAGATAGACGTTATCGAGAGGTCGCGCCACCACGACCAGCGGAATTCCTGCGACCGCGCTCACATGGGGCAGAAACTCCCAATTTCCAAGGTGGGGGGTCACGAAGATGCAGCCCCCGGACTCCTCATGGATCCTTCTGGCCTTGCGGAAGAGGATCTCGATCTCCTCGGAAGCAACTTTTCTTAACCGCTCACGAGCATCTTGAGCCGTGAAGTCACCGTGAAACTTGATCATATCAAAGCAAGTGAGGCAAAAGGACTGCCAGCTCCGACGGGCAAGGGAAGTGATTTCCTTCTCCGTCCTCTCTGGTCCGAGGGCGTTGCGAAGGTTTTCGAGGGCAATGGCTCGCCGCCGGGGAACGATGAGGTATAGGATCTCTCCCATGATGTGACTGAGGCGATAGATGATTGGGTGGGGGATTGCCTTTACCACACGTACGACCGTAGCGGCCACCCCATACTCCAGAAGCTGCAGGAACTTTCCCTTCTTTCTCCGCTTTCGTGTGGAAGGCTTCATCATTTCTGCCGAACGCTGCTCCATGGCGTGCGCCCGATCCATCCCTGATACCTAACCGGGATATTGAAAGGGAGCACTAAGGCACCTCGACAACCACGGCTGAGGATTGTCCTCCGATGCCATAGCTCAGGGAGAGGAAGGGGCCTCGCTCACAAGGCTCGTGTTTGCCGGAAATGCGGAGGCCTCTGAATTCCCGATCGGCCTCCCGGAAATGGAGTGTTGCGGGAATCATACCCTCTCTCACCGAACGCAGACAGAAGATCACCTCCGCAAGGTCGCTGGCCGCCCCAAGGTGGCCTGTGTAGGCCTTCAATCCTGTAATGGGAATATCGCTGCCCCTTTCCTCACACAGATCCCGAATCGAGGCCAATTCTGATCTATCCCCTTTCTTGGAACCGCTCCCATGGGGGCAAAGAAAGGAAAGGTCTCGGAGATCAATGGCTGCATCCTCCAGGACCGATCTCATACACTGGCTCGTCACGCGGGGGGGAACCGTGAGGGTTTGATCGTTCGAGAATTCGATGCTGTTGCCAAATCCTCTAATTTTACCAAGGATCCTCGCCCCGCGCTTTTCGGCAACCTCGGTCGCCTCCACCAGGACGGCCGCTCCTCCCTCTCCCGGGATGAACCCGTCCCTCCTCCGGTCAAAAGGCCGATAAGACTGGGCCCCTTCTCTGCAGCACGACAGGACCCGCAATCCCTCCATTTCGTAACGGGGGATCTCGGTGATCCAGTTGCCGCATCCCACAGCAAGGGCGATGTCGGCTTGGCCGTGCTGTATGCTCCTCGATGCAAGCTCTAAAGCATTCCCTCCGTGCGGAGAGTGGCTGGCCAGCGTCGTGTTCGTCCCCATGAATTCGTAGCAGGCGGAAAGAAAGCTGAAGAGGTTGTTGCAGATGGACTCCAGCAGGAAGAAAGGGTTCACCTTACCCACCGTAGATTGGTTTAACGTCTCTCTGTCTATTCCCTGCCATTTGCCGTGGGTCCCCTCTTTTACAGCGGGGTACATGAAATCATAACCTACCCTCGTCGTGTCGCCGGAAGCAATATAGAGGGCCCGTCTCGCCGGGGAGATCTCCGTGAGATCCATCTTCGCATCGCAGATCGCTTCCCGGGCGGCTAGGTACCCGAGGAGGGATCCTCGGTTCAGGAATTTCATCTGACCCAAGAGCTTTGGAGGAACATCCCTCTCGGGTTCTATCTCCTTCACCTTCCCCAAATAGCATAAGAACCGGGGCACTCCAGGCACGGGGTAGTGCCCGATCCCTGTCCTGGACCCCTTCACACCCTCCCAATTCTCTTCTACCCCGACACCAAGGGGCGTGGCCAAGCCCAACCCTGTGATGACAACCTCTCTCTTTATGGAGACCATTCACTGACCTCGCGTGAGCATCTCGAAAAACCGTTTCTGCTCTTCCACGTCCTCGATCTCTCCGAGATCGATCACGTCTCCCTCGAACTCCAGACTAATCCTCCTCTTTGCTCCCACCTTCCCGGTCCCAGAATAGGCTCGTCTCTCAGGCCCTTCTCCAGGGAATCGCTCCAGTTCAAGCTCCACCTGATCCCCAGGGAGGGCAAACCCATAAAACTTGCACTGGCGAACCTTGGTGATCAGGAACCAGTTTTTGAATTCCGAGGAGGCCGCCTCGAGCCATCCTGCGAGCTGAGAAAAAGCCTCGATCAACAGGACCCCAGGCATGACCGGGTTCTTGGGAAAGTGGAATTCGAGAAAATCCTCGCTCATGGCCACATTCTTGACGCCAGCGATCCGTTCGTTGGCCTTCCATTCGCTGATTCTGTCAATAAGTAGGTACCGCATGCAGCATCATCTCCCGGCATGAAATCCTGCCCTGCAATCTCTCTGGGTAAAAATCACTCATGCCTTGAATCGAAAAGTCAGAAGCGGGGATCGGCTTTTCCTTCTGACCTCTCACTCCTGAGCTGGACATTTTCTGAATTGGCCGGCGTACGAGATAGCGAATCAAAACGCAGTTGGGAATGCTGGACCGGAGGACCGGAAATCGAAAGTGCACCCTACTGCCTTTCCATGAGGCCTTGAGGGGCTTCAGCCAAGATTCTCGGGACTCATTCCGATCCATTTTCCAGAAGAATCACAGACGCTACCGCATACCTGGAGGTATGGGAGATCGAGACGCTCGCCTGATTGATATTCTTCTTCTTGGCAATCCTCTCCGCCCAGCCGCTCAAAGAAATCTCCGGTTTTCCAGACGGTCTCGAGACCACCTCCATCTCCTGAAACAGATGATCGATCCCCGAGCTCGAGAATCCTGTTCCCAGAGCCTTCGCACATGCCTCCTTGGCCGCAAAACGGCCCGCAAAGTGAAGGATGGGGTCCTTCAAAGATTGACAGTATGTCCGCTCTTGTTCCGTGAACAGGTCGAGAAGGAAACACGGGTTCCTCTTGACGACCTCCTCAAATTTGGAAATCTCCACAAGGTCCACGCCTTGGTGAATTCTGATCATGACACGCTCAAGCCTCCATCCACGGGGATGGCCTGACCGGTGATGTAGTCCGACAGATTGGAAGCGAGAAAGAGGATGAGATGGGCCACGTCCTTTGCCTCACCGAACCGCGCGCAGGGGATCTTCTCCAGGATCTCCTCCCCGGCCCTCTTTCGTGCCCGGCTGCTCATCTCGGTGACGATCAGTCCGGGAAGGACCGCGTTCACCTGGATTCCCTTGCCCCCCAGCTCCACGGCACAGGCCCGGGTGAACGAAACAAGCCCGCCCTTCGAAGCGGCGTAGTTGGTCTGTCCCCGTCCTCCCCTGATGGCGCCGGTCGAGGCGATGTTGATGATCTTGCCGGAATGCTGGGTCAGCATCATCTCTGCGGCACGCCGGGTGCAGAGGAACGCCCCTCCCAGATTCACGTCGAGGACCTTGTCCCAATCCGAGAGCTCCATGCTCAGCAGGAGATTGTCCCTGATGATCCCAGCATTGTTGACCAGGATGTCGAGCCGGTTGAACCTCGTGCGCACGCGCTCAAAGAGGGCTTCGACCTGCTCCGGCTTTGAGATGTCCGCCTGAAAGGTCTCGGCTTTCCCCTCGTCTTTCTCGATTTCTGCCAAGAGACTCTCGGCCTGATCCCGGGATCGGTTGTAGTTGATCACGACCTGGGCTCCGGCCTGAGCCAGGAGGAGGCAGGTCTCCCGTCCGATCCCCCTCGCTCCTCCTGTCACCAGTGCAATCTTCCCATCCAAATCGAATTGCATGATCTCCTATTCTGAATCCGGAATTCGCATTTCCCGCTCAAGGATATTTCTTGACGATGATCGATCCATTCTGACCGCCGAACCCGAACGAATTGGATAGGGCCGCTCGAACGATTCCGGTCCTTTTCACCCCGGGGACATAATCCAGATCGCATTTTGGATCGGGATGGGTGAGATTGAGCGTAGGGTGGATCTCATCTCGTTCCACCGTCAGGACAGTGAAAATGAACTCGGGAGCTCCCGAGGCTGCCAGGAGGTGGCCGATCAAAGGCTTCGTCGAACTGATGGCCAATCGATGAGCATGGGCTCCAAAGACCTTCTTGAGGGTCGCTGTTTCGACCTGATCGTTCAGCTTGGTGCTGGTGCCATGGGCGTTGACATAGTCGATCCCTTCAGGCGCCAGACCGGCATCCTTGAGGGCAGCCCTCATCGCCTGTTCCGCTCCCCGCCCCTGGGGATGGGGTGCCGTCATCTGGTAGGCATCGAGAGAGGCCCCGTAGCCGGCCACCTCTGCATAGATGCGCGCCCCCCGTGCCAGGGCGTGGGACGCCTCCTCCAGGATAACCACCCCGGCTCCTTCTCCCATCACCAGCCCGGATCTCTTCCGGTCGAAGGGCCTGCAGACTGTCTCCGGTCGATCACGGGAGGTACATGCTGCACCGAGAAGAACGAAGAAGACGAGGCCGACGGGGTGGATCATGGAATCCGCCCCTCCCACAACGACCACATCGGCTTCGTGCCGCTGGATCGCACGATACCCGATCCCCACCGCCTGCGTCCCGGAGGCACAGGCACTGGTCACGGTCGCATTCATTCCCAGGAACCCGAATCGGCGGCTGATGAGGGCCGCAGATCGGTTTGAATGGTTTCGTATGATCGACTCCGGGTGAACCTGGGAGCATTCTCTCCCGAAACGAAGCGTATCGAACCTTCGCTCACGATCCATCCACTTCTGAATGTCCTCGAGACGATTGATACCGATGCCAGAGGCCAAAACCACGCCGTGCCGGGGCCGTGGTTCCATCCCGCCCAGAAGTCCGGCATCCTCCAGCGCCCGTTTGGCCGCCCACAGGCCGAAGAGTGTTTTCCGCTCGCCCTCTGTCTCCGCTTCTTCCGGGAATTCAGCTTCGATCTTTCGCCAATCCGAAGCGCTCACCTCCCCGCCTGCGTGAAGGGGAGACGCATCGCTTTGTGGATAAGTGATGCCATGGATTCCAGATGTTCCCCGCAGGGCTTTCTGCCAGCTCTCCTCCACGTCGAGGCCGAGGCAGGTGACCATGCCCAGACCTGTGACGACCACCCTTCTCCTTCCTTCCATCATCCTCACTGCCTGAGCCCGCTGTAATACCTGAAGAGTTGGGCAAGATCTCCAGGGATCACCTGCTCGACGTGGCTGTAGATGATACGCTCGAGGGACGCCACCAACAGGTCCTCCACGTAGATCTGTGCCTTCCCCAAGGAGTCCCGTTTCGAGGTGGAAAGGATCTGTCCGCGGACCTCCGCCTTGAACCCTGGCCTCAATCGGGGTGGGAGAGTGACATCCTCCACGAGGGCCATGATGGGCGACAGGCGGAAGTCATGGGAATAAATGATCAACCAGCCCAGGAGCTGGGCCATGGCCTCGATCAGGATGACCCCGGGCACCAGGGCCACCTTTTTATAGTGTCGCCGGAGAAACTCCTCCGAAAGGGAGAAAGTCTTCACTCCGATGATCGATCTCCCCTTTTCCAGATGGGTAACGGCATCATAGTAGAGAAAACGCATGTGTTCCCCTGCTCTAAAGGGCTTCCAACAGGAGTGATGCGGCCTGGCCTTCACAGCTCTGGGCGTTGATCAACACCTTTCTCAACTTCTTTCGCACAGGCTCCTTGTGGACGAGGCGGAACCGAAGGTCCGGTTCCGGCGTCGAGGTCCCGAGGGTCCGTGGAATGAACCCCTCTCTCACCATCGAGATCCCGAGGATGAGATCTGCCAGAGGCGCGCCGGCCAGCAGGTGACCAATAGCCCCTTTCGATGAAAAGACGTGAATTCCATCGAAGGCACTTGAGAACAACTGATTGAGGGCCTCGATCTCGTTTCGATCGGCAGCGACGCTTCCCTCACCGTGAGCGATGACAAGATCGACCTCCGAGGGCCTCGCGCCGGCCCGGGCGAGGGCCTCTTCCATGCCCAGGCGAATGGCTCTCGGCGTTGGGTTCGAAAAACCATCCCCCCTTTCGCAGGCAAAGCCGTACCCGCTTAAAGAGGCGAGACATGCGGCGCCGCGTTGCTTTGCAGAGGAGTAAAGCTCGAGTCCGATCGTGCCGCAGCCCTCCCCCAGCAGAGTCCCCTTCCTCTCCCGATCGAAGGGCTTGCAGGTGGGGTCTGCCGGATTGAGCGTGCCCGAGAGGTGAGCCCTAGCCAGGCTGCAAGGGCTGATCTTCTCGGCTACGCCGGTACAAAGGGCCACCTGAGCCCTTTCCTCCAGAACGGCCTTCATCCCTTCTGCTACGGCCATCGCTCCCGAATCGGCATGAGGAGAGAAGACGGTATTCTCCCCCTGAAGGTTAAGGCTGGTAGCCACCTGGCAGAAACTGATGTTGTTCAACATGGAAAGGGGCCATAAGGGATGGATCTCGTTGTAGCCTCGGGAATAGAACGAGGGGTAATCCAGCTGACCAGAAGGATTCAGGGACTTCACCACGGCAGGGAGCAGATCGTCGATTTCGTAGTCGACCATTCCCAGTGCCGCAAAAAAACCGATCTCCTCCCTCGGGATCGACGCCCCGAGGAGACCGGCGGCGAGATAGGCATCCTGCGTGCACTTCATGAGAAGGTAGGCGGGCGTATCCATGATCCTTGAATCTCTGGGGTGGATGCCCAGGTCGCTGGGGACGAGGCTCGGCCCTTGAGCTGCAAACGAGCATGGGAATCCGCTGGGATCAAATCCCTCGATGGGTTTCACCCCCGACTTGCCAGAGGTGAGGGCATCCCAAACCTCCAGGGGCGTTCCGCCCAGGGAGCAGATCAAGCCGGCTCCGGTAATGACAAGTCGATCTGTTTCCATAAAACGTCCCTTGAATCAGCGATTCAGGGCGTCCTTTCGGATCCTCCATCTCCTTCACCCTCGACGAACTTGCCCAGACAGAGGCATGCATTTTGACCTCCGAAGCCGAAGGAGTTGGAGAGAGCGACCCGGTGCTCTTTGATTCTCGCCTGGTTAGGAACGTAATCCAGATCGCACTTAGGATCGGGAAACTCGTAATTGATCGTTGGAAGGAGGATGGAACGATCGATCCCCATCATCGTCAGGATCATCTCGATGGTTCCTGCCGCAGCGATGGTGTGACCCAGCATTGACTTGTTCGAGCTGATGGGGATCTGCTCGGCCCTTTCTCCAAAAACCTCCTTGATTGCCCGGGTTTCCGTCACGTCATTCTGGGCGGTGGAGGTTCCGTGGGCATTGATATACTCGATGTCCTCCGGATGAAGCCCGGCGTCCTCCAGAGCGCCCTTCGCTGCGAGTACGGCTCCAAGGCCGCTCGGGTGGGTATCCGTGATCCGGTAAGCGTCGGCAGATGCCCCGTATCCCAAGATCTCTCCGTAAATCATGGCTCCCCGCGCCCTTGCGTGCTCCAGATCCTCCAGGACGACGGCCCCCGCTCCTTCAGACATCACAAACCCGTTCCTCTTGCGATCAAAAGGCCTCGAGGCCTCTTGAGGGGTGTTGTACCTTTGAGCAAGGGCCCTGATCAGCACGAAGCCGATGAAACCCATGAAATTCAATGCGGCCTCACTGCCTCCCGCGATCATGAGATCTGCCCGTCCCTGCTGGATGAGCCGGTAGGCTTCTCCGATCGCCTGGGAGCCTGCGGCACACGCTGAGGCGATCGTGAGATTCGGGCCTTTGCACCGGAGCAGTTTGGGGAGGATCGTGGTGGCTACGTCCGGTTTTCGCCTAAGGAAATTGAGGGGTGAGTATCCCCCCGCCCTCATGAGGCCCTCCATGTTCCAGGTCCCATTGCCGTCGTAGAAGCGATGGAGGAATACGATGTCCTCGACGGCGGGGCTGTCGCCGTGAAACCCGAAAGAGACCCCGATTCGCTCCCGCCCTCTGATCTCGTCGAGACGGGCCCTTTCTGCCGCTTCCAGGGTGGCCTTGCGCATCAACCTGAGACCCCGGGAAGAGAATTTGTAATATCGCTCCGCCTCAGGGTCCGGGCCTTCGAGCCACGCCTCCTTCACCTGGCCACCGATCTGGCATGGAAGATGGGTCGTATCGAAGGTGCTGATGTAATCGATCCCCGATTCCCCCCTGGAGGCACGTTCAAACGTCTCTTCAGCATTCTTTCCCAGGGGGGTGACCATCCCATACCCGGTAACAACGACTCGACCTTTTGAGGAGTCTGGCTTCATACCTCTCGTCAAAGGAATAACAGTCCCTTTCTAAAAGATCTTCTTCTCGTTTTGGACGGCACGCAGCCATTCCTGGGTCAGCGTGTCGCCATCGGTGAACGTGGCGTAGTCCCCGCACTCACCGCATTTGATCCGAGTTCCGTTTTCTACCGTCCAGGCCGAATGCCCCCCGGAACTGCATTTCTCAGGAAGGGTATCCAGGATATCCAGGACAACCCTCGCCATCCCTTGGACGGTGATGAGCGAGCTGATCTCATCCATGTCTATGCCCGGCCGAAGCTCTTTTGTGTTCTCCTCGCCCAGTCTGATCTTCAGCAAGGCGACGGCCTTATCAGTGAGCTGGCCGTTTTCATCGATTGCAACCCCCTCCCCGAACATTTCCTCAATATGCTCGAGGACGAAATGCCGCGCCGTCTTGATGCCAAAAACCTGCTCTAGGCGGTAGTTGATGTCGAGAAAGTCGAGGGACTCCGCCCCCAGGTCCTGCATGAGTGATTGATCTGGCCGGATCGTCTCCGGGTCGATCTTCTGGGTCTGAGCGATCGCTTTCTTCACTTCCTCCATAACCGTTGCCTCAGAGATGAGATTCTGTTTCATGCCGCTTCCTCCCGAGTGTCATATGAGAATTGCGAAATCAGGGCCTCGAGCGATGGAATTTCTTTCATCCTTCGCCACCTTGAGGTCATGCACTCCTTTTGGGCCTGGGGCGATAAAGGGTATTGCTGAGACCCCGGTCCACCACAAGGGTCTGTCCTTGGATTCCCCGGCTGGCTGGATGACAGAGGAAAAGCACAGCGTCTGCGATAGCCTCCGGTTCGACGAAAAACCGTTCCGGCAGGCTCTCGAGGTCCTCCATATACTGCCTCAGCACTTTGAAGGAATCCGTTTTTACAAATCCTCCACACACCGCATTGACGTGAATTCCTCTCGGGCTCAAGCTCTCCGAAAGATCCCTGACCACAGACTCCATGGCAGCCTTCATGCTTCCCAGGGGGTATTCCGGGTTGAAATAGCGGCTTCCGAGGCTCGAGATGAAGACGATCTTCCCACGCTGCTGCTCGAGGAGAGCAAGGGCTTCTTGAATACAGTAGATGTTGCCCAAATAGTTCGTCTCAACGAGCTGCCGTAACTCCCGCTCAAACAGTTTTTCAAAGGGTTTGAAGGGGGCCCTCGCGGCGTTCAGGATCAGGAAATCGAGCCGTCCCCGCTGGGCCCTGACCTCGTTGAACATCTCTTTGACAGAGGCTTTCAGCGAGATGTCCGCCTGGATGACGAACGCCCGACGCCCCATCTCCCGGATCTCTTCACACAACGCCTCTGCTTGTTCCTGAGATCGGCCGCCCACTTGCCGGTAATTGATAATCACATCGGCACCGGCTTGAGCAAACCTGCGAGCAATGGCCTGTCCGATGCCCCGCGAGCTACCCGTGATCAGAGCAACTCTGTCTCTAAAATCATTTGATTCCATAGGCAACTCGAACCTTCTTCTATAGCAGATAATCCCGAGAATTCAAATCCCTTTTTGTCCAACGAATCGCCTCAAATGAAATGTCACCCACCTAGTGTCCCGTCTCAGAAATTCATTGAAGAAGTTCTCTGGCCTCATTCTCTCACCCTCCCCTCTACCCCCTCCCATCGAGGGAGGGGAAACCTAAGCGAATGCAGTAAATTCCCTCCCCATTGATGGGGGCAGGGCGAGGGTGGGGGTGAAAAGAACATATGAAACCTACTTGTGGGACCAAACACTAGCAATTAAGACTGAAAGAAATCTTCGCCCTTTTTAAGCAAGATCCTTGCTGAGGCAATGATTACCTACTCCTTGGTCCCTCGGTACCATTTCATTGAGAGACAACTGGCTGTTTCCTGGATAAGGATCCACGCTTTCAACGAGTTCTCTAAGGTACGTTCTTTAGAAAGGCCACCAACTCCTCCACGGAAAATGGAAGGCCGTCGTATTTGAGGGCTCTCTTTTGGATATCAATTCCCAAAGTAGTCTTTAGGAGCCTACCAAACTGGCAGGTGGCATTGTTCTCGACGATCACGACGTCCTGGGTCCCGTCAAAATACTGTCTGACTTCCCCGGATAAAGGATAGACCTGCCTAAAATGGAGGAAGGCGGCATCGTCTCGCTGCAACTCCTCCATCGCCTCCCTTATGGCATGGTAAGTGGATCCCCACCCCACCACCAATGTCTGAAAATGGCGGTCTCCAACCAACATGGGGGAGACGACCTCCCTCTCGATCAGGTCCATCTTTCGTAATCTCTTCTCGACCATTCGGGCCCTCAATTCCGGGTCTTCGGTGATTCGCCCATCCTCGTCGTGCTCGTCGCTGTCTAACATTACCAAACCCTTCCCAAAACCCGGAATGCCCCGTTTCGAAATTCCGTCCTCGGTCAATTTGTACCTTTGATAGCCGTTTTCCGTCTCCACGAAATAGCTCTCTGCTTTCAAGCCCTTCAGATCGAATGGCCGAATATTGTAGAATGAATCCATAAGATGCTGATCGGTGAGGACAATGACAGGGATCTGATATTTGTCTGCCAAGTTGAAGGCCCTTTGGGTGAGGTAAAAGGCATCTTCCAGATTTCCTGGCGCCAGGAGGATTCGAGGGAATTCCCCATGACCTGCATGCAGGGCCAGCTCAAGATCGGCCTGCTCGGTCCGGGTAGGCAATCCCGTGGCGGGTCCGGGGCGCTGGGCAAGATGAATGACCATGGGGCTTTCTATCATTCCCGCGAGGCTGATGCCTTCAGCCATCAGAGAGAATCCTCCGCCTGAGGTTGAGACCATGGCGCGGGCCCCTGCGTACCAGGCCCCCAAGCCCATATTGATGGCGCTGATCTCATCTTCCGCTTGCTCGACGATGATTCCGAAATCCTCAGACTGTTGCGCCAGGTAGGTGAAGACTCCGGTGGAAGGAGACATGGGATAGGAAGAGATGAAGTTACATCCTCCCGCCATGGCTCCGAGTGCCATCGCCTCGCTGCCGCTCAGGAAGATTTCTTCTGTCACTTTGGGGTCATTGGAAATATCGATTCGAATTCTTCCCGACTGACATAGGTCGAGCCCGATCTGATAACCCTTCCCGACGGCCTCCAGGTTCATTCCTATGATGTCTTCACTCTTGGAAGAGAATTGCTGGCGCACAATGGAATGGAGAAGGTCCGAGGAGATCATAAACAAACCCGATATTACCCCCACTGCAACCATGCTGGAAAAGAGGATATTTCCGATTTTCAGGGCGATGGTGGAATAGGGTACATCAATCATGGGGAGGTCACTGGAGAGCCTTGCCTGATCTCCCAGGATGATCGTATCGGTAAGGATTCTCTCTTTCAGGTGGGGTATGGCCTCCTGATCGAGTGGGATCAGAATGTCGATCCGATCTACGGGGGCGGATACTCTCTTTGAGGAGACTCTGATTTGAGAGGAGTTGCTCCCTCCTCGAATTCGGGACATGTACTCTTTTGTGGCGAAAATATGATATCCTTCCATCTTCAATAACTTGGTCAACAAATACTCAATTGTTTGTATCCCCTGACCCGCTTCTCCGCCTATGACGATGGAAATGGAGCCCCTCAATTCTCGGGGAGGCATATTATCCATGGGAATTTTTGCTCCTCATTCATTCGATCCGTTCAATCGCCAAATCGGATAGAGAAATCCTCAAATCTCCCAAGGTATTCTCCCCACCTCACCTGCACGTTTTCCACCGATGAAAGCGGGGGACCTTTCTTCAACTCCTCCAACAAAGTACAGAGAGAAAACCTTGTGCCTTCTGCAAGCACCTTGACTTTGCCTCCCGAAAGGTTCATGACATATCCAGTGATATCGTGCCGGTGGGCCGTTCTTTGGGCGAAAAAGCGAAAACCCACCCCTTGGACCAAACCGGAGATAACCATTTCCAAAGAAGCCATTGTGGGGTTTTTCTGATCGGTCATAGACCCTGGATTCGAAGAAATTGGAGATCATGCGGCATGATAGTCAGTATAATGGTCGGGGCGAGAGGATTTGAACCTCCGACCCCTTGGTCCCGAACCAAGTGCGCTACCAGGCTGCGCTACGCCCCGACGCTAAGACTTCCATCCGTGATTGCCGATCAGCTTCACAAAGACACATCCCGTCAGACTCGAATGATGATATGTATCCCCTTCTCGGACCACCTTGGTCAGGGACTGGGAGAATTCGTCGCCTATGGGAATAATCAATCTCCCCCCATCCGTTAGCTGTTCCATCAATACCTTGGGGACACTCGGGGCCCCAGCTGTTACCAGGATTCCATCGAAAGGGGTCTCTTCCTTCCAGCCGTTGGTCCCATCTGCCACTTTGATGAGGAAATTGGTGTATCCCAAATTCTTCAGGATCTTCTCCGCCCGCTCCGCCAGGATTTTGATGCGTTCAATCGAATAGACCTTGGAACAGAGCTCGGCCAGTATGGCGGTCTGATAACCAGAACCTGTGCCGATCTCCAAAATCCTATCCTTGGGACCCGCATCTAAGGCCTCCGTCATCAAGGCAACCATATAAGGCTGCGATATGGTTTGCTTCTCACCAATGGGCAATGGATAGTCGCCATACGCCCTGCCTACCAGGGCTTCCTCCACAAAGAGATGGCGAGGCACCTTTCCCATGGCCGACAGCACTCGAGGGTCTCTAATTCCTCGAGCCACGAGCTGTTCCGTTACCATTCGCTCCCGGGCAATTTCGTAGTCCACCTTGACTCCATCCGATAGAGCGTGGGTTCGCCTCTCCTGGCATAGCCGAGAGTGGAAGCGTCTCCTGGTCTATGCCTACCCCTGCCTTCCGATCCTCTTGGCTACCTCCCTGGCCGCAAGTAAACCAGATGCGGAGGCCTGAACCAATCCCCGACTTACGCCCACCCCATCGCCAGCACCAAACAAATTGGGTATCTCCGTTTCCATGGTAGGAGATAGTTTCAATTGTAGGGAATAGAATTTCACTTCCACCCCGTATAGGAGCGTTTGATCTGAGTTGATGCCCGGGATTAGGCCGTCGAGGGCCTCCAGCATCTCGATAATGTTCGCCAGGTGGCGATAGGGAAGGACGAAACTCAGATCTCCGGGGGTGGCCGACTCCAAGGTCGGCATGATGGGGCCGTTCTGGATCCTTTCACGGGTCGATCTCCTTCCCAATTGAAGATCCACGAATCTTTGAACGATCACTTCCCCTCCCAGGAGGTTTGCGAGACGGGCGATGTGCTTTCCATAGGAGATAGGCTCTTTGAAGGGTTCGGTGAAAGAGGTGCTCACCAGGACAGCGAAATTAGTATTTGCAGTCTTTCGGTGGGCGTAGCTGTGACCATTCACCGCATACAATCCGCCCAGATCTTCTCGGATGACTTCTCCATTGGGACACATGCAAAAAGTGCGAACCGGGTCATTGAATCTCTTGGATCGGTAATGAAGCTTGGCTTCATAGATGACTCGGGTGATGGGCTCCATGATGGACGCTGGCACCTCGACCCGAAGGCCGATATCTACCGGATTGATGGAGGTGGAAAGGCGAAGTCTGTCTGCCACATCACTGAGCCAACCGGATCCTTCCCTGCCAGGCGCCAAGATCACATAATCGGCCCTGAAGCACTCGCCCTTTGCGCCCTGCAGGATAAATCCGCTCCCGCTGGAATCACAATTCAGCTCAACGATGTCGGTTTCGAATTCGATCTGGACCTTTCCGGTCAAATACTCTCTCATTCGCCGCAATATTTCGAAGCAGTTCTCGGTGCCCAAGTGACGAATCCTGGAGGGGGTGAGTTGAAGTCCATATTTCCTTGCCTCTCTCCCAATTCGGTCGACCTCTCGGGCATCCATGCCAAAGGCTTCCGTAGGCCCTCCGAAAGAAAGATAGGTTTGATCTACTTCCTCGATGAGTCCGGTGACCTCGCCTGGAGAGAGGAATCTGCTCAAAATCCCCCCCACCTCCGAAGAGAGGTTCAGTTTTCCATCGCTGTAAGCGCCTGCTCCGCCCCAGCCCCTCACGGACGAGGCCAGGGAGGGATCAGGACCCTTTCGCCTCTCCAGGTCGTGACCCTTTTCTATCATAAGGACTTCGGCAGATGCGACGCGGGAGAGTTCGAGGGCCGCAAAAATCCCCGCGGGCCCCGCACCCACTACGATGACCTCGCAGTCCTTCATCGTTGGGCAGGCTGGAATTCGATCTTCCATTTTCCCATCTGCACCGCCAGATCGTAATCGGTCAGATCCATGTGCAATGGGGTTATGGAAATCATTTTTTGATGAATGGCCTCGATATCAGTCCCCTCCTCATGTACCCACTGATAGTCGTTTCCTCCAAACCAGTAGTAGGGCCTCCCCCGGGGGTCGACCTTTTCCAGCACCGCCTCGCTATAATGTCTTCTGCCCAAAGAAGTTACGGCTGCTCCCCGGATCTCACTGGGATCCAGATTGGGCACGTTTACGTTCAGCAAGGCATAGGGCGGGAGGCCCCGGTCCATGATGATCTGTGCCAGGTATGCGGAGAAATCTGCCGCGGCCTCGAAATGGTAGTCTCCATTGGCCACCAGGGAGACAGCAAAGGAAGGGATCTTCAGAAGGGCTGCTTCCATCGCTGCGGATACGGTCCCGGAGTATGTGATGTCATCGCCTAAATTCTGACCCATGTTGATTCCAGCCACCACCAGATCGGGCTTGGAGGGCATGATCTTCAACACCCCTAAGGCAATACAATCAGTGGGGGTACCGCTAACGGCAAAGGTACGATTCCCAAGTGGGTTGACCCTCAGCGGGACGTCCAGGGTAAGTGAATGGCCCACCGCGCTTCTCTCTCGATCGGGAGCAACGACAAATACCTCTCCGATCCTCCCGAGACTGTCCGCCAAGGCCCCCAGGCCCGGCGAGCTGATTCCATCGTCGTTACTGACCAAAATCAACACTGTCCATAACCTCCCACGACAACCTGAATGAAAACGGCGTGTTCTGGATATAAAGCTAAAGTGAAGGATCAGAGAAATAGCGAAGGGCTTCGGTGTGTGAGCCCAGGTTTCATCGGACTTAAGACTTTGGTCCTATGAATCTCTCCTGAATTTTTGAGTTGAGGGGGTAGGAAAGAGAATAGGCAGGATTTCATAAGCTGAAAGATGGTCGGGGCGATCCGATTCGAACGGACGACCACTGGCCCCCCATGCCAGTGCGCTACCAGACTGCGCTACGCCCCGACGTGCACTATTTCCGCTTTTTGCGATCATCAAGGATGCAAGCGATTTCCTGCAACCTCTGTCTTATGATTCCCAAAGCATTTAGAAGCTCGTCTTGCCCTCGGTCCGGTCTGCTGGCGGGCAGTTCCCTTTTCCCACTTTGAGCCCGAAACTTCGCTCTTGCCCCGGCGATCGTAAACCCCTCGCGATAAAGGAGTTGCTTTATCTGGAAGACGGTCTCGATATCTCCTTTTCGATAACGTCTCTGCCCGCTCCTGCTCTTCTGGGGGGCAAGGACATCGAATTCGGATTCCCAATATCGAAGGATATAAGCGGGTACTCCTGTCAGCCGCGAGACTTCCCCAATCTTATAGAAAAGTCTGTCAGGAAGACTATCACACTCCAGGAAAACAGGAGGATGCGGGTTCCTCATTTAGCTCTTGCATTGATGGCCTGAAAAAGAGCCTTTCCAGGCTTGAACTTCAGGACCTTTCTTGCTGAGATCGTGATCTCCTCACCGGTCTGAGGATTCCTGCCCTTTCTCGCCCTCTTGTTCTTCACCTGAAAACTTCCAAAACCGACTAACTGGACTTTCTCGCCCCGCTTCAGGGCCCTTTTGATCAATTCGAGTGTCAGTTCAATCGTTTCTGTAGCTTGCTTTTTGGTGATTCCCTTTTCGGCCACCAAAGCTGCTATATCTGCCTTGGTCAATTCCATTCCCTCCTCTTCAATCTTGCGCTGGCCCCCACCCTAAGGCTACCGACCCACACGAAATCACACCTCCAACATCTTGAGATGGCCGTCTATTCCTTTACCACAATGGGAGAGTGACCCTGTCCTCGGAGGCGCGCAACCATTTTGGCTGCCCGCAAACGATCATCGAAATGGCCAATGCGTACATGATAGACAGCACGCATTGGAGTGCTGCTCACCACTCTCACGGGGTAGTTCTTTCTCTGGATCTCCAGAGCCCTATCAACGGCCTCAGCCAGGGTATAGAAAGACCCGACCCAATAGCTCTGACGACCATCTTCCAATGACTCCAGTGTGCCGCGAATTCCCTCAGCCTGTAAACGACTTCCCATTTCGGCAGCTTGCTCGGGACCGGAGAAATCCCCGAGGTAAACATTATGCCTGGTAAGAGCCATCTTGCTCTGGACGATACGGGGGGAGAATCCCTCCTGCTCCAGCCTCCTCTTGAGGGAGAGGGCATTGCTTTCCTGGGAATAGCTCTCAACCTGGATGGAGTATTTCGGGCTTGGATACCCCTCTCTGGTACTGCGAGATCCAATCCTCTCCCCCTCTTTACCCTTCGCCTCGGGTTTGGGATGCTCTACCGGCTCTGCAATTTCCTCCTCCTTGGCCGTACTCACCGGGGGAGTTGGGACGGAGACAGGAGGTACGGCCGGGAGGGGCTGCACCACTTCGGGAGGCTTGGACGAGGCTTGGGGGGGCGCCGGTGGAGCCGTAGTTGCGGGGCGAGCTGGAGGCGAGGGAAGAGGCTGCTGCTGCAGGAGAAATTTCTGGGCTGCCAAAACCCCTATCCCCACGATGAACACGGCCACCAAAATGACCAAGAGGCGTTTGGTGCTAGGGGGCAGACTCTTACCTGTGCCCTTCTTCTCTTGTTCCTCATCCCTGGTAAGATCGATCTTTCTCACTACATGAACTCCTGCCCATAAAGGTCATAGGGTCGTTTGAGCCAAATTCTGGCAGTAGTTACGCGGGCTTATGATAGGATCTTATACCGATCCTGTCAATACCCATTATTACTTTCGAATATGGCCCGCCTCCAACATCATTGAATCGCCTCCCCCTTGAGGTGAAAGGCGCTTGCCTCAAGGATTCTTACCCGCACGATGGCTCCCGCTTCCGCCCTAGGGTCCGCGAAATGAACCACCTGATTGGCGCGAGTCCGAGAGGTGACCATCCCCTGGTCTCTCTTGCTTCCCCTTTTTTCCACCAGCACCTGAACCGTCTCTCCTAATATGGCACGATTCTTCTGGTGGGAAATGGAGTTCTGCAGATTGATGACTTGGCTCAGGCGATCTTCTTTGACCCTCTCCGGGAGGTGGTCGGGGAGTGACAGGGCCTTGGTCCGGGGCCTGGAGGAGTATTTGAAGGAGAAGATGCGGTCGAATCGCACCTCCTCCAGCAGGCTCAGGGTCGCCTGGAAATCCCTCTCGCTCTCTCCCGGGAAGCCCACCATGATATCCGTCGTAACGGCGATGTTTGGAGTCCATCTTCGGAGCTCATCCATAATCCCCAGGAAATGCCCCCGCAAATAACCCCGATTCATCCTTGCCAATACCTGGTCCGAACCCGATTGGACCGGAAGGTGAATATGTTCACATAGCGCTGGCAACTCGGAAAAGCACCTGGCTAGTTCTGGGGTCAAATCCTTGGGATGAGAGGTGGTGAATCGAACCCACATCGAATCGGATACGACCGTGTCAATCCTGTGCAGGAGCCCTCGGAAATCGACGGGTGGAAACAGCCCCCTGCCGTAAGAATTCACATTATGTCCCAAGAGGACGATCTCCCGATAACCCTTGCCTTTCAAGTCAGCGATTTCCTGGAGGATTTCTTCGGGTGAGTGGCTCTCCTCCCTCCCTCGCAGATAAGGAACCACGCAATAGGCACAGAAGTTGTTGCAACCCTTCATGATCTCTATCCAGGCCTTGACCGGGCTGGAGCGAAGCGGGTGAATGGGTCCGGTCGTCTCCGCTTTTCCCACACTGAGCAACGATGGGATTTGCGAAATTCGCCCGGTCCCTATTACCAGATCCACGATTGGAAAGCGGCGCCTTAGACCTTCCCCCTCCTGTTCTGCGATGCACCCGCAGACCCCTATTCGGAGGTAGCGCTTTCCACGCTTCAGGGTCCCCAATCTTCCCAACTGACTATAGAATTTATCCTCGGCTTTTTTCCGAATCGAACAGGTATTCAGGAGTATGAGGTCAGCTTCCTCCTCCTGGTCCGTGAGCTCGTAGCCAGACTCTGAGAGCACTCCCGCGATTCTTTCCGAATCCAACTCATTCGTCTGGCAGCCAAAGGTAATCAATTTGAGTTTTGGCATCGTCTCCTCAGGCCCAAAATGGAACCTGTGCCCTCCGGCTAAGGCGCCGCGATCCCCAGAAGTCGATCGCCCGAAAAATCGATGGTGGGTCGCGGATTCATCAAGAACGGCGAAAAGATCCCCGCTGGATCGAATTCCCTTTTGAGGGATGTCAACTCCTCAATCCTCTGTTTCGAGGATCGGGAAAATAGTTCGAATCCCAAACCATGCTCTGCCCGCTTTTCCGTGGCATAATCCGGGTCAGCGAATATCTCTCTTCCCAACTCTTCGGTAAGTGCCCGAGCCTTCTCGAACTCACCCCTTTGCAACCTTGCCAAAGGCCGATAGTGGATCACCAGCCCATCGACGTATTGGTGGCCGTAGGGTCTGCCGGGAAGTATGCCTTCGCTCATCTCGAAGATCTTTGCCAAGACCTTTCCCAGTTTCTTCGGATCCCTCACGAAGATGTCCTCAAAACCCGGCACCCCAACCCGTCCAAAGGATTTCCCCGCGGCCGCTTTCCGAACTTCAAGCATCTTCTTTAACCCTTGGGCCGAGATTTCCTGATAATGTATGCCGGAAAAGGATCGAGCCACCTCAGGGAGTCGATCCATCAATCCACGCTCTCCTTGATAAAGCACCAACATCTTTCGGTGTCCGCTGTCCAGGGCAAAGAACCCTTTCAATTCTGGATCCTGAAATACCGAATTGCCGTCGTCGATGATATAGGGATCCAGCAGGAGGAACTCCGCATTGATCATCCTGCAATTCCTCTGTGCCTCATCCATGAACAGTCCCACCTCCTGGCCGATCATGCTGATATCCGCGTGTTGGTACCAGACAACGGCACTGAGGAGTTCCTTCTCGGGGACAGCATAAACCACCCGCACATCCAGCTCCGTGATGATACCCAGAAGCCCCTGATGTCCGGCCATGGAGATGATCTTGCTTTTCTCTGCCACCGTATGAATCTTGGCATTACGATCCCCATCGGTACCAATGATCCGCATTCGGCTCACGACATCTTTGAAGGTTCCGTAGGTGGGGCTTCCATTGCCCCCTGCATTGGTGGAGAAATTGGCCGCAATGGAGGTCCACCCGCTGGAAGGCACAATTGCACTATGAAGATGGTAAGGAATGAGACTTCGGTCCAGTTCATCCGTGGACATGCCGGCGGGGACCCTGGCAAACAGCTCGACCTCGCGCAGTAGCTCTGGTTGAGATCGTAGCTTATCCATCTCCGAGTCGGTGAGCGCCTCGCCATCCGATGTGAAAAGTCGAGGCTGGAGAAATATCGTCCTGTTGCCCCAGGGATCGCACATCCCCAGGTTTTCGACCAGAAGGAGCGGCGTTTCTTGGTCAGCCAGGGCTGCTCCGGCAGTGGAGGAGCCCATGGCCCGGATCGCGATCGGAATCGATCCTTTGGCCATGTAATCGACCACTTTGAAAGCTTGATCCTCCGTATGGAGGAAAATTACGATGGATGGCTCACCTCTGGTCAGGAAGGAGGCATCGGTCATGTATTCTTGCAGGCGCTCCGTTTGGAACATAATCTCATGATCCGCCAGGAACTGACGAATCCCCTGGATGATCGATTCTTGCAATTGCTCATCCCTCCAATGCCTGTGAGATGATCGCAGTGACGTCCTCGATTTGAGGGCCCAAGAGCTCTTCGATCGGCTGACCATCCAAATAGCAATTGAAATGGATTCGGCATTTGGGGCATGCCGTACTCAGAAGTTCAGCTCCCACCGAAGCGGCTTCCTTAAGGCGTTCATTCTGGAGGAACTTGGTATGGGCATCGCAGCTGGAGAAATTGCCCACTCCGCAGCAAGGTGCGGTCTCCCGATTCCGTGGCATCTCCACCAATTCCAATCCCGGAATCGCCCTCAGGATTTTCCGGGCGGACTCGTACTCCTTGGCAACCCGACCCAGGCGACACGAATCGTGATAGGTCACCTTCCGGTTGACCTCCTTGAATTTCAGGCTGCCTTCCTCCAATCGCTGGGCGAGAAACTGGGTGATATGGAGCACCTCCGGAGTGAAGGATCGGTCGAGAGTCGGATAGATGAACTTCAAGGAATTCAAGCACTCCGGACATGAGGTGACCACCCGGGTAATCCCTCTCTCTTTCAGAAGAGCCATGTTATGCCGGGCAAGCTTCTCAAATGTCTCTTGATCTCCGCTAAAATATTGATCGTAGCCACAGCATTTCTCCTCTTCAAACACCGCCGGCCTGACCCCTACCCGGTTCAAGATCTCAAGGGTATTCCGGGCAATCTTCGTGCTCGCGGTATGGGGGAAAACCTGGTCGAAGATGGGGAGACAGCCCACAAAATAGCAGATCGCAGAGTCGCGGTCGATTTGAAGCCCCTCGGACCATCGGAGGCGCCTTTGGGGCAAATCCAGGTTGGCCATCAGTTTCTGGATCGAAGATAACAGGACCCCGTGCTTGCAATCATTGGTAAGGCCTGACTCACGGGCCTGGCCTCTGGATTGGCGCATGAAATCGACGAACTTGGTGTGGGACGGACAGATCTCCCGACAGAGATCGCAGCTCAAACAACGAAAGATATTTCGGTCATGGATCAGGGATTCTTCTTCTCCCATCAACAAGCGGAGGATCATTCCCCGCGGCGAGTACTCCGGGTCCACCCGGTGGACCGGGCAGGACATAGAACACTTATTGCACTGGATGCACTCCAGATCGCTTGGCTTCAGTCTCGATTCTTGGCTCATTTCCCCGCTTTTCCTATGCCCCTCTTGCCGGGGGACCCCATTATGAAAGCATCACCGATTCGAGGGTATCACTGGAGTATCTTCAATCCCTTGGCCCGCCCCCCCTGGATTGGCAGCGGCCCCTATCTCCGGAGCAAAGGCCCGCAGAGGATTCGGACCCAAAGGCCTCAATTCTTGGATGAATTCCCTTACCACCGCCGCGAACTTGGGAGCCTCTCCCGCGCTGGCCTCATCCAGCCGCAGCCTCTCTTTCCCCAATCCGATCGTATCCAGGACCTCTTTGATCCGCTCCACGACGAGCACTGCGTTCTTGTTCCCACTCACGTAGTGACACTCACCGATATGACATCCAATCAGCATCACCCCATCAAACCCTTTCAGAAAAGCCCTGGTTACCAGATATGGATCCACCCTGCCCAGGCACATGACCCGGAGGAGCTTGATATTGGTCGGGTACTGAATCTTGCTCATCCCTGCTTGGTCGGCTGCAGCATAGCCGCACCAGTTACAGGCAAATCCCAGGATGAGCGGTTCGTATCCTTGGCTCTGGCTTTCCGAATTCCTTATCTTTTCTCTCATCAGCGTCTTCGCTCTGCTGGTTTATGAAGGGTAACCCATTCAGGATTTGGAGGAGGTTTCCGCCATCTCCACTGCTTCTTTGCCATCCGCACCTTCCATCAACCCATCGATTGCTGCCAGGAGCTGTTTTTCCTTGAAGGACTTGACCGAAAGGGCCCCCGTGGGACAGACAACCGCACATTTCCCGCAACCCTCGCACATGATCTCTTCCACCTCTGCCGAGAGCTTCTTCTCGTCGACTCGGACGGCCTGGAATTCGCACTCCTTCTCGCAGCGCCCGCAGGCTCGACATAGCTCCGGGTCGACCTCAGCAATCAGGGGGTTCAGCACGACATATCCATCGCCCACATAAGAAGCGGCCGCCATGGCTGCCAATCCGGATTGAGCAATGGCATCGGAGATATCCTTGGGTCCCTGGGCAGCGCCACAGACGAAGATATTCTTGACGCTTGTATCGGCGGGCTTGATCTTGGGGTGGAACTCCTTCACAAAACCCGACTCATCCCGGGAGACCCCCAGTTGCTTGAGGAGTTCATTGACCCCGGCGGGCTCAGTAGCAGTGGACAATACCACCAGATCAACGGGAATCTCCAAGAGGGTCGAGGTCGACATGTCCTCCACCTGCACCATGAGATCCTGGCTCTGCTGATCCTCCAGGATCTCTCCCGGAAGGCCCTTGATGAACTTCACCCCCATCGTCTTCACCTTTTCATAGTACTCCTCATATCCTTTGCCGAAGGCCCGAATGTCGATATTGCAGATGAAGATCTGGGCGTCATCCACGAAGTATTTCTTGATGAGACTTGCGTGTTTCAGTGCCACCATGCAGCAGACCCGCGAACAGTACGGGTGTCCCTCCTGGGTATTCTGCTCGCCGGTGCGCGATCCGACACACTGGACCATGAGGAAGCGCTTGGCTTCCTGGCCATCGCTGGGTCTGATGATCTTTCCTGCAGTCGGCCCCAGAGGGTCCATCATCCGGGCCAACTGAAACTGAGTGATGACGTTCTTGTACCTGCCATATCTATAGTGCAGATGAGTCGGATCGAAATCCTGGAAGCCGGTGGCAAGGATGAGGGCCCCCACCGTGACGGGAACGACCTTTTCCGTCTGAAAGTAGTCGATCGCTTTGGCTTCACACACCTTCTCGCACTCACGGCAATCACTGCACCCACCGCAGTTGAGGCACCTCTTGGCCTCTGCAATCACCGCTTCTTCCGAAAAGCCCAGCTCCACCTCCTGGAAGCTGTTCCTGCCCTCCAGGGCGATCCTGGGCATTCTTGTCCGCCCTTGGGGTTCAAAGTACCCCCCGTTTCGCTCGATCGCATCTTGCGCATCGATGGAAGGACCCGGCAAGTCCGTAAATCTCTCCGGGTAGCTAACCTGTTCGAAGTCACAGATCATCTGACGGGCTACCGCCTTTCCCGAGCTGATGGCTTCCACCACCGAAGTGGGCCCGGTGATCAGATCCCCTCCGCCATAGACCTTTCTGAGGCTCGTGCGATAGGAAGATGGATCCACGCGGATCAGCCCCCTGGGATCGACCTCGATCTCCGGAGGCAGGAAAGCGCAGTCGGATCGATTGCCTACGGCCAAGATGACGTTGTCCACATCCATGATGAACTCGGTACCCTCTCGACAGACGGGCTTGAGGCGACCATCAGGGTCCTTCTCGATCCTTTCCACCTGGACGCACTCCACCTGACTCACCCTTCCCTCAGGGTCTCCCAGGAACCGCTTGGGGGAAATGGCGGGCTTGATCTGGATGCCCTCCGCCTCGGCTTCCAAGATCTCTTCTTTGATGGCTGGCATGGTCTCCCTGGTCTCCAGACAGATCATCGTCACCTGACATCCCAGCCGGATCAAGGTCCTTGCGGTATCGATGGCGGCATTGCCTCCACCGACGACCAGGACCTGCCTCCCCAATTTCGGCAACTCATCCCATTTGCAGTCCCGCAAGATGTCGCACCCATAGGATATCCCTTCCAGGTCTGCTCCCGGCATCCGCAGCTTCACGTTTTCTCCCAGCCCCATGGACAGGAAAACGGCATCATAGCCATCGAGCAGATCTTGGAAGGACATATCTTTCCCAATTCGGCATCCAGTCTGGATCTTGACTCCCAGGTCCTGGATGAAATCGATGTCGTGCCGCAGGTATTCGGGCGGAAGCCGGAAGGCCGGGATCCCCCAGCGCAGTATCCCACCCGCCTCTGGGGAGGCCTCGAAAATGGTCGCCTGGTGGCCATTCAAGACGATCTCATGGGCGCAGGCAAGACCGGCAGGACCCCCGCCGATGATCGCCACCTTCTTGGGATCTTCAGGCCATGGACGATGAGGTCTCTCTTTCGCAAGGCCGGGTCCACTTGCCCCTGGTTCTGGACCATCTGTCACTGCCGGACTTGATAGTCCTTCCAGCCCGGATGGGTCAAGATCGGTAGAGGAAGGCGGCGGAGCCAGCAGATTCATCATATTGAGAGGCTCTCCCGGGTGATCCGGCCGCGAGAAGAGGAGATTGTCCCGGTTCTGGAAACCGAACTCAGTCACGAAGCGTTTGATCCCCGCAATGGATATGCTGTCGTCCATCTTCCCTCTCGAGCATTGATCCTCACAGAGATGGTTACAGACCCGGCCACAGACCGTGGGCAAGGGATTATCGCGACGGATGGTCGCCAACGCCTCGGGGAATTTTCCTTGTGCCACCAGGGCCACATACCCCTGCGCCGACTGCTGGATGGGACAGGCTTGACGGCAGGGGGGAATGCCCAGTCGCTCGATGGTGTATTTGTTGGGGACAGCCGCCGGGAATTGCTTATAGATAGCCGATTTCGTCGATCTCAGTCCCCTGTCGTAGGTATTGGGGATCTTCACCGGGCAGACCTCCGTACATTTATTACAACCGGTGCATAGATCCTCGTCCACGTATCTCGGTTTCTTCCTGATGTGGAGCGATAACCCCTCTCGCGTTTTCTCGACCTTGTCCACCTCCGAATAGGTATACAAGGTTATATTCTTGTTCTTGCTCACCTCATCCATCTTGGGGGAGAGGGTGCACATGGCGCAGTCATCGGTGGGGAAGGTTTTCACCAGGCTCGCCATATTGCCCCCGATCGTAGGCTCCTTCTCGATGAGATGCACTTTGTGCCCTATCTTGGCAAGATAAAGCGAGGCGTTGATCCCGGCGATCCCCCCGCCGATCACGGCCACCTCCCGGGATATCTTGGCCTTCTTGACGGTCAGCGGCTCGAGCAGCTTTGCCTTCTGGACGGCCGCCCTCACCAGGAGCTTCGCTTTTTGGGTGGCTCCCCGGGGGTCATCGTGATGAGGGTAGGAAACCTGCTCTCGGAGATTCACGATTTCCAGAAGGTAAGGGTTAAGGCCTGCGGCAGCAATGCATTCGCGATACATCTCCTCGTATTGTTTTGGGGTACAACAGCCGATCACCACCGCATTGAGGCCGTATTCCTGGATTGCCTTCTGTATGATCCCTTGCCCCTCGGACGAGCAGGTGAATTGCTGAAAGGCGGAAAAGGAGACATTCGGGAGGCTCAGGGCGAACTCCCGCAACTCACCCAAATCCACCGTCCTCGAGATGTTATCTCCACACTTGCAGAGAAACACGCCCACCCTTCGGTCATGGGGGATCTTGCCGGGGTCTGACATCATCTTCATCTCATCGATTTTCATAGGTCTTCCCAGAAATAGATAGATTCAGTATCGGGACATTCGTCTCCCGGAAAAGGAGATCCTCATCTGCCATCATCGACTTCCCCCGATCCTGGAGAGGAGCCGCTTGGCAGGGACAAAATGCCTGTGAAGCTGCAGCTTCCGCGGGTCGATCCCCAGGGCAAGGCCTACCAATTGGGCCAGATGGAGAATCGGGATGCCATAGTTCTTGCCCGCCAATCTGCCCGCCTTCCCCTGATACATATCCAGGCTGATATGGCAGAGGGTGCAGGGGGTGACCATCACATCTGCCTGGATCTTCTTTGCCCCCTCCAGGCATTGAGAGGCCATGGAAAGCGAGGCCTTTTCATCCACCAGGAGAATATGAAAGCCGCAGCAATCCAATCTCTCCCTGTAGGGGAGGGGGGTTCCCCCCAACGCCTCGATCAATTCCTCCAGGATCCTCGGTTCTTCCGCCGAATCTGCACCCAGGACATGATGGGGCCGTACGATCTGGCAGCCATAGAAAGGGGCGATCCTCACCCCTTTCAGGGGTCTTGTCACCATGGATCTGATCTTTTCCGGACCCAGCTCGGAGAGGAGGTGGAGAAAATGAATGACCCGTGCTTCTCCCTTGTACTCGAGCCCGAATTTCTTCAGTTCTTCGTTGACCTCGCCCCGGAGGTCCGGCTCCTTGAGGTCCATCTGGCTCTTGCGGAAACTCAGAAGGCAGGTGTCGCACAGGGTCAGGATGTCGCTTTCCTCTCTCTCGGCGATCGCCATATTTCTCGCATTGAGGGCCGCATTGAACCTGGGAAATTCCTCCGACAGGCACCCTGCCCCGCAGCAGGCGAAATCCTCCACCAGGTGAATCGGAACGCCCATGTGATGCAATACCTCCCGGGTCGCCCTGTCGGCCTCGCGGGTTGAGGCCTCGGCTGCGCATCCGGGATAGTACGCATAGCTCTTCATTATTTTGACCCCTTGCCAAATCGATCGAAGAGGGCTCTCACCTGCCGGATGTTCTTGGTCCTCTTCGGTATGGGGAATGGGAGCTTTCCCCGGAAGAACATCTTGATGGCCAATGGAAGCATCCCCAGAATTCTATGACGGAGCGTGACCAAGGGCAATGTGGCCTCGTTGAGCTTGCCGAAGCGATAGATATCTCTCGCAAAGGCCTGAGTGTGGCGGGCCCCCGGCCCCTTCACCCCGCTCCTGATGGCTATGGTACGGATCGCGCCGATGATCTCACCTGGCTGGACGTCTTTATGACACCGAACGATACAGGTCTGGCATTTCGCGCAGATCCAGATGATGTCGGAATGAATCACTTCCTCCTTCAATCCCAGAATCGCTTGGGCGATGATCTTCCTCGGATTCATCTGGGGATGGCGCTTGAATACGGGGCAGCTGGCACTGCACGTCCCACACTGTATGCATTTCAGTATGTCTCTTCCCGGAGGCAAGGCGGAGACTTCCTTATGGAAATCGTAATGGGAGATCCTATGAAATCCCCCTTGACTCTCGCCTCCAGGGCGCTCTCTCTTGCTGATAAAGGTGGGCTTCATCTCTATCCTTCTTGTCTCTTGTCTATCCTTCTCGATCCCCTTGGGTGATCGGTGACGCTGGACCATGGAGATTGCACGCAACCAGATGGCCGGGCGCGACCTCCTGGAGAGGCGGATCCTCCCCGGAGCATCTGGGAAGCCGTGATCGGCAGCGACCATAGAATCGGCACCCCGGCTGGCGACCGATGCGGCTGGGGGGATCTCCCTCCAGCAGGACTCCTCTCCTCGAATCCTTCACCACTGGCAGGGGGATCGCCGATATGAGCCCCTCCGTGTAAGGATGAAGGGGATGAAGATAGATCTCCCGACTGGGAGCAACCTCCACGATTTTCCCGAGATACATGATTGCCACCCGGTCGCTGATGTATTCCACCACCCGCAGATCATGGGCGATGAAAAGGCAAGTCAACTGGTACTCTTCCTTCAGATCCATGATCAGATTGAGGACTTGAGCCTGGATGGAAACATCCAATGCGGAAACGGGCTCATCGGCGACCACCAATCTTGGACGGGTGATCAAGGCCCGGGCGATTCCGATTCGTTGGCGCTGCCCGCCGCTGAACTCGTGGGGATACCGATTCATCAGTTGGGGGGAGATCCCCACCTTCTCCAACATCTTCGCCACGATATCCCGTCTCTGTCCCTTCTGGTACCCTCCATGGATCAGGATGCCCTCGCCCACAATGTCGGCCACTCGCATCCTCGGGTTGAGGGAGGAGTATGGATCCTGGAAGATGATCTGCATTTGGGGTCTCAGTGCCCGAAGTTCTTGCTTGTTGAGCTCGAAGATCGGCCTGCCCCCAAAGACCACTTCCCCCCCAGTCGGCTCCAGGAGTCTGAGGATCAGCTTTGCCGCCGTGGATTTCCCGCACCCCGATTCCCCCGCCAATCCCAATATCTCTCCGTCCTGAACCTCCAAATCCACCCCGTCCACAGCGATGAGGGTCCCTCGAACCCGCGAGAAGGGTCCTTCCTTCAAGGGGAAATGCTTTCTGAGGCCTTGGATCTTCAGGAGAGGCTCTGCCATCTCTTATCCTGGGAAATAGCAGCGCGCCCGATGTCCGCTATCAATTGGGTCCAGGGCAGGCTCCTTGCCGCTGCAGATTTCCTGCTTCCTCTGGCAGCGGGGGTGGAACTTGCAGCCCTCTGGCAGCGCAAGTAGATTGGGGACCGCCCCCGGAATGGTGAAGAGGCGGGACGGCCTGGCTCCTTCATCCCTCATGGGGGGGATGGACTGAAGAAGTCCCTGGGTATAGGGATGGGAGGGCAAGCGAAAGAGATCCTCCACCGAGGCCTCTTCCACCACCCTGCCCGCGTAGATGACCAATACCCTCTGGGCCAGTTGGGCGATGACTCCCAGATCATGGGTAATCAGGATGATGGCCATATTCAGTTCATCCCTCAGTCGCTGCAGCAAATCCAAAATCTGGGCCTGAATCGTCACATCCAAGGCAGTGGTTGGCTCATCGGCGATGAGGATTCGAGGGTTGCAGGCCAGGGCCATAGCGATCATCACCCTCTGGCTCATTCCTCCGCTCAAGCGATGAGGATATTCGGCCATGATCCTCTCCGGGTCGGAGAGGCGAACCAGCTTGAGCATCTCCAGAGATTTCATGCGGGCTTCCTGGTGGTCCAAACCCTCGTGAATCCTCATCACCTCTCCGAGTTGGTTTTCCACGGTGAAAACCGGATTGAGACTGGTCGTGGGTTCTTGGAAGATCATGGAGATCTGTTTGCCCCTGATGCGCCGCATCTCTTCAGGATCCAGTGCCAGGAGGTCCTGACCATCCAGAAGAACCTTCCCTTCCAAGAGGACCCCTTTGGCGTCAGGGAGCAACCTCATGATGGAGAGGGCGGTCACTGTCTTGCCGCACCCCGATTCCCCCACCAGTCCCAATATCTCCCCGGTGGATAGGGAAAAACTGATCCCGTCCACGGCCCTCACGGCCCCGGATTCCACCAAGAAAGAGGTATGAAGATCGGCTACCTCAAGCAACATGGAAAAACACGGGCAGGAGCAAAGGAAAAGCAGTTTCCCCTCACTTCTGCCATCGTGCAAGTCCCTCCCATCCAGACTCAGCTCAATTTCTCTAACGATGCGGCGATACGATCAAGGCCTTTTTCGATATTCCCCATGGAGGTGGCATAAGAAAGGCGTATGTGACTGTCGCTTCCGAAATCCAAGCCCGGCACCACAGCCACTTTTGCCTCTTCCAGCAAATAGGCCGCCAGACCGGACGAGCCCTTGATCTCTCCGCTCTTCCACTTCTTCGCATAGTAACGGGAGAAGTTGGGAAAGGCGTAGAAGGCCCCTTTGGGGGTGGTACAGGAGACATCCGGCATGGAATTGAGCCTTTTCACCATATATTTCCGTCTCTCATCGAATTCCGCCAGCATCTTTCCGATCGCCTCTTGGGAACCCGTCAGGGCCTCTACGGCTGCCTTCTGGGCCATAGAGGTCGGATTGGAGGTGGACTGGCTTTGCAGATCGTCCATCGCCTTAATGATGTCTTCAGGGCCGGCCGCATATCCGATTCTCCAGCCCGTCATCGAATAGGGCTTCGAGCAGGCATTGACCACTATGGTAAGATCTTTGATCTCTTTGCCCAAAGAGGCGATGCTCACATGCTGTTCTCCATCATAGGTCAAGGCCTCATAACATTCATCGGAGATCACAAAGACGTGGGAGCTAACTGCCAGATCCGCGATCTCTCGGAGGACCTGGCGTGAATAGAGGGCTCCTGTGGGATTGCAGGGGCTGTTCAGGATGATCGCCTTGGTTCGCCCGGTAATGGCCGTCTCCAGGAGGGATCGAGAAAGGGCAAAATGGTCGGACTCCTCGGTTCTAACGATCACCGGCGTGGCCTCCGCCAGTTTGATCTGCTCCGGGTAGGTCACCCAATAGGGGGCGGGAACGATCACCTCATCCCCCGGGTTCAACACCACCTGGGCGAGATTATACAGACAGTGCTTAGCGCCACAGGAGATGATCACGTTTCGCTTTTCATAGTCGAGCTGGTTATCCCGCCTCAGCTTCTGGACTACCGCCTCTTTCAGCTCATCGATGCCTCCCGCAGGGGTATATTTGGTGAAACCTTCGCGGATGGCCTTGATGCCTGCCTCCTTGATGTGATCAGGGGTATCGGAGTCGGGTTCGCCCGCTCCAAAGCTGACCACGTCAATGCCTTGGGCCTTCATCTGTTTAGCTTTGGCTGTAATCGCAAGAGTGGGCGAGGGACTGATCTTCTTCGCTCTTTCAGAGATAGACATATGGAGTTCCTACCTTTCTTAAAAAAGATAGTTTTTTCAATTACTTATTTATATATATCTTAGGTGGTTTATTAGGAAATAGGTCGACCCTCAGATCTTCCCTTGCCCGAGCGAATCCAGGTCCCTAAATTTGTCCCTAAGTCTCTGTTCCACTGTCTGGGGGACAAATGCGCCTATGGCCCCCCCATGGACTGCGATATCTTTTACCAGGCGAGAACTCAAGTAAGAGTAGCTCTGATTGGGCATCATGAAAATCGTCTCTATGCTATCGTCCAGGCTTCTATTCATTAACGCCATCTGGAATTCGTATTCGAAATCGGAAATCGCCCTGAGCCCCCTCAAGACGATATTGGTCTTCTGGCCGCGGACGTAGTCCACCAAAAGACAATCAAACAGATCCACGTGAACCGCCCTGAGATGTCGAGTTGCCTCTTGCACCATCTCCCTTCGCTCGGGTCCGGAAAATAGAGGAACCTTGTCCGAATTGATGGCTATCGCCACGATCAACTGGTCAAAGATCCGCAGGGCTCTCTCGATGATGTCAAGATGCCCGTTGGTGATGGGATCAAACGTTCCGGGATAGATGGCAGTGGACTTCATCTTGGGTCTATGTCCTTTTCGCCACTGGATCTTTCCTTGAGGTAGAAGGACAGCTTGGACTCTCCGTGGCGAATCTCCCGATCCCAGATCAGCCCTGGGAGATGATGCGACAACTGTTCTTTATGGAAGTGCTCCACCACAATCATTCCCTCCTCAGAAAGCAAATCGTGGCAAGAGAGGGAAAGCAGCGTGGAATGGAGCAGCCCGCTGCGATAGGGGGGATCGATGAAAATGAAAGAAAATTTCTGTCCTCGGTTTTTCATGGTCTCGATGGCCTTCAAGACATCACTTCTCATCAATTCCGCCCGGTCCTGGAGGCCGATGGCCGCCACATTCATCCTGATGACAGCCATGCTTTGGGACGAGCAATCGACGAAGGTTGCGCCTCTCGCGCCCCGGGACATGGCTTCAATGCCCACATTTCCCGAACCGGCAAATAGATCCAGAAAACTCGCATCCTGAACCCTACGTTGCAGGATATCGAAGAATACCCCCTTCAGGTAATCAGAGGTGGGCCTGATATCCCATCCCCTTGCCGTCTTCAAGCGGCGGCCTTTGGCTATGCCCCCAATGACTCTCATTGCAGTTTACAGTCTCCTCCCCCGTGTGCTCACAAAAGGGTTGCAAAAAAAGGAAGGATCAACTATATTAGGCGGGTTTCAAGTAACCTGATCAGTCGGAGGTTAACTCAATGAAGGCCAGCCATTGTGAGATCTGCGGGAAAGGGCCGCAATTCGGTAATCTCGTGAGCCACGCTCATAATCTTTCCAAACACAAGCAGTATCCCAACGTCCACCGCACCCGAATCAAAATCAAGGGAGCCGTCCAATCCGTAAGAGTGTGTACGCGCTGCCTTCGCTCAGGAAAGGTCGAAAAGGCCAGATAGGGCAACTGGGCCGTCAGGCGGCCCTCACTCTTTCCACGCCGATCACACCGTTCACTTTTTGGATTGCCGTAATGGCGGCCTCAAGCTGCTTTTTGTCGGATACTTCCAATACAAAGGTATTCCGCCCCATCCTTTCCTCCGTAACTTTAATCTCCGCCTGAGCGATGTTGGCGTTGGTGGAGGAGATGGCGGAGCTGATCTCGGCCAGCACCCCCGGGCGATCCCTTCCGATCAGCACTTTGATCTTCGCCCGATAGAACCCCTTTTTTCGGGAATCCCACTCCACGTTGATCTTGCGCTCGGAATCATACATCAGCTGCTGCACATTGGGACAGTCAGCGGTATGGATGGAGACCCCTCTTCCTCTGGTTATGAAGCCGATGATTTCATCGCCGGGCAAGGGATTGCAGCACTTGGAGAACTTCACCAACACGTCCCCTATTCCGTGGATTTTGATTCCCTCTTCGATTTGACGTTTGGAGGCCCTCTCGGATTCCTTCCTCTTGGCTTCCTCTTGCTGGAGCATTTGCATTTGAGGCACTTCTTCCGTGGGAAGGATCTTGGAGACCACCTGGACGGGGGAGGCTTTCCCGTAGCCGACTGCCGCATAGAGATCCTCTTCGCTCTGGAATCCGAGCCTCTCCGCCACCTTGAGCAAATTCTCTGACTTCAAGACCTGGGCTGGGCTCTTTCCGTACTTGCGAACTTCCTTTTCACAGATATCCCGACCCAGAGTAATCGCTCGACTCCGCTGCTCGATCTTGATCCATTGTCGAATCTTGTTCCTGGCCCGGGTGGTCTTGACCAGGCGAAGCCAATCCTTGCTCGGGGAATGGCTGGTAGAAGTGATGACCTCCACGATATCCCCGTTTCGGAGTTCGTAGCGAAGAGGAACCATTTTTCCGTTCACCTTCGCCCCCATGCAATGAACTCCTACATCAGTATGGATGCTGAAGGCGAAATCGACGGGGGTCGCTCCCCGAGGGAGTTCCCGCACATCTCCTTTGGGAGTGAATACATAAACCGCCTCGGAAAACAGGTCGACCTTCACCGTATCCATGAACTCCTTGGGATCCTTGAGGTCTTGCTGCCACTCCAGGAGCTGCCTCAGCCAGACGAAGCTCTTATCGGAGGGATCAATTTTGGTTTTCCCCTCCTTATAGCGCCAATGAGCAGCGATACCTTCCTCCGCGGTGCGATGCATCTCTTCCGTGCGGATCTGGATCTCAATCGGCTCCCCTCTGGGTCCAATCACAGTGGTATGAAGAGACTGATACATGTTGGACTTGGCCATGGCGATAAAGTCTTTGAATCGCCCGGGGATTGGCTTCCACAGGGTATGAACAATCCCAAGCGCCCCATAGCAGTCCCTTATAGATCGAGTGATGACCCGAACTGCGGTAAGATCATAGATCTCATCAAAGACGCGACCCTGATCCCTCATCTTTTTGAAAATGCTATAGAAGTGCTTGGGTCGGCCGGTAATCCTGGCCTTGATCTCCATTTCCCTCAGCTTTCCCTGCAAGATGCCGATCACCTCGTTGATTTCGCCTTCCCTTTCCTTCCTCTTCTTGGCCACCCGGGAGACGAGCTCTTGATATACCTCCGGCTCAAGATAGCGGAGGGCCAAGTCCTCCAGTTCCATTTTGATCCAAGCAATTCCCAGCCTGTGGGCCAATGGGGCGTAGATATCAAGGGTCTCTTTGGCGATGGCCTTCTTCTTGTCTGGATCCAAGGGATCCAGGGTACGCATATTGTGGAGCCGGTCTGCCAGCTTTAAAAGGATAACCCGTATATCCTTGGACATGGCCAAAACCATCTTGCGGAGGCTTTCCGCCTGTCGGTCTTCGCGGGTACGGAATGAGATCCTGCTGATCTTGGTCACCCCATCCACCAGGTCAGCAATCTCTCCCCCGAATACTTCTCTGATCTCTTCGATGGTGGCAAAGGTATCTTCCACCGCGTCGTGAAGGAGCCCTGCAGTAATGGTTTGTGCATCCATCCTTAGCTGCGCCAGTATCTTTGCCACCTCCAGAGGATGGGAAAGGTAGGACTCCCCCGACCTTCTCTCTTGGCCTTGATGGACTTTTGCAGCAAACTCAAACCCCTTACGCAAAAGGTCCAAGTCCGCCTCCGGATTGTATTTCCGGACCTCCTCTTCGATGTCCTCTATTCGAGCTGAAGTGTCCAAATCGAGCGGCATCTCTTCCAATTCCCTTCTTACGTATACCATACAAGCGCTCTGCATGACAATCCCGATTTTGCAGGCCTTATTGAGGGTCGATGATCTTCCATAACAGGTCGTGGGAGACTGCGCCCTGGCGGATGACCTGGGGGGGGCGAGTCGTGAGATCCAATAGGGTGGAAGGGATCCCTGCCGTGCAGCCTCCATCCAGCAAGAGGTCGATGGTTCCCTCCAATTCCTGCCACACCGTCTGACCGTCCACTGGATCTTTGCCCCCCGAACGATTGGCGCTGGAGGCTGTAACCGGGAAAGAGCACTCCCTTACCAGGGAGAGGGCGATGGTGCTGTCTGGAATTCGCAAACCTAACTTCCCGCTATAACCGGTGAGGGCGGAAGGAAGATGGGGAGAGGCTTCAAGAATGAGGGTGAGGGGTCCTGGCCAGAAGCGATTCATCAACTCCCACGCCAGATCATCCACTGCAACCACCAACCCCTTCACCATATCCAAATCGCTGGCCAGGATGATGAGGGGTTTCTCCTTCGGTCGCCTCTTGGCGGAGAAGACGGCCTCTATCGCCCCTGGATCCGTGGCGTTCGCTCCCAATCCATAGAGCGTCTCGGTGGGAAAAGCCACGAGCCCTCCCTCCCTGAGAACCTGAGCCGCCTCCCGGATCGCTTCCGCTTGGGGAGAATGAGGATCAACTTGGAGAATTCTCGTCTTCTTCATCCGGCCTCCCTGGAGGGATCAAAGCCCTGCTGGCCCGCACCTGTGAGGACTCATTTGGTTCAATATGGATGCTAACCGCGGAGTTCGGCAGTTCGGCTTGGATGTGGGACTCCAGGTCGTCACACAGCTGATGGGCCTCCTCCACATGGGTGTCCTTTTGGACCACCAGATGGAGGTCAATATGTCTTTGAGAGCCTGCCTTGCGCGTTCGAAGGCTATGGAATTCCAGAGCCCGGGGAGAGTGATCTCGGATTATGGAGGCAACCAGTTCCTCTTCCTCATCCGGAAGTTTTGCATCCAGCAAGGGCTCCAGGGATTTCCGGGTCAGGGTGTAGGCGGTCTTGGTGATCAGGATGGCGACCCCCAATGCCATAAGCGGATCGAAAAGAACGATTCCGGTCAGACGAATCAGAAGCAAACCCATCATAACCCCAACTGAGGTATAGACATCCGTCAAAAGATGGTGGGCGTCCGCTTCCAGGGCTATGGAGTCCGTCTCCCTGGCTGTCTTCAAAAGGTAAAGGGATACGGCGAGATTGATCACTGCCGACAGGCCCATGACTATGATTCCCAGGTTCAACGATCGGATTGGCTCTTTGACCGAGAGCTTCGCCACAGCTTCATACACGATCAGAAGGGCCGCGAGGAAAATCAGGAGAGCCTCCAAAAACCCGGAGATATTTTCAATCTTCCCGTGGCCAAAGGCATGTCTTTGGTCGGGAGGGACGTCCGACCGTTTCACCGAAAAGAAGGCGATTCCCGAGGCCACAAGATCGATCCCAGAATGGACGGCTTCCGAGAGGACGCTCACGGAAGAGGTGACAAATCCGACGATGAGCTTGGCAAAGACCAAAAAGAGATTTGAAAAAATGGAGATACGCGCTGCGGTAACTTTTCTTCGGGTTTCAATGATCATGGCTTCAGCTTATTGATATCCTTTCGCAACAATAGGAGAGGGACTGCGGAGCGCGGGGGCGAGGGTTGCTTGGGTCGGTCTTTCCACTCCACCTTCAGGTTGGGCGTTCGGAGGAACAGCTCGAGGAGAGAGGTGGCTCTTCTTCGACTTCTTCTCCCAGGTAGGCCGATCTTATCTTGGGATTCCTTTGCAAATCCTGAGGCTTGCCTTCTAAAATGATAGATCCGGTCTCCAACACATAGGCCCGGTGGGCGATCGAAAGCCCCATATACGCATTTTGCTCCACCAAAAGGATGCTCGTTCCCAACCCATTGATTTCTCGAATGATGTCGAATATCTCCCTCACCAGAATCGGAGACAAGCCCATGGAGGGCTCATCCAAGAGCAGGAGCTTGGGCCGGGGCATGAGTCCCCTTCCCATGGCCAGCATCTGCTGCTCTCCACCGGAAAGGGTTCCGGCGAATTGCCTGGCTCTCTCCCTGAGGCGAGGAAACCGCTGAAATACCCTCTCCCTGGACCGCGCCAGCTCGCTGCGATTCCTGATCGTAAATCCTCCCATATCGATATTCTCAATGACCGTGAGGTTGGAAAAAGGCTTCCTTCCTTCGGGCACATGGGAGATGCCCATGGATACGATCTTATGGGGAGCCATCGCATTGATTAGCGTATCTCGAAAGAAGATCTCCCCGGCTTGGGGGCGCAGGAGCCCAGAGATACTTCTGAGGGTAGTGCTCTTGCCTGCTCCATTCCCTCCGATCAAGGTAACCACCTCTCCCTCATCTACGTGAAAGGAGATTCCCTTCAGGGCGTGAATTCCGCCATAATAGATGTGGAGATCGCGTACCTCAAGAAGCACTAGGCAATCTCCTTTCCCAAATAGGCCTCGATTACCCTCGGGTCGTTCTGGATCTCCTGGGGGGTCCCCTCGGCGATCACCTCTCCGAAATCCATGACCACGATTCGCTCACAACACCCCATGACCACAGGCATCTGATGCTCGATCAGGAGGATTGTAAGGTCGAATTGGCCCTTGATCCAACAGATCAGTTCCATTAGCTGGCGGGCCTCAGATGGATTCATTCCGGCCGCAGGTTCGTCCAAGAGGAGAAGCTTGGGGTTGGATGCCAGGGCCCGGGCGATCTCCAGTCTCCTTTGCTCTCCATAGGGCAGACCTTTCGCCATTTCGTGCTGACGGGGCAAGAGGTTGAATATCCCCAGGAGATCTTGCGACCTCTTGGTCAGCTTTTCTTCCTTTTCAAAGAAGCCAGGGGTACGGAGGACCGCGGAAAAGACCCCATATTCGAAATAGCCATGATAGGCAATACGTACATTATCCAAGACGCTGAGGCTATTGAATAGGCGGATGTTCTGAAAGGTACGGGCAATCCCGAGCTGAGTGATCTGATAGGATTTCAGGCGCAGAATATCTCGACCATTGAAGCTTATCCCTCCCCGGCTCGGTTCATGGAGGCCAGTAATTAGGTTGAAAATCGTCGTCTTGCCCGCCCCATTGGGGCCTATCAGGCCCGTCAGTTCGCCCTTGGCAAGGGTGATATCGAAATCGGAGACGGCCTTCAAGCCGTCGAAATTCTTGGAAAGACCTCGAATCTCCAGAAGGGGATTCATCGGTCTATTCACCACCTATCCTCTGCGGCTCGATGAATCTGAATTCCCTCCCGCCAAACAGGCCCTGCGGCCTCAATAGCATTACGACGATCAGCAAGATTGGGTAGATGACCATGCGCCAGTCGAGGATCTGAAGAGGAAGAATCACCCGCAGCCCTTCCAGGAAAAAAGTCCAGCCCAATGCGGCGAGTATGGTCCCACTGATGCTCCCCAATCCACCCAGCACCACGATCAGCAGCGGATCAAAGGATTTCAGGAAATCAAAATTCGAGGGATGCAAGAATATATACAGGTGGGCATATAGGCCGCCGGCCAGTCCGGCATAGAAGCAGCCTATTACAAAGGCTATGGTCTTGTATTTGGTGGTGTTCACTCCCATGGCACCGGCGGCGATCTCGTCTTCCCGAACGGAGATGCATGCCCGTCCATGACCGGAGTAGACGAAATTGCGCAACACAAGGACCGATAGACACGCGAAAACGTAAGTGATGGTGAAGTCGGTCAACTTAGGAATTCCGCTCATCCCACGAGAGCCACCCATCATGGGGATGATCCGATCCAGGTTGTCAAAGGCGACTTTTACCATGATCCCAAAACCCAAGGTGGCGATCCCCAAATAGTCGGAGCGCAGCCGAAGTATGGGAAGACCTATGACAAGGGCCACGACGCCAGACAAGATAGCCCCACCCAAAAGGGCCACAATGAATATCGTGAGGCTCTCCGTCTCTGTGGCTTTGGTGATGAGCGCGGATGCATAGGCCCCAATCCCGAAAAAGGCCGCATGCCCCAAAGAGAATTGCCCGGTGTAGCCGTAGATCATGTTGAGACCCAGGGATGAGATACAGACAACGAGGGAGTACTGGATGATTTGTTCCCAATAGGGGTTGATCATGCCACCTCGCATGAGGGCTGAGATGGCCAGATAGAGCAGGACCACGACTGAAATATGTAGAATCCAATGATGCCTCTTCATCGATTTAGACCTTCTCCCGGCTGGATCTTCCCAAGATGCCTGTAGGTTTCACCATGAGGACCAGAATGAGGATGCCAAAGGCCACCCCATCGCGAAGGGTCGAGGAGATAAAAGCAGAGGTCAACACCTCGGCGATTCCCATGATGAGTGCGCCGATCATAGCCCCCGGGATAATGCCAATTCCTCCTAACACGGCCGCCACAAAGGCCTTTAAGCCGGGCATGATCCCCATGAATGGATTGATTTGAGGGTAGGCAATTCCATATAAGACGCCTCCGGCAGCAGCCATGGCTGATCCTAATCCAAAGGTGAAGGAGATGGTGGAGTCCACATTGATCCCCATGAGTCTCGCCGTGTCATGATCGAAGGATACGGCCCGCATCGCCTTGCCCATTTTGGTATGGTGCACGACGTACTGGAGTAGGATCAAAAGGGATATGGTAACCCCAAATATGATTACTTGAATATTGGAAAAAATGATCCCCGCCCATTCCCAGGTCACGACTTCGAAGGGGCGAGGAAAAGAGAGATAGTTGGGGCCGAAAACGAACTTGAGGCTGCAGAAATATTCCAAGAAAAGGGACACCCCGATCGCGGTGATCAGGGCGGCTATTCGGGGGGCGCTACGCAGAGGGCGGTAGGCAAGTTTCTCGATCGTAATACCCAGGAGGGCGCAGCCACCCATGGAAATCATCATGGCAAGCGGGAGGGGGAGATGGAAATAGGAAATTCCGTAGTAGGCCAGATAAACACCGACCATGAAGACATCGCCGTGGGCGAAATTGATCAGGCGGATGATGCCGTACACCATGGTGTAGCCAAGGGCGATCAAGGCATAAACAAAACCCAGTTGCAAGCCGTTTAAGATCTGCTGGAGTAGATAGATCATGATGAAGGTGACAAGGACCAGAGGGGGTCAGGAAAGGGAGAGAAGGGAAGGGGAAAGAGAAACTCCCCCCCCTCTCTCCTCCTCCGGTCAGGGGTTCACTGTGGTCTTGTATTTCTGCTGCCCGTTGACGATGCCGATGACCGCTGCGCTCTTGATGGGGTTGCCATCCTTATCGTAGCTGATCTTCCCGGATACCACCTGGAGGTTTTTGATCTGAGCCAACGCCCTCTTCACCTTTTCCGGATCATCGCTCTTGGCCTTCTCTATACCGTTAAGCAAGATCTTGGTGGCGTCATAGCCCAGGGTTGCCAAGGCGTCTGGGGTCGCGCCAAAGCGGGCACGATACTTCTTGATAAAGCTCTGTACCTCAGCGCTTGGATCCTCGGGGGAGTAGTGGTTGCTGAAGAAACTCCCCTCTACTGCAGCGCCAGCGATCTTGAAGAGATCGGGAGAATCCCAGCCATCGCCACCCAAGAAAATGGCCTTGATTCCTCTTTCCCTTGCCTGCTTGGCGATCAAGCCCACCTTGTTGTAGTAGTCGGGGAGAAACAGGACCTCCGGCTTCTCGGCGGCTATTTTGGTCAGGAGCGCGGAGAAATCCACATCATCCTTGCCGTAAGATTCAAAACTTGTGATCTTCCCCCCCTCTTTCTTGAAGGAATCTCGGAAGAACTCCGCGAGTCCTTTCGTATAGTCATTTCCCACATCATAAAGGACTGCAGCCGTCTTCTTTTTCAAGGTTCTGGCCGCAAACTTCGCCATTACCGACCCCTGGAACGGGTCGATGAAGCAGGCGCGGAAGGCGAAGTCCTTTCGCTTGCCGTCGGCAACGGTAACCTTTGGATTGGTGGCTGATGGGGTAATCATCACTGCCTTTTGGCTCTGACAGATATCCGATACTGGAATCGAGCACTTGGACGTGACGGAACCCACAATCAGTTTCACCCGATCCTGACTGATGAGCTTAATGGCCGCATTGGAGGCCTCGGTTGGATCATTCTTGTCGTCGGTGATCACCATCTCGATCTTCCTTCCCATGATCCCGCCCTTGGCATTTACCTCGGATACTGCCAGTTCGAATCCGTTCTTGATCGATTCCCCAAAAGTCTTCACATCTCCCGTCAGGGGAGTGATCAGCCCGACCTTGATCGGCTGAGCCCCTACCCCTCCGGCCATCCCCATTACCAGCAGAAACAGGCCACAACAGAACGCTACTGTCTTCATCTTATCTCCTCCCTCCTCTTTGAGTTATGAACGGTATGGAGCCTCTTTGGCCTCTTTGGCTCTCGATCCGATCCCTTAGCGACTGGTGGAAGCGGTCAGCCGATCCAAAAAACCGGTTGTGACCCTCGCCTTGATGAAGTCCGGGTCCTTGAAGACCCTCTGATGAAAAGGAATTGTGGTCTTGATGCCTTCGACGACGAACTCCTCCATTGCCCTCCGGGCCCTTGCTATGGCCTCTCTCCTATTCTCCCCGTGGACGATGACCTTTGCAATCAGGGAGTCATAATGAGGACTGATGGTGTAGCCCGGGTAACAGTGAGTGTCCACTCTCACCCCTGGGCCTCCAGGAAGGAGAAATTTCGATATGACTCCGGGACAGGGAAGGAATCTTTCCGGATCCTCAGCGTTGATACGACATTCGATGCTGTGCCCCTTGAGTTCGATATCTTCCTGCTTGAAGCGGAGTGGCTCCCCTGCGGCCAATCGGATCTGTTCCTTTACCAAGTCGATCCCGGTGACCATTTCGGTGACCGGGTGTTCCACTTGAATTCGGGTATTCATTTCCAGGAATGAGAAATTTCCCCGCTCATCCAACAGGAATTCCACCGTCCCCACGTTGGTATAATTTGCGGCCTGGGCCACGGCGACAGCCGCTTTCCCCATCTTCTCCCGCAGCTTCTGGCGGAGAGCCGGAGAAGGCGCTTCTTCAATCAGTTTCTGGTGACGTCGCTGGACCGAGCAGTCTCGCTCTCCCAGATGAACCAGATTGCCAAACCTATCGGCCAATAACTGAAATTCCACATGCCTCGGGTCCTCCATATAACGCTCCAGGTATAATCCAGCGTCTCCAAAGGCCGCCTCTGCTTCGGAGCTGGCTGTGGTAAGAGACTGAAGGAGATCCTCCGGCAAGCGGACGATTCGCATCCCCCTGCCCCCGCCTCCGGCTGTGGCTTTGATCATGACCGGATAGCCGATCCGGGAGGCCACTTCCGTAGCTTCTTCGGGACTCGAGATAATGGCGTCACTCCCCTCGACCACCGGCACACCTGTCGCTTGGGCGAGCTTTCTCGCCCTCGCCTTATCTCCCATAAGTCGGATGTTTTCCGCCGAGGGCCCAATGAAATGCAGCTCGGATGCCTCACAGATCTCTGCGAAATGGGAATTCTCCGCCAGGAGTCCGTATCCCGGGTGAATCGCATCTGCGTTGGTGACCTCGGCCGCGCTGATGATGCGCGAGATATTTAGATAGCTCAAAGAGAGTTCAGGGGGACCAATACATATCGCCTCATCGGCAAACTGGACATGGAGGGAATCGCGGTCGACGGTCGAATAGACCGCCACCGTCTTCACCTGGAGCTCGCGGCAGGCCCGGATAATGCGCAGGGCGATTTCTCCCCGATTTGCGATGAGGACTTTTGAGAACATTTTGCGCAAGATAACTGTGGTGCTATTATGAAAGGGGCTCGAAAGGCGATATCAGAGTGGCTCTATGAGGAAGAGCGATTGTCCGTATTCCACCGGCTGAGCATCATCCACCAGGATGGAATCGATTCTCCCGGCTCTCTCTGCCTCGATCTCATTCATCAGCTTCATCGCTTCGATGATACAGAGGGTCTGCCCTTTCTTGATCAGATCCCCTTCTTTGACGAAAGGCTCTGCGCCAGGAAGGGGTGCCCGATAGAAGGTCCCCACCATGGGAGAGTGAATCGAAAGCAGACTTACATTGGATTCCTTCTTTTCAGGGGAGGCTGAAGGGCCGGCAGGAGGCGCTTCAATCTGACCCGCGGGGATGGGAGGCAAAGGGGCGTAGAAAGTCCCGGCGGACAGCATCCCTCTCCTCCTGATTCGAATCCTCAGGTCATCTCTTGCTATCTCGATTTCCTCAATATCCGAATCCTTCAGCAGATCTAAAAGCTCCTGGATTTCCTTTACCTTCAAAATGGTGGATCTCTCTTTGGGAGCGGTCATCTTTTGCTTCGGCTCTCCATTTCAGCTTCCCTTTATCCCCTCTCCACGTAAGTTCCGGTACGGGTATCCACTTTGATCGAATCTTTTTCATTGATGAAGAGCGGGACCTGAACGACCATCCCCGTCTCCAGGGTTGCTGGCTTGGATCCCCCAGAGGCCGTGTCCCCCCGAATTCCCGGGTCCGTCTTCGCCACCTCAAGGACCACGAAGATTGGCAACACCACTTCCACCGGCTCCTCATCATGGAACTGAATGGTGATGATCATTCCTTCCTTCAGGTAATTCGTCGCCCCCGCCAAATGGGAAGATCTCAACGATAGCTGTTCGTAACTCGAAGTATCCATAAAATGGAAGAGATCATCCTGCCGATAAAGGAACTGCATCTTTCTCTCTTCCATCTCCGCTAAGGGCAACTTCTCCTCGGGCCGAAACGTCTTATCCACAATGGCCCCCGTCCTCAGGTTCTTCAGCCTGGTGCGCACCATGGCGCCTCCTTTTCCTGGCTTGTGGTGCTGATATTCTATTACCTGAAAGACAGCCCCATCGAGCACGATCTTCGTGCCCGGGCGTAGGTCATTGCTTGAGATCAAAGCGTCATCCTCCGCGTGGTGGTTGTAGCGACCTCTGGGCCTTTCTCAGTCAGCAGGATGGTATCCTCAATCCTGACTCCCCCGACCCCAGGGAGGTAGATCCCGGGCTCGATGGTAAAAGCCATCCCCTCCTCCAGTATGGTGTGCGATTCCCGTCCGATTCGAGGCTCCTCATGGACAGACAGCCCAACCCCATGGCCGGTTCCGTGTCCAAAATATCGGCCATAACCCGCCTCCTCGATGACCTTCCTTGCCACTTGATCCAGTGCCTCCCCAGTCATTCCGGGCCTGATAGCCGCAATGGCCTGATCATGGGCTTCGAGGACAATCCGATGGATCGCTTCCTGTGACGAGGTAGCTGCACTAAGGACCACCGTCCGGGTGATATCGGAATGGTATCCATTCCATTGGGCGCCGCCATCAATCTTCAAGAACTCTCCCGATCTGATTTCGCGAGGGGAAGCGTGGGCGTGGGGCATAGCGGAACGCTCTCCCGAAGCCACAATGGTCTCAAAGCCCGGCTTGTCCGCTCCCTTCATTCTCAGGCCGTATTCGAAAAGGGCTGCAATTTCGCCTTCCTTCATGCCCGGCTTGATCAGAGGCAGGATCTCATCCAGGTTCTGCGACAGCACTCGTCCTGATCTGCGGATTGCCTCGGCCTCCTCCGGGTCTTTGATCATTCGAAGTTGGGTTACAAGGGATCTTGTGGCGACGAGCTGGATCCCTTCCGCCTTCTCTTCCAGCATTCGATGCCGCTCATAGGAAAGTTCTGCCGGAGAAAACCCCAGGCGAGATATCTTATCCCTTTTGACTTCCGCTGCCAAGGAATCCCAAAGGGATCGGTCCACTGGCTTGACTTCGAAGCCCATAACCTCTTGGTCCGCTTGGGTAAGGAAGCGAAAATCAAGGAATAGGTAGGCCGAATTAGGGCCCACCAAGCCGAGGCCCGCATCCCCGGAGAACCCCGAGAGGTAGCGGATATCCTCCCGGTTCACGAGAAGTTGGGCATCGAGGTGCAGCTCATCCAGTGAATCTCGTACCTTTCTCAGTCGGGAGGAATAGTTCATCCTTGGACAGGAGCTATCCCGAAGCTCCTCTTTCTTTGAGCAGCCAGGAGGCCGCCTTGATCCCCAGGATGTAGCTCTGCTTACCAAACCCCGAGATCTGACCTGATGCTACCTCAGCGATGAATGAGTGCCGCCTGAACTCTTCCCTCTTATGGATATTGGAAAGGTGAATTTCAATGGTCGGAATTCCAACAGCGACAATGGCATCCCGTAAGGCAATGCTGGTATGGCTGTATCCCCCTGGGTTGATCAACAAAACATCCGCCCAACCGGAGAACCTGTGAAGCGTATCGATCAGCTCTCCTTCATGATTCGATTGAAGTATCTCTGCTTCCATTCCTTCCTCTTCGGCGGCAATCCTGATGGCTTCGTTAATCGTCTCTAACGAATCCGAGCCGTAGATATGGGGTTCCCTTTTCCCCAAGAGGTTCAAATTGGGCCCATGAAGAATCAATATACGCTTAGTCATACTTCCCTAAAACAAAAAGAATGCACCCGTGGCATTCTTCGAAAACAGAAGGAAAATCCAACCTTCTCTCCTCCTCAGATTTCTCCTTCAAGTCTTTCGCTGTGATGCTGCAATCTAAATCTCGTCTTTCCCCAATTTCCTCGGTTCTGGACTGTGAGTGCGATGAAGTAGCCATGCTGAAGCAGGGAAAACAAAAGGCTCATCTGCTGGGTCAGAATCGAGAGCGTTTTTAGGTCGCCCAGATTGAGATCCTGGGAGGCCTTCTTGGCATCTCCAATGATGGCTGCATATTCGGCCCCGAGATTGACCATGTCCAATTCCCGGGAAAGATGCTCTACCGGGATACCGTCGAGCCCCACCAAGGCTGTTCCCATGGAGCCTTCCACATCAGCAAGCAGCGAGGTCAATCGCTCCCGGAATTCCATGGTCTATCCACCGACCCCCGCCCCTTTTGAATCGCTTCCAGCCATCGAGAGAGGATCTGCGCCGGCTCCTTACCCCCAGGAACAGACGGGGATCCCTCATCCATGAGCTCCAGCATGCCCAGATCCACGGCCGGCCCAGGAGACTCCTCGGTGACGCCCTCTCTCGTGCCTTCCTCAGGCCGGATCGAAACTACTTCGGCCGGAGGCGAGCCCACTGCAGGGCCTTCGTCCAGCATGCCCAGATCCACGGCCGGCCCAGGAGGCTCTTGAGCAACTCCTTCCTTCACCCCCCCGTCAGGTCGGGTCAAAACCGCCTCGGGCTTGAGCAGGTCCAATGAGGGGCTTTGCTCCATCCCCGGACTCTCTGGGACCACCGTCTCGACCGCTGCTGGCCCTTCGGTCCTCACTTCCAAGTCCATCTGGCCTTCCGGTGTCAATCCTTCTTCCCGAGGCAGAGCCGCCTCCCGCAGCCTCTCTTGAATATGAGAATTGCCAGGGTCAGCATCTAGCATCTTGGAGAAGATCTCCACCGCCTTTTCCCGGAGGCCTTGCTTGAGATATAGATCGGCTATTGTTTCGGTCAAGAACGCATCTTCTCGTTCCTGTTTTTCCGTCGGGCCCAACGGTACGGTTCCAGGTTCTTTCCCCTCTTCGGCCCCTAACTCAACTCCCTCCATTTCAAAGGAGGAACCCGGGATTTCCCATCTGGATCCCTCTTCTTGACCTTGATCCGATTCAGTCTCGGCACTCTCGGATGGAGTGGGTGCTTCCGCCAGATTCGCCTCTGCCTTCTCCAAGATTGTCCTGATTTCGCGATCCAAGGGAGTCAGACTCAATACCTTGTGGTATTGCTCAATGGCCTCTTCGAGCCGCCCCTCCTTGTAGGATAGGTCCGCCAACATTCGATGCGCCAGCATATTATCCGGATCATTCCTGATGATCTCCGTGAGCTCATTCCCTGCCTCGCCATCCAGGCCCTTCTCCTGATAGGCCCTCACAAGGACCATCCTGGCACTGCTGTAGGAGGGATGGACCTTCAGGCCCTCCAGACATACCTCGATCGCCTCATCCAGCATGCCATTCTTGCGATAGGCATCAGCCAACTGGGCGAAGACCCGCGATTGGGGATCCTTTTTCCACTTATCATAATACTTCTCGATTTCCGGCGGGAGATGGACTTTCTCAGGCATCTTCCTCAGAGGTCTCGTTCAGGGCTTTCAGTATCACTTCTTCCTCCACAAACTGGCGGATGATAGCATCGCCGATGCTCCTTGTCAACACAAAATGGGCTCTCCCGTCTCTGACCTTTTTGTCGTAATGAAGCCACCTTAGCACCTTCTCCGGCCTCATATGATGACTGAGGGGAAGCCCCGCCGCCCTCAGGATCTCCTTCTGCCGGGCTGCATCGCCTGGGCTCCAAAGTCCCAATAGCTCTGAGATCCTCCCGGCCACCACCATGCCGATGGCTACTGCCTCACCGTGGCGAAAGCCTCGAAAGTGGGTGGCAGCCTCCACGCAATGGCCGATGGTATGCCCGTAGTTCAGCACTGCGCGCAGCCCTTCCTCCCTCTCATCTTGGGCCACGATTGAGGCCTTGATCTGACAGCACCTCTTGATCATGAAAGAAACGACCTCGGGGTTGAGGGAAAAGACCTCTTGCAGATTCTCTTCCAGGAAAGAGACAAAATTGGCGTCGCATATGATTCCATACTTGATGACTTCGGCCATCCCGGCCCCAAATTCCCTCTGCGGCAAGGTACTTAGGAAGCTGACATCGATCAAGACCAACAGGGGCTGGTAAAACGCTCCTATCATGTTCTTGGCCCGAGGATGATTGACGGCGACCTTTCCACCCACGCTGCTGTCAATCTGCGCCAGCAGCGAGGTGGGCAGTTGGATGAAGGGAACGCCGCGCATATAGGTGGCGGCTACAAATCCGGCGAGATCCCCGATTACGCCGCCCCCCAAGGCAATGATGGGAGAACCTCTATCGAATTTCTCCCGGATGAGTGAATCATAAAGACGCCGCGCCCACACCAAGGACTTGTTCTCTTCCCCTGCCGGAACCAATAAGAGAAGAGGGGAAAACCCCGCCTCTCTGAGTATATCCAGGACGGCCTTGCCGTAAATCTCGTTCACCTGCGGATCGCTAACCAGAAGGACCCTTTTTGAGAGGTTAAGCTCGCCCAGCAGTTTTCCCAAGTGAGGAAGGATGTGCGCGCCAATGTGGATGGAATAGTTTCGGGATGTGAGCTGAACAGGGACGGTCTCCACGAAATCGGGCCGCCTTACCCCAGGGTGGTTACGGTCTGATGCTGGATCGCTGCAGAAGATATTTCACCAGATTGAGACAAAACTCATTCCCTTCGGGCCATTGGGAGGATGCCTGGGTCATGCTGAAGGCGATTCCGAAGACCAGACCATTCCCGACTTCTCTTTCCGCGATCATGGGCTGGCGATTGAATTTGGAGAACTGGGCGATCAGATTCACTCCCTCCGCGTTGGCCATGTTATTGAAAAAGTCCACCAATGGAATCCTCATGAGATCGATACCGGAAAAGACCGGATGGCCCGATGCCACGGACTCGATCTGTCCCCTTCGGCTGGACTGCCAATCCTTCTGGTAGAGGATCCTAAAGGGGAGGATGGGACCCAAATCGGTCCCGTCGTACCCTCCGCTGCCAAATGACCTATCTCCTCCGGTGATGAGCAGGGACCCTCCTTTTCTCACGTAACCTGCTAACTCACTGCGGACCGGACCTGGTATGCTCGAATGGTCGATATTGGAAAGGATCACCACGCTTACCTCTTCAAGCCGATTCTTTCCCAGTTCCTCTATGAACTTGACCCCCGTTGCTCCTTCGATGGTCCCCTTGGGGATATACGAATCCTCTCCTAAGGAGAGGATCGTGGAGGCCTCGGAGCAAGCCGGCTGGGGCCCCCCCCAAGACAAGCAGAATAGCAGCAGAGAAAGGGCCCACCCCATGGCGATCATGCTGCTTCGGTTTTGTCTCTTTAGATATTTCTTCAATTTCTCCCTCCAGAGATGGAAAAGACGCACCCTTTGTGCGCCTTTTCACACTTACTGCCCAAGGGAAATCCTGGTCAAGGTCTGCTATATCTTCTGTTCCTCCAGGATCGTTGGACTGATGAAGATCAAAAGCTCCTGCCTTACTGGATTTACAGTCCTTCGTTTGAAGAGCCATCCGATGACCGGGAGCTTGCGGAGCCAGGGAATCCCTTCCTCGAGCGTCCTTTCCTCATTGACATAAAGTCCCCCCAGCACCACCGTAGAGCCATTCTCTGCCAGCATCTCGGTCTTGGCCATTCTCTTGTCTATGGACACCACGTCCCCCACACCGGTCGGATAGTTTCTTCCTGGCGTATTGTTCTCCGCCTCGATTTCCATATTGATCTTTTTGTCCGACGTCACATGAGGTTTCACCTTCAGCCTGAGATAGGCCTCCTGGAAAGAGATGGCCAACCGGCCTGAGGATGGATCCACCGTGGTGAAGGGAATTTGGGTGCCCGATTTGATCTCTGCCTCTTTGTTGTCCATGGTGGTTACCTTGGGGCTGGAAAGGTTCTTCACATAGTCTTCTGCTTCTCCCAGCGAGAGGCGAGCCTCCAAGATGAGCCGACTTCCGATATACCCTATGGTAAAGGCACCCGCCGTCGGTATGCCTCCGGCTGTGACCATGGGCAGGTTGACGAGCCAGTTCGCCAGGGGTGCGCCGAAAGGCGCCGTAAGGGGCGGATTCGTCCCGGCCACCGTCACATCGTTTTCGCCACTCACATCGGCCGTATAACTTCCTCCCCACTGGATACCCAGGGATTGAGCAAACCCCTCCCTGACCGTAACGATCCTTGCCTCGATCATCACCTGGGGGGTCCGGACATCCAGACGGGAGGCCATCTGCTTCATCTTCTCAATCGCCTCCGCCGTATCATTGATGATGATCGACTTGGTCTCCGAGTGAATGGTGATCTTACCACGAAGCTTCTCCGTCTCCGGATCCTTCGAGGCCATGGGCAGGAGGTTCTCCATCAGCTTCTCCGCGCTCACATAATTGACGGGAAGGATGTATTGCTCCAGTGGCGCGAGGGCGACCTTCTCTCTTCTCTCCAGCTCTCTGGACTTACGTTCCTCGGCCTCTCTCTTCTTTTGCTCTTCCGTTTCCTTCGCGATGGCAGCCAAGGAGGCCACGCGAATGATATTGCCCTCCCGCATATAGCCGTAGCCATTGATCTTCAGGATGGCATCCAGGGCCTGATCCCAGGGGATATTGATCAGGCGCACCGTCACATTTCCTTTGACGTCCGATCCGGCCACGATGTTTGCTCCGCTCACCTCGGCCAGGATGCGCAACAGATTGTTGATGTCGGCATCCTTGAAATCCATGGAGATCTTCTTGGCCTCTGCTGGAGGAGGCTCTGCTGCCATTGGTGATAGGGCGGCCTCAGCGGCCTGGGACTCGGAAGGGGCCGGCGAGATATCCAGATAGATCCCCGCCTGATCCTGGCTGACCTCGTACTTGATGGACCCCCTGAGGTCGGCCACAACCCGAACCACCTTCTCTGGATCCACTTGTGATTGGACCGCCCTCACCTTCTCCACCTGACCGGACAGGAGGTGGACATCCAGGGGTTGGGCAGCCGCGTCCATGATCGCTGCCGGATGGATGTCCAATACCAATGAGGGAGGCTGGGAGATCTTCGAGATGTCGTAGCGGACTTTCCCCTCGGTGGAAATCAGGATCCGCGCCCTATTCTTCTTTTTTGATTGATAGTCGATCTTCGTCACCTTGCCTGGCTCCGCCCCGGTCCCTAAATCAGGGGATTTCTGGGATGGGGGTTCCCCCGCCACCGCCGGCCTCTCCCCTTCTCCCAGGGCAATCCTCAATTGATCCCCCTTCGCTTCCACCAGATAGGAGGAGGGGGAGATGAGGTCAAACACCAGGCGAACCACCTTGGTAGGGGCATCCTTGTACTGAGAAGAGCGGATCTTTTTGACCAGGCTATCTGCCGCAGGGCTTGGATATGCCTGGATTGCATGATTTGCATTTGGGATGTCAACCACCAGCCGGGGTGGATCCGGCAGGGCAAAGGACTCATAGCTCGGAATAGATCGATCAGCCTGAATGCGGATTGAAGCCCGAGTCTGGCTCATCTGCTCCAGGACAACCTCCGAGATATTCGCCAGGTCGGGTTTCCCCTGGTTCTCTCCAGTTGCCTCCTCACCCCTGGCAATCCGAACCCGAGAATCGGCCGAGATCTTTGCCAACTGGGTGTATGAGGCCATTTCCGCCGAGACAGACCCAGCCAGGAGGCCCCATATCAGCAATCCGGACAGCAGAGCAAGAGATTGGATGCCCATCCTCTGGAATGGCCTCCCTCTCATGGTCTATTCCTCCTTCTTGAATTTAAGTTCCACCTCTTTGATCTTGGACTTGGGCAGGTACGGGCTTTCTTTCACTTCAAAGAGGACGGACTCCGGGGATATCCTGGCAACACGAGCGGTGTTGCCAATCAGATCATTCACCTTCAACACATACCCCAAGCGATCAGGGGCCTCCACCAAGGCCACATACTCCTTCTTGTCCCACACGATGCCCGAAAGCCGCAAGTCGGAGACTTGCAAGCTCTTGAGGCCCTTTTTCTTCTCCTCCCGCTCCTGAAGAGTTGCCAAGGGAGTGAAGGGATCGCGCCGGCCCCCTGGGTCATAGGCATAAGCTGCGGTGTGGACAGGAGTTGCCTGCTCCGCCGGCTGCGCCACTGGGGAAGGCGAAGGTGGTGCACCAGCGGGACCCGCAGCTCGGGGAATCGGACGGGAGGGTTGAGGGGCAGGGCTCTCTTTCTTGCATGCCGATAGCGATAGAGAGAAGAGGAGTGTGGCCGCAATGAGAAAGATGTAAACAAATCGAAGGACTTGAAGCATTCGAGGATCAGCTGGCTTTTCCGGACCCACTCGCCTTTCCTCCTTTTGCGCCGGCAAAGGTAAAAGTTGTAGCAGTGAACTCGGACACGATGGTATCTCTGCCCTTCTGTACTTCCTTGCCCTTCGATTCGGGTAAGGGAAAGATCTTTATATCGGAGGCATTGACGATTCTGGGCATCTTGGAAAGCATATCAAAAAAGAGCCCCAATGCGTGGTAGGTCCCCTGGACTTTCATCTGAACGGGAAACTCCCCATAGAAATCGCGGTTCACCAAGGTGCCCGGCCGAAAGAGCAGGAAGTCCACGCCCGCCTTCAGGCCCAGGGAGTTGATGTTGACCAATAACTTCGGGATCTCCTTCTCCTCGGGAAGGACGAGGAGCGCTTGAGCAAGTTGAGATTCCAGCAAGGCAATCTCCGATTTCAGGCGGTCGAGATTAGCCGCCAAGATCTTCTTTTCGTTCAGTTCGCCCCGTAGGACATCCCTTTTCTGTTCCAGCGATTTCCTTTCGGCCGTCATGCCCTTATCGACCACGAAATAGTAGGCGGCAACGACTGCCACGAAAACCAGCACAATCAGCAAGATCTTCTGGTTCTTGGGAATATTGGCAAAGGAGTCTTTTAAGGCCATTAGTGGCTCCCCCTAAAGCTTGACAGTGCAGGTAATCTCAAACTTCTCCACCGGAACCTTTCCGATGACGGCATGCTCCGAGTAGCTGAGATCCACGTTGGTGAATCGTCCGTCAGGGGATTTTGCCAACTGGGTCATGAATTCTGCGATCGAGAAGTTGGTAAATGCATACCCCTGAAGAACCAGTCGGGCGGCCGTGTGATTCAATGAGGTCAGCCATACCCCATCGGGGAGGAGCTGGCTTACCTGATCCAGGATACGGACCGGGCCAACCTGGCCGGCTTTCAGACGATCGATGGACTCCAATTTGGCCTCCAGGCTCCCCTTGTCGGCTTTAAATTTCTCCACCTCTTTGGCAATGGCCTGATACTTGATGAGTTCTGCCTGGAGCTGCACGTTTTCCTTGTTCAGATCTGCGATCTGCGTCTTCACGCTGAACCACCGCAGTCCCAAAATAACCAGGAGGCACAGACCAGCCAGAATGATGAAAAATCCTCCTCGTACCCTGGTGGGTGGCTTTGGCCTTTCGGCATGTGGAAGGAGGTTGATACGGATCATTTGTCCCCTACCTGTCTTAGAGCCAGTCCGACCGCTATGGCGGTCTGAGGTGCGATGAAATGGAGATATTCCGGATCGAACCGTTTGGGATCAGCCTTGATGTTTCTCAAGGGATCCGCGATCTCCCCGGGGATCTCCAGACGCTGAGAGAGAAATTCGAGGAGTCCCGGAAGCCGGGCGGACCCCCCACTGAGCACCAGCTGGTGGATCTGATCATCCTGGCTGGCGGACCGGAAGAAGTCAAAGGACCGCCTGATCTCTCCGGCCAGTTCGTTATTGACCTCTTTGATAATCGCTTCGGCCTCGGCAAAGCTGTGGCCTTCTACCTCCCCTCCCATCTTCAGGCTCTCTGCCTGATCGTAGCTCAGGGCCAATCCCTTTTGAATGGCTTCGGTGTAGCGGCTGCCACCGAAGGCAGAATCTCGGGTGAAGGTGGAAACCCCGTCTCTGAGGATGTTGATGGTCATGACCGCCGCCCCCAGATTCACCAAGGCGATCAATTCATTGGGCCGGATCTCATAGGAGATGGTATAGGAGTTCTCCAGGGCGAAGGCATCCACATCTACCACGATCGTGTTCAGGCCGGCGCTGGAAATCACAGCCTGATAGGCATTCACCACGTCCTTCTTCACCGCTACCAGCAATACCTCCATTTCCGGAGACTGGGTGGTGGGCGGTCCGATGATCTGGAAATCGATATTGACATCCTCGATCGCGAAGGGAATGTATTGCTCCGCCTCCCACCGAATCGATTCCCGCAGTTCCTCTTCCTTCATCTGGGCCATGCGGATCTTCTTCACGATCACCGAGTGACCGGAGACGGCCACTGCCACCTCTTTGGTCTTGATCCCGCTTTCGGCATAGATCTGATTCACCGCGGAGACCACCGCATTTCCATCCATGATCACCCCATCCACGATGGTCTCCGGCGGAAGGGGGGCCATGCCCAGATGGACCAGATCGAAGCCCTTGCCTGCCCGCTTGAGCTGGATGGCTTTGATCGAGCTGGTTCCGATGTCGAGCCCTACGAGGTCGCTCTTCTTGAATAAGGAAGCCACTTCTTTTCCCCTTTGAACCCTGTTATCTTCTTCATTGACGGGGGCACGCAGCCCCTCACGCCCCGCTGATACTAAAACCAAATAGCCCTTGTCAAGGAAAAAATGTGAAAACCTGCTGAAAAAATGGGTGGTTATGCAGCCCATATGAGATAACTTCCCGTCACATATAGGGTCCCGGACCCCAAGACCGGCCCTAACTGGTCACCTCCCGCCAATAGACGGTCTTGATGAAGTAATACGGGTCACCCCCCGGCATCCCCGGAGGGAGGTTCCTGCTCAACAGGGGAACCTGGTAGATGCTGGGGACCTGGCCTCCCAGATCGAAGTAGTTGGTCACAATGGTCCCCGCGATCTGGTCCTGCTTGGCACACACGATCTTGGTCTGGGCGTAGAAGGCGCCGCAGTGTCGAACCTGAGAGGTATTGCAGTCCATGTCCATGATACCGCCGGAGATGATCCCGATGCAATGGGTGGTGGGATAGGAGGAGGCGGTGGCCGGCAGGATACAATCCTTGATGTCCACGTCGCCGGTTGCATAGAGGGTGCCTTTGCCGCTGTATAGTATGATGTTATTCTTCTTGGCCAGGGTCAGTTTGCCGGGGACCTTGAAGACGCCGGTGAGGGTGAGGGTCCCGGTCGTCTTGTTCCAGCTGATGGTGTTCCCATGGGCATCCGGCCCCAGGGAGAAGCTGGCCGTGTCGGAGTCGAGGGTGTAATTCCCCCCGGAGGCGGGGAGACTTCCGCTGATATCCAGGGAGTTGGCATTCAGCCAGGCCGTATCGGGCATGGGAAAGGGGATGCTGAGGTCGGCGGGCAGATCATATTTCTGGTTCTTGCCGTTATCGGAGTAGACTTGGTTCGGGTGGCTCCCGGCAAAACCGTCATTGGTGTAGACCCCCCTCACGTTGTAGGTCGATTCCCCCACCCCGGAGCTGCCACTGTTGATCGTCGTTTAATCCCCTCTTCACCCGATATTCGGCCCTCAGCCTGCCGGGCAGGGCCGCGATGGCCGCCGAATTCTGGACCAATTTTCCGTTCAGGGTGGACGGAGATGCCCGTATATTGATTCAAGATGGTCGCTCCGCCCCCCAGGTCCATGGCGATGTCGGTGCTGGTCAGCCCGGTCCCCAGGATGTGGACCGATCCGGCAATGGTGACATTGCCATTGATCATCGCCCCGCTGGCACCGACGCCCCCAAAGATGGCATTGTCCCAGACGCTGAGGCTCTTGGCCTCGAACTTGGCCTCGATGGTCCGCGCCACCCGGGATCCGATGCTGCCCGTGGACTGGACGATGATTCCGTCGCTGTCCGTCTTGAGCTTCAGGGCATAGCCTCCCCCATTGAGGGTCTGCTGCTGGTAGGCGGTGAGGTTGGCGAAGGTGGTGGTCAGCGCCGCGCCCAGGTCATAGTAACGGGTCACCGGGGCGGAGGATTTCACATAGGTGTTGGTCCCATCGCTCAAGGTCCCATCCCCGACCGGGGCCGGGGAGGCCAGGTACCGGTCACTGGTGTTGGTCCCGGGATAGGTACAGTCGTAGCGGAGGTCCCGCTTGAACCTCTCCAACCCGGAGTCGGCGACATAGAGGGCCCTCCCCGAATCGCGATCGTTATAAGAGATATCGGATTCGGTCTTGGAGATGGAGATGAAGGTCAGCCCCAGGACGGAGAGGACCACCAGGGCCAGCAGGGCAATCACCAGGATGGCCCCCCTCTCATTGCGCATCGGTTGCCTTATCGGGGGAAGGGATCGTCCTCTTTGAAAGTGGTTCATCACGGGTTCTCCTGTCTTCCCCCCGCTACAGATTGCGCGGGCGGATATCGGAATTGAGGGCATAACTCTGAGTCCCCTGGGTGCCGGCCCTCACGCTGGCGGTGAGGGAGACCTCGATCCGCTTCACCGCGTAGTCATTGGCAGTGATCGCGTTGGACTCGTCTCGATAGGTAAAGGTCAGGGAGTCGATGGTATTGTTCTCGGTGATCGCCTGGACCCCGCCGGTGGTCCAATCCGCGGCAGAGGAACTCCAGACCCATACCTGACGGGTGATTCGCTTGTTGGTGCCGTCGTAAGCAAATTCGACCACCTCGGTGTGACGAAGGTTCTGGGGAGATAATCCATCCACATTTGAATCGGCATTCACATCGGCCAGGAATCTGACGCTGGATGCACCCAGGTTCTGCATGGCATAATTGGAGACGCTGCGGGTGCCCGTACTGAATATGCCCGGATTGGAAAGGATGCGGCTCCGGGTCAAAGAGGTGCGATCCGTGGAATTCTTGCAGTCCCCGGGGTCATCACCGGCCATGAGAAGCTCCCGAGTGATCTGATCGAGGGCCACCCGGGCATTCTGCTGGACCTTGGCATCCCCTTCCCCCCGCACATAGGTGGACTGATTGGTCTCGTAAACCACATAGATTCCAAGCAGGACCATGACAAAGATGGTGGAGGCGATCAGGATTTCCACGAATGAAAACCCCTTTTGGCAGCGGAGGGGCGCTCTTCGGAATCGAAATGGCCTGGATGGCCTCATCCTCTGCCTCACTTGTTCTCCGCGAATGAAGGTCTGAAGGGTTACGCTCTTGGGTCTGCCCAAGGTGGAAGGCCAGCCGACAGCGACCGTCACGGTCCGGAGACGGAAGGGAGCGCTGCCGGCATTGGCAACGGTCCAATTCCGGGTAAAGCCGGTCGGGGTGTCGTTTCCGGCGGTGATGGAATCGAAGGTGGTGTTGCGGAACTCCTCCATCTTCTCCTGAGCCAGCGCCGAGGCCTTGGATACCTTCCCCGCATGATCGATATTGCCACTGCTGGTGGGAAACATTACCACCACCGCCAGTAGGCCCACGCAGAGCACCGTTACTGCCACCAATATTTCCAACAAGGTCATTCCCCGATCATTCGAAGTATACGAATTACAGGTAATCATTTCGAAATCATTTTTCATAGTTTGGTTACGTTCACCCTGCCCACGGAGTTGATCGCCACATCATATCTTTTCCCCCGCCTATCCACCAGGCGCATGGTCCCTGCTGTGGAAACTGTTCCGTTGGCTGAGAAATAGATGTACCCCCCAGAGGGGGTGCTGGTGCGGTCGATCCTCACCTGGGTGGCGCTGCCCGGCTCCTGCAGGTAGATGCGGTTATTGGGATCCTGGGTCCAGGTACCTCCTCCCTCATTCCTCTCGATGGTGTAGCTGTTTGGGTTAGAGCCGTAATCTTCGTCATGGAAATGTATTCGATACGACTTACCCCAGGACACCGATTTCTGCCGCGCCAGGCGAAGGTCTCCGCCCACCCTCCAGGCCGTGGCCCGGAGGCGATAACTCTGAACCGTCCCCAGGAAAAAGGGAGTAGCCACCGCCACCGCGATCACCAGGATCATCACTGCAATCAAGAGCTCCGGGGCAGTGAATCCCTTCTCTCTATTCTTCTTCTTCAGAAAGGACATGTCTGCTCCTCCTCCCCTCCTTCGAAGCAAGATATATGCCAGTCACAGGATTCCCGGCTCCCCGCTGCTCCCAGTGCGCGAGTCTTCCGGCAAGCCGCATCATACGTGTGGCAATGGCCGCCTGGGTGTTTGCCTCCCAGGCTGTTACAGGCAAGTAATAGGTTGAGCAAGGATCTCCACATTCCACGTCCGAGACTATAAATGATAAGTCCTCCCTTGTTCCAGGAGCTGGATATCCTTCGCTCCCAAAGAGCGAATCTCCCGCTGGATCTCCTCCAGGAATTGCGGCTTCATGTGGGTCACAAAGATGGGCAGGGATGGGTTTTGGGCCTTTTTCAGCTCCTCGCCCAACCGCTGGGGTGTAAGGTGCCCGCTCAGGTCGGCCACTTTCTGGAGGCGATTGGGAAAGGAGACCTCGGCAATGATGGCCCTCAAGCCCTCTGTCGAGGCAGCCGCACTCCAGATCTTCTCCGTAGTTCCCGTGTCACCGGTATAGAGGAAGGCCCCTGTCTTCCCCTTGACCAAATAGCCCACCGCGGGCACCGTATGGTCCACCGCAATCGGCATGAATACCAGGTGCCCCGCGGAATGGGAGGCCCCTTCCGTTATCTCCTTCAGAGTCAAGGTGGGGAATTCGGGACTGGGGAGAGCCGTGAAATCAGGCCATATGTCGTCATTGAGCATATGGCGCTTGATGCTCTGAATCACGGAAGCAATGCCATAGATGGCAATCGGCCTCTTTCGTTGCCCGAAGATATTATCTGCGATGAAAAAGATCCCGCAGATGTGATCCAGGTGGGCATGAGTCAAGAAAACGTGATCGATCTGGGCCTGTTCCTCCAAGGTCAAAGAGCAAGCGGCCCCCGCATCCAAGAGATAGTGGTCATCGATGAGAAAACTGGACAGGTGAAAACCCAGAGCTTGACCCCCGAAGGGTCCTAAAACCTTGACCTTCATCCCCCTGCCCTCCCTTGGCCTTAACTTCGGAGAAAGCCCCCTGAGGATCTCTGTCCGGCTCCGCCCGAATCATTCATCCCTGACGATTCATGGAACATTGCCGGTTGGACATCCCCTTTCATTTCATTATGAAGAAACCCAGCTGCCTGGCCCGCGCTTTGCCCGCGGAGACCGGAAATGGGAAACGAGAATCCTCAATTCGATCCCTTGGAGGAATACGACTCTCAGGATATATCAGGATATATAGGAAGGTGATTCCGATGAGGGTGATCGATCCAATCCACAACCCGGGTTCTCCAATCTCAATCTCAGGGCAAACCAAGATTCTTGGATCAGGGAGAGTTAGGGGGTGATCTCAAACTCCTCCTTCAATTCCAGATAATGGAGAAACTTGTCCAAGAGCTCCAGGCTGCCGATCAGGATTTGGCTGCCCTCCACCTGCACGAGTCGGGCGCCGATCAGTTTCTGCAGGATCTCTTCCACCTGGGCGGGAGGAACTCCTGCGGCACTGGCTAGCTCATGCATGTTCATATCCATTCGAATTCCTTGGGGAGTTTTCTCTCCCTGTTGGGATGCCAGCCTTGCAAGCGTATTCGCCAGCCTGCTGGTGTTGTCGCGGAGAAGAAGATTCACGATCTGCTGGTCTGCCTCCTGCAACCGTGCCGAAAGGTTCTTGATGATACGAACGGCGATCTCCGCATTGCTTCGCACCATGGTCTCGAAGGTTTGCGGGTCAATGACCAACAATCGAACATCCTCAACGACCTCGGCAGTGGCTGAACGAGGCTTGTTGTTCAGGATCGACATCTCCCCGAAGAAATCTCCCGTTCCTAAAATCGCCAGGGTCTTCTCCAGACCTCTCATCTTCTTGCTGATCCGGATCTTTCCCGATTGAATGATATACATCTCCCGCCCGGGCTCATCTTCCCGGAACAGGACTTCTCCTTTGGGTACCTCCCTGCCGATTCGGGCAAACAGGCGCTCTTGTGTTTCCATACCCTCACTTCCTCGCTCATCCTGCATGGGCGGAAAAACCCACCCGCCCCTGGTCCCTCCTGATGCAATGAGCTTGCCAGAAGGTCAGGACCGCCCATTCGTCAGCCGTAACCCACAATGGGTCATGCCTCGATTGCCTCTGCCAGCGACTGTAGGAGGTGAAGCGAGGTGCTTTCGGATTTCGCGAGGTGCTGCCCAGGTGGCCCCAGGGTCTGCTTTGGCAAGGACCGTTACGTGTTCCGCCTTTCCTATCAGGAAAGGTCGTTGGATCTGTCTTGCCTTCTGCCATCAGAGACCGGCTCGTTGGGCCGCAAGAAGTGGAGTCCCCTGAACCGATCAAAGAAAGCGCCAACTTTGGCAACCAGATCGGCTCGCCCCACATTCTTCTGGATCTGAGCGATGAGGGCTGACCCTATAATCACCCCATCGGCCAGCCCCGCCACCCTGCTTGCCTGGGCCGGGGTCGAGATGCCAAATCCCACCGCAACGGGCTTCTTAGTAAATCCTCGAATACAAAGAAGGGCGGATTTGAGATCGGAGGGCAATTCTCTTCTGATTCCGGTAACCCCGGTGACAGACGTGTAGTATATATATCCCTTGCTAATCCTGGAAATCAAGCGAATTCTGTTCCCGGCCGAGTTGGGGGCCAGGAGAAAGATGGGATCCAGATCGAAGCGATCGCTGGCCTCTAACATCTCCCCTGCCTCCTCCGGGGGAAGGTCGGGGACAAGGAGCCCATCTACCCCTGTCATCTTGGCCGCTGCCACGAAGTCCGAAACCCCCCAGCGAAGGATTGGATTATAGTAGCTCATGATTACCACCGGGATCTGGCTTTGATCCTTGATTCCCTCGACCAAACGAAGAATTCGCTCCAGATTCATTCCCGCCGCGAGGGCGCTTTGGGAAGCGGCCTGAATGGTGGGCCCATCCGCTATGGGATCGGAGAAGGGAACCCCAATCTCCAAGATGTCTGCCCCCCTCCTGGCCAGATCCAAAGAGAGATCAAGGCTCAACTGAAGGCTGGGAAAACCTCCGGTTAGAAATGGAATGAGGGCCTTCCTTCCGTCTCTCCTGAGGGAAGTGAATACGGAGTCGATGGCGCTCATGGCCGCTCCCCCCTCAAATGGCTCAATGCCAATTCCACATCCTTGTCCCCCCTGCCCGAGAGGTTGATCAAGATGACTCCCTCCTTCTCCATCTGGGGGGCCAGCTTGATCCCATGGGCCACTGCATGGGCGCTCTCCAGGGCGGGAATGATTCCTTCCAATCGAGCCAAGAGCTGAAACGCCTCCAAGGCCTCCTGGTCGGAGCACGAGACGTAGCTGGCCCTTCGCACCTGGCGCAAGAAGCTGTGTTCCGGGCCCACTGCCGGATAGTCCAATCCCGCAGAGACGGAATGGGTGGGCTCAATCTGCCCATCCTTATCCTGAAGAAGGAAGGTCTTGGTCCCGTGCAGCACTCCCAAGCTGCCTCCTGCGAAACGGGCCGCGTGCTCTCCGGGCCGAGATCCTTTTCCCCCGGCCTCCACTCCGATCATCTTCACGGGGCCGTCCCCAAGAAATTCGGAGAAGAGCCCCATGGCGTTGCTTCCTCCCCCCACACACGCGACCAGACAATCGGGCAGTCTTCCCGTCTTCTCTATGATCTGCTGCCTGGATTCTCGGCCGATGATCGACTGGAAGTCCCGAACCATCATAGGATAGGGATGGGGCCCCAGAACCGATCCCAGGACATAGTGAGTGGTCCTGACGCAGGTGACCCAATCTCGAATCGCCTCATTTATGGCGTCCTTGAGGGTTTTGCTCCCGGCTTCGACGGCTCTCACCTTCGCGCCCAAGAGCTCCATTCGAAAGACATTGAGGGACTGACGCCTCATGTCTTCAGTCCCCATGAAGATCTCGCATTCCAGACCGAATAGGGCAGCGGCGGTGGCGGTCGCCACCCCGTGCTGGCCCGCGCCGGTCTCGGCGGTGACCCTTTCCTTTCCCATGCGACGTGCCAGCAGGACCTGCCCGAGGGTGTTGTTGATCTTGTGGGCCCCGGTGTGACAGAGATCCTCCCTCTTGAGATAGACCCTCGCCCCTCTCAGGTGCTCGGTCAGCCTGCGCGCGAAGTACAGGGGGGTTGGCCTCCCCGCATAGTCGTGCAAGTAGTCTTGTAGCTCCTCCTGAAAGGCCTTGTCCCGTTTGGCCTTTCGGTATGCCTTTTCCAGCTCCTCCAGGGCGCCCATCAGGGTCTCCGGAACGAACTTTCCCCCATAGAGGTCAAAGTGACCCTTTCGATCGGGGAAAGAAGAGAAGTCAATGTGCTTTTGTCCTCTGGACCTCTTCAAGGAATTTCCTCACTTTCCCTTCATCCTTCTGGCCCGGTCTGTCTTCCACGCCACTGCTCACATCCACCGCGTAAGGCCTCACCCACTCAATCGCTTGGGCGACGTTCCAGGGGGTCAGGCCACCGGAGAGGATCAATCTCCCATATCTTTTCGCCCCCTGCGCCAGAGACCAATCGAAGGTCTTCCCCGTGCCGCCCAGCGACCCCGGATCGAAGGAGTCCAACAACAGAGCCTCCACCTGATCTTGATACGGAATCAAAACGGCAAGGCTTTCCTGATCTTTGATGCGAAAGGCCTTGATGACGGGTTTCTCCATGCTGGCGCAATAAGCTGGGGATTCGGACCCATGGAGCTGGATCGCCGTCAACTGACACTCCTCCTTTATCCTCCTGACCTTCTCCAGAGGAGAATCGGCGAACACGCCCACCAGGCAAAGGGAGGGGGGCAGATGTCTGCGAATCTGGGTTACCCGCATCGGATCCACATACCGTGATGATCCTTCCACAAAGACAAAACCCAGGGCATCTGCCCCCGCATCCGCCACCATCAAGGCATCCGTCACATTGGTAATGCCACAGATCTTGACCCTGACCATACTGCGAGGAGGGGGTGATCCCCTCAGACTCCAGCCACTTTGGGCAGATCCTTCAGGGCCTCGGCGATCTTCTCTTGGGGATATTCGTAATCTTGAAGCTTGCCGGCAAAGAAATCCTCATAGGACTTCAGATCGAAGTTGCCATGCCCAGTCAGGTTCAAGGCAATCACCTTCTTTTCCCCGGATACTTTGCATTTGAGCGCCTCATCGATGGCTACCAGTATGCCATGGGCTGCCTCGGGGGCGGCAATGATCCCCTCGGCTTTGGCGAATTGAACTGCCGCCTGGAAGATGGGCAGCTGATGGACGGCCTGGCACTCGATGATCTTCTGGTCATAGAGATAGCAGACCAGGGGAGCCATTCCGTGATACCGCAGTCCACCGGCATGGATGGGAGCCGGCATGAAGCTGTGGCCGAGGGTGTACATCTTGATCAGGGGCGTCATTCCAGCCATGTCCCCATAGTCATAGACATAGAGGCCCTTGGTCAGGCTGGGACAGGCGAATGGCTCCACGGCGATGACCCGCAGGTTGGGCCGCTCTCCCGCCAATTTGTCCTTGATGAAGGGGAAGGTGAAACCCCCAAAACTGGATCCGCCGCCAACGCAGCCGATCAGGATGTCCGGATACTCACCGATCTTTTCAAATTGCTTCTTCGCCTCTTCCCCTATCACGGTCTGGTGAAGGAGGACATGGTTGAGCACACTCCCCAGAGAGTATTTGGCATCATCCCTGGAGGCTGCCACCTCGACGGCTTCGCTGATGGCCAAACCCAGGCTTCCCGGCGAGTCCGGATCCTTGGCCAGGACGTCTCGGCCTGCCTGGGTCTCCGAGCTGGGGCTGGGTGTCACCTTGGCCCCCCAGGTTTCCATCATGATCTTACGATAGGGTTTTTGATAGTAGCTTACCTTTACCATATAGACCTTGCACTCGATGCCAAAGAACATGCAGCCCATGGCCAAGGCACTTCCCCATTGACCGGCCCCGGTCTCGGTGGCGATCATCTTCACCCCTTCCTTCTTGTTGTAATAGGCCTGGGGCACAGCGGTATTGGGCTTATGGGAGCCTGCCGGGCTAACCCCCTCCCATTTATAGTAGATCTTGGCCGGCGTATCCAGCATCCTCTCCAATCTCCTCGCCCGGTAGATGGGAGACGGCCTCCACAGCCGATAGATTTCCTGAATCTCCTCCGGGATTTCGATATAGCGCTCTTGGCTCACCTCCTGTTTGATCAATTCCATCGGGAACAGGGGGGCCAAATCCTGCGGTCCGATGGGCTTCCCCGTTCCCGGATGAAGCACCGGAGGCATTGGAGACGGGAAATCGGCCTGAATGTTATACCATTGCGTGGGCATCTCTTTTTCTTCCAACAGGATCTTGGTGTAATCCATCACAGTCCTCCTCTTTTTGAAGACATTTAACTGAATCCAATAGGCATTCCCCGGTTCAATGTTCCAGTTTTCCCAGGAGTTCCCTGACCTTCATACCCGGATCCTCGCTCTTCACGAGGGCCTCTCCGATCAAGACCGCGTCCAGGCCCGGCTTCCTCCAACCACACCACCTCCTCCCTCTTGGATATGCCACTTTCGCTAATTACCACCGATTCAGGGGGTATGTCTCCGATCAAGTCCAGGGTGGTCTTCATATCCACCTGAAAGGTGGTCAGATTCCTATTGTTAATCCCGATCAACTTGGGATGAGTCTCCAAGGCCCTTTCCAGATCGGCCCGATCGTGGATCTCAATCAGAGGAATCAAACCGATTTCCAAGGCCAGATCGGAAAGGTCTTTCAATCGCTCTCGATCCAGAAGGGTAGAGATCAGGAGCACGGCATCGGCACCCCAAACCCTGGACTCCCTGATCTGATACTCCTCCAGGATGAAATCCTTCTGCAGCAGAGGCAAACCCACCCAACCCTTCGCCCTATTCAGGTTCTCCGGCGATCCCTGAAAGAAGGTGACGTCTGTGAGTACGGACAAGGCGGAGGCCCCTGCTTCCTCGTACCCCTTGGCAATCGCTTCGGGATCGAAATTGCTTCTCAGGAGCCCCTTGCTGGGAGAGGCCTTCTTGATTTCAGCGATCAGACGTATGGAAGGACTGGAATCGGGAACGGACATCTTTTCCCTCCCTTTTCGGGAAATCGCCTTCAGGAAGTCCCTGGCCGGTGCAAGATCTCGGATCCGGCCTTTCAGCTCCTTTGGAGGAGTTTTGGCCTTGCGGGCCAGGACCTCCTCCCTCTTCGTTCTCAAGATCTCCTGCAGGATTGAACCTAGTGATCTACTTTCGGCTGGCATCTCGCAGCCCTTCCAGTTTTTCCCGTGCCGCGCCCGAATCGATCGAATCGGCAGCGAGCTCGATCCCATCCTTAAAATCCTTTGCTCTTCCTGCCACGAATAGAGCTGCTGACGCATTGAGGAGGACGATATCCCTTCGGGGGCCCTTCTCCCCTGCAAGGACCTTGAGCGTGAATCCGGCGTTCTCCTCCGGTCCGCCGCCCGCAAGGTCCTCCATGTTAGCCCTGGGAATTCCCAACCCCGTTGGATCCAACACGAATGTCCGGACCTGTCCCCCCTTCCACTCCGATATCCGGGTAGGTGCGACCGTGCTCAACTCATCCAGGCCATCCGTTCCGTGCACCACCAGGGCATGATCCGATCCCATCTTCCCCAGGACAAATGCAAGCTTCTCGGTCAGATCCGGATGGAAGACCCCCAAGAGCTGTGCCTTGACCCGGGCGGGATTGGCAAGGGGCCCCAGGATGTTGAAGAGGGTGCGGATCCCGATCTCGCGCCGGGGGCCCAAGGCGTGCTTCATGGCCGGATGAAACAAGGGGGCAAAGAGGAAGCAGATTCCCACTTCCCGCAGGCATTCCTCCGCCCTCTCTCTCTCAAGCTCCACCTCGATGCCCAAAGCCCGGAGGAGATCCGCGCTCCCACAGCGACTCGAAACCGATCGGTTTCCATGCTTGGCCACTGCTACCCCCGCCCCGGCCACCACGAAGGCGGCGGTCGTGGAGACGTTGAAGGTCTTCCCCCCGTCTCCTCCGGTGCCACAGGTGTCAACCGTGAAGGGGGTGAAGGTGGCAATGCAATTCGCGTGCATCCGCATTGCCTTCGCACATCCGGTGATCTCCGCTATCGTCTCTCCCTTCATCCGGAGGGCAACCATGAAAGCCGCAATCTGAGCCGGGGTGGCCTCCCCCTCCATGATCTCCTCCATGACGCAGGACGCCTCCTCCTCGGAGAGATCTGTGCCCTCTACGATTTGGCTTATGGCCCTCACAATCATCGAAGGGCCTCCCTATCCCTTTCCCGGGCTACGAAGTTCCGGAGCAAGTCCTTTCCTTCTTGGGTGAGGATCGATTCCGGATGGAATTGGACCCCTTCCGTCGGATACTCCCGATGGCGGATTCCCATGATCTCCCCCTCCGCAGTCCAGGCCGAGATCTGAAGGCAGGAAGGAAATCCCTCTCTTCGAACGATGAGGGAATGGTATCGGGCCGCCTCGAAGGGATCCGGGAGTTGGGAGAAAATGGTCTGCCCGTCGTGATGGATCCGGGACGTCTTGCCGTGCATGAGACGCTCAGCCCGCACGATCTCGGCGCCATAAGCGGCCCCAATGCACTGATGCCCCAAACAGACCCCCAGGATGGGGAATTTGCCCGAAAAGGATAGGATGAGGTCGCAGCATATCCCCGCCTCTTTGGGAGTCTTGGGGCCAGGAGAGATCACGACATGGGATGGGTTCATCTCTGTGACCTCCTCAACCCGGATTCTGTCATTGCGGATGGCTTTCACCTCTTCTCCCATCTCCCCCAAATACTGAACCAAATTATAAGTGAAAGAGTCATAATTGTCGATCAGAAGGATCATTTCATCGCCCTTTCCTTCATGCTTCCAGGCCCTCCTCCGCCATCCTCAAGGCCAAGATCATAGCCTTCGCCTTGCTGACCGTCTCCTGATACTCCTTTTCTGGCTCCGAATCTGCCACGATCCCTGCGCCTGCCTGAATGTAGGCATACCCATTGGAGATGACGACCGTCCGAATGGTGATGCAGGTATCCAGGTTTCCCGAAAAGCTGAAATAGCCGATGGCGCCCGCATAGATGCCTCTTTGCACCGGCTCCAACTCCTCGATGATCTCCATGGCTCTGATCTTCGGGGCTCCCGAAACGGTTCCAGCTGGGAAACAAGCTCGGAACAGATCGAAGGCGTCCTTTCCCGCCTGGATTTGGCCCTGGACATTCGACACAATGTGCATCACGTGGGAATATCTCTCGATTGCCATGAGTTCGGTCACCTGCACGCTCCCGATCTCTGCCACCCGCCCCACATCATTTCGGGCCAGATCGACTAACATGATATGCTCGGCTCGCTCCTTGGGATCTGCGAGGAGCTCCCCCGCCATCTTGATCTCCTCCCTCTCGTTCTTTCCTCGGGGTCGGGTGCCTGCTATGGGTCGAACATCGATTTGCCCCTCCTCCAGTCTCACCATCACCTCTGGGGAGCTGCCCACGATCTTCAGCTCTCCCATTCGAAGATAATACATGTATGGGGATGGATTGACAACCCGAAGGGCCCGATAGACGTCCAAGGGGTCAGCGGTCAGGCGGGTCCGAAATCGCTGGGACAACACTACCTGGATGCAATCGCCAGCCTGAATATATCCTTTCGCCGCCTCCACCGCTTGCTCGAACTCCTGCTGGGAGTAGTTGGACGTCATCTCCTTCTCCTCGCTCCATGCATGGGGAGAAATGGAAGCCCCCAGAGGGCGACGAAGGGAGGAAACCAGGGCATCGATTTTGTGCAGGGCCTCCTCGTAAGCCAATTGGAGAGTAGACGGATCCCGGTCCTTTAAATAGGCATTAGAGACGATCTTGATCTTATGGGTCAGATTGTCGAAGATCAGGAGGGTATCCGTCATCATAAATAGGCAATCCGGAAGCTGAAGATCGTCGTCGACAAGGTGAGGCAGGGTCTCCATGAAGTGCACCAGGTCATATCCCATATAGCCCACTAACCCTCCAGAAAAGCGAGGCAGCCCTTCGACTCGTGCCGGACTGTACTTTTGCAAGAAGGATCTCATCAGCTCCAAAGGGTCGGACTCCACCTCCAGTCGCTTTACCCCTCCCTGTTCTATGATCTCCGCGGATCGACCCTTGCTCTTGAAGACCAGGGAGGGATTGGAGCCCAGAAAGCTGTACCTTGCCCACTTCTCTCCTCCCTCAACACTTTCCAGGAGGAAGGAGTAATTGCCGGCGTCGACCTTCCGAAAGGCGGATAGGGGTGTCTCCATATCCGCCAAGACCTCGCGGTAAACAGGAATCAGATTTGCCTCCTCCGATGTCTTTTGGAAGTCGGCAAAATTAGGATGGTACATGGGATTATCCTTTGTATTTCCCTTACGGTTGAATCGTCAAAGCGACCCCTTTTCCCACAGCAAGTCAAAAAGCAAGGCCGCCGTCATGAGGCTAATGAATCGATAGAGAACCAGATCCGGGAGATTGCGAAAAAGAAGAACGGGGATCAGAGGGGATGGTTTACGGTCGCCAGAGGGGACCGAGATGGGAAGGGCCGGAGGGCAGGATATATCGATGGGAATGCTGCCTCGATCTTCCAGTGGGGCGCGCAGGCAATGGATGGGACCCGGCAAAGGGGTTCATAGCAGCCCTTCTATCTTGGACTTGAGGGCAGGCTTGGGGAGGGCCCCGATGATCTTCTCCACGGGATTTCCTCCCTTGAAGACGATCAAGGTAGGAATGCTCCGAATCCCATATTTGAGCGATATATCCCGTTCCTCATCCACATTCAATTTGCAGACCTTCAGCCTGCCTTGATAGTCCTTAGCCATTTCCTCAACGATGGGCGCAATCATCTTACAGGGACCGCACCATTCCGCCCAGAAATCTACCAGCACCGGATCTTGCGACATCAAGACCTCTTCATCGAAATTCGCCTGCGTGACTTTTTGGACTTCGTTGGTGGACAAAAGTGACCTCCCCGGTAAAAATTTGGCGAAATATAACCCCCGAAAAAGGAGATGTCAAGAGATATTTTCTCGCCCTTCGCCCTGCCCCTGATCCGTGGGCCGTCCCTTTCCCCCACCCATCCTCTTCCGAATGAGTGTGAAGAGGAAGAGGGCCTCCTCGGATCGCAACAGAAGCATCGTTCCCAGGTACGCCGCTGCCCCAGCTGAGATCTCCAGCACCAAGAGGCCAACCCGCGCCACCATTACCCCTGGCAATAAGGGAGGGTACTTCACCAGGAGATATTGGCAGAGAAAGGCCAGGGGTGCTGTGGACACTATGATTCTGATCAGCGATCGAAGAAGCTCCGCATTCCCTAAAGGGCCGATCTTCTTTCCCAGGAGAGAAAGGAGGAGAAGAAAGTGAATGGAGGAGGCAATCGAGGTGGCCAAGGCCAATCCTCGGACTTTCAGGGGCCCCATCAAAAGCAGGCTGAAGAAGATCTCGCTGAGCACCGCGGCGGCCGATATGAGCACTGGAGTCTTGGTGTCCTGAAGGGAATAGAAAGCGGACACCACGATCCGGTCACCCACATAGAAACAGATCCCCAGAGACAGAAACAGAAGTGTGCCGGCCACCTCCCCGGTCATGAATCGGGTGAACGCCCCCCTTTGGAACAGAAGGGTTACGATCGGCTCCCGAAAAAGGATGAGTGCGACGGTAAAAGGGATCGTGATAAAAAATCCGAGCCGTACCGCGAGGGAGGTGATTCTCTTCAACTCCTGGTAAGAGCCGGAAGCCGAATAGGAAGAAAGGTAGGGGAGGATCGCAGTCCCCAGGGCTACTCCCACCAGGCCAATGGGGACCTGGATCAGGCGAAAACTGTAATAGAGGAAAGAGACGCTGCCCTCCTTGAGAAAAGAGGCCAGGAAGGTGCTTACGAAGAAGTTGGCCTGGCTGATGGCCAGCCCTGCGATCCCGGGAAGCATCAATCTCCCTATCCTTTGGACGGCTGGATTACGCAACTCGAAATGGGGATAGAAGGTGGCCCCTTCCCGTCTCACCCCCGGGACTTGGATGGCCATCTGACCGATCCCTCCGACCAAGACCCCAACGGCTAACGCCAGCACGGGAGGATTCAGATGGGAGGAAAGAAACAATGCGGAGAAGATCATAGCCAAATTGAGCATGACGGGAGAGAAAGCGGGCGCCGCGAAGCGGCGCAGCGAGTTCAGGATTCCCATGAACAGGGCCGCGATCCCCACAAAAAGGATATAGGGAAAAGTAATCCGGGTCAAAAAGATGGTGAGTTGCAATTTCTCCGGATGGAGCCGAAAGCCTGGGGCCATGACCCATACGATGGCGGGGGCGAGAGCGATGCCGACAATGGAAACGACCAAGAGCAGCGAAGCGAGGAGGGTGCCGGAAATGCGGGCGATATGCCAGGCCTGCTCCCTTCCCTCTCGATTCAAGGTCTCCGTGAAGACGGGAATGAAGGAGGCGCTTAAGGCTCCCTCCCCGAAGAGTTCTCGCAACATGTTGGGGATACGGAAGGCCACGAAAAAGGAGTCTGCAAACATGCCGGCCCCGAAAAGCTTCGCTATCAGCATGTCGCGTACAAAGCCCAGGATCCGGGAGGCCAAGACTCCACAACTGACGGCCCCTGCCGCTCGAGTGATCTTATAAGAGCCTGATTCTTCCTTTGACATAAGGCGATGCTCTCATGGGAGAAACTGAATTTATTCTATTGACAAAAGGGGCCGATTTGGCTATATAAGATCCACTTCGAGGGGCACCGTGGATCAGCCATCCTAAGCGATGCGTTTGCGGGAATGACAAGAATCCCATTGATCCGATGGGGCGGCCCCGAAATCCCATCAGAAAAACCGAATCCCCTTTCGAACAGGGGATCCATGAAGGAGAGATGGATGCCAATCATTAAATCTGCTATCAAAAGACTGCGACAGAATCGGTCCCGAAACCTTCAAAATAAGGCGGAGAAGAGCAACCTCCGGTCCACCATCAAGAGGGTTCGAGCTGCCATTGCCGCGAAGGATAAGGCTGGGGCCCAAACCACCCTTGCCGGCGCCATCTCGGTGATCGATAGGTCAGTGGGCAAAGGCCTGATCCACAAGAATACCGCCTCTCGCTATAAATCCCGCCTCTCCCGACAAACAAACGCGCTACCAACCTCTTAGGACTTCGATCTCCTCCCCCTTAGGGCACACTTTGAGGCCCGACGAGCCGCAGGGAACCGGTCGGATTGCATTTCCTTTACCGATCATCCGAGGGATTCTGGCATTGCTTCCCTCCCGGCCGCCTGAGGATTTAAGGCATCGGGGGTGGACTGTGGCTCAGCTTGAAGATGGGCAGCTCGAGGGCGATGTGACTCCAGGATCCTCCTGACTTCAGAATGAAGTCAGCCTGGAGAAGATCCCGGAAACCCTGCTCCAAAGACCCGATGGAGAGCGATGAGCCATGAGAGAGAACGGAGCCCAGATACGATGGGGGGATCTTCAGGCTCTTGCCGATCTCTGCCTGGGAGATTCCCATCGCTTTCATTTCCATAGCCTTCGCCACCAGGCGGAGGTGGCGAGCCACCATTCCCAAGATGTGGAGAGGCTCCTCTCCATGGTCCAAGAGGGACCGAATTCCGGCGAGGGCCTTCTCCACTTTCCCGTAGCCGAGGGCTTCCACCACCTCGAAGATGTGATGCATCCTCTCCCTTCCCTGTGCCAGCACGTCCCCGATCTCGATCCTGTTCCTCTCTCCGATCGATAGAATCAGCTTTTCCAGTTCCCCCGCCAGGAGGTTGGGCTCTTTTCCCATCGATTCCAGGATCGCCTTCAGGGCCTCGGGAGCGAGAGTCTTTCCCCTCTCCCTCGCCTTCTGCTTGAGCCAATCCTCCATCCCCGCCTCTTCCATTCCATGAGAGATCACCTTTCCTATGCTTTGCAGGCTGCGGAAGAACGAGCCCCTTCGGTCGATTCGCTGAGTCAGCAGGATTAGGCAGGCATGAGGCGCGGGACGGCTCTTGAGGTGATCTACAATCCTTTCCTTGTCGGGCGCGGATAGGCGATCCGCCCCTCTCACCACAACCACTCGACAAGGAGAAAGGAAGGGGGCCGTTTCCACCCGCGAGAGGATCTGGTCAGCCCCGGCCTCCGCTCCTTCCACCATCTCCAGATCCAGATCTTTTGCCTCGGGGGAGAGAAGCGTGCTGAGCAAGCCAGCTAAGGCTTCATCCTTCAGGGGGCCCTCTTCTCCATCCAGCAGATAGAGAGGAGGAATGCGTCGTGGACCAGGCATCTAAAAGCCCTCCAATAGACGATTCGCCATGAATTGAGATATCTCCTCCAAAGCCCGAACGCCTGCCCCATACTCGGAGATTTCGGTGGTTGCCACATTCGGCCCTGTATAGTAGTAAGAGGCGGCGTTCGCAGTCTCCTCCCATGAGACTTTTTGGGTTCCCCTTTCCGCCAGAACGAATGTGACGGAGATGGAAAGCCGATACTGGCGGCTGACCTCCTCCGCATCGAATGCCACCGCATCCTTCGAGTAACGAATCACCGTGCCCTTCAGGACTCGATCGGCGCCCTGGGGATCCCGGACCAGAGGGGCCTTGATCTCGGTGAGCTTCTGCAGAAGGATATCTCTGGCCAAGACCTCCAATCCTGGCTTGAAGGTATCATTGGAGAAAACCGAGACGCTGAGCGTCTTCGTCTCTTCGGATCTGAAGCCCACCACATAGCCGCACCCTGCCAGGAAAGCGAACAGCAAGAGTAGCATACTCCTAAAGGAGGTTTTCAAATCAGAAAGAGCCACTGAATCTCTTTTCAGATGAATGGGTCCCTCTTGGTGAAGATGCGAAGGGAAGGAAAAGGGAGATCGGGAAAAGCTCGGGAATCTTCATCCAATCCCTAAGTTCATGCGAGCTTTATAATTGTTTTCGCTCGGGTTGGCAATGCCTTGAGGAGTGGCAACTTCTACTGGAGCACAATATTCACCAGTTTCTGGGGGACATATACAATTCTTCTCACGGCCCTATCCCGGAGCAGACCCGTGATCCTATCGTTGGACAGGGCCGCAGCCTTGACTTCCTCTTCCCCCGAGGAGGCAGGTACATGGATCCGATGGCGGACCCGGCCATCAATCTGCACCACCACCAGGACCGACTCCTCGGCGATCGCCTGCTCATCATGTCTCGGCCATGGATTCTCGAATACGCTCTCCCGATGTCCCATCTTTCTCCAAAGCTCTTCCGAGATATGAGGTGCAAAGGGGGCAAGGAGTAGCAGGATCGTCTCCAGGGCCGCTTTCAGAATCCGTCTCTTGTCAGTCCTCTCCGCATCATCCCCATTCAGCTCGAAGGGGCTCACCTCATTGACCAGTTCCATCATGGCGCTGATGGCCGTGTTGAAGTGAAATTCATCCTCAATGTCGTCCGTAACCTTCTTGATGGTGCGATGCACCTGACGAAAGAGGTCCCTTCCGGCCCGAAGATCTCCGATATGGGGCCATTCCCCCTCATCCAGGCCGGCGATCATCGGAAGGTGATTTTCCACCAACCTCCACACCCGATTGAGGAAGCGGTATGAGCCCTCCACTCCCTGATCCGACCAATCCAGGTCCTTCTCGGGAGGGGAGGCGAAGAGGGAGAAAAGGCGGGCCGTATCGGCCCCATACTGATCCAGAAGCTGGTCGGGATCCACGACATTTCCCTTGGATTTCGACATCTTGGCCCCGTCCTTGATGACCATCCCCTGGGTCAGGAGATTGGTGAAGGGCTCGCCGACCTTGACGATCCCCAGATCCCGGAGGAACTTGGTGAAGAACCGCGAGTAGAGCAGATGCATCACGGCATGCTCAATTCCTCCCACATATTGATCAACGGGCATCCAGTAGCGCGCTGCAGCCTCTTGCACTGGAACCTGGTCATCATGAGGCGACAGGAACCGCAGAAAATACCAGGAGGAGTCCACGAAGGTATCCATGGTATCCGTCTCCCTGGTCGCTGGACCGGAACAGCTCGGGCAACCGACGCTCAAGAAGCTCTCCACTTTGCGCAAGGGAGACTCCCCTTTTCCCTCGATTCGGACATCTCGAGGAAGAAGGACCGGCAGGTCTTCATAGGGAACCGGGACGATCCCGCAGCGGTCGCAGTAGATGATGGGTATCGGTGTCCCCCAATAGCGCTGCCGCGAGATGCCCCAATCCCGTAATCGAAAGGCGGTCCTCTTTCCTCCTCTGCCCTCCTTCTCCAGATAATCCGATATGGCATCGCGCGCCCTCTCGCTGGAAAGACCGTCGAAAGGACCGGAATTCAATAGGATGCCATCCTCCACCAGGGCCTCCTGCGCGCTGTCCTCTTCAGGGCTTTCATCTGGGCTCTGGATTACCACCCGAACGGGAAGGGCATATTTTCTGGCGAATTCGAGATCCCTCTGGTCATGGGCGGGCACCGCCATAATGGCGCCCGTCCCATACTCCAACAGGACATAATTGGCAACCCAGATGGGAAGCTTCTCTTGGGTAATCGGGTGAAGGACATAAGAGCCGGTGAAACAGCCTTCCTTCTCCGTCTCCAGAGCGGTGCGCGATATCCTGTCTGCCCGGCTCATGCGCTCCAGGAACTTGGAAACCAGGGGATACTGCGGCGTGCCCTCGCTCAGCTGTCGAGTCAGCGGGTGTTCTGGAGCCAGGAGCAAAAAGGTCGCCCCCAACAGAGTGTCGGCTCGAGTGGTGAAGACAGAGATCGACCCATCGTGAGAGGCGAGGGGGAAACGGATCTCTGCCCCTTGACTCTTGCCAATCCAGTTGCGCTGCATCACCTTGACTCGATCCGGCCAGCCGGGAAGGGAATCCAGGGCAGCCAACAGCTCCTCGGAATACTCGGTAATCCTCAGGAACCATTGATCGAGTTCCTTTTGACGGACCGCCGTCTCACATCGCCAGCAGAGGCCCCCTTCCACCTGCTCGTTGGCCAATACCGTCTGGCACGAGTCGCACCAATTCACCAAGGAGGCCTTCTTGTAGGCGAGGCCTTTCTCGTACATCCTGAGGAAAAACCATTGATTCCACCTGTAGTAGTCGGGATAGAAAGAAGCCACCTCCCGGTCCCAATCGTAGGAGAACCCCATCCGCTTCAATTGCCTGCGCATATAGCGGATATTCTCCTCCGTCCAAATGGCCGGATGGATCTTGTTCTCGAGGGCGGCATTTTCCGCGGGGAGGCCAAATGCATCCCAGCCCATGGGATGAAGGACATTGTAGCCCCGCATCCTTTTGTACCGGGCAATCACATCTCCAATGGAGTAGTTCCTTACATGGCCCATATGGATCTTGCCGGAGGGATAGGGATACATCTCCAGCAGGTAATACTTCGGCCTGCTCAGATCCTCTGTGACTTTAGACTTCTTCCCCTCCTCCCAATATCGCTGCCAGGAGCTCTCGATTTTCGCAAAATCGTATCCTTTAGCCATTCCTGCCCGCCGGCTTCCTTTCACTCCCCTCAATCCTGATGCACATGGATCCGATTTCCACCCTTGTTCTTGGCGATATACATAGCCCGATCCGCGTACCGGATCATGCTGATAATATCGTACTCCTCCTTGTATTCCACTAACCCCATGCTCACGGTAACCCGTCCCTGGTTGGCCTTCTCCACATGAGACCGGATCCGCTCCCCCACCGCCAGGGCCTCGTCCTCCTTGATCTCGGGAAGGATGACCGTGAATTCATCACCCCCGTAGCGGAAAGCCGAATCCACATGATCGCGGATGCTGCGCAGGACGATCTCACTGGTCTGTCTCAGGACCTTATCTCCCTCCAAGTGGCCTTCCGCGTCATTGAAGGCCTTGAAGTTGTCCAGATCAAAGAGCAAGACACACAGAGGCCTGTTCTGCCGACGGGCCCGGATGAACTCGGCTTTCATCCTCTGATTGAAATACCTCTTATTGTAGAGCCGGGTCAGATCATCGCGAATGGAAAGCTCTTGCAGTTCTCTTCCTTGCGCCTTAACCCTCTCAAAAAGCCTTCCCTTCTCGATCGCCATCGCAGCCTGGGCGCCAATTGCGTCCAGCAGATCGATATCGGTCTGGCCAAAAGACCTCTCGTTCGCCCGATTGCTCACCTGAATCACCCCCATGCTCTTCTCCTTGACCTTCAGGGGGACGCAAAGGAGGGATTTGGTGAAGGAGCCGGGGAAGTCGTCCACCTTGGGATCGAAGCGGGGATCGGAGGCGACCTCGGGGATGAGCACCGATTCCCCATGTTGGAAGGCCCAACCGGCGATGCCCTGCTGGGCAGGGAGGCGCATCCCCTTGAGCTGGGCGGCGGAGGGACCTAAGGCCACCTCGAAGACCAGCTCCCGGGTGTTCTCGTCATACAGAAGCAGGGAGCCGGCCTCCACTTTCATCATCTCCTTGACCCGCTCCATGACCAGATTGAGGATGGCCTGCAGCTCCAGGGTGGAATTGAGGACCTTGCCCACCTCATTGAGGGTGGAGAGCTCCTCGATCTTCTTGGTGAGGGAGGAGATGTCCTGGAGGAGGAGGAGGACGCCCGCATAGGCGCCCTTCTCCAAGAGATTGGTGAAGTGCAGATTCAGGGTCTTCTCCCCGTGGCCCAGGGTCAGGGTCTCCTGCTGGGGGGAGGAGGAACGCAAATGGGAGAGAAGGGAGGAGAGGGCCTCCTGATGGGAGGTATCCCAGAGGGAGGCGATGGGGGAGCCAATCAGGTCGAACTCTCCCTGCTCCAGGATCTGGAGGGCGGCCGGGTTGACATAAATCACCTTGCCCTCGGCGTCGGCCTCGATCACCCCCTCGGTCATAGTCCCCAGCAAGAGCTCCTGATGGCCCCGGGTGAAGAGGAGCGCCCTAACCAGCCTACGGGGATAGATCTTCTCTAAGCCCAGGATGGTGCTGGAGGCCAGGGGCTTCCGCTCCTCCAAGGCCTTCAGGGTGGCCAGGACATGGACCATGATCTCCTCCACCTTGCCCTTGGCGATGTAGGCATCGGCCTTGAGCTCCTTGAGGCGGGAGGTCGCCTCGGCGGCGATGCCGGTCAAGATCACCACCGGGATGGAGGCGTAGCGGGGATCCTCCTTCAAATAGCGGCAGACCCGGAGGCCATCGATCTTGGGCAGGATCAGATCCAAGAAGACGTAGGAGGGCAAGTGCTGGCGCACCTTATCCAAAGCCTCCATGCCATCCGAGGCGGTCAAGACCTCATAGCCCTGGGCGGCCAGGGTGTCGGAGAGGAGCTCCACAAAGAGGTCGTCGTCGTCCACTACCAGGATTGTCTTATCGATTCCCAACTTACCCACCTTCTTCTTGTCTTGCCTCAAGTGACTCAACCCCCCTCAATAATATTTCACTTCAAGAAGGCTTAAACCATGCGGCTGAGCCGTCCTGCCTGCCCGCCTCCTGTCTCTCGCCTCCAGAATGGCCCCAAAATCCCCCGGGAGAAGCTTTCCTCTTCCCACTTGAATGAGGGTCCCTGCGATCGCCCTCACCATGTGATGCAGGAACCCGTCGCTCTCGATCCAAAAATGGAGGAGGTCCCCCTCCTGCCTGAATTGTGCCATCTGGACTCGACGGACAGGATTCCGCGCAGAACAGGAAGAGGAACGAAACGATGAAAAATCATGCTCGCCCACCAGATGGGCTGAAGCGACCTGCATGCTCTCCACATCCAACGGAATGGGAACGTGCAAGCAGTATTGCCTCCCAATCGCACACCGTTCAAGACGATTCAGGATCGAGTAGCGGTAGATCTTGGAGGTGGCGTCCAAGCAGGAATCGAATCCTAAAGGGACCTCCTCCACCCTCTTGATCGCGATGTCCGGCGGGAGCGTTCCGTTCAGGGCCCTCTTCAGGATGGGGGCCTCAATGAGATGACCGCTTCGGAAATTGGCCACCTGTCCGCTGGCATGGACTCCGGCATCGGTCCTCCCGGAGCCGCTCAAGTGGACTCTTTCTTTCAAAATCCTTTCTATCGCGCTCTCGATGGTCCTCTGGATCGTGACTTCGTGCATCTGGGTCTGCCATCCGTGATAGCAGGTCCCATCATATTCAATGAGCAGGCGAAGGTTCCGCATCAATGGGAAATCGGACTTACATGAACCGGTCGGCTACGAGCTCTGCGATCTGGATCGCATTGAGCGCCGCGCCTTTCCGGAGCTGATCCCCCACCACCCAGAAATTGAGGCCATTATCGATCGATTCGTCTTCGCGGATCCTCCCCACGAAGCAATCATCCTCCCCGGCCACGAAGATCGGCATGGGGTATATCTTGTTGGCTGGATCATCATGGACGCGCACCCCCGGAGCCTTGGAAAGCAATTCCCTCGCCATCGGTGCCGTGAGTTTCTTCTCGGTCTCGATATTCACTGATACCGAGTGGGCGTAGAAAACCGGAACCCGTACCGTTGTGGCCGTAACCCGGATGCTCTGGTCGTTCATGATCTTCCGGGTCTCGTTCACCATCTTCATCTCCTCTTTGGTGTAGCCATTTTCCAAAAAGGAATCGATATGGGGAAGGACATTGAAGGCAATCTGATAGGGAAAGGCGGAGACCTCTAACTTTCCCCCCTGAGCAAAGGCCTGGACCTGCCGTCTCAGCTCATCGATGGCCTTGGCTCCCGCTCCCGAGACTGCTTGATAGCTGGAGACCACCATCCTCTTGATTTTCGCGAAGTCGTGGAGGGGCTTCAGGGGAACCACGGTTACGATGGTGGTGCAATTGGGGTTGGCGATGATACCCTGGTGCTTTCCAATCTCTTCCGGATTGACCTCCGGCACCACCAGTGGAACATTGGGTTCCATGCGGAAGGCAGAGCTATTGTCTATGACGACTGCCCCTGCCTTCACCGCCTCCGGGCAGAACTCCTTGCTGCGGCTGGCCCCCGCAGAGAATAGGGCGATCTCGACCCCCTTGAAGGAATCAGGGGTCATCTTCTCCACCTTGATCTTCTCCCCCCTGAACTCCAATTCCTTCCCCGCGGATCGCTCCGATGCCAGGAGACGAAGGCTCCTCAACGGGAAATTCCTCTCCTGGAGGATACGAATCATCACCTCACCCACCGCGCCCGTCGCTCCTGCCACCGCCACGTTCCAGCCATCACTGCCCATATTCTCTTTCTTCCTTTCTCGCGAATCTCAAGGCCATCATCATAGATGAAGGACGATTTGATCACCCATTTCTTGAGTCCCCACCACCCGGGTCCCCTCCTGCCTGATATCCTCCGTGCGGTATCCTTCGGCCAAAACAAGGACAATGGCCCTCTCAATCCTCTGCGCGGCCTCGGGCAGATCGAAGGAATACTGAAGCATCATGGCCAGGGAGAGGACCATGGCGATGGGGTTTGCCTTGTTCTGGCCCGCGATGTCCGGGGCACTGCCATGAATCGGCTCGTACAGGGCCACCTTTCCGCCCAGGCTGGCGGAGGGAAGCATGCCGATGGAACCGGTGAGCATGGCTGCCTCGTCGCTGAGGATATCGCCAAACATATTGCCGGTCACGATCACATCGAATTGTCGGGGATTTCGAATCAGCTGCATGGCACAGTTATCGACATAGAGGTGGTCCAGCTTCACATCGGGATAGCCCCTTCCCACCTCACTGACCACTTCCCGCCAGAGCTCGCTGGTCTCCAGCACGTTGGCCTTATCTACGGAGGTGACCCTCTTGCGTCGCTTGCGGGCAATGTCGAATGCGACGATGGCAATGCGTTCGATCTCTTCCGCCGTATAAGCCATGGTATTGAAGCCGCGCCTTCCTTGGGAGGTGGCCTCCAGGCCCCTGGGCTTCCCGTAATAGACGTCTCCCAGGAGTTCCCGCAGCACCACCAGGTCCAGGTCCCGGATCACCTCCGCCTTGAGGGGGGAGGCATCGATCAAGGGGGAGAAAAGCTTCGCAGGGCGAAGATTGGCGTAAAGGCCGAGGTGCTGCCTCAGGCCCAGGATGGCCCGCTCCGGACGACGAGAGTACTCCAGGGAGTCCCATTTCCCCCCTCCTACTGCGCCGAACAGGACGGCATCGCTCTCCAGGCAAAGCCTGATCGTTTCCTGCGGAAGGGGCTCGCCCACGGCATCGACGGCGGCACCTCCCACCAGACTTTCTCGGTGCTCAAACCGGCGACCCAGTTTATCTGATAATACATCCAGAACTTTTATGGCCTCTTTCGCAACTTCCTGGCCAATACCGTCTCCAGGCAAGACAGCGATCCTATGCATCAGCCACCTCCTTCCCCGAGCGGGATCTCTTCCCGAAATCTCTTCCAAGGCAATCATGAGACGGCAAGAGGCAAGCGCCCGCTCTCATGGGTTCCCCTTCCTGAGGGCATAAGCCAGGAGCCCTCCCGCGGCAATGAGTTCCTGCATGAAGGGGGGGAAAGGGTGGGCGTGAAAATCCTTCCCCAGGGAGAGATCCCTGATCAAACCCTTGCCCAGTTCGATTTCAATCGAATCACCCCCCCGGATGGCGGCGGCCGCCTCAGGGCATTCGAGGATGGGAAGGCCTATATTGAGGCAATTACGGAAAAAGATGCGGGCGAAACTGCGGGCGATGATGCAGGAGATGCCCGCTGCCTTCAGGGCGATGGGGGCGTGTTCACGAGAAGAACCGCAACCGAAGTTCTTCCCCGCCACCACCACATCCCCCCTTTCTGCTCTCTGGATGAATCCCTTGTCCAAATCCTCCATGCAATGGGCGGCCAGCTCCGCCGGATCCGAGGTATTTAGATACCGGGCGGGGATGATCACATCCGTATTCACGTCGTCGCCATATACATGAGCCTTTCCCTTCAGCAGCATCTTGCTCCTCCTATGGGCAAACCTCTTCCGGGCTCCCGATCCTCCCCAAAATCGCGGAGGCGGCGGCCACCGCTGGGCCTGCCAGGTAGACTTCGCTCTTCGGGTGACCCATCCTCCCCACAAAATTGCGATTGGTAGTGGAGACCGCCCTTTCTCCTTCCGCCAGGATCCCCATATGGCCGCCCATACAAGGACCACAAGTGGGGGCACTGACGATGCCGTCGGCCTCAAGGAACACGTCGAGCAGGCCCTCTTTCAAGGCCTGCCGATAGACTGCCTGCGTGGCAGGGATGATCAGAAGACGCAGATAGGGGGCGGCCTTACGGCCCTTCAAGATCTGCGCCGCGATTCTAAGATCCGAGATCCGGCCATTGGTGCAAGAGCCGATGACGACCTGGTCGAGGGGGATGTTTCCCACCTCTTTGACCGGCTTCGCATTTTCTGGCAGATGAGGGAGCGCCACCTGGGGCTCAATATCTTCCCCCCTGAATTCGTGGACCTCTACGTAGCGAGCATCCGAGTCGCTTCGATAGACTCGATAGGGCCTCTTGGCCTTCCCTTCTACATACCTTTCGGTGATCTCATCCGGGGGAAAGATCCCGGATTTTGCCCCTGCCTCCACTGCCATATTGGCCATGGTGAGACGGTCCTCCATGGGAAGCTGGGCGATGATCTCCCCCCCAAACTCCATGGCGTGGTACAGCGCGCCATCCACCCCGATCTTTCCTATGAGATACAGAATCAGATCCTTTCCCCCGACCCAGGGCTGAAGCTTCCCCGAGAACATGAACTTCATGCTCTCCGGGATCTTGAACCATCCCTCTCCTGTTATCATGGCCGCGGCCAGATCCGTGCTCCCCACCCCGGTGGCAAAGGCTCCCAAAGCCCCGTAGGTGCAAGTGTGGGAATCCGCACCGATGATGGCATCACCAGGCAAAACCATACCTTGCTCGGGAAGGAAGGCATGCTCGATGCCGCTTCGGCCCACCTCGTAGTAATGGCGAAGTCCATGGGTCCGGGCGAAATCTCGAAGCAGTTGGCATTGCTGTGCAGACTTGATGTCTTTGTTGGGAGTGAAGTGATCGGGGATCAAGACGATCCGATCGGGATCGAATAGCTTTTTCACCCCCAATTTCTCCAGCTCCAGGATCGCAATCGGGGCCGTGATGTCATTGCCCAGGATGAGATCCAGTCTGGCATTGATGAGCTGGCCCGGGCTGACCCCATCCAATCCGGCGTGGGCGGCCATGATCTTTTCGGTGATCGTCATTCCCATATTCTTCCCCTGATTCGGCTCCCGGTTCGCTTCACTTGCGCCCGTGAATCACCTTGTTGATTGCATTGATGTAAGCCCTTACGCTCGCTTCGATCACATCGGTGCTGGCACCTCTGCCGGCCACGGTGCGGCTATTTGCCTCAATGGTCACGATCACCTCCCCCAAGGCATCCTTCCCCCCGGTGACGGCCCGGATGGAATATTCCTTGAGGCGCCCCGGGATCCCGGTGATGGAATCGATCGCCCGATAGGCTGCCTCCACCGGGCCATCTCCCCAGCCCGATTCCTGATAGACCTTATCTTCCTTGCGAAGACGGATCGTCGCGGTGGGCACGATCCCCGTTCCACTGGTGAACTGCAGGTAGTCCAGCGTGAAGGTCTCAGGGGCCGAGGAGAACTCGTCCTCTACCAAGGCTATCAGGTCATCGTCAAAGACCTCTTTTTTCTTGTCAGCCAGGGCCTTGAAGCGGATGAAGGCCTTATTGAGGTCCTCTTCGGACAATTCATATCCCAGCTCAAAGAGGCGCTTGCGGATCGCGTGACGTCCGGAATGCTTACCCAGAACCAACTTTTGAGTCAAACCCACCGATTCGGGGGTCATGATCTCATAGGTCAATTTTTCCTTCAGGACCCCATCCTGGTGAATGCCCGCTTCATGGGCGAAGGCATTGGCCCCCACAACCGCTTTATTCGGCTGGACCGGAATTCCAGTGATGCTGGAGAGGAGGCGGCTCGTTTTGTAGATCTCCTCGCTCTTGATGTTCGTCTCTTCATCGAATAGATCCTTGCGGGTGCGGATGGCCATCACGATCTCTTCCAGGGAGGCGTTGCCCGCCCGCTCCCCGATCCCATTGATCGTGCATTCCACCTGGCCGGCCCCCGCTTTGACCGCCCCCAGGGAGTTCGCCACCGCCAGGCCGAGATCGTTGTGGCAATGCACTGAAATCACCGCCTTATCGATATTCGGCACCCGGTGGAGGAGGTCGCTGATTCGAGCCTCGAACTCCCAGGGAAGGGCATATCCGACTGTGTCGGGGATGTTCACGGTGGTGGCTCCAGCCACTATGGCAACTTCCACGACTTTGCACAGAAAATCCTGATCGGTCCTGCCTGCATCCTCGGGAGAGAACTCCACGTCATCGGTATAGCGTTTTGCCCGACCCACTGCATCGCTGATGACTTCCAGCACCTGTTTTCGAGTCAACTTCAGCTTGTGCTCCAAATGAATATCGGAGGTGGCGATAAAGATGTGGATACGGGGTCGAGCGGCTTCCTTCAGCGCCTCCCACGCCCGGTCGATGTCGATGTCCCTCGCCCGGGCAAGGCCGGCGATGACCGGGGTCCTGACCTTCTGGGATACCAACTTGACCGCCTCAAAATCATCCTCGGAGGCGATGGGAAAACCCGCCTCAATCACGTCCACGCGCAGCTTCTCCAATTGCCTGGCAAGCTCTATCTTCTCTTTGGTATTCATGCTGCAACCAGGCGATTGTTCTCCATCGCGCAGGGTCGTGTCAAAGATCATAATCTTCCTACCCATTTTTGTCTCCTTGTCCATTTCCCCTCCGAGACCCACCTCTGGCTTCAGAGGCCATGACTGATCTTTTCCTTTCTCTCGGGAAAGAGGCTTTTTTTGAGGAGGGGGATATAGCGCAGCACTCCGGAGAGGACATAGCAAAAGAAAAAGCCGAAAATCAAAAGAGAGGGTTGGGAGGCGATCAAAAGGAAACACAGGATCAACACCACCAGCAGGGTAAAGGGCCTCCGCTTTTTGAAATCAACCCCTTTGAGACTCCGGTATCGAACCCGACTCACCATCAGGAAAGAAAGGGAATAGATGGCAACCACTGCCAGCCCCGAAGTGAGGGAGCTCGAGAATACCTCTTTATCGAAGAGAACCACCGAGGAGGAATCCTTCATGAATAAGACGAAGGATGCGATGAACCCGGCAGCGGCAGGAATGGGAAGCCCCACGAAAAATCGTTTATCTACAGCGCGAGCCTGTACATTGAAGCGAGCCAGGCGGAGTGCGCCGCAGCTGACAAATAGAAAACAGGCTAGCCAACCCACACGATTGAAGGGGAACAGCGCCCAGGAATAGGCCAACAACCCCGGGGCCACCCCAAAGGAAACCAAGTCCGCCAGGGAGTCAAATTGAACACCGAATTCGGAAACGCTGCCGGTCATTCGAGCCACGGCTCCATCCAAGGCGTCAAAGACCGCGGCGATCAGGATGGCCACCGCTGCCCGCAGATGGTCCCCATTGAATACCGAGACAATGGCATAGAAGCCACCCAGCAGGTTTCCCAAAGTCAGGAGGCTGGGCAGGAGGAAAACGCCTCCCCTCATGGGAGATACCCTATGATGGAAATCCCACCCTTCACTTTGTCCCCTTCCCGAATCCTAATCTCCGCCTCCTGGGGGAGGATCATATCCACCCGGGAGCCAAACTTGATCAAGCCAATGCGCTGACCTGCCTCCACTTCCTCACCGGGCTTTACCCAGCAGACGATTCGGCGGGCGATCAGTCCGGCAATCTGCTTGACGCGGATCCGATCCTGGCCATGGGCGAGGGTGACGATGTTCTGTTCGTTCTCTCCTGAGGCCTCATCCCGAAAGGCCAGATGAAAGTTGCCTTTTCGGTACAGAACCTCGGTGATTCTGCCTTTGACCGGTGAACGATTCACATGGACATCGAGGAGGGAGAGGAAGATGCTGATCGAAATGCCGTCCCCTCCCCTCTCTTCATCCGGAAAAGCAATGCGAACCACCCTTCCGTCCGCGGGGGCGAGGATCAAACCATCCCCCGGGGGAACCCTCCGCTCCGGATCGCGGAAGAAAAAAATCAACAGGAGTACAATCAGCAGCGCCGCCAATCCGGCCGGTACGAAATGAGCCAGGAAGAGCAGGGCCGCGATGGCCGTCATGGGAAGGATCCAGATCCATGATTCTTTGACTACCGGGATCATAGGGGCCAGCCTCTTGACCTGCTCAATCCTTGGGCTTGATCCAATTCATCATCTTGCGCAGCTCTTTTCCCACGATCTCGATAGGAAGCTCCGCATCCCGTTTCTTGAGGGCATTAAACAGAGGACGACCAGCCTGATTCTCCAGGATCCAGTCGCGGGCAAAGGCCCCGGACTGGACATCCCTCAAGATCTGCCTCATCCGCTCCCGGGTCGAGCCGTCGATCACCACGGGCCCCCGGGTGTAATCCCCGTACTCCGCCGTATCGCTCACCGAATATCTCATGTAGGTGAGACCCCCCTCGAAGATGAGGTCCACGATCAATTTCAGCTCGTTCAGGCACTCAAAGTAGGCGACTTCGGGCTGATAGCCTGCCTCTATCAGGGTATCAAAGCCGGCTTTGATCAACTCCGTCACTCCGCCACACAGGACGGCCTGTTCGCCAAAGAGGTCGGTTTCCACTTCCTCCTGGAATGTGGTCTCGATGACTCCGGCCCGGGTGCCGCCAATACCCTTGGCATAAGCCAGGGCGATCTTCTTGGCATCCCCGGATGCATCCTGTTGCACGGCGATCAGGCAGGGAACGCCTCCCCCTTCCTTGAACATGCGGCGGACGATATGGCCCGGGCCCTTGGGGGCAATCATGATCACATCCACATTGGAGGGAGGGACGATCTGGGAGAAATGGATATTGAAGCCATGAGAAAAGATCAAGACCTTACCCTTTTTCAGATGAGGCTCCACCGAGGCCTTGTACAGCCTTGCTTGTAGATCATCCTGGGTCAGGATTTGAATGAGATCCGCCTCTTTCGACGCTTCGGCGGCCAAGATCGGTTTGAAGCCGTCCTTGACGGCCAGCTTCCAATTCTCTGATCCCTCCAGCTCGCTCACAATCACCTTGAGGCCGCTATCTCGCAGGTTCTGGGCCTGCGCATGTCCTTGACTGCCGTATCCGATCACGGCAATCTTCTTCCCTTTCAGTACGCCCAGATTCGCATCCTTGTCGTAATATACCTTAGCCACGATCCCTTTCCTCCCCCTTTGGCGACGATGACCTCCTGATTCCCAATCCTCTTGCTCCATTGCCTTGTTTCTCGATTCCCCTATTCCCTGAACCCCACCACCTTTCCCGGCACCTTTTTGGTCGGCTTTTGCTCCGCTCTTGCGGCAGATTTCTTACCCCTGGCAATGGCGATCTTGCCTGTCCGCACTACCTCCTGAATACCATAGGGTTTCAGCAATTCGACGAAGGCAGTTACCTTACTCTCATCCCCCGTCAGCTCCAGGGTATAGGTCTTGGGGGTGACATCCACCACCTTGGCTCGAAATATATCGGCGATCCGCAGCACCTCCGCCCGCACTACCGGTTCGGCATTGACTTTTACCAGGATCAATTCCCTCTCGACGAATTCCTCACCGGTCAGGTCAATGACTTTGATTACATCGATGAGCTTGTTGAGCTGCTTCTTGATCTGCTCCACAATCATGTCATCCCCCTGGACGACGACCGTCATCCGGGAGATGGAAGGCTCCAAGGTCTCTCCCACGGAGAGGCTTTCGATGTTGAATCCGCGACCGCTGAATAGGCCGGACACGCGGGAAAGTACGCCAAAACGGTTTTCTACCAGGATGGAAATTGTATGACGCAACGGAAGTTCTCCCAGGCCACAAGGGCCAAAACGTGCTTTACTTGACCGCCCGAAGCAACCTCTTCGGCTCTTTGGTCTCCGCTTTTCCCAAGATCATCTCCTTGAGGGAGGCCCCGGCCGGAACCATGGGGAAAACACATTCCTCCGAGTCGACCTGAAAATCCATGATCACCGGTCTTCGAATGGAAAAGGCCTCCTCTAGGACGGGCCTTACCTCATCCGGCCGGGTAGCCCTCAATCCCACGGCTCCATAGGCCTCGGCCAGTTTGACGAAGTCGGGCGCTCCCACCAATTCGGAATGCGAATAGCGACAGCTGAAGAAAAGCTCCTGCCACTGGCGAATCATCCCCAGATAACGGTTATTGAGGATGGCTACCTTCACCGGCAGATCGTATTGTACGACCGTGGCCAGCTCCTGTAGGTTCATCTGAAAGCTTCCATCCCCAGCAATATCGATCACCAGCTCATCGGGAAAGCCAACCTGCGCCCCTATGGCCGCTGGAAAACCGTAGCCCATGGTGCCCAAACCCCCGGAAGAAAGGAAGGTCCGAGGGCGCAAGAACCGGTAGAACTGGGCGGCCCACATCTGGCTCTGCCCCACCTCGGTGGTGATGATGGCCTTCCCCTTCGTCAACCGGGAGATCTCCTCCACCACGAATTGGGGCTTGATCACGCAATCGTCGCTTTCGTAGGAGAGAGGGTGGGTCCTCTTCCATTCCGCGATCTGCTTGATCCATTGTTTCCGTTCCTTCAGATTGGGCCGATCGGGCAAGGCCTCCAGAGTCTCGTTCAGCTTGGCGAGAACCCTTTTGGCGTCCCCCACCACCGGGACATCGACTCGCACATTCTTGCTGATGGCGGAAGGGTCAATATCGATATGGATGATGAATGCCGCCGGGGCAAACCCCTCCACCTTGCCTGTAACCCGGTCGTCGAATCGGGCACCGATGGCCAATATGAGATCGGAGTCGGATACTGCCATATTGGCGTACCAGGCCCCGTGCATGCCCAACATCCCCAAGCTGAGGGGAGAATCCTGGGGAAAAGAACCCAGTCCCAACAGAGTGGTCGTCACCGGGGCCTGGACCATTTTAGCCAGCTTGACCAGCTCCTCGGCCGCGCCCGAGTTGATCACACCTCCCCCCACATAGATGATAGGTCGCTTTGCCTTTACGATCGCCTTGGCCGCCTTCAGGATCTGTCCGGGATGGCCATTATAGGTGGGATTGTAGGATCGCATGTGGATCTCTTCCGGATAGTGATAGGTCGTCTCGGCCAAGATCACATCCTTGGGGACATCCACCAGGACCGGCCCCGGTCGACCGGTAGCTGCGACGTGGAAGGCCTCTTTGAGGGTTGGTGCCAGATCTTTCACATCCTTGACCAGATAGTTGTGCTTGGTACAAGGACGAGTAATACCCACAATATCCGCTTCCTGAAAGGAATCATTCCCGATCATGAGGGTAGGGACCTGCCCGGTGATGATGACCATTGGGATCGAATCCATATAGGCCGTCGCCACTCCGGTCACTACGTTCGTCGCTCCCGGCCCCGAGGTCACCAGGCATACGCCGACCTTGCCCGTGGCTCTTGCATAACCATCTGCGGCATGGGCTGCTGCCTGTTCGTGCCGGACCAAGATGTGCTTGATGGGTGAATCGTAAAGGGCATCGTAGATCGGCAGGATGACGCCACCGGGGAATCCAAATATGACCTTGGCCTCCTCTTTGATGAGGCTCTCAATGATAATCTTTGAACCTGATAGCTTCATGTCGGCTCCTTCGCCTGCTCATTCCCAACCTTCAGTCTTCCGCCTTCAGGACCGCTCCCGTATTGGCAGAGGTCACCAGTTTCGAATACCGGGCCAGCCAACCATCTGTCACCTTGGGCCGTGGAGGCTTCCAGTTCGAACGGCGATCCTGGATTTCCTGGTCGGATAGCTTGACCTGCAGAATCCGCTTGGATAAATCGATGGAGATCACATCCCCATCCTGAAGAATGGCAATGGGGCCTCCTTCCATGGCCTCGGGGGAAATATGACCGACACAGGGACCTCGGGTCCCTCCCGAGAATCGGCCATCGGTAATGAGGGCTACCTCCTCTCCCAGGCCCAATCCCATGAGGACCGAGGTGGGAGATAGCATTTCCCGCATCCCCGGCCCGCCCTTGGGTCCCTCGTAGCGGATGACCACCACATCCCCCGGAACGATCCTTCCCTCCATGATCGCCGCCATGCCCGCCTCTTCCGAATCGAAGACCTTGGCTCGCCCTTCAAAGCTCTTCATCTTTTCCGTCAGGCCAACCTGCTTGATCACCGCCCCTTGGGGGGCGAGATTGCCCCGCAGGATGACAATGCCTCCCTCAGGGTTATAGGGACGCTCCGGAGGGCGGATGATGTCCTCATCAAAGATCTCCCCCTCCTCCGCAATCATCCGGGTACTCTTCCCTGAGACCGTAGGCAGATCGTGCAATTGCGACTTGATCCTTTTCATCACCCCCGGGATCCCCCCCGCAAAATCCAGATCCTCCAAGAAATACTTCCCCCCCGGAAGCAAACTGCAAAGCTGGGGGACCTCCTTGCTGATGCGATCATATAGATCCAGATCCAGGACCACCCCTGCTTCCCTGGCAATAGCGGTGAGATGAAGAACGGTGTTGGTGGAGCCTCCCAGAGCCATGTCGACATGAATGGCATTCTCGAAAGCCTCTTTGGTCATGATCTTTCGAGCATTCATCCCCTCCCTTACCAATCTCATCACCTCTTCGCCCGATTCAAAGGCCTGGCGCCTCTTGCGGGATGAGGCAGCCAGGGCCGTGGCTGTCCCCGGCAGAGACATCCCCAGCACCTCGGTCATGCAAGCCATAGTATTCGCCGTGTAGAGGCCCTGGCAGGCCCCAGCGCCCGGGCACGCTTCCATTTCCAGACATTCCAGCTCGTGGGCATCGATCTGTCCGGTCTTAAAGCGCCCCATGGCTTCGAAGGCGTCGTTGACGAACGAGAGCCGGCGCATCTTATACCTTCCGGAAAGCATGGGCCCAGCGGTGAGGACCACGGTGGGGATGTCGACGCGGGCAGCAGCCATCAGCATGCCTGGTGTTATCTTATCACAATTGGTCAGCAATACAAGGCCATCGAAACAATGCACCTTGGCAACCGACTCGATGCAATCTGCGATCAGTTCCCGCGAGGGCAAGGAATAGTGCATGCCCGAATGGCCCATGGCGATACCGTCACAAACCCCAGGGATTCCAAAGAAGAAAGAATAACCTCCTCCCGAGTGCACTCCCTTCTCGATGAACCGCTCCAGTTCTCTCATTCCCATGTGCCCAGGTATGAGATCGCTGAAGCTCGTGGCCACCCCGATAAAGGGCCTCTTTAGGGCCTTCCGGGTGACACCCACCGCATGGAGCATGGCTCGGTGAGGAACCCTTTCCAATCCCTCTTTGATAATATCGCTTCGCATTCAAGTCTCCTCTCTGCACCTTGTCCAGCTCGAAATCATATGTATTTAACCTATAATAGCCGTCCGGTCAACGGTTTTTAGCCAAATCTATAGGAAACCCCGCAGCCTCCTCGCGGATAGCGCCACTCGATAGAGGTGAATTTGCACCCAATTCGACAGGAGCCGCATTCCAGGCAGTTCTCGTAGGAGACCACCAATTTCTCCCCCTCCCATTTGTAGACCTGGGCTGGGCAGAAGGTCGTACAGGGTCTCCCTTCACACCTCTGGCAGTCTCCCTCTTTAGGCATCAAATGGGTCTTCTCCTCCGGCTTGAACTTGAGGAGGTAAAGCTTATCCTCTAACTTCATCGAAAAGACCTCCAAAGATGGAAGAGATCCCTCAGGATCGCCCGCCTCGGAAGCCTCTGGAAAAGCCTCTTCTTGATCAGGCCGATCTTTTCCCCTTTCGACTTCCCATCCACCGTCAATATCTCGTGGGCCGCCTCGTTCAGAACCGCAGGATACAGGGAAAAAAATTGGGGATGGGTGGCCAACAGGTCGGGGATCTTTCGATATCGCCTCAGGTCCTGCAAGGTGAAACTCCTCTCCAGGGCGGCCCGGTAGGCGCTCAAGGTTCCGACCGAGAAGTCCCCTGCCTCTTTGGCCTTCAATGCGGTCTCGGCCGCCAACCTCCCCGAGGTCAAGGCCATGTTGGATCCCTCACGATGGAGGCCATTCACCAGCATTGCTGCATCCCCAGCCACCAGCAGCCCATTCCGGTAGAGAGGAGGGATTGCCTCCCAACCTCCCTCGGGAATCAAGTGGGCGGCATATTCCTCAGTTCTTCCCCCTTCCAGCAGCGGGCGAATCGCAGGGTGGGCCTTCATCCCTTCGATGAGATCATGAGGGGACAGCCCCGATTTCACCAGATCACGGAGGAGGACCCCAAGGCCCACCGAGAGGGACTCTCGATTGGTATAGATGAAGCCCATCCCCACCATGCCCCGGGTGCTATCCCCCACGATCTCGATGGCCGTGCCCTCTCCATCCTCCAGGTTGAATCGATCCTCGATCTTTTCTGGGGGCAGGGATATGATCTCTTTCACCGCCAGTGCGACCTGATGGGACCTGATCTCGGGATGGAGGCCCGCCTTTTGAGCCAGGAGGGAATTGACCCCATCGGCCACAACCACCACCTGGGCAAAGAGATCCCCTTCCTCCCGCCCCGTCCTGACCCCGACCACCCGATCCCCTTCCCAGATGAGTTCCTCCACTACCGTCTGAGGAACCAAGATCGCCCCGGCTTCTTCCGCCTTCCCCGCGAACCAGGAATCGAATTTGGCTCGAAGGATACTGAAGGCATTGTAGGGCTCCGCCGCCAGGGCCTTGCTTTTATAACCGACACTGAAGGCAGAATCGGAGGAGAGCAGCCACAGCCTCTGCTCGCTGATATGTCGCTCTACGGGGGCCTCAGACCAGAAGGAGGGGATTACCTCCTCCATTGCTTTCCGGTACAGGATTCCCCCCATGACGTTCTTGGCCCCTGCGCAGTCCCCCCTCTCCAGGAGGACTACCTGCCACCCCTTTTGGGCAAGGAGATAAGCGGCGGCAGTCCCAGCGGGGCCCGCGCCAACCACGATCGCGTCAAAGGCCTCCTCGCTCAATTTCCCCACTCCCCCATCAGGAAGGGATTGGATCTCCGTTCCTGACCGATGGTAGTCGCCTCCCCATGTCCCGGAAAAACCCGGACATCATCCTCCAGGGAAAGCAGCTTGCTGCGAATGGAGTAAAGCAGCTGGTCGTGATTCCCTCCTGGAAGATCGGTTCGGCCAACGGAGCCGGCAAAGAGGGTATCTCCCACCAGGACCATCCGGGAAGAAAACAGGGAGATCCCTCCGGGGGAATGGCCTGGAGTATGGATGATTTGGAAATCACAACCTCCCAGAGAGAGCCGATCTCCTTCCTTCACCAACCGGTCCACCCGCGGTATGGATCCGATCCTCATCCCAAAGGCAGCACCCTGGGCGGGCAGGTTCTCCCATAGGGGCAAGTCGGCCGCGTGCAAAAGCGTCTCCCCCCCCAGGGAGTCCTGCAGGGCCTTTACGGCACAGACGTGATCGAAATGGGCATGGGTCACCAAGATATATCGAACCTTCAAATCCTCCTCCTGCAGGGCCTCCATGATGACATCCGGGTCCGCCCCCGGATCGACCACCATGGCCTCCTTCGGTCCGGCGTGGAGGATGTAGCAATTGGTGAAGAGACTCCCCACCACCAGGCTCGTCAATTGAAAACCAGCCGCAGTCAGCTCCCGAGGATCTTTGAATGCCAGGGTGCGCTTCATCATCATCGTCATTCTTTCCAGGTTTTGACGGAGTTTCCCGTCCTTACACTCGGCTCCTCCCGGAAGGGCGCTCTAAAGGCCCTTTCCGGGCTCGTACCAACAATAGGGCTCCTCCCCGAGCGGATCTTTCGATACCGCCCAGGCTCGGGCTCGACAGCCCCCGCAGACCGCCCTGAATTCGCAGCGACGACATTTCCCGTGGAGCGAATTGGGGTCCCGAAAGGACCGAAAGAGGACCGAATCCCGATAGATCTCGCCCAATGGCCGCTCCCTGACGTTACCTGCCGACAAAGGCAGCATTCCGCATCCCAGGACCTCTCCGACGTGGGAGACAAAACAGAATCCATTCCCTGACATACATCCCCTTCCGGCAGACTGCATCCCCCCCACCCTCGCCTTCCGCTGGCACAGAAGTCTCCGGTACTGGGGGGCGCAGGTCATCTTTACGGGATTGGGAGAAGACTGGCTGCACTCGTATACGAAGGCCATTGTCTCCTCGTAGGCGCGCGGGGAAACGGCCAGCTCAGACCCGCCACGGCCCGTCGGTATGAACATAAAGACATCCCAGGCAGCTGCACCCGAGGCCAGAACCAGATCGCGGATCGCAGGAAGATCGAAGAGGTTATGGCAGGTGACGGTGGTGTTGATTTGAAATGGGAGGCCCTCCTCCCGGGCGTATCTCAGAGCCTCAAGGGTCTCATCGAAGCAACCCGGGACCTGGCGGAAGAAATCGTGGATGTTGGCCGTGGACCCATCCAGGCTCATGGAGATCCGCCTGATTCCGGAAGATACCATTTCCCTCACAATCTCGCGGGTAATGTGCGAGCCGCTGGGGGACATGACCGGCCGCAACCCCATCTTTGCTGCGTAGGCGGATATCTCAAAGATATCTCCTCGCAGCAAGGGATTTCCTCCGGTAATGATAAAAATCGGACGAGAGAAGGAGGCAATCTCATCGATGAGGCCGAGCACCTCCTCCTTTCGAAGCTGATCGGGATGAGGTCCCGGCTGAGCCTTCGCCCGGCAATGAAGACAGGCGAGCTGGCAGGCCCGGGTAGATTCCCAGGCCACCAATCTCAGATCGGATCGGATCGATTGGGGCGGATCCTCCGTCCCCGCCTTTTGCGCCACCGGCAGGCCCTCAGATTCCACCCACATACCTTCCTGGATTCAACACATCCCGGGGATCGAAATGGGCTTTCAGACGTTTCATCAGGATGAGTTCCTTTCCCGTCGTCCCCCAGACATCCACTCGCTTTTTCAGCCAAACCGGAGCGCTTTCGACCACCAAGTTACCACCCATGCCAATCGTCCATTTCCTCATTCTCTCTACGGCCTGAATGGATGCCTCGGGATTCTGATGGGCGTCCAGCAAATATCCATAAAGGATTCCCGATCCGGCCCGAACCGACAGAGCGGACCTTCCGCCGGCCTGGCTCACCTCCTCCTGCCATCTTTGGACCCCCTCCTGCAGACGGTCAAGCAAAAGACACATCCGACAGCAGACCAGCCCTCCAACCGGGCTTTCCAGCGATTGGGGCAGATGGCCCAGGGCTTCCCATCCCTTCTGGGCGGCATCGGATGAATAGACTCCCCCTTCCATCATATTGTGGCTTCGAAAAATCACCTGACCGTCCCGGAGGCATCGCCTGACATCCTCTGCAAAACCTGTCCATCCCAGCAGGGTGAGCCAGCCCTTCTCGGTGGGTTGACTTCCCATCTGTCGGCACCATAGGTCCGCCAAGTGAGGATCCAGGATCTCCAAGGCAGCCGGAAACAGGACCGAATGGATCACGGATCTGCATAATTGAAACGCCTCCCCCGCATCAGAGGACCATCCCACCTGTATCGCCTCCTCCTCCGGCAAGGGATGGACCTTGAAGGTCGCCTCCGCGATGACCCCGAGAGTCCCGAGGGAGCCAATGAAAAGCTTACAGAGGTCGAGGCCGGAGACATTTTTCACGCACCGCCCCCCGGAGTTGATCACGGACCCATCCGCCAGGATCACCTTCATCCCGAGGATCATATCCCGGCACACACCGTAGATGAGCCGCTTGGGACCGCTGGCATTACAAGAGATAATTCCACCCAGGGTGGCAGAGGAAAGAGGGGGATCCAGGGGAAGGAACTGCCCTTTTTCCGCAAGGACCTCCCGCAGCTCACCCAGGGAAAGCCCGCATTCTGTGGTCACCGTGAGATTCTCGGGATTGTGCTCCAAAACTCTCCTCAATCCCCCAACTTCCAGCAATATATCCGCACGTCGCAACAGATTACCCAGACCCATCATCGTCCCGGATCCCTGGGGAATGACCGCCAATCCTTGGGAGTTGGCTGCCTTCAACGTCTCTGAGGCCTCCTCCAAAGAACCGACCGAGGCGGTCTCCTTGGGCATCATCTCATCTCCCATGAAGGAACGAAGCAAGGTGGCATCTTCCACCGGCCGAAGCATGGGCGAAAGATCCTCTGAAAACCCATCCAGGAGAGGTCGATTATGCATCGGATCTTGCCCCCGCGACGCACTCCATTCCCTCCTCAGGCAGGATCTTCCGGGGATTGCACAGATAACAGGGATCAAAGGTCTCCTTCACATATCGCAGAGCCCGGAGGTCCTCCATCCCGCATACCAGCGGCATCGCCACGATCTTCTCCAAGCCGATCCCGTGCTCGCCGCTAATCGTTCCCCCCACCGCGGCGCAGGCCTCCAAGATCTCAAGCCCAGCCTGCAGGACCCGCTCTTTCTCCTCCTGGTTTCTCTCATCGAAGAGGATCAGGGGATGGAGATTGCCGTCCCCCGCATGAAGCACGTTCCCGATGAGCAGATTATACTTCTTCCCGATTTCCGAAACGCGGCGAAGCACCTCGGGGATTCGGTTGCGGGGCACCGTCCCGTCGGTCACCAGATAGTTGGGCGCAACCCGGGCGATCGCCCCGAAGGCGCCTCTTCTTCCCGCCCAAAGTGCTTCCCGCTCCTGAGGGCTCTGGGCCGCTTTCGTGTCTCTGGCCCCGTGCTCCCGGCAGATCTGGAGGATCTTCTCCGAAAGCCGATCCATGCTCTCCTTGAGTCCATCCAATTCTATGATCAAGACTGCCTCGGCATCCAAAGGATAACCCGACTTCAAGGATGCCTCCACCGCCGCGATCACGGTTTTGTCCATCAATTCCAGGGTGGCTGGCAATATCCCCTGGGCAATGATGGCCGACACGCTCTCCCCCGCATCTTCTATGGAATCGTAGATGGCCAAGAACGTTTTCACCGATTCGGGCACCTTCATGATGCGGACGATGATCTTGGTGATGATGCCCAGCGTCCCTTCGGACCCGACCAGGACCCCAACCAAGTCATATCCGAGATGTTCTGAGGTCTTCCCCCCCAATTCGACCACTTCTCCGTCGGGGAGCACCACCTCCAAACCCAGCACATGATTGGTAGTCACCCCATATTTGAGGCAATGGGGACCGCCTGAATTCTCCCCCACGTTCCCGCCGAAGGTAGAGACCTTTTGGCTGGCCGGGTCCGGCGCATAATAGTACCCGTATGGCGCCAGGGCATTCGACAGCTCGATCGTGAAGAGCCCGGGCTCCACCGTAGCCCTGAGGTTTTCCTGGTCGATCTCCAGAATTCGATTCATCCGGGAGAACTCGATGATCAAACCCCCATCGGGCGGGATGCTGCCCCCGCTCAGATTGGTACCGGAACCCCGCGCCACAAAGGGCACACCCTCCTTGCTGGCCAATCGAACCAAGTTGACCACCTGATCCCGGGAGGTGGGAAAAACCACCGCAGCCGGTCGCCCCTTCTCCAGGGAGGCGTCATATTCGTAGACCAAAAGGTCAGTGGGGGAGCAAAGGAGCCCTTCCTTTCCCACGATATGAGAGATCTTTTTCAAGACCTTCGAACTCAGACCCATTTCAGCCTACCCCCTCTCGTGATCTTGGACCTCCCAGGGCTTCCCGCCCTGCTAGGAAAAGCCATACCGAAATCGAAGCCCGGAAGAATGTGAATTTCATATATTCCATTTAGCGTCTCGATTTGTCAAGGATATTTTGCCCCAGGTTGCCCCTGGGAATTTGCAGCCAGCCATGATAATGATGTATCCTGCGACCCCCGGATGGTGGATTCGATATTCACAGCATTGGATTCCATGGGAAAGAGGGAGGACTCAGATCATGCAAGAGGTTCAAGACCTCTTGGGCTACCGCTTCAAGAACCCGGACCTTCTGACCTGTGCCCTGACTCATAGGTCCGCAAACAACAATAGCCCTCCCCCAGATGGGGCTGCCCATCACAATGAGAGGATGGAGTTTCTGGGAGATGCGCTCCTGGGCCTCTTGGCGAGCCAATTGCTGTACCGGCACTATCCTTTCGCCTCGGAAGGGGATCTCACCACCCTGAAGGCTCACCTTGTATCCCAAAAGGCCTTGGCGATCATCGCCCAAGAGATTCATCTGGGAGATTTCCTGAGGCTGGGCAAAGGAGAGGAGTTATCTAAAGGGAGGGGGAAACGATCCATCCTTGCTGGTGCGATGGAGGCATTGATAGCTGCCCTATACTTAGACGGGGGATGGCGTTCGGTCCACAAGTTCCTGTTGCCCCACCTGAAAAAGGAATTGAAGGACCTCTCTCCTTCGATCCTTCTCGATGCTAAATCAAAACTGCAGACCCTGGTGCAGGCTGATCTCCAGGTCCTCCCCCGATATCGGGTGAAGTGCAGGAAAGGTCCGCCCCATGATCCCCTTTTTTCGGTGGAGGTTACGGCTGGCCAGAGGATGCTGGGACGGGGCCAGGGAAGAAGCAAGAGGGAAGCGGAGCAGCAGGCAGCCCGGGCGGGGCTTTTGAACTGGGAGCTCGACCAAAAAAGATGAACTACAATATATTGTGGTATCTGGTTGGTTGATATACATGAAATGGGGTTTTTCCCTTTACAATATACAACGATCCGTGATAGAAATAGCCCATGCACCTGTCAAGCCTGACCCTGGTTGGCTTTAAATCATTCCCTCAGAAGACCCAGATCTCCTTCGAGCCGGGCATCACCGCTGTTGTAGGCCCCAACGGATGCGGAAAGAGCAACCTATGCGATGCCATCCGCTGGGTTCTGGGAGAGCAGGGGTACCGATCGCTCCGCGCCGAGAGGATGGAGGACATCATCTTCAACGGAAATGGGTCCCATCTTCCTTTGGGCATGGCCGAGGTATCCCTCACCATCTCTGCCCACCAAAATGAGCTTCCCACCCTATTCGGCGAAATTGCCGTCACCCGACGCCTCTTCCGCTCCGGGGAAAGCGAATACCTCCTCAACGGCTCACCCTGTCTCCTGCGGGACATCCTAAACCTATTTCTCGATTCCGGACTGGGAAACATACCCTACGCCCTGATCGAACAGGGATCTTTATCCTCCATCATCGATTGCAAGCCCGGGGAAAGAAGGGCCATGATCGATGAAGCTGCGGGGATCATGAAATATCGGGTGCGAAGGAAAGCCGCCAATGCCAAGTTGGAGGCAGCGGAGCAGAACCTGCTCCGGCTGGAGGACATCATCCGGGAGGTGCGGCAGCAGCGAGACTCCCTTCACCGACAAGCGAAGAAGGCCAAAGAATACGAAGAGGTGCGCCAGAAGATCGAATACCTCGAGGGATATCTAAAGTGGATCCAGTATCGAGAGGCGCAAGCGGAGACCAGGCGGCTCGCCCATCGCTTGGAGGAAAGACAAGAGGAAAGGCTTTCTTTGACGATTCAAATTGACCAGGGGAATAGCCAACTGGAAAAGGAACGCCTTCACCTCCTGAAACTGGACAGCTCCCTGGAGGAGACGCGGGCATCCCAATATCGCCTTCAAGCAGAGGTGGAAAAGACCTCGGTCCAATTGGAGATGATGAGGCAGGAGAGCCGCGATGCAACTGCCGCAGGCGAGAAGCTCCAGGCGGAAATCGAGACCGGCCGATCAGAAATCGACCAACTCCAATCCGGATATGCCCGGGAGAAGATGCAAGAAGAAACGATAGAAAGGACTTTGGAGTCCATCCTCCAGCGAAGGAAGGAGATCCAGGAAAAGGAGAGGACCATCTCCCAGCAATTGGCCCAGCTCACTGAGGCCCTGGAGGGAGAGAGAAGGGATGCGATCCAGGCCGCAGCGGCGTGCAGCAACCTTCGCAATCAAAGGGTGTCCCTGGAGAATCAGAAGCAAAGGCTCTCCCAGCAGAAGGATAGATTGTTAGCCCAGCTGGAGGCAACTTCATCGGAGAAGGCTGACATTCATGACCAGGAGGAGAGGCTGCAGGCACGCCTGAGGGATCTGGTTTTCAGATATGGGGAGTGGGAGTCCAAGAGAGCGGGCGTGGCATCCGCTATGGCCTCCGCGAAGGAGAAAGAAGGCGAGACCGACCTCGATCTCTCCAGGCTCCAACGACAGGTAGGCGAGCTTTCCAGCCGGCTGGTTTCCTTGGAGGATCTTCAGCGCTCCCATGAGGGGTACGGGGAGGGGGCACGATTCCTGTTGGAGGCCCAAGATCCCCAAGACCCCGAATGCCACGGACTTCCCCTGCCCCTCATCGACCTTCTCCAGGTTACCTCCGGCTTCGAAAAGGCGATCGAGAGCCTCCTGGATTCGGAGCTGCAGGGGCTGGTGGTGGAAGATCTGGAGGAGATTCGATCCCACCTTCGAAGGTTAAAAGCCGCAGGAAAGGGGGGTGCCACCTTTCTCCCGCTGTCGCTGTCTTGCCATTCGGCCAGCTCCGAGATGGAAGAAGAGATCTCCCGGACCGTTTCGTCTCTTCCCGGAATTCTGCGCCGTGCCATCGACCTGATCCGATGCGAACCCCGATATGAGGGCCTGATGAAGCGCCTCTTCTGGGACAGCTGGGTGGCGGAGGACCTGGAGACGGCTCTGCGGAACTTCCAAGAGCATCAGAGGCCTTCAGCGACTGCCACCCTCATGGGGGAGGTGGTGACGTCGCGAGGAACGGTTCGGCTGCCCGCCACCTCCTCCGGGCTGCTGGTCCGCAGGAAGGAAATCGAGGATCTCACCCAGAGACTCAGAGGGGCAAAGGAAGAGCTTCAACGGGCCCAGTGCCGAAAGGAAGCCTTGGGGAAAGAACTTCGGGGCCTACAGGACGAATCTTCGGCCCTGGAAAAGGAGGGACATTCGCTGCAGATCGAGCAGGTGGCCTCAGAGAAAGACCGGGACCAGCTGAGGATCGATCTGGACAAACTCGGGCGAAGGGAAGAGTACCTTCGAATAGAGATCCGTACTGCCGAGGAGGAGATCGCGCAATTGGAGGCGGAGTCCCTGGCCAATACCGAAGAGGAAAGGACCTGTGACGGACTGCGGCAGGCTGCGGAGGGGGAAATCAGAGAATTCCAGGCTGCCCTGGAGACCTTGAGGACCGAACATCAAGAGATCGTCGCGGAGAGGGTTGCCAACCAGAGGGAACTGGATTCGGAGGAGCAAAAAAGAGGGCAAAGCCAGATGCAGATCGCCCGATTGGAGGAGCAGATCAGGGCCCAAACCCGAAGGATCACCGAAATGGAAAGGGAATGCCTCCAGATCCAGCAAAGACGACTCAGGACCCAAGAGATGCTGCAGGAAAAGGAGAGCCCCCTCTCCGATCTCAGGCGTCAGGAAGCGGGGGTCGAGGCTTTGCTGAAAGAGACTGCCAATCGAAGAGAGGAACAGCTTGCGAGGGTGGGAAAGGCTGAGGAGGACCTGCGTCAGCTGAAACGACAGGTTTCCGAGATGGATGAGACCATCCATGATCTGAAAATCCAGAAGGCCCAGATCGATCAAAGCCTCCACCATCTTCTGCAGGCCCTCTCCTCCGAGACCTCTGCCGACTCCCTTTCGATGGAGGACCGATACCTCGAGGAATCTATGGAGACCTCGGTTGCCCAGGAGGAACTGCTGAAGGACAAAGAGAAGTGTCGAAGGCTTGAGCCGGTGAATATGGCGGCCCTCCGGGATTATGAGGACCTATCCAAGAGATACGCCTTCCTCGGCTCTCAATCGGAGGATCTTTGCCGATCCGTGGCATCCTTACGCCAGACCATTGCCGAGATCAACAAGACCACTCAGAGGCTTTTTAAAGAGGCCTTTCAATCCATCAACCGAAATTTCCAGGAACACTGCACCAAACTCTTCGGGGGAGGAACCGCCGAGATCCGCCTGCGAGGCAGCGAGGATGAAGGAGAGGAAGAGTTGGGAGTGGACATCATGGTTTCTCCCCCCGGCAAGCATTTGGCCCATCTCGACCTCTTCTCCGGTGGCGAAAAGGCCATGGCTGGGCTCTCCTTCCTGATGGCCCTTTTTCAATATCGGCCAGCGCCCTTCTGCTTCCTCGACGAGGTGGATGCCCCTTTGGATGACGCCAACCTCGGTCGATTTCTCTCCCTCTTGAAGGGATTCTCTCAGAGACATCAGTTTATCCTCGTCACCCACAACAAAAAGTCGATGGAGGCGGCAAATTCCCTCTATGGAGTCACCATGGAAGAGCCAGGCATTTCGAAGCTGGTGTCGGTGAGGTTCAATGGCAGTGCATCTTCAACCGGATTAGGAGAGGGGAATGGACATTAGGGAAGTCCTGGCTTCCCTTCACCAGAAGGTGGAGGGGGCTGTTGCGTCGGTATTGGTCGGCTCCGACGGGGAGACGATCGATCTCTATTCCGAAGATACCACCCTGGACGCCGAATGGATCGGGGCTCGCTATGGAATCGTAATACGGGACGTCCTCGGCACCCTCAAGCGCCTCAACCAAGGCGAGCTAAGGACCATTGTCATGGAATTGGAGAAAGGCACTTTGGTCATCCTCCCCCTCCGAGGGTTGTTCTCTCTCATGCTTTTCCTTCAGCCTCAAGGGAACTTGGGCCAGGCCCTTTTCCATGGCCGAGTCGTCGCCTCGGCTTTGGAGAAGGAATTGGTCAGCTGAGGGAGGATGAACCTTCTCCAACACCTCAGATCTGGCCTGAAGAGGACCCAAGAGGCTCTGGTGGGAAGGATGGAGGCGGTTTTCTCGGGAAAGATCCTCGACGAGGGCTCTCTTGGGGAACTGGAGGAGATCCTTCTCTCTGCGGACGTCGGGGTCGCCACCACCGAGAAGATCCTCGCCTCTCTTCGCGAGAACGTAAAGAGAGGGGCCGTCAAGGATCCTTGGCAGTTAAAGAAAGTTATCAAAGATGAATTGCTATCTCTCTTGGATAAAGCAAAAAACGAAGGCGGGATTCCTGAACATGCGGGGCCCCGTGTGATCCTGGTCCTGGGGGTGAATGGAACGGGAAAGACGACGACCATCGCCAAGCTGGCCCATCGGTATCAGGAGCGAGGCAAGAGTGTCCTTTTGGCGGCCGGGGATACGTATCGGGCTGCTGCGATTGACCAGCTCCAGATATGGGCGGATCGGATCGGTGCCGATATCATCCAGCACCAGCCGGGAGGGGATCCCTCAGCGGTGGCCTTCGATGCGGTGAATGCCGCAGTAGCCCGCAGGAAAGACATTCTGATCATCGATACCGCTGGGCGGCTGCACACCAACCGGGGATTGATGGACGAGCTGGCAAAGATGAAGCGAACCGTTCAGCGGCTGGCGCAGGGGGCCCCCCACGAGATGCTCTTGGTTTTGGATGCCACCACGGGGAGCAACGGCCTCCAGCAAGCCAAGGATTTTCAGCAAGCAGTAGGGATCACCGGGCTCGTGATCGCGAAGCTGGATGGAACGGCAAAAGGGGGCATCGTCTTCGCTATAGCGGACCGACTGGGGATACCGGTAAAATACATAGGCTTGGGAGAGGATCTGGAGGATCTCCAGGATTTCGACCCCCAAGCCTTTGTCGATGCCTTGTTTGAGAATTGAAAGCCCTTCTGGCCACCTACCTCTGAGGATGCATTCCGCCCATTAGTCCTCGACAAAAATCCGATCCTTGCCGTCGAAGGCAGGGGAAAAGATGGAAAGGACCACAGCCGCATCGGGACCCAGGTTGATGAAGCGATGGATGGTCCCCTTGGGCACGAGGTAGGCATAGCCAGGCCAGATCTTATATTCCTTCCCCGCAATGGTCACCAAGCCGTTGCCCCGCACCAGATACACCACCTCATCGCGGTCCTTATGGTAATGGCTTTTCACCACCGTGCTCAGCTGAGCCAAATTGAAGCTGCAATTGGGGCCTCGCAGCAGGGGGGTTGATTTGAAAGCCTGCCCCGGCTCGACCTTCTCCTTTTGCAGGACCTCAAAGATATTTACGATCCCACCCTCTTCCTCCGCGGCACTGACCGGGGCGGGAACCAAAGCCCATGCCCCCACCAGGGACAACAAGAGATAACCCATCAGCTTCTTCATCATAGACCCCCTTTTCGGATCGCCTCCGTTGCTTTCCCTGACCCGCTGCAGAACACCTGGAACCCTCTCCCCTTTAGGTCCCCATCTCCCAGGAGGACAGGTACTCCCTTTGCTCTTCGGTCAGCTCGTCGATGTGGATGCCCATCGCCTGCAGCTTGAGGCGGGCGATCTCGGAATCGATCTCCTGCGGGACCGGGTAAACCTTCTTCTCCAGCGAACCTCGGTTTTTCACTGCAAAGGCAACGGAAAGCGCCTGATTGGCAAAGCTCATGTCCATCACACTTGCAGGATGGCCCTCCGCCGCGGCGAGATTGATGAGTCTCCCCTCCCCCAATAAATAGATTCGGCGTCCATCCGGTAACTTGAATTCCTCCACCATTTCCCGAGCCGGTTGCCGGGAGACGGACAATGCCTCCAGGGAGTCGATATCGATCTCCACGTTGAAGTGTCCGGAGTTGCAGACCACCGCCCCATCCTTCATCGCCAGGAAGTGCTCTTTCCTCAGCACATGGATATCGCCGGTCACAGTGACAAAAACCTCCCCCACCCGGGCTGCTTCCAAGAGGGGCATGACCGCATATCCATCCATGATCGCCTCCAGGGCACGGAGTGCGTCCGTCTCCACCACGATCACCTGGGATCCCATCCCACGGGCGCGCATGGCGACCCCCCGGCCACACCAGCCATACCCGCAGACGACGAAAGGCTTTCCGGCCAGGAGCAAATTGGTGGCTCTCAGGATTCCATCGATGGTGCTCTGGCCGGTTCCATAGCGATTGTCGAAGAAGTGCTTGGTCTGGGCGTCGTTGACCGCAATGATGGGATAGGCCAAAACGCCCTTTTTCTCCATGCTCTTCAGGCGGATCACCCCCGTGGTGGTCTCCTCGGTCCCCGCGATGACTCCCGGAATCAGATCCTTTCGCTGGGAATGGATCACCGAAATCGTATCCGCCCCATCATCCATGGTGATATGGGGACCCATCTGGATGGCGGACTCCAGATGCCTGTAGTAGGTCTCCTTATCCTCCCCTTTGATCGCGAAGACCGGGACCTCAAGGTCCCTCACCAAAGAGGCCGCTGCGTCATCCTGGGTGCTGAGCGGGTTTGAGGCGCACAGAGCCACCTCAGCACCTCCTGCCTTCAGCGTTTCCATGAGGTTGGCAGTCTCTGTCGTCACATGGAGGCAGGCGGAAACCCTGATGCCCTCAAGGGGCCGGGACTTCACAAACCGCTCCCTCACTAAGGAGAGCACGGGCATATTTTGTTTGGCCCACGCGATGCGGGCCCTTCCCTTATCTGCCAGATTCATATCCCGAATGTCGAACTTCACGGCTCCCCCTGTCATTTCATCTTCAGTTCTTTTTTCAAGGCATCGGCCATATCGGTTTTCTCCCAGGTGAATCCTTCCTCATTACGACCGAAATGACCGTAGACGGCGGTCCTCTTGAAAATCGGCCGCCGAAGATCCAAGGCCTTCATGATTCCCGCCGGGCTCAAATCGACCAGCTTCCGCACCGCCTTCTGGACCTCATCATCTGGCAAGATCCCGGTTCCCATGGTATCGATGACCACCGAGATAGGCTGTGCCACCCCAATGGCATAGGCGAGCTGGACCTCGCATTTCTCCGCCAGGTTAGCGGCCACGACATTTTTCGCTACGTACCGCGCCGCATAGGAGGCGGAACGATCCACCTTGGTCGGGTCCTTGCCTGAAAAACAGCCGCCTCCATGGCTTCCCACCCCTCCATAGGTATCGGCGATGATCTTCCTCCCTGTGAGGCCCGTATCGCCCTTGGGACCCCCCACCACGAATCTGCCGGTGGGGTTGATATGATAGGTAATCCGCTCCGGATCGTACAGGTCCTTGGGAAGAATGGGCAGGATGATCTTCTCGATGACGTCCTCCCGGATCTGCCTCAAGGTCACATCGGGGCTGTGCTGAGTGGAAATGACCACGGTATCCACCCGAACCGGTTTTCCATTCTGATATTCGACGGTGACCTGCGATTTCCCATCGGGACGAAGGTAATCCAGGATCCCCTTCTTGCGGGCTTCCGCCAGCTGGCGAACCAATGCATGGGCTAACATAATGGGCACAGGCATCAGCTCCGGCGTCTCTTTGTTGGCATAGCCGTACATGAGGCCCTGATCTCCCGCGCCCTGGATATCCACCCCCAAGGCGATATCGGGGGATTGTTCCTGAATCGCGGTGACCACTGCACAGGTCTCATGGTCGAAGCCATATTTGGCCCGGGTATATCCGATATCGCGGATCGTTTCCCGGACGATCTTCGGGATATCCACGTAACAGGTGGTGGTAATCTCCCCGGCGACAAATGCCAGGCCCGTGGTGACTAAGGTTTCGCAGGCAACGCGTCCATTCGGATCTTGAGCCAGGATGGCATCCAAGACCGCATCGGAGATCTGATCTGCAACCTTATCCGGATGTCCTTCGGTGACCGACTCTGAGGTTAGAAAAAAGTGTTCTTTAGCCATCTGCACCTCCCACAAAAGGGTTCAACAACAAAAGTACCTCCCCTAACGGCCCTGATTTCGTCTCGGATCTCTGCGGACCCAGGAGTCCGAATCTTACGCCAAATACCGACCGAGTTCCTCCCCATATTGACCTTGAGCCTGGAGGAGCAGATCGGTCACCTCGCGCACGGCCCCCCTTCCCCCTTCATGCGCCGTGACCAGATCCACCCGGCCTTTCACTTCTTTCACTGCATTGGCCACAGCGATGGAGAGCCCGGCCCTGCCAAGAAGGGGGAGATCGGTCAGATCATCCCCCATGACCGCCACATTTTCCGGCGATAGCTGATATTTCTCCAGCAGCCTTTCCCACAAGGAGATCTTATCCTCCGCCCTCTGATGGACCTCTGAAACCTGAAGCTCTGATGCCCTGCGGGCGACCATCTCGGACTCTCTGGCAGAGACAAAGGCGACCAGGATCCCAGCCCGCCCAGCCATTCGAATCCCCAATCCATCCTGGACGAAGAAGGCCTTCATCTCCTGCCTGCCGCTCCCGTAGAGGATGGAGCCGTCTGTCAGCACCCCATCAACGTCCAAAAGCAGCATCCTGATCTTCTTTGCCTTTTCGATGATTTCCGGCCTCATTTCCGTGATTCCCCCGGGTGCAAAGCAACGCGGTAAAGGACCGATCTTCAGTCCGTCTCCCCCCGACAGGTCACGCCACCCCCGACCTCAAGATGTCATGCAGGTGAATGATCCCCCTCACGTGCCGCCCCCCATCGACGATCAGAAGGGAGGTGATCGAGTAGCTCTCCATGACCTGAAGGGCCTTGGCCGCCAATTCCTCCTCGTCGATGACCTTGGGCTCCGGGGTCATATAGTCCACGACCCTGTGGAGAAGAACATCCCCTCCTCTTTCCATGGCTCGCCGGAGGTCCCCGTCAGTCAGGATGCCCACCAACTCTTCCCCGCAGCTGATCACCGAGGTTGCCCCCAGCTTCTTGCCGGTGATCTCCAGGATGGCATCCTTCATCAGGGCGTCCTGGTGGACCTTGGGAATCTCCCGACCCGTATGCATGAGATCCCTCACCTTGATGAGGAGCCTTCGACCTAAAGATCCACCTGGATGAATGAGGGCGAAGTCCTCCTTCCGGAAGCCCCTTGCCTCCAATAGAACCACACTCAAGGCGTCCCCCATTGCCAGGGCGGCCGTGGTGCTGGCCGTGGGGGCCAATCCGAGGGGACAGGCCTCCTCGATAACGCTGACATCCAGGGCCACATCGCTCATCCTCGCCAAGGTGGAGTCGAGCTTTCCCACTAGGGAGATGAGCTTCACCCCCCGACGCTTGACGGAGGGAAGCAGGTTCACGATCTCTTCCGTCTCGCCGCTATTGGAGATGGCGATAACCACGTCTCCCCTGACCACCATCCCCAAGTCGCCATGTATCCCCTCTGCCGGGTGCATGAAAAAGGCGGGGGTCCCGGTGCTGGCCAGGGTCGCCCCGATCTTGTTGGCAATAAAGCCCGACTTGCCCATTCCGGTCAGGATGACCCTCCCCTGGCAGGCGAGAAGAAGCTGTACCGCCTGGGCAAATCTCTCGTCCAATCGAGGGATGAGGTTGAGCACCGCCTCTCCTTCGATCTTCAGCACTCTCCTTGCCTGCTCGATCTCCTTTCCCATCTATGTCCCTGCCTCTCTGGACACCTGGCGGATCGCCATGACCGGTCTCAGGATCGAGGCCAGATCCTGAATCCTCACCATATTGGGGCCATCGCAGGGGGCCAGATCCGGATCCTCATGGACCTCGACAAAGAGCCCGTCACACCCGACTGCAGCCGCTGCCCGGGCAAGGGCAGCTACGAATTGCCTTTGCCCTCCGGAAGAAGATCCTAAGCCACCCGGCAGCTGCACACTGTGTGTGGCATCGAAGATCACCGGATAGCCAAGGCTTGCGAGGATGGGCAACGATCGGAAATCCACCACCAGGTTATTGTAGCCGAAAGAGGTACCCCTCTCGGTAAGCAGGATGGCCGTATTCCCGGCGGATTCTACCTTCTCCACCACATTCCTCATCTCCCAGGGAGCCAGGAATTGTCCCTTCTTGATATTCATGGGCTTGCCCGTCCTGGCAGCTGCCACCAACAAGTCGGTCTGTCGGCAGAGAAAGGCTGGAATCTGAAGAATATCCAGGACACAAGAGGCTTCCTTGGCCTCTTCCACGGAGTGGACGTCGGAGAGGACCGGAACCTTCAATTCCCCCTTGATCTTCTCCAGGATCTTTAACCCTTTCTCTATCCCCGGCCCCCGAAAGGAGCCCAGACTGCTCCGATTCGCCTTGTCATAGGAGGATTTGAAAATCAGGGGCATGGGAATGGAATCCGCCACCTCCTTGAGTCTCTCTGCCATCCTGAGGGTACTCGCTTCCTCTTCGATTACACAGGGACCCGCTATGAGGACCAACGGATGATTGGGGCCGATGACGATGCCTTCGACCGTCACTTCCCTCCTGGATCCCTCCTTCATCCCCGCATCCTCGCCCTATCCTGACTCATGCGCCTTCTCCAATGCCGCCCTTATAAATTCCCGAAACAGGGGATGAGGATTGCTGGGGTCGGACTTGAATTCGGGGTGAAATTGTGCAGCCACAAACCAAGGGTGGTCTTTGATTTCCACCATCTCCACCAGGACCTGGTCCGGTGAGAGACCGGCGAGAGACATCCCATGCTCCACCAGGGTTTCTCGATACTGGTTGTTCAGCTCATACCGGTGGCGATGCCGCTCATGGATCTCAAGGCAGCCATAGGCCTCGATGGCCCGGGAGAGGTTTTTCATTATGCAGGGATAGGATCCCAGTCGCATCGTCCCCCCCAGGTGAGTAACCCTTTGTTGGCTGGGCATGAGATCGATCACCGGGTGGGGAGTATCGGGGGCGAATTCCGTACTGTTGGCGGATCCAAGATCACATACATTCCTGGCGAATTCGATGACCGCGCATTCCATGCCTAGACAGATTCCCAGGAAGGGAACTCCCCTCTCCCGGGCAAAACGAACCGCCGAAATCTTCCCTTCGATGCCCCTGACCCCAAATCCCCCCGGAATCAGAATCCCGGTGACGTCTTTCAGGTTTTCCTCCGCCCCTTCCTTCTCGATTCGCTCCGCATCTACGCTCTTCACCTGCACCCGACAATCGTTCGCAATCCCTCCATGGCTGATGGCCTCCGTCAGGCTCTTGTAGGCATCCTTCAGCTCGAGGTATTTTCCCACTACCGCGATGGTAACCGATCGGCTCGGATTCTTGATTTTCTGGACCATAGCCTCCCATTTCCTCAGGTCCTGCTCCCGGGTCTGTACCCTCAACAACTTCAAGATGATATCATCCAAACCCTCTGAATGAAGGACCAGGGGGACTTCGTAGATGGATTCCACATCTTTGGCGGTGATCACCGCCTCCTCGGAAAGGTTGCAGAAGAGGGCAATCTTGGCCTTGAGCTCCCGGGGGAGGAAGCGATCGGTGCGGCAGAGAAGGACATCCGGTTGAATCCCGATCTCGAGCAGCTCCTTCACGCTGTGTTGGGTCGGTTTGCTCTTCAGTTCTCCGGCGGTGGGAATGTAGGGCACCAGGGTCAGGTGGAGGTTGATCGCATTCTCCCTGCCCACCTCGCTCTTGAATTGACGGATGGCCTCTAAGAAGGGGAGGCTTTCGATATCACCCACCGTGCCACCGATCTCCACGATGACCACATCTACTCCTTTATCCACCCGGCGGATGCATCGTTTGATCTCGTCGGTGATGTGGGGGATCACCTGCACCGTCGCCCCCAGGTAGTCGCCTCGGCGTTCCTTGTTGATGACCGAGAAATAGATCTGGCCGGTGGTCACATTATTGTCCTTGGTGAGGGAGGCACGGGTGAATCGCTCGTAGTGGCCTAGATCCAGATCGGTCTCGGAGCCATCCTCGGTCACGAAGACCTCTCCATGCTGGAAAGGGTTCATGGTTCCCGGATCGACATTGATGTAGGGATCGAATTTGAGGAAGGTGACTTCCAGGCCCCTTTGCTCCAGGAGGCAACCGATGGAGGCCGAGGCCAGACCCTTTCCCAGGGAGGATAGGACGCCGCCGCTTACGAAGATAAATTTGGTAGGCATGATCAATCCTGAGCCTTCAATTATGCCGCGCTCTTCCCCTGGAAGATCGCTCTCACTCGTTCCAGATCCTGCTCCGTATCCACTCCAATCGTCTCCTCATCGGTCTCCAAGACTTTGATTCGGTAGCCATTTTCCAGGGCCCTCAATTGCTCCAGTTGCTCGATCCGCTCCAAGGGAGAAGGGCGCAGCCGGGAAAAGTGGAGGAGGAAATCGCGGCGATAGGCATAGAGGCCGAAATGCTTATAGCACAGCGAGATCTCTGCCCCTTCCCGGTGAGGGACAAGCTCTCTCCAGAGATCCCGATGATAAGGTATCGGGGCCCGTGAGAAGTAGAGGGCAAACCCCTCTGGGTCTTTCACCACCTTCACCACATTGGGATCAAAGGCCTCCCCGGGCTCTCTGATCCTCCGGCATAAGGTGCTCATGGGCAGGCTTTTGTCCTGCATCAGCGCAAGGATGGCCTCATCGATCATGCGAGGGGAAATGAGAGGCTCATCTCCTTGGATATTTACGACTATGTCGCCCTCCAGCTTGATGGCTACTTCCGCAACCCGGTCCGTCCCGGAGGAGTGATCGGGAGAAGTCAAATGAGCCTTCCCTCCGAATCGCTCCACTGTCCGGAGGATTCTCTCATCATCGGTTGCCACCACCACCTCGTGAAGCAGTGAGGATTGAGCCGCTCGCTCGCACACGTGCTGGATCATGGGCTTCCCCTCGATGTCCAGGAGGGCCTTGCCAGGGAGACGCGTCGAGGCAAAGCGCGCGGGGATGATGCCGATCGCCTTCAGCCTTCTCTCCTATCGGCCTCCAAGGAGTTCTCCAACTCCTCCAGCGTCACAGTGGCTGTCCCTTTTTTCCCCACCACCACGCCGGCCGCGTAATTGGAGATACGGGCGGCCTCTTCCATGGATGCCCCGGCGGCCAAAGAAAGGGTGAGGGCGCCCACGACTGTGTCTCCGGCGCCCACCACATCGTAGACCTCGCGGGCTACCGTATCGATCTGCACCGGTGGCTTGCCCCTCTCAAAGAGCCTCATACCCTGGGCACCGCGGGTGATCAGGACTGAGTTCACGCCGATTTTCGACAAAAGATCCAACCCTACGCTATTCAGATCCTCCTCGGTCCGGATGGCCTTGCCCACCGCAATGCCCGCCTCCCTATGGTTGGGGGTAATCACCGTAACCCCTCGATAAAGAGGGAAATGGTTCTCCTTGGGATCTACCGAGATGGTCTTCTTTCTTTGGAGGGCTTGGGGGATGAGCCAATGGAGAAGAGCCTCCGTGATTACCCCCTTTCCGTAATCGGAAATAATCAGGCCGTCCACCTGCCCCAGCTTCTCCTCTATGGCTCCCTGGATTCTGCTGAGGCCTTCTCCTTTCACGTCTTCAAAGCTTTCTCGATCGAATCTGACGATCTGCTGGGATCCGGCGATGACTCTCGTCTTGACGGTAGTGGGCCTCCCTTTATCGACGATGATTCCTCCCCCATCAATCCCGTGCTTTACCAGATCCTCAGTGAGACGTTCTGCCAGGGCATCATCGCCTACCGCCCCCACCAGAATCGCCCATCCTCCCAGGGAGCGGACATTGGCAGCTACGTTGGCCGCCCCTCCCAGGCGCAGTTCCTCAGCTTTGACCTCCACCACTGGAACAGGCGCCTCAGGGGAGATGCGGGAGACGCTGCCCCAGATATAATCGTCGATCATGATATCCCCAATCACCAGGATCTTCTTGCCCTGAAGGTGCTGAAGCATTGCCTCCAGTCCTCTCATGACCTATTCTGCTCCCCTTCGTCTTTCCTGGAACCAGTCCAGGGTCTGCCGCAGACCTTCCTCCAACGAAACCTTGGGGGTCCATCCCAATTTCTCCCGAGCCCATGACGAGGAAAGGCTATTTCGCTGCAATTCCCCTTGCCGGGAGGGTGCACGATTTAGGGGGAGTGGCCGGCCTACCAGGCGTTCAAAGGCCGAAATCAGTTCATTCACCGACGTTTCCTGGCTCGTTCCCACATTGAGGATGAGGCATTCCTTCATCCTCAGGGCCTCCAGGTTGGCTGCTACCACATCGGATACGAAGACGTAGTCGCGAGTCTGGGTCCCATCCCCAAAGACGGTCAGAGGCTTCTCATTCAGGATGTTTTCGCAGAAGATCGCCACCACCCCTGCCTCGCCCTTGGGATCCTGGCGTGGTCCATAGACATTGGAATAGCGGAGTATGACGGAGTTCAGGCCAAAGAGCGTAAAGTAGAGCTGCAGATAACGCTCCCCTACATACTTGCTGAGCCCATAGGGTGACTTCGGCTCGAGCGGAGATTGCTCCGAGAGGGGAAAGGTACCATTCTCCCCATAGACCGTGCCCCCGGAGGAGGCGAAGATCACCTGACGGGTTCCATGCTGGACCGCGGAATCCAAGAGGTTCAAGGTGCCCATGATATTGACCCTGGCATCGAAGGCGGGATCCATCACCGATTTTCGCACATCGATCTGGGCAGCATGGTGATTGATGACTTCCGGCCTCTCTCGGGAAAAGACCTCGTCCAATTGAGGATCGAGAATATCCATGGGGTAAAAGGTCGCACCCTGGGGGATATTCTCCCTTTTCCCCTGGGAGAGGTTATCCACGACACTGACCTGGTGGCCTTCCTGGAGGTATGCTGCCGCGATATGAGAGGAGATAAAGCCCGCCCCTCCCGTAACCAATATCCTCATGACTCAGGCCCTCTCTCCTCTGCCTCTTCGATGAGCATCACTGGGATTCCATCCCGGACGGGATACCTCTTGCCGCAGACATCGCAGACAATCCTCTCCCACTCCTCCTCCAGACGGACCTCTCCCTTGCAAGCAGGACAAGCCAGGATCTTCAGCAATCTTTCGTCAATCACGCTCCCCCCCGTTGCGATTATGATTCCAGAAGTGGACAGATTGTCCTCTCTCTGCATCCCTTGCCGAGGCCGTTCCAAGCCGCTGGGCCTGCCCTCGGTAGGCATTTTTCAGAATGGCGTAACTTAGCACCTGAAGGGGCCAATTTCAAGGGCTTTTTTGCACGAGTCCCTCTTCTTTTCCTCGGCGGATGCGCACGAGGGTAAAAGCGAAGGCGGCCTGAAGCAGGGAAAGGGCGGACAGGGTATAGAAGACTGCGGGCAATGAGATCCTCTCTGCAATCAACCCACAGAAGCCAGCGGCCAGGGAGCCGATACCGAAGGAGAAAAAGAACGATATCCCGTAGCCTTTTCCCCGGGAAATGGCCGAGGTGAAGCTGGCCAACAGGATGTTACCTATGGGTTGGGCACAAAAATAGAAAAAAGCGAAGGTCCCCGCAACCAATACCAACGCAGCATTCCGGGCCAGTCCGATCAAAAGGAGGGATGGGAAGGTAGCGGACACCATCAGGAGGTACAAACGCGCAGTATCGGTCTTTTGCCCCATATATCCGCCCAGGTATTGCCCAAAAACCCCTATCATCAGGGAAATGCTGGCCATGATCCCCCCAATCCCCACCGGATCGAGCCCAAAGAGTTGCATTTCCACCCTGCGGGAGAGATAGGTAGGCAGGAAAGTGGTCGACCCTTGAAAGGAGAAACCGGCAAGGGTCTGCATGCAAAGGAGGAGTACGAAGGGAAGGGTAATCAGTCTCGTCTCCCCCGAGGAGGGAGCAGGTCCCATCTTTCTTCCTGCATCTCCGCCAACCCAGGCCGTCCCCTTCTGGTGGATGAGGTAGGAAACACCGACCATCAAGCCCACCACGGAGAAGAGCGGAAAAACCCCTCTCCATCCCAGACGGGAGGCAAAATATCCGGCAAGGAGGGGAGAAATGGCCAGCCCCACATTCCCCAGGGCCCCCACAATTCCGAAGGCCTTTCCCCGCTCTTTCAGGTGGGAGAGAAGGGCCAGGCTGCAGGGATGATACATGCTGCAAAAGAGGCCCAGCAAACCTAAACAGGCGGCAAGTTGAAAAAAGGATCTGGAAAAGGATATCAGAAGGGCGGAGAGAGTGGCTCCAAATAAATAGAGGAGAATCAGGCGCCTTGCTCCTACTCGATCGGAAAGGAACCCCGCCGGCAGGGCACCCAGCCCGAAGGCGAAATTGGAGATCGTTCCCAGCACCCCCAGCATGAAATAGCCGACCTGAAACTCCTTCATGATGAGAATCAGGACTGCCGGAAAGATCAGCATGTATCCATGCGCCAATGCATGGGCTGTCCCCAACAGCAGCACCTCTCTTGCTTCACCCTTTTCCATGTGGATTGGATCCCTCCTGAGGCCTTCTCAGCCGATATACGGATTTCGTCTGTCCGCCAAGGTGTGGCTCTCGCTTCGCTTCTACAGCCTTCCTGATCTCAAGATGGAGATCGCCAGCCAAAGTCCCAGGACTCCTGCCAGGGAGAAACCCACGATTCCCAGAGCGGAGAGACCAAAGACCCGGGGTCCCATCCCCGAATTGATGATCAGGGAAGAGGCGACGATGATGGCGGAAATGATGAGGCTGAAGGAGATGCGATTGCTCGAGCGATCCATCTCTCGGGAGAGGTAATCCAGGCCCACATGGCTGAATTCCACCCTCAACCTGCCGTGGAGCAGCTTTCTGAGGCCCAGCTTGATCTGGGAGGGCAGCTCCTGGGCCAATTCTCGATACTCCTCCGTGAGCGAAAGCGCCTTCTGGGTGAGATGCCATGGGCTTTTCTCGCGACGTATCATCCGCTGCGCATAGGGCCTGGCCGCCTCCAGCAAATTCAAGTCCGGATTCAGCTGGCGGGCCACCCCTTCCACCGTCGCCAGGGTCTTGCCCAGCAACACCAGGTCGAGGGGGAGGTGGACGCGGTATTTGTTGGCCAGCTGGATGGACTCCGACACGATCCTCCCGACCTCTATGTGCGCCAGGTTTCGGCCATAATAGGGCTCGATAAAATCGGTGAGGTCCTCTCGAAAGCTGCGGGTCTCGCTCTCCTCCGTCACCAGTCCCACCTTTAAGATCTCATCGGCCAACCGGCCGTAGTCCCTTCTCACCAGGGCCAGGAATATGGCGGCGTTGACCTCCCTCATCTCTTTGCTGATGCGGCCCACGATCCCAAAATCCAATAGGGCCAACCTCCCCCCTTCCAGGACCAGGATGTTTCCGGGGTGGGGATCGGCATGAAAGAGCCCATATTCGAATATCTGCAAAAGATATGCGTCCACCAGGAGGTGGGCAATCTCCATGGAGGAATACCCCCTTTGCCGGATTGCCTCTGCCTCATCAATGGAAATCCCCTCCAGGCGCTCCAAGGTCATGACACGAGATGTGCTCTGCTTCCAGAAGACTTGGGGAATAACGATCCGGGGAAGGCCCTTGAAATTCTGCCGGAATCTGTCCACGTTAAAGGATTCCAGGGTAAAATCGAGCTCTCGCCGAATCGCCCGCGAGAATTCCTCCACGAGCCCTGTTGGATTGTACAGGCGTATCTCGGGCACATATCGCTCCAGAAGCTTCGCCAGGGCCTGGAGCAGAAGGATATCCTCCTCGATGGTCTTTTCGATCTGAGGCCGTTGGATCTTCACAACCACTGACTCCCCGCTCTTCAGGATGGCAGAATGGACCTGGGCGATGGAAGCAGCGGCATCTGGAATCTCTGAGAAGGAGAGGAAGGCCTCCTCGAGGGACCCCCCCAATTCCTTCTCCACCACCTCCTTGACTTGCCCAAAGGGGAAGGGAGGGACTCGATCTTGGAGATGCTTGAGTTCTTCGATGAGGGCAAGGGGGATGAGGTCGGGACGGGAGCTCAAGACTTGACCGAACTTGATGAAGGTGGGACCCAACTCTTCGAGGGCCATGCGAATCCTCACCGGGACCGTCAATTCCTGGATCCCTTCGGCCCGGCTGGCAAACCTGCGGGTCAGAGGGAGGATATTCCTCAGCCTGAGCTGGACTGCCACATAGCCAAATCCGTGTTTGGCGAACACATTGATGATCTGGCTGAGGCGCTGGATGTTTCGGTATCCTCTAAGAGGCCGTGAAAGAGGCATTCCTCATCCTTTTCCATCCAGTGGCGGAAGACAGGATCTCCCTCGCGTGGGCCAACGGCGTCTCGGAGACCCCTTTGCCACCCAACATCCGAGCGATTTCATTCACCCTTTCGGACTCCCTGAGCCTCCTCAGTTCCGCCAGCGGCCGAGTGCCTTGCTGCTGCTTCTGGACATGAAAATGAGAATCCCCGAAGGCCGCGATCTGTGCAAGATGGGTGATACAGATGACCTGCCGCTGCCCACCGATGGACGCGACCTTCTGGCCGATCACCTCCGCCATGCTGCCGCTGATACCCACATCCACCTCATCCAGGATTAGGGTCGGGATTTCATCCAGGGCGGCCAGGACCGTCTTGAGCGCCAAGGTCGCCCGAGACAGTTCACCACCGGAGATGATCTTGGATAGGGGCTTGAGAGGCTCCCCCGAATTGGAGGAGAATAGAAAGCCGATCTCGTCGATTCCCTGGGGAGAGATCCGATACCTCTCACCGCTTACCGCCAGCTCACCTTCCGGGTCCTCCGATTGCCAGATGCCGATCTGAAAGATCGCCTGGGGCATGCCCAGCTGCCGCAATTCCCTCTGCACCTCTTCCTCCATTGAATGGGCAGCCTCTTTCCGGGCCTGGGAGATCTTTTGCGCCAGCTCTGCCATCTCCTCCAGCAGCCCATCGAGTTCCGTACTCAACTGGGCTCTTCTCTCGGCCCACCCTTCTATCTCTTCGATCTTTCGCAGGACCTCTTCGTAGGAGGCCAGAACCTCGGAGAGGGATCCCCCGTATTTTCGCTTCAATTTGGCGATGGTGGAAAGCCGCAGTTCCAACTCTTCCAGGCGGGCAGGATCGAAGTCGATCTTTCCCTGATAGGACTTCAGGCAGGAGGCCGCCTCCTCGAGATAGATTTTGGCCGACTGCAGGGCTTCCAGGGAAGGGGAAAGGCGGGGGTCGATCTCCATGCCTCCGCGCAGCGAGGCAATCGCGGAAGAGATGGAATCCGCCGCCGCCCCCGGTTCACGGCAGATCTGATTTAGGATCATCTCACTGTGCTGGAAGAGCTTTTCGGCATTGGCCAAAAGGATCCTCTCCTGCAGGATCTCCTCTTCTTCTCCGGGCCTCAGTTGGGCCGCCTCGATCTCGGAGCGTTCGAAGTTCAAAAACTCCAGCCTCTTCCCCGTGTCTCCCCCGTCGACTCTCGATTGCCCCAGCTCCTTCCTGATTTTCTGTACCCTTTGATAGCGGTCCCGGAGCCAGGCGGTCCTCTCCCGGTGCCCGGCATATGCATCCAATAGTTCCAATTGCCGGGCCGGCTCCAAGAGGGAGTGCCCCTGATGCTGCCCCTGGATATCGGCCAGATGATCTCCCAGCGCTCGGAGCGTGGATAGGGGGACGAAAGATCCGTTCACGTAGGCTTTATTCCTCCCATCCCGCAGCAGGTGGCGTTTGAGGATCAGGAACTGGTCCGATTCCTGGGAGAGGCCAGCCTGCTCCATGAGGGCTCGAAATTCCGGAGAGGGAGGTGGGTCAAAACTGCCCTCCACCGCTGCCTCATTGGCTCCAGAGCGAAGCTGTTCATTCTGGGCCCGGGTCCCCAACAGAAAGGCCAGGGCATCGACGATAATGGATTTGCCCGCCCCCGTCTCCCCGGTGAGGACATTGAAGCCGGGACCAAACTGAACCCCCAACTCAGCGATGAGGGCAAAGTTGCAGATCCTGAGCTCCCGTAACATCTAACTATCTCTCTCCCCACTTCAGCTTGGTGCGGAGGACCTCGTAGTAGCTTCGATGATTGGAGCGGATCAGCTTGATGGAATGCTCTGAACTCTTGACCTCGACCACGTCCCGGTACCGCAGGGCAAAACCCACCTGGCCGTCCAGGGTCAGATAGACATCCTCGTTCTCGGAGATCAGGATGACCTCGATCTTGACCCGATTGGGGATCACCAGCGGGCGATTGGTCAGGGTGTGGGGGCAGATGGGGGTCAACACCAAGGACTGCAAGGAAGGATAGATGATGGGGCCACCGGCCGCCATCGAATAGGCAGTCGATCCGGTGGGGGTGGAGATGATGAGGCCGTCAGCCCGATAGGTGGTCACATATTCCGAGTCGATATACGTCTCCATCTCGATGATTCGGGCCAGTGCCCCCTTGTTGATCACCACGTCATTGAGCACCGTGTATTCTGCGATCCGCTCTCCCTGCCGATGGATGTGGGCAGTGAGCATCAGTCGCTCGCTGAACTGGTACTGGCCGGCCAACACCTCCTCCAGGGTGGCATAGAGCTCCTCCAGGGTCACCTCGCTGAGAAAGCCCAGGCCCCCCAGGTTTACCCCCAGGATCGGCACCTGTCTCGCGCCCACCAGGCGCGCGACCGAGAGGAGGGTTCCGTCCCCCCCCAGAACTACGACCAGATCGACTTTGCAGGGCAACTCCGATTTCTTGCACCCTTGCCCTTCCTTCCCGATCAACGCCGCAGAGTCCAGGTCAAAAAAGACCTCCAGACCCTTCCCCTGAAGCCACTCCCAGAGCTCCTTCAGTAAGGGGCGGACCTCCGGCCTATGAGGCTTGGCGACGATTCCGACCTTATTCAATCTCTTTTCCCTCGCTGGCGCAAAAACATCGCGGCACGGCCTGGTTTTCCAGACTTCATCTCCATCACCTTGGCGGCAATCGACTCTGCACCCAGCCCATACTTCGCCCTCACCCTCTCTATCGGCCCATGGGTGATGACGGCATCGGGGATGCCGATTCGCTCGATCTGTATGCCCTGGAGAATGCCCTCCAAGCCCGCCAGTCCCTCCAGGACCGCACTCCCAAACCCTGCCGGCAGGACGTTTTCCTCCACGGTGAGGATCTTGCCGACCCTCGGCAGCATTTCTCGGAGGAGCTCCAGGTCCAAGGGCTTCAAGAAGCGCGCGTTGACCACCGCAGCCCTTATGCCCTCCCTCTCCCGCAGTCGCCGTGCCGCCTCCAGTGAAGGATGGACCATAGAGCCGATGGCCAACAGCAGAATATCCTCTCCCTCCTGGAGGACCTCCGCCTTTCCGATCTCCAGAGCCTTCATCTCCTGATCCCAGCCCACGCCCCATCCAGGACCGCGGGGGTAGCGAAGGGCAATGGGCCCTTTGTGGCAGATCGCAGTCTTGAGCATGTGCCGCAGCTCATTCTCGTCCTTGGGGGCCATGATGATCATATTGGGCAGATGGCGAAGATAGGAGAAGTCATAGATCCCGCAATGGGTCGGGCCGTCCTCTCCCACGATCCCCGCCCGATCCACCGCGAAGACCACGTGGAGGTCCTGGAGGCAGATATCGTGGAGGATCTGGTCATAGGCCCGCTGAAGAAAGGTCGAGTAGATCGCCACCACCGGCAAGAGGCCGCAGGAAGCCAGTCCGCCTGCAAAGGTCACTGCATGCTGCTCGGCGATCCCCACATCGAAGAAGCGCGAGGGGAAATGACTGGCAAATCGATCGAGGCCGGTTCCTTCCGCCATGGCCGCCGAGACCCCGATGATCCGCTCATCCTCCTGAGCCAATTGAATCAAGGCCTGGGAGAAGGCCCCGGTGTAGGAGGGAGGGGAGTCGGACCGAATCAGTTGACCGCTGGAAACTTCGAAGCAGGGAGGACTGTGAAAGGCGGTGGGATTCTTCTCCGCCGGCGGGTACCCTTTCCCTTTTCGGGTGAGGATATGGAGCAGGACCGGGCCCTTCAGCTTCCTGACGCCCTCGAAGGCGTCCAACAGATGACTCAGGCTGTTTCCCTCGATGGGGCCCAGGTAGGTGAAGCCCAATTCCTCAAAGAGGAGTCCGGGCGCGACCAGGCCTTTTGCCAGCTCTTCCACCCGATGCGCTAATTTGACCATCCCTGAGCCAATCTGGGGGATCTGATTGAGGACGTCCTTCACCTCTCGCTTGACCCTCAGAAGGAAGTCGCCGGTCATGAGTCGGTTCAAATAGGCGGATAGGGCTCCCACATTGGGAGAGATGGACATCTCGTTGTCATTCAAGATCACGATCAAGTCGCGCTTCAGGTCGCCGCATTGGTTCAACCCCTCCCACCCCTGGCCGCCGGTGAGAGAACCGTCTCCCACCACCGCGATCACCTGGTGTTTCTCCCCTCTCAGGTCTCGAGCCACGGCCATCCCCAGGGCTGCGGAGATGGCAGTGCTGGAATGGCCCGTGTTGAAGGCGTCGTAAGGGCTCTCCTCACGCTTGGGAAACCCACAGATCCCACCTTCTTGTCGGAGGTTGGCGAATTGAGCCAGGCGACCGGTGAGTATCTTGTGGGCATAGGTCTGATGTCCCACATCCCAAACGATCTGATCCTTTGGGGCATCAAAGACGTAATGGAGGGCGATGGTCAGCTCCACCACCCCCAGGTTGGAGGCAAGATGTCCACCCGAGGCGGATACCGTCTGCAGGATCAGTTCCCGGATCTCCTCGGCCAGGCGCGGAAGGTCCGCCCTGTCCAGGGCCTTGAGGTCTTTAGGGGAGCGTATTCTCTCTAACATCATCCCGGATCATCCCCTGCCCGGCATAACTTGCTTCCCAATTCCCCTCCCAAGAGAGGGTGCAATTCCGATTCGACGAGATCGTTGAGAACGGAGCTCAACCACCCTCCTCCTCCTCCTCGCCTCTCTCCTACCTCCTCGAAGGGTCGCTCGATCAGTTGGCCTTCCTCGGACCGCAGGAGCAGGGAGATCTTCTTCTCCCCCTCCTCCAGGCGCTGAGAGCAGATGCGAACCAGCCCGATCCCCTCCTCAAAGACCTTCAATGCCTCCTCCAAGAGGAGATTGCCTTCCTCCAACTTCTCCACAATCTCCTCCAATTTGGTTAAGGCCTGCTCAAAGCCAAGCTCTTCCATAGGTCTACATCTCCCGTCCTCTGATCTCGCATTGGATTTTGCCGCGATGGAGGCGCACCAAAAGCCCCTCGCCTATGTGGACCTCACCGGCATCCCGTATGATCTGCTGCGAGGAAAGGCTCATACAGATGCTGAATCCTCTCTGCAGCACAGAAAGGGGGCTCAGGGCCTCCAGTTTTTCCACCGTCCGTCGAAACGACTCTTTCCTCCCTTGAAGATAGGCCAGGGAGCCCCTCTCCAATCGATCCCTCAGAGCGGAAAACCTATGCCTTTGCAGCCTCAGGGTCCCCTGAGGACTGCAGACCTGGAGCCTTCCCTGCAGATGGGAGAGGGAGGTGGCGTGGCTTTGGAGCAAAAACCGCAGCGAGGAGAAAAGACGGCTCATCAACTCATCCACCCTCTGCCGGAGTTGGTCCTTGTGGGAAACAACGATCTCCGCCGCCGCGGAAGGGGTGGGCGCGCGCACATCGGCGACGAAGTCGGCGATGGTATAATCGGTCTCATGGCCCACAGCCGAGAGGATGGGTATCTGGGAGGCAAATATCGCCCTGGCCACCCTCTCCTCGTTGAAGGCCCAAAGATCCTCGATCGATCCACCTCCGCGGCCCACGATCAGGACATCGATATGGCCGCACCGATTCATCTCCTCAATCCCCCTGGCGATCTCCTCTGCCGCGGTCTCTCCCTGTACTTGCACGGGATACAGGACGATCTGGACATTGGCCACGCGCCGGCGAATCACCTGCAGGATGTCCCGGATTGCAGCCCCGGTGGGTGATGTGATCACCCCAATCCTCTGAGGCAGCAGAGGAATTCCCTTCTTATGGGCGGGGTCGAAGAGCCCCTCCTGGGCAAGGCGTTCCTTGAGCTGCTCATAGGCCAGCTGAAGGGCCCCCAATCCCTTGGGCTCCAGATACTCTACATTGATCTGATACTCTCCCCGTCTCTCGTAGACGCTCACCGTCCCGAAGGCCAGGACCGCCAGCCCGTCCTCCGGTCGAAAGCGAAGGGTCCGGTTGAGGGAACGAAACATCACCGCCCCGATCTGGGATGCCTCGTCCTTCAGGGTGAAATACATATGGCCGGAGCTTGGTTGGCGAAAATTGGACATTTCCCCTTCCACCCAGATGCCGGAAAAGCTCTCCTCCAGGATTCCCTTGATCTCTGAGGTGAGCTGGGAGACAGTCCAGATCTTCCGGTCCAGGGGGGAGGATCCGGAGAAGGAGAAAAGGTCGGAAGCATATCTTTTTTCGTCAGGGCGCCTCAAAAGAAAAAAGACTCCTTGTCAATGGCAGCCAATTCTGGTATTGGAAGATCGATAGAAGCCGCTGTCCTCACAGCCCTGCTGTGGGAGACCTTGCAATTGCCCGTCAACCTTTATTCGAGGAGGAATTTCATGGCTCAGACCGCGCTTTTCATCGTGAAGGCAACTATCACTCCCGAAAAGGAGGAAGGATTCAACCGGTGGTATCATGAGGTGCATATCCCGGATGTCCTCAAATACCCTGGATGTCTGAGCGCCCGTCGCTACAAGGCCCTGTCGGGTGAAGACAAATTTCAGTACATGGCCGTCTATGAGTTTCAGGACCAGGCGACCTTGGAGGGTTTCTTAAAGAGCGACCACTTGAAGGGGCTGGCGAAGGATTATGAGGCCAATTATGGGCCATTCAGTGAGCGCGCCCGGATGAGCTATCTCCAGGTTTACCCCTGAGCCGACAGGCAGCGCACTCATCGCCTCACCTCCCCGCGGCCAGACGGGCAGCCAGGTAGTACGGCAGGCCGGCCGCCGCCATCTTCTTTTGGGTCCGATGAAGCTCGTAGGGAACCCTCTTTATCTGTATCCAGCCCTCCCGGTCATCGAAGAGGAGATAGGAGGCCTTCGGATTCCCATCCCGCGGCTGCCCCACCGATCCCACATTCACAATGTACCGAAACCCGCTCTCGATCCGAATTCGCGAACTCCTCTCCTCTTTGCACTCCCCTTTTTCATCTTGGATGAAAAAGACCGGCAGGTGAGAATGCCCCACGAAGCAGATCCGACCGGAGAAGTCGGATAAAGACTGCTCCGCCTCCTCCAGGGTCAGTATGTAATCCCACCTCTCCGGGTCCTTCGGGGTGGAGTGGACAAAAAAAAATCGTCAACCATGTAGAGCAGGGGGAGTTGGGCCAGGTATTCGATCTCTATCTCGGACAGCTGGTCCCGGGTCCAGAGGATGGCCGCCTGAGCGAGGGGGTTGAAGTAGGAGATGTCGGTCAGGCAGGCCGCCCCATGGTCGTGGTTTCCCGCCAATACCACGTCTGCAGTCTTCCGGACTTGCCGAAGGCAGTCCCTCGGGTCCGGCCCGTATCCTACGACGTCTCCCAACATGAAAAACTTGTCGGCCTTTTCCCCTTCCGCCTCCATCAAAAGGGCCTGCAGGGCCTCCAGGTTGCCATGGACATCCGAGCAAATCAGATAGCGCATAAAGGAACTCCCCCTGATAGGCTTAGGAGAAGGAGACCTCCGTCGAAAACTCCTCCGAGATCCTGGGGACTGCCCCCCGGAGATGATCCCGCAGCAAATCCCTTCTTCCCAGGTCCAGATTCAAAAAGGCCAGATTGAGATGACAAGCGGACATCTCCCCCCGGATCGCCCCCCGGAGGACAGCCCGAAGGATCTTCTCTCCCCCATCATCCGGGAGGGATTCAAAAGCCACCTCCGGAACGGTGAGGGCGATGCCGCCTGCCCTCATCTTCGCCGATTGAAAGGCGGCCTGAGAATAGGCCTGGAGCAGATGATCCCAAGTCAGCTCCGATCTTCTTCCCAAACCCAATACCAGCACCTTTTCTACCGACAATTTGCCCGAACTGGAAAGCAACAGGGATTGAAGGGGGAGGCCTGCGAACCTCCCCCCATACAAAAGCTGGCCGATGACTCCGTTCAGGATCCAATCCACTCGCGCCAGATCTCCCTGGGGAAGGAGTTGATCTTCAAAATGAAACAGAACCAGGATCTCCCCGGGTACCTCCTCGGGAGAGGAATCTGGAAATTGGATATTCAGAGTCAATGACCGCTTGCCTCTTTGGCAGCCGGACCCAAGGGGAGAATGTCATCGGCAGGGCAATTCATGATTCGATCCAAGATCCCGTTGATGAATTTTCCCGAGTCCTCCGATCCGTATAGCTTCGCGATCTCAATGGCCTCGTTCAGGCTTGCCTTCTTCGGGATATCCTCCCTGAATAGCAGTTCATAGATCCCCAGACGCAGGATATTTTTGTCCACCAGGGCGATTCGATCCAAGGTCCAGTGCTCCGCGAATCTTTGGATCAGCGAATCGAGGGGGTCCAGCTTTTCTCTCACCCCCATGACCAGGCGGGAAGCGAATTGCCGGGTCTCCTGGGCGCAGGGATGCTGGGACCAGAAGCTTTCCATGGATCGGGCCTCATGGCCGGGGTGAAATTCCAGCTGATAGAGGAGACAGAGAGCCAATTCCCTTGCCTTGCGGCGCTTTCCCATAATACCTCAACCGGAGGTCTTACGGCCTCCAATCATTGGGCTCAGACCTTCAGGGCCTTGTACAGATTCACCATCTCCATCGCCGCCAGGGCCGCATCCCAACCTTTGTTGCCGCTCTTGGTGCCTGCCCTCTCGATGGCCTGCTCGATGGTGTCGGTGGTGATGACCCCGAAGATGGTGGGTACTCCCGTCTCCAGGGCAGTATGAGCGATCCCTTTGGCGACCTCGGAGGCAATATACTCGAAATGGGGGGTCGCCCCGCGAATCACCGCCCCCAGGCAGATGATGGCGTCGTATTTGCCAGATTGGGCGATTCTGAGGGCCGCATAAGGGATTTCGAAGGAGCCGGGGACCCTGATGGTATCGATCTTCTCGGGATCTGCTCCATGCCGGAGAAGGGCATCCGTCGCCCCCTCTGCCAGACGAGAGGTGATAAAGTCATTGAATCGAGATACGATGAGGGCAAAGCGAAGATCCCTGGCATCCAGATATCCTTCATAGGTCTTTCCCATAGGTACCCCCTTCTCCTGGGCGGTCGCTGAAAAATGAGCTAAGAAGATGGCTCATCCTGGGCGGAGGACTTCCGCACCGGGGTGTGCTTTGGCTTTACATGGGTCAATAGATGGCCCAACTTGTCCCGTTTGGTTTGCAGGTAGATCAAATTGTTGTGATTGGGGGGGATCTCCAAGGGAACCCTCTCCACGATCTGAAGGCCGTAACCTTCGAGGCCCACGATCTTCCGCGGGTTATTGGTAAGGAGCCGGATCTTGCCGATCCCCAGATCCACCAGCATCTGGGCACCGATCCCATAATCCCGCAGATCCTCCTTGAACCCCAACTTCTCATTGGCCTCCACCGTGTCCAAGCCCTGATCCTGAAGCTGGTAGGCCAGCATCTTGTTGGCCAGGCCAATCCCCCTGCCCTCCTGGCGCATGTACAGGACTGCCCCCCGGCCCTCCCTCGAAATCACCGCCAGAGACTGATTCAATTGCTCCCCGCAGTCGCAGCGAAGCGACCCGAAGACATCTCCCGTGAGGCACTCGGAATGGACCCGCACCAGCACTGGCTCTTCCTTGGTCCATTTCCCTGTGATCAGGGCGAGGTGGTGCTTGTTGTCGACTTCACTGTGAAAAAGGATCATCCGGAATTCCCCGTACACGGTGGGGATCGAGGTCTCTGCCACCCTTTCCACCAGCTTTTCGGTCTTCATCCGAAACTCGATCAGATCCTTGACCGTCACGATCTTGAGATGATGCTTTTGGGAGAACTTCATCAACTGGGGCACCCGGGACATGGTCCCATCGGGGTTCATGATCTCGCAGATCACGCCTGCGGGATAGAGTCCCGCGAGACGGGCCAAATCCACTGCGGCCTCGGTCTGCCCCGCCCGCGCCAAGACGCCTCCCTCCCGGGCCCGCAGGGGAAACATGTGCCCGGGACGGGCCAGATCTTCCGATCGAGTCGAAGGATCCAAAACGGCCCTGACCGTCTCGGCACGATCATGGGCCGAGATGCCCGTGGTCACCTTGTGTTTCGCCTCGATTGAGATGGTGAAGGCGGTCCCGAAAGGGGCAGTATTATCGGAGACCATCAGGGGAATCTTCAATTCATCCAGCCTCTTTCCGGTCAAAGGAAGGCAGATGAGACCTCGCCCATGGGTGGCCATGAAATTGATGATCTCGGGGGTGACCTTCTCCGCCGCCGCGGTCAGATCGCCTTCGTTCTCCCGGTCCTCGTCATCGACGACGATGACCATCTTCCCTTCCCGGATCTCGTCAATCGCCTCTTCAATGGAATTGAATTTCACGGAATCACTCACTCCTCGCCGACCACCTCAGGATAGAAAACCATGCTTGGCCAAGAAATCCATGTCGATTGAACCCCCTATCTCCCCCGTCCCCCGGTAGGCAGAGAGGAGTCGTTTCAAGTACTTCGCCACCAGATCCCCCTCCAAGTTGACCGGGTCCCCCACCCGCTTCTTTACCAAGGTCGTATTTCGGTAGGTGAAGGGGATGATCTGCACCGTGAAGAGATCGTCCTGGACCTTTACCACGGTCAGGCTGATCCCATCTACCGCCACAGAGCCCTTGGGGACCAGGAATTCAGCGATCTGGGAAGGGTAGGAGAATCCGAGGAGAACCGAGTCACCCGACGACCTCCTCTCCTCAATGGACGCCACCCCGTCCACGTGGCCACTGACCCAATGGCCTCCCAAGCGATCCCCCAGGCGTAGCGGCCTCTCCAGGTTCACCCCCTCTCCTCCTCGAAGCTTCCCCAGGGTGGTGACCCTGAGGGTCTCCGGGGAGAGATCGACGGTAAAGGAGGCGTCGGAAATCCGAGTCACCGTGAGACAGACCCCATCTACCGCAATACTGGCTCCCAGCGTCAGGTCTCTTTTCGTCTCCTGGGCCAAGATGGTGAGCCGAGAGGGCTCCCCCCTCTCCAGGGTCAAGGCCCTTCCCACTTCTTCGATCAGGCCGGTGAACATCGGATCCTTGCGGGAGGCTGAAGGCGACCCTCGACCATTATATCATCCCCAAGCCGCTCCAGGAAAATGTTTTTCAGGGTAAAGGACTCGTCCAATCTCTCGATCCCCCGGCCCCCGATCCAGGAAGGAGCAGAAGCCCCGCCGATCAGGCGCGGCGCCACGAAGAGGATCACCTTGTCCACGACCCCCTCCTCCAGGGCCGAGGCATTCACCTCTGATCCTCCCTCGATCACGAGGCTCATGATCTGGCGCTCCCCGAGCCTTTTCAATAAGGGTCGAAGAGGGATCCTTCCCTCTCGCTCTTCGATATCCCAGACTTCCACCCCCTGCCGCCGGCAAGTCCTCCAGCTTCTCCTGGGGGCAAGAGTTGGAAGTGACCAATAGGGTTCCGGATAAGGAGGCGGGATTGATCACCTTGGCATTTATAGGAAGCCGGGCCTCGGCATCCAGTATGATCCGCAGCGGGTCCTTCCCCTGGCCCGAGGCGAGCCGGGTGGTGAGCAGGGGGTCATCCTGGAGGACCGTCCCGATCCCCACCATCACCGCATCTACCTCATCGCGCAGCCGGTGCACCCTCTCCCGGGCCGCCGGGCCGGTGATCCACCTCGACTCCCCGGTGGCGGTAGCGATCTTTCCGTCCAAACTGGCTGCCCCTTTGAGGATGACGAAGGGCATGCCTGTGGCAATGAACTTGATATAGGCCTCATTCAGACTGCTGGATTCCTCCTCCATCAGGCCCCACTCCACCTCAATGCCAGCCTCCCTCAACCTCTCGAACCCCTTGCCGCACACCAGGGGATTGGGATCGGGCATGGAAGCCACCACCCGCCGGATGCCCGAATCGATGATTCTCTCGGTACAGGGAGGGGTCTTTCCACAATGGCAACAGGGCTCCAGGGAGACATAGAGGGTGGCCCCGATAGCGGAATCCTCCGCCCCCCTCAGGGCGATCACCTCTGCGTGATCGCCACCCGCGCGAAGATGATAGCCCTCACCTACCACAGAGCCCTGCTTCACCACCACCGCGCCCACCATGGGGTTGGGGCTGGTTCTGCCCCTCCCTTGGGCCGCGAGGAAAAGGGCCCTCTCCATAAAGACTCTTTCTTCTGACATAGCGGTGAAAATACCAACGTTTAAGCTAACATCGAAGCAAACACCTGTCAAGGCAATTCAAATTTTCGGTCTCTGCCTTACGTCCCTTTGGGAAAATGGACCCGGCCTCGCCCTTTCATCCCGGATAGGCTGCGAATCGATCATAGGAGTTGCCAAGGGGAAGGTCTCATTCTATGATACTGGCTATGATACTGATCATGGAACCCGGTGGGCAATGCCCCCATAATGCGGCCCGCCAAAGGATCTTCAACCAACCCGACCACAAAGGAGGCGCAAATGAAAATCCATCCGAAGAAATCCACTTTTGCAATCTCCCTGCTTGCCTTGCTTGGTTTGATGAATCTGGTTTCCCTCGTGGTCCCCTTCTGGGTTCAGGCCCAGCCCTCTTCTCCCCCGCCCGCCTATGGCGTTTTTTTGCAGAAGGGGGAGGAGTGGATCCGGCTCCAATACCAGTCCGCCCGACGAGTGCCCGCCGGCGAGGTCGGCTACGTCATCGGATTCATGCATCGAAGCCGGGTCTTCCTGGTGGGGGAGCGCTCAAAGATCCGCCTCTCGGATCGACGACCCGCCATCTATTTCTACGGTGCCAACCCTGCCGATTTCTACACCCTGGTGAGGCTGAACAACAAAGATGGACTGCGGGAATTCCATTACTCCATGTATCCCAAAGGCGGCAGCGCTCAAGTGGTGGATGAATACTTGGTGAGGGTGAATATCGAGCAGATTGGCAAGGACCTCTACCGGCTCACGCCTGCTCAGGAACTGACTCCGGGCGAGTATGGGATCGTCCTGGGGGACTCCATCTGTCCCTTCGGGATCGATGGCTGAGGCCTCGCCGCCAATGCCACCCTTTTGCCTTGCAAGCCAAGACTTTTTCTTCTATATTGGCGGCCAGCCAAATGACATGTTCGGTCCTTCACAAAAAACCATCCAAAAGGAGTGGGCAATGGACAAATATCGTTGCACCGTCTGCGGTTACATCTATGATCCCGCTGTAGGCGATCCCGATAATGGAGTCGCCCCGGGAACCTCTTTTATAAATCTTCCCGATGATTGGGTCTGCCCCCAGTGTGGCGTGGGAAAGGATATGTTTGAGAAGGCTTGATGGCGGGAACCGAGGGCAAGGACTCGCAGGAAGGAGAGAATGCGATGGCAGCTGAGGTGAAACTGGCAGAGGGGATCTTCTGGGTGGGGGCAATAGATTGGAATGTGCGTAACTTTCATGGGTACACCTACACCACCCATCGGGGCACCACTTACAATTCCTATCTGATCCTCGATGAGAAGAATGCCCTGATTGATACGGTGTACGGGCCCTTTGGCGAGGAGATGATGGGCCGCATCCGGAAATTCGTCGATCCCTCCCGGATCGATTACATCATCGTCAACCATATAGAGACGGATCACTCCGGGGCTATTGGCTACGTCATGCGACTGGCTCCTCACGTCAAAATCTTTTGTACGCAAAAGGCTAAGGAGGGCCTCCAGAAGCATTATTTCAGGGATTGGGACTTCCAGGTGGTCAAGACCGGGGATGAATTGAAGCTGGGAAAACGCACCCTCCAATTCCTCGAGGCCCCCATGCTCCATTGGCCGGACAGCATGTTCACCTATGTCAAGGAGGAGGCCCTGCTCCTGCCTAACGATGCCTTTGGGCAACACATTGCCACTACCGAGAGATTCGTCGATGAGGTGGATGAGGGCATCGTGATGGAGGAGGCGACCAAGTACTTCGCCAACATCCTCACCCCCTTCAGCTCCCTGATCATCCGAAAGATCGAGGAGGTAGGGAAGCTGGGGATTCCGATCAAGACCATCGGCCCCAGCCATGGACTCATCTGGCGGAAGAACCCGGAGAAGATCATCGAAGCCTACCTCCGCTGGTCCAAGGGGGAAGCGGCGAGCCGGGTGGTGATCGCCTACGATACCATGTGGGGCAGCACCGAAAAGATGGCCCACGCCATGCTCATAGGAGTCAACGCGGCGGGGGTGGAGGGCAGGCTGTACAAGCTCTCGGTGAGCGATCGCTCCGATGTGGTCGCCCAGGTCCTTCAGGCCAAAGGACTCCTGGTGGGCTCCTCTACCATCAATCGCGACATCCTGCCCACGGTGGCCCCCTTCATTGAGGATATTAAGGGACTCCGGCCCCAGGCCAAGATCGGTGCCGCCTTCGGCTCCTATGGCTGGAGCGGGGAGGCCGCCAAAACGCTGGAGGATAAGCTGAAGCAGGGGGGCGTCCAGATCGTTCAACCCGCCCTCACCCTGAAATGGGTCCCTAACCTGGAGGAAACGCAGGCCTGCTTCGACTTTGGAAAGAAGTTTGGCGAGACGGTGAAGGGGCAGGGCTGAAATTCCTCCCTCTCAAGACGAGAAGATCATCAAAAAGGATCATCAAGACGAAAAGGGGTCAGCGGTAACTTTCACTGGCCCCTTTTCGTCTGCTCGATTGCGCCGTCGCTCCTTGGGCAGATCCACCTCTCCCCTCACCATCCGAATACCATGAGAAATGGAGGAAGTTCAGATGTCGATATTGATCACTGGAGGATGTGGACTCATCGGATCCATGCTGGCTCGCATGATGGTGCAACAAGGAGAGGAGGTCTGGATCTTCGATAAGTTGTCGGGCTCCCCTCGGCTTTCAGGTATTGAGGAGCGAGTGAAGATCATCCAGGGCGATCTCGGAAGCCTGCCCCATGTCTTGCATGCGGTCAAGGAGAGCAGTCCCAGGACCATCTTTCACCTGGGGGCGATGCTTTCCCTTCCCGCCAACGCCGATCCCCAGGCCGCCTTTTCCAGCAACATCCTCGGGATCTATCATGTGCTGGAATCGGCCAGAGTGCTCGCCGTCCCCCAGGTGATCTTCACCAGCACCATGGCCACTTACGGCCTGGATATCAAGGGCACCGCGATCGATGACTACACCCTGCAACGTCCCATCACTATGTATGGCTCCACCAAGGTGTTCGCCGAGCTGTTGGGAAGGTTTTACCGCACCAAGTACGACATTGACTTCCGATGCGTTCGGTATCCTTCCATCATGGGCCCTGGGGCCAAGGTACCCCATGTATCCATTTATAATTGCTGGGCCGTGGAGAACGCATTTCACGGAAGACCTTATGAAATCTTCGTTGAACCCGAGATCCGATGCCCCATTCTCTACTTCAAGGATGCTGCCCGAGCATTGATCCGGCTGGCAGAGGCTCCCATCGAAAACATCCAGATGATCTGTTACCTCTTGGGCGGGATCAAGCCGATGAGCTCGGCAAAAGAGTTGGTGGCCGAGATCCAAAAGCATTTCCCTCAGGCGCAGTTGAGCTTCAAGCCCGATTCGCTATCCATGGCATTTCACAGAAGTCTTCAGGGGATCAGTTGGGAGGATTCCGTGGCTGAGAGGGAGTGGAGGTGGCGGCCGGAGTACTCTCTGGAGGGTGCTATTGCGGATTTCTATGAGGAGATGAAGTCCCATCCGGAGCGATACCGATGAGACCTCTCTTCTGGTCCCGCGTGGCTCCCGATGAAGCCAAGAGGACCATGCGCATCGAAGGAGGAGGTCAACAAGGAACCGATCCTTCCCCTCCCTGATGCCCAGGGCATCGTCCTGTTTCCTAATTGCCTATCCCGGTAGTCTCCACGATGCCCAAGCCACGGCAGATCTTCCTGGCGAGTTTATTTGGGATTTCCGTGTGTCGAGGAACTGCTTCGACAGCGCCTGTCTGCGGGTTACACCATAGCGAGTGCCTTGCGCCTTCGCGCTTGAGGTAACAGCCTTGCCTGCGGAGATGTCTGACCAGGACATCTCGTTTCACTGCACGATGACCACATCACGAACCGCCTCTTCCGGCAGGCCGCGGAGGGCATCCTCGCGTCGGTCTTGAAGGATGAGAGCGATCGCCTCAGCCAAGCTCTCCCGGCACTCCTCTACAGTTTTTCCCTGACCGTTAGCTCCAGGAACCTCGGGGCAGTAGGCGATGTACCAGTCGCCCTCTTTCTCGATGATCGCTGTGAATTCGTTTCGCATTTTGGCCTCCAGCGAACGGAAACTGGTGTGAGACCTGAAAGAGGTAATCGATATTGGAGGTTATTGATTCAAATTATACCGATATTACAGCAAATATCCATTGTTTTTTCGCTCGCCTGATTCTTGTTTCATGGACGGTATACGAGGGATGCATGCCATTCCCTCAACCAGATCCGACCTGGACTTTTTGCGCGGTCCTTATGGCAGAGTGCATCCAGGGGGACGTTGTTTCTTACGTTGCATTTCAATCACGCCCCTTCCGCTCCGATTCCTGGATGCCCCTCGTAATGCTGGATGTATTCACCCCCAAGTGGCGGGCGATTTCCGCAGCAGAGAGGCCCAACTCCTCTTTGCAGCGATAGGCGATCCTCCTGCGGGTCGCGCTCACTGCTTTCCGACGGCTCCCGTGCTGCAACTCTTGACTGCTCGTTTTGCTCCCGCTGCATTCCTCGGCGATGATCTGCTCGATCGTCAGGCCGCTTCTTTGAAGTTTGAGCTGTCGCCGCTGGCGCTCTTCTGCTTCCTGTAACACCGCGTGGACGAAGTCTCCTCTGCCCAGAATCCGCTCATCGGAAGCTGGATGCTGTCCTTTTCGGCGCTGGGAGAGGACTTGGGACCAGCCGCCCAGACTCCGGATCAAGCCACCGCCTGTCAACTCCGGTATGCGCCCCTGATTTAGCCCCTCGGCCATGAATCGTCGGTATTCCTCCGTAGCCTCCCTTTTTGTGTCGGCAAAGTGGGCCAGGACATAATCGGTGTCCATCCAGGGAAAGTGAGCCTTACCCAGGATCGCATGATGACCGCTCCAGGGGTAGCGGTTCAATTCCCTCAGGCTGGCTACGGTCCGAACCCGTACCGGATTGAGGTGGATGTAACGAACCAGGGTGAGGAGATAGGCGTCTTCCTCGCAGAGGATGGATTTGTAGCGATTTTCAAACAGATGGCCGGCTCGGCCGTGGCGCCGATTGAAGTACTGAGCGTACCCCGTAAGCAGCCTGCGCATGATGCCCGAAATACCGATGTCTCCGCTTTTGAAGAGGAGATGGACATGGTTATCCATCAGGACCCAAGCATAGACGGTGCCTCTCCCCTCGAGGAGGTTCTCGCCCAGCCGTCCCAGGAATCTGTGCCTGTCCTCTTCATCCGCGAAGATCGCGGATCGGTCGATCCCTCGCAGCATGATGTGATGGAGGGCTCCGGGAGCATCGAGTCGGGCTTGACGGGGCATGGGTGAAGTCTAGGCCAATGTGGGCGGGTTGTCCAGAGTATATGCACTGTGAGAAACAACGTCCCCTGCATTCGTGCTCGATTCGTATTGGGATCCCTGGGAAAGCAACCTCTATACCCGAAAATGGGTGGGGACGGCCTTTTCCCGGCAAAGAGGGCCAGAGAGTCTCAGATCTCTTCTAACCGCCCTGAGACGCTTCTCGGCTCCGAACCCAAGCTGGTGGGGGCACGACCTTCGTGGAAAAATCGGCACTCACCCTAACAGAGAGAGACTTTATAGTTTATGGACGTTCCTCCTGCTTGCCTCGTGAAGGCGCCCCCTGTTGGTCCTTCCTTGTCCAAAGTGTAGGGCTTGTTGCCCCAATCGATTCTCAGGAGCCGACATCCGATTCGCCCTTCGGAATCGCGAAGCAGGAAGTGCTGGGCGGCCTACTGATTTTCCCCTTCATGTTTCACAGCGTTCGCCCGTCCCAATGCCTCTAATAGGAACTTGGGGCTACAATGATATCTCCTTCTACAACTGGACCAGTCCCGTATGCCACTCTCTTCCCGGATCCGTCGAGTACAAGGAATCCGACTACATCGGGGGTTCCCTTCGCGCCCTCCCTTTGATTGTCTGCAATCATCAGCCAGAAGCGACCCCCCTTCACATTTTCTGCCTTACAACGCCCGTTCAGATAGACCGTAGGAGAGTGTTTCCCTGTCGAGGTCATCTGCTCGATGGTGGTGCAAGTAATCGGACCCTGGGCAATGGAATCGGACATGTTGACTTCGATCACAAGGGTTGCAATTGAGGGATAGCCCGGTGGAGTACACTTTGCCTCTATTGTGATCTTGAAGGAACCGTTGTGGGTGGCGTCGCTCCGGCTATCAATCCTGACATAGGCCTTTCCCTTCACTTCCGTCGGATTGCAGACCTGACAGGTTGGAATCTGCGGCTGCTGCGCATGGACAGAAACGAAGGCGCCTGATACCGAAATCCAGACTGCCATAGCCATCATGATGGCGATTGCTCTCATGAGACTTACCTCCCTCCGGCACTATCAGCGCCCACATAGATTGGCAAAACCGTCAGGTAACATTTTCATATGCCATTGCTATTTCTATCTCTCTATCGTATCGCCCCCTTTCTCCTTGGATGAGCTTCTTCCCGATCCTCTCGATCCGCCCCACCAGAGCCCTGTCTTTTCCCTGCCAGGACGTAAGATCTATCCGCTGCTCTTTCGCCCTACTGCCCGTCGGCGAGCCAACTTCTCCTTTATCCTCCACCTTTCGAGTGCCCTGCAAGATGGCATTTGGCTTCGGCCTACAGGTCGTTGATGATCTTCACCGGCACCACATGATACCGGTAATGGGTGGTGCTCTCGTTCAACACCGTGGTGTCGGTGGCGAAGAGCTGCACGTTGTAGGTGCAGGACTCTTTCCGGTACAGCTTGGGATCCGCCGGGGGGACATAGGGCGAGGGTACAGGGCCCGCATCGAGCGTCGTCAGATCCCACTGGGCCAGCTCCTCGGCATCAGCGTCGCCGGGTATGGGGACGGGCGCCGCCGCCGGAAGCGCTGGCACCCGCGTATAGGTATCGCCGAGCAGCGCGTGCGCCCCGCCGAACTGCTTCCAGAAATCCAGGCGATAGTAGCCGAAGTTGTCGTTGGGCGGCACGAAGGGCCAGGCCTCGTCGATCAGAGGATCCCACGCCAGTCCCACGATACGGATCGTCCGGAAACTGAGCAAGAGATCCGTGCACGCGGGAATATCCTTCCACGTGCCATTGACCCGTCGCTGTAATTTGACGATCCGCACCGTACCGGAGATATCCTTGTTATCCAACCAGACATGCTGGATGTCGTGGTAGAGGTGGCCGGCGGTGTCCTCGGCGGTGAGGAGCAGGCTGAAGCGGCCGCTGCCTGCCACTAGGCTGTTCCAACTCCCGGCGTTCAGCTTGTAGTAGGTGGTGCCGCCGATGGTCATCGTCTTCCAACTGTTGACCAGGTTGATGGGAGCTGGACCGAGGCGGGTCCAGGGCTGATAGTAATCGGGCCCCAGGTACTCCAGGGGCAGTGGGGAGACCAGGTTGGCGAAGGCCGGGGGAACGGGATCATCCTTGCTGGGTTGCGCCGGTTCGGCCCCTGGCACGGTAACATGGGCATAGCGGATCGCGTACTTTTTGATCTTGCGGCCCGCGCATTCGTAAATATAGGCTGCCCCATCCATGGTCATCAGACCACCCACCGAGCGGGGCGGATAGTTGGGCGCGACCTCCAGACGAAGCTCCGCCAGGGGGTCGAAGGGATTCGGATTGCCCACGATGGGCGCCATGCTGATCGCCGGGACCTTGGCTACCCGGCTGACATAGACGATCACTTTCAGCAGGTTGAAGGTGGTGCTGCAGGTCTTGGGCGATCCCAAGCCGGCCGGATAGACCGTGAGGATGATCTCGTACGCGCCGTCGATCAGCGAGGTAGTGGTGATCTGGCCCAGTTCCCCGTTGATCACCGGGGCGGTGCCGCTGGCTCCGCCTCCAGGATAGCTCACGATCCCCGGGAGGGGCGGGTCCCCATCTCGGCGGATCGCCAAGGTGTAGCTGCCAAAGGCCGCACCGGCTGCCGTACCTTTCACCCGGACGATCAGCTTGCCGGCCACTGGGTCGGGCTCTTCCTCCGTACAGCCCTGGGGCGCAGTCAGCTCGCACCGCAGGTCGCGCTGCACCCGGATCAGCACGATGAGGAGGGCGATGAGGAGGAGCTTGAGCAGGAGAATAAACCAGGCAAGCCAACCCCCCTCGCGGATCTTGCTGACCTCACCGCCGGCAATTTGTCCCACCAGCAGCAAGAGGAGAAGCACGAGGAGGATGTACTTGATCAATGCCGCGAGGTCTACCCTCCGTTTCTGCGGCCTATCCGATATTGATTGTCGGGCATCTTTCTCTGCCATATCTTCTTGCCTCCTTTCTGGTTATGGCTGCTTGCATCCTAAAGCAGGCGCAGTTGGCGAAGCCTCATTATATTCACTTCCTTTCCCTCCGAAATCGAACCGCGCGCCCCCCCGCAAACACAAAAGCACCGTGATCTCGGTACGAAGGATCTACCCGGTGCCTTCCAATTCCACCTCCTGCTGGTCGCGGGGGGTTACACTTCAGAATCGACGCGAGCATGGAGCCCTATCCGGTAAATGTTGTTTGTCTAATTAGGTTCCCGTTACCTCATAATTATATGATAGTTACCATATTCCCTATTGTCAATGCCTAAATCGCAATCACAAAATCCTGCTGCGTATTGACCTCTGTTGCTTTCCGTTCCGTACCGAGCAAGCCGCCTAGGGACCAATTCGGCTCTTAAGTAAGCAAGGAACCTGAGCAGGAAGGGTGGCTGGCAACTGAATTATTCAAGTACATCTTAATCATGTCCTGGATGTCCCTCAAATTCCCCCGTTACCGTTTAGCGAACTCGCATCCCCACCTCGCTTCGCTTGCATGGGATGCTCGTCTCTGCGGGTGAGGCATGACCCCACCCCTGGGCACCCCCTTGACCCCTGCAACCCGCGGTATCACAAAGCCGAGGAGCTGATCAAGCTGGCGGGCTTAAACCTCTTTGAGATGAGCTCTGGCACCCATCAGGGAAGACGGCATATCTCCAAGCGGGGATGTCCCCTGCTTCGCAAGTGCCTGTTCTTCGCGGCCTTGAGGACCGTCAAGACGGAGGGGCGTTCCGAGCTGTCTATGTTCGACTCACACAAGTCAACCGCATGCAGAAAACGAAAGCCCTGGTGGCCATTTCCCGGAAGCTTCTCATGCTCCTCTTTGCCTTGGTGAGGGATGATGTGGCCTATCAGCCCAGAGAGAAGCTTCGGGCCGCCTAACGAAAGGAAGGCAGGGTTGGTAGGGGGATAACCGGGGTCACATCCGAGGCCGGTCTTTGGGCTGACCTCCGTATGAAGAAGTCGTTACCCCCTGCCCCTTTCTGATCCCGGATTCAGCATGGTCAGGGCACTGACCCTCGAATCACCAGAATCAGGACGAAAGGCGCATCGCAGGGTGACCTACCAAACAGAAAATACGAAAGGCTAACATCCTATCCATCAAAAAGACAGGGGATTAGGGGCTTGACTTGGTTAAACCAGATGTGACCCCGGTCCTCGGTCCTTGACGGTCCTCATTCACGTGGTGGTGAGGCTGGAGGACATTGTACTCGATGTCCCTGTTTTTTTGCGGACAGATTATTCTGTTAGGTACCCGTTTGCCGGATGAACCTATTTTTTGACCCCCTCTTTATATATATCTTCCTTTGATCTGTGAAGGCATCCCTCGTTGGGTGTTCACATTGTTAAGTCCTCCTTACGTTGCTTCTCTGACTGTTGACTGTCAAAATCGCCATAAACATGAGCCTTCGACTCTACTTAACTCGACGGATCTTCAGTCGTGTCGCCCAAGATTCATGGGAAGCGGGCACTTCCTCCTTCATCGCTCTTATGCCAATATCCAGTCTCACCCTGCCATCCTCGGAAAAGATTCCAACCACTTCACCGTATTTTATTGGCCCGATACTCAGGCCATTGAGACGCACAATTCTAAGTCTGTGTCGCCCAGGAGTCATGGAAGTGGGAACCTCTTCCTTCACTGCTCTTATGCCAATATCCAGTCTCACCCTGCCATCCTCGGAAAAATACCAACCAAATGATTTTCCATACCGGTCCCTCGACTATTTCCGTCCAGGCTTTGATAACGAGTCGAGTTGCCGCATAAATTCATGGGAAACGGGCATTTCCTCCTTCATCGCTCTTATGCCAATATCCAGTCTCACCCTGCCATCCTCGGAAAAAATACCAACCAATTCGTTCCAATCCTGCGCCCCAACTGTTGATGTCAGGATTCCAAACAGGGCGATAACCGTGACCATACAGAATGGACCATTTCATACTACACCTCCTTTTCATGCTATGAATAACAAAAAAATTATCCGACTACTTATCTCTGCCCCTTCTATACATCCCACATAGGCATCACCCCCCTATGTTTTTATTTCAGGCATAATATTGATTACATTGATCCGCATAAAGCCCCAAATACCGCTTCAAATGCCGAATAAGATGCCTGCGAAACAAGCATCGCATCGGGCATAAGCAGTGAGATATCACATTGTTCAGGACCTTCCCCAAAAATCCGCCATCAAATGAAGACAACGGAACATTATCCATCAAGTTAGCAGATCGCCGATCTGGAATAACCATTTTTGGGGAAACTCTTTGCAGGATGCAAAAGGGGCCATCCCTTTGGTAAGAGAGGCAGCCGGTCAGGGTCGTATCTTCATTTGTCATTATCTTCCCTTTCTTCCCCTCCGAAATTGAACTGCACACCCCCCGCAAACACAAAAGGCACCGTGATCTCGGTACGAAGGATCTACCCGGTGCCTGCCCCATTTCCACCTCCTGTCGGTCGCGGGGGGTTACACTTGAGACTCAAATTAAACACTGCCTTTCTGTAACTTATGGATATTTAGGCAGAATTCGACTTAGGCTCCAATTCTTGGCACTACATCTTTCTTCCCTCCATCTCCACCATCCGGGGCGGGGGACGCATGCCCACCGCCTGGAAGACGGAAGAAGCGAGCGGACCCAGATCAGTCCGTAGGGAGGAAGTGTCGTCCCCCCAGGCCCATGTGCACCGCCTGCACCTGGGAAAGCTGTTGCATCAGCTGGGGCCAGGGGGCCTCGATTTCCTTCTCCTCCAGTCTCCGTTGCAGGTCCACCTCCAGGCGCAGGTTAAAGGAGGCGACGATGTGGCCGATGCAGGTATCATCCCGATGGTGATAGATGGGCCGCACCTCCAAGGTAGATTTCTCCTCGCGAAAGGTGCGCTCCACCCGCCAGAGGCTCTTGTAACTTCGGGCCACCTCCGCTGCGGGCAGGTCGGTATTGGTGGCCAGCACGAACTTGCCGTCCAGGCGGGCATCCTGCTCGACGGCCAAAGGATCGATGCGCACCGAGCCTTTCCCGATCTTCAGGAAACGCCTATACCCCTTGTTGGCGATGAGTCCCTTGGGACCCTGAGAGAGGACCTCCTCCAGCTGGGCCAGGATCGCCTCCCGGGCTGCCTGATCCCTGGACCTCCTCCGGATTGCGGCAGACGAGGTAGCGCTTCCTCCTACGTTCACCTCTTTCACCTCCAGGCTCCCGGCTACGACCTGGTAGCGGCCCGCCCGGGCCAGCACCTTTTGCGTACCTCCTTTTGTTTTCGCATCCGACAGCCCAGGATGTAGTCGAAGGGGGCCGGGTGTTCCTCCAGGAGCCGGATCGTCTCCTGGGACATCATCCCCCGGTCGGCCACCACGATGGCCCGCCGAATCCGAAAGCGCTCCCGCAGGGCTCCCACGATCCGCTCCAGGGCGACCCCGTCCGCCGTGTTGCCCGGATAGATCTCCCAGGCTACGGGCCACCCCTTGGCATCCACTGCCACGCACAGGACGAACTGGGGCAGATCGGCCCGGCGATCCCGGGAGAACCCCCGTTGCCGATAGGGCGTCCCCTGATCCCGGTAGACATAGGTGGAGGTGGTGTCCAGGAAGACCAGGTCCAGCTCCTGGGAGAAGAGATCCCGGTCCCGGAAGAAGAGCTCCCGCTCCAGCTCTTCCCGGATCCCGGCCAGGAACGTGCAGGTCCGGTACAGATGCTGCAGGCGCAATGCCTGCAGTCCGGGGGCCTCTACCGTCTCCAGCCATCCTCGACCGGAAAGATCGCTCCCGGGGGCACAGAGCCGTTGCAGCGCCAGGGCGAAGACCGCTCGTTCCACTTCGAACTGGAACCCTCGTCCCTGGGCCAGATGCCGGATTACCTCCGGCAGCCGCTGAGCCTCCCAGAGCCGGCCAAAGATCAGGGCCGGCCCCCAGGTGCGGGCGGTACATCCTTCCAGCTCCCCCCGGAGGAAGGCTTGAAATCCACGGTAGGCCTCGCTGTAGCGGGAGAGGCCCGAGATGATCTGATCCAGTTGCCCGGAGGCGGCCAGCAGATCGAGCCGGCCGATATTAGACACGACTCTCTGGCGGACGGCACCGTGATCCCGATAGGATTCGACGATCTGGAGATATTCGTATCTGTTACCTTTAGATAAATAGCTCTTGAGCCTGACGAACATGGCCCCAGGATGCCGGAAAGAAGGGCAGTTGTCAAGGGCAAAATACACACAGTTAGCACTACTTTTCGGGTGAGAGAAGGACGCGGATCATCTTAAGTCGTTGATTTTACTGACAGCAGGTCTGTGGATAAGCGCGGAGACTGTTGAAAATGAGTGAGAATCGACGCGAGCATGGAGCCCTATCCGGTGAATGTTGTTTGTCTAGTTAGGTTCCCATTACCTCATGATTTTATGATAGTTACCATAATCCCTATTGTCAATGCCTAAAACGCAATCACTGGAGTCTGTTCCAAGCATTTTCTCTCCCCTGTCCTGATAGACGCATATCCTAACGACGGGCGAACTACTTTGGCGCTAAAAGGAATCCAACCAGGAAGGGATGGCTGGCAGTAATGCGGCCTCCCCAAAGCCCCAAGGGAAGGAGGACACTGCCATGAGACGTACGGACCCAAACCAGCAGAGCGCGTCAAGGACTTACTGGGAGAGCTGAAGGCTGGGCGCGGGGCAAAGTACACGAAAAAACTGGGCGCTGTCTCTGGTTTTCGTGCCACATTCTCTTTATCAGTCATGGGCATGGTAAACCTCCTGGTGTGATAAGTTTCTGTCTGACGCACGCCAACCCGACGTCAAACAACCGTTTCCAGTGAGAGGGTTGGCCCTCAGATTATCACAGGGTTTCACCTCCTTTCCGGATGCTAGGGGTTGGGCTCTTTGTGGCACCATTCGAGCGCAGAACTATAGATTAAACCTTTCCCAAGAATCTGACCTTCGATGCCAGCTCTTTCAAGATTATCAACGAGTTAGTAAAGACTGACCTCCGAGCCTCTATCGGACCGGCGGTATCCCGATAAAGTACTCGGTTGGGGGTGAAACCACATCCCTGCTCGCTCCCTCTGCCACCAGGTAGTAGTAGTACTTAACCCCAGCGCGTAGACCTTGGTCATAGAATATCCCGCGGGGTTTCTTGGACAGATCTACAGTGGCGATCTTGACGAAATCGCCCCAACTCGGGCTGGTCTTGTCGGTTCTCCAGATCTGGACGTGAGTATGCGCAGGATCCGCCGAGAACCAAAGGATGTTGGTTTCCGGTTGCGGTTGATGGGCGGGTACGTCCGTGCGCTCTTTGATGATCCCGTAATTGATTATCGGCGGTATCGCGTCGTCCCTATCGTAAAGGGGATCTTTTCCGGTTGCATATTCCGACCCATCGGATTGTCCACCGCCATCGGTGTCAGGATTATGAGGATCCGTGCCAAGAAGGAATTCGAGTGTGTTGTCTAAGCCATCGTGGTCAGGATCCTCTCTCGCATCTGCCGGATCGCTAGATCAAGCCCCACCAATTCTCCCAACGGTCCGGGAGACCATTTTTATCCCAGTCAGGGTCCTGACAGGGGGGGATTAACGAGTACTCAAGTATGTGGGAGTCTTGAGAGACGAACCTCTCGAAATCCTCGCCTGCATTGTTCTTTCCTTTAACGTGTACAAAAACAGAATATGCTCCAGTCTTACGGGTGGAGCAGCAGGCTGCGGGCCGGTCTCATCCTGTTCTTTCTTGTCGTCGCGTAGAAGGGTGTCCGAGAAAAAGTGTTTCCGTAGATCCCATCGTCAGCCAGACCGTCTTTGTGATTCCCATCATCATACAGGCTGATCTGGTTGGATTCGGCTTCATAATTGTGAATAACCGCCTTGACCTCTTAGGCCGGCTATTCCCCCCTCGCTGTCATTTACGTTGAGCTGGATCGTAACGGGCAAGCCGCGTAGATATGGAGGAGGCCCTGCTACCGGAGGACACGCAGCGTACTCAGAGTTTATTCCGTGATCGTTGATCTGGGAGAAGTTGAGGCTGACATCAACGCCGCGAATGAGTTTTCCGGAAAGGATGCAAAGAAGCTGATCCGACTTGCTTGTGGTCCAGGCCTTTGCTGTCCAGATGCCCACAGGCAGGATACCTTTGTAGTGATATACAACGTTCGTTATGCCCTTTTGGGACGATGGCTCCGCGATCACCCAGTCCGAATGTGCGGGAGTTATCTTTTTCCCTTGTGGATCCCAAAGCTCCACGTGTACGCCGGCGGCAGCGTCATTCCAGTTGAAGGCGAAAGCTGCATCCTGAATTCCTCCGCCGCTTCTCTCTGTCACCTTTATTGGGATCTCAACCATTTGCGGAGGATCGGGAGGGTTGGGTGGAACCAGATCAAATACGCCATAATACAATCTACCGAGACCCAAGAAGTCCTCTTGCGCCCGCCGAAACGATTCGGCAAGTCGGTTTGATAGTTCCAGACACAGAGGATCCGACAGTGGACAATGCCGCGTATCGGTTCTGACAGAGTAGGCAAATCCACCGGTGGCTTTTGCCACCCGTGTCAGAAGTCCCATGTCGGCATCAGGGCCGAATCCTTCTGGGTAAATCTTGATGTCTGCATACGGCCCGGCCAAGCGAAATAGTTGCTCACGGGAAGACGGGAGCAGGCGCTGTTATCCTGTTCCCAATACAATGCCCGGTTTGGCAATCCATCGCTAAGGAGCAGAATCGCATCCTCGTCAAGTTTGTGGAGTTGCCGATTAGCAAGCAGCTCTTTGGCCGAAAGCATGAGGCCATCGCCAAGCGACATCCAACCATCCTCATTGCCGCCTATGGTGATTCCCCAATGGCATTGATCAGAACGTTTCTGTTGGCACCCAGTTGAACAAGGTCACTACAAGTGTGGCCTCATCTTCGCATTCCCGATTGCGGTCAGACCAACCCCAAAAGGTCACCACACCCATACGTCAGAGTCACCGCCGGCATCTACCGCCAGTATGGCAGCGTTTTTTGCCGCATCAAACTTGACACCTCCATACCAGCCCATGCTTCCGGATCGATCCAAAGCGATCATCTGGTTTCTAAGAAACTGCCCATATGCTACCGATTTCTGGTTGCTTGCCTGTACTCGGCAAGTTCCTGTTTTGTTCTTGCACATGCATACTTGAAGATCAAAAAGATCACCTTCCGCCGGATCCGAAATGGTCGGCGCCTGCATTACCAGCCAGTATTCACCGTCGACATAGCTTTGGTTTATCACGGTGGCGGGATAGGTTTTTTTCCCAATGAGTATCACGTCCAGTTTGGATGCATCGATGCCCCTGACTGATGGGGGGCCGACACCATCTGGCGTCAGGCCGCTGGTCGTCCAGATGGAGCCGTACTTGAAAGCGCTGAGGATTGTTCTTTTCTCCAACACGGGCAACACGGTATTGTGGGAAGCATGATTTCTGGGTAAACTCACCGGAACCAAAGCTGAACTTGAATCCACTTGCACTGTTCAAGCCGGCAACAACGACGGCAAGCTTATCGTATTTCTCGATCTGATCATTCAGAAACGCCGAATAGAAGGTGTTCCGGTGAAACGATGAATATCCAGAACACTATTGGCTTTGATGCCGATTAATGCCCAGCCAAGTTCTTTGCCAGGATCCGCTTGCCCTTTGAGTCCGATGGCTTCACATCCCTTGAGATCTAGACGGCCGCCACCGATCTCGAAGTACTGTGCCGTCCACCGCTTACCGAACCGCTGATCTCTTGGTTCCAACTGGAACAGGCGTCTTGGGCACATCGCCATACGGGGTATTTCCGCCTGCGGGGCTCTCATCATAATAACTGTATCTTGCTGGATAGTCTCGTTTCGGATAATCCAATCCGGTTTTGACCCTGAGAGCTTGTCCAGTTTAAGGTTATGGGTGTAGTTGGTGATACAGAAATCCAGGAAGATCTCTTCGAATGTAGTCGACCCTCCCGAGAAATCATCGATTGTCTCATCCAGGTATCTCATCGTAGCCGGGCTTTTGCCATCTGTCCCGCACGCGAGAAATCGTTGAAGAAAGTCAACTCCACGGGCTGGTTCGGGGAAGGGCGTACCTAGCTGCTCCGTTATGTACGTCCAAAAGAGAGCGGCAGTATGCCGCTGTCTTCCAGTAACGAATGGTTACATCTTCGGATATATTTGTTTGAACCGATTCCAAGATATGCATTTGCCGAGTAGCCCCAGGCTCCGCATCAAGATCTGAAAACAGCTTATCTGCGATGTAGGTGCCGTAGCCTTCTACTAGCCAGGGGCCCCACGATCGCGACTTCAAATCCCAGTCGGCATAAGCACCTTGAACCTGGTGGAAAAGCTCGGGATACTATTCCCCTGACATATTGTTCATGGCTATCCACGAGCGTTGTAATCATGAACGGCAAAGTGAGTCCCACAAGCCTCTACCGGATCATTGATCTCGCCTATACAGATCGTATTGGGTTTCTCAGAGAAGTAGGGCGCTTTAAACCCATAGGTAGGACTGATTAACAGGTTATGGCTTTGTAAGGCAGCATCCAGGACCCGATACGCATCCGATCGGGACAGAATAATCTGCCATTGGTTCGCCCGGATCATATTGGTTGTTTCCGTTCGCGTCCACGAATCGGAGTTCCATCGCTCTTCAAGTAATGATATCGAGCATCATAGGTCTCGCCGTCGGTTGCGGTACCCTGGACACGACATCCCTTAGTTCGTCTGGGCAATCACATTCTTCATTACAGTTAGCAAGGAGAAGGAGAATGCCTACAAAAAGGAATAAATACTACGAGAAGTGTTTTATTGTCTTCATAGTCGTCAGCCCCCTTTCTGTCTTGAAGCCCTGTGAAGCATAAGAACACAACTTTCAGTCAACCCTCTTCCTCCACAAGAAGGGGAGGGTTGGATCGCATGCGGGAAGCGGCTCGCTCCAGCCCAGCGAGGCGCGATCTCCAAACCCGCAAGCACCTGATGGAACGTTCCTTTGCTCGATCCAAGCGCTATGGTTTCGACCGAGGCGCGCTGGCGCGGGCTCTGGAGAATGCAGATCCAGGATTATCTCATCTGTGCCATCCAGAACATCCAAGTGCTGATTCGGCAGGCGGCCACCGAGGAAATAGGCTGCGGCGAGGGCCTCGGCGCCGAAAAGATCCTTCATCCAGCTCCGATCCCCACTGATAGTGCCGACCCAGGGCCTGATACTTCGGTTCACTCCCCCGACCAGCGTAATCCTTTTCAAAGAACTTGCTGCGTTGTCCTTCTTGAGGACAAACTCGATATGGGCTCCTGAATTTCGTTTGAGCAACAGGCCCGGAAGAATGCTATAACCAAGTACGGCAATAACCAGGTGGCCCTGAATCCCTAATAGGATATAGTTGGATTGTCCAAAAACCAACTCACCTGCAAGGGAGGGCCACCATGGCAAGGAGTAAATCACCAAAAGCTAAATGCGTCAATGATCGAGAATTGATTGTGGGCATCGATGTGGCAAAGCGTCAGCACGTCGCCAGGATCCTGTTCCCCGATGGGAGCGAATCGCCACCCTTCTCGTTCCCTAACCACCGGCGAGGATTTGAAACATTCCTTGCCTGGCTCTTCTCTCAACTGGAGAAAGCCAGGTGTGATTCCCTCCTCGTGGGACTGGAGTCCACCGGGCACTATTGGGAGCCCTTGGCCTTTTTCTTGGAAGCGATCCCCAGGATTCGGCTCGTACAGGTCAGCCCCAAACACGTCAAGAAGACCAAGGAAGTCTATGACAACAGCCCCGGCAAGACCGATCGCAAGGATGCGGGAGTTATCGCCATGCTGATCCAGATGGGCCGATTTCAAAGGCTGGTGTTGCCTCGGGGTCCTTATGCGGAGCTTCGGGGCTATGCCAGGCTTCGAGAACGGAAGATGGTGGAGCTGGGTGTTCAGAGAAATCTATTGCATAGCCTCGTGGACTGGGTATTCCCCGAATACGGGAGCCTCTTCCCCAAGCTGGAGGGCAAGACCTCCTTGACTATCCTGAAGCACTATACGACCCCCGAGCAGATCCTACGAGCAGGCCCAAAGAGCCTATCCGCAGCCATCCATCAGGCCAGTCACGGCAAGCTCTCTGCTGCCTTTTCCCAGAGGCTCATGGAAGCCGCCTCTACCACCATTGGACTGCAAGAGGGGATCGAAGCAGCGGCCTTTGCCATCCGCAATATCGCGGCTTCTGTCGAGAGGATCCAGAGGAGATCGCCACCATCGAAAAAGAACTGACGAAGGTTCTGGCCCAGATCCCTTATGTCCCCCAACTCCTCTCCATTCCTGGGGTGGGCAAGATCACCTTGGCCCTCCTCCTGGGAGAGGCAGGAGATTTGCGGCGCTATCACAAGGCAGAGGAGCTGATCAAACTGGCTGGCTTGAATCTCTTCGAGATCAGCTCGGTAGCCATCAGGGAAGAAGACACATCTCCAAGCGGGGACGTCCTTTGCTCCGCAAGTGCCTCTTCTTTGCCGCCTTGCGGACCGTCAAGACGGGAGGGGCCTTCCGAGCTATCTATGTTCGACTCACACAGGTCAACCGAATGCAGAAGACCAAAGCCTTGGTGGCCATTTCCCGGAAGCTTCTCATGCTCCTCTTTGCCTTGGTGAGGGATGATGTGGCCTATCAGCCCAGAGAGAAGCTTCGGGCCGCCTAACGAAAGGAAGGCAGGGTTGGTAGGGGGATAACCGGGGTCACATCCGAGGCGGGCTTTGGGCCTGACCTCCGTATGAAGAACTCGTTACCCCCTGCCCTTTCTGATCCCGGATTCAGCATGGTCAGGGCAGTGACCCTCGAATCACCAGAATCAGGACGAAAGGCGCATGGCAGGGTGACCTACCAACCAGAAATACGAAAGGCTAACATCCTATCCATCAAAAACACAGGGGATTAGGGGCTTGACTTGGTTAAACCAGATGTGACCCCGGTCCCACACTGGTTTTCTTGAGTAGGGCGGCCAAGGGTAAGTTAGGGCAATCAGATTGTTGGGACATTTGCCGACGCTGGATAATAGTGAGGCAACAGATCGCTGCAAGATAAGTCCTTGACGTATGGACCCAAGTGAATAGATCGCTCAGGCTTTCCGCGGTTACGTGGCGCATGAAAGCATCGACCGGCCCACGCATGCCCTTGGCGTCACCATGATCAACTGATTGGTGCCGCGATCTGCTGTGCAGTATGCTTGCCGTCCAGTAGACTCCAGAGGAGCCCCATTCGAAGCATCGAACTCAATTTCAGTACCTGAATCCTGATCTTTGAGAACATACGATTCACGCAGAAGATAGTGGACGTACTTCCGTGTTTCGCCGTCAGATAGGACAAGAACGGCCTGTTCCTGCCAGGCGATTTGCGTACCTTCTTTCCACAGCCCTGCTGGCCGGCCTAGTACCATGCCTCATGAGAGCAGTGTTGACAGACAGCCCCCTAGGCGCCCCCATGTTATCCGGTATTGACATTTGTAGCATGCGTCCAGTGGCAAATATCCGGCCTTGATATGAATTCCAGTCCTTGTTGATAGTATGTTTCTTATCTATCATAACCACCGTGCCTAGGATTGATACCAGATGCCGGTTGTCAAGTTGGGATAAACCAAAAGCAGCCCCGTACGGGTGAGGTCAGGCCCGATATAACGATAACGGTTCGGCACCGCCAG
>CAVQYV010000010.1:0-111063 GCA_963718295.1 uncultured Methylomirabilota bacterium | reverse complement strand
GAGCAGACTGAGCGCGACAATCGCGTTGACCTGGCATCCGATAATATCGAAAGCCTATTGTTTTCCGCTCGATACCTACGGTGTGCTCGAGGCTATGGATCGGATTCTTCTCTTCATGCAACGCCAAACCCCTCAGCCTTGCGTCCCGCGTTATCCTGACAGGCGAAGACTACCCTGTGGCCTACGCAAAAGGTCGCGAGGAGTTTGGCTATCTGTTGAACTGGCTAACGGACCTAGGAGACTAAACCGACCGCAACTAAAGGAATACTATATAACCCTGAAGGGATGGCAACGGATCGAGGAGCTCAACAGGAAGAAGATCGACTCGAACCTAGCCTTCGTCGCCATGTGGTTCAAGGAAGAAATGAAGGATGCTTGGGAGCAGGGATTCGAAAGATCTCTGAAGGAAACTGGGTACAATCCCGTTCGCATCGACTTGGTACAACACAACCAGAAGATCGATGATCGGATCGTCGCTGAGATCAGACGAAGTGGATGGCCTCGTTCGGCCGATTTCACGGGTAACCGCGGGGGGGTTTACTTCGAGGCCGGTTTTGCCATGGGCCTTGGCATTCCCGTCATCGGACCTGCCGAAAAGATTGTATCAAGAAGATCCATTTCGACACCCGACAGTATAACCACATACCCTGGAAAGATCCTGATGATCTGAGGGAAAAACTCAAGAGTCGCATAGAAGCCACGCTCCCTGATTGCCCTCGGCGGCAGTTTCCGGTCCCCCGTCTTAGCCCTCTGGGGAATCCTGCAATCGGAGAAGACTACCGGCCCTCCCTTCCTGGAGTGAGGAAGGACGAATTCGAATTTGCACTATTTTTGGCACGTTGGTTCTAAGTGAACTTATTATCTCTGATCGGATATGGACGTGCATATCTACCTTCAACACTTGGCGGGGCTTTCCGTAAACTCTAGCCGGCGCGACTGTGCGAAGAGTGGACGGGGAATGGACGGGACGTTGATGCAGAAATTGCTTTGGGTGGGTGTCAGTGGACTTGGATTGGACTTGTGCTTAGTGTCCCATAACAGTCTGAACATGGGTTCTTGGGGTCAAACATTGGGCTTGGGGTCATGGGCTTGGTCAGGCTTGGGTCAGGCCTACACTCTTGACAAATGGGTGACGAGGGGTCACCTAAAGGGAATAGGGACGGTTCGATTTTCCCCGCTCTTAATCCTGAGGTATGCAAGAAATAGGGCCGTTCCCTTATACTTAATATTCCGAACATCCGTAATGGGCAAAGGAGGGCAAGCAAGATGAAGACCTTTCTGTGGTTTCTCGCAGGGCTCTTGTGGATTTCCCTGAGGTGCGCAGGATCTTTCTGCGCAGCAGGCAGCCTCCACGACTCCGGATGACGTGGAGGCGAGGCTCGAACAATTCGGCATCTCGCTGCCGCAGCCCCCCAAGCCGTGGCGAACTCACGCCTCCCAGCCGTGCGGACGGGGAACTTGGTTTTCCTCGCCGGAGCAGGACCCAGAAAACCTGACGGCAGCTACATCGCCGGCAAGGTGGGCGCGGACCTTACCATCGAGCAGGCATACCAGGCAGCGCGGCTGACGGGGATCACTCTGCTTTCGGTCCTCTAAGGCGGAAATCGGCGATCTCGACAAGGTCAAGCGCATCGTCAAGGTGCTCGGCATGGTGAACGCGGAGCCCTCCTTTGCCCAGCACCCGAAGGTGATGAACGGGTTCTCCGACCTGATGGTGGAGGTTTTTGGGGAGCGCGGGAAGCATGCTCGCTCCGCAGTGGGCATGGGCTCCCTTCCTTTCAATATTCCCGTGGAGATCGAGATGGTAGTGGAGGTGTCCGAGGAGTGATGTCCATACGGGGGCCAAACTCCGATACGGGACTTCACGAATAAGGACTATTTGGACTATTTGGAACAACTTTAACTTTGGGGACGTTGGTTCTAAGTGAACTTATTATCTCTCATCGGATATGGGACGTGCATATCTACCTTCAACACTTGGCGGGGCTTTGGCCTAGCCGGCGCGACTGTGCGAATGAAAGCATTCGCTGGATATACATCGTCTGCAGGTGCCGTTGCCACGCAATCTCGCTACGCTACACGAGACCATATAAATACCCATATCCAATGCCATATATAAATATTGCTTCATGATCTCCTATCTGATATGGTGCGTCTGTGAAGAAAACCACTTTTCAATGGGACGAGGAAAAAGATAGGGAGAACCAGGAGAGACATCCTGTTTCGTTTGCAGAGGCGCAACGGGCCTTCCTCGACCCTCACCGTATCATAGCAGAGGACGTTACGCACAGCTCAGAGGAAGACAGGTTCTATTGTATCATCCGTATCTACGGCGCGGGCTACTGGAGAAAAGGAAGGAAGCTTTATGAAGACCAAAACAAAGAGATACAGTGAAGAATCAATAGGCAATCTGCGAGTTGTGGAAGACTTTCTTCCTCCTCCGGAGCAACTGGTGCTAAAGGAGGACAACGTCAAGGTCACCATTTCCCTGAAGAAATCGAGTATCGCCTTCTTCAAGGAACAGGCTAAGAAGCATAAGACCTCTTACCAGAAGATGATAAGAGAGGTGGTCGACTGGTACGCTTCTCATTATCAGAAGAGCGCATAGCTTCAAGAGTTGGAGAAAATCACTTGGGGGAAGGGGGGGCATCTATATTCTTGACAATTCAACTCGAAGAGGGGAAAGGGTAGAAAATCAGATCTTCAAAATATCATCAATATCCTCCATCAGAAACGCGGACAGCCGGCAAGTCACGATCTGGCGATTGCCAGCCCCCAATAGGACAAACCAATCCGTCCTCACTCCTCCTCTCCCCGCCTCCTGAGCAGGCGCACGCTCACCTTCTGCTCCTCCTCGGCCAACCCCAACAGGGCTCTGATCGTCTTCTCATCCAAAGCTCCGTCCGCTATCGCCTTTTCCACATCTGCTCGGCGATCCTCATACGCCAGAGCCGCTTTGGCTTTAGGGCCTTGCGTTCTCCGCAGATTCTGGCTATAGATAGGAGTCGAGACAAATAGATCCCAGTTTTGCCTTCCCCCTTTTGTCTAACTTTATCAGAACAGGAGGAAAACATTGAAAGCAAGAGGCGCAACGGCGGCGGTTTTTCTGTCCGCTTTCAAGTCCCTACCCAAGAAAGAACGAGACATCTTCCTGACGGAGATCCTGAAGGAGAAGGATGTTCGTGAGGATCTTATCGACATTGCCATTGCCGAAAGCAGGGCAAAGGATAAGGGCAGGCCTTTCAGGGAGTTGCCGGCGATTTCCGGGTGATAACAGCCTGACATGACACGAATAGAACAGTGAAGATCTTGTCCATCGGGCATAGGAGAGAAATCTACAGGTAAGTAGTTGGCTATTTCTACTGTCCGAATAGAAAACTAATCCACCATCACACCTCTCCTCTCTGCTTCTTCAGCAGGCGCACGCTCACCTTCTTCTGCTCTTTGGCGAACTCCAACAGGGCTCTGTTCGTCGCGTCATCGAGGGTCCCATCTGCTATGGCCTTTTTCAGCCTTTTGACGTCCAGGCTTGACTTTCACCCTGCTTTGAGTCTATAGAAAAGGCAAAAGTAAAAAGGCAAAAGGCAAAAGTGAATAAGGGGTCGATTATGACCATTGCGGATCGCATTGAAATCAATCCCAAGGTAATGATGGGGAAACCGGTCATTCGTGGGACGCGGCTTACGGTGGAACTGCTTCCTCCGAAAGCTGAGCGAAGGGGGAAGCGAGGAGGAGCTTCTGGATGCCTATCCTCGGCTTACCCGTGAGGACATCCAGGCTGCCATTGGGTATGCCGCAGAGCCGTTGCAGCCAGGGTGCTATAATGACTGAGGGAAAACCCATCGTTTTCACGGGTCATGCCGTGCAGCGCATGAAGGAAAGGGGCGCGAGTGAAAATAGCGTACGGGAAGCGATTCGCATCGGAGAGCGTGAACCAGCCCAAAGAGGTTGCTTTCTCTGCCGCCTGAACCTGGAATTCAAGAGGGAGTGGGATGGCCGATATTATGGAGTCCAGCAGGTTGCACCGATAGTGAAGGAAGAAACAGGTAAGATACTCGTCATCACCGTCTATACCTTTTATTTTCAAGAAGGAGAGAGGCCATGAAGATCAGCTATGATAAGGAGGCGGATGCCCTATACATTCGCCTGTTGGAGGGGGAATACGAGAGCCGTGTTGTACGACTTACGGATGATATCGCGTTGGATTTTGCCGCAGGGGAGAAACTGGTGGGTATAGAAGTGCTGGGTGCGAGCCGCCTATTCGAAAGAAAGGACGCGCCTGTGATCGAGCTCAAGGACTTGCAGCCACTTATCTCGTCAACCTGACCCATCCAGTTGGAGAGAAAGGATTATGGAACCCTGGCACAAGGTTGCGACGCCGAGAAAGGAGGTTCGGGAGGGTGGATCTTTCAATCGGACGCAGGGAAGTAGGGACGGTCCTATTTTCCCCACCCTTGGTCCCGAGCTATGCAAGAAATAGAGCCGTCCTGGACTGCACCCCATGAGTTGGACAATATGTGTTAGAGTACTGGACAGGACCCAAGATCCCCGAGATGGGGAGAAAGGATCTTGCCATGAAGCGCAGAAAGTTCAGCAACCAGTTCAAGCGCCAGGTGGTGGAAGAGTACTTGAGCGGGGTCAGTACCGCAGCCCAACTCATGCGTCGCCATGACATCTCGTCGGGGCTGCTCTATCACTGGAAGGACCAGTACACCCAGGGACGTTTCGACAACGGGACGACTTTGGGGACGTTGGTTCTAAGTGAACTTATTATCTCTGATCGGATATGGGACGTGCATATCTACCTTCAACACTGGGCGGGGCTTTCGGCCTAGCCGGCGCGACTGTGCGAAGAATGGACGTGCGAGGAATGGACGGGACGTTGATGCAGAAATTGCTTTGGGTGGGTGTCAGTGGACTTGGATGGACTTGTGCTTAGTGTCCCATAACAGCTTGGAAGACCTCAGGCGAGCTGTCGACGGGGATGAGCCCGTACTTCTCCCCTTGAAAATTGTAATAGTTGAAGGGCGGACCTTCGATGGTTGTCCCCCCGTTGACGGTGAGCCCCGAATGATGCGAGGTAACCACCGTGCCTCCTTCCAAAGAGGTCACCCAGTCCTGTTCCCCTCGCATGTAGCTTGAGAACTTATAACTGATGTAATCGCCGCTTCTCATCCGGTTCTGGTGGGCGGCGAGGCTCGATTGACGCATCTCTTCGGCATAACGAGACATCATCGATGAGGTTGTTTTCATCATTTCCCTCACCTTTGCCATTCCCTGGCGGACATATTCCGAGGCCCACTGCTCGTTGATCCGGAAGCTTTCGGCGATCTTGATGAGGGAAGGGAGGTAGCGGGCGAACTGGTCTGACGGCGCCCAGAAGCCCAGGGGGATGATACCCCACTGTCCGGCGTTGTCGGGGACGGAGCCCACCACATCGTAGTAGCCAATACAGGGCACGCCCTTCCTGTTGGTGTAGGAAATCAGGGCGATCTCCGCATCCACTCGCTTTTTCAGCAAAGCGGAGCCTTCCTTGGCCGCCGAAGGATTCGCATGACGTTCCAGCACCTTGTGGTTGCTTGCACCCGTCTGCCTCGCCGCCACAATGAGGGCATCGATGGGGGGCATATACTCATAGTGAAGGCCCGGGATTTTGGAGCTGTCGAAGTGGGGGATCCGGGATCGCGCCACAAAACCCACCATCGTAAAGATAAAACCCGCATTCTCGTCAGGAGATGAGCAGACGGCCGCCCCCTTGGCGGCAATGAGATTCCAGCCTTGAGGGACCAGGAGTCGGCACGTGTTGTCCTGTGCCGAAACCTCTTTCATCGGCGGCACTATCGATTCTCCCCCTTTTGTCTGAGCAGCTCGCGTTCGGTAGGCCTGATCATCAAGAATCGTGATGTTTGCGATAACGGTCAGAAGGGTGGGGACCATTTCCTGGAGTTGCTCTGCGGGTCCTTCGTATCCGGTGACCAGCGCGGTGGGAGGCTTGACATTGAAGCAGTATTTTCCCTCGATGAGAATATTCTGGGGGCCGGGCCGCTGGTATTTCACCACGGTGCGCATCCGATCGCGGCTGCTTCTTGCCTCGAGGATTTTGAGGTTCGGCATCTGTGTCATCACGTTCTTCAAGGTCGAGCCCGCGAAGGCTACAGAATCGAGATTCGAGTCGATCTTTTCCAGAAAGAGCACGCTCGCATAGGATAAGTCCTTCTGGTCTGAGACAAAAATCATCCTGCCGTTGGGGTATTTCTGGGAGCCCGTCTTCCATCCCTTGGGCTTATAAAGCCCGAAGGTGCCATCGTCTGTCACACAGTATTCATAGTTCGAGAAGTCCGGTTTTCCCTGGGCATGCAGGCTTGGCGGGAAAAATAGAACGATCATCATGACCGCCGAAAGACAAATTTGCATAAAAGCCATATCTTTCCTTCCTTTCATCGAGGCGTTTGAAGAAGCAAAGGATCGTGTGAAGGACTCGCTTGGGGCCGAATCGAATATATGAAAACCGGATCGTTCCGTCAAGCAATCAATGAAAAGAACGAGATCCCCCTCAAGCCGTCCGAATAAGACAAACGAACCCGCCATCACTCCTCTTCTCCACGCTTCTTCCGCAGACGCACCCTTACCTTATCCTCCTCTTCGGCGAACTCCAACAGGGCTCTGATCGCCGCGTCATCGAAGGCCCCATCCGCTATGGCCTTTTTCAGTCTCTTGACGTCCAGGGCTTGACTTCCCCCTGCTTTGGGTCTATAGAAAAGGCAAAAGTAAATAAAGGCAAATAAAAGGACAGGCAAGGAGAGTGGCGTCTACTGGATGCCGTATTGCTGGCCATTGTGAGATGAAAAGTTGAGACCTTTACCTGCCGGAGAGTATATCATAACAGATCATGCCTCAATGGAAATGGAACGCCGGAACATTTCGTCGGAGTTGGTTCGGGAGGTGCTCGAAAAACCGGAACAGCGACTGGTCGTCCGGGAAGGCCGGGAGGTATTTCAATCTCGGAAGTGGATAAAGGGAAAGCGTTACTTGATTCGAGTTTTTGTGGAGGCGGATCGCAGACCCGCTGAGGTGGTGACCGCCTACAGGACCAGCAGGATCACCAAATACTGGAGGTAAGTCGGATGAAAGTGATATATGACCCCCGAACGGACACACTGAGCGCCATCTTCAAAGAAGGAGCCCCTGTTGCGGAAAGCGACGAGGACAAGCCCGGCGTCATTCTTGACTATGATGCCGAGGGGAACCTAGTATCCCTTGAAATACTGGATGCATCCACGAGGGTGAGCGAAACCCGCAAGATCGAGTTTCAGATGACCCCCTGATTGAGGTGGCACGCCATAGATCTTCATACGATGCAGGATCGTCTCGCCATCTCGCCAACATCCTCTTGGGGACACTCCCCTTTTTTGCTATTTTTTATAGATGGGATGTGTCCCCGTAATCCGCCGTTATCCGATGCTATCCATTGAATTCTGGATTCCTCTATCCTGATTATTTCTGCCGACCCTCCTTAGCCGCAAGATCAACTACCTCTCTCACAATTCCGCCCGTAGGTCTAGGCTCATCAGATGGCCTCCAGAAGCTTCAAAAAGATTCGCCAGGAAGAAGAGGGGTCCCGTTCGAAGTGTAAAAATTGACCCAAGTCGCCTTGCCTGAACGGCCTTGCATTCTCGGAAGATTCTGGCTATAATATGGCCAGAATGAGATACGAAATCATCTTTTCGCCAGAGGCAGCGAAAGACTTCAAATCTCTGAAAGCCCATTTGCGATCCCTTGTTCGGGATGGGATCGAGAGGCATCTTCGCTTTGAGCCGGAGAAGGAGAGTAAGGGCCGTATCAAGAAGCTCAAGAAGATGAATCGCCCGCAATATCGGCTGCGCGTCGGTGAAATCAGGGTCTTCTACGATGGGAGAGGCAATCAGGTAGAGATCTTGGCCATGGTCCAGAAATCAGAGGCCGCATCCTGGCTGGAAAGCATAGGGAGGGGGAAATGAAGAAGGTTGCTTTATCGGAGGTGAAAGACGACTTGTCCCGATATCTTCGTATTGCCGAGGAGGAAGAGGTTGTGATCACCCGGCATGGGAAGCCAGCCGGGGTCTTGATCGGCTTCGAATCGGAGGAGGACTGGTTTGACTACCGGTTGGAAAATGACCCACGATTCCTCAAGCGGATGGAATCGGCCAGAGCCAGCCTGCAAGCCGGCAAAGGGATCCGGATGGAAGATCTGTGACCGGCGCGGAGGTTGGACCCGGTCTGTCAGCAAGCTTTAATGGGTCGGGTGAGATCGAGAACAGCAAAAGGGTCCAAACAGCAACACCAGAAAGCCGAACAACCTGAAATCGCGGGACGGATGGGGGCCGTGGGGCTCACCGGGCCTCCATGGCAGAATGGTGTCATCGCTATGGGATAGAAGGACCGCCCGCCCCCATTGAAAATAATCATCGGTTGTGCTATCTTTTACTTGGCCAATTTCGATTCCTCCCCGGTGTTCCTCCGCAGGCAGTGATCTCCTCTTAGGTTTTCCAAAGATCATTCCCGAGATTCGTGAGAGGCTTTCCTTGGGCAGAACTGTGTCCTCGAAAGCTCAAGGGGAGGCTTTTGCTGAATGGAAGCTGAATGGAAGGAGAAAGAAGAAATACGATGAAAGTGGGTCTGGTAGGTTTTCCTCAAGTGGGCAAGCGCACCCTCTTTCGCCTGTTGACCGGGAAAGAGCCAAATGCAGAAAGCAGGAAGGGCAATGGGTTGGGGTTGGCGAAGGTGCGGGATGAGCGCTTCGATCGCCTCGTGGAGATCTACGCTCCCCGTCAGCAAACCCCTGCCCATATCGAATTCTTGCTTCTTCCTCACTTGGACCAGCAGGCCTCTCGTAACGATCAGATCATGCGGGGGCTGGAGCAGGTAGATGTCATCTGCCATCTGGTTCGAGTTTTTCAGGACGACACGGTGTTCCATATCCATGGTACGATTGACCCTCGTCGGGATATCCTGCTCTTCAACGAAGAGTTGCAGCTGAACGATCTCCTTTTTCTGGAAAAGCGCCTGGAGCGGCTGGAAAAAGAACAAAACCGCAAGAAAGACCTTCAAAAGGCAGCCCTGGAAGCAGATCTTCTTGCTCGCATGAAAGTCCATCTGGAAGCGGGCCGTTTCCTGAGAAACTTCCCCCTGACAGAGGCCGAAGAAAAACTCATCGCCGGCTACCCATTGCTGACCCGCAGAGCGGTGATCATAGCCCTCAACGTGGGGGAGAAGGTCCCGGAGGCTCACGATCTGGTCGTTGCGCTGGAGGGAGAATTTCGTGCGCAGGCCTTCCAGTGGACTACTGTTTCTGCCCAGATTGAACACGAACTGTGCCAACTGGATGCGGCAGAGCGTCAGAGCTTTCTTTCAGACCTTCAGTTCGATCAGCCGGCCCTGGACCGATTGACGATGCTTTGCTACCAGACGCTCGGCCTCATCTCGTTTTTCACCGTCGGGCCGGATGAGGTCCGGGCCTGGACAAACCCGCATGGATCCCTTGCTCCCCAGGCTGCCGGCGTCATTCATTCTGACCTGAAGCGTGGGTTCATCCGGGCGCAGGTGATGAAATATCAGGACTTGATTCGACTGGGAAGTGAGCGGAAGGTCAAAGAAGTGGGGAAATACATGCAGAAGGGCAGGGATTACATCGTGGAGGACGGCGATATCATTGATTTTCTATTCAATGTCTGACGTATATCCTTATGTCTTTGCGGTTCTGACATTCTGTCCTCGATGCCGCCCCTATGCTATTTATTGAATCCTGAATTCCCCTATCCTACGAATCCTTGATCGTAGCTCATGGAAAGTTACTGGATGGATTTCGCAGACCTGCTGGGTCAGGGAAGACAAGCTCCTGGGGGCAGGCGCGACCCGCAGGTTCTCCTTCGGCAGCTCATCCATCCCGGATAGGACTGATCGCACGAACTCCCCATCTCCCAAGATCCGCTCATCCTCAGCCTGCCTTTCTCCCCGCCTCCTCCAGGCCAAGACGGGCAGGTACTCAAACTTCCTTGACATCCGATATTCGTTCTCATTATAGTGACCTTGCCCAAAAGCCAGTTCTTATCAGTAGTTTTTAGTATTTTTACCAATCTTGCCAGGAGGGGGGAAACAGTATGTTCAGGAACGATGAAGGCGCCCTGGACAGGCGAGGCTTCCTGAAGATGGCCGCGGTGGGGGTGGGGTTAGTTGCATTCGGAACCAGGGTGACATCGACGGCGGCCGGCGCGAAGGTGGCGCGCCTCGCCACTGTAGTCGCGCCCGGTGGAGCAGTGGACAGGGCTAGCAAAGATTTCGCCAAGGCCGTGGCTGAAAGGTCGAAGGGGGAGCTGACAGTGCAAGTGTTCCCCGGGGGGCAGCTCGGGGGCGAACGTGACATGGTGGAGTCAGTCCAACTGGGCTCCATCGAGATCGGGGTGTTCGGCTCGTATATCATCGGCAACGTGACGCCCGAGTGGGGGTTGCCGATCGACACACCCTACGCGATGCGGAACCAGGAGCACTTCCGCAAGGTAGTGGACGGGCCGCTGGCCAAACCCATGTACGATGCCATGCTGCAGCGCAAAGGCATCCGGCACGTCGCCTGGGCCAACCGTGGCCCGCGATACTTGACCAGCAACAAGCCGATCAAGACGCCTGCAGATCTGAAGGGCGTCAAGATGCGGGTCCCAGAGGTCGAAACGTACCTGGCCGCCTGGAAAATGCTCGGAGCCACCGTCACCCCTATGGCCTTTACCGAGGTGTTCATGGCGCTGAAGCAGGGTACCATCGACGCCCAGGAGAATCCTCTGGAGCTGATCCTCACCTCCTCCTTCTACGAGGTGCAGAAATACGTCAACCTGACGGCTCACATCTGCTCGGGGTACGAGATCACCGTGAGCCAGCGGTGGCTCAAGACCCTCTCGCCGGAGCTGCAGAGGATCGTCATCGATGGGCTCGTGGAGATGGGGAAGATCGAGGACCGGTACCAGGCGGCCGATGAGGCCGAATTACAGCGAAAGCTGAAAGACAAGGGTATGATCTTCAGTCCGGTGGATTTGCCCAAGTTTCAGGAGGCCCTCAAGGAGTTGCCGAACCAGTTCAAGACCAAGTGGAAGCCCGGCTTCGCTGAGCAGATCAAGGCCGTCCGCTGATTGGGGTGAGGGCTAAGGGACGGAGCGGGTTTTCGCCTCCGTCCCTTTTCATGTCCATTTCCAGGAAGGTGAGCGATCCGTGTCGACGATTATGAAGGCTTTCGATCGTTTCCTCTTCGTCACTATCGGCCTCTTGCTGGCGGCCATGGTGGTGGACGTAGCCATCCAGGTGTTCTTCCGGTATGTGATCCAAAATCCGCCCACCTGGACCGAGGAGCTGGCGCGCTTCTTGTTTGCCTGGCAGATATTCCTTGGGGCAGGGTTGGCGTTTGGGCGCGGAAGCCACATCGTTGTCGATGCCCTGCTCTTGGTGCTGCCGAGCGGGGGACGGAGGCTTCTGGCGGTGGTCACTGGTGTCATCGTGCTGGGCTTCCTGGTGGTTCTGGTATGGCTGGGGATCCGCATGGTGCAGCTGACCTCCGACACCTACTCCACGGCGATGCGTCTGAACATGGGAATCGTGTACGCGTCGCTGCCTTTCGGGGCTGCGGTCTCTGCTGCGTATGTGGTGATGCATCTCATCAATGCGGTGCGGGGGAAAGCTGTGCAAACCGCCGCGCCGTCTATGCTGGTGGACTAGCCATGCTGACGATCATCTCCATTGTCCTGATCTGTCTGTTTGTCATCGGGGTGCCCATCTCGATTTCCATGGGCCTGGCAGCGTTCATCGGCCTTTTGCTCAGCGGCAATATTCCGATCGAGGTGACGGCTCAGCGGTTCGTGACCGGGGTGGACTCCTTTCCGCTCTTGGCGGTGCCCTTCTTCATGCTGGCCGGGGGGCTGATGAACACCGGAGGGATCACGGAACGACTCGTCCGATTCGCCAATGCCCTGGTGGGACGCTTCACGGGAGGTCTGGGTCACGTGGTGGTTGTCACCAACATGATCATGGCGGGGATGTCGGGCTCGGCCGTGGCCGACTGCTCGGCGACCGGCTCGGTGCTTATCCCGGCCATGGTCCGCGCCAGGTTCGACCCGGCGTTCTCCGCGGCGGTGACCGCCTCCGCTTCGACCATCGGACCCATCATCCCGCCCAGCATCCCCTTCGTGGTCTTCGGCGTGATGGCGAGCGTCTCGATCGGCCGCCTCTTTTTGGGCGGGGCGCTGCCGGGTATGCTGATGGGGGTGTACCTCATGCTGGTGATCTACATCATCTCCAGGAAGCGAGGCTACGCCAAAGGGGAAAGGGTCCCCACCCGCGACATCTGGGCAACCTTCAAGTCCGCCATCCCGGCGCTGTTTCTGCCGATCCTCATCGCCTGGGGAATCGTGGGGGGAGCGGTGACCCCGACCGAGGCGGCGGTCCTGGCGGTGCTGTATGCGCTCTTTCTGGGACGGTTCGTGTACAAGGAGCTCACGCTTTCCAAAATGATCCAGGCCTTCAGCGGGGCGGCGCTCACCACCGGCGCGGTGATGTTCATCGTGGCCGGAGCGTCGCTGCTCGGGTGGATGATGACCCGCGAGCAGGCCGGACCGGCCCTGGTGGCGGCGGTGACTTCGATCACGCAGGATAAGAATGCAGTGCTCCTGGTCCTCAATATTATCCTGCTGATCCTGGGCTGCTTCTTCGAGACCCTGTCCCTGATGATTCTCCTGGTGCCCGTGCTGATGCCGCTGATCACCACCCTGGGCATCGATCCGGTGCACTTCGGGGTCGTGTTCGTTCTGAACCTGATGATCGGACTCATCACCCCGCCCGTCGGCATGGCCATGTTCATTTCCTGCGCCATCGCGAAGATCCGGGTGGTGGACTTTGCCCGAGAGATCCCCATATTTGTGGGTGCGTTGATCCTCGTGCTGGTGCTCATCACTTATGTTCCATCGGTGGTCCTCTTCCTCCCGAACCTGTTGATGGGGAAGTAGCCGCTCCCTGCGCTCGCGTACCGGAAATTAGGGAAATTAGGGAAATTAGGGACACATCCCAATTTTCACTATATTTTTCATAAATGGGATGTGTCCCCATTATTCCCCCATTATTCCCTTCAAGATTTCCCTTGCTATGCAGGAACCATGCTTATATCCTTTGCATGCTGCCTCCGTTAGAGAGAAGCTGATGGAGGATTTGTTCAAGTGACCACAAAGTGGAAACCAGCCATGAAGAACGATCTACTTGAAACGAGGAGGATGCTTTGGTTGCCCTAAAACGAATATTGATGTTGGCAGTTTTCGTATCACTCTTGGTTCCTTCCGGCTGTGGTTATAATACGATTCAGATGAACGAAGAGGCGGTCAAGGCCGCATGGGGGGATGTGGAATCAGCTTATCAAAGAAGGAACGATCTGGTCCCCAACCTGGTGGAGACGGTCAAGGCCTACGCAAAGTTTGAAAGGGAAACCCTGATTGCCGTGACGGAGGCGAGAGCGAAGGTCGGCACGATCCAGATGTCAAAAGACCTCCTCGATGATCCGAAGGCGTTTTCAGAATTCCAGGCTGCGCAGGGTGCAATGAGCAGTGCCCTATCCAGGCTCCTGGTGACGGTGGAACGATATCCGGACCTCAAGGCCAATCAGAACTTCCTGGATCTGCAGCACCAGCTGGAAGGGACTGAAAACCGCATCAATGTGGCCCGAACGCGTTATAACAAAGCCGTAGAGGTCTTCAACGGATCGATCCGGGTCTTTCCCAACAACCTGACCAACAGTTTCTTGCTCCATCTGAAGGCCAGAGAGCCGTTCAAGGCGGATGCAGGCGCGGAGAAGGCACCCCAGGTCAAGTTCTAATGAAGAAGATACTGCTTTTTCTGATCCTCTTTCCGTTGTTGCTGCCCCTTGCTGCGAGCGCCCTTGATGTTCCAGAGCTTCGGGGTTATGTCAACGATTATGCGGGCATGTTGTCGCCCTCCACAGGGGCGCAGCTTGCGGAGAAGCTGAAGGCCTTCGAAGCGTCTGATTCGACTCAGATGGTCATTCTGACCATTCCCTCCCTCGAAGGCGAACCGATCGAGGACGTTGGCATCCAGGTGGCCGAATCATGGAAGATCGGGCAAAAGGGCAAGGATAACGGCATCCTCCTCATCGTTTCCAAGCAGGATCGGAAGATGAGGATTGAAGTGGGAAGAGGGCTCGAAGGGCGATTGACCGATCTCACCGCAGGAAGGATCATTGACCTCGTCATCAAACCGAGATTCAAGGCCGGAGATTTTGATGGAGGCTTCACCGCAGGCGTCTCTGCCCTGATCGGCGCGACGCGAGGGGAGTTTCAGGCTGATGCAAAACGTTCTCCCCGGCCCCCATCGCTCTGGACGGCCTTCGTTTTCGGTTTCTTCATCCTCTTTGCTATTGCGGCCAGCCGTGCCTCTCGCAAAGTCACCCGGAGAGGAGATCATGCGGGAGGGTGGTACCCAGGAGGGGGCGGGGGCTTCGATTCCCCTTCCGGAGGGAGCGGAGGAGGCTTCGGCGGAGGCGGCGGGGGCTTTGGCGGGGGCGGATCCTCGGGGAATTGGTGATGAATCGATCCAAATCACATGATTTTTTCACGGAAGCGGAGAAGAAACGATTGGAGGCGGCCGCCTGTGATGTCGAGTCCCGGACCATCGGGGAAGTCGTCGTGATGGTGGTTGACTCCAGCGATCCTTACCTCGAGGCGGAGGTCATAGGCGGAATAACTGCGGGAGGATGTGTATCCCTGGTCTTGACCCTGTTGTTTTTCCATTCCTCCCTTCTGTTTTTCCTCCCCTTGAGTTTCCTCCTGTTCTTCCCGGCGCACTTCCTCATGAGAAGGGATCATCGATGGAAAGCCCTTCTCTTGGGGGCGGAAAGGAAGGAGCATGCCGTTCGAGAGAGGGCGCTGCGGGCCTTTTTCGAGAAGGGGCTCTATAAGACGAAGGAAAACACGGGGGTCCTCTTTTTCCTTTCTCTTCTGGAAAGAAAAGTCCGGGTCCTTGCGGATAAAGGCATCTATCAGAAAATCGGCCAGGAGACCCTGGACCGATATGCAAAGACAGTCTCCCAAGGGGTAAGAGAGGGTCGAGCTTGCGACGCCCTGTGTGAGGCCGTCGAAGGGGTGGGGGAATTACTGGCCAAACATTTCCCCATGAAGGCAGGGGATATCGATGAGCTTCGTGATGAGGTGATCATTGAAGGATGACCCCTAAACGCCTCATCGCCACAGGGCCGCCCGGATAGAGCACGCTTTCTGACCTCGTTCGCCAGATTTCCCTCTTCTTCCTCTCCTTCCTCCTGCAGATATCTCCTCCCATCGCCGATCTCCTTCAGCCAATAGCATCTTTGGGACACGATGCCATCCGAAGATCGTCCCTATTTTAGTCTATTTTCCGAAAGGAACGAGGGGACAGGAGGGCGTCAGGAAAGAAGTCGGGCCATGGCGTCGGCGACGGCGAGTCCTTTTCGAGTGGGCGCAATCCGGTCTTCTCGTCTCTTGAGATGTCCCTCCCCAAGGAGCCTGTCGATGGCCTCTCCCCGTTCCATCAACAGATCGTATCCGTAATTTTCGCGATATTCCCGAACATCGATCCCCGCTGCCGTCCGGAGCCCCAGACACAGGGCCTCCAGGCGCAACTGTTCGGTGTCGAGCTCCTCCTCCGCGACGACAGGTCGTTTTCCGGCCCGGAGCTCCTGGATGTAAACCGCCACGTTCCGGTGGTTCCACCAGCGCCTCGTGCCGTCGAAGGAGTGGGCGCCGGGGCCGAGTCCGAGGTAGGGTGTATGGTCCCAGTATTTACTGTTGTGTCGGGACCGGAAGCGCTCTTCCCGGGCGAAATTCGACACTTCGTAGTGGAGGTAGCCCGTCTCCTCGAGCACCTCCGAGGTGCGGAGGAAATACCGGCACTGGAGGTCCTCGTCGGGCAAGGCGTGATCACCGGCAGCGATCATCGCCGCCAGGGGAGTGCCGGCCTCGACGGTGAGCTCGTAACAGGAGAGGTGCTCCGGCCGGAATGAGCAGGCTACCTTCAGCGTGTCCTGCCAGCGCGAAAAAAGGGATTCTGCTGCCGGGCCCCCTCTTTCAGCACGAGATTCCCCATGTTTCTTCCCGTCCACAGCGGCGAGGCCGTAGATGAGATCGAGGCCCAGGCTGTCGAAGCCGGCCTCCCGGGCCAGGAGGATGGTTTCCACGGCCTGCTGGCTTGTGTGGCGCCGCCCGAGAAAAGCGAGGGCAGCATCGTCGAAGGACTGGACGCCTACGTTGAGTCGGCTCACACCGCTGCGGCGCAAGGCCTGCAGGGATCCCGGGGTTACGCCTCCGGGATTGATCTCCAGGGTGATCTCCACCCCATCGGGCAGTGCGAAGGTCTTTCGGACCTCCCCGATGATCGCCTCCAGTTCGCCGGCAGCGAGAACGGAAGGAGTACCTCCGCCGATGTAGACCGTATCGAAGGCGGGGAAGTGCTCCCGGTACAGGGCGATCTCCGCCGCCAGGGCCCCCAGAAAGGACGGTACCGGGGCGAGGTCCGTGATGGAGTAAAAACCGCAGTAAGAGCACTTGCTGCGGCAAAAGGGGATGTGGAGGTAAAGGCCGGGGAGGGCCATGTCAATCCACGTCGGACTTGAGGACGGCCAGGAAGGCACTCTGGGGGATGGAGACCTGGCCGATCATCTTCATCCTCTTCTTTCCCTTCTTCTGTTTTTCCAGGAGCTTGCGCTTCCGGGAGATGTCCCCTCCGTAGCACTTCGCCGTCACGTCTTTCCGGAAGGCTGAGATGGTGGAACGGGAGATGATCTCACCGCCGATGGCCCCCTGGATGGCGATCTTGAACATCTGCCGGGGGATCTCGTCCTTCAAACGGTCGCAGGCTTGGAGTCCCCGGGCCCGCGCCCGGTCCCGGTGGACGATCTGGGATAGGGCGTCGACCTTTTCCCCGTTGACGAGGATATCGAGCAGGACCAGGTTGCTTTCCCGGTAATCTATGAGATCATAGTCGAAGGACCCGTAACCCTGGGTGAGGGATTTGAAGCGGTCATAAAAATCGTAGATCACCTCCGCCAGAGGCATCTCGTAGGAGAGCTCCACCCGGTTGGGATCGAGATAGTTCAGCTTCGAGTTCGACCCGCGCTTATCCATGCAGAGCTTCATGACGGCGCCGAGGTAGCGTTCCGGGAGCATCATCCGGGCGAGAATGTAAGGCTCCTCGGAGTGGGCGATCGAAATGGGGTCCGGATAGTGGGCCGGGTTATCCACGTCGAGGAGGGTCCCGTCCTTGAGGGTGAACCGATAGCAGACACTGGGGACGGACAGGATGATGGAGAGGTCGTACTCCCGCTCCAGGCGCTCCTGGACGATGGCCAGGTGGAGGAGACCCAGGAACCCGCAGCGGAAACCCTGGCCCAGTGAGGCGGAGGAGTCATGCTCGTAAACGAAGGAGGCGTCGTTGAGCGTATATTTCTCTAAGGAAGCTGCCAGGTCCTCATAGTCACCCGAGGCGATGGGATAAATGGAAGCGAAGACGACGGGCTTGACCTCCTTGAAGCCCGGAAGAGGCTCAGCGCACGGGCGATCCTCGTGGGTGATCGTGTCGCCCGTCCGCACGTCGGAGACGGTCTTGACGCCGGCCATGACGTAGCCGACGTCGCCCGCGGCGAGGTGCTCCCTCTTCTCCCGCTGGAGAAGGAAATGTCCCACCTCCTCGACCTTGTACGTGGCGCCGTTGTGCACGAAGCGGATGATCTCCCCCGCACGCAGGGTGCCGGCGAAGAGGCGAGAGTGGATCACAGTACCCCGGAAGGAATCGTACTTGGCATCGAAGATGAGGGCGGCCAGCGGCGCCTCGGGATCGCCCTTGGGCGGTGGGATCCGGGTCACGATCGCCTCGAGAATCTCTTCGACCCCCGTGCCCTCCTTGGCGGAACAGAGGAGCGCCGCCTCGGAGTCGAGACCGAGCTCCCCGTCGATCTGGGTCTTGACCCGCTCCACGTCGGCAGAGGGGAGATCGATCTTATTGATGATGGGGATGATCGTGAGGTCGTGCTCCATCGCCAGGTAGAGGTTGGCCAAGGTCTGGGCCTGGACTCCCTGGGCGGCGTCGATGAGGAGCAGGACTCCCTCGCAGGAGGCCAGGGAACGCGAGACCTCGTAGGTGAAGTCCACGTGCCCCGGCGTGTCGATGAGATTCAGGGTGTAGATGCGGCCATCCCGGGCCCGGTAGGGGAGGGCGACGGCCTGGCTCTTGATTGTGATTCCCCGTTCCCGCTCGATGTCCATCGTGTCCAGGATCTGGTCCTGAAAATTGCGGGCATCGACGATTCCCGTGTATTGGATCATCCGGTCCGCCAGGGTGGACTTGCCGTGATCGATATGGGCGATGATGCTGAAATTCCTGATGGTATCCATGGTCACACTACTTTCGGAGGTATTCTTGCCACATTATAGCCATAAGAATTATAGCATTATTCAAAGGGTTGCGCTATGTGATTCGAATAACAGGCCGTTGAGGGCTTGTTGCCCACTTCTCCGATTTCCCTTGACAGAACGGATTATGCACGCTATTATCACGCCGAAGTTGCAGGCGTTTTTTGTGTCGTATAAGCGAAAGCCGCAGAGACCCCTGAAGCTCTGCGGCTTTTTTTTATGCCCAAGAGCCCTGATAGCTTCGGCGGGTGACCCCCGTCATTTCCGTATCATACCTTCAGGAAAAAGGAGAAAGTAGATGGCGCAAGGTACTGTGAAGTGGTTCAATGACGCGAAGGGCTTTGGGTTTATCGAGCAGGAGAATGGCAACGACGTCTTCGTGCACTTTTCTGCGATCCGCGGCGATGGTTTCAAATCCTTGTCCGAGGGAGACGCAGTGAGCTTTGAGGTGGTTGATAGCCCCAAGGGTCCGAAAGCGGATAACGTAACCAGGGCCTAAGAGTCAGTAAGTCGACGAGAAACCGGCGGGAGACCGCCGGTTTCTTCACTCTGACCCATAGGCAAATTAGGGCAAATTAGGGACACATCCCTATTTCTTATAAATGGGATGTGTCCCCATTAAATTTTCCCCATTAAATTCCACTGCTGTCGGAACCACACCCCCGCATGTTGCGGTTAATATTGATTGACACACAAGCATTAATTGCGTATATTTACAGCGGCAAGAATAAATTTCGGAGGTGGGACCCATGGACCTCAAAAAAATCGTCGATCAAGTAAAGGATGCAGCCGAAGACCTGAAGGAAAAGGCCGAGGCCAAGATCAAAGACGCCCGCGAGACTCTGGACAAGGACCACGACAACGTTCCTGACGCCATGGAAGGTCTGACAGAGAAAGCCAAGACGCTGGCTGGAGGGGTGCAGGACAAGGCCAAAGAGCTGGCCGGACAGGCCGAGGAAAAGGCCAAGGAAGTTGCTGGTCTGGCCCAGGAGAAGTTTGAGCAGGCGACAGCCAAGCTGGGCGAGGTGGCAGACCAAGCCAAGGCCAAACTGGGGGAAGCCAGGGGTGCCGCCGAGAAGGCCGTGGACTCCGCTCGCGAGCGCGTGGGCATGTCTGACGAGGACAGCAAGAAAGGTTAGCCCTTAGCCCATTCGTTTCCTCATTGTGATGGGCCAAGATGCCCCCAGCTCCTGCTGGGGGAGTGTCACTCCTTCCCTATCTCTTCGTTCCTCTCCGGATATCGATTAGGGCCAAGCCGCCCGAATACTACATCGGTTATATTTCCCTCTCCCCATTCAATTGCTTTCCGTGCTTGACATCCTCCCATGCCCTTCATATATTGGGCGATAATTTACCCAAGGAAGGAGAGACGAGCGCCATGATCAAATTCAACCCGCAGCGCCGGACGCTCGAACGAGAGGATTACCGATACGAGCTTCAGGAGGTGCAGGAGCCGAACCTCTATCGGGACATCTTCACCTACGAAATGCCGCCTATGATGTGTTTCAACCACAGGGTGGTCCCCATGATTCCTCCTGAGGAGATCTGGATCACCGATACCACCTTTCGGGATGGGCAACAGGCCCTGCCTCCCTTTAGCGTGGAACAGATCCTACATCTTTTCGACCTGCTGCACAGGCTGTCGGGGCCCAAAGGGAAGATCCGTCAATCGGAGTTTTTCGTCTATACCGACAAGGACAAGGAGGCAGTGCGCAAATGCCAGGAGCGGGGGTATGAGTATCCCCAGATCACGGGGTGGATCCGGGCGGTGAAGGCGGACTTCAAGCTGGTCAAGGAGATGGGGTTGAAGGAGACGGGCATTCTCACCTCGGCTTCGGATTACCACATTTTCAATAAATTGAAGAAGACCCGGCGACAGGCGCTGGAGGATTACCTGGGCATCGTCCGCGCCGCCCTGGACGAGGGCATCATCCCTCGTTGCCATTTCGAGGACATCACCCGGGCCGATTTCTACGGCTTCGTGGTCCCCTTTGCCCAGGAACTGATGCGTCTCTCCCAGGAGTACGGCATCCCGGTAAAGGTCCGGGCCTGTGATACCTTGGGTTATGGGGTGAGCTTCCCCGGGGTGATGCTCCCCCGCAATGTCAACGGGATCATCTACGGACTGACGCAGTTGGCCGGTGTCCCCTCGGAAAGGCTGGAGTGGCACGGGCACAACGATTTCTATCGAGGCCTGAACAATGCAGTGGCCGCCTGGCTCTATGGGTGCTCCTCGGCCAATGGGGCGCTGATGGGCACTGGAGAGCGCTGCGGCAATACGCCCATCGAGGGCCTGGTGATCGAATATATGGGTCTGCGCGGCACGGCAGATGGGATGGATCCCTCGGTCATCACCGAGATCGCGGAATATTTCGAGCGAGACATCGGCTACAAGATCCCCCACAACCAGCCCCTGGTGGGTGCCAACTTCAATGTGACCCGGGCTGGGATCCACGCCGACGGCCTGATGAAGGACCAGGAGATCTATAACATCTTCGATACCGAGAAGGTGCTCAACCGGCCGCCCGATATCGGCATCACCGACAAGTCGGGATTGGCCGGGATCGCTTATTGGATCAACGCCCGCCTTCATCTTCCCGAGGAGGCGAAGGTGGACAAGGCAGATCGGCGTGTCATGGCCATCAAGGACTGGGTGGATGAGCAGTACCAGCAGGGTCGGATCACGGGCATCTCGGATGACGAGATGTGGGATCAGGCCCGCATCCATTTCCCCGAGTGGGTCGCCTCCAGCACCCGAAGGGAAGATTAGCCCGGGAGCATATCACCTATCATCAACCATCCGGCGGCCCGGTCATCGGATGGGTCGCCGGGAGGATCGAGGCTCCTCATCGTCCCATGGGGAAATCAGGAGGAAAATAGGGATGTGTCCCTAATTTCCCAATTTCCCCTAATTTCCCCATGCCGGTCTCCGCGTAGGAAAAAGCCTCTGCATGATGGGGCCGACCTCGAAGCCGAGTGTATTTCCCAGTGCAATCGGCGAGAATGCCAGGTCGGCCCAGAACACGAGCGCGCATGCCGCAACCCATCCCGTGAGAACACGATCCTTCCTGTTTTTCCTCCATCTGTATCGATGAGTTCCTGCTCCCCAACGCATCATTTGCCAAGATTGCAACGAAAAAATCTGTTGACAAAACCGAAACGATGCGCATAATTGGATTATTCCATACTAATTTGGAATAGTCCATATGGAGGCAGTATGGCAATTCAGATCAAGATTGACAAGAAAAGAGCCGTGCCGGCATTCAGGCAGATCGTGGAAAAGATTGCGGCGCTGATTGGAGAAGGCAGCCTGAAGCCCGGCCACAAGCTGCCCACGGAACGGGAGCTCGCCGAATCCCTTGGGCTCGCGCGGGGTACCATCACCCGGGCATATGTAGAGCTTGAACAGGCAGGCCTTATCACTCGCATGCAAGGACGGGGCAGTACCGTATCCGGGTTGCCGGAAGCTGCGGGGCAGGGCCGCAAGGAGAAGGCAGCCGCGTTGATCACCGCCCTGGTGGAGAAACTGGACCGCCTGCGCTTCTCCCTGCCTGAGATGAAGGTGATGATCGATCTGGCCATCCGCGAGCGCGAAGAGAAGCTCTTGAGCCTGAACGTTGCCGCAGTCGACTGCAATCCCGAAACCCTCGGCAGCTTCGAGCGGCAGATTGGCATGCTCTCCCACGTCAGCGTGCGGACCTACCTCCTCGACGAGCTTGCCCGTGATCCCGATCCCGCCCGCAGGCTCGGCGAATTCGACCTCGTCCTTACCACCACCACCCACCATCCGCAGCTGGTCGCCATGGCGCCACGGCTTTCGGAACGCATCCTTGCGGTTGCGGTGTCCCCGAGCCGGGAAACCGTCATGCAGCTCGCCACCGTGAAGCCCGGGCAGGCGATCGGTGTTCTCTGCGAGAGCCGGCAGTTTCTGGCGATCATTGGCGGTCGTCTGAAAGAGATGCGCATCGCAGGACCGCTGGACGCGCTTTTTCCCCCCAGGCCGCAGGGGGCCTTGGCAGAGTTCCTCCGGGATCGGAGCCTGCTCATCGTGCCGCCGGCGGGACGCGCCTCACCGTCCAGGGAGGAGGCCCGTGCCCTGCAGGAGTTCACTGGTCGGGGTGGCCTCGTCGTCGTCTTCGATTACCAGATCGATAAAGGCTCGCTGGTGCATGTGGAAGAGCGCATCGGATCGATTCTCAAGGCGCGGGTGGACGCAGCAAACGGGGCGCGCGCATGAGCGATAAAACGATCGTGCTGGGAGTGATCGGTGCCGATTGCCATTCGGTCGGCAACACGATCCTCAACGCATTCTTCACGGAGAAGGGCTTCAACGTGGTGAATCTCGGTGTCATGGTGAGCCAGGACGAGTTCATCGATGCGGCCATCGAGACCGGAGCCGCGGCAATCCTGGTTTCCTCCCTCTACGGTCATGGTGAAATCGACTGCGCGGGATTTCGGGACAGGTGCGTGGAGCGTGGTCTGGAGGACATCATCCTCTACGGAGGGGGAAATCTGGTGGTGGGAAAAGTCGCGCGGGAAAGCGTGGTTTCACGGTTTCTGGCCATGGGTTTCGACAGGGTATTCATGCCCGGGGACGACCTGGAGGAGGCCGCACGGCTTCTGCGGGCGGACATCGCGGGCACTGCAGGGGAGAAGCGCGCATGAGGCGAATCCTGAGCGTCGACATCGGCTCGACCTACACGAAGGCGGCCCTGCTTGACCTCGACGCGCCAGCCGTGCTTCGGCAGGGCCAGTGGCCGACAACGCAGCAGGACCTCTCCGTCGGGTTCGAGCGGGTCGTGCGTGGCCTCGCCGACGGCGACATTCCCATTCACCTCTGTTCCTCCGCGAAGGGAGGCCTTGCCATTGCGGCCATCGGCGTGGTGCCCGACCTCACGGCGAGCGTCGCACGCCTGGCAGCCGCATCCGCCGGCGGAAGAATCGCCGCTCATTACTCCTATGGTCTTACGAGCGCACAAGTCGCGGAACTCGAAGCCCTGCGGCCCGACATCGTGTTGTTGTGCGGGGGAACGGACGGTGGTCACGAGAGGCTCGTTCTCAAAAACGCCCGCGCAATAGCGTCATCCGCACTCTACTCTACGATCCTGTATGCAGGAAACGCGTCGCTCCAGGAGGAGGTGTGTGAAATCCTCGGGGGCAGGATCCTGGTCGTGACGGAAAACGTAATGCCCGAAATCGACCGCCTGAACATCGAGCCCGCCCGCGCGGCGATCCGTGCGATCTTCCTGGAACGCATCATCGAGGGACACGGACTCGCGAAAGCCGCACGGATGTGCGCCGCCGCCCCGAAGCCGACCCCGCTTGCGGTCTACCAGCTTGCGGAAGCGCTCAGCGCCGAACGCGCCGGCTGGACGGACACCCTCCTCATCGACATGGGCGGGGCCACCACCGACGTGTACTCGCTGTGCCAAGCCTTCCGCGGGGAGGAAGGCATGGTGCTGCGGGGCATCGAGGAGCCGGCACTGAAGCGCAGTGTGGAAGGCGACCTTGGGATGCGGGTGAGCGCCCGCGCGGCGGCGGACACGGGCAGCGTCTACATCCAGAGGCGCCTCGGGGAGGTTGCTGCCGTCCCCTCTTGCTTTGCCGCGTGGGTCGAGCGCGTGGCCGCGCTTCCCGAGACGCTTCCTGGCTCTGCAGAGGAACAGCGGTTCGACGAAATTCTCGCGGAGGCCTGCCTGTACCACGCGCTCCTGCGCCACGCGGGCACGGGGGAGGAAGTGTGGACGCCGGGCGGGAAAGTGAGGGTCCAGCACGGAAAGGACCTGCGGGGCATTCACCGTATCGTGGCAAGCGGCGGCTGGCTTGCCCGTTTCTCTTCTCCCACCCCGGTACTTGCGCCCTGGCGGCCGCCGGCAGGGACTCCGCCGGAGCGAGCCTGCTTCCCGATGGACCGTTGGTGCTCACGGACTGCCACAACCTCCTTCCCCTTCTGGGAAACCTGGCAGCGGAATACCCGGTGGAGATGGCGGCACTTGTCCGGGCAAGCCTTGCGATGGAGACCATTCATGCAGGATAAGCGTATCCCGATTTCGCAGTTCATGGCGGAGCGTGCCGGCGTGCTCTCCGGGTGGCCCACGGGCGCTGCAGTGGACCTCGACGAGGCGCTGTGCTACCAGCGGGCAATCGCGAAGGAGAAGCGCTTTGCCGAAACCGTGAGCGCGGCGCGCGATGCGGGCCGGCTCCTGATTCAGCCCCGCGCGGGCGTGGCCCTGATCGACGAGCACATCCGGCTGCTGCGTTTTCTTGAAACGGAAGGCGAGGCGGACCTTCTGCCGACGACCATCGACGCATATACACGGCAGAACCGTTATGCAGAAGCTGCGAAGGGCATCGAGAGATCGGAAAACGCCGGCACATCGCTGCTGAACGGTTTCCCCGTCGTCAACCATGGCGTTCCGGGGTGCCGGAGAGTTACCGAGAGTCTTTCCCGTCCGGTGCAGGTGCGCCACGGCACACCCGATGCGCGCCTTCTTGCTGAAATCTCCCTTGCCGGTGGCTTTACGAGCTTCGAGGGGGGAGGCATCTCGTACAACATCCCCTACACCAAGAATGTGCCCCTTCGCTCTTCCATAGCGGACTGGAAGTACGTGGACAGGCTGTGCGGCTGGTACGAGGAAAACGGGGTGTCCATCAACCGCGAGCCATTCGGTCCCCTCACCGGCACCCTCGTTCCCCCCTGCATTGGGCATGCGGTGGGCATTCTCGAGGGGCTCCTCGCCCTGGAACAGGGCGTGCGTTCCCTTACCCTCGGCTACGGCCAGGGTGGAAACATGGCGCAGGACATTGCTGCCGTTCACAGCCTGCGCGAGATGGCGCACGAGTATTTCCAGGAAGCGGGATATTCCGGCTATGACCTTACGATAGTCTTTCACCAATGGATGGGCGGGTTCCCCGAGGATGAGTCGCGCGCGTTCTCCATCATCTGCTGGGGTGCGGCGGTGGCCTGCCTTGGCGGGGCGGACAAGGTCATCGTGAAGTCGCCCCATGAGGCCATGGGCATTCCAACAAAGGAAGCAAACGCCCAGGGCCTGAGAGCCTCCCGGCAGGTCATCAACATGCTGGCAGATCAGGAGAAGCTCCAGACCATGGAAATCCAGAGGGAGAAGGAGATCATCAGACGGGAGGTGCGTTGCATCCTCGGCAAGGTCCTGGAGATGGGCGGCGGCGACCCCGCGGAGGGGGCCACGGCGGCCTTCGAGGCGGGCGTCCTCGACGTCCCGTTCGCCCCCTCGATCCACAACAAGGGGAAGATCCTTCCCATGCGCGACAACGACCGGCTGTATCAGGATTTTCAACCGGGGGGCACTGCCCTCGACGAGGAGCTTGCCGCCTGGCACCGCGACAAGCTGGAGGAGCGCGCCCGGGCCGAGGGCAGGAGCGTTTCCTTCCAGATGGTGACCGATGACATCTACGCGATCAGCAAGGGACACCTTGTGGGGAGGCCGAGATGAGGATCAGCGAAGACACTCTTCGCGCCGGGCATATCGGCGTTTTTCTTCGACGACCAGCGCGCCATCAAGGCCGGCGCGGCGTACGACGGATTCGACTATGAAGGCACCCCCGCCACGCCGGGATTCCGGCGCATCCGGGTGCCGGGGGAGAGTATCTCGGTGCTTCTCGTCCTCGAGGACGGCCAGGTCGCGGTCGGGGATTGTGCGGCAGTGCAGTACTCGGGGGCGGGGGGTCGGGATCCCTTGTTCCAGGCGGCCACAGCGGTGCCTTTTTTGGAGAAGCACATTCGGCCGCTCCTGGAAGGCGCGGAGATTGCCGGGTTCCGTTCCCTTGCCGATGCGGTATGCGGCCTGCGCGTGGATGACAGGCCGCTTCACACCGCGCTGCGCTATGGGATCACGCAGGCCCTTCTCGACGCCCGGGCGCGCTCCCTGCAAACAACGAAATGCGAGGTGGTCTGCGGGGAGTGGAACCTTGCCGTGGATGCATCAGCTGTCCCGATCTTCGGACAATCCGGGGATAACCGGTACGAGAACGTGGACAAGATGATCCTCAAGGGCGTCGATGCCCTGCCCCACGGGCTCATCAATTCCGTCGAAGACAAGCTTGGCCGTGACGGCGGGAAGCTGAAGGAGTACGTGCGCTGGCTTGCTGCCCGGATCGCGAACGCTCGCACCGGATCCTGCATACCGGCCCGACATCCACATCGACGTGTACGGCACCATCGGCCTTATTTTCGGCAACGAAGGACAAAGGGTCGCCGCCTACCTCGCCGGCCTCCAGGAGGACGCGGGACGCCATCGGCTGTATATCGAGGGACCCGTGGACAGGGAGGAAAAGCCCCGGCAGATCGAAGGCTCTGCGCACAATCAGGGAGGAATTGGAGCGGCTGGGCTCGCCGGCGAAGCATCGTTGCCGACGAGTGGTGCAATACCCTGGAGGACGTGCGAGAGTTCACCGATGCCGAAGCTTGCCACATGGTGCAGATCAAGACCCCCGACCTCGGCGGCATACAGGACATCGTGGAAAGCGTCCTGTACTGCAAGAAGCACGGCATGGAAGCCTACCAGGGCGGCACCTGCAACGAGACCGAGATCTCGGCCCAGTGTTGCGTGCACCTCGCCATGGCAACACACCCCGAGCGCATGCTTGCCAAGCCAGGCATGGGCTTCGACGAGGGATTCACGGTCGTGAAGAACGAGATGGAGCGCATCCGCGTCCTGATCGGGCAACGTGCACCTGATAAAAAGGCGGGAACGGAGGTGAGACGATGAGCGGACGTGAGTTCAGGGTCCTCTCCCCGACCGCCATCCTCGGGTACGGGTTTCCGGAGGAATCCTTCCAGAACGGCTTAGCGAAGAAGCCCGACCTCATCGCCTGCGACGCTGGTTCCACCGATCCCGGGCCTCACTACCTGGGCAGCGGAAAGTCCTTCACCGATTGGGCATTCGTCAAGCGCGACCTGCGTTTCATGCTGGTGGAGGGCCTGCGGCTCGGGGTGCCAGTGATCGTGGGCACCGCGGGCGGGGCCGGCGCCGCTCCCCACCTCGCCTGGTGCAGGTCTATCGTCGACGAGATCGCCCGGGAGGAGAAGCTCTCCTTCACCGATGGGCATCATCTCTGCCGACCTGGAGAAGGATGTGGTGAAAAACGCCCTGCGTGCGGGACGGATCAGCCCGCTGGCCTTCGTCCCTGAGCTGACCGAAGAGGCGATCGACGAATCGACCCACATCGTGGCGCAGATGGGATGCGAACCGCTCCTCAAGGCGCTGGCGGCCGGCTGCAATGTCGTGCTCGCCGGCCGCTGCTACGATCCCGCCAACTTCGCGGCGCTGCCCATCGCGCAGGGGTTTGACGAGGGGCTCGCCCTGCACATGGGAAAGATCCTGGAGTGCGGAGCCATCGCGGCCACACCGGGAAGCGGCGCAGACTGCGCCTTCGCCACGCTGTACGACGACCGCTTCGTGCTGGAGGCGCTGAACCCCAAGCGCCGCTTCACATGCGAGTCGGCCGCCGCGCACACCCTCTACGAGAAATCCGACCCCTACCGGCTGCCCGGCCCCGGCGGCCTCATCGATCTCACCGGCTGCTCTTTTACCGAGCTTGGGGACGGGCGGGTCGAGGTGCGGGGGAGCAGGCACGAGCGCTCACCTGTCTACAAGGTCAAGCTCGAGGGCGCGCGCAGGATCGGGTTGCAGATCGATCAGCATCGCCGGCACCCGCGACCCGGTCATGGTCGGCAATATCGGGGGCATCCTCGAAGCGGTGCAAAGGCAGGTCGAATCCATGGCCGCTGGCGCCTTCCGCGGCACCCTGCACTTCCATGTCTACGGAAAAGACGGCGTCATGGGGCCCGCCGAGCCGGTGAAGCGGACCGCAGTCCCACGAGCTGGGCATCGTGATCGAGGCCGTATCCCCCACGCAGGAGGAAGCGGATTCGCTCGTCAGCGTCACCCGCTCCACCCTGCTGCACTACGGCTATCCCGGACGCATCTCCACGGCGGGCAACCTCGCCTTTCCCTTCTCCCCCTCCGACATCCGCATGGGCGAGGTCTACGAGTTCTCGGTCTACCACCTCATGGAGATCGACGACCCGGCAGGATTCCCCCTGCAGATCGTGCCGGTCGGCGGGAGGAAGCGCGATGAAAAAGAGCATCCTCGATGTGGCACGGGTCATACGGTCGAAGAACTCCGGCCCCTACGAGCTCACGCTGGACATCATGTTCAACGACCGCCGGTATTTCGAGCTCTTCCGATCGCGCGGCATCATCGACGTCGCCCTGGTGGGCCAGCCTGTACGGCGTGGCGCCGGCCGACGTGCTGGGCATCGTGTACTTCGAGCCAGTCCAACGCGGTGAAGGTCACCCTCCGGCGTCGGATCCCCTCGGGGGCAGCCGGGGGACACGGACATCTACGGAGCGCAGCAGCACGCCCCGCTGCTGTCCATCGAGTTCGAGGAATAGGAGGCGTCATGGACCCGAAGAAGCCCGACATCAGTCTCCTTCAGCAGACCTCCTCCGCGCGGCTCTACCATTCCGAGACCCTGATCTACTCCACCTACTACGCGCCGCGCGGGCGGCAGCGCCTGTACATGCTGGGCGCGGAGCTCTCCCGCCGCTACCTGTACCCCAGCGACCTGCTGATCGGCATCATCGGCGCCGAGGGCTCGGGCAAGTCGACGCTCATCAAGGGGCTGTTTCCCGGGCCTCGAGCTGACCAACGACGACGACGGCGTCAACGTCCGGCCGGCCCAGCTCTACGCGCTTCAGCCCCGACGACTACTTCGCCCCGCACACCTTCCACATCGACGTGCGCTACGAGCGGGCCTTCCAGCAGAACTGGCAGATCGCCGAGGCCATCACCGCTGCGGTCTCCCACGGCCGGCGCGTGGTCGTCGAGCACTTCGACCTCATCTACGAGGCGCTCGGCTACAACGCGCAGATCATCTTCGGCATCGGCGAGGAGGTCATCGTGGCCCGGCCGAGCGTCTTCGGCCCCTTCCCCGCCTCCATCAAGGCCGTGGTGGACCGCACCATCAAGTATCGGCTCATGGCCCACTCGGCCGAGGACATCACCAGCTTCGTGCTGGAGCGGGACTACAACTACAGCATCCCCGTGCACCACTCCGACGTGAAGCACGGTTTCGTGATCAGCTTTCAGGAGAAACCGGCGATCGACCTCGACCGTCTGGAGGCGGGGGTAAAGGAGATTATCGCGGCCGACGTCCCCATCGCGCCCGCGGGCGAGAACCGGATCGCCATCGGCGAGCACCAGATCCCCTGCACCGGCACGCGCACCCACGTGAAGCACTCGGGCCAGATCGAGCGCTTTCGGCTGCTGAAGGAGTTCCGCTACCACCCCATCTTCCGCGAGCACATGCTGGTGGGCATCGTGGGAACGGACGAGCCGGCGGGCTACGAGGAGATCAGCAGGGTGCCCGATTTGTAGAGGGGCACGCAGGGAGCATCCTGTGCTAAAATAACGCATCTCTATGGGATAAAAACGGCTTGCCGCCATATCATAACCCTCGAGGATCTTTTGGGGCGGCCCATTCGGCCGGTTTTTAGCGAGGACACGTTTTTCCAGGGCGATTCCCTCGCCCTGCTCTGTTTATCATGGATCATCACCAGCGAGACATCCTGATCCTGACCACCTTGGGTTCCTTTCTGACCCCTTTCATGGGCTCCTCCATCAACATTGCCCTGCCCGCGATTGGGAAGGAGTTCGCTCTGAATGTGGCCCAGTTGGGTTGGATTGCCCTCTCTTTCCTCCTCTCTGCCGCCACATTCCTCGTCCCCTTCGGCCGGATTGCCGACATCTGGGGGAAGAAGAGGATCTTCACCTGGGGCATTTTCGTCTTCACCGTCGCTTCCTTGCTCTCTGGCCTCTCCCCCTCGGCCCCCCTCCTCATATCCTTCCGGACCCTACAAGGGATCGGGAGTGCCATGATTTTCGGCACCGCAGCGGCGATCCTGGCCTCGGTCTTTCCCCCAACGATGCGGGGTAGGGTGTTGGGGATCAACGTAGCAGCTGTCTACCTTGGGCTCTCTCTGGGCCCCTTTCTGGGCGGCCTCCTCACCCAACACCTGGGATGGAGGAGCACCCTGCTCATCCATGTGCCCCTCGGCCTGGCGGTCATGCTCTTGTCCCGGAGGGCAGGAGGGGAATGGGCGGAGGCCAGGGGAGAGCGGTTTGATTGGAGGGGATCCCTTCTCTACAGCTTGGCGCTCGTTGCCATCATGAGCGGACTCTCCCTCCTGCCGTCCCTCTGGGGGCTGTGGCTTCTACTTCTGGGCGTCCTGGGAATCCTGGGGTTCCTGGGGTGGGAGGCAAGGACAGAGAGCCCGATCCTGGAAGTCAACCTGTTTTGGGACAACCGCGTCTTTGCCCTGTCCAACCTGGCGGCCTTGATCAATTACAGCGCCACCTTCGCCGTCGGCTTCCTCCTGAGCCTTTATCTGCAGTATATCAAAGGGCTAAGTCCACAGCAGGCTGGCCTGATCCTGGTCTCCCAGCCAGTGGTTATGGCGATCCTCTCCCCTCTCGCCGGGAGGCTCTCCGACCGCTGGGAACCGAGGATCGTGGCCTCCGCCGGGATGGCCCTGACCATGATCTCCCTGGCTCTTTTCGCCTTTCTGGGAAGCGCGACCCCCGATGGGTTCCTGGTGGCCTGCCTGGCCCTCCTCGGCTTGGGCCTGGCCCTCTTCTCCTCTCCCAATACCAATGCCATCATGGGCTCCGTGGAGAAAAGGTCCTATGGGGTAGCCTCGGGGACCCTGGGGACGATGAGGCTGGTCGGGCAGATGCTCAGCATGGGGGTGGCGATGTTCCTCATCACCCTCTTTGTGGGAAGGGGCCGGATGGGTCCGGAGAGCTATCCCCTCCTTTTGCAGAGCACCAGGGCTGCCTTCCTCCTCTTTGCCCTGCTCTGCTGCGCCGGGATATTCGCCTCCCTGGCCCGGGGAAGGGTGCGGTGAGGGAAAATCCCTATTTCAAACTGATTCGAATCCAACAGGAGACGGGAAGATGATAGAGGGTGACCACAGTGGAGCCAGCGGCAGCTCGAGCGACGAAAATATGATCGAGCAGTTCCGGTTGTTCCTCAAGGATACGATCCGGAAAAGGGTTGACTTCTCCCAGACCGATCAGCATCGCGGCATTGCCCCGCCCCCGGTCGAGAAACCGTTTGTAGAAAAAGCCAGCCGGATCGATCTGATCCCTCCCCATCAACTCCAAGATCTGGGGAGGCTCGACCTTTTTTCGGCCATCAAGAACCGACAAAGCCGGAGAGACTATGCTCCTGATCCCCTGACCTTGGCCGAGCTCTCCTTCCTGTTATGGGCGACCCAGGGGATCAGGCAGAGGCTGGATGCAGGTCATGCCTTGAGAACCGTGCCGTCGGCAGGATGCCGGCATGCCCTGGAGACCTACCTGTGTGTTCTAAACATCAGGGATCTCGACCAGGGCATCTACCGCTATCTTCCCCTGGAACATCAGCTTCTTTTTGAGTTCAGCGAAGATCGCCTCGCCGGGAAACTGGTCAAGGCCGTCTTTGGACAGCCCTATCCAGGGGGCGCGGCGGTGACCTTCATATGGACGGCCATTCCCTACCGGATGGAATGGCGCTACGGCATGGCTGCCCACAAGGTCATTGCCCTGGACGCGGGCCATGTGTGTCAGAATCTGTATCTGGCCTGTGAGGCCATCGGGGCAGGCACTTGTGCCATCGCCGCCTATGACCAGGAAGCGGTGGATCGGCTCCTGAGGATCGATGGCAGGGAGGAATTCACGATCTATCTGGCACCGGTGGGAAGGAGATAGAAGGGCCATCACCCGTGAAGGCTTTTAAAGCGAATCGGAGGTCAGGGACGCCACTGATCGGACGCACCAGCCTGCTGTGCCATCTTCAGGATGAGGATGAGGACGGATAGGTGGTTGGCTTTGTTCTGTCAGAACTTGATTGCACCCCCGCAGATGCTCAAGCACTGTCCCGTGACGTAGTCCCCGAGATCGGTGACCAAGAACTCCACCCCTTTGGAAATGTCGTCCGGGACGGCCATTCTCCCCAAGGGTATTTGGGATAGAAACTGCTCCCTCTTCCCGGGAAGGGAAAAGAGAATCTTCTCCACCCGGGCGGTGCTGACGTAGGCGGGAGAGATACAGTTGACGGTGATGCCGTAGGGGCCGAGCTCCTGCGCCAGGTACCGGGTGTAGGCGATGACCCCGGCCTTAGCCGCAGCGTAGGAAGAGAAACTTCCGTCTTTCATGGTCTGAAGCGCAGCCTGGGAGGCGGTGTTCACGATCCGGCCCCATCGTTGGGCTTTCATGGAATCGGCGACTGCCTGACAGGAGAAGATGGTCCCCATGAGGTTCCGATCGAGGGTGGCCCTCAGATCCTCCTCCGAGACCGAGGACGCAAAGCTCCCCGACACCTCACCGGCCAGTCCACCGGCGTTGTTGATCAGGATATCGAGGTGCCCGAACTCGTCCAGTGCCCTTCTCACCATACCCTCGACCTGCCCCTTCTGGCATACGTCGGCTTGGATACCGATGCAACGGACCCCCAGCTTACGAACTTCACCCACGACGGAATCGGCTGTAATCTCTTCCCCGTATTTCCTGTAAGCTTCCAAATCGATGTCGTTGATCACCACATCGGCACCGAGGCCGCGCCAGCCGCAGCGCATGCGATCGGCCTATACCGCCTGCGGCACCGGTCACCAGTGCCACTTTGCCCTTGAGCTTCATTCTCTATCCCCCAAAATTGGAAACGGAATGATCCGTCCCCGGAGCAGTCTGGAGTGTGCTGGGTTTGCCCGCCAATGGCCTTCGTTTACCGGCCGATCACAGGAGCGGTGAGAAACGGAGATACGAGGTCCTCATAGCCAATCCGGAGGGAGGTGCGCACGTCCAGGACCGCCGGGACCTCGCCGGCCAGCGCCTCGGTCAATGCCCCTGCCAGATCATCTGGCTGCTCCACCCGAAAGCCCCGGCAACCCATGGCCCGGGCGATCTCCGCCATATCCTGATCCGGGAACTCGGAGGCGATCACCCGTTCCTTTTGAAAATGCTTGACCCAACCCAAGGCGCTGTTGTTCAGAACGACGGTCACGATGGGGATGCGCTCCTGACAGGCGGTCATCAAAGCGCTCAGGGTCATGGAGAAGCCGCCGTCTCCGCACACGGCCACGCATGGGCGATCAGGATAAAGGAGCTTGGCCGCCAGCGCCGCCGGGATGGCATATCCCATCGCGCCGGTGGATCCGGGAGAGAGAAAGATCCCCGGGCGCTTGATTTGATAAAAGCGGGACATGAATAACCGGTTCTCTCCCCCGTCACAGGCGACGACGGCATCGTCCGACAAGGCTTTGCGAATCTCCGCGATGATCCGCTGCGGAAGCAGGGGCACCTCCCCGGAGTGGAACTCGGGGCCATCGAAGAATCCATGCTCCCTGCGGGCCGCGTCCACCCGGTCCCTACTGGCCTCGAGTAGGTCAGCGGGGAGGGCTCCCCCGTCGCGAAGGGCGGCACTCATCTGTGACAGGGCGACCGCAGCATCACCCAGGACCACGTGATCACAGGGAAAGGTCCAACTGGCGTTCTTGGGCTCGATATCGATCTGGATGAGGACCTGCCGCGACGGGTCGATGAGCCCGGGGTTTTCCCGGGCCGTGTCCGTGGGGGCAAGCCTGGATCCCACCACCAGGAGTAGATCCGCCTCGGACACCAGGGAGTTGGCGGCCGGGAGGCCGAAGGTCCCGAAGACGCCTCCGGCAAGCGCGTGATCCTCGGGGAAGGCCCCCTTTCCCGATGCCGTCGTAACCACCGGCGCACTGAGCCATTCACTCAGGCGCTGTAACTCCGCCCGGGCATTATCGGCCCGTACACCGCCTCCGGCGATGATGACCGGCCGCTGGGCTTCGCGCAGGGCGCGCGCCGCAGCGGATATCGATGCGGGGTCGGCCTGGGGAGGGGGACCCGGCAGGTACGATTGCGTCGGATACAGGGAGGGGACCGTGTGCGGTCCCACGCGGCCGGCGAGGGCGGCGCTGTGATAGAGCAAGGCCACCGGCCCGCATTCCCCGCTCAGGGCATGTTTGAGGGCCAACTGCGTATTTTGAACCGCCCCCGCCCCCTCCCGGCTCTCCATGGTCAATTTGGTGACCCCGGAGAAGCTGCGCTTGGCATCCCAATTGCCGTATTCCCCGGTGCCGGCCTGGTAGGGCGCATGATGGGAGAAAGGGGCATTGTCCGACAGGTCAGCCAGCAAGAGCATTGGGGAGCTGCCCGCGTGCGCCTCGATCACCCCCAGGAGGGCATTGGCCAGCATGAAGGCCCCTTGTCCCAATGCCACTCCCGGCTTTCCAGTCAGGCGCCCGTATACCTGGGCCATGATCCCGGCAAAGGACTCGTGGCGCACCAGGACCGTCCGGATGGTTGATTTATGGCTGTACAGGGCATCGAAGATGAGCATGGCGTTGCCGCCAGGCATCCCGAACACCAAATCGATGCCGGCCTCCTCCAGGACGCGCACGATCGCCTCGGGAACCGAGACCTCTTCCCGTAACAGCTTTTTTGTTGCCATCTCTGCCTCTTTTGTGTTCTATAGGGGGGAACGGAAAACCAATCCGTGGCCAGAGAAAAGAAGCGAGCGCCGGACTTCTTGACGCAATAAGACTATTTCACATCTCATTTCCTTTGTAAAGCCAAAAGGGGGTCAGGTCTTTACTATTGACATCTCTTATTGACATCGAGGTCAGGTGCAAAGCGACACAGGCCTTTTCTTGACATCCCCTTCCCTCAACTGCTACTCTACGGTCCGTCGGGCCAACCAGAAAAGGGCGATTGTCGATTGGAATTCCTGGGAATAGCCCGTGCTGCGATGCGCGGACGCGAAGAGGAGAACCAACCAAAGCCATTTCTTTCGCGCAATTGTTTCTGTTCACAAAAACAATTGCTTGCCTTGGGTCTTTACTGTGTCCTTTGGTCGTCTCCTGGCTGTCGGCATCGTCTGGGGGTAGGCAAGCGGCGATCTGGCGACGCAGCGATCTGCCCTAGAAATACACAAGAGGAGGATAGAATGGGTTTTTCAAGCGAATGTATCAGCCGGAGAAAATTCCTCATCCAATCGGCCGCCGGAACCCTTTCCTTGCTTTCGTTCCCTTCTATTCGCCAGGTGAAAGCGGCGACCTCCACGTCCAATCCGATCTTTTGGATCTGGAGCATCCCGGATGACCCTTTTGTGGATCCCCGTCGGCCCAACCGGCATAAGGGAATCGACGCTCTTCTCCATTGGATGGGGATGAAAGGGCTAAAGTTCTATCGCTCGAATTTGCTGACCACGACGAGTGGTCCTTGGGGAATGATCGAAGCAGACGATGTAGTTCTGATCAAAGTGAACGCACAATGGAAGTATCGTGGATGTACGAACAGTGACCTGATCCGCGGGCTCATCCAGAGAATTCGGGATCATCCAGGCAGGTTTAGAGGCGAGGTGGTGATCATCGAGAACGGCCAGGGTCGCGGGAGTCTCAATTGCGATACCAAGTCGGGCTACCCTGATGGGAGCGTCCAGGCCAATGCGAATGATACGACCCATAGCTTTGTCCACCTCGTGGATCAAATCTTCAAGGACTCCAGGGTATCCTACTATCTTCTGGACAGCATAAGAAACAAGTTCATCGGGGCTGATGACCATGTTACCGACGGGTATCGGACCTTTGAGAATGTCTCCTATCCTTGTTTCACAACAAAGGGCGGCCATAGAGTGGAGTTGCGGGAGGGAATCTGGCAGGGAAACGGGTATACACAGAATCTCAAGCTGATCAATGTTCCCGTACTCAAACACCACGACGAGGGCGGATCGGAGATCACTGAATCCCTCAAACACTTCTACGGCATTCTATCCATGGTCGACGGACACAAAGACTGGCGCCACTACAGCGGGCTCGGGGGGACTTGCGGAAAGATGGTGGTTTCGATCAGAACCCCGATACTGAATATAGTGGATGCAATCTGGGCCTCCCATCTCTCCCTCAAGGGCTACCCTTCAGACACTACCATTCGGACCAACCAGATTATGGCAAGCCAGGACCCCGTGGCCTTGGACTATTGTGCCGCCAAATACATCCTTTACCCAATCGACAAGAATCCCCGGCATCATCCACAGTTTTCAGGGGTTGACCGGTGGCTGACGGATGCGCGCATCATCATCAATGGGCGCGGGGGCATATACAACCCCTATGCCGGCATCCTGGTTCACAAGGTCACCAAGACAGAAAGTGAAATGTCGGTCTTCAAGGCAAAACCTGCAGTATGAGGGACCAAAGGGGGACCAAAGGGGGACCAAAGGGGTCAAGTCTTTACTCTTGACATCCGCCTCCTTAGCTGCTGCTCGCCATCATCCCCTCTAACAAGAAAGAAGACGAAAAGGCAAAAGGCAAACCCTGAATCGCACCCTCAACTGACTCCGACGAGCAGATCCTGCCGACATATCCCGACCAAGACTCCGGAGGTCAGCATCAAGTTATGAACCGACTTCCAGGATCATCTCGATCTCTACTGGAATTCCATTGGGCAAGGCTTGCATTCCTACGGCCGAGCGCGCATGCTTCCCTGCTTCCCCGAAGATCTCTACCAGCAGGTCCGAGGCCCCGTTGATCACCTTCGGTTGATCTTTGAAGTCCTCAGTACAGTTGACCATCCCCAGGAGTTTGACCACGCGCCGGACTTTGTCCAAGTCCCCCAGCGCGGCCTTGACCGAGGAGAGGGCATTCAAGGCGACGTTGCGGGCCGTCTGATAACCCTCTTCCACGGTCAGATCTTTTCCCAGTTTTCCCGAAATCATCGCCTTTCCATCGTTATAGGGTCCATGCCCGGAAACGAAAAGAAGATTTCCCACCCTCACAGAGGGTACGTAATTGGCTACCGGTTTCGGGGTCGCCGGCAACGAGATCCCCATTTCCTTCAACCTTTTTTCCGCGCTCATGTTATCCTCCTCATCGATGGGTTCCCTGTTATGTTGAATGATAGGAAGACATCCATACATCCCAAACCAGTCGGTCATCGCAGGCAGGAAAGCCGAGATCCTGTTTCGCCTTTGGTTGCCGTGAGAATAACCCCCCTCGTCCTTGTCCGAACTTAGCGGGCGATCCCCTTTTCCAGTGCTTCCCCGATAACGTTACTCGTGGCTTTTCCGCCCTTTTTTCGTCTGTTGTTCTTCTTGCCTGCCACGACGAGAGAGTTTTCCGACCACGTAAAAGGTCACGGGGATGAGGAAGATGGCGATCAGCGATGCAGCAGCAGTGCCGCCCATGACGGCAGTGCCCATGATCTGTCGCGCCACCGCCCCGGCCCCGGTAGAAAAGGCAAGGGGCATGACCCCAAAGATGAAGGCAAACGAGGTCATGAGGATGGGCCTCAGACGCAAACGGCCCCCTTCCAGGGCGGCATCAGTAAGGGACTTCCCCAACTCGTGCCGCTTCTTGGCAAACTCGACGATCAGGATGGCATTCTTCGCCGAGAGACCAATGAGCACGATGAGGCCGATCTGGGCATAGACGTTGCTGGCCTGGCCGCGCAGCCAGATCGCGGCCAAGGCCCCAAAGACGGCGACGGGGGTTACGAGCAAGACGCTGAGGGGCAGCGACCAGCTCTCATACAGGGCGGCGAGGATGAGGAAAACGCATAGCAGGGAGAACCCGAAGATGACCCACGCCGATATCCCTTCCTGAGCCTTTTTCTCCTGGAAACTCATGCCGAGGTAGTCGTAACCCATCTCTTTCGGCATCTTCTGGGCAAAGACCTCTTCGAGCGCCTTCATGGCCTGCGCGGAGCTGAAGCCGGGCTTGGCCATGGCATTGATCTGGGCGCACCGATACAGATTGTATCGCATCGTAAATTCAGGACCGACACGGGACTCAATGCTGGTCACCGATGAAAGGGGCACAGGATTACCCCTATTATTGCGCACATAGAACTGCCCCACGTTCTCTGCCTTGGTACGGAATTCTCCCTCCGCCTGAACGTAGACCTGCCACTGCCGACCGAAGCGATTGAAGTAATTGACGAAGGTTCCTCCCATGAAGGCCTGAAGAGTTTGATAGACCTCTGCGAGATCGATGCCTTGCTTGAGCACTTTGTCCCGATCTACGTTGACGTAAACTTGGGGCACGGAGGGGAGAAAGGTGGTCGTCACGCGCGAGAGCTCCGGCCTCTTGCGCGCCTCCTCGATGAACTTATTGACATTCTGCGCGAGGAAGGGGATGTCCTTACCCGCTCGGTCCTCGAGGACCATCGTGACGCCTCCGGCCGTTCCGATGCCCGGAATGGCAGGGGGAGGAAAGCAAAAGGCGATGGCTTGTGGCAATTTAGCGAGTTCCCGGTTCAGATGGGCCATGATGGCCTGGTATTTCTCCTCGGGCTTCTTCCGGTCTTTCCAGTGCTTCAAGGGCGCAAAATAGAACCCGTTGTATGTATTCTGAGCAATGCTCAGCAAGCTGATGCCAACGACCGTCAGGTAGTGTTCAACGCCGGGGGTGTTCTTGACGATCTCGTCAATTTGTCTGCAGACATCGTCGGTGCGCTGCAGCGAGGCGGCATCGGGCAAGGAGACATTCACGAAAAGGTAACCTTGATCTTCTTCCGGCAGGAACTCCTTGGGGATTCCTTTGCCGATCAGTCCCGCAAAGATCGCGATTCCCAACAGGAATAGGAGGCTGAAGACACTTTTGCGAATCAGAGTGCCACACACGCCAAGATAGCCGTTAGAGGCCCTCTTGAAGAGGCGGTTGAACCCCCTAAAAAAGGGGGCCAGCGGTCCACGTGCTTCCTGTCTTGGCTTGAGGAGGAGGGCACAAAGCGCAGGACTGAGGCTGAGAGCGTTAAAGGCCGAGATGAGGACTGAGATGGCTACCGTCACGGCAAATTGTTGGTAGAGCCTGCCGGTGATGCCCGGAACGAAGATCGTGGGAACGAATACGGCCGAGAGGATCAAGGCAATGGCCACCACCGGCCCCGAAACTTCTTCCATGGCCTGGAACGCCGCCTGCTTGGGGGACATGCCTTCCTCGATATGGCGTTCGACCGCCTCCACCACCACGATGGCATCGTCAACGACCAGGCCTATGGCCAGAACCAGGCCAAAGAGGGACAGGGTATTGATCGAGAATCCGAGAAGCGGGAAGACAGCAAAGGTGCCGATGAGGGAGACGGGGACTGCCAGGGCGGGGATGAGGGTTGCCCTCCAGTTCTGCAAAAAGAGGAATACGACCAGGATCACGAGTAACAAGGCTTGAAAGAGGGTCTTGGTGATCTCGTTGATCCCCTCCGTGACGCTCCGGGTGGTGTCGAGGACGTCCCCGTAGTCCATATCGGCCGGGAATCGCTTCTTGGCCTCCTCCATCACTTTCCTAGCGGCTTTGGCTGTGGCAATGGCATTGGAGCCCGGCAACTGGTAGATCGCCATCCCCGCAGCAGGTTGGCTGTCCAGCCGATCCCTGATGCTGTAGGCCTGCGCCCCCAACTCGATCCGAGCCACGTCCCTTAAGCGAACGATCGATCCGTCGGGTTGAGCACGAACAACGATCTGGCCGAACTCCTCATTCGTGATGAGGCGGCCTTGGGTGCGGACCGCGTAGGTGAATTCCTGCCCTGGGGGGGCCGGCTCTCCGCTGAGCTGTCCAGACGGATTGACCGCATTTTGCTTCTGGACGGCACTGACGATTTCGGCGACGGTGATGCCGAGCTTGGCCAGCGTATCGGGCCTCACCCAGATCCGCATCGCATACTGGCCCGCACCAAAGACATTCACCATGGCAATGCCGGGCACGCGCAGAAGTGGGTCTATGAGGTTGATGATGGCGTAGTTGGAGAGGAACTCGCCATCGTAGGTCCCATGAGGCGAGGTGAGGGCAAATAGGATCAACACGGAGGATCGAGATTTCTGGATGGTGAAACCATAATTGCGGACATCCAGAGGAAACTGGGATTGGGCCTGATTCTGTCTGATCACGGTGAGGACATGGTCCGTGTTTGGATTGCTTTTCACGTCGAAGTTGACGAACATCCTCATCACGCCATTATTGGCGTTTATGGAATACATGTAGTTCATATTATCGACGCCGCTCATCTGTTGCTCCAGGGGGATGGCGACGGCCTGCTCCAACGTTTCTGCGTCCGCACCGACATAGGCAGTCTGGAGCTGGATCTCCGGGGGGATGATCTCCGGGAACTGAGACACCGGCAATCCCACCAAGGCCACGAGGCCCAAGATGACGAAGATGATGGAGATGACCATGGCCACGATGGGACGATCGATAAAGAACCTTGACATGGCAGCTTACCTTTTCTCGGTTTTTGCTGGCGCTGCGGTTTTTTCTTCCGGCTCAGGCTTGGCAGGCGCCTCTGGCTTGGTTTGGGGCTTGATCTCCGGCCTGGCGCCAGGTTCGCCGCCAAAGGGCTTCGGATTTACATTCATCCCCTGTCTGACTTTCTGGACCCCTTCCACTACCACCCTCTCCCCTGGCTTCAACCCCTCCTCGATCACCCAGAGAGTATCGACGCGCTCGGCCACTTTCACCGGCCGTATTTCGACCTTGTTGTCCGAGCCCACCACTGCCACCTGGTAGCTTCCCTGGAGTTCCATGACCGCCCGCTGGGGCGCCAGCAGTGCCCCTTTCTTGATCCTGGTCTGGGCACGGACCCGGGCGAATTGTCCGGGCCGGAGGAGATTTCCCGGGTTGGGGAAGAGGGCGGCGACCTTGATCGTGCCGGTCCTCACATCCACCTCGCGGTCTGCAAAGGCAAACGTGCCCTTGTGAGGATGAACGCTGCCATCAGCAAGGATCAGCGCGAGTACCTGCTGAGTGCGCGCCCCAACGTTCTGCCCGTCCCTCATATACTCCTGCTCGCTCATGGGGACGTAGACTTTGATGGGATTCACGTTGGAAACGGTTGTCAGTTCCTCCACGGATCCAGGGCCGACAAGATTTCCGATCTGCGCTTTGGCAATGCCCGCGATGCCGTCGACGGGCGACATGATTTTCGTGAAACCCAAGCTGAGCCGGGTCCTCTCCAATGCGGCCTGGGCCCCACTGACCGAGGCCTGGACCGCAGAAATCGAGGCCTGGGCTGCACTGGCGGCGGCCTGGGCTGCACTGACCGAGGCCCCCCCCGACTGCTCGGTGCCGACGGCTTCATCGAGGTCTTTCTGGCTCATGAGATCCTGTTCGACAAGATCTTTGATTCGCCTCAGGTTGGCCTTGGCGGTCGCATACTGCGCTTCCATCCGAGCCACATCCGCCTTTGCCTGGTCCAAACTGGCCTTTGCCCTATCCATAGAAGCCTTTGCCTGGTCGCATTCCGCCTTGGCCTGGTCCAGTGCAGCCTGAAAGGGCCGAGGGTCGATCTCGAAGAGAATTTGCCCCTTCCTGACCAGATCTCCTTCCCGGTAAAGCTGCTTGATCAGATACCCTTGGACCTGCGCGCGGATCGTGGCGTTTACAGAGCCATCCGTTGAGCCGATCCATTCAGAATAGACCGGAACATCCTTCTGAATCACCTCCATCACCTCTACGGTTGGGGCGGACGGTGCTTGTTGTCCTCGTCCCTTTTCGCATCCAGACAGAAGAAGGAGCGTTAAGCCAAAGGCCATCCCTATGAGGGTGCTCACAGAACAGAACCGTGGCCTCCTATTCGTCCATGCTTTCCATGTCATTCCAGGCTCCTCCTTGTTCCTGTCTGCGCGCTTTCCCTTGGCGATGCAAAAGGCCCATTGGAAATGCGTTGTCTTCTCTGGAGCAATGAGACGCATTCACCCATGCCTTACCCGCTTTTCCTCCGGAGGATCTTCCTTCCCGAATGTTTGCATTTTGCGGCATTTTGACTTTCTTCTTCAGCGAGCCTGAGCAATTCCTCAATCACCTGTTTCCGTTGCCTGTCCTCCAGCGGGGAGAGAGACAGAATCTCCAGAAGTCGCAGGCCATCTGCTGCGAGGGCAATGACCGCCGCTCGCTCATACCTGATGCCGGATGGTGCCAGCTTGGCCAGGCGCCTCTGGTAGTCGTCGCGTATAGGCTCCAGCAGGCTGGGATCATGTGCGACGGCAGCCAGGATGGCGGCACCGATGCGGTCCGTCTTGCGGTCGCGATCCAAGGTTGAGAGGACGTAAGCCTTGACTTCGCGGGCCGGCTCCGCTGGGAGTTCTGCGTATTTCCTTTTGCGCGATTCCTCGTAACGTTGCACGCGTCGATCCAGCATTGCCTTCAGGAGCGTTTCTTTCGTCGGGAAGTGGTATAGCAAACCCCCCTTGCTTACGCCCGCTTTCGCAGCCACGGCGTGAAGCGTCATGTGGGCGGCGCCGCCCTCGAGCACCACGGCCTCGGCGGCATCGACAATGGCATCCTGGGAATTCGGCAGTGAACACATGGAACACACTCCCTCGTTCAATCTTGATTCAACCCTATTGGCATTTCCTGGCATTTGTACCGTCTGGCCGGTATACTCATAATACGTTCGGCCAATTTTCTCAAGAGCTTTTTCATCTTTCCCGTCTTTCCCGGCCGGATATCTTCATCCAGCCTCAATTATCAGGGAAAGGCGGCCTCTTCAGTTCCGGCATCCCATTCCCTCGATTCCTTTTCCATTGACTCTTCTGCGGATGCTGGTATAGAAATATCCGGGGTAAAAGGGGGGATCACAGCCTGAACGGATCCCGGACCCCGACCCGACCCAAAAGCAAATTCCCATCGTTCCGTCCACGCTTTACAGAAGAGGAGGATATCTCTTGGCCGAGATGACCCGTCGCGAAAGGATCATGGCGTCTGCCCTCAGGCAGCAAGCCGACAAGCTGCCCTTTTACCACTATTGGAGACACTGCCAGACCGGTTGGGCGGAAAGGGAATGTCGGAACCGAGGGATGGGCATGAACTGGCTTCGGCCCCCATACGTGACCCGACTGCACGCGGTTCAGATCACCGAGACTCCTGCTGTGGTGGAGGGGAAAAGTGTCATCCGTCGCACCTACTCGACCCCCGTGGGCAGCGTCTACGAAGAGGAGTGGCGAGAGCCTGGTGTGGGTCAGTGGCACGCCAACCGCAGTTGGCGAGGGGTGACTCCCTGGCTGACCTCCCACTTGATCAAGGGACCCGAGGATTATGAGGTGGTCCAGCATATCGTAGAGAACACGGAGTATCTGGCCGACTACTTCCCCGTTGAACAGGCTATGGACTGGCTCGGAGATGAAGGGGTGGTGCTGGATAATCTGCCCCATTCCCCTTTGCAGATGATGCTGATCTACTGGGTCGGGAGCGAGGGGGGACGGTTTTTCTTCCACTTGGCTGACTACCCGGATCTGGTGGAAGGCCTGCTGCGTGCCACCTCCAAGAGTCGGGAGCCCTTGTACGAGATAGCCGCAAAGTCGCCGGCACCCATCTCCATGTGCGGGGACAACGTTGACGGGGCTCTCGTTGGCCCGAGAATCTTCGAGAAGTACTTCATGCCCGAGTACGAGAAGCAGGCGAGGGTGTTACACCAGCACGGCAAACTCATGGCCGTTCATATGGATGGCAGGCTGGCCGTCCTGAAAGAGCTGATCCCCAAGACCCCCATAGATATCATCGAGGGATTCCACCCACTCCCGATGGGGGATCTCCTCCTCGATGAGGCACTCTCTCTGTGGAAGGACAAGGCCATCTGGATTGGCTTCCCTGATGCCGTGTATCAATTGGGGCCGCAGGCGACGAGAGAGCGCGCCTCGAGTCTCCTCCGGGAAGCCATCCCTGGCAACAGGGTCGCTATAGCGATGTCCAGCGAGAACCCTGTCTCCAACGAGAATCTCATCACCTTGACCTCCATCCTGGAAAAGGCCCATCTGCCGCTAAGGTAAGGGGTCAGGTCTTTACTATTGACATCCGCCCCAGGATGAGATAACATTCTGGTATGGCCAGACCTTTGCGGATCCAGTACGAGGGAGCCCTCTACCATCTTACCTCTCGCGGAAATGCCAAGAATCCTATCTTCCGGGACAACCAGGATCGCGTGGCCTTTCTGAATCTCCTCAGCAAGGTCAATCAACGGTACCATTGGCTCTGTCACGCCTACTGCCTGATGGACAATCACTATCACTTGATCACCGAGACCCCGGAGGGGAATCTTTCCCTCGGAATGAGGCAGCTCAATGGGGTCTACACCCAGCATTTCAACCAGAGGCATCAAAGTGTGGGACATCTCTTTCAGGGCCGATACAAGGCCATCCTGGTACAAAAGGAGAGCCACTTCTTGGAGGCCTGCCGTTATGTGGTGCTGAATCCGGTAAGGGCCATGCTGGCCCAAGACCCCAGTGAATGGCGATGGAGCAGCTATCGGGCGGCCGCGGGCCGGGAGAAGCCCCATCTCTGCCTGACCCTGGAGGAGGTCTTGGGACGCTTCGGGTCCAAGCGGACTTCCTCCCAGAAGGGGTACAGGGAATTCGTTCGAGAAGGGATCGGCGAACAATCGATCTGGGATCAGGTGAAAGGCCAGAGTCTCCTCGGTCAGGAGGACTTCGTCGATCGCATCCTGGGCCATCTGGAAAAACCCGAGAAGGCAAGGAAGATCCCGAAGGAGCAGAGGTATCTCGGCCGACCGAACCTGAAGGATCTGTTCTCAAGGGAGATTTTGGCAGAGAAGAAAAGAAGGGACGACCAGACCAGGAAGGCGGTGGAGAAATATGGGTATAGTCAGAGGGAGGTCGCTGATCACCTGGGTCTTCATTATTCTACCATCAGTCGCATGATCAGTGAGAAAAGATAGGGAATGCCGAAAAGCGGCTCCTGATCTGCGACACTCAGTTCCACGCCCTGCCGCCTTTTTGCCCTGTTTTTCAACAGCCTGCCATGAGCCAACGCCCGCCTCCTCCCGGTTGCTGCCATCTTGTCCCAACTGGCTGCGAAGAATCGCGTGCTGGCCCCATTCATCTAAGAGACAGGAGCACGAGAAACCATCATGCGGAACACCTTTGGGGACAGGTTCAAACCATGAAAAGGACAAGGGGAGGGAGAGGTTGCGTGAAGAGGCTCTTTTTCATATCTATGCTGGCTCTGACGATTGGAAGTTGCCAAGGATCGGGTCAGGGCCTGGATGGGAGCATTGAGATGGACAGGGGGGAGAGTGCGACGATTCGTAAGGCCACATTTGCTGGTGGCTGTTTTTGGTGCACGGAGGCCGACTTCGAGAAATTGCCTGGCGTCCTCAAGGTGGTTTCAGGCTATACGGGAGGGCAAAAGGAGAATCCTACCTACGAAGAGGTTTCATCCGGGAAGACGGGTCATTGGGAGGCGATTCAGGTCCATTACGATCCATCTCGGATCAGCTATGAAGATCTGCTCCAGGCATTCTGGCTGCATATCAATCCTATGGATCCCGAGGGGCAATTCGTGGATCGCGGACCTCAATATCGGACTGCCATCTTCTATCACGACGATGAACAAAGGCGGCTGGCGGAACAATCCAGGGAAGCACTGAACAGGTCTGGACACTTGCCAAGGCCCGTGGCTACGGAAATCAGGCCCTTGACCGCATTCTACGAAGCAGAGGACTATCATCAGGACTTCCACCGGAAGAGCCCTCTTCGATACAAATCCTATAGAGACGGATCGGGGCGCGACCACTTCCTGGATGAATTCTGGGGTAGGGGGAGCGGGGGATCGACCACCAGGGGGGAGAAGACCTATCAGAAACCGGATGACGCAATCCTGAAGAGTCAGCTGACGCCTCTCCAGTATGAGGTTACTCAAAGGATGGGCACGGAATCCCCATTTCAAAATGAATACTGGGACGACAAGAGGGAGGGGATCTTTGTCGATATCGTGTCTGGAGAACCTCTATTCAGCTCCCTGGACAAATATGACTCCGGAACAGGATGGCCGAGTTTCACCCGCCCTCTGGAGCCGGGCCACATTGTGGAGAAGGAAGATGTAAGCCACCTTTTGACCCGTACCGAAGTGAGAAGCAAGTATGGGGACTCCCACCTCGGCCATGTCTTTCCCGATGGGCCACGGCCCACAGGGCTGCGCTATTGCATGAATTCTGCGGCCCTGAGGTTCATTCCCCAAGAGGATTTGGTGAAGGAAGGTTACGGGCAGTACTTGAAGCTTTTCGAAGACAAGCACTGAACGCATGCAACCTTCATCGTCAGGAGGGACCGCGGACGGCAGGAATTGCCTTGCCTCTACCACTCTTGGATGGTTCCCGGCACTCCAAGGATTGTCAATAAGCAAGACTTGACCCCCTGACTGCCACAAGAGGAGAGGAATATGAGAGAATCAGCCTATCTGCTTTTGGCGTTTGTCTTCGTGGTGTGCCTGATGCCCTTGGGTCCGGCTATCGCCAGGGCTGCTGAAGAAGTGGTCATTGGCGAAATCCTCCCTCTTGTCGGGCATAGCTGCCACCGGGGGATTACAGATCCGGACGGGAGATGAAATCGCCGTAGAGGAGATCAATGCGGCAGGCGGGATCTCTTCCATGGGCGGAGCCAAGATCAGATTGGTGTTCGGCGATAGCAAGAGCACTCCGGATGGTGGGGCCGCCGAAACGGAACGTCTGATCACCCGGGAGAAGGTCTCCATCCTCCTGGGCTCTTACCAGAGCGGGGTTACCTTCCCCTCCACCGAGATCGCCGAAAGGTACAAATGCCCCTGGATTGTGAACCAGGCGGTCAAGGATGAGATCACGGAGCGGGGCTTCAAGTATGTCTTCCGGGTTTGCAACAAGGCCAGCTACGACCTGAAAGAGATGTATTCCGCCGCGAAGCAGTTCTCGGAGGAAACGGGGAAGAAGCCCAAGACTTTCGCACTGCTTTACGAGGGGACGGACTGGGGCCGCTCCTCGGCCCAATTTGCCAAGAAGTTCTTTCCGGAGATGGGCTGCAAGCTGGCCTTAGAGGAATCCTATGTGTCGGGAATTGCCGACTTCACCCCTCAGATCCTGAAGATCAAGGCAGCCAAGCCGGATCTCCTCCTCGTCGCCTCCTATACCCCCGATCATATCCTGTTCAACAAGCAACAGATGGAACAGAAGCTCTACTTGCCTTATGGACTCTGGTCCGTGGGAGCGGGGACGGAGGATCCAGCTTTCTACAAGGCGGTCCCGCAGAAGGCAGTAGAGTATATGTTCGTGCAGGACGACTGGGACATCGCGGCGTCCCAAAAACCCTGGTACCCGGAACTCAACGAGAAGGTCAGGGCCAGGCTGGGCTATGGACTCAACGCCTATACCGCCGTCGGATACGCTTCGATGTACCTGGTGAAAGACATTCTGGAGCGCGCCGGATCGAGCAACCGGGACAAGATTCGGGATGCCATAGCGGCCACTGACATCACGGCCAAGGGCTGCAAACGAATCGAAAGAAAGTCAGGTGGCAAAGTCTTCTGCCCGGCCCTCATTCGCGGCCTCAGCCGCATCAAGTTCGATGGGCAGGGTCAGAATACCTTTTCCCATGGGATGATCACCCAGAACCAGAAGGGGGAGAAGATTCCTCTCTATCCCGTGAGCGCCCGACCTGCAAGAGCCAGGGTCATCTGGCCCATGCCGACATGGGAAGAGCGAGGGCGTTAGCCGGCTCGGGGATCCGGCCCAAGAGTGCCTCTTGCCAATACCAGTTGCGATATCTTCTCTCCTGAATCAATGACAGGCCCACAGGATTCAGGGTGTATTGCCCCAGAGGCCGAAGGAGGTAATTTTCTGATGAGGGGGAAGCTTTTCCTATTGGCTGTGATGTTATGTCTCTTTCATTCAACTGTCCTGGGTCAAACTGGAGAAGCAAAGGAGACGCCGAATCTCCTGGCGGTGATGCAGGATGCCCAAGGAGGGAAATGGGAGGGATACTTGCGTTCTGCTCCGAAGGAGATCGCGGTTTCTTCCCAAGATCATCAAGACAAGACGATTCCCTTCCAATACATAAAATCCATCACCCTGGAAAAAATCAAAGCCGAAGGCCCGTTAGCGGACCCGAAGCAGGAGGCCAGATACTCCGTTCGGTTACAGAACAGCCAGGAGATCTACACGTTGCGTGAGAAATACACCTTCAGTCTGAATACCCAGATAGGGGTGGTGACGAGAACCATCGACCCCGATATGATCCATGATCTGTTTTCCAAAGATGCTTCAGAGACGCAGACCATGAAGCCGGATAGAGATGAGCCCTTCATCCAGGACCAAAGCATAGTTTTCAGCCTGGAGTTGAAATTTTGAAGGGGAAATCCGGCGTTGGTGTTTTCTCTTGCTTTTCGAGGCGAAGTAGCTCCATGGCAGAGCGACCCATCCGGAACGGGCGGGTCGTGATTTCACAGGGATGAGGAAAATGAGAACGTTCCCCAATCCGTGGAGTGGAAGATAGAGAGGCCCCTCATAGTAGTTACCATGGGTGATCCGGCAGGAATCGGGCCGGAGATCGCCCTCAAGGCGCTGGAGGATCAGGGAGTGGTGGCCGCGTCCAGACCCCTGGTAATCGGTGACTGGGGGGTAATGAAGCAGACTGCCAAATCCTACGGCGTTCAGGCAGAAATCAGGGTTATCACGGGCCCGGAGGAGGGAGCGTATAGGCCTGGAACGATCAACCTGCTGGACCTGAGCAATGTGGATCAGGATTCACTGCAAATGGGAGCGGTTCAGGCAATGTGTGGGCGGGCGGCCTTTGAATACATCAAGAAGGCTGTTGAGCTTGCCTCCTCCGGCCGGGTGGAAGCGATCGCCACGGGCCCCATCCATAAGGAGGCCCTCAAGGAGGCCGAGGTGGATTTCATCGGCCACACGGAGATTCTCGCGGCTCTCACGGCAAGCCATGATCCTTTGACCATGTTCCAGGTCCGCACGCTGAGGGTTTTCTTCCTCTCCCGGCATGTATCCCTTGGCAAGGCCTGCGAGATGGTCACTAGGGAGCGGCTGCTATCCTACATTCAACGGTGCTCGGAGGCCCTGCTCCAACTCGGAGTGAGGGAGGGGAGCTTGGCAGTCGCGGGTCTCAACCCGCACAGCGGCGAACACGGCCTTTTTGGAGAGGAGGAGGTTTACCAGATCGAGCCCGCCATCCAGGAGGCCCAGCGTCTGGGTTTCCCGGTGGTAGGCCCTCTACCTGCGGACTCGGTCTTTCACCAGGCCCTCCAGGGCCAATACAGTGCGGTTTTGTCTCTCTACCACGACCAGGGCCACATTGCCACCAAGATGGTCGACTTCGAACGGACCATCTCTGTCACCCTGGGGCTGCCTTTCCTTCGGACCTCGGTGGATCATGGAACTGCCTTCGACATCGCAGGCAGGGGGACAGCCAGCGCAGTCAGCATGAAGGAGGCGATTTTGATGGCGGCTGACTATGTCCGGCGTTCCAAGTTAGCGTGAAGGCATGATATCACCCCCACCCTCTCCATCGCACGGGCTTTCTCACATCGTTTTCAGAAGCGTATCCCATCGATTGACATGCCCGATTTCGTCCGATCGGTCCTTTTCTATGACAGCTCGGGTGTCCTCATCCCAATCTACGGATAGAAGCAGTTCTCCATAGTGCTGAACGGCCTTGGTTTCCACCCAGCGGGCTGCCCTCAAAATGGAACGGGGACCGCAAAGACGAGAACCGAATCCGATGACAAAACCCACAATCCAGAAGGCCCAGCGGAATTTGTTCGGCCTCCAGCCGTATTCATAGAGCTTGACCTGGAAGTCCTCGATATGGGTCATCTCGTTGCACATGGCAGCGAGCAGCTGACGATTGAGCTCCGAGGGGCCCCTTGTCAGTTGAAATTTGTAGAGATTGGCGGCCATGGTCTCCAGATCATGAAAGGTGAGAAGCCCCTTCTTGATGGCCCTCAGCTTCTCTGGCGATGTCCCCTGCCCTCGAAACTGGATCTCCTCCATCCGAATCAGGGTCCTTATGATGGATGGATCGAAGAATCTTTGGGGCGATTGCTCCATGTAAGATCACCCTTTCCTTCCATTGGCAAATCAAGGGCCTAATTTCAGGTTCCCCCTTTTGGGGATCTGCTAACTAAGCCCATACCCCTCCTGAACTCACCTCAAGCCCAATCAACCCCTCCTTGCCGAAAACCTGCCTCTCACGTCCTGGTTGTGCCCGCTCTCTGAACCGCCAACTCGGATGGGATTACTCGCGACGCTCGGGCCGGCAAATCGCTCCCCATACCTAATAGTTTACTACCAGTGCGATCGCAAGAATGGTGTCCGTCTTTCTCAGATTGTCGGGCACCGGTTCATTATCGTACCTTATCGCATAACTGGCCTTCAGGGAGAGGAAACTGTTCAGGGCAGTGGTAAGTGCCGTGATCGAATTGATGCCGTAGTTTTCCGAATCGGAGAAATCATAGAGGAACTCGAGGTCCTGGCTAAACCGGGTCTTATCCGTAAAAGCCCAGATATATTGGCCAAAAGCCCGGCCCTGGAGGAAGTCATTATCAGTGCCATCGGTGTAATCCTCCTTGGCGTAATTCAGCCCCAGCTCACCAAGCAGGAAGTGCCTCGGTCCGGTCACGAACTTATAGCCGGCTCCGGGCCCGCCATAGTAGCGATTATCGATGCCGGCAAAGGTATCCTTCATCCACCCTGCGAGGCCGTAGAAATAGAGCCGATCCGTGTACAGGTAGTCCAGCCTGAGATCGGAATAATATCTCTCCGCCGTCCTCACCCCATGGTCCTTGCCGTATAGCGCACCAATAACCCACGAAGCGATCCACTTGTCCGTAAAATCATATTTCAGGGTATTCTTACCGGCGATCGTGGTTACATCGGTGTTTCCCCCGGTATCCACGAAGGTAAACTCTGCCTGATCGCTCCACTTTTTCTTCTGTCCTTCCTGCGCGAAGGCCCCTGAGGCCATTTGAAGAACGGCGAGGAGGATCCCGAGCACTACTGCCATCCTTTTCACGGGTTCAAATCTTAAATTCATGGTCGTCTCCTTTCGTAAGGCGCCCATAGTGGCGTGGGCTCAGATCGAATCTGGAATGCATGGCGAGCACAATCCTCGCAGCTTGCCGCCAGCAGCTTCCAGATGGGTTATTTACTTTTTTTGCGCATCTTTGTCAACTCTATATTGGCATTTCCTGCTGGAACTCCCCCGCGGCAGAGCTCGTTGATTTCGGAATCTGGGGCAGCTGCAATCCGGAAGAGACGCTTGGCTGTCACAGAAAGGGGGTTGATTTGAACCCCGCACATCATGTATACCCATGCACAGACTCATTTCATGAGAGGGGGAACTACATGAAGCGCATACCTCGCGACCAAGCCAAAGTGTATGTTTTTGATCGTGCCCTGCCTCCCAAATTGCGAGTGGCCCCCGGAGAGAAGTTTGTGGTCGAGACCGAAGACGCCGCCTCCGGATACCTGCGGGAGGAGGGGAAGTCTCCTCTGGACCGGCCGCTCCTCGATACCTGGCCACCTTCGGCCAATCCGGTGGGCGGACCGATCTTCATCGAAGGGGCGAGACGGGGTGATTTATTGGCTATCAAGATAGATGATATCTTAGTGGCTGAGGATCAAAGCTATACCTTCTCAGATCGCCGCGGGCCCCTGCACGATACCCTGAAGTGGTCCGAGGCCGCTGTGCCCTGGACGCATGTGCTGCGCCACCAACCCGGGCCAAGCGGCACGATGAGGGATGGGAGGATCTGGTTCAACGAAAGGATCTCCTGGGCGGCTGCCCCTTTCATAGGAACGATCGCGGTAGCCCCCGAGCGAGAAGTCCTTACCAGCATCTATGGGCAGGGGATCGGAGGAGGAAATCTCGATTGCCAGGACGTGAAACCCGGGAACACCTTTTTCGTGAACAGCCAGAATGAAGGGGGGCTTCTCTTCGTCGGGGATGTGCATGCCTGCCAGGGGGATACCGAGTTCTCCTCGGTGGCGGCGGAGACCAGGGCCGAGGTCACCCTCTCGGTGGAAGTGATCCCAGGCAAGAAGATCCCCTATCCGCGGATCGAGACACCCACCAGCCTGATTGCTCTCTATAATTCCCGGCCTCTCGAACATGCGGTCACGAAGGCGGCCTTCCTTCTGATGGAATGGCTGGTGGAGGAGCATCAGATGAGTCAGCGGGATGCTTATCTTCAGATTGCAGTAAACCCGGGCGTCAAGGTCCACATCTATCAGATGATCCCGGAGATGCCCTTATTCTACACGGCGGGAGTCGAGTTTCCCAAGGAATCCATTGGCTAATGAACTGGAACGCTTCATGATTCATTAGAAAGAACAGGCAGCAATGATTCCGGTCGCTTACCTCTCTTTGCCACCGGCCTTCTGGTCCAGAATCTCGATCTTTGCCTTTTTTGCTAAGCTTTGGACCCTTGCGTTCACCGCCTCGCCGGTCTTCTTGCCTCTCAGTTCTTTTTCCAGTTGGTCTGTCACTTCCCCCAGCGGCAAGGTTCCGGCGGGTTTTCTCCCATAGACCTGGATCAGATGGTAGCCGTGTGCGGTTTGTACCACTTCACTGATCTCACCCTCCTTCAGGGAGAATGCAACCTTCTCAAACTCGGGCACCATGGTTCCCTGGGAGAAATATCCCAGATCTCCGCCCCGATCCTTACTGGGACAATCCGAATAGATCCTCGCCAGATTTGCGAAGTCCTTGCCCCCTATTAAATCCTGGCGCAGCAAGGAGATCTTCTCTTGGGCCGTCGCCTTCTGTTGCTCGGTCGCGTCTTTGGGAATTGCGATCAAGATGTGGCGGGCCCCTACCAGCTCGTCGTGCTTGAATCGGTCTTTGTTCCCCTGGTAATAAGCCTGGATCTCCTTTTCGGTCACCTTGATTCTGGGGACGATCCTTTTCTCCACGTAGGCCTGTATTAGGAGATTCTTCTTCATGTTCCTGCGCGCCTGTTCAATGGTCATTTTCTCCTGGGCCAACTGCTTCTTGAATTCTTCTTTGGACCCGGCCTGTCTCTCCGCATCCGCCAGCATATCGTTGGCCCGCTTGTCTATGTCCTTGATCCCCAGGGTGATGGCATCCTGGTAAAGCAACTCGTAGGCAATAAGTTGGTTCAGAGCTAACTTGCGCAGTTTTGGATCGTCCCTGGGAGACTGGTAGGATCCGGGAGAACCTCTCCTTATGGCCTCTATCGCTGAACGAAGATCCTTTTCTGAGATTTTGGATCCATTTACAGTGGCGACCGTGCCAGGGGCAGGACTGGGGGCAGCCTTTTCCGATCGAGTCGGCTTCGATGCCGGAGCGCTTTCCTCGGAAAAGGCCAAAGCAGCTGCAAATGCGATTATGACCAAGGCGAAAGCAAGCGTTAAGACCTGCCTATTTCGGGTCATGATTCCTCCTCGATTCTGTCATTGCGCCCGCCCGGGTGAGCCCCAAGCCCTATATCCCTGATGCCAGCAGACCTCGGAGGCGCTCCGGAGCAGGAGTGGATCACTCAGATCCTGTCGGGTCCAACCATACTGGAACCAGAGGTTACAAGTCAACAGCAAGGCTTAGACTCATAAGAGATTTTCTTTGCCAAATCTCCCGTTTCGCCTTACAATAGAGCCTTTGAAAGGAATGGGAAGGCTAACTTCTGAATTTGGATCGGATGAAACCGATGGAAGAAACGAGGATGGAGCATTTCATATGAGCAGACCGGATTCCATTGCCCCCCCCAACTTCGTTCGCAATATCATCATCGAGGATATGGCGACCAACAAGTACGGAGGCCGGGTCCATACCCGATTTCCTCCTGAGCCCAATGGATATCTGCATATTGGACACGCCAAATCGATCTGCCTCAATTTCGGGCTGGCTGCCGAATTCAAGGGCCTGTGCAATCTGCGATTCGATGATACCAATCCGAGCAAGGAGGACATCGAGTATGTGAATTCCATTATCAAGGATGTCCGATGGCTCGGGTTCGATTGGGATGATCGCCTCTTTTACGCCTCCGACTACTTCGAGCAGCTCTATGGATACGCCGCCAAGCTCATTGAAAATGGGAAGGCCTATGTGGACAGCCTCAGTGCAGATGAGATCAGAGAGTATCGAGGCACTCTGACCGAACCGGGCAAGGCGAGTCCGTATCGGAGCCGTTCCCTCGAGGAGAACCTGGGTTTATTCCAGCGCATGCGGGCCGGCGAGTTTGAAAACGGTGCCCACGTGCTTCGGGCGAAGATCGATATGGCCTCTGCCAATCTAAATATGCGAGATCCGGTCATATACCGCATCCTTCACCTGGAACATCACCGGACCGGCGAGCTATGGTGCATCTATCCCATGTATGATTTCGCCCATGGCCTCTGCGATTCCATCGAAGGCATCACCCATTCCATCTGCACGCTGGAATTCGAGGATCATCGCCCACTCTATGATTGGTTCTTGGATGAGTTGGGAGTCTATCATCCTCAACAGATCGAGTTCGCGCGCCTGAATGTGAGCTATACGGTTTTGAGCAAGCGAAAGCTGCTTCTGTTGGTAAACGAGGGACATATGAAGGGCTGGGACGATCCCCGCATGCCTACCCTCTCAGGTCTGCGGAGGAGGGGGTATACTCCCGAATCCATCCGAGCCTTCTGCAATCGAATCGGGGTGGCCAAGAATAACAGTATTGTGGACATCGCCCTGCTGGAGGATTCTCTTCGTGAAGATCTGAATAAGCGCGCCCCTCGGGCGATGGGAGTCCTGCGCCCCCTTCGGGTGGTGATAGAGAACTATCCGGAAGGTCTGGCGGAAGAGATGGATGCCGTCAACAATCCGGAGGATCCCAGTATGGGCACGCGCAAGGTCCCCTTCTCCCGGGTGCTATACATCGAGCGGGAGGACTTTCGGGAGGATCCACCTCCCAAGTTCTACCGTCTGGCCCCGGGGCGCGAGGTGCGGCTACGCTATGCTTATTTCGTCAAATGTGTGGAGGTGGTGAAGGACGAGGAGACCGGCGAAGTGGTCGAATTGCACTGCACCTATGACCCCAAGACCCGGGGAGGGGACGCGCCGGACGGACGGAAGGTCAAGGCGACACTGCACTGGGTTTCGGCTGCCCATGCGATTCCGGCGGAGGTCCGGCTCTACGACCACCTCTTCCGGAAGGCCAATCCAGGTGAAGAGGATGAGGACTTCAGGTTCTCCTTGAACCCGAATTCCCTGGAGATATTAACAGGCTGCCAGATGGAGCCCAGCTTGAGGGGTGCAATGCCGGGCAGCCACCACCAGTTCGAGAGGCTGGGCTATTTCTGCGTGGATCCTGATTCCGTAAACGGCAGGTTGGTATTCAACCGGGCCGTGACCTTGGTGGATCCATGGGCCAAGATCGCGAAGGCGGAGAAGAAGCAATAGCCGGGATATCCGTTTTCCCTTGGCTGTAGCTCTCATGGGGGAAGAGATCCCCCCCCTATGAATAGAATAGGCACCGCGATCCTCCGAGATCTGATCTGTCCGGTGCCTACCTGCCGATAGATTTATCCCTTTCCCCCAGCGGTCGTCCAGCCTTCAAGGCTTCATAGCCCAGAAGGACAGGAACCTCCAGCAGTTCTTCCAAGCTTTTCCCATAGGCCTCTTTCCCACTGGTCTGCCTATTTTCCTCTCCGTTTCCTGTCGATCCTCCTGGTGAGCTCAGCGGCCGGCTTTACTCGGCGGCGGGTGCGATCTGGGCCTCCGGTGTCAGCCGGCGTCGGACCCGGGCTCGATTGGCAGTCCTTTCCCGGAAAGATTCGATGTAGGTGTAAACGACCGGGGTGATATAGAGGGTCAGCAATTGGGAGACGAGCAGGCCTCCCACTACGGCCAGGCCCAGGCCCTGCCGTGCTTCCCCTCCCGCCCCATAGCCCAAGGCGATCGGTAAAGTGCCCATGAGGGCGGACATGGTGGTCATCATAATAGGACGGAATCGCACCACGCACGCCTCATGAATGGCATCAAAAGGATTTTTCCCTTCCTTTCTCTGGGCATCCAGGGCGAAATCGATCATGATGATGCCGTTCTTCTTCACCAGACCTACCAGCATGATGACGCCCACAAAGGCGTAAAGGTTCAGATCCTTATGAAAGATTAGCAGGGTCAACAAGGCACCGAACCCGGCAGCCGGCAGGCCGGAAAGGATCGTCAAAGGGTGGAGGAAGCTCTCGTAGAGGATGCCCAGCACCAGGTAGATGACCAGGATGGCCATGATCAAGAGGATCCATAGATTCTTCATGGAGGATTGAAATGCCTGGGCCATGCCTTGAAAGCTCGTGCTGATGGTGGGCGGTAAAGTGCTACGGGTCAGTTCTTCTACTGCAGCAACTGCATCGCCCAGAGAGACGCCTGGTTTGAGGTTGAAGGAGATGGTAACAGCAGGAAGTTGGCCCAGGTGGTTTACGGTTAAAGGCCCCAGACCTGTGGACAGATCCGCCACCGCATTCAAAGGCACGAGTTGACCTTTGGAGGAGCGCACGTAAAGCATGGATAGGACCGAGGGATCCAGCTGGTATTGGGGCAAGAGCTCCATGATCACCATATACTGATTATCGGGCGCATAGATGGTCGAGATCTGACGGGTTCCATAAGAGGTGTACAGGGCATCTTCGATCTGCTCTGCGGTAACTCCGAGGGCAGCGGCCTTCTCCCGGTCGATCTCGACGTTCACCTGAGGATTCTTGATATGCAGGTCAGAGGTCACATCCTGGAGTCCGGGCAGCGCCCGCATCTTCTCCTCCAGTATGGGAACATATCGGTAAAGCTCCTGGGTGTCCGGATCCTGCAGGGTTAACTGATATACGCTCTTGGTCAGCTGTCCCCCGATCCGGATGGGGGGAAGATTCTGCAGGAACACCTGGATTCCAGGGATCCCCACTACTTTCTTCCTAAACTCCTGAATAATGGCGTCCGCGTTCAATTTGCGCTCAGAGCGAGGTTTAAGGCGAATAAAGACTCGACCGCTATTGGCCCCCACCCAGTTACCACTAGCCCCAATGCTGGAGAATACGGAGGCAATGTTGGGATCCTTCCGGATGGCCTCGACAATGCGCTGCTGGTGTCGCGCCATGTCGTCAAAAGAAATTCCTTGGACCGCCTCCGTGAAGCCAAAGATGGCACCAGTATCCTCGTTCGGCAGGAATCCCGTGGGAACCTTGACGAAAAGGTATCCCGTAGCGACGAGAGTGACAGCCATAATGATCATAGTGGCCCGGCGGTGCTTCAATGCCCCTCTCAGGCTCCTGCCATAAAAGTCGAGCGTCCATTGGAAGACTCGCTCGGAGGCCGCGTAGAGGCGATTATGTTTCTGCCCGCTGGGGGGCCGCAGGAAACGGCTGCATAGCAACGGGGTGAGGCTCAGGGAGACTACGCCGGAGACCAAGATAGCCACGCTGATCGTAACGGCGAATTCATTGAGCAATCGTCCCAGGATTCCCCCCATGAAGAGGACCGGGATGAAAACCGCCACCAGGGAAAGGGTCATGGAAACAATCGTGAAGCCAACCTCTTTGGATCCGTTCAGGGCCGCCTGCAAGGGTTTTTCCCCCTGCTCCAAGTGCCGCACGATATTCTCCAGCATGACGATGGCGTCGTCCACCACAAAGCCCACCGAGAGAATCAAAGCCATCAAGGAGAGGTTATCCAGGCTGTAGCCCAGAAGATACATAACGGTGAAGGTGCCGATGATCGAAAAAGGCAGTGCCAGGCTGGGAATCAATGTGGCGGAGAGGTTGCGCAGAAAGAGAAAGATCACGAAGATGACCAGGCAAATCGCCAGGAAGAGGGTGAACTTGACATCACTGACCGACTCCCGAATCGACATGGAGCGATCATAGATCGTGTCCAGGGCAATCGAGGCCGGGAGCTGCGACTTAAAAGTGGGCAAGAGTTTCTGAATCGCATCTACCACTTCCACCGTGTTCGTACCCGGTTGACGTTGGATGGCCAGGACGATGGCGCGGGTTTCATTGTACCAGCTGGCCACCTTGTCCATTTCCACGCTGTCGATGACCCTCCCCAGCTCTTCCAGCCTCACGGGCTGACCGTTACGGTAGGCTACGATCAGGGGACGGTAAGCAGCCGCCTCGGTGAGTTGCCCATTGGCCTGTACCGTAAAGGCCCGGTGGGCTCCCTGCAAAGTCCCGGTAGGCAGGTTCACGTTCCCCTTTGCTACGGCAGAGGCTACCTCGTCGATTCCAATGGCGCGCGAAGCCAGGGCTTGCGGATCGAGCTGGGCTCGAACGGCATACTTCTGGGAGCCAAAGATCTGAACTTGGGCCACACCGCTGATCATCGAGATTCGCGGGGCAATGAATGTATCTGCGTATCGATTTATGGTAGAGAGAGGAAGGATAGGCGAGCTCAGGCTCAGATAAAGAACGGGTTGGTCAGCAGGGTTAACCTTCTGGTAAGCGGGAGGAGTGGGCATATTCTGGGGGAGCTGTTTTGTGGCTTTGGTAATGGCCGCCTGCACATCCTGGGCGGCGGCATCGATGTTCCGGTCCAGGCTGAACTGGAGGGTGATTAAAGTCACCCCCAGACCATTGGTGGAGTTCATGGAATCCAGGCCGGCGATGGTAGAAAACTGCCGCTCCAGAGGGGTTGCCACCGCCGAGGCCATCGTTTCCGGGCTGGCCCCAGGCAGGCTGGCGTTCACCAAGAGGGTGGGGAAATCCACATTCGGCAGGTCACTCACCGGCAAGACCCGATAAGCAATGACGCCGAATAGCAGGATGGCCAGCATGATGAGGGTGGTCATCACCGGTCGGCGAATGAACAGCTCGGACACATTGCCTCCCCGCGTTTGCGGGGAGGCATCTTTAGATCCCAGAGGGTTCTGCGTCATTTATCTTTACCCGATATGCTTTTTAAGTGGGGCTTTGCCTGCTGCCCGGGGGACCTTGGAGGGTCTCAGGTCCGCTCTTCACTTCTACTTTGGCGCCCGGAACGAGCCGAAGCTGACCGTCGGTTACCACGTTCTCGCCAGGCTGCAGCCCTTTCTCGATCACGGTCTCACCACTGAGCGTGGCACCTACGGCTACGGACCGCACTTCCACGGAGAGATCGGGCTTGACCACGAAAACGTATTGCCCTTTCTGCGCCGCCTGAACTGCCTGGGATGGCACCACTACGGCGTTTTGCTGTATGGCCAAAGTCAGGGCCACCTGGACGAACTGTCCGGGCCATAGCCGCTTTTCTTGATTGACAAAGGTTCCCTTGAGACGGATGGTGCCGGTGGAACGGTCCACGGCGTTGTCCACGAAGCTGATGAATCCGGTTTCGGACTTCTCCCCGTCGCTGGGTATGATGGCCTCCAGCGCGAGCTTGCCAGCCAACATATACTTCTTGATCTGGAAAAGATCCCTCTCGGGAATCGATACATTGACGTAAATCGGGCTGATCTGGTTGATGACTACCAGAGCTTGGGTGTCGTTGGCCTTGATCAGATTTCCCTGATTGACCATCAGGCTTCCGGTGCGCCCATCCATGGGAGAGCGAATATAGCAGTATGCCAGGGACAGCTTTGCACTTTCCACCGCCGCTTTGTCGGCCCGGATCGCCGCCTCCGCGTTTTCTATCGCCGCTTTGTCGGCGCCGACGGCAGCCTGCAGCGCCTCGACGTTGGTGCCGGCCTGATCATAGTCGCGTTGGGTGGCAATACCTTCCTTGATCAGGTCTGCAAAACGGCGAGCCTCCGACTCCGCATTTTTCAACTGGGCCATATCCCTTGCCAGGTTAGCATGAGCCTGCTTCAACTGCGCCATGTTGCGGTTCAGGTTGGCTTCGGCACGCTTTAGATCGGATTCCAAGGGCCGTGAGTCAATGGTGAAGAGGAGATCCCCCCTCTTTACATCTTGTCCTTCTTTGAAGTGGACGGCGGTCAGCGTCCCTCCCACCTGGGCTTTGATCGAGACTGTGGAATAGGCCTCCACGCTGCCAATGGTGCGAATCTGCACCGGCATAGTCTTTTGTATGACCACAGCCGCAGCGACGGGCACGGGCGGCCTGGTGGTTGGCACCTCAGATTTCCCGCTGGAGCATCCCCCGAAGAAAATCAGATTCGCCATCAACAAGGCGAGACAGACCGCAGGCAGATACCCCTGATGTGAAGTGATCCAGCCCTTTCGTTTAGACGTGAGAACGTATTTCATAATTGGGTTTTCCTCAGCCGTTGGCTGATTCGTACAGCCTTCGTTTCGAACTTTGGAACTTAACTCAACTCCTATTTCCAATCCCTTCCTCATTTTTCTCATTCAAAAGGGAATCCTAATCTTGCGCCAGAGTTTGATCCAAGATCGTGATTTTCGCAACCTTGCGGAGGTTCTCCGTGTACGAGTTGAAAGCCTCCTGAGTTTTCTGGTTCCTAAGGTCCGTTTCCACGGTCCCACGGACCTCCTCAAGGGGCGAAACCCCGGCAGGTTTTCTCCCATAGACCAGGATGAGATGATAGCCGAACTGGGTCAGCACCGGCTCGCTCACCTCCCCTTCCTTCAAGGAGTAGGCCACCTGTTCAAACTCCGGCACCATTGTGCCCTTAGGGAAATATCCCAGGTCGCCACCGCGCTCTTTGCTGGGACATTCCGAACTCGCCTTGGCAACTTCCGCGAACTCCTTGCCCCCCGAGATCTCCTTCCGCAGGGCGGAGATCTTCTCCAGGACAGCCTTTTTCTGCTCCTCCGTGGCATCCTTGGGCACCAAGATCAAGATGTGGCGTGCCCCTATTAACTCCTCATGTTTGAACCTCTCGGTGTTGGCCTGGTAAAAGGCCCCGATCTCTTCTTCGCTCACCTGGACTTTGGATATCACCTTCTGTTCGACATCGCCTCGAACCAAGAGGTTCTTCCTCAAGGTATCCCGGGCCCGCTCCAGCGTGAGCCCACCCTGCGCCAATTGCTCGACGAGCTTTTCCCTGCCGCCTGATTGTTTTTCCGCGTTTGAAACCGTCTCTTCCACTTGCTTTTCTATCTTCTCCAATTCCTCGGGCGCGAGGGTGAGGCTATCCTGGTATAGAAGCTCATATTCAATGAGCTGTTTCAGCGCTTCCCTGCGGAGCGCAAGATCTCCCTCCGGAGGGGCGTCGGGTTTTCCGGAGCCTTTCCAGAGGGCCTCTGTCATTCCCCGAAGGTCCACCTCGTAAAGGGTGACTCCGTTTACCGTTGCCATCGCTTTGTTCTCCGGTTGTGCAATGGTGGGTGAAGCCGGCTCAGACTGCTCGGCTCTGGATTCGAGAAAACCCAGAGGGGTTGCGGCCAGGGCCAGGATCACGATCATGATCAAGCGCAACATTCCCGGTACTCTTTGCATGAATCCTCCTAAGTTGCCTTCGGAATGAGTTTCCGAAAGCGCTTTTTCTTATCATCGCCGAGAGGCCTCTGGTTCATTCCGCAGTGGAATTCGGTGATAAGCGTTTATGGATAACGAATCATCGAGGCCGCAAAGCTCTGACGTTTTCCGTGATGAGGATCAAGGCCCTCTATCCGTGGGGCGCAGAAATGAATCTCACCTGAGATTGGCAGCCAAGAAGACCCCCCTCCTGATGAAGGGGGGTAGCGGTTTTGCTCGTACCTCATATCATAACATTCGGCTTGCAAAGCGGTCAAGTTTTTTGAGTTATACGATGATTTTCTTTGCCAAATCCTCCCTCTGTCGTTAAAATACGCCGGTATCCGGTATTTTCCATGAACCCGGGGGATGAAGTCCCCGATTGATCTCAGGAGGCCGATGGACCCTGGAAGGCGACTCAGTATTTCCCTCTGCCTGCTCCTCTCGGTCATCGTTGGGGGAACGGTCGGGTATCATCTCCTGGAGCATCTCACCCTCCTAGATGCCCTCTACATGACAGTGATTACCGTCTCGACCGTGGGATTCAGGGAGGTGGCAGAATTCTCTTCGATCGGTCGCCTGTTCACGATCATTCTGATCGTCTTTGGGGTTGGCTGTGCCTTCTTGGTCTTTACCAGCATCACCCAGTGGGTAATCGAGGGAGAACTGCAGCGGCTCTTGGGCAGGAAAAGGGCAGAGAGGAGGATCGACAGGTTGCAGGATCATTATATTCTCTGCGGATTCGGTCGGGTCGGTCGCCTGATCGCCAAGGAATTCAGCCAACACAAGGTCCCATTTGTCGCGATCGAGAAGGACAAGGAGACCCTATCGCGGCACCAATGGGAGGGGCTCTTAACCATCCAGGGAGATGCCACCGAAGAGGGGACCTTGGTACAGGCTGGGGTGAGCAGGGCCAAGGGATTGATCACCGCCCTGCCATCCGATGCCGAAAACCTTCTCATTACGTTGACCGCCCGCGACCTGAACCCTAAGCTCTATATCCTGGCCCGGGGAGGAGAAGAGGAGGGATCCGAGCGAAAATTGGGGCGCGCGGGAGCCAACAAAGTGATCTCTCCCTACCAGATTGGGGGACTGCGGATGGCCCATACCATATTGAAACCGACCGTCGTGGACTTCATAGAGATCGCCACCCATAGCGAGAGCCTGGAACTGGAGATGGAAGAGATTCAGATCCACCCTTCCTCTGGACTCGCCCACTTGGCCCTGAGGGATTCGGGGATTCGGCAAGAGCACGGGGTAATCATCGTCGCCGTCAAGAAGGCCTCGGGCCGAATGGTTTTCAACCCTTCCCCGGAGGTCTTAATGGAGCCGGGGGATCGGTTGGTGGCCCTGGGGGAGCCAAAGCAGATGAAACGGCTGGAAGAAAGGGCATCTGCTTGAAGAAGTCATGGGTCGCGATTGTCGGCAAGCGATGCGGGGTCCATGAGAAAAGGCGGATCTGATTTGACCTGAAGCAAAAGGTGAGATATAAGGTGAGTCCTGGATCGGAAAATCGGTTCTTCGGGTTCATGAATGGGATCGAGAGGTGAGCGAGAGGGTGCCGACGGAAGCTTTGATCGTGGAACGAATGCCTGAGAAATGGCGAGAGCCTGTGATGATCCTTGCCTTTGCTGGATGGAACGATGCGGCCGAGTCCGCCACGGCGGCGGCGGAGTTCTTGGTGCAGTGCTGGTCTGGGAAGAGATTCGCCTATATCGATGCTGAGGAGTTCTACCATTTCGCCCTGTTGCGGCCGACGGTCCGGTTCAAACAGAAAACGGGCCGGGAAAGGGAGATCATCTGGCCTGCCAATCATTTCTATCAGAGCCAGGCCTCTGGCCTTCCCCGCGATGTGATCATTGGGATTGGGGTTGAGCCCCATCTGCGCTGGAAGGCCTATTGCCGGTCTGTGCTGGATCTCGCGAGCCAATGCCAGGTAAGCAGGATCGTGACGTTGGGGGCCTTCCTGGCCGATGTCCCCCATACTCGGCCAACCAAGGTCTCCTGCGTCACGACCGACATCGAGCTGGCGGGCCGCCTCCAGGCGGTATTCACTCGTTACGAGGGCCCCACCGGAATCGTTGGCGTTCTCAACGATGCGGCTCGCAGGGCGAACCTCTCTACCATCAGCCTATGGGCGCAGGTGCCTCATTATGTCTCTGAAGTCCGCAACCCCCATGCGATCCTGGCGCTGGTCCAGCGCGTTCTGGACCTCTTGGATTGGAAGGCCGATCTGACCATCTTAGAGGAATCTGCCGGGCGTTTCGATGCACAACTGACGGAGATTCTGGCTCAAAATCCCAATGTGGCTCAGCATGTCAAACAGCTGGAAGAGCGAGATCGTGAAGGGGATAAGGACGAGGAGGCATCGGGGGAAGCTGGCCTGGAACTCCCCAGCACTTCGGAGTTAATGACCGAGATCGAACAGTTCCTGCGACAGAATCGGAGGGAATCGGGACCCAAAGGACCGAGGGAGGGGGGACCGGGCAAGGAGAAAGAGAAGGAATAGGGGAGTGGCCCATAGGGATCAGTGATCGCCCATAAGGGGAGCTGAATGCCCTGGGCCCTTCATTCGGTCCCGTCAGCATAGGGAGGCCAACGATGCGATTTCTGGGAAAGGTCGTATTGATCACGGGTGCAGGGATGGGCATTGGCCGGGCTACAGCCATCCTTTTCGCCAGGGAGGGGGCCAAGGTAGGGATCAACTCCTTCACCCCTGCCCACGGACAGGAAACCCTGAAAGAGGTTGAGGATGGAGGCGGGCAAGGCATCTATATCCAGGGGGACGTTTCACGGGCTGAAGACGCCGAACGAATGGTGCAGGAGACCATAAAGGCTTTCGGGAGGCTGGATATCCTCTTCAACAATGCGGGAATCGTGATCCCGGGAAGGATTGAGAATACCTCGGAGGAAGATTGGGACAAAACCATGGCAGTCAATCTCAAAGGGGTCTTCCTGCCGTCCAAATATGCCATCCCGCAGATGCGCAAGCAGGGAGGAGGGGTCATCATCCATAATGCCTCGGTGCTGGCAGTGAAGGGGGCGAAGGATCGGGCAGCCTATACCGCCTCCAAGGGTGGGGTTTGGGCCCTGACCAAGGCGATGGCCGCCGATTACGCATCCGAGAATATCCGGGTTAACTGCATCTGCCCGGGTACCATCTATACCCCCTCCCTTCAGCAGAGGATCGATAATTCCCAGGACCCCCAGGCCGCTCTCGCTAACTTCATTGCCCGACATCCGGTGGGCCGGTTGGGCAAGGAAGAGGAGATCGCAGCCGGAGTCCTTTATCTCGCCTCTGACGAGGCTGCCTTCATCACTGGGACGACGCTCCTCATCGATGGCGGGATGAGCATCTGAGGCAATGAGGGAAGCGGCCCGGCGAAATACTATGTCCAAGCTCCATCTACTGTTCATCTTGCTCTTGGGGGGACTGCTCTTGGTCGCTTCGGGAACATCATTCTCCCAGGAGATTCTCCTGCCCAGGCCCAATCAAGAGGGGCAGGTCTCGGTTGAGGGGGCTATCAGGGAAAGGCGAACCATTCGCGACTTCCAAGGCAAGGCCCTCTCCCTTAGCCAGTTGGGCCAGTTGCTCTGGGCTGGGCAGGGGGTCACGGAGAGGGGAGGATTTCAGAGGCGGGCCGCCCCCTCAGGAGGGGGTCTCTACCCCCTGGACCTGTATGCGGTGGTGGCAGATCAGGGGGTGAGTGGCCTGGATTCTGGCATCTATCGGTATCTTCCCAAGACCCATGCCCTCTCTAAGGTAGTGGGGGGAGACCAGCGTCAATCGATAGCGAAGAAGGCATTGCATCAGATGTGGATGGTGGATGCCCCTGTCATTGTCGCCATCACTGCCGAGTATCAGAGGATCACCCGGAAATATGGGGAACGCGGCATTCGCTATGCTCTCATCGAGGTTGGCCATGCAGGCCAAAATATCTTGTTGCAGGCAGAGGCCCTGGGCTTAGGGGCAGGGATTGTGGGGGCTTTTGAAGACAAAGAGATCGCATCCATCCTCAAGTGCTCTGTCGGGCAGGATCCGATCTGTCTTCTCCCCGTCGGCTACAAGCGCTAAGAGGCCAGGAGATTAAGATCAGATGACCGTCGATAGCCAGAAGAGAACGGATCAAGAGCTCGTCACGCTGGCGAAGGGTGCCGACTTCGTCGCCTTTGAGGAATTGGTGAGCCGTCATGGCGGCAGGGTCTACTCGTACCTCTACCGCCTCTTGGGAAACCGAGAGGATGCGGAGGATTTACTGCAACAGACCTTTCTCAGTGCCTTCGAGAACCTCTCCCGGTTTCGGGAGGAGGCCAGCTTTCGCACCTGGATCACCCGTATCGCCACCAACTTCGCCCTGATGAAGTTCCGCAAGGAGGGAAAAATTCATGAGGTTTCTCTCGACAACCCCCAGCACTTTAATGAAGATGGTGTCCCCTTGCCCCAGGAGATTGCCGATTGGTCGGTGAACCCGGCCGAGATCCTGGAGAGGAAGGAGCTGGTGGAGATACTGGAGCGGGCCATTGCCAGCCTCCCCCAGATCTATCGTGCGGTGTTCCTCCTGCGGGATGTGGAAGGCCTCTCCAACAAGGCGGTTTCGGAGATGATGGGCCTCACGATCTCCGCAGTCAAGTCTCGACTCATGCGGGCCAGGCTTTTTCTGAGAAAGCAGATCTCAGCCCTGGTCAAGGAGGGAAAGGGTGCACTGTAAGGACCTTTTGGAAGTCCTGTCGGATTTTGTGGATGGGGAACTGGACGAATCCCTCTGCGTAGATATCGAGGCACACTTGGAGGGCTGTGAGCCCTGCCGAGTGGTGATAGATGGTACCCGCAAGACGATCGCCCTCTTCAAGGACAACCTGCCCGAAGAGTACCAGATACCTCCAGAGGTGAAAGATCGCCTTCAGCGCCTTCTGCGAGACCGGTGGAAGGGTCAGACGGGCTGAAGGGCCCTCCGGGAATGGTGTAGAAGTACGATTTCATCCTCCCGGAAGTAATGCATTCCCTCTGGCCACTTGGCCTTCCGTGGACTCGCCCTCCCTCGCTGGATCTTCTTTGTTTGTCCATCCTCGGCTTTTCTTTCTTTGTCCTTCCTCTGCAACCTCCCCTTTCATCCCTGCATCATTATTGGATAGAGGGGAGGTGACCACATTGCCGATGATCGAATACGAATGTCCATCCTGTCTTCATTCCTTTGAGCGCTATCAGTCGGAGAAAGATACGAAGGAGCAAGGTAGCTGTCCCCATTGTGGCCGCGAGGAGCTTTTGGAGAAAGGTCCGGCCCAAGAGAGGGTCGATTTCGATTGGCTAAGATTGCTTCGGAAGAATCGATGCTCTCTGTCCTTTGGCTGAAGGTAAGAGAAGGCCGGGGGCCTGAATCAGTCAGCTTGAAGAGCGAGGTGTTGGGATGATCGCACAACATGATCATATGATTTGTAAAAGTTGCGGGACAACCAATCGTGTCCCTCAGGCACGGAATGGGGGAACGCTGCGCTGCGGCAGATGCAGAAGGCCGCTCCTCCTGGGAGATTCCAACAACGGCAAGCCGATCGAAGTGGATGATCGCAGTTTCGAAAAGGAAGTGATCAAATCCCAGATCCCGGTGTTGGTGGATTGTTGGGCGCCGTGGTGCGGACCGTGCCGGATCGTCGCTCCTACCATTGACCAATTGGCGAGGAAATACTCCGGCAGGGTAAAGGTGGCCAAGCTCAACACCGATGATAATCCGGAGGTAACCGCCAGTTATGGAATCTTGAGCATTCCTACCCTTCTGATCTTCAGGGGGGGGAAATTGGTGGACCGCATGGTGGGAACCATTCCCCGGGCAGAAATCGAGAGGCGTCTCAGCCGGGTGTAGGTGGTTGGTGGGTCTCGCAGGTCTCAGGGAAGGAAAAGGGGCCAGGCAAATTTGCCTGGCCCCTTTTTGTGGATTGCGATAGCTCATCTCGAGCCAGACCCCTCCTTTTTCGGAGGAGAAGACAAGGTGGGCGCATTGCTCCCTTGTGAGGAGGAAGCATTCGGATCTTTAGAAGAGAAATCAGCTTTTTTCCCCTGGGGTCGATCCTCGACCCGGCATTGGGGGGAAATTCAGGTGGGGATCCCCAACTTGGGGAGGATATAGCCCATGAGCAGAAGCCAGGCCAAAAGAAATAGGAGCAGAACCAAAGTCGAAAACATCGGATGTGCTGCGTGATTCATGCCAGGTCCCTTCAATGCGAAGTGTAGATAGGATCCGAAAAATGGTGGGGCCGACCGCCCCTCCGGATCAGCCTCAGCGAAAGCCGGAAGAGGGCTTGCACGATCCGGATTCAGATCCTGCATTTCCCCCCGAGCCCCTGCCGCTGGAAAAGCAGGAGAATTGGCGCTCCATCTCATCGTGCCCACAAGCGGGGCAACTCAATGCCTTTTCCTCTCGGCTGGACCTGTGCAATACCTCGGCCAAGTTCTCACACCTCTTACACCGATATTCATAGATGGGCATGGTCTCTTCTCCTCCTAATGACCGGTACTCCGAAATTCCATTCGCTGTTTGGTGAACTCGTCAAAACTCATCTTCTTGTAGGCCTTCTCCTGGACGTAGACCAGTATCTTGCGCATCCGGTCCTGGTCGATATAGCCAGGCACTGACCCAATATCGGCTCCATTCGATTCGAGGAACAGGGTGGTGGGGAAGCCCACCACTTTCAAACTGCGTGCCAGTGCGGAGGTTTTGACCTCTTTCCCATCCACCTTGATCATTTCCTTCGATTCGGCGTTGACCTTGATGGGGATGAAATTCAAATTCATAACCTCCTGAATCCGGGGATTGGCAAAAGTCTCGCGGTCCATCTTCTTGCACCATCCGCACCAATCGGTATAAAAGTGCAACACGATAGGCTTATTGCTGTCCTGAGCCTTTTTTACTCCTTCCTCATAGGCGTGCCAATTTACCCCTTCAGTCGTCTTCGAAACTCCAGCCGGTATGGCCCAGAGGGAAAAGCAAGCCATCAGGGCCAGCATGATAAGCCATCGTCCAACGATCCCTTCCCGCAATTCCTTTTTCATCCCTTTCCTCCCGATCTATAAGGCTGGCGCCCTCTTTTCTTCGTGGTCGCTCATCTGGTCTCGGATGCAATTCAAGACCTCAATAGCCCTCTGGTCTTTGATGAAGTAGCAGGTTCTTCCTCCCCGCCGGGCCGCGCCCAGAATACCCTTGTGCTTCATCATGGCCAGATGTTGAGAGACATTGGCTTGATTCAGGCCGAGCCTTTCCCAAATATTCTTTACGCACCGCTCCTCTTCCTGCAGGACCTGCAGGATCTTCAGGCGAGTGGGATGGCCCAGCATCCGGAGCAGATCCGCTTCTTCTTCAAAATTCAACGAGTTCTCTTCCTTCATTATCCGCCTATTCGAATATTCTAATAACAATATAACTGAGATATCATCCCTTGTCAAGGGAAATTTCAGGGTCTTTCCCGATTCTGTCGCAGACTCTAGGCGGGCTTTCTTGATCGGGCGGGCTTGGACGGTGTGCTTCGGCAACTTTCCCCAATTTGCTGCAAAATTCTCCCCACTTTCCGGGCCTTCTCAGTTCAGCTTTTGTACGGTGGATGGCTCACCTTTCAACCATCTGCACCACAGGAATTTCTGATTTTTGCAGATCCGATCTCTTCGGAGCGGGAGACCAACCCAGAGTGCCGAGAAGAATGAAGAAACCCACGATGTAAGCCACCGCGACATGCCATCCGCTCTTCACGTAAGCTACAGCCGAGCGGGTTTCAGGATACTGGTTGGACAGGGCTACGCCGGCGGAGGAGCCGAACCAGATCATGGAACCACCGAATCCAACCGTATAAGCGAGCATGCCCCAATCGTAGCCGCCCTGCACCAAGCAAAGTTTGGTCAATGGGATATTGTCAAAGACCGCCGAGACGAAGCCGAGCGCGAAGGTAGTGACCCAGGAAGCCGGGGGTAAATCCTCTACCGGCATAAGAGAGGCGCAGGTGACCAGGGACATGAGGAAGACCGTTCCCATCCAGGCGTTTTTCATTTCCTTCCAGGGTGTCGGCCTGATGAAAGCCCCAAGGATAATACCAATCCACACCCCCGCTGCCGGGAAGTCAAGGAGCCAGTTGGTGGCAATCGCCCCGACCAGGATCATGAAAACGATGAACAGTTTACCGTAATCGACCTTGATATCGACGTTGGTCTCCACGATCGGCTGCAGCTTGTCCTGCTGCTTGGCTGCCGCAATCCCGAAGATGAACAACGCCGGGATGGCGGCCACGAAGGCATGAATGACCTGCAGCGGACTCACACCATCGATCCACATGAGGGTGGTCGTTGTATCCCCCACCACGCTGCCGGACCCTCCTGCGTTGGATGCGGCCACGATCCCGGCCAGGAAGCCGATATGCAATTTTCCCTTGAATACGATCCTGGCAATCGTCCCACCGATCATGGCGCCAGCAATATTGTCAAGGAATGAGGAGAGGACAGCGATCATTAAGAGGAGTACGAACCCGCCTTTCCATCCATCAGGCAGGAAGTTGGGCAGGTTATCGGGCAGCCTGGACTCTTCGAAGTGCCTGGCTAGGATGGCGAAGCCCAAAAGAAGGCCGAGAAGATTCAGCAAGATCCTCCATTCCCCCTCCTCTTGCCCATGCCCCAGGAGGTGTCCCAATAGAGTAAAGCCCCCCACAAAAAGGAACTTGAATGCCAGAATGCTGCCGAGCCCTATGAGGGCGACATACATGGTGTGTCGGTGGAACAAAGCGACTCCCACCAGCGTCAGGGCAAAGAGGATGAACTCGATGCGAATCCCGAAAATGGCCGGAACAGCATTTACCATTCCCACCGCCGCAAGGCAAAACGATGGGAGAAGGGAAAGCATGGCTGTCAGCAAAAGCATTCTGAGGGACAAAATCGTAATCCTCCTATGATCTTCGACCTGGGGGGAGTGCTCCGGCCGAGTGGGAATCACCAGATCTTGCCAAGAGGGTGAGGACCGCCGGGAGGAGAACAAGAGAGGCGACTGTGCATGTTGTGACTCCTATGACTGTGGCGATCCCCATGCTGACGAGGCCGGGATAATCGGAATAGGTGATGGTGCCGAAGCCGACGGTTGTAGTCATTGCTGCCATCAAAATCGCTTTTCCTACCTGATTGAGGGCCAATGCTGCGTCTAATTTTCCTCCCTCATAATACCGGTGCAGGATATGGACCCCATAATCGACCCCGATGCCCAGGATCATGATCACGGCGAAGATATTCATGAGGTTGAGCTTCATTCCGAAGAGATCCATGAGCCCGAACATCCAGAGGACACCAAAACCGAGGGGAATCAGCGACAGGAGGGTGTCCTTCAGGTTCCTGAAGTCCAGATACAGGAGGAGGCACACCCCCAGCAAGGCAAGTAGGGTAGCCCATTTCGCATCCTGGTACACCTTGCTCTTCAATTCCTGGGAGAGGATATTGACCCCTGACACCTTCACCGAGCCGAGGGAAATCAACTCTGCCACCAACTGGGCAGGTGGGCCCGCCTTCCACGAGCTCCGCTCCTGATAGACATAGGTGGCTATCCGAACCCCCTGATCATCCACCTTCAGGTACCGACTCAGGATCCGCCCCAGGGAGGATTTCTTCACCTCCTCCCAGCGGATCCTCTGGGAGGGAGAGAGGAACTCGCGGAACTTCTTCATGTAGTCCGCAAAGGCAGCAGGTCGCAATCCTGAGTCCTGCAACGCCTTCCGAAAGCTCCTGGCGATGCGATCTCCGTTTAATTCCTGGCCCTGCATGGATCGAATATGGGCCAGCCTCCTCTCCTGGGAGCCTTGCGAGGGAAGAAGGGTCTCCAGGGAGTCGAACCCGACGATCCCCTCCTTCCGGTTCCAGGATCTCAGAGCCGAAGCCACCCTTTCATTGGCCTCCAACGCCTCTTCCACCGTCTTTTTTTCGGTGATCACCACGAAGTGATAATAGGAGAGGCCGAACTTCTCGGAGATCCTCTCCTGGAGATCCAGGGCTTCATTGTGCCGGGGACGGATGTTGCTGATGTCTTCATCGAAGCCGAGGGAGGCGGCAAAGAAGGCCAAGAAGACGCTCACCCCCAAGGAGACCCCGATGATTCCCCGAGGCACCCGGGAGAGGACCGCAAAAGATCTTCCCAGCCCAAAGGACCTCATCCGCGGAGATCGGATGTCCCCCTTCCTTCGGCTTTCCTCCCAGGCGCACATGGCGGGGAGCAGGATGTAGGTGGCCAAAAGACAGAAGAGGATCCCGGTCCCGGTGAGGAGGCCCAATTCGGCCAGACCGCGAAACCGGGTGACCATCATGGCAAAGAAGGCGGCGGCCGTAGTGATGGCCCCGATGAAAACCGAGCGCCCGGTTTCAGCGAGCATCAGATCCACCGACGACGGGGCATCTTTGCCTCCCGTCCGCTCTTCCAGATAACGATTGTAGAGGACGATGTTCAGATCGATGGCCAACCCGATGAGGAGGGCGGAAAACCCACTGGTGGCGTAATTGAGCTCTCCCACGGCCACGGCGGCAAAGGCCATGGTCCAGGAAATGCCCACCACCAGAGGCAAGCCCGCAAACAGGATCGACTTGAGCGTCCGGAAGGCCAGCAGGAACAGAAAGAGAACCCCGAAGAAAGAGGTGAGGAAATTGCGCAGGATATCCCTCTGGATGATCTGGGAATCGTTGAGGGCGATCAGATACCCTCCCCCATAGCTCACCTTCATCTGGCTCAGGGAGAGGCCATCCTCCTGCTCCACCCTCTGGCGGGCTTTTCCCTCCGCCGCCTTCACCCTCTCCATCAATTTCTTGCTGAAGAGGAGATCCTGCGCCGGCTTGATGGGACGGGCAACCATCAGCAGCATGGACCGATCCTCGCAGAGGTAGTATCCATCATAGGGATAGAGGCGCAGATCCATCCCCCGTTTGAGCAGGCGATCCTGGACCAGGGGAAGGATATTGAAGGGATCCTTCTCTATGAGGCTCTTCATGGGCAGGGCCGTTGGAGTCAGCAGGAGGGCCTGGATCCGCTGTGCCTGTTCGGCAATTCCCTGATCGGTGAGCCGATGGGCCAACGAATCGATCTCGGGCTCAGACAGGTAGAGGAGGCCATTGCCCAGGAGGGGCCGCATATCTTCCGACTCCTCCCAGATCCGGTATTCCACATATTCGATGAGGGGGGAGGATCGAAGCTCCTCGGCAAACAGGTCGGAGAAGCCTTCAAATCGATCTGCCGGGCTCCCCTCCTCCGACTCGATCGCCACCAGGAGGTAGTCCATGCTCCCATAATCCCGAAGGACCTGGCGGAAGGTATTCACCTTCTCGTTGTCCTGGGGAAGGAGCCCAAATATGTCGGTCTTGATCTGGAGGCGACTGGCGATCAGGAGGGAGACGATCAGGGAGAGGAAAACCAGGAGGAAAACGAGGCGGTGATGGCGATAGGAGAAACGGGCCCAGGAGCCCAGCACTCGCCTGGCCTTGCCCGCGTTCTTGGGGTCCTGGCTGATGGGATTGCTGTTCATTTAGCTAGAGTTCGCTGGATGAAGGGAAGAGGATAGACTGGAAACCAAGAGAGATCTCGCAGACCCAAATGATTGCGGCTCCAGCGAGGAGACGTCCGCCCTCGGCTGCAATTTCAATGCCGAGGGCGGCCTCACTATTCCCCGCAATAGAAGCGGCAGTGCCGCTGTTGGGATCAAGAAGTCGTTGCCGCTTTTTTCCTCCGGTAATAGCTATTGATGATCGCCGTGACGACCATGGAGAGGACAACCATGCCGGCCAGGAAGATATAACCCGTCCAGCCCCCGTGGAGCTTGTCCGCCCCGTAATCCCACCAGGCCTTGAGGCCCATGGTGGTCATGCCGATGCCGGCGATCACATTCAGGAAGACCAGGCCACCCCCCATCTGATAGGGCTTGGGCAGATATCTTCGATCGGTCCAGATCATGGCGAAGCACCAGAGGCCGCAGGTCATGACCCCTCCGATGATCCCGGCCGGGGTGGGCAGATCGATGAGCTTCACGTTGGGCAGAAGCCGGGTCATCCACATGAGGAACATGCCGACCACGCCTACATAGAGGCAGACCCAGGGGCGGACCTGCTTCACGGTGATCTTTCGCAGTCCGGGGAAGACGGTGCGCAGGCACTCGAAAGCGGTGCGGGTGTAGACCTCATACGCCCCATACACCGTTCCCGCGACCGCCAGGAAGACGCCCAGATCATAAAGGGGCAGCAACCAGGCGTGAATCCGGGTGAGAAATTGGGCCTGGTATTCCAGGAGCTTCAACCCGGAGGGAATCAGCTCTTCGGCATGGAGCAGGCGCGCGCCCCCGATCATGAATCCGGCGGCAAAAATGATGATCGAGGCAAAGGAGACGACTGAGTCGATGGCGGGGGCCTTGGTCCAGGCCAGGGCCGTCTTCACATCCTCCTCCTCCTCGGAGAGGGGGATTCGGTCTCCCTTCTCTTCCAACTCGTGGATCCTCTGTTGGACCTCGGCCAAGTTAGGGAGTCCCAACATCCCCCAGTCCTTCTCCCTCAGCATCCCGATATATCCGATGTAATCGTAGGTCCCTCCGCCGATCGCCCCAATATAGACGGTCGCCTCCACCCAGGGAGGTCGAGCAGCTACCTCCGGGTATTTCTGAAAGATCCAGGGGGCGTAGTCGGGAATGCGGGGGATGAAGGTCCCGGAGAGGACTGCCCCCCAATCCGGCTTGAAGTAGACGGCAGCAAAGAGAATCGCCACCAGCATCACGGTGATGATCGCCAGCTGGATCTTTTCCAGGGCATTATATCCCCCCAGGAGGGTCAAGGTGACGAAGAAAACGATCCAGAAGGTCCCCCACCAAAGGTGATCCCCGAAATGGAACATCCACTTGCAGAGCGTTCCCAGGAGGGAGGGCAGGAAGGATAACCAGAAAGGAAAACACATGATGCTGAGGACCGCGATCAGGAAGGGGAACCACCCTCTGGGGCCGGGGAAATGGGCCCAACGGTCGATGGGATGCTCGCCGGTGAGGGTCAGGTAGCGCATGGCGGTGTAGCACTGGACCCACTTGAAGAAGCACCCCAATACGAAGGTCCACATGATGGCGTAGCCGAACACGGCCCCGCCCCGAGCTGCAAAGAAGGTCTCGCCCGAGCCGATCGTCAGAGAGGCCATGATCGCACCCGGGCCAAAGAATTTGATCATGTCTCCTATCTTCCTGGATTGGATCGCATCGGACAACGGTGGAGCTTTGATCTTATCTTGAGCCATTTTGCACCTCCTATAACTAGGTTATTTCTACGGCCATCAATTGTGCTTTCCGTACTACCAACCTCCTTTCTTGTCTCCGAAGTCTCTCTCAATCCCTCCATGAGTCCTGGTCTAGTGCCTCCCAGTGGATCGCTTCACCTCGTCTTCCAGAACCTTCGTCGGATTTTTGCCCCGGCTGGCAAATTTCGCCTTTTCTTCATCGAACATCTGCCGCCGGTTTCTGGTGAGCTTTTTCCTCTCAATCCTCTTCTTCGTCATTCCTTCCCTCTTCCCTTAGCCCCAACGACCGCTCCCGTCTCCTCTTGTCCATTTTCCGCTTGTATCTAAACACGCCCGCTGTGTGCGTAAGCCTAAGTCACTTGCTTCCAAAAGCTGTGGAGTCATTCTGCCCATCTGGCAAGCGAGCCAAATAGAAAGCGCCCGCGAGAAATAATCGAACCAATGCCAACGGTGGACAGCGGAAACTGCCCTGAGACGAATTGTTGCTCCTGAAAGCAGGCCGGGAGGAGCCTTCAAATGCAAGGATTTCTGTCACCATCTTCATCCACCAGGGCCGCAGGAACCTGTGGAGATTCCGCACTACACATCTTCGCTTGGGGGAGAAGTTCGTAAAGTCTTCGCCCCAAGGGTTACCCCTTGCCTGCGGCTATGTTCCTACTACGGGGAATTGGACCTCGATGAGGCACTCTTGGAGGCTGCCTTCCGCTTCCCTGATTCCTTTGTGGTAGACTTCCCGGCTGGCTCCACTCACTTGGTAGCCATTTTCCTCGATCCACTTCAAGATTTCCCGATAAGCATCCAGCAATTTTTCAATCGGGCCGGAGTGGGTAATGCAGGCGAAGGCTCCCTTTGCCAACTCCTTGCCCTTGACCTCCCCTTCTCCCTTGATCCTCCCGGATATGGGAAAACAGACTTCATAATGTGCCTTTTGGAAATCCCATCCTTTTGGATCACCCTGGAACATAGCCAGAGGGTCACCGGCAATCTTTACTTTCTTTTCTTTGAGAATTTGGGCAAGTTGCTGAAGGGCCTTTCCTACTTCTTCGCGTGGTCCTTCCTTTTCTAAGGATGCCACCTTGATGGGCATCAAGAACTCAATGGAAACCTCAGGCATGAAAATCATCTCCTTTCTCCCCACCACCTTCACCATATGGCCAAACTGGCACGGAGTTCCAAAGTTCGCTGAGAGCGGCTTTTAGGGCGCACAGCTTAAGGTGGAAACCTTATACCTCTTCGCGGCCGTAGATCCCTCTGATTGAGCGCCTCCAAGAGGCTTATCCTTGCCTTCCCCCCTAAGACTACTTTATTTTCTCACAGGTCACCATCAACTGTCTCTCGGCAAGACGATGGCCCTCCATGGTCTTTATGAGCTCCTTCTTCGATATCCCTGGAGGAAGCTTGGACATATCATCCAAGGCATAGAGCTTGAACTCGCAGCGATGAATCTTGCCAGGGGAGGGACAAGGGCCGGTATATCCCAGGTTCTTGAAATCATTCTTCCCCTGTTTGGCCCCGTTAGGCAGGACTCCGATCGCAGGGCTCGCCTCTGGGAGTTCCGGCACCGAAGGAGGAATGTTGTAGACGAGCCAGAGGACGCGAGAACCTTCCGGGGCATCCGGATCTTCGCATATCAGCGCGAGGCTCTGGGAGCTCTGTGGCAGGCCGGTCCACTTCAAGGGCGGGGAGACGTTCTCGCCGTCGCATGTGTACTTGGCAGGCATAGGAGCCCCAAGCACAAAGGCCGGGCTTGTCAGTTCGAGGGCCGCACTGGTCCCTTTCTCCTTCGGGCCTTCTGATTTTTCACCCCGGGAGCAGGAGATGACAAGAAACAGCATGGCAAGGGCAACGCAGAAGAATTGGACGATACTCCTTCTTGAATTCATGGATACGCCTCCTTTCGGTAACAAACTGGGTTGAGGGATGTTCACGCCTCGGGTCTTTGTGAGGCGCCGAGCAATAGAAGTGAAAGGGATGCGCGGAAGAAGGAATATGAATGGGAATGAGAAGGTCTCCTTTTATCGCAAAAAAATAGGCCGCTACCAAAATTTGTGATAGCGGCCCGACTATCGTTCGATCTCATTGCCCTCCGGAGACAGCTGGCTATCTCCGGACCCTGTTACCCTTATTGAAAGCTGATCAAGGAACTAGCGAGACTTGTCCATTCCAAGAGAAAAGGGGGATTACACCTCCTCTTTACCTGGCTTCACTGGTTTCCCATGCAGAGAGTCAACCTCTACTCCCAGAGGAACGCATTGTTCGATAAACAAAAAAGCCGCTACCCCTTTTCAGGGATAGCGGCCCGACTATCGTTCGATCTCATTGCCCTCCGGAGACAGCTGGCTATCTCCGGACCCTGTTACCCTTATTGAAAGCTCCAAAACTCATAAAGTTGGCTTTCTTATATTCAATCTTGCGTAACAAGTCAAGACCAAAATGGGACAGACAAAAATGGGACAGCTCCATCAATTTCCCCATCAATTTTCTTGACCGGGAGCGCCCTTCCTCTTACTATGAACGCTTATGTTTGAAAAGATCCATTTTCTCGAGGAGGAGCTATGAAGAGGGTAATAACAGGTTTCTTAAGTCTGCTCTTGTGTCTGATTCCGGTTCTGGCCATGGGAGAGACGCGGTCCAAAACTTTTACCAAGGAGGAAATTAAGAAAGATGACGGAAACGAAAGCGGCCATCGAAACCAAGTTCGGGACAATCGAGTTGAAGTTCTTTCCCGAAGCGGCCCCGAACCATGTGAACAACTTCATCGACCTGGCCAAAAAAGGATTCTACGACGGGACTATTTTCCACCGGGTCATTCCCGGGTTTATGATTCAGGGCGGCGATCCCAACACCAAAGAAACGGATAAGTCCCGGCATGGGATGGGCGGCCCCGGCTACAACGTGAAGGCTGAATTCAACAGCAAATCCCACAAGCGGGGGATCGTATCCATGGCCCGGTCCCAGGATCCGGACAGCGCGGGGTCCCAGTTCTTCATCTGCGTGGCCGATTCTCCTTTTCTGGATAAGCAATATACGGTTTTCGGCGAGGTAACCTCCGGGATGGACGCGGTGGATAAGATCGTCGGCCAGCCCCGGGACAAGCGGGACAATCCCAATGAACGGGTGGAAATGAAGGTCAAGATCATTGAGAAATAACCGGAGCGGTAAGAAACAAAAAGGAAGGGCCGGGGATTCCTCCCGGCCCTTTTGATTCGGGTGACGAGGATTCAAAAGATTCCAGAATCCACATGCCGTCTTAGAAAAGAATCTGCCCTTTCTGCATCGGTGGATGGCTTACCTTTCAACCATCTGCACCACAGGAATTTCTGATTTTTGCAGATCCGATCTCTTCGGAGCCGGAGACCAACCCAGAGTGCCGAGAAGAATGAAGAAACCCACGATGTAAGCCACCGCGACATGCCATCCGCTCTTCACGTAAGCTACAGCGGAGCGGGTTTCAGGATACTGGTTGGACAGGGCTACGCCGGCGGAGGAGCCGAACCAGATCATGGAACCACCGAATCCAACCGTATAAGCCAGCATGCCCCAATCGTAGCCGCCCTGCACCAAGCAGAGTTTGGTCAACGGGATATTGTCAAAGACCGCCGAGACGAAGCCGAGCGCGAAGGTGGTGACCCAGGAAGCCGGGGGTAAATCCTCTACCGGCATAAGAGAGGCGCAGGTGACCAGGGACATCAGGAAGACCGTTCCCATCCAGGCGTTTTTCATTTCCTTCCAGGGTGTCGGCCTGATCAAAGCCCCAAGGATAATACCAATCCACACCCCCGCTGCCGGGAAGTCAAGAAGCCAGTTGGTGGCAATCGCCCCGACCAGGATCATGAAAACGATGAACAGTTTACCGTAATCGACCTTGATATCGACGTTGGTCTCCACGATCGGCTGCAGCTTGTCCTGCTGCTTGGCTGCCACAATGCCGAAGATGAACAACGCCGGGATGGCAGCCACGAAGGCATGAATGACCTGCAGCGGACTCACACCATCAATCCACATGAGGGTGGTCGTTGTATCCCCCACCACGCTGCCGGACCCTCCTGCGTTGGATGCGGCCACGATCCCGGCCAGGAAGCCGATATGCAATCTTTCCCTTGAATACGATCCTGGCAATCGCCCCACCGATCATGGCAGCAGCGATATTGTCAAGGAATGAGGAGAGGACAGCGATCATTAAGAGGAGAACGAACCCGCCTTTCCATCCATCAGGCAGGAAGTTGGGCAGATTATCGGGCAGCCTGGACTCTTCGAAGTGCCTGGCCAGGATGGCGAAGCCCAAAAGAAGGCCGAGAAGATTCAGCAAGATCCTCCATTCCCCCTCCTCTTGCCCATGTCCCAGGAGGTGTCCCAATAGAGTAAAGCCCCCCACAAAAAGGAACTTGAATGCCAGGATGCTGCCGAGCCCTATGAGGGCGACATACATGGTGTGTCGGTGGAATAAAGCGACTCCCACCAGCGCCAGGGCAAAGAGGATGAACTCGATGCGAATCCCGAAAATGGCCGGAACATCATTTACCATTCCCACCGCCGCAAGGCAAAGCGATGGGAGAAGGGAAAGCATGGCTGTCAGCAAAAGCATTCTGAGGGACAAAAAGGTTTTCAACATCGGTTTAGAAACATGAGGGTCCATGAGAGATCACCTCGCAGGTTTTTTGATTTGGACTGGGAAGTGAGTCAACGATTGTTTCAATGTTTTTCGAAGCCCCCGGACGATTCCCTGCATATCTCAAATGGTAGAGATCGACCCCTTCTTCTGGACCACAGAGACTATCTCCTATTCTCCGAGTGGCAGCGAAGGTCGGGGCTAAAAGACCGGAATAGCAGAGGGCTTGGTTCTCCAGCCACCTTCAGTCAAGAAAGGGAGGTTAATAGCACGGCTTGGCGGTGTCAAGAAGAAAATGGGAAAAAATTGGACTTGACTTTCTCAAGAGACGAGGTAGAATAAGGTTGCCTTTTAATCTAACTCGGCGAGGTTAGAAAAGGAGTCATGAAGAAGAACCTCATGTGTCCTGAATACCGTCCACAGAACCTCCTCTCCCTAAGAGCTTAGGGGTGAGGAGGTTTTTTTATCTTCAAAGGGAGGATGCGCCTCGATGAATCAAAGGGAGCCTACGGAGGTCTTGGATGAGCAGGGAATCGAGCGGGCCCTGACTCGGATTGCCCACGAGATCGTAGAAAAAAATAAGGGGGCTGAGAACTTAGTTTTGATCGGTATTCGCAGCCGGGGGGTGCACTTGGCCCGTCGCATTGCCTCCCAGTTAAAGAAGATAGAGGGTGTAGAAGTGCCGGTGGGGGCCTTGGACATCACCCTGTATCGAGATGACATCGGCGAGGAGGGATTTCACGCGATCGTGCAGAAGACGGATATCCCCTTTCCCGTAAAGGGCAAGGCGGTAATCCTGGTGGACGATGTCCTTTACACCGGACGGACCATCCGGGCGGCCCTGGATGGGATCATCGATTTGGGGCGCCCCCGCCTCATTCAGCTTGCCGTCCTGATCGATCGCGGCCATCGCGAGCTGCCCATCCGAGCGGACTATGTGGGAAAAAACATACCGACCTCCCTCTCCGAGGACGTGCAGGTGTTTTTGGAGGAAGAGGACGGGAAGACCGCGGTCGTGATCTTCAAGGGATGAGCCATACAGCCAGAACCCAAGGGTTGATTCCGTAGAAACGCCATGAGAGAAAGGAGGGCCGAAGGTGTCTTTATCCTTGAAGGGAAAAGATCTATTGGGCTTGGAGCAGATGGAGCCGGAAGGGATCCAGCTCATCCTCGATACCGCCGAGTCGATGAAGGAGGTCTCGGATCGAGAGATCAAGAAGGTCCCCACGCTGCGGGGGAAGACCATCATCAACATCTTCTATGAGCCGAGCACCAGGACACGGACCTCTTTTGAGATCGCTGGCAAGAGGCTCTCCGCCGACCTGGTGAACATCTCGACCTCGGCCAGTTCAGTGGTGAAGGGAGAGACCCTGAAGGACACCGGCAGGAACCTGATGGCCATGAAGCCCGATCTTCTGGTGATCCGGCATTCCGCGGTGGGGGCGTCCCAGATCCTGGCCGATGCCCTTCCCATCCCCATCATCAACGCGGGAGATGGGGCCCACGAGCATCCCACGCAGGGCCTCTTGGATCTCTTTTCCATTCGGGAAAGGAAAAGAGATTTGAAGGGCTTGAAGGTGGCGATCGTGGGGGACATCACCCACAGTCGGGTAGCCCGTTCCAACATTTTCGGTATGAGAAAGATGGGCATGGAGGTACGGGTTGCGGGACCAACCACCATGCTTCCACCCCATGTGGATCGGCTGGGGGTGCAGGCTTTTTCCGACATAGATGCCGCGATAGACGGAGTGGATGTGATCATGATGCTCCGCATCCAGCTGGAGCGCCAGGAACAAGGCCTATTTCCCTCCCTCCGGGAATATTCCCGGCTCTTTGGCCTCAGCCGCAAAAGGCTGGAAAAAGCCAAGGATGATGTCCTGATCATGCACCCAGGGCCCATGAACCGGGGGGTGGAGATCTCTCCGGAGGTAGCGGATGGCCCCTACTCGATCATTCTCGATCAGGTGACCAATGGGGTGGCGGTCCGCATGGCTGTCCTCCTTCTGCTGTTGGGTGGATCCAACTGAAGTATTCAAGGAGAAACGAATGTCCCTGGTGATCAAGAACGGAAGAGTGCTCGATCCGGGTCAGGGCCTTGACGAGGCCGTGGATGTCCTGATTGAAGGGGGACGCATCCTCAACCTGGGGAAAGACCTCCGGGCGGAGGAGACGATCGATGCCCGGGGAAAGGTGATCTGCCCGGGATTCATCGATATGCATACTCACTTGCGGGAGCCGGGCAGGGAGGACGAAGAGACCATCGCCAGCGGAACCGCGGCCGCCGCCCGGGGAGGCTTCACCGGGATCTGTTGTATGGCCAATACCCATCCTGTCAACGATAATCAGGCCGTTACCGATTTCGTCCTGAACCAGGCGAGGAACGCCGGGCTCATCCCGGTCTATCCGATCGGAGCCATCAGCAAAGGCCTCAAGGGAGAGGAGATGGCGGAATTGGGGGATCTCAAGGCTGCCGGATGCGTCGGTTTTTCCGATGATGGCCGTCCGGTGATGAACGCCAATCTCATGCGAAGGGCCCTGGAATATTCCAAGATGCTCGATCTGCCCCTCATCGAGCACTGTGAGGACTTGAACCTCTCCGGCTCCGGGGTGATGAATGAAGGCTTCACCAGCACCCGTCTGGGCTTTCGGGGGATCCCGGCTGCCTCCGAGGAGGTGATGGTGGCTCGAAACATCATCCTGGCCGAGATGACCGGCGCCCGCCTTCATATCGCCCATGTCAGCGTGGCGGGATCGGTCCATCTCATCCGGTGGGCCAAATCCCGGGGGGTCCGGGTGAGCGGAGAGGTCTGCCCCCATCACTTCTCCCTCTCCGAGGAGGCCCTGGTGAGCTTCGACACCAACCTCAAGATGAATCCTCCCCTGCGATCGGTGGAGGATATTGCCGCCTTGAAGGAGGGCCTGGCCGATGGAACCCTCGAGGCGATTGTCTCGGACCACGCGCCCCATGCGGCCTCGGAGAAGGAAGTGGAGTTCGACTATGCCCCCACCGGCATCATTGGACTCGAGACGGCCGTCTCCTTATCCCTCCATGAGCTCTACCATCAGGGCGTGCTTCCCCTCGGCAACCTGGTGGCCAAGTTCACCTCCGGCCCTGCCGCGATACTGGGTCTCAAGAAGGGATCCCTGGCCCCGGGGGCAGATGCCGATCTCACCCTCCTGGACTTGGAGAAGGAGGTCGTGGTGGATCCCGCCCAGTCGCGGTCCAAGAGCCGAAATACTCCCTTCTGGGGATGGAAGCTCAAGGGAGCCCCCTGGATGACCATCTGCGCAGGAAGGACCGTCTACGATGGCAGAGGAGAATAGCCGCCGAAGGGCTATCCTGGCCCTGGCGGATGGCACCTTTTTCGAAGGTTATTCCTTTGGGGCCGAGGGGGAGGCAACCGGCGAGGTGGTCTTCAATACCAGCATGATGGGTTATCAGGAGATCCTCACCGATCCCTCCTACAAGGGGCAGATCGTTACCATGACCTACCCCCTGATCGGAAATTACGGGGTCAACGAGGAGGACTTCGAATCCTTTCGCCCCTTCGTGGAAGGCTTCGTGGTGCGGGAGTATTGTCCCTATCCTTCCAACTGGAGATCCCGGATGAGCCTGGGGGACTTTTTGCAGAAATGGGGAATCGTGGGGATCGAGGGCCTGGACACCCGGGCCCTGACCCGCCACATCCGGGACGCAGGTGCTCAGCAGGGGGTGATCTCCACCCTTAATCTGGACCCCAGGAGCCTGGCAGCCAAGGCCAAGGCCTCCCCACCGATGGTGGGCCTCGATCTGGCCAAGGAGGTGACCTGTCAGCAACCTTTCCTCTGGGAGGAGGGGGAGTGGAGATGGGAAGGAAGGGCTGCCGCGGGCAAGGGAGATTGGTCTTTCGCCCCCATCAGGAAGGAATTGCCTCTCTCCGATCTGAGAGAACTGATTGCCCAAAAGCCCAGGCCATCCGGGGGCAAGCGGTTCCGGGTGGTGGCCTATGACTGTGGGATCAAGCTGAACATCCTCCGGAAATCGGTGGGCTGTGGCTTCGAGGTAATCGTGGTCCCGGCCTTCACCTCGGCAGAGGAGGTCCTCTCCCTGAAGCCTCAGGGGATCTTGCTCTCCAATGGGCCGGGGGACCCGGAGCCGGTGACTTACTTGATCGAAAACGTGCAAAAACTCCTGGGCAAGCTGCCCATCTTCGGGATCTGCCTGGGGCATCAGATCCTCAGTCTCTCCCTCGGGGCCAGGACCTACAAGCTCAAATTCGGTCACCATGGCGGGAATCATCCGGTGAAGGATCTGGCCACGGGAAAGGTGGAGATCACGGCCCAAAATCATGGATTCGCAGTGGACCTTTCCTCTTTGGGCAGGGAGGGAAGGACCTTCCTGACCCACCTCAACCTGAACGATCAGACCTGCGAGGGGATAGCCCACAAGGACCTGCCCCTCTTTTCCGTCCAGTATCATCCGGAGGCCTCACCGGGTCCCCACGACCCGGGCTATCTGTTCCAGCGATTTGCGGATTTGATGAAACATTATTGGAGTTAAAGCAGAATGGGAAAGCGCACCGACATCAACAGTATTCTGCTCATCGGATCGGGCCCGATCATCATCGGCCAGGCCTGTGAGTTTGACTACTCCGGGACCCAGGCCTGCAAGGCCCTGCGGGAGGAGGGCTACCGGATCATCCTGGTCAACTCCAATCCTGCCACCATTATGACCGATCCGGAGATGGCGGACCGCACCTATGTGGAACCCATCACCGCCGAGACGGTGGAGCAGATCATTGTTAAGGAGCGGCCCGACTGTCTCCTCCCTACCCTGGGAGGCCAGACTGCCCTCAATGTGGCGGTGGAGCTGGCGGAGTCAGGCGTCCTGGATCGTTACGGTGTGGAGATGATCGGCGCCAAGCTCCCTGCCATCAAGGCCGCCGAGGACCGGGAGCTCTTCAAGCAAGCCATGCAGCGCATCGGCCTGGATTTGCCCGAGAGCGGCTACTGCCATTCCTGGGAGGAGGCCCAGCAGATCGTGGAGCGGGTGGGCTTTCCTGCCATCATCCGCCCCTCCTTCACCCTGGGTGGAACCGGTGGAGGCGTCGCCTTCAACCGAGAGGAGTTGGCCGCAGCGATCCAGTGGGGTCTGGAGACCAGCCCCGTCCACCAATGCCTGATCGAGGCCTCCCTGATCGGGTGGAAGGAATACGAGCTGGAAGTGATGCGGGATCGGGCCGACAATGTAGTGATCATCTGCTCCATCGAGAACTTCGATCCCATGGGGATCCACACCGGGGATTCCATCACCGTGGCCCCGGCCCAGACCCTCACCGACAAGGAATACCAGATGATGCGGGATGCCTCCATTGCCATCATCCGGGAGATCGGGGTGGAGACCGGAGGCTCCAACATCCAGTTTGCGGTTCATCCCGAGAATGGACGAATGGCGGTGATCGAGATGAACCCCCGGGTCTCGCGCAGCTCCGCTCTGGCCTCCAAGGCCACGGGCTTTCCCATCGCCAAGATCGCCGCCAAGCTCGCAGTGGGTTACACCCTGGATGAGATCCGGAACGATATCACCCGGGAAACGCCGGCCTCCTTCGAGCCGACCATCGATTATTGCGTGGTGAAGTTCCCCCGCTGGACCTTCGAGAAATTTCCCCAAGCGGATCAGACCCTCACCACTCAGATGAAATCGGTGGGGGAGGTGATGGCCATCGGTCGGACCTTCAAGGAGTCCCTCCAGAAGGCCCTCCGCTCCCTGGAGATCGACTGCTACGGACTGGAGAGCAAGATCCCAAGCCGAAAGGCCTCGCCTCGAACACCGGAGGATGAGGCCAAGGACCTGGAAAGGATCAGGGAGAAGCTGAGGATTCCCAATGGTGAAAGGGTCTTTTATATTGCAGATGCCTTTCGCATGGGCCTGAAGACCGACGAGATCTACAGCCTCTCCCAGATCGATCCCTGGTTCTTGAATCACATTGCCGAGATCGTAGAGATGGAGGGAAAGATCGAGAAGGCTGCCCGGAGAATCCGAGATAGGGCGGATGAGGGCCATCCCTTACCCCTTTTCTTGCTTTGGGAGGCAAAGCAGTATGGGTTCTCCGATCGCCGTCTGGCCCATCTCTGCCAATCTACGGAGGAAGCCATTCGCTGCAGCCGGCAGGAGGCAAAGATCGAGGCGGTCTTCAAGCGGGTGGACACCTGTGGGGCGGAGTTCGTCGCCCACACCCCCTATCTGTACTCCACGTATGAGAGGGAATGCGAGGCCGATCCTACCGACCGGAAAAAGATCGTCATCCTCGGCTCGGGCCCCAATCGCATCGGCCAGGGGATCGAGTTCGACTATTGCTGCGTCCACGGGGCGATGGCGCTGAAAGAGGCTGGCTTTGAGACCATCATGGTGAACTGCAACCCGGAGACGGTGAGCACCGATTACGATACCTCGGATCGCCTCTACTTCGAGTCCCTCACCCTGGAAGATGTCCTGAACATCGTAAGGAAGGAAGAACCGGTGGGGGTCATCGTCCAATTCGGGGGCCAGACTCCCCTCAAATTGGCGGTGCCCTTGGAGCAGGAGGGGGTGAAGATCCTGGGCACCTCTCCCGACGCGATAGACCGCGCCGAGGATCGTGATCGCTTCCAGCATCTTTTGAATCGGCTGGGTCTCAAACAGGCGCCCAACGGCAGTGCCACCTCGGTGGAAGAGGCAGAGCGGATCGCGGAGCAGATCGGCTATCCGGTGCTCCTTCGGCCCTCCTATGTCCTGGGAGGCCGGGCCATGGAGATCCTCTACGATGCCCCATCGCTTCGCCAATACATGGCCTCTGCAGTACAGGCTTCCTATGAGCATCCGGTGCTGGTGGACAAATTCATCGAGGATGCCCTGGAGATCGACGTGGATGCCCTTTCCGACGGCCAGGAGGTGGTGGTGGCGGGCATCATGGAGCACATTGAGGAGGCAGGGATTCACTCGGGGGACTCCGCTTGTTCCATTCCGCCCCGCTCCATCTCCCCGGGCCTGATGGACGAGCTCCGGGAGCAGACCCGGGCCCTGGCCCTGGAATTGGGGGTGGTGGGGCTGATCAATATCCAGTTTGCCATCAAGGAGGGGCAGATCTATGTCCTGGAGGTCAATCCTCGAGCCTCCCGCACGGTCCCCTTTGTGAGCAAGGCCGTCGGGGTGCCGCTGGCCAAGCTGGCCGCCAAGCTGATGGTGGGATATTCCCTGAAGGATCTCGATTTCACCGAAGAGAGGAGGCTCTCCCATGTGGCGGTGAAGGAGGTGGTGTTGCCCTTCGTCAAGTTCCCCGGGGTGGACGCCATCCTGGGGCCGGAGATGCGGTCCACCGGCGAGGTGATGGGGATCGATGCCAGCTTTGGAGGTGCCTATGCCAAGTCCCAGATCGCCATCAATGGCCGCCTGCCGCTCTCAGGAACGGTATTTTTGAGCGTGCGCAACGGGGACAAACGCAGGGTGGTGCCGATTGCTAGAAGCCTGAGCAGGATGGGCTTTCACCTGGTGGCCACTGGGGGACGGCACAAACCATCCAGGGGGCAGGGATACCGGTGGAACAGGTGTTCAAGGTGACGGAAGGGCAGCGCCCTCACATCGTGGATCGCATGAAGAACAACGAGATCGCCCTGGTGATCAACACGCCTGAAGGTCGATCGTCGCGCATGGACTCCTATTCCATACGCCGCACCGCCATCACCATGGGCATCCCTTATACCACCACCATTGCCGGGGCCCAGGCGGCCGTCGAGGCCATTGCCTACCTCCGGCAGAGGGGGATCATGGTTCGGCCCCTGCAGGATTATTACCGAGCGGTGGAGGAAAAAAGAATTGAAGGCCGAAGTTAGCTTTAATCGGGAGGTTCGCCCTTCCTATTTCAAGATGGGACTGAGAAGTCCTGATTTGAGGATAGGGTTTGAGCCGGGCCAATTCTTCATGGTGAAGATGGGTTCCGGGATCGAGCCCCTCCTGCGGCGTCCCTTTTCCATCCACTGGATGGAGGAGGGTTACCTGGAGATCCTCTATCGGATCGTGGGGAAGGGGACCCAGATACTGGCCTCCCACAAGATTGGCCAGGAGGTTGACCTCCTGGGGCCGCTGGGCAAGGGATTCCTCATTCCCTTCGACCTCGCCTCGGCCCTCTTGGTGGCGGGGGGGATGGGGGTTGCGCCCCTGCGGGCCTTGGCAGGACGGCTTTATTCATTCTTTCAGGGCTTCGGCACCCAGGCCCATCGCGCAGATCTGGAGGTAAAGGTGGTGGCCATCATCGGTGGGAAGAGGAGTGGGGATATCCTGTGCGCCGAAGAGCTGCAGGATCTGGGGGCGGAGGTGTTCATTACTACCGAAGATGGCAGTCTGGGTCGAAAGGGCCTGGCCACTGACCATCTCGGTGAGCTTCTACTCAAGGCCAGGTCTTGTGAGCGGCCCCCATCGGTTCTCTATGCCTGTGGCCCTCGGCCCATGCTGGCCAGAGTGGCTCAGGTGGCAGCCTTTGCGAAGATTCCCTGCCAGGTTTCCCTGGAGGAGTACATGGCCTGCGGGATCGGGGCCTGCATGGGCTGTGCAGTAGAAAGCAAGACCCTGGCCAGTCCATATCAGATGGTTTGCAGGGATGGGCCGGTCTTTGACGCCGAGGCAATCCAATGGTGAGGCCGGACCTCTCGGTGGAGGTGGCGGGCATCCGGATGCAGAACCCGGTCATGACCGCCTCCGGCACCTTCGGCTATGGGAAGGAGTTTGCCTCCTACCTCGACCTGGACCGACTGGGGGCCCTGGTGGTGAAGACGATCACCCTGAGGGCCCGAGGGGGAAACCCTCCACCCCGGGTGGTAGAGACGCCGGCCGGAATGCTCAATGCCATCGGCCTCCAGAACGTGGGCCTGGAGGTCTTCCTGCAAGAAAACCTCCCCTATCTCAGACAGTTCGCCCCTCCCCTGATTGTCAACATCGCGGGTGGGACCATCGAGGAATTCGCGGAATTGGCATCCCGATTATCCAAGGTCGAGGGCATCGCCGGGATCGAGTTGAATGTCTCCTGCCCCAACGTGGCGGATGGACTCGTCTTCGGGACCGACGCCCCACTCCTCTCCTCTCTGGTAAGCCGGGTCCGTAAGGCCACCCATTTGCCCCTCCTGGTGAAGCTATCCCCCAATGTCACCGACATTGTGCTCATGGCCCGCTCGGCAGAGGAGGCCGGGGCCGATGCCCTTTCCCTGATCAACACCCTGCTGGGGATGGCGATCAACATCGAGACCCGGAGGCCGAAGTTGGCGAATGTGACGGGTGGGCTTTCGGGCCCCGCCATCAAACCAGTGGCCTTGCGCATGGTGTATCAAGTGGCGAAGGCGGTGAGGATCCCCATCATAGGCATGGGAGGGATCATGTCGGCTGAGGATGCCCTGGAGTTCATCATAGCCGGCGCCCGGGCCATCGCCATCGGCACGGCCAATTTCGTGGATCCCGCCTCCTGCCTCCAGGTCATCGAGGGCCTTGAATCTCACCTCATCGAGCATCGAATCCCCCGCCTCCGGGATCTCACCGGCACCCTGATCACCGATTAGGCCCCTGATTCCAACTCTCCCTTTTTGCGGCCATTCTTCATTTGACGCAGATTGGCCTTGTGCTATACTGGGGCCGATCCCAACCGGAGGCCTGATCGTCCATGGATCCTTTCTCCCAATCGCAGGAAGAGGCGGTTTCCCTTTTTCAGAGTCACTTCGGCCTGACCCGGCCGAGGTCGGATCTCGACTACCTGCACCAAATCCTCCGCCACTACTCTAAGATCCCCTATGAGAACATCAGCAAGATCATCAAGGTGGCGAAGAACCCGTCCGTGGAGGGCAAGTTCAGGATGCCCCAGGAGGTGATGGAGGACCACATCGCCCACCGTCTGGGCGGAACCTGCTTCTCCCTCGCTCACAGCCTGGAACGGATTCTGCGCGCCTCGGGGTATTTCTGCTACAAGACGATGGCCCATATGCAGGCCGGGGAGAACATCCACTGTGTCTTGGTGGTGGAGGTGGGCGAGGAATGGTATCTGGTCGATCCCGGGTATCTCCTCTGGCAGCCCCTCCCCCTGACCAGGGGGCACTCCCAGCTATGCCATACGCCACGGGGGGACGTGGAGCTTGTCTATGATGAGGCAGGAGGGTTCTTTCACATCTTCACCCTCGATGCCGGCGGCCGCAAGTGGCGGTATCGCTTTGCCGATCGGGCCGTTTCCGAGAGGGAATTCCGGGAGCATTGGATCGCCTCCTTTTCCAAGCCCAGCCTGCACAAAATCCTCCTCAACCAGTTGACCGAGAAAGGACAACTCTACATCCGGGGAAACCACCTCCGCCTCACTTCCCTGACGGAGGAGAAGAAGGCGAGCATCCGTCAGGATTACCACCAGCAGATCCACGAATATTTCGGGATCGATCCCGGGCTGGTCGAGGAGGCCCTTTCCATCTTGAAGCGCCAGCGGTTCCAGTGGACGCGGCAAAAGGGCTCCAGCGGTGGCTGAGTCGAATGAACCCCAGCCGGTCAAGCTTCTGGTAGGAATCCTCTATGCGGACGAGACGGATCTGGAGTGGGCGAAAGGACGGCTGGAAGAGGCATTCGGCCTCCTCGATTACGTCTCCCACTCGACTCCCTTCCAGATCACCCAGTATTACGAAAAGGAGATGGGTCCGGGTCTGAAGCGGACCTTCCTCTCTTTTGAGCAGCTTATCAATCCCGGGGCATTGGCGACCATCAAGGTCACGACCAATCGCATGGAGGAGGAGCGCGCTGTCGAGGGAAAACGGCGGGTGAACCTGGACCCGGGCTACATGGATTATTACAAGATCGTCCTCGCCTCGGGCAAGCCCAGCGGACAGAAGGTCTACCTGGGTCAGGGGATCTACGCTGACCCGGCCCTCTACTACGATAGAGGTTGGAAGCCCTACGATTGGGGTTTTCCCGACTTCCGTCAAGGACTATACAACCAGGTATTCAACGCCATCCGGGGGTTCTACAAGAGACAGTGCCGGGACCTGTGCCTGCAGACGAGGCAGGAAATCCAAAGCGAAATCCACCATGCACCGAAGGAGGAAGAATGAGGCTAAAGGATAAGGTTTCTATCATCACCGGGGCTGGATCGGGACTGGGGAGGGAGATGGCCCGGCTCTTCGCCCGAGAGGGAAGCCTGGTGGTGCTGGCCGAGATGAATGAGGAATCAGGAAAGAGGGTGGCCGAGGAAATCACAGGGGCCGGAGGTTCTGCCCTCTTCGTTCCTGTCGATGTGAGCCGGTCCGCCGATGCCGAGCGGATGGCCGGGGAGACCGTGCGGGCCTTCGGCCAGATCGATATCCTGGTCAACAACGCCGGGATCAATCCGTCCCGTGTGCCGTTGGCCGAGGCCAGCGAGGCGCACTGGGATCTCACCCTGGCGGTCAACCTGAAGGGGGTCTTCCTCTGCTCCAAGGCGGTTCTGCCGGAGATGATGCGGAGGCGCCAGGGATCCATCCTGCACATCGCCTCCGCGGCCGGTCTCATCGGCTGCTCCTCTCGTGCCGCTTACTCCGCCTCCAAAGGAGGGGTAGTGGGACTGACCCGAAACATGGCGGTGGACTACGCCCGCTACAACATCCGGGTCAATTCCCTCTGCCCCGGCTTCGTGGAGACCGAGCTCACCCACGACTATTTCGAGGCCAGGCGAAAGGACCCGGCCGCCTGGGAGCACATCATTGGACTCCACGCCCTGGATCGGATCGGCGTGCCTTCGGACGTGGCCTATGCGGCTCTCTTTCTGGTCTCCGATGAGGCCCCCTGGATCACCGGCTTGAACCTGCCCATCGACGGCGGATTCACCAGCGTCAAGCGTATCTGATCCCAATTCAGAAAGGGAGGAGATTCTTTATGCGATTGCAAGGAAAGGTGTCCATCATCACCGGGGCTGGCTCCGGCCTGGGAAAGGAGATCGCCCTGATCTTCGCCCGCGAGGGAAGCCGGGTCGTGGTCGCCGAGGTTCAGGAGGAATCTGGAAGGGCAGTGGTTCAGCAGATCCAGGCGGAGGGAGGGGAGGCCCTCTTCCTCCGAACCGACATCACCCGGGCCTCCGAGGCAGAGAGATTGGTGGAGGGCACGCTGCAGGCCTATGGCCGCATCGACGTCCTGGTCAACAACGCAGGGATCAACCCTTCCCGCACCCCGGTCCACGAGACCTCCGAGGAGGCCTGGGATCAGACCCTGGCAGTCAACCTCAAAGGCGCCTTCCTCTGTTCCAAGTATGCCCTGCCACCCATGATGAAGCAGGCCAGTGGGTCCATCATCCATGTGGCCTCGGTGGTGGGGGGCATAGGTTGCTCCGATCGCGCTGCCTATTCTGCCTCCAAGGGCGGGATGATCGCCCTGACCCGGAACATGGCGGTGGACTACGCCCCCTATGGGATCCGGGTCAACACCCTCTCTCCCGGTTTCGTCGAGACCGATCTGACGCGCATTTATTTCAATAAGATGCGGGAGTCCGATCCCCAGAAATTGGAGCGAATCCTTTCCCATCATCCCCTGGGCCGCTTGGGGAGGCCGGAGGATGAGGCTTATGCCGCCCTTTTTCTGGCCTCGGATGAGTCCTCCTGGGTCACCGGGTTAGACATGGCCGTGGACGGCGGGTTTCTCCACTGCAAGAGGATTTAGCTTTCGTCTTGGAAGGCCATCAGGAGATGGGGTCACCATTCAGGCAATTTTCCATAAGGAGGGACGGGTCATGGCGATAAAAAGAATCGGGATCATCACCAGCGGCGGCGATTGCGGCGGGCTGAACGCAGTCATCAAAGGGGCAACGCTGGCCGCTCACCGATGCGGAGTGAACGCCTATGCCATCCCCAACGGTTACGCCGGCCTCTATAACCTGGTGGAGATGTCCTCCCTGGTCGAATTCACCCCCGAGCGGATCGATGCCCTGGATATCATGGTCGCCGGCTCCGAGGCGGGCCATTCCCGGGTCAGCATCAAGAAGATCGCCGATCCCCAGAAGTATCAACGGATCAAGGCGGGCCTGGAAAAGTTCGCCATCGATGCCCTGATCATCAGCGGCGGCGACGATACCGGCAGCGTCATGGTGGATCTGGGCGAGCACGGTATCCCCTGCGTCCATGCCCCCAAGACGATGGATTTGGATCTGAATCCCTACAGCGTGGGCGGGGATTCGGCGATTAACCGCATCGCTTATATGGTCAACGCCCTGAAGACCACGGGCCGGACCCACAACCGCGTCATGGTGATCGAGGTCTTCGGGCGATACGCAGGACACACCGCCTTTCGCGGGGGGGTGGCCGCGAACGCCGACTGCGTCCTGATCCCTGAGATCCCGATGGATTTGGATGTCGTCTACGTCGATATCAAGAGGCGCTATTTCAAACGGATCCTGGAAAGTGACATCAAGGCCGGCACTTATACCATCGTGGTGGCAGAGGGGATCAGGAACGCCTCGGGGGAGGAGCTAGTGGACGAGAGTGCCGGGTGCGATCCCTTCGGCCACAAGCGCCTGGCCGGGGCTGGCAAGTACGTGGCCCAGGAGATCAGCAAGCGGTTGAAGGCGGATCCGGAGGCCAAGCGATTCATGCAGGAGGCGGGGATGTACGTGGAGGGCCTCTATGAGATCCCGGAGGTGAGGGAGGTGCGGCCCAGCCATCTGGTCCGCTCGGGTTTCACCTCGGCCTACGACGTCAATTTCGGATTGGAGGTGGGGGCGGCGGCGGTCCTGCTTGCCCTGCGGGGCGTCTTCGGGGTGACGGTGATCCGAGTGGAGGGACGGCAGATCCACTACCAGCCCACCGCCGAGGCAATCGCCCTGCGCAGTGTGGACCTCGATCAGGTGGCTTTCTACGAGGGCCTCGGTTTCTGCTTCGGCCGCGACCCTGCATCGCATCCCTGTGAACCCAAGATGTGCGAATCGGGAGGGCGGGTTTGCCGAATCTATTGATCTCTCCCAGCCCCAGATCATGAGCCTTTATCCCCACACCTGTTCACCTGGAAGCGTTACCCTCCTTGGCTCCGGGGAGATGACCGAGGCCATGAGCCGAGTCTATCGGGCGGTGATGGCCAAGATCTCCGGGCCGGTGAAGGGAGTCTTCCTGGATACCCCTGCGGGTTTTCAGCTCAATGCCGATGAGATCTCCGCCCGGGCAGTCTCCTACTTCCGCCATCATTTCGATCTTTCCCTGAGGGTTGCCTCTTTCAAAAGCGCCCGGGCGGCAGGGAGCGGCGAGATAGAAGAGGCCTCGAGGACCCTGCGGGAAGCCAATTTCCTCTTGGCCGGCCCCGGGAGTCCCACTTACACGGTGAAGAACTGGAGGGATACCCCGATCCTGGAGGTCCTCAGGCAGCGTCTGGCGGAGGGTGCCCATCTGGTTTTTGCCAGTGCCGCCGCCATTGCAGCCTCCCGATATACCCTTCCGGTCTATGAGATCTATAAGGTGGGAGAAGACCCCCATTGGAGCGAGGGGATCGACCTGTTGGGGCCCTGTGCTTTGGAACTGGCGATCCTGCCCCACTGGAACAACGCCGAGGGTGGCACCCACGATACCCGCTTCTGCTTCATGGGCGAGCCTCGCTTCCGAATCCTCGAGGAGCAACTTCCTGCCTCTGCCCTCATCCTGGGAATCGACGAATACACCGCCTGCATGATCGACCTCGCCCAGGAGGAGTGCCGTGTCATGGGGGCCGGCAAGGTCGTCTTGCGCAGGCAAGGGATGGAGCAATCCTATCCTGCAGGCACCTCCTTTCCCCTAAACGAATGGAGGAAGACCACATCGGATGTAGCTGCCCCGGAGCTTGCCGTATCCTCGGAATCGCCCCCGCGAGATGCCTCCTCCAAGATCCATCTCCTGCAGGAGAGGATCCGCAGGGCAGAGGAGTTCTTCGGTGCCCATTCGAAGTCGGATTGGGATGCCGTGGCGGCAATGGGGTATCTGTTGGATTTGGCAAAGGCATTACGAGAGGCAGAGGAGGCGGGAGTGGAGGAGGCATTGATCCATCAGGCAAGAGACCGGATGCGTCAGGCCCTTTCCATCTGGGGGATCCGATTGGATTCTTCCGGGGCCGACAATCTATCCGATACGAAGCCCTTGGTGGAACTTCTGATCAGCATCCGCAACAAGCTCCGAGAGGCCAAGCAATGGGCCCTGGCGGATGAGATCCGTAGCCAGCTCTCTTCCATGGGGATTATCCTGGAGGATGCCCCAGAGGGAACCCGCTGGCACCGAAGCAGCTGAGGGCCTTGAGGGTCTGAGTGGTGTGTTCTGAAGAACTGATTTTCTACCTCCAATTTCCTGAAATCACTTGATTTCTCGGGATAATTCCGTTCCGTCCCCTTCGGTATTTCTTCCCTTTCTTTCTTCTGGAATTCAATTGACAAGTCCTGCCATGGAGAGTAAATAGCAGAATCATAGAGGTATTTTGGCTTTGCCAGATGGGAGAAGCGGCTGTGATTCGTCGTGGCCTTGATTTCCCAATGCACGAAATCGAGGAGTTCTGTCGTCGCTGCCAGGTGCGGGAGCTTGCAATGTTCGGGTCGGCTCTCCGCAGCGATTTCAGCGCGGCCAGTGATATAGATCTACTGGTGGAGTTCGAGCCCGAGGCACAGGTTGGCTTCATGACTCTGTCCCGAATGCAGAGAGAACTCTCAGCGATCTTGCATCACACAGTGGATCTGGTGCCCAAGGGTGGCCTGAAGCCGACCGTCCATCGAGCCGTCCTCTCCACTGCCGAGGTTCTCTATGCGGCGCGAGGAACTGTATTTGAACGATATCGTGGAGGCCGCCGAGTCGATTCAGAGATTTCTCGCAGGCATCGAACGGGAGATCTTCCTCCAGAATGATCTCCTGCGTAGCGCTGTGCTTCAGAAATTGACCATCATTGGTGAGGCCGTAGCTCGCCTGCCCATGGAGTTCCGTGACCGCCATCCGGAGATGGAGTGGGACGATATCAGTTGGGTTCCGCAACATAGCGCTTCATGGCTACTTCGCTGCAGAATGGCCTATTGTCTGGGTGGCAGCAACCCAAGAGGCTCCAGAACTGAAACGAAAGGTGGCTGATATTCTTGCCAGAGAATTCGCTGACCCCGGACCATCATGACCCTGGATAGAAGGCAACCATCTGCCTTGCTGTCCACCACTGCGCAACGAAGTGAGAGTTATGCACGTTCTGCAAGAACGGCCCGCTCGTGTCCCCCCCGGCTTCGGCTACCGTTCAATTCCGGAGTCGCCGGGCAACGAGCCAAGGAGAACGATGAACGATGGAAGTTACAAGCCTTGAGTCCTATCTCGACGCCCTGAATGAATTCCAAGACAAAATACAGCGATATTCCGCGGGATCGACAAGCAGTACAAGAAGTTACCTACTATCGTTCGTTCCTTTTGCAGATGCTCCAAGATCAATCATGGCTGTGGTAAGCTGGAAGAATTCGAAGTTTGGTACGAGAGCTGGAAGCGAGGAAAGTTAACACCTGCCTTAAGGAATAAGTTCAAAAAAGAGGCTCTTTCTCAAACTGAGTGGGTAAGGTACACTGTGGGGAAAAGAGAGAGGAGCGCCTACACAATGGAAGCCCTGGAGTCACTGTTTGCACAAGCGCTCAAACTGGAATCGCCCTGGATGGTTACAAAGGTAGAGTTTGATGAGAGCGGAGGGGTCATCAGGGTCTTCATCGATTTTCCCCGAGGAAGTCATGTTTTCCTGCCCTATCTGCGGGAAAGCGGTGAAGGCCTACGACACCACAGAGAAGGAATGGAGACATCTCCAGCTTCTTCCAATATGCCTGTTACCTGGTGGTGACGAGTCCCCGAGAATTGACTGTCCCGACGACGGGATACTCCAGATTGATGTGCCGTGGGCCCGGGATGGAGCGGACTTCACCTTTCTCTTTGAGTCCTTCGCTATGACCCTGGTACGGGAGATGCCGGTCAATAAGGTGTCTCAGATCATCAACGTGGATGACAACAAGCTCTGGAGGATGATGCATCACTATACGGAGGCAGCCCGTCAGAAGGAGGACTACTCCGGGGTAAACACAGCTAGGGGTCGATGAAACCTCGAAGGCGAAAGGACATGACTATGTCTCTCTCTTTGTTGATCTGGAGAAAAGGCGGACCATCTTTGTGGCAGAAGGCAAAGGAGCGGAGACCATGGCTGCATTTACCGAAGACTTCAGGGAACACCACGGGAATCCTCAGGCTATCACGGATGTCTCCATCGACATGTCTCCTGCCTTCATCAAGGGAGTAGAGGACAACCTGCCGAACGCCGCTATCACCTTTTTGTCCCCCCTGCCCAAAACCCGGTGACCGTCTTCATCGTCCTGGCGAATGGACGGATCGAAGGGTGAGAACACACCGCTCAGGCACTTTCGGGGGTGTGTGCTATTCTCCGTTGACAATTGACGAAGCGACTCCCTTGTGGTGAAGTGTGTTTGGCACTAAACCCACAACCCCACAGCGAAAGGAGTCGCTCCATGAAGAGAGTATTCCGAGTCGTACGAAAAGGCAAGGTGAAACCCATCGACCTCTTCACCCTTCAAACACCCGAGGATCTGGATGCCAAGTTAGCCCTCATCCAGGCCCTGATCCCGGTAGGCCTTCTGGCGGTAGCCGAGGAGCTGAAACGGGAGGTGATTGCCCTGGCCGGAAAACGCTACTCCCGCACCGGAGGTCTCCCCGGCATCGTCCGCTGGAGCCAGCAAAGGGGTTCGGTCTTCTTAGCCGATCAGAAGGTAGCTGTCACCTACCGGAGGCTGCGGGATCGGGCCCAGAACCGTGAAGTCCCCTTGCAGACCTACCAGGGTCTCCAGCAGCCCCATGCGACCGACGGCGCTTTGCTCCTCAAGATCCTGCGGGGCCTCAGCTGTCGCTCCTATGGGGAGTGTGCGGGAGCGATCCCTGCGGCCTTCGGCCTGAGTCCTTCCTCTGTATCTCGCCGCTTCATCCGGGCCAGTGCGCGGAAGCTCCAGCAGCTCTGCGAGCGTCGGTTGGAATCTCATGACTTCGTGGGCCTTTTCCTGGATGGGAAGACCTTCGCCGAGGATGAGATGATCATCGCCCTGGGGATCACCCTCTCGGGCGAGAAGGTCCTCTTAGGCTTCATCCAGACCGGAACGGAGAATGAGCGGGTCTGCTCCGAATTCCTCCAAAGCTTGGTGGAGCGAGGCCTGCGAATCGATCCGGGTCTCCTTTGTACCATCGATGGGGCCAAGGGCCTTCATAAGGCCATCCAGAAGGTCTTTGGATCCCAGGCTGCCATCCAGCGCTGCCAGTGGCATAAAAGGGAGAACGTCGTGAGCTACCTTCCTAAATCTCAGCAATCCCTCTGGCGGAGGAAGCTCCAAGCAGCCTATGAGAAACCCACCTATGCCGAGGCCCGGGCCGCCCTTCTGCGGATCCGGCAGGAGCTGCGCCTGGTCAATGCCTCGGCGGTGGCCAGCCTGGACGAGGGGATGGAGGAGACCCTCACCCTGCATCGGCTGGAAGTCTTTCCCACTTTGGGCATCAGCTTGAAGACCACCAACTGCCTGGAATCCCTGATGTCTCAGGTAGAGCAAAGAACGGGTAAGGTGGATCGCTGGAGAAACAGTGATCAGAAGCAGAGGTGGGTGGCCTCTGCTTTGCTGGACATCGAACCGAGGCTTCGTCGGATCAAGGGATACCGCCATCTTCCCACGCTCCGCGCTGCCCTGCGGAGAGAGATGGAGGGAAAGGAGGTTGCAGTAGTCAATGCGGTGGCTTAATCCCATGAGGGAGTCCGCTGACCAATTTCAACGAGGAATGGGATTGACTCCTTTCGGTGAGATCAGATTGTCACAATCTTCCAGTACGGAGGCGGGCAATGAAGACAAGATTCTTGATCAGTTTCATCGCGGCGCTGCTCCTGGCTGCCCCTTGCAGCCTGTGGGGAGCCGAGCGCAGTCTCCAGGGTGCTGAACCGACGGATTGGCACCCCATTTTCGATTGGCTCTCGGCTCAGCAGGACAAACGGACAGGCCTCGTCCCGAGTCAGCAGGACACCAGCGCGTCGACCTACAACAACGCGCTGGCGGTGATGGCTTTCGTCCTCAACAACCAGGTCGAAAAGGCTCAACGCATCCTGGATTTCTTCAAGAACCGCTGCAACACCCAAGAGTTTTACGTGGGCAAGGAGCCGCGAGGGTTCTTCCAATACCGGGATTCGACTACTGGAGAGCCGCCGTGCCGCGTCAATCGCTGGATGGGGGACAACGCCTGGCTTGCCATGGCCATCCACCACTACAAGAAAGCCACGGGAGACTCCACGTACGATGGGATGGCCAACGCCATCGTTTCGTTGCTGTCGAGTTTTCAGCAGCCTGGCGGCTACATCGCCTCCGCGCTGGGAGCGATCCGACTGTGGAAGCGAGACGTTCAATCCAAGCGGGCATGCCAAAGGGAACCTGGATGCATACAAGGTGCTTTCCCTCCACGGACTGAGGGACAGGGCCGCCAGAGTGAAGAAGTGGCTCGATTACACGGATCTTGATTGGGCGGATGGACCTCTTGACCTCCACTCGTGGCGTGTGCTCTCACTCGGCCGGAACTACGGATTCTGTCTGCTCAACATGAAGCCGTACGAGAGAACCATCGTATACAGGGATAAGCAGGTCAGTGGGTACGTCCCGTTCACGGATATGGCTCCCAATGTCTGGTCCGAGGGCACCGGCCAGATGGCGATAGCCTTCTACCGGGCCGGATATAGAGGCAAAGGGGACCTTGTGTTGGCTCAGCTGAGAAAACTCCTGTTCGAGCCAAGGCTTATCCGGACTCTGGCAGTCCCATACCTTCGCCTCGAAGGACCCGAGTCATCATCCCTGGGCCGATCCAACCAAAGGCCACGTCGCCGGTGTCTGTTGGACCCCTTGCGGAGTACAGGTTCGACCCGTTCAATGGCGTAGGTCATACAACACTTGCCGCACCTCAGAACCCCAATCGTGCGCATCGAGGCCGAAAACCATGATGCAAAGTCCACGATCGGCGTCAGGCCCATACAGCGGATTTCTTTTTTGAGGGGAAGGCAATCCATATTGCCGGTGATAACCATGTGCCGGATCCTACTAATCTGGATGGGCACTGTACCGGTTCAATCTGATCGGTCCCATGGCGAAGGCCTATGTGAGCTTCCCGGAAAACCGCCGTACCACGTTGAGGGAGACAACCTGCACGGTTCTCGATCCACGATAAAGTCATCGGATCTTTCAAAACCGTTGATACGTCCAACCCCCCTGATAAGCTGGTTGGGACTGCTACCAGTGGTCAAAACCGCCCTTATATCGTACAATGGTTCTTACCAGGGGATCAACACCCTGAAGTTCAGGGAAGAGACGCGGGGACTTACGGCTTCACCGTGGACGCCATCAAGATCGAAAAGTAACCCCTTCCTTCCAGTTCCCACCGAATGAGGATCCCGGAGCCACAACCTGGATGCCCGCCGAACCGAGCGTCCAGGCTTTTCTTCCCTACCCCGATAAACCGGTAACTTCATTCGCACTTTCCAGCAAATACATGGGATTCGAAGGCTCGTTACACGCGGCTCCGGCCCGCATTGGAGATGCGTCTTCCGAGAGCCTCGGGTTGCCATGTTCTGGACCCGCATGAACAGACAAAGCTCGCTGAATGGAAAAGCTTACTATCACTGCTGTCCAAACCCCCATGCCCTTACAGGGCACCACGAAGCATGAAAATTGTTGAACTATAACGTCATCCTATTTATAATCTTTCTGTGGAAGGAAGAAGGTCGTTAAATTTTGGTGGTTATACCCCGATGTCCAAAATGACCTGGGTGGATCGGAAGCACCACGAATTGTTGTCCCCATGGGGAGCACGCGTGTTAAATTTTTCAACCATGATCCACCCCCTTTCCAGAAAGGAGAGTTCCTATGGAAGCCATTCTTGAGATGTGTTGTGGGATTGATGTCCACAAGAAAACCATTACCGCCTGTCTCATGGTTGGTAAACCACAAGAGAAACCCAAGAAGATTGATTAAAACGTTTACCACCATGACCCGGAGACCTTTTAGCCTGTAAAGACTGGTTAGAGAGTCGAGAGGTGCACTCATGTTGCCCTGGAAAGTACCGGAGTCTACTGGAAGCCTGTTTTCAACATCCTGGAAGAGAGCATGGAAGTGATTCTGGCCAATGCCCGAGATATCAAGAATGTCCCCGGTCGGAAAACCGACGTCAAGGACTGCGAGTGGATTGCCCAACTTCTTCGCCATGGTCTGATCAAGGGGAGTTTCATCCCCCCCAAACCGATCCGTGAACTCCGGGATCTGACCCGCTATCGGCAGAAGCTGATTCAGCAGAAGTCCTCCGAGCTGAATCGCCTCCAGAAGTTTCTCGAAGATGCCAATATCAAACTGGCCTCTGTTGTCTCCGATATCCATGGTCAATCCGCTCAGGAGATGATTCAGCATTTGATCCAAGATGACCTGACTCCCAAGGAGATGGCTGGACTGGCCAAAAGGCGTCTTCGTAGCAAGCTTTCTGAGTTAGAAATGGCCCTTGGAGGGATTCCTGACCGATCATCACCGAGTGCTCTTTAAGATCTCTGCTTCCAGATGGTTGCCTCCTAGTGTCCTGAGTTATAAGTTCGTTGACAAAGTATCTCTGCTCTGGTATAAGAGGTGGAGAAAGGAGGAGGACTATGGCCATAGGACGTCCACTCCCTCCCCTCCACCTGAGTCCAGAGGAACGGGAGACTTTGGAACGATGGACTGCAAGACGAAAAACCGCCCAGGCCTTGGCCTTGCGAGCGCGGCTGATTCTGGCCTGTGCGACGGGTCAAAAGAATGGAGAGGTGGCTGCCGCCTTCCACCTCACTCGGCCCACCGTGGGGAAATGGCGGGCCCGATTTGTCGAGCGGCGTTTAGATGGCCTGCTGGATGAGCCTCGCCCCGGAGCTCCCCGGCAAATCACCGATGCGGATGTGGAGCGGGTGATCACGAAGACCCTGGAGTCGACACCTAAGGATGCGACGCACTGGAGCACCCGTTCCATGGCGAGAGCATCTGGGCTGACCCAGAGTGCCGTGAGCCGGATCTGGAGAGCCTTTGCCCTGCAGCCTCATCGGACCGAAACCTTCAAGCTGTCGAAAGACCCGCTCTTCATCGAGAAGGTCCGAGACATTGTGGGGCTGTATCTGGACCCACCGGAGCGTGCCTTGGTCTTGTGCGTGGATGAGAAGTCGCAGATTCAGGCGTTGGATCGAAGCCAGCCCCTTTTGCCCATGCGTCCGGGGCAGATGGAACGGCGCACCCATGATTATATCCGCCATGGAACGACTTCGCTCTTTGCAGCCCTGGATGTGAAGGCGGGTCAGGTGATCGGGGAATGTCACCGGCGGCATCGGGCGATGGAATTTCGGAAGTTCCTGGATACCATCGAGGACGCCGTTCCCCCCGATCTGGACCTCCATCTGATCCTGGATAATTACGGGACGCATAAAACACCTCTGATTCAGCGCTGGTTGGCCCAGCGGCCTCGGTATCACTTGCACTTTACGCCCACGGGGGCCTCCTGGATGAACTTGGTGGAGCGCTGGTTTGCAGCTCTGACCGAGAAGCAGCTTCGCCGGGGGGTCCATCGGAGCACGCGGGAGCTGGAATTGGCGATTGAACGGTATCTCGAGATTACCAACGAGCAGCCCAAACCCTTCCAATGGACGAAGACCGCAGACCAGATCCTTGCGACTGTAGCCAGATTCTGTAAACGAATTAATGACTCAGGACACTAGTGCATAGTTTCACTAATCCATTAACATATTACTGTAGCATCGGCTTCGAAGCTCTTCCATCGATGGACGACCGGTTCCTGCATTCGTATCTCTTGAATGCCTTTCAGGATCCTTCCTCCCAAGTCTCTAGCTTGGCGATTTCCACCCGGATGTGCCGGAGAAAGGTGCGAGCGATTTTGGAGAAGAGGGGGACGAGGAAGGGGACGGGGCCGGGGAAGGGGACGTTGTTCAAAACCTTCAAATATTATGTTAAAAAGCTCTTTCACGCATGATGGGAAGGCGGAAGGGGTTTTCATGGGGTCAGGCTTGACGTATTGAATTTTCGAAATCCGAGAATCCTTCGGATAGAGCTTGAACCGGTGAAGATTACAGGGGTCCCTGGGGTCAGGGTTTACCTATTATTTCCCGGGTCTCGCACAATCCTTGAAGATGGCCCTCAAAGCGCAAAAGGCACCGCGATCTTCGAATTGGTGATCTTCACGGTGCCTACGTCTCTCCCACCTCCCGCCGAACGGCAAGAAGAAGCGTCCAGGAAATGGAGCCTTGCGGACAGCCCTGTGTGAGAGGAATGACTCCTTGCCTCTTCTGATTCGCCTACCTCCTCCACTATGGTTCCCCTGTTAAGCTCCTTCCCCAGGGAATTCTGATCAAATGTGGCGAGACATAAATGGGCAGGCGTCCGCTGGATTGAATTGTCAGATTTCCTTCCTATAGACATCTCGCCGGTGGCCTATTCTGAGGATGAGGACATCACCTTGTAGGATCGCATAGATTACTCGATAGTCGCCGACTCGATATTTTCGAAGGCCGGAAAATTGCCCTTTGAGAGCTGGATACAAGTCTGCATTCTTGGAAAGCTCTTTCTCAATTTGATCTAAGATCCGACCAGCCTCCGCCTTCGAAAGTTTTTTCAAATCCCGAAGCACAGAGTTTTTGTAAACAATATTATAAGCCAAGGGACCTTCTCAGCTCTTTCCCCGAAACAATCGAATCTGCTTTGTCATGGAGCCGGTCGAGGGCCACCTGGAGATCCGCGTAGTCCTCAATGTAAAGCTCCAACGCCTTTTGAATGATGTAGGAACGGGGCCGCTCTGTTTCTTTGGCTATATTGTCAAGTTGATTGGCGAGCTCTTTGGGAAGCCTGACTGAAATCGCTGTACTCATATAACACCTCCTCATTTCGATGTAATACATTGTACGCAATCGGTCACAAAAAGTCAAGCTCACTTTCCTAAATTTTCATAGATTTCAGTTAGATCACCGAAAGAGCCTGGAGGGGGCCTTGAAGTCCTCCGTGCCTGCCTCCTGCAGCAGCTCGAGGGCCACCGTTTCCGCGCAGGCGATGACCGCCCCCCGCCATCTTCAACTACTCGATAGCCACCTTCCAGTGCTCTTTGCTGCGGGAGCAGACCGCATCCACGGGAACATGGACCGAAAAGCCAGCCTGAAGGAGATCGAGCGCGGTCTGGAGGATGCAGATATGGGCCTCTATGCCGGTGAGGATGACCGTCTTCCTGCCCAGCTCCGTGGGGTTCGACAGAATGAGTGCTAAAGGGGCTTTGTTTTTTTCTTGAGGTGGGGGTGCATTCCTCGAGGGAGTTCCGCCAGGCTATCAGCGATCCGGAGTCTGTAGCTCGGTCGTTTCATGCCGGGATTGCCTTATCCGAGCAATTCTTCGAGCGTGTACAGACGTGCCTTCTTCTCCCTCAGTTCCTCCAAGCCCTTTTGGATTTCGACCATCAAGGAGGCATCAGAACGCACACCGATCGTCTCCTTCCAGCCCTCGTACTCATCGGGACTGATCAGGACCGCAGCTGGCGAGCCGTTCTTGGTGATGACAATCTCCTCGTCGGTGTTTCTCACTACATCAACCAGCCCGCTGAGTTTCCTCTTCACTTCGGAGAGTGATAAGGTTCTCATCGAGACAGGCCTCCTTTCGGGTCGACTAGTATTCAGATCGTTATTTCGTAGCCAAAACGAATTGTCAAAGACTTCTCCTACTTCATCAGCACCGAGGGGAGGAAGAGGGCGAGCTGGGGGAAGAGAAAGAGCAGGAGGGCGCAGAGGACGAGGCCGATGAGAAAGGGAGCAACGCCGCGGTAGATGACGGAAAAGGGTACCTGGGTGATCGCCCTCACCACGAAGACATTGATCGCCACCGGAGGGATGACCACCCCGATCATCACCGTAATCCCGATGATGATCCCAAACCAGATGGGATCGAACCCCAGTTTGAGGATGACCGGGTAGAAGATAGGAGTGGCCAGGACCATGAAGGCCAGATCATCGATAAAAGAGCCCCCCAAAAGATAGATCCCGGCGATGAGGAGCATCGTCAGGTTGCGGTGGAGGGGGAGTCCGCCAATCCAATCTGCGGCGATCATGGGGATTTTGGTGACCGCCAAAAAATGGCCCAGGATCGTGGAGCCAGCGATCAGGAAAAGGACCATGCAGGCGGTCTTGAGAGACTCGGCCACCGATTTCACAAGTCCTTGAAAGCCAAGGTCCCCCTTCATAATCGATAATGCCAATACCGCAAAGGTCCCGATACTTCCCGCCTCCGTCGGGGTGAATAGCCCCTGGATCAAGCCCCCTATCACCAGCAAGAAGATGATCAGCACCCACAGGATCTCGGGCAGCGACCTCGCCCTCTCCTTCCAGGACGACCTCTCCCCCTTGGGGCCCAGCGAGGGATTGATCCGGCACCATCCATAGATGATCAATATGAAGAGCAGGGCAATGATCAGGCCGGGCAGAAGGCCCGCCAGAAACAGTCTTGCGATCGATTGCTCGGTGATGATCCCAAAGACGATCAGGGTGACGCTGGGGGGGATGAGGATGCCCAGGGTGCCCACGGTCGCCACGATCCCGGTGGAGAGCGTCTGGCTGTAACCGTACCGATTCATCTCCGGTACCGCAACGCTGGCAAAGGTGGCGGCGGTGGCGGGTGAGGACCCGCAGAGAGCCTTGAAGGCGGTGGCTCCCGCCACGGTCGCCATAGCGAGTCCGCCCGGGATGTGTCCGATAAATTTGTAGGCCGCATGGTAGAGCCTCTTGGCAATCCCGGCATTGAAGGCGATCTGGCCCATGAGGACAAAGAGAGGGATTACGGTGAATCCGTAGGAGGCAAAGACGTCGAATATGTCCTTGGCCAGCAGGTTCAGGGCCGCCTTCATCGACACCAGATAGGCGAACCCCAGGAATCCGACCAGGGCCATGGCAAAGCCCAATTCGATGCCCGTGAGGAATGAGGCCAGGACCAGGGCCAGGCCCAAAATCCCCACTGTCACCTCATTCATATGGGCCTCCCCAGATCCTGCATATATCGCAGAGCAGGACCAGACACTGGACGAAGCAACAAATGCCCATCCCATAGACCACAGGGAAGAAAGGCAGTTGCAGGGTCAGGGATACTTCTCCCGATCTTTGTAAATCCGCCCCCATCTGGACCAGATTCCAGCCGATCATGAGGAACAATCCGATCCCCAGGACACGAGTCACAGTCCGAAGGCCGTCTCTGGCCCTTCGGGGCAGTTTGGAAAGGAAGAAATCCACTGAAATGTGGCCCCTCTCCCAGGAGGTAAAGGGGACCGAGAAGCCGATTACCACGGCGCCGGAGAGCGCTACCAGCTCATAGGTTCCCACGATGGGCCTCTTGAAGTATCTCAGGATGACATCGGCCACCGTGAGAGACATCATGAAGGTGAGGGCGATCCCGGCGATGACATTCAAAAAGCGGCTCACTCCCCTCACTTTGCTGATCAATCCCCTCATTGCTTCATATCCCCCGTTAGCAAATTCCCTCGCTGAAGGCAAAAAAAGACAAGGGAAGGGATTCATAGAACCCCTTCCCCTCAAGTCTTCGGCCTCGCTATTGCAGCTTCTTCAACTGCTCCCTGCAGAATTTCAGTGCGGCCTCTCCGGTCAGGCCCTTTTCCTTCGTGTTCTTCAGATATTCATCGAGGATGGGTCTCACTGCCTTGGCCCATCTGTCGTCCTCCTCCTTGGAGAGGGAGATGATCTGGTTGCCCCTCTTCAAGGTGTATTCCCTCCCCGACTTATCGATGGTCTCCCACATCCTACCCGTTTTCTCAATCCACTCAGTATTCACCTTCTCGAATATCTTCTGGATGTTGGACGGCAGGGCATTCCACTTCTCCTGGTTCATCACTACAAAGAACCCGGTGCTGTAGGCGGCACCATAGCTCTCGGTGGTGTATTTGACTACCTCTCCCCATTTCCAACCTTCCAGTGCTTCGATGGGGGCCATGGAACCGTCCACCACCCCTCTCCTCAAGGCATCATAGGTCTCCCCCATCGGCATGGCCACCGGGGTCCCCCCTAAGGCCGAGACCACCTTGGCGCTCAGGCCCGTGGAGCGGATCTTCATCCCTTTCAGATCCTCCAATTTTTGCACCACTCCTTTGGTGTTGAGCAGCCCCGGTCCATGGGCATGAAAGTACATGACCTTCACTTCTTTGAATTCCTCGGGCTTGAACTTCTCATAGTATCGGTTGATGAGGCGGGTCGCTGCCACCGCGCTCCGGTAGCCCAAGGGCAAATCGATCACTTCCGTCAGGGGGAACTTCCCCCGGGTATATGCCAGGGCCGACATCCCGAGATCCGAGATCCCCTTGACCACCCCGTCGTAGCATTTGTCCGCGGGAGTCAGGGTGCCTCCTGGGAATATGGTGATCTTTACCTTCCCCTCGGTCCTCTTCTCGATCTCCTTGGCCCATTCCGTGGCCAGCGCGGTCTGCTTGTGAGGGGCGGGGAAGAAAATGGAATAGGAAAACTCGATCGGCTTTACTTCTGCATATGCGGCTGAAGCCAATAACCAGGAACCGAGGACCGCCAGACAAAACAACCATTTTGCATATTTCATAGACCCTTCCTCCCGTGGAATAGGATGGCTGAATGATTTTGATGAGTGCAGCACAGATGGAGCGACCCTGGAAACAATCCGCCGGATATTACAGCGGAACGGCTTCGGTTGCAAGACATTCTCCCAAGGAATTCTCTCATGGAATCCTTTTCCGTCTCGCGATCTTCAGTGGCCCTCTCCGAGGAAACTGCTTGCCAATGGACCGAAAATGGGATATGCAATGGCCCAATTCCTCATCTTTCCCCCCGATGGATTGGAGGCGAATGCGATGCCGATCATTTCCTTACACGATATCCAAGTCCATTACCTGGACGAAGGAATTGGCCCTCCACTGGTATGGGTCCATGGCCTGAACGGAGATTCCACCGGCTGGGCGCAGGTGATGCCGGAGTTTTCGACGCGCTTCCGAACCATCGCCCCCGATGTCCGGGGCCACGGGGGCTCGGGAAAGCCGGATATGCCCTATTCCATCCGGGGATTCTCCCAGGACCTATCTGAATTCCTGCAAAAGATTGGGGTCGAACAGACCCATTTACTCGGCCTTTCCATGGGAGGGGCGATTGCCCAGCAGTTCGCCCTCGATTATCCCAGTAGGGTCCGGTCGCTCATCCTGATCTCCACCTTCAGCCATATCGACTCCCAGCTCCATGAGGCCTTTAGTCGGCTCCGGAGGAGCTTGGATCAGGGCGGATACCCAGCCTTCTTCGATGAGGTGGTCAAGCTCGCCTTCACGCCGGAGTTCGTCTCCGCCAATGCCTCCAACATTGCGGCGCTTGAAGGAGAAGCGGATCCAGATCAATTCCCCTATCGCAATTGGCCATGCCACCGATGCCTGCATGTCCTTCGATTTGAAAGGTAAGATCTCCCGGATTTCCCTGCCCACGCTCATCCTCTCGGGAAGGAGGGACGTATTTACCCCGATCCATCTCGCAGAGGAGATTCACAGATCCATCCAAGGATCGGAGTGGAAGATCATGGAGGACGTGGGCCACAACCTCTATATCGAGCGGCCGGCCGAGATGGCCCGGATCGTCCTGGAATTCCTGGGGCGCCATCAGGCGTAGTTAGGCATAGGCCGGAGCCATCGGCAGCCGTCGCAAATCATCCAAACCAGCCAACGAGAGGACACAAAAGATGAACATTCAGACGATTCGCCTCCCAGGACCCAAGAAGGTGGAGGTGGTAACCAGGGAGCTTCCGGCGCCCGGTGAGGGGCAAGTGCTGGTTCAGACGGCTCAGTGCTCCATCTGCGGGACGGACAAGAACATCTATAGCGGCATTCTCCCTCCAGGGATCTCCTTTCCCGTCACCCTCCTGGGTCATGAGGGTGGGGGACGGTGGTGGAAGTGGGCAAAGGGGTGCGCCGGTACAGAGTGGGCGATCGGGTGATGTCCTGTTACGTGAATGGGACCTTCGCCGATTATTTCCTCTCCCAGGAGGATGATCTCCATCCCATTCCTGCAGAGATGGACATGGAGCTGGGATGCCTGGGAGAGCCCCTCGCCTGCTCCATGTATTCCGTCTTCAACTCCGGGGTGCAGCTGGGGGATACGGTGGCGGTGATGGGTCTGGGATTTGCGGGTCAGATCATGGTGCAGGGCGCGAAGCGGAAAGGGGCCATCCGGGTCATCGGGATCGATCCCTTGGCGGGCAAGCGGAAATTGGCCAGGGATTTGGGGGCAGATGATGCGTTCGATCCCGGTGCGCCGGATACGGAAAAGGCCATTCAGGACCTGACGCGAGGATCCGGGGTGGATGTGGTCTTCGAGGCCGCGGGGAGGGAAGAGTCCATGAACATGGCCACCCGGATTTTGAGGAAGAACGGGACCTTGGTCCTGTATAGCTGGATCATGGAGCCGGTCCGGCTGGCCATCAGCCGCTGGCACGATGATGCCATCACCATCCGCACCACCTGCGTGATGCATCTGAACACCCCCCATGAGCGGTTTGCCTGGTTTGACCGCCTTCTGGCTCCTTACGGGAAGGGCCTCATCCAGGTGAAACCCCTGCTTTCCCCGCCTATCCCCCTGCAGGATATGGGTAAGGCATTTGAGCTATCGTCTCAGCCCGATGCAGTGAAGGTTTTGGTTCGGCCGTAGGCGTGGTGCGTTCGATGAATTCCCTTACAGGCAAGGAGAACTGCCCATGAAGCGAGAACGATTTCAGACGGCTTTGACCACGATCCTGGGTTTGGTTTGCCTGGGGCTGCTCGTCCAGACGGCTTGGTCTGCGGAGGTGCCCCGGATGACCAAGGAGGAGCTTCGGCCCCTCATGGGGGACCCGTCTGTGGTCATCCTGGATGTGCGAGTCGGACGCAGTTGGACCGACAGTGACCGGAAGATCCAAGGTGCGATTCGGGAGGATCCCTCCGCCGAGGTCGCCTCCTGGGCTACCAAGTATCCCCAAGACAAGACGCTTGTCCTATACTGTACCTGACCCACCGAGGATACCAGTGCCCGGGTGGCACGTGAGCTCATGGAAAAAGGTTTTCAAAAGGTGTATGCCCTCAAGGGAGGATGGAATGAATGGCATGAGGCCCACTTCCCCATCGAGGCAAAATAATGTCAATGGGAAATAGGAATAATTATCCGCGGTCCGAAAATGGCGAGTGATCTCTCCCCGAAAAGAAAGCCTGCCCACCAGTACCTTCCTCATCGCCGGTCGAGCCCTTTGAGACCTGCCTTGCCCGACAGGGCCTGGCCTTGACCCGGAGCGAGGCCGTCACCTTGCAGGTCAACCTGGGCCTCCTCTGCAATCAATCCTGCGGCCATTGCCATCACCAGTCCGGGCCTGGACGCAGGGAATCCATGAAGGCCCGCACCATGGAGGAGGTCATCTCCTACGCCCGCCGGGGCCTTTCCAGGTCATCGATCTCACGGGCGGGGCGCCGGAGATGAACGTCCACTCCCTTCGATGATCCGCCGGCTCTCCACGCGGGTCCCCCGGATACTGCTCCGCACCAACCTGGTTGCCCTCGGCCAGCGGGGCCATGCGGACCTGATGGAGATCTGCAAGGATCACCAGGTGGTCCTGATCGCCTCCTTTCCCGCCCTACAGGCCTCGGCGCTCGATCCAGAGAGGGAGCGGATCCTTCCTACAAAGCATCACCGCCCTGCAGAGGCTGAATGCAGTGGGCTATGGCCAAGAGGGTACCGGTTTGGAGCTGAACCTGGTCTCCAATCCCATCGATGCCTCCCTACCGGCCCCTCAGGCCAAGACGGAAACGGCCTTTCGATTGGCCCTGCAAAGGGACTGGGGCATCTCGTTCAACCATCTCTTCTGTTTCACCAACGTCCCTTTGGGCCGGTTTCGCGCCTGGCTCCAAGAGGCGGGCCTCCTGGAGGACTACCTGCAGCGGCTCGCTGCCGGGTTCAACCCCTGCACCCTGGAAGGGCTCGGATGTCGCCGCCTGATCTCCGTCTCCTGGGAGGGCTATCTCTACGACTGCGATTTCAATCTGGCTGCAGGGATCCCTCTGGGCATGCGAAAAATCCACATCTCCCAGGCCGAGGGTCCCCCGGAGCCCGGCAGCCCCATCGCGGTCTCCGATCACTGCTATGCCTGCACGGCCCAGGCGGGCTTCACCTGAGAAGGGGTTATCAAGACTTGAGTTCAGGTCTTTTGATCGCCGATCTTCGAATCCCTGCTACACGGTCTCCCGGATGAATTCCTTGAGGTGATGGGTCTGATTCAGCAGGGTGAGGAGAAAGCCCTGCTCGGCGGTGTGCTCCAGGATGGAATAGGCCGCGGTATCCATGTGGATTCGCCAGAAGTAGGGCTCCCGGATCTCCAGGCAACGGGCGATCAGGGGTTTTAACACCGCCCGGTGGCTCACCAAGGCGATCTGTCCTCCGGCCCGCTCCCCGATGATCCTCATCAGGGCCGCATAGGACCGCTCCTGCACCTGGGTCAG
>CAVQYV010000009.1:0-230039 GCA_963718295.1 uncultured Methylomirabilota bacterium | reverse complement strand
AGACGATCAGGGTGACGCTGGGCGGGATGAGGATGCCGAGCGTTCCCACCGTGGCGACGATTCCGGTGGATAGCTTCTCGGAGTAACCGTATCGGCTCATCTCCGGAACGGCAACGCTGGCAAAGGTCGCGGCGGTGGCGGGAGAGGAGCCGCAGAGGGCCTTAAACACCATGGCCCCGACCACCGTGGCCATGGCCAGACCACCAGGAATGTGGCCGATGAACTTGTAGGCCGCATTGTACAACCTCCTCGCAATCCCGGCATTGAAGGCGATCTGGCCCATGAGGATAAATAGAGGGATAACGGTGAAGCCGTAGGAGGCGAATACATCAAAGATATCCTTGGCTAGGAGATTAAGCACCACCTTGAGCGATACCAGATAGGCAAAGCCCAAGAACCCGACCAAGGCCATGGCAAAGGCCAACTCGATGCCGGTGAGGAAGGTGAGGGGAGGACCAGCACCATCCCTATGATCCCGATCGTCACCTCATTCATACTTGCCCCCCCACACCTTGAAGATATCACAGAGCAAAACCAGGCATTCGACCAGACAACAGATCCCCACCCCAAATGCCACAGGATAGAAAGGCAACTGCAGCGTGAGGGAGACCTCACCGGACCGGTGTAAATCCCTGCCCATCAGCATCAGATTCCACCCAATCAAAACCAAGAATAGCCCGATCCCTAACGAGCGGGTGGCGGTATGAAAGACATTCCTGATCCCCAGGGGGAGAACTTGGCCACGAGGAAGTCCACATGGATATGTTACCCCTTTGCCAGGAGGTGAAGGGGACGGCAAAGCCCACCACCACCACCCCGGAGAGCGCTACCAGCTCATAGGTTCCCACGATGGGCCTCTTGAAGTATCTCAGGATGACATCGGCCACCGTGAGAGACATCATGAAGGTGAGGGCGATCCCGGCGATGACATTCAAAAAGCGGCTCACTCCCCTCACTTTGCTCATCAATCCCCTCATTGCTTCATATCCCCCGTTAGCAAATTCCCTCGCTGAAGGCAAAAAAAGACAAGGGAAGGGATTCATAGAACCCCTTCCCCTCAAGTCTTCGGCCTCGCTATTGCAGCTTCTTCAACTGCTCCCTGCAGAATTTCAGTGCGGCCTCTCCGGTCAGGCCCTTTTCCTTCGTGTTCTTCAGATATTCATCGAGGATGGGTCTCACTGCCTTGGCCCATCTGTCGTCCTCCTCCTTGGAGAGGGAGATGATCTGGTTGCCCCTCTTCAAGGTGTATTCCCTCCCCGACTTATCGATCGTCTCCCACATCCTACCCGTTTTCTCAATCCACTCAGTATTCACCTTCTCGAATATCTTCTGGATGTTGGACGGCAGGGCATTCCACTTCTCCTGGTTCATCACTACAAAGAACCCGGTGCTGTAGGCGGCACCATAGCTCTCGGTGGTGCATTGAGCTCCCTCTCCCCATTTCCATCCTTCCGCTTGGATGGGGGCCATGGAACCGTCCACCACCCCTCTCCTCAAGGCGTAAGGTCTCCCCCATCGGCATGGCCACCGGGGTCCCCCCAAGGCCGAGACCACCTTGGCGCTCAGGCCAGTGGAGCGGATCTTCATCCCTTTTAGATCCTCCAATTTTTTCACCGCTCCTTTGGTGTTGAGCAGCCCCGGTCCATGGGCATGAAAGTACATGACCTTCACTTCTTTGAATTCCTCGGGCTTGAACTTCTCATAGTATCGGTTGATGAGGCGGGTCGCCGCCACCGCGCTCCGGTAGCCCAAGGGCAAATCGATCACTTCCGTAGGGGATTTCCCCCGGGTATATGCCAGGGCCGACATCCCGAGATCCGAGATCCCCTTGACCACCCCGTCGTAGCATTTGTCCGCGGGAGTCAGGGTGCCTCCTGGGAATATGGTGATCTTTTACCTTCCCCTCGGTCCTCTTCTCGATCTCCTTGGCCCATTCCGTGGCCAGCGCAGTCTGCTTGTGAGGGGCGGGGAAGAAAATGGAATAGGAAAACTCGACCGGCTTTACTTCTGCATATGCGGCTGAAGCCAATAACCAGGACCCGAGGACCGCCAGACAAAACAACCATTTTGCATATTTCATCGACCCTTCCTCCCGTGGAATAGGATGGCTGAATGATTTTGATGAGTGCAGCACAGATGGAGCGACCCTGGAAACAATCCGCCGGATATTACAGCGGAACGGCTTCGGTTGCAAGACATTCTCCCAAGGAATTCTCTCATGGAATCCTTTTCCGTCTCGCGATCTTCAGTGGCCCTCTCCGAGGAAACTGCTTGCCAATGGACCGAAAATGGGATATGCAATGGCCCAATTCCTCATCTTTCCCCCGATGGATTGGAGGCGAATGCGATGCCGATCATTTCCTTACACGATATCCAAGTCCATTACCTGGACGAAGGAATTGCACTCCACTGGTATGGGTCCATGGCCTGAACGGAGATTCCACCGGCTGGGCGCAGGTGATGCCGGAGTTTTCGACGCGCTTCCGAACCATCGCCCCCGATGTCCGGGGCCACGGGGGCTCGGGAAAGCCGGATATGCCCTATTCCATCCGGGGATTCTCCCAGGACCTATCTGAATTCCTGCAAAAGATTGGGGTCGAACAGACCCATTTATCCGGCCTTTCCATGGGAGGGGCGATTGCCCAGCAGTTCGCCCTCGATTACCCAGTAGGGTCCGGTCGCTCATCCTGATCTCCACCTTCAGCCATATCGACTCCCAGCTCCATGAGGCCTTCAGTCGGCTCCGGAGGAGCTTGGATGAGGGTGGATACCCAGCCTTCTTCGATGAGGTGGTCAAGCTCGCTTCCGCCGGAGTTCGTCTCCGCCAATGCCTCCAACATCGCGGCGCTGAAGGAGAAGCGGATCCAGATCAATTCCCCTATCGCAATTGGCCGTGCCACCGATGCCTGCATGGCCTTCGATTTGAAAGGTAAGATCTCCCGGATTTCCCTGCCCACGCTCATCCTCTCGGGAAGGAAGGATGTATTTACCCCGATTCATCTCGCAGAGGAGATTCATAGATCCATCCAAGGATCGGAGTGGAAGATCATGGAGGACGTAGGCCACAACCTCTATATCGAGCGACCAGCCGAGATGGCCCGGATCGTCCTGGAATTCCTGGGGCGCCATCAGGCGTAGTTAGGCATAGGCCGGAACCATCGGCAGTCGTCGCAAATCATCCAAACCAGCCAACGAGAGGACACAAAAGATGAACATTCAGACGATTCGCCTCCCAGGACCCAAGAAGGTGGAGGTGGTAACCAGGGAGCTTCCGGCGCCCGGTGAGGGGCAAGTGCTGGTTCAGACGGCTCAGTGCTCCATCTGCGGGACGGACAAGAACATCTATAGCGGCATTCTCCCTCCAGGGATCTCCTTTCCCGTCACCCTCCTGGGTCATGAGGGTGGGGGGACGGTGGTGGAAGTGGGCAAAGGGGTGCGCCGGTACAGAGTGGGCGATCGGGTGATGTCCTGTTACGTGAATGGGACCTTCGCCGATTATTTCCTCTCCCAGGAGGATGATCTCCATCCCATTCCTGCAGAGATGGACATGGAGCTGGGATGCCTGGGAGAGCCCCTCGCCTGCTCCATGTATTCCGTCTTCAACTCCGGGGTGCAGCTGGGGGATACGGTGGCGGTGATGGGTCTGGGATTTGCGGGTCAGATCATGGTGCAGGGCGCGAAGCGGAAAGGGGCCATCCGGGTCATCGGGATCGATCCCTTGGCGGGCAAGCGGAAATTGGCCAGGGATTTGGGGGCAGATGATGCGTTCGATCCCGGTGCGCCGGATACGGAAAAGGCCATTCAGGACCTGACGCGAGGATCCGGGGTGGATGTGGTCTTCGAGGCCGCGGGGAGGGAAGAGTCCATGAACATGGCCACCCGCATCTTGAGGAAGAACGGGACCTTGGTCCTGTATAGCTGGATCATGGAGCCGGTCCGGCTGGCCATCAGCCGCTGGCACGATGATGCCATCACCATCCGCACCACCTGCGTGATGCATCTGAACACCCCCCATGAGCGGTTTGCCTGGTTTGACCGCCTTCTGGCTCCTTACGGGAAGGGCCTCATCCAGGTGAAACCCCTGCTTTCCCCGCCTATCCCCCTGCAGGATATGGGTAAGGCATTTGAGCTATCGTCTCAGCCCGATGCAGTGAAGGTTTTGGTTCGGCCGTAGGCGTGGTGCGTTCGATGAATTCCCTTACAGGCAAGGAGAACTGCCCATGAAGCGAGAACGATTTCAGACGGCTTTGACCACGATCCTGGGTTTGGTTTGCCTGGGGCTGCTGGTCCAGACGGCTTGGTCTGCGGAGGTGCCCCGGATGACCAAGGAGGAGCTTCGGCCCCTCATGGGGGACCCGTCTGTGGTCATCCTGGATGTGCGAGTCGGACGCAGTTGGACCGACAGTGACCGGAAGATCCAAGGTGCGATTCGGGAGGATCCCTCCGCCGAGGTCGCCTCCTGGGCTACCAAGTATCCCCAAGACAAGACGCTTGTCCTCTACTGTACCTGACCCACCGAGGCTACCAGTGCCCGGGTGGCACGTCAACTCATGGCGAAAGGTTTCCCAAAGGTATATGCCCTCAAGGGAGGGTGGAATGAATGGCATGAGGCCCAATTCCCCGTCGAAGCAAAATAATGTCAATGGGAAGTAGGGATAATCATCAGAGATCCGAAAATGGCGAGTGATCTCTCCCCGACAAAGAAAGCCTGCCCGCCAGTACCTTCCTCATCGCCCGTCGAGCCCTTTGCCGCCTGCCTTGCCCGACAGGGCCTGACCTTGACCCGCAGCCAGGCCGTCACCTTGCAGGTCAACCTGGGCCTCCTCTGCAATCAGTCGTGCGGCCATTGCCATCACCAGTCCGGGCCTGGACACAGGGAATCCATGGAGGCCCGCACCATGGAGGAGATCATCTCCTACGCCCGCCGGGGCCATTTCCAGGTCATCGATCTCACGGGCGGGGCGCCGGAGATGAACGTCCATCTCCCTTCGATGATCCGCCGGCTCTCCACGCGGGTCCCCCGGATACTGCTCCGCACCAACCTGGTTGCCCTCGGCCAGCGGGGCCATGCGGACCTGATGGAGATCTGCAAGGATCACCGGGTGGTCCTGATCGCCTCCTTTCCCGCCCTACAGGCCTCGGCGCTCGAATCCCAGAGAGGGAGCGGATCCTTCCTACAAAGCATCACCGCCCTGCAAAAGCTGAATGCGATGGGCTATGGGCGGGAGGGTGCCGGTTTGGAGCTGAACCTGGTCTCCAATCCGATCGATGCCTCCCTACCGGTCCCCCAGGGAAAGTTGGAAACGGCCTTTCGATTGGCCCTGCAAAGGGATTGGGGCATTACCTTCAGCCATCTCTTCTGTTTCACCAATGCCCCCTTGGGCCGGTTTCGCGCCTGGCTCCAGGAGGCGGGCCTCCTGGAGGACTACCTGCAGCGGCTCGCTGCCGGGTTCAACCCCTCCACCCTGGAAGGGCTCGGATGTCGCAGCCTGATCTCCGTCTCCTGGGAGGGCTATCTCTACGACTGCGATTTCAATCTGGCTGCAGGGATCCCTCTGGGCATGCGAAAAATCCACATCTCCCAGGCCGAGGGTCCCCCGGAGCCCGGCAGCCCCATCGCGGTCTCCGATCACTGCTATGCCTGCACGGCCCAGGCGGGCTTCACCTGAGGGGGGGCCATCGGAACCTGAGTTCAGGTCCAGGGACCGATCGCCGACCCCTGCTACACCTTCTCCCGGATGAAGTTCTTCAGGTGATGGGTCTGATTCAGCAGGGTGAGGAGAAAGCCCTGCTCGGCGGTGTGCTCCAGGATGGAATAGGCCGCGGTATCCATGTGGATTCGCCAGAAGTAGGGCTCCCGGATCCCCAGGCAGCGGGCGATCAGGGGTTTCAGCACCGCCCGGTGGCTCACCAAGGCGATCTGTCCTCCGGCCCGCTCCCCGATGATCCTCATCAGGGCCGCATAGGACCGCTCCTGCACCTCGCCTAAGGGTCTCCGCCCCTTCCCGCTTAGCTTCTCCGGCTCCCTGATCCAGATCCTCCACAGCTCCGGTTGCTCCGCCTCGATCTCCCTCTTGAGCCGTCCCTCCCAATCTCCCAGACGGATATTAATGAGCCCTGCTTCCTCGATGACCGACAGACCCCGGGCCTCGGCCAGGGGGCGCGCCGTCTCCATCGCCCGGGAGAGGGGGCTGGAATAGATGGCGTCGATCCTCCAGGCGGAGAGCTCCTCCGCCAGGGAGCGGGCCTGGGCTCTCCCGTTTTCATTGAGGGGAAAGTCCTTCTGGCCCCGGAACATCCCATCGCGGTTGCCCAGGGTCTCGCCGTGGCGGATGAGGAGGATCGTGGTGGTCATGGCTCATTCTCCTTGAGGTCAAACTATTTGATCAAGCGACGCTGCATCAGATAAAGGGCCAGGGGGAAGAGGATCAGGGTGGCCCCTGCCAGCCAGAGCAGGCTCCAGAGCAGGCTGGGATCGAGATGCCCTAGCATCGAGGCGCGAGTGATCCGCACCAGGTGGGTCATAGGAAAGAGGACGAAGCTGGCTGTCTGAACGGATCGGGGAAGGATTTCCAGGGGAAATAAGGTCCCGGAAAAGAGGAACATGGGCATGAGGAGGAGGAAGATGGGGTAGTTGAAGTACTCGATTCCCGGCACCAGGGCAGTGGAGATCATCCCCAGGGAGCCGAAGAGAAGCCCTCCCAGAAAGGCGAGGGGGAGCACCACCAGGATGTTAAGCGGCGAGGCCAGGCCGAAGGCCACCGTCACCAGGAAGACCAGGGTGCTGTTGAGGGCGGCGCGGGTGGCCCCCCACAGGATCTCTCCCGCCACCACCTCCTCCAGGTTGACCGGGGTGGCGATGATGGCATCGAAGGTCTTCTGGTAGTACATGCGGACGAAGGAGGCATAGGAACACTCGAAGAAGGCGCCGTACATGACGGCCACCGAGACCAGCGCGGGGGCGATGAAGCGGGAGTAGGGGATTCCCTGGATCTCCTGGATGAAGACCCCCAGGCCAAAGCCAAGGGCCAGGAGATAGAGGATCGGCTCCAGCATGGGGAGGGCGAAGTTGACCCAGAAGAGGCGGCGAAAGACATCGAAATCCCTCCGCCACACGGCCCAGACCCGGGAGCTGAGGTGGGGGACCCAGAGGCCTTTAGGGGCCGGTGCTGTGGCCGGGATGGCCTTCTCACTCATGGAGGTCCCTTCCGGTCAGGCGGAGAAAGACATCCTCCAGGTTGGGTCGCCGGATGCCATAGGAGGCGAGCCTGACCCGGGAGCGGAGGCGCTCCAGGACCTGCCCGCCTTCCCGGGTGAAGACCTCGAACCGCTCTCCCAGCCGCTGATAGGAGCCGCACCCATCGAGGGCGGCCAGCAGGGCTTCTTCCTCCCCCTCCGCCGGCACTACCTCCAACACCTCTCCTCCCACATGGTGCTCGATCAGCCCCCGGGGAGACCCTTCGGCGATGATCCGGCCCTGGTTCATGATCAGAATGCGGTCGCAGAGCTGCTCCGCCTCCTCCATGTAGTGGGTGGTGACCACCACCGTCACCCCCTCCTGCTGCAGGGCCTTGATCCGCTCCCAGATCAGGCGCCGTCCCTGGGGATCGAGACCGGTGGTGGGCTCGTCCAGGATCAGCAGCCGAGGGCGGTTGAGGAGGCTCCGCGCCAGGATGAGCCGCCGCTTCATCCCGCCGGAGAGTTTCTCCGTCGCCTCATTCGCCCGCTCGCTGAGCTGGACGAACTCCAAGAGCTCGGCCGCCCGTTGTCGGACCTCTGCAGGCCGCAGGCGGAAATAGCGGCCGTAGGCGATCAGGTTATGGAGCACCGTGAAGTCGGGGTCGAAGTTGTTCTCCTGGGGGGCGACCCCGATCTGGGCCTTGATCTCCCGGGGATGGCGGGTGACATCCAGGCCGAAGACGGAGAGGGAGCCGGCCGTGAGGGGGGAGGTGCAGGTGATCATGCGGATGGTGGTCGTCTTGCCCGCCCCATTGGGGCCGAGAAAGCCGAGGATCTCCCCCTCGTGGACGATAAAATCGATCCCCGCCACCGCGGTGAAGGAGTCAAAGCACTTGGTCAGGTTTTGAGCGAGGATAAGCGGTTCCATGGAAGGATAGGGTATTCCGTCTTTTTAGGCGAGGTTGCGTATTTCGCCCGGGTCTCCCTCGCTACTATTTCTTCAGCAGGTAAATGGATAACCTTATCATCTCGCCAGATTACAATTGGATGGCCTGCTCGTTTGTGTTCAGCAATTGCATCCGCCACGGCCTCTTTAAGCGCCTCTTCGGCCAACTTTTCCAGAGGAATCTCCGATCTTTTCGACTTGCTCTTCATGGTCGCTCCTCGCCTCCGAATATCTTACCAAATACTTCAGGATCAATAATCTGCAATCGCCCCGACTTCTCAAGGGCGACCATTCGTGGGATTTCCTGGGAATTGTAATGAATAATTCGAGGTTACCGCTGCGGCTGATCCTTCTGTGTCGTCCATCCTATCCTTTTTCCGCATAAAATCGAAGGCCAACGAACTGTCCATACCCGTTTTCACCCATTGAATTGGTGAATTGGCCAACCCTATTGGTGAATTTTCAGGCCGCGGCCCATCCGTCACTCCGGTGAAAACCGGAGTCCGGCTTGCTCCGTCACTAAGCCTGCCCCGGAATGCTCCTGTTCGGGGGTGAAAACCGGAGTCCGGCTTCTCCGGGTGAAAACCGGAGTCCAGCTACAACAGATCATAATACAAATCTCTCCATTCCGGGTTCATCCTTTCTATCAAATCCAGCTTCCACCGTCGTTTCCATTCTTTAATTGCCTTCTCTCGGGCAATTGCCGAAAGCATTGTCTCGTGGGTCTCGAACCACACCAACACATGAACCCCGTATCGTTTGGTGAAGCCTTCGATGAGGTCATTCTTGTGCTCCCATACCCGTTTAATCAGGTCGGATGTCACCCCTACATAGAGGGTACCGTTTCTCCTGGTCGCAAGTATGTAGACACAAGGTTGCTTTTCCATAAGGCCATTTAACCCCACCTTCCTGGATTCCGGCTTTTGCCGGAATGACAACGAAAAGATGCCCTCATGTCCGTCAATCGACCCCTTCGAATGTCATCAAGCCGGCCCCGGAAAGCTTCCATCCCGGGGCGAAAGCTGGGGTCGCGGGCCGACCAGTTGTTCCGAATGGCCTCGATCTCGTGAAAGGCGCGGGCTTCCTCCTCATTTGCACGCAGAAGGGTTCGGTAATGGGTCCAGGGCGGATTGGGGTGGAGCTTCCCGGGTTGCCAAGATTGGTCACGCAGTGTGTAGCCAATCGGCAATCCGGACAGGCTTTTTCCCGAGGGGGATTTCCGACGCGGTGCGTCGGAAATCACCGACTCATCCAATTCCCGAGACATCGCCTCGGAAATCAGGGCCGGGTACTCATGGTAGAAGCGGCAGAACATCTCCAGGTTATCCACGGAACGATCTCCCTCCCGATCATCCCCCTAATTCCTCTTGATGTGGTCTACCAGCTTCTCGTTGCGGCTTTCGATGATATCATGGGTAGGCACGGGCAAATCCTAATTCCCGGATATGCTCTGTAAGGTTCTCTCCTTTAAGCCAATGATCGTAATCCCTACGACCTCCTTTTCCTGCTCATCGTAGCGGACGATGAAACCGTCACCGATGTCGGTCCCCACGGCGGGGCGAGGTTCTCCGATCGATAGGTACAGCACATCCGCTTCTTCATCATATTCCCAGTTTAGGGCTGCCTTACCCTCCAGGATCTTCAAGGTCTCCATAGGACTTCTCTCCTCTTTGAGGGTGCATGGGTAAAGTAGGCCGTGAGGATAAACCCGTCTTGGCCAGATATCTCCCTATAAGCTACCACAAGGTGTTTCTCCGTCAGTGGCGTTTTGGGATAGAAGCGCACGGCCAGCATCTCGCCGAAATCACCTGATAAGATGATATCTGGACTGGAAATGGTTTCCATTGCCTTTTCCTTCTGGTTTTGCATCTCAGGATGGCGCCGGGTGATGTGCCCCCATCTCTCCTCGGTGATGCGTATGGGGACCCCGTTCTTGGAATGGATCACAATCATGGCACTGGATTCTTCGCCCTCTTAGGCGATGTCATAGCAATAACCTTCGTCAATTGCAAGCCGCATTTGTTGGGTGAAGTTTAAGTCGATGCCGTATGCAGGTATCAGTTGTCAATTCCTTCCGCGATTGCTTCGCGAAAAAGTCCTTCCGAATCAACCCGTTCACCATAGCCTGGCCGCGTCCCAAGAGAGTTCTCTGGGAGGGCACAAAGGGAATGTCCCCTTCAGACCAGAAACTAAGTTCCCTCCCCTCCGACCGCCAGCAATTCCGAAGGGATAAGGGGGACCCGGATTCCGGGCTTGCTTGTATCAGGCATCTGCGATGCGGAAATTAGTCCATTTAGAAATTATGTCCCCCCCCGCCTTGGTAATCTGTGCTATAATAGGCTTATGGCGAAGAAGCATTTGGATAAAACGAACTCTTACCTGAAAGATCCAGAGAAGCGCCAGGCCATGCTTTGTGAGGCGGTTTCATCCTCGACAGCCATTGAAGGTGTTCGCGCACGCTTGGTCGAGGCCGTCAGCCAAAAGCAGGTGCCTGCCAAGCCCCCTATCCCCCGTAAGCGCGAAGGGTCCTCCGGATCACGGCGCTGAACACCTTTTCCATCGGTTGGTAATTTCTTTCCAGGCCCGCCTTTACTGCTGCGAAATACTCTCGTCTCTTCCTTCCCCTTACCCCGCCAAAATCCAAGGGAGGTAGTCCGGCCTGTAAGGCCATTAGGATTGCCAACAGGCGGGCGACCCGTCCATTTCCCTCTCGAAATGGGTGAATCAGCAACAATTCCCCATGAACAATCGCGATGGCGCTGATGACTTCATCCAGCGCATGGAAACGGCAGGGGGTAGATTGCTGAAGAGGTCCCCTCTCGAACTCCATCATCAACCTTGGGATTTGATCCGCAGCTGCGAACGGAAAACCACCCTTGCTGAGATTCACTTGCCGATACTGCCCTGCCCATGCATAGATGGGCTTCAACCAAATCCCATGAATCCCGCAAATATCGCTCGCACTGAAGCGATGATCCTGATCATAGATCCCAATCAATTCTTCAAGCGCACGAAGCTGTTCTCGCGCCTCAATCTGATCCATCTCCCGTTTGCCTTTGATTCCCAACAAGTTTCTGAGTACGCGGCCACGAGAGCCTGGTTCAACTTGGGCCTCTATTAGCCCTGAGGCATCATAACGCCCAGTGCCCTTCAAGTCCTGACTGTGCTTTTCGATCTTACCTCCTTGATTCTGTTCAGGGATCGCAGCCCGCCCGCCTTGTCGCGATCTGAAAGACCTCTTGGTCAGCGGAGCATGACCGGATTTGCCAGGGTGCACTGAGACGCCGCGGGCTCCCAGCATGTCGGAGCTTCAAATCGCTTCTCACGAGACTTCTTGACAGACTCCGGTACGTCCACGCGTACAGGAGAATCAAGCAGGGCGATAGGTGTGGACGATAGCTGCTCTTGGGATTGCCGCGAAAGGCAGGACCAAGGAGTCGGCCATCCTCTGCAGTCAATGCTTCTGAATTCCTAAGGAGATAATGCCGCCGCCAGCGATTCCGAAGGGAGATGGGGGGGCCTGGTTTCCGAGCTTATTTGCAGCAGGCATCTGCGATGAGGAAAATAAGTCCATTCAGAAACTACGTCCCGTCCGTCCCCACGTCCGTCCCCACCCCGGTATCGGATTCCGCACGCGCTGAGTTCGAAATGTGGCGTTTGTCTGCCGCGGGGTAACTCAGGGAAATCGAACGCAGTGCGTTCGATTTCTGACTTCCCAGCAAAGCGGTGTATTCCAGATAGAATTTGCGGCAGTACTCGAGATTTTCTTACTGACCATCCCTTTCCGTAATCCCCTGACAGGCGCTCGGACAAATCTATGGGCAGTTCCTCCCTATACCCAGCTCTTCGCCGCCCTTTCTGCTCCTCCTCCACGATCTCCCGTCCGATCAGCCAGTTGGCCACCACCTGGGTGGTGTTGACCGTCCGGGCCACACTGGTCCGGGCCGATTGCAGAATCTGCCGGACACGCTCATACAAAGGCTCCTTTTCCCTTTTCGAGACGCCTGTCGGCTTCTCCTTCACGGTTCCGCCTCCTGGTCAAATAGCCCTAACTGCCCGGGCCTCTTGGAAGATTAGCAACTGCAATGTCCGTGAAGGAGGAAGGCAAGCAAGAGAATATTGAAAGGATTGATCAACGTCCCCCGCATCAGTCTTTCGTCCCCCGCATCAGTCTTGCGTCGCACTCGACAGGAGCTCCGTCGCCCGTTGTCGGACCTCTGCGACCGGCAAGCGGCAATAGCGGCCGTAGGCGATCAGGTTATGGAGCACCTGCCGTAGTCGTCGCGCTGGTCGCAGGTTCTCCTGGGGGCGACCTCCGATCTGTTGCCTTGATCTGCCGGGGGTGCCGTGCGCATTTCGAGCCGAAGACGAAGAGGGAGCCCGCTCGACAACGGATCGGTGAAGCTGCTCACGTCGATCACGCTGCCAGTGATCGTCTTTGCCCGCCCCGTTGGGACCGCAGGCAGCCGAGGATCTCGCGCAGCCTGCGGATCGCGACGCTTAACGGCGCTATCCGATCTGCCGCCGCAGCGGCGCCATCTCCGAGATTGGCCAGGCCCTGGGCGCGGATGAGGAGATCGAGGATCGAGTCCTTGATCTTCTGGGGCGTTTTAGGCCTTGGTGGAGCGTCTTCCCTGTCGTCTTTCCGACCCTACCGCCGCCCGGGCCGGCAATCGGAAGGTCACAACCACGGCCCCCTCGCGCACCGCCACCGCGGTGAAGGATGTCAAAGCACTTAGTCAGGTTTTGAGCGAGGATGTGAGGCGATCCAATAAGGGCGCTCTCCCTTCAGAAACTTAACGCATTATAGGGGCTTCAATTGCCTGTGGCTCATTGACGCGGCATATTCAACCGCCTGCCGGACATCCTCCCGCTCCAAGTCGGGATACCCTTGCAGTATCTCCTCGAAGGATGCCCCATGGGCAATCTGTCCCATGATAACAGACACGGGAATTCGCATTCCCCGGATGCAGGCCCGGCCCCCCATGATTTGCGGGTCAAAAGTGATGCGGTCGAACATCTTGTTCACCTCTTGGTTACAGCTAATCGTATGTGACGGGTGTTCCTGAGTCTATTGTTCTTTCATCCATGGTTTCGTAGGGCAGCCATGGCATTCGTGGGTGTTCTCCTACTTTGCTGCAAACTGGCCCGCAAGCCCAGCCAAGGTCATGTTTTCTGCAATGGCATCGTGCGGGATCAGGAGGTATTTCCAGGGTTTTCCGCCGTAAGTCCGGGCATATTCTGAGGCCCGTTGGCACCAACGGACAGCGACCTCTTTCTTGGCCAGGACCTCCGGCGACATCCATCTCATTGCGTGCCTTGGGTTCCAACATGTAGATCACCCCATCCGTCTCCGCCACGAAATCCGGTTGGTATTCCGGAAGGTCCGCACCCCAGCGGTAAAAGATCTGGAACTGTCCCCGAGCCGGCTTGAACCACTTCAAGGATTCTCGTTCCAGGATTACCGCGAGCCTTCGCTCCGCATCCGACTGGAACTTCTCCACCGAATAGAGGCAGCGGCTGAAGCCCCCGAACAAATACTTCGCCATGTTGCTCCTGTCGGCGGGCGATTGTCGGAAATCGAGCGGAGGCTCCTGCGCCGGAGCGGTGTAGGCGCTCGGCTTCAATTCGGTGAACCCCTGGCTGATCCTCACCTCGTAGTCCACCGCCTCCTCCCAGTAATGGTCCTGCATCTGGGCATGGATGAACCGGGCGATGTCCCGCTGATGCAGGCGTAGCACCTTTCGCGTGTCCTCTTCCGAGAGGTAGCTGCGGAAGTGCTGAACAGCCTGCCCCGCCAGGCCGTAAAGCAAATCGGCATGATCGTCGTAGGCCACATCGTCGAAGTCCACCAGACCGCTGACGATATAGTCTTCGAGCCGCGCTTCCTCGATCCCGCCCTTGCCCAGTCCGACGAACTTCGAGCTGGTTGGTGCGGAGGTACTGAATCCATAGCTCCTCGGAGGGAGTAGGATAGTTCAGGGTGCCCAGCTCCAACCGGAAGGGATGGAAGCCCGAGCGCACCTCGCCCTTCGGCAGCACGAGAATCCGGGGGATGCTGATGGTCTGCTGTATCACCAGTTCCGTGGTTTTTGCCACCACGGTTGCAATATCCGGCCGGGCCGTCACGCCTTCCATCTCCAACTGGGTCGGGCGATACTCTCTTCGACGCCTTCCCTGCACCATCGCCTGGACATCCGGCTTTTGCAGGTAGGTAAGGCTCGGCACCTTCTGCGGCTGGTTTTCCAGCTTCCGGATCACCTCGCGAGTGATCTGCGCCACCTCCTGCTCCTGGGGTGTCTGGAAAGCCGGCGGTTCATTGCTACCCGCAACCTGCATACTGGCGGTGGTCTGCGCGGGCTGGAGGCCCAGCTTGATATCCAGTATGGGCACCGACACCACGGTGACCGTCTTCTGCTGGAGTTGGTCGGGATCCAGCACTACCTGTTGCAGGCGGATCGCCGAATCCGGCCGGTTGGCTTCGTCGATGATCTCCTGGAACCTGTCGTGGGCGACGATATTGAGCCGGTCCACCGCTGCAACCCCCGTGCGTCTGCCATAGGGCAAGCGCAGGCCGCGACCGATGGATTGCTCGATCAGGATGCGCGCATTGGCCGCCCGCAGCGGCACGATGGTATAGAGGTTGGTAACATCCCAGCCCTCCTTGAGCATGTTGACGTGGATCACGATCTCCGTCGGCTCCTCTGTGCTCTCGACCGCCAGAAGCCGCTGGATCATCTCGTCTTCTTCCGCCCCGGTCCTGCTGGAGTCCACCTGGATGACCTTGGTCCTGTAGCGTCCCTCGAAGAAGACGTCGGACCGAATCAGCTGCATCAGTTGCCCTGCATGGGTCGTGTCGCGGGCGATGACGAGCAGGAACGGCTTGACGATCGGGTTGCCGGTCTCTCGCGCGTAGGTCTCCAGTTCCACCTTCAGGCTCTCGTGGAGGCGGACCCCGTCCTCCAATTTCAACCGCTCGACCTCCTCGGCGGCCATGCCCGAGGCATCGAAGTTCTTGCGCGTGACCACGGCGGGTTCCTTCACGAAACCATCGGCCATCGCCTTGCCGAGCGGATAGTCGTAGATGACATTCTTGAACGGCATCGGCGCCCCGGCTCGTCTCCACGAACGGTGTGGCCGTGAGCTCCAGGCCCAGAACCGGCTTCAACTCGTTGATGGCCCGTATGCCGGCAGAGGCCCGGTAGCGGTGCGACTCGTCCATGATGAGCACCAGGTCTTCCAGTCCGGCCAGGTAATCGAAATAGCTCTGGCCGATGTATTCCGACAGGCGCTTGATGCGTGGGGATTTGCCGCCCCGCACCTCGGAGTTGATCTTGGAGATATTGAAGATGTTCACCTTGCACCGGATCAGCTCGTCGAAGAGAGTGCGGGCTCTGGATTCGTAGTTGTCGCCGGTGATGATCTCCGGCGCGTCGGTGGCAAACTCGGCAATGCCCTTGAACACGTATTTGGGCGTGTTCGGGGTGAAGTCGGTGATGAGCTTGTTGTAGATCGTCAGATTCGGCGCCAGCACGAAGAAGTTGTTCAGGCCGTGCGCCAGGTGCAGGTAGCTGATGAAGGCGCCCATCAAGCGGGTCTTGCCCACACCAGTGGCGAGGGCGAAGCAGAGCGAAGGAAACTCGCGCTCGAATTCGGCCACCGTGGGGAACTCGCTGCGAATGGCGGCCAGCGCGGCTCCCAGGTCAGTGCCCTTTCTCGGCGGAACGATCTCGGTGATGCGGTCGAGAATCTCCAGGGACCGCCGCTGCGGGGGCCGCAGGCTCAGCCGTCCGGCGATGGCGTTGACCTGGCGGTTCATGTCTTTCCTCCCGGTTGGGGAGCTGGCTCAATGCCCTGAGTTCACGCCGCAGCTCTGCCTGAAGTTCAGCTTCCGTGGGCAGATATAATTTATAGCGGCTGGCAAAGATCTTCTTCTCCTGGTCCGGCCCGAGGGTATAGCGGACCACCGCATCATTCTTGTCCGTGCAAAGGATCAGCCCCAGGGTGGGATTGTCTCCCTCTGTCCGGCGTTCCCGGTCGAAGTAATTGACGTACAGCTGGATTTGCCCCAGGTCCTGATGGGTCAGCTTGCCGACCTTGAGATCGATGAGCACGAAGCACTTGAGGATCGTATGATAGAAGACCAGGTCGATGTAGAAATGGTCGCCATCGAGGGTGATCCGCTCCTGACGGGAGACGAAGGCAAACCCTTTGCCCAATTCCAGCAGAAACGCCTGAAGGTTGTTGATCAACGCCTGCTCCAGATCGGATTCCACCAGCTTCGGCGACGCGGGAAGGCCGAGGAACTCCATGACCACCGGATCTTTGAAAACATCGACGGGCCTTTGTATCTCCTGGCCCTTCTTCGCCAGCCGCATCAGGCCCTTCTTGTCTTTGCTCAGGGCCAGCCGCTCATACAGCAGGCTGTTGATCTGCCGCTCCAATTCGCGGGCCGACCAGTTGTTTTGGATCGCCTCGATCTCGTAGAAAGCTCGGGCTTCTGCTTTGATCCACGCGCAGCAGGGTGCGGTAGTGGGTCCAGGAGAGATTCGGATGGAAGCTGCCCAGGTTGCCAGGATTCGCTACGCGGTGCGTAGCCAATCTCGTTCGGCTGCCACTCGTATCGGAATCTGTGCGATTCCGCACGCAGTGCGTTCGGGATTCGCATTGATTCCGCACCGGTTACAGATTCGCTACGCAGTGCGTAGCGAATTCTCGGTCACCAAGTAACGCGGGATATGTCAGGTAGAACTGCCGCAATGAAACGGAGGTTCTGTACCGAATATCCGTTGCCGAAATCGCGGGTTGAACTTGGCGGACAGTTCTTCAAGCAACTGCTCGCCGTACCCAGCTCTTCGCCGCCCTTTCTGCTCCTCCTCCACGATCTCCCTCCCGATCAGCCAGTTGGCCACCACCTGGGTGGTGTTGACCGTCCGGGCCATGCTGGTCCGGGCCGATTCCAGAATCTGCCGGATACGCTCATACAAAGGCTCCTTTTCCCTTTTCGAGATGCCTGTCGGCTTCTCCTTCACGGTTCCGCCTCCTTGTCAAACAGCGGCATCTGCCCCGGTTTCGGCGGTGCCTTGGGAAGACTTCCTACCCGCAGGCTGTACAGGAATCGCCAGTATTCTTTCATCAGATGCCGCATGCAAGAAACAGCGGGGCTGTGCTCATAGAACCTCTAGCCTTATCTTTATCTTTTCCCGCGCCAGCCATTTCTTCTTGTACTGCTCTCGGAGAGTAGGGCCCACACCTGTACCTTCCAGCAGCTCCTCGAGGCTAACCACTTGGTCCAATATACCCATAATTCTCGTAGCCCATAAGGCCGGTCTATCAGGTGAGCATAGAAAATAGGTCCCTTCCGGTAAGGTCCGCGCGTAGGTGAGCAAATCACTCTCCCCCGGATCGAGGTCCACCCTGTTTGCCAGCAGAGATTGAAATACGGCCCGTTCCTTTTCGGTAACGGATTTGGGCCGCAGGGCCGAACGAATCTCATCCGCATCCACCGGGACATAGCCCCTCCGCATTTGATTCCCCGAGGCAAGCTCTGAGAGGCATTGTTCGACGGTATCCAGCTTGTATCGACCCAAGAGCGCCTTCCAGCATCGGGTCCGATGAGCTTCTATTACCACGTTTGTATCCACCAAGACATGAAGCCCTGAGCCGATCAATGGTTGCCTTCCCTATAGGTCAAAAGGCACTTTCATGCCGTAGGCCTTGAAGAGGTCCTCAAGATCCTCAATGGTGCAATCGAGCAGGCTCGCGGCCTTTCTGACACTGACCAGACCTCTCTCCAAGGTCCGCCGCAAACGATCCACGAAGACCTGGGAGTAGAGTTTAGGCCTCGACTCTTCCCTGCACGTGTCTTTGGACATCGTCAACCTCTCCAGATTGATTCGCTGGATATCAGTGTCCGATAGCCAATTCAGATTCAGTAAACGATAGTAAAGGGCCTTGGCGGAAACACAATACTCCCTTGCGGTTTTTGTAATCCATTCGTGGAGGTCGACACCTCCCTTGTGCTCCCATTTCGTCTGAAGGGATTTTCTCGGCATCAAGAGCCCCGCGGAGAAATTATCAGCCAGACGCTCCACCCGAGGTCCCTTTCGGGGGTCGTCATACATCATCTCACGCGGTGGAGGAGGCATCATATCCCAGGTAAGCAGGTGAAATACCTCGTGGGCCAGATCATAGTTCCTCCGTCCGGGGACTTCACTCCGGTTGATGAGAACGGCATTGAACTCGGGTAATCTGCAGGCAGCGCCGGAGATCGACTCGGGGGGATCCACATACAGGAGGACGATGTTCATCTCCCTTTCCACCGCCCTGTGCAGTTTTGCTGCCGGCGTATCCCCTAAGGCGAACTTCTCTGCAAGGGCTTCGCCGGCTTCCCAGGCTTCTTCGAAGGTACTCCTCTTGGACAAGTGAAGTTTGAAGGCGAGGGGCGAGAACCTCTCTCCCAGTTGCTCCGAGAACCGCCGAAAGGCCATGACCATATTCCTAGCCTTATTCTCGTAGGCATCGATTACTGAAGGCGGGGCTTGAGTGCGCCAGGAAAAGACTTTTGGTTCGAGGAGCAAGAAGGGATCGGTAAAGTAATCCAGGCTTTTTTCGAGGATTCGCATCAAAGCCAGCAACTCATCCGAGGATACTTTCCGCAGCCCGCTCTCGATATTGGATAGAATCTGACGGTCTTTGAAGTCGAGCCCTTTGGAAAGCTCCTGCTGGGTCATCCCCAGTGTCTTGCGAGCCGCCTTCACCCTTTCACCAACCATGAGATTGAAGCTCCGCTGGCGATCGCTGGTCATGATCTCCCTCCTTTCCATAAGGCAATATAATATTGCATTAGTAAAAACGCAAGATATTTTTCGTGGGTCGCATCGGGGGTTTGTGCCCAGGAGAATCAAGCAGGGCGATAGGTGTGGACGATAGCTGCTCTTGGGATTGCCGCGAAAGTGCAGGACCAGGAAGTCGGCCATCCTCTGCAGTCAATGCTTCAGAATTCCTAAGGAGATAATGCCGCCGCCAGCAATTCCGAAGGGAGACGGGGGAACCTGGTTTCCGAGCTTATTTGCAGCAAGCATCTGTGATATGGAAAATAAGTTCATTCAGAAACTACGTCCCATCCCCAGAGACGGTCGGTGGCGGACTTAGCGAAGGAGGAGATGCATCTGCGATAAGCGAAATAACTCCGTTCAGAAATGACGTCTCGTCCGTCGTCCCCTTTTACCGCAAATATCCCTTTGACATACGAGACTCCCTTGTCTTATGCTCCGACCGTCGCACAGAAAATTCTTATCAAATAGAAACATTTCCAGTACGAGGATCAGCAATTAATGATGCAAATTCAAGAAATCAACTGGAGCCCATTTTCAGTTTAAAATTTGCGGGAAGAGAAAAGAATTTCGAATTACTCTGCTATCTTTTGTTTTGCTCTGAATTTGGTCAGGATAAAGGAGTTTTCCGCTACAAGAATCAGACCGGAATCGAGACCGAGCCTATCGAGCATGGCGGAGAAGTCATCGGTTGGCAGGCCCAAGTTCCTTGAAACAGGTATCAGCACGAAAAAGGAAGAACTGAAAGAGAGCATCGAGGCCCTACAAAAAACAAGAAATCCGGCAGTTACCCAAGATCCTTTTTATCTTAACAGAGAATTATCGGAAAGCCGGAAGAAAAATGCCAAAGACCCGGCTTACAAAACGGAAATCGAAAAGACTATGCAAAATCACTGGGAATAAAGGTGGAATGGAGGGTTCCCAGCCATTTGAGAGGCAGCTTGCTTTAGTAAGTGAACCGACTCTTGGCCCAGCATTTCTTTAGCTTAGAAAAAAGCATTGTTGATTTCATATCTGAGCTACGACAGCATACGGAATCAATCCTTGATCCTATTCGTTCGAGAATCCTCTTCAAGAGTAACGAGATCAAATTTGACTGTTCGGCTGTCCTCGACAATCTTCGCAACGCTTTCAATCGTTCGCCGCTCACCATATTAAGCGGAGTGGGGAGGAACTGGCAAGACGGCGGTAGTGAAAGAACTATATGACGAGCTTAAGGATAATGCGCTTTGCTTCGTTTTCAAAGGGTCGGAGTTCAATGTCAAAAGTCTTAACGAGCTATTGGCCGACGGCGGTTCATTTCTATTTGCAGATTTTTTGAAGGAGCATGCAAGTATAAACGAGAAGTACGTTGTGATTGATTCGGCAGAAAAGCTTTCCGATATTGAGAATCAAGAAGTGTTTCAAGAATTCTTTTGTGCTTCTTAAGGGAGGATGGCGGATCATCTTTACGACTCGATACAGCTATTTGGATGATCTTAAATGGCAGTTCGTCGAACTGTTCAACAGCCATTCTTTCGAAGTAATGGATGTTGAGAATATCCGCAAGGAGGATCTTGATTTTCTTCTCGGGACGAAATACGGTTTCACTCTTCCACAAAGCGAAAGGGTTTTGGAACTGCTGCTTATCTCCCTCCTATCTCAATGAGTATCTGCAAAGTTATGAAAGTGGCGGAGAATCAAAAACCTACTCAGACTTCAGAAAACTCATTTGGAATAAAAAAATACAGAGATCATCTTATCAGAAAAACAATATCCATATTGAAAAAAAGAGAGAAATGTTTCCTGGAATATCGCCAAGACTCGTGCTGAGAGTGGCTCCTTTTACGGTAGCGCCGATAGTTTGAATAATGAAGCTCTCAAAGCTCTTGAATCGGACGAGATTATTAAGTACGACTCCGACAACCGGGGCTACTTCATCACTCACGAACCCTACGAAGAGTGGGCCTTGGACAAAATCATTGAAGGAAAATTCAATGAAGTTGGGATTCTTGCGACTTTTTGCAATCGTTGGGAAGTTCCTTGCCGATTGCTGAGCCTTCCGGAACTGGCTGTCGGAACAGCTTCTCGTAAATACGAATAAAATAAAAACGCTCGTTGAGGAATCGATCAACGACGATCAGACCGAAGGTTTTTGGAAAGATGAAGTCCTCATTTCGGTTCCCAGTCTGACTATGCCGGAACTTTTTCCAGGATCTTTTGAAAAGAAGCTCTTAGAGGATAATGAGAGGCTCTTGATGCGGATCGTCTTTCTGCTCCGCATAGCCTGTAAACAGATCGATGAACGATTCCTACGCCTTATCGGACTGCGCCGTTCAGAAGGCATGGCCCTCAAAACAGTTTTCACCGTACCCAAGGGAAAAGGATGGGACCTGAGTATAGACTTCATACATAGGCACAAAGAACAGTTCGGTTTGCGCGATATGAACAAAATTATGCCGCCGCTGACCCATTGGAATAACAAGAATACGGTGGGCGACACGACGAGAAAAGCCAGCCAAATAGGGCTGTACTATTATGGAGAGATAGAGGCCCATGGAGGATTAGGATACTCTCGCGATGAAACTGAAACCCAGCTTATCCGGCGATTCTCCAAGGATCTCCGGAGATCAGAAATGAATTATCGCTGATTTTTGATGAGATTCTGGCGGGCAAGAAGACGGGCCATAGGGACAAGTATTACGTGATTGTTAAGACGGTGCTTGGCTCTGCTGACCGATGGGATAGAAACGATAAAAGCTCTTCCAGAATACGTCATTAAGCTGGCGGATCTGTACTGGTTCAGAGTACCGAAGAGAGAATTTGGCCATGCAGGAATAGGGGTCGAAGAGTATTTCTGTATCGCCGAAAAATATGATTTCAAGTATTTCCCTGCCAGTCTATCGAGACCTCGATTTACCAGTTGCTGACATATTCGTTGCATCCGACTATCGATTTTATCATTACCTTTACCAACAAAACGGTCGAATGTTTCGCAAAATCTGAACTGGAAGAAATGAAGTCGAAGAAATTGAGCTGATTTTTGATGATGGGGAAATCGTTAAACATTACATATGCAATAGACTCTGGAATACGTATCGGGGAACGCAGGTTTCCACGGAGCTCCTTGAATCGATCCACATGGCACTCGAAAGATCACTTCTGGAACACGCAAAGGCCACTTCTAAGGAAATTCTTGAATCATGGTGCAAATACATCCTAAGGAATAGCCGATCGGCATCACTCACTGCTGTGGTCAAGAGTGTGGTTCTCGCGCAACCGGCCAAGCTGTTTAACGTTGCCAAGATACTGTTCCGGACAAAGGAACTGTTTCTCTATGATTCAAGCCGATTAGTTCTCGACCAATCGCTTAATAGCCCAACTCTTGATGATGAAAAGTCTCCTTTCCGAGCTTGGGAGACTACGAAAGGGAATCCCGATGAGGATGAGAGGATAAAAGCCTGTGACTCTGAACACCGAAAGCTTTCCTTGGAACACCTCGCTTTCCAATATCAGTTCGTGAAGTCTGAAAATAATCCGGACTTTGAAAAACAAGGGAGGAGATCTGGAGAATCTGGGACGAATATTACAAAAAACTGCCCCCGGAGTCGGAGCAATCAGAAGGAGATAAGACTTGGCGCCTGTTCCTGGCCAGAATGGACAGCCGAAAAATGACCGTTGAAGACGCAGCCAGCAGAACAAGAGGATAAGAAACTTATCACTTTTGAGCCCGAAATAGACCCCAAGCTGAAGAAGCATAGTGAAGACTCTTTGCAAAGGATCAATGAGGGTTGGAAACACATGCCGCTGCAGTTATGGTCGAATTACCGGTTCAAAAGAGAACAGGACAAATACAAGACATACGAACAGTATGAAATAGATCCACATTTGGTGATAAATGAAGTACGAGAAATTATGGAGGGTCTCGCCAAGGGAAGCGATGAACAGTTTCTCCTTTTAATTGTTCTATTCCTGCCTACACCTGTGCCATTATGATAAGAGATTTTGCTCGACGGATGAAGAAAAGACTTTTTTGTCAAGAAAAAGTTATTGTTGACTTCGCTTCTCGCCCTCTTGGAGCCAAAGATATTCCTATCAGATTTCCGATGGTGTGGCAACCTGTCATCCTAAGCCTTCCCTTCCTCATGAACACTTGCCGGAAAGCAAGGACGATGTAAAAATGCTGCTATTGACCGCTTCTCAATCCGTGGCCCCAGATATCCACCTTTTCAACCAGCGCAGTACTGCATGATTTGTGGAAGATCAGCCCCAGGGATGCGCAGTCAATATTGCTTGGATACTTAAGTCTAGAGCCCAATATTAGGTTGGTGACTGAAGTGCGGAAAGAGAACTACAAAAAGCGAATCTACGAGTTCTCCGAAGATGAGGTACAAAAGGAGTTCTGGCGACGCTATCGGAAAGAATTAAAGAAAGTTAGGTCTAACACCATCCGCTACGAGGACGTGGGCGATTCAAAAAATCTGAGCCTTAAAGCGCTGAACACGGCATTTGAACTTATACCGCTGGAAACGGAGAATGAAGTTCATAGAGTCTTCTGGGCCTGACTTCCGAATATTTGCTGCCAGAGTAATGGCGGATGATAGGCGCCGACGCCGGGGTCAAGATGATGAAATAAAAGAGGAGATTAATTATGAGGTTAAGAGCAGGTTTTTCAATAAGTTGCGTATTTTGTTTTGTCCTCCAAGAAAGAAGATATTACAGGATATCTCAAACCCTTTATTGAAAATTTCTAGCGATTCCAGAGATACGGCCGATTTTCTGCAAGAGTTTATCCCATGTTCGACAGTAATAGGCATATGTGGGCTTTGAGCATTGGCTAAACTGTTGATTTCTCACAAAGCCACATTGAGAACCTGGGAAAACTAATAGGCATGCACTATGTAATTATCTGCTTGACATAATGGAAGATACATGCTATCAGGATAGGCATGTATGTAAGGACCATCTCCCGCAAGAACAAAGACGGATCGGTAACCACCTACGTCCAACTGGCCGACAATGTCTGGGACCCCGAAAACGGGATGCGCCAAGGCCAATGTCCTTTACACCTTCGGCCTGAGCAGACTCCCTGGACCTGGAGGCCATCAAACGTCTGGTCAAGAGCCTCGGCCGCTTTCTCTCCCCTGAAGATGCCCTCCAGCCGGCTTTGGGGAAGAGATACCCAGGCCCTGGGCTTTATCAAAGAGTGTTTCCCTGGGAGGTGCCTTTCTGCTCCGAAAACTCGGGAGCGTCTGGGCTTGGAGAAAGTCCTGACCGAATCCCTGGGGAGCGTGCTTTCCTGTCCCCGATCGAATGGGCCATCTTCGCTATGGGAGCAAACCGGGCTCTGGCTCCCGATTCTAAACGAGGGGTTGAGGAGTGGGTCAGGGAGGAGGTAGCCCTGGGCAACCCAGAGCCTATCTTCCTTCAGCATCTCTACCGGGCCATGGATTTCCTCGATGGAACACGGAGAAGAGATGCAGAAAGAGGTCTTTTTTGCCACCGCTGATCTTTTCCATTTGGAAGTCGACCTTCTCTTCTCTGATACCACCAGCATTCTTGATGTCGAGAAGGACGAAGAAGATGCAGAGGGGATGAGAAAGTATGGCCATTCGAAGGACAAGAGGCCGGATTTGCCGCAAGTGGTCATCGGGATCTTGGTGGTGACTCAAGAAGGCATCCCCGTGCGCTGCTGGGCCCTTCCGGGAAATACGCAAGACATGACTACGGTAGAGAGGGTGAAGAGGGATCTTTCGGGCTGGAAGCTCTCCCGGTGTGTCTGGGTGATGGATCGAGGGATGAATAGCGAAGAGAACCGGACGATCCTGCAACAAGCCGGAGGACATTACATCTTGGGCGAGAGACTTCGGGACGACCAGGAGGTGCATCAAGAAGCGCTCTCCCGCCGGGGGGAGATACCAGAAGGTCAAGGACAATCTGGAGGTGAAGGAAGTCATCGTGGGCCAGGGGGAGCGTCGCCGTCGCTTTGTTTTGGTCTATAATCCCGAGACTAGGCTAAGAAAGACCAAACCACCCGAGAAAGGACTCTTCAGAAATTGGAATAAGCTCTTTCGGCCTTGGGGGACCAGAGGGGAAAGGCCCACAAGAAAGCGGTCTGTGCCCTCCTGGCCCATTGGACCATGGGCTGCTACCTCAGGCAGCAGAAGAACGGAGCGCTCCAGATTGACCGAGCCAGGGTGAAAGCGGAAAAGCACCTGGATGGAAAGCATCCCCTCTCCACCAGCGATGACAGCCTCCGTCCGCAAGAGGTGGCCTTGGGCTATAAACAGCTCATGGAAGTGGAGAGGGCTTTCCGAACTCTCAAGACCACTTTGGAGCTTCGACCCCTTTACCATCGTAAGGTAGGTAACGGATTCAGGCCCATGTGTTCTTTGTTTCCTTGCTTTGCTCTTGGTGCGCATAGCGGAGCGACAAACCGGGAACACTTGGGATCAGATTCGAGCCGTGATGGAGCGGATGCATCTGGGAGAATTTGAATCCAAAGATGGGCGTATACTACAGCGCACCGAACTGACCCATGAACAAACTAACTTACTGAAACTCTTGAGCATCTCTTCCCCGCCCAAGATCCAGAAGATGGACTTAGCCCCCAGATTTCATAGGCAAACGCCTAAAAACCTATACCATCTTAACCCGTGAATTTTATTCTCTTATCTCGAAATCGCATACCTATGATCTGTCGAACCCGGGTTTATCTCAGTGAAAGATTCGGTTGGTCGATATGAAGAGTTCTGGATAGTCTGGGATGTCCTTTATCAACCGGTCCTAGAAATCTGCAAGAAAGGCTACTTCCGCTATCAGGGGCCGGCAATTATCCACAATTATCTTTTGGCTTGGTCATGGTGGAAGGAAACTGCCAAAGAGTGGCACTCTTTGCGAGACAGAGAAAAATCTTTCCTGATGAGAAAGTGGCGCAGGAAATAGGGTGCTATCCTCCAAGTTCTTACTTACTCTGTAAATTCTGAATCATATAGGCAGCAAGTCTTGGAGGATGGCATTTTTTGGCTGAGTAGTATCATAGGACGCACGCCAAAGCTGGTCTCGGACGAATTGGATGTGAATACCGTTTACTACCTGGAAAACTTGATTCGGAGATATGCACTGACCAATCGCTCCAAAATCAAAAAAACGAGAAAAACTAAAGATGCTGTTATTGCGACTCTAAATTTCTTGGTGGAGAGAGGTTCTATTACGGGGTACTTGCTGAGAGAGGATATTTTATAGTTGTTAAACAGTCCGGGCTTCTATATTGCTCACTTACGGGGATAATATACAAGTAAGCCAGAGGTAAGTTTACAGGGAATAGCGCAGGCAATAGGGTCAGGTCTATCTTGTTAGCAATGAGCTTTTTCAGGTTACCTCGCTCGATTTTGAAGCGCCTTCCCAGCAATTCTGCCATCTCCCCCTGGAGTATACTGGATCAAATCCGGGGACATAATGCCATTTTCATGTTCCCGTCTCCCCAGGGATCTGCCTCCTTCATGATGGATTCAACAGCACTCCGTAGATTGGCTGAAAAATTGTTAATATGCCCCCTGAATTTTTTGTCCCCAAGCGGAACCTAATCTATTTCTCATCCTCCGCATGAAATCCTATCCGGCGGTTTCAGGAGACATGCTCGAAATCACAAATGGTGATTTCAACTTCGCATGCTCGCAATGCCTCAACTGGATGGCCAAACTCCACCGAATTCATAGGGCCGCCATCATCTCGCAGTGATATGTCGAAAAAGTCGTGCTTTTCGGACATGTCCGCAAATATACGTCCATGTCATGGACATGTCATTGGGAAAGTAGTTCGTACACTTTCGTGTTGAGGTACAGGTTCTCTCGTCCCACCTCTGCCCCCGCAGGATACCGATATTCTCCACTCCTTCAAATAGGCGGAGGCAGTTTTGCGCTTCCGTGATCCCGGCCTCAACGAGGAACTGACCTGTAAAAGTTAGGATCTTCCCCTACAGTTCTTAGAAAGTCAGTGGCAGTGATTCCCCTCTTCGGGTAAGATGGTTTCACCCAGAAACCAACGCTAACCCCAAGGAGGAGAACATGACTGCCGATCAGAAGTTAGCACAAAAGAGGCTCACCTTGCTACAGGTTGCAGAGAGATTGCGCAATGTCTCCGAGGCGTGCCGTCGCCACAGCATCTCGCGGAGCCAGTTCTATGAGTACAAACGGGCCTTCCAGGAAAGAGGGCTGGACGGTCTCCTGGATCGTCCCCCGATCCCAAGAGTCTTTCCCCTTGAGACCTCCCGGGAGGTCGGAGAAAAGGTGATTACCCTATCCTTGGAGCATCCTGCCTGGGGCCCTCTGCGGATCTCCGATCAGCTCCGGCTGCAAGGGATTCTGTGTGAGCCCCAGCACCGTCCGGAACCTCTGGATCCAGGAGAATCTGGAGACCCGCTACAATCGCTTCCTCCGTTTAGAGGAGGAAAAGAACGGCCAGGACCTCGATCTCACCGAGGAGCAGATCCTTCTCCTGGAGAAAGCCAATCCCTGTTTCCGAGAGCGCCATGTGGAGAGTTCTTATCCCGGGATACCTGCTCTGCCAGGATACCTTCCAGGTAGGTACCCTGAAGGGGATCGGACGGGTATATCTCCAGGCCGTGGTGGATGCCTATGGCTCCTTCGCCTTCGGGAAGCTCTATACCTCCAAGCTGCCAGAGACCGCGGTGGATGTCCTCTATGACCGGGTGCTGCCCTTCTACGAAGCTCAGGGCTTAGCGGTGGAGCATATCCTGACCGACAACGGAAGAGAATACTGCGGTCGGGCGATGATCCATCCCTATCAGATCTTCCTGGAGCTCTTGGATATCGAACATCGGAGGACCCAGGTGGCAACGCCGAGGACCAACGGTTTCGTGGAGCGTTTCCACCGTACGGCCCTGGATCAGTTCTTCCGGGAGGCCTTTCGGAAGACGTTTTATGCCTCCGTGGAAGCGCTACAAGCGGACCTCCACAGGCTGGCTGCAGCACTATAACTACGAACGGCCCCACCGAGGATATCGGAACATGGGCAGGAAGCCCGTCGAGACCATCGAAGCCGGAAAGGCTATCAAAGAGCAAGTGACGAAAGAGGCGGCTTAACCCTAGACCCGGAGAGGGGCTGACTGTCCGGGAAGTGCTTGACTTTTACAGCTGACCTTTTGTATAGGGCTGGCGGAACAGGATTTCGATCAATTCCTTCGAGTAAACCCTTGGCGGGAGCTTTTGCTGTGGCCAAGGCCAGCGTCTCCTCCGATCAGGTCACTCGATCCCCGAGTATCCCCCGGCGGGAGAAGTCGGCGAAGGCATGTGAGTGCCATTTTCTACCCTGCTCCCATCTCCCGAAGGATATGCTCAAACAGCGGCTTGATGGCAGGTATGTCTTCCTTGACCGTGCGCCAAACCTTCTCGTAACTAACACCAAAGTAAAGGTGAATCACCCTGTCTCTCATTCCAGCCATGTCCTTCCAGGGAATGGCAGGATACCGCTCGCGGATGGAAGACGGCACGTTCTTGGCGGCCTCTCCAATCACTTCCAGGCATCGCAAAACGGCGTAGGCAGTTTTCCGGTCTGCAGCGAATACCTCATGCGTCACACCGCTGACGAATTCCTCGGCGAATCTCATATTGTCGAGGATGTCCCGCAGGTAAAGGATTGTGTTCCGGGTCATACTGCCACTGCCTCCGATTCGATCTTCTCCTTGAGTTCAGGCCGGACGTCCTCCTGGGGAATGAGGTCAACCTTCAGGCCCAGGAGCTCCGACAGCATGACCTGGGCGCCGCCGAGATCGAAAAGCGAGGCATCCGAATCGAATACGGCCAGCACGTCCAGATCGCTGTCCGGCTGTTGGTCGCCGCGCACATAGGAGCCGAAAATGCCCACCACCCGTGCCTTGTAACGGTTGTAAAGTTCGTCCTGATGCGATCGAATTACACTGCGGATTTCATCAAGTGTTTTCATGGTTCTTCCTCACCATTAGATCAAGGGTTTGATCCGCTCCCAGTTCAGGTTCTTCGTGTCAAAAGGCGGCTCGCCGTCCTCGAACTCCACAGCCGCCAGACGGGTGTGGTCTTCAAGATCCGGTCGAATGATTTACTTCTCGTTCTCCGCATGAAATCTGCCCGGCGGTGCTTTACTTCAAACCAATGGAAATGCTTTTCTTGAAGCAATTCTGTTTGCTCCGCGCCCAAAATCGCTTCATGTCATGGAACGTTCTGAGCATTTTCATCTGCATCATTCAAGGTAGGGGAATCAGAACAAACGGGAGAACCACTGCAAGCCTGCGGGGATTATAGCCTGCTCTGGTGTATTGTCAATTCCATATATGGTTTGCGAAGTCAATGGAAAGGAGGCCTTGACCGGAGGCGGGTCAGGTATTATGCTCCTGCCGAATTTTGCACAGGAGGGGAGATGCCATGGCCAATATCGTCATCGATCCGGAGCGGTGTAGGGGGGATGGGATCTGCGTGCGAGGCTGTCCGGCGGAGGTCTATGTCCAGAGGGAGAAGGGCGCCCGGCCCGAAGTCGTCTATGGGGAGTTCTGCATCGCCTGCGGGCACTGCGTGGCCCTCTGCCCCCACGGGGCGATCCACCACGAAGCCTATCCGGCAGGCAGCGTCCAGCCGATTTTGAAGGAGGGGATTCCCTCCTATGAGCAGACCCTGGAGCTGGTCCGATCCCGGCGTTCCACTCGTGCCTTCCGGGATCAGCCGGTGGAGAGAGAGCTGATCGAAAAAGTGATCGCAGGGGCACGCTATGCCCCCTCGGCCCACAACACGCAGAGCACCGAGTTCATCGTGATCCAGGACCCGGCACGTGCTGAAACAGATCAGCCGGCTGACCGCCGATTACCTGGAGAAGATCATCAAGCTGCTGAGAAACCCCATTACCCGGTTCTTCATGCGATTGGTCGAGGGGAAGAAGGTGCAGGGGGCGATCCGTGCCCTGGATGGCTTCGAACGGTTGATCAGGGCCCTCCGGCAGGGCAGGGATCGGATCCTCCACGAGGCCCCGGTCCTGATTCTGTTTCACGCGGATCAAAGCACGGTCTTCGCCGAGGCCAATGCCAATTTGGCCCTCCAAAATGCCACGCTTGATCGCCCAGTCCCTGGGCTTGGGGAGCTTTTGGACCGGCTATGTGGTCTCCGTCTGCAACCGGGACGATCGCATCCCGAGACTCCTTTGCCTGCCCAAGGGCCATAAAGTTTACGCCGGTCTGGCCCTGGGCTATTCCCAATTCCCCTTCCGGAACTGGGTGGAGAGAAGGCCGCCCCGGGTGATGTGGGTGTGAGGCCGTGATCCAGGTACCCGGTGATCCACCGACTGGATGCGAGATGCCGATGCCATCGAATCAGCTCGCCCGCAGGGCGTCCACGATCTTCATACGGGAGGCGCGGACAGCAGGAAGCAGGCCCCCTACTAAACCCATGACCAGGGAGAAGCCGAGCGCCTGATAGACGATCTGGTAGGTGAGGGAGAAGCTGAAGGCGAGCTCGGAGAAGGTCTGAAAGTTCATGGTGGAGATGGTGATGAACTGCATCAGGGAGGCGGGCAGGAGGCCGGCCATGCCCCCGAACAGGCCCAGGAGCAGGGACTCCGCCAAAAAAGCCAGGAGGATGTTTCGGCGCTGAAAGCCGAGGGCCCGGAGCGTGCCGATCTCGGCGGTCCGGTTCGCCACCGCCGTATACATGGTGATCATGGCCCCGATGATCGCCCCCAAAGAGAAGATGATGGTGAGGGATAACCCCAGAACCCGGAGGAACTTGGCCATCATCTCGGACTGCTCCTCATAATAGCGAACCTCCCGCTTGGCCTCCAGGGTAAGTCGGGGGTCGCCCTCGATGAAGGCCTTCACCCGGAGGAAATCGGAGGGATCCTGCAGCCGCAAGAGGACCGAGGAATAGACCAGCCGCCGGAAGGTCTGCATTAAAAGGTCCGCATCCCCCCACACCTCGGAGCTGAACCCGCTGTTGCCGGCATCGAAGATCCCCACGACCCGCCAGTCTTGCATCCCGCAGCAAAGGGTCTCGTTCAACCCCATCCCCCTGAATTTCTTGGCGATGCTGGACCCCACCATCACCTCGGGGGATCCCAAGCGGGGGGGCCTCCCCTCCACTAATCTCACCTGGGGCCGCAGGGCCAGGGAGCTCTCCCCGATCCCCCGCAGCACCACATTGGAGGGCTTGTCGGTCCCTCGCTTGGGCAGGGCGACCAGCACCACCACCTCCCGGGCCGCCATCCTCTGGCCCCCCTCCCCGGAAGCGATCTGGGGCAGCATCTCGATGATGGCGGCCTGTCCTCGCTCCACGCCGCTCATCACCTCGGAGTTGGCCCCCTTCCGCAGGCAGATCAGGTTGTCGTAGGAGCCGGTCTGGACCAAGGTCTTGCGGAGGCCCTCGGACAGCATCAGGATGGCCGCGAAGACGAAGACCACCAGGGCCATGCCGGCGACGGTGAGGGTGGTGGTGAGGCGGCGGGCCACGAGATTGCGGAGGTTGTAGCGGAGGGGTACGGCCATCAGCCGATCCTCCTCAAGCCATCGGCGATACGGATCCGGATCGCCCTCCGGGTGGGGATGATGGCCGAGATGACCGCCACCGCTGCGGCCACCAGGAGATCGAGCAGGAGGGTCTCCCGTTCCACGAGGAAGACGGGGAAGTAGGTCTCCAGGGTGGCGCCGAAGGCCTTCGCCGCCGGGAAGGTGAGGGCGATCCCCAAGGCGCAGCCCATGAAGGTGATCACCAGAGACTCCCCGAAGATCAAGGTGGAAAGATGGCGGGCCCCAAAACCCAGGGTCTTCAGGACCGCGAACTCCCCAATCCTCTCCCGGGCGGTCATGGCCATGGTGTTCGCCATCACCGCCATGATGATGAAGATCACCACTAACGAGACCACCTGGATGACCGCCACGATGGCCCCGCTCATGGAGATGAAACCCAGGGTGAAGGCCTTCTCCGTCTCGGTGAGGGTCTCGGCCAGGGAGTTCTTGAAGGTTTGATCGATCCGCAGGGCCACCTCGGTGGAGACGTCGGGCCGGGGGACGCCGATCATGTAGAAACCCACCTGGTCGGCCCGGCGGGGAGCGGTCTTCTTCAAGGTCTCATTCAGATAATCCCAGTGGAAGAAGAACTGGGTCTCGTCGATGGTCTGGTCCCGTCCCCGGTAGACCCCCCGGAGCACGAAATCCCACTCCCCAGGGAAGATGGTCCCCTTGAGGGTGACGATATCGCCGATCTGCCAGCCGTATTTCTTCACCAGTTTGCGGCCGGCGATGAAGCCCTTTCGATCGCGGAGGAAGGCGGTCCTCTCCTCGGGGGAGAGGACGAACTCCGGGTAAAGGTCCAGGTAGGTCTCCGGCTCCACCGCCACATTGGGGAAGAAGTTCTTCTCGTCGATATAGACCCCTCCAAACCAATTGCCCCAGGAGACGGATTCAACCCCGTCGATCTGGCGGATCTTGTCCTTGTAGGCGATGGGGAGGGGGAAGATGAGGGAGATCGCATTGCGGGTCACCAGGCGGGTGGCAGAGGAGACCTCCACCCCCAGATACCAAGTGCTGATGACGGTGCGCAGGAGGCCGAAGGCGAGGATGGCGATGGTGATACCCAGGACGGTAAGCCCGGCCCGGAGCTTATTGCGAAAGGCGTTCCGAAACAGGATCTTGAGGATGATCATCGTTGAGGTAGCCCTTTTCCAGATGCTTGAGCACCTTTGCCCGCTTCGCCGCCCGGGGGTCGTGGGTCACCATGATGACCGTTTTCCCCAATTCCTGGTTCAGGCGCTCCATCATGTCCAGGATCTCCTCGGCGGAGACCCGATCCAGATCGCCGGTGGGCTCGTCCGCTACCAGGATGGTCGGATCGGTGACGATGGCCCGGGCAATCGCCACCCGCTGCTGCTCGCCGCCGGAGAGCTGGCCGGGATAATGGCCCAAGCGATGCTCCAGGTTGACCAGGTCCAGGGCCAGGAACGCATGTTCCCGGCGCTCTGAATGGGAAAGGCTCGTCAGGTGGAGAGGGAGCTCCACGTTCTCCAGGGCGGAGAGGACCGGGATCAGGTTATAGAACTGGAAGATGAAACCCACATGGGTGGCTCGCCACTGTGCCAGATCCATCTCCGAGAGGGAGGTGATCTCCATTCCGCCCACCCGGATCGTGCCCGCATCCGCCTGGTCGATGCCGGCGATCAGGTTGAGAAGGGTGCTCTTCCCCGATCCGGAGGGGCCCATGAGGGCCAGGAACTCCCCTTCGGGGATGTCGAAGGAGATATCGTGCAGGACCGGTACCAGGAGACTGCCTCGGCGATAGGCTTTGGTGAGGCCCCGGATCTCGACGATGGGGGGGCGGGTATCGGTGCTCATCGCTCCAGGGTCTTGATCTTGGCGCCATCCTTCAGGCGACTGGGTGGATTGACCACTATCTTGTCCCCCGGCTTCACCCCACCCTGTACCTCCACCATCTCCCCCAGGGAAGTCCCCAGGCGGATGGGGGTCTCCACGGCCCGACCCTCCCGGATCAGGTAAACCAGGCTCTGGCCCTGGCGGTTCATCACCGCGGAGCGGCTTACCGCCACCTTGGGCGCATCCTCCTCGGGCTTCACCGACCGGGAGAGGAAGGAGACCTTGGCGCTCATCTCCGGGAGGATGCGAGGGTCCTTTTGCAGGAAGCGGATCTTCACCATGATGGTCGCCTTGGTTCGGTCCACCGTGGGGACGATGGCATGGAGGATGCCGGGGAGACGGGTATCAGGGAGGGCATCCAGTCGGATCTCGCAGGGCTGGCCCACCTTCACGGCTCCCAGGTTGGTCTCGGAGACATCGGCCTCCACCTGGAGGGATTTCATGTCGGCGATGGTCACCACCGCAGCCCGGGCATTGGCCGCTGCTCCCAGGGGGGTGATGATATCTCCCAGGTCCGCATCCTTGGTGAGGACGATTCCATCGAAGGGGGCCCTGATCAGGGTGTAATCCAGGGCGACCTCCGTTGACCGCAGGGCCGCCATGCTCGCCTTGATGGCCGCTTCTGCTGCCGCTACCGATGCCTGGGTCCGGCGGTATCGGGCCTCCGCCACATCGTATTCCGCCCGGGAGATGAGCTGCTCGGCGAGGAGTTGCTGGCTGCGCTGGAAGGAGAGGGTCGCCTCCTGGAGCTCCGCCTTCACCTGATCCAGATTGGAGCGGGCCACATTGAGGCTGGCCGCCGCCTGTTCCTGGGCGGCCAGGGCGTCCTCGCTCTCCAGGCGGGCGATTACCTGGCCCTCCTGGACGCGGCTGCCCTCCTCCACCGTGATGGAGATGAGACGTCCGGTGATCTTGGAGGCCACGGCGGCCTTGCGCTGGGCCACGACATAGCCGCTGGCACTCAACTGGGAGAGGCTTTGGGAGGGATAGACCTGGGAGATGCTCCCTACCTCCACCGGGATGGCAGGGGTGATGAATCCATTCAGGTAGAGGAGCCCGCCGCCGGCCAGGAGCAGGATGAACACCAGGAAGATAAAGGAATCGGCTTCGCCGGGCAGGCCGGAAGACGACCGCGGACTTGTCGATCTTCAGTTTAGAGAGGTCCTCGTTGGCCATGGCTGATCATCGTTTTCTCTAACTTTGTCATTTGTCCCCCACAATTTCCCATTTGTCAAATGATGCCTTGGGATGATAAAGGAGGGGGCAGGAGGATCCTGGGGCAGGGGAAAGCCCCTTCAAGAAGGACGGGGTGTCGAGTCGATGACGGGAAAGGGCGAGCCATGACAGGAGGGGAGCATCGGAGGCTGATCATCTTCACCCGTTATCCGGAGCCGGGGAGGGTCAAGACCCGCCTCATCCCGGCCCTGGGAGAGGAGGGGGCGACGAACCTCCACCATTGGATGGCCGTTCGCACCCTCGCCCAGGCCAGACGATTTCGGGGACAGGCCTCTGCCACCTTGGAAGTCCGATTTGAGGGGGGAACCGAGGCCTCGATGCGCCGGTGGCTCGGGTCCGACCTGCAATATCGACCTCAGGGCAAAGGAGATCTGGGCGAGCGCCTCAGCCGCGCATTTCAGGAGGCTTTTGCTGCGGGAGAGGAAAGGGTGGTGATCATCGGGACAGATTGCCCGGCCATGAGGGCGCATATCCTGCAAAGGGCCTTCGAGGAGCTGGAGGGGCACGATTTGGTTTTGGGTCCGGCGATTGATGGAGGATACTACCTGATCGGGCTAAGGAGGGCCACTCCGGGATCCGCGACTGGGCACTTGTTTTCCGACATTGCCTGGGGGACAGGCGAGGTCCTGACCAAGACCGTGGAAAGGACTCGAAATCTCGGACTCTCTTTCGCCCTTCTGGAGCCGCTGGATGATATCGATCGTCCAGAGGATCTCGCCATCTGGAAGGGCCAGGCCGAAGAAATGGTCCCCCCCGGCTCGATCTCCATGATCGTCCCGGCCCGTAATGAGGCGGAAGAGATCGGACTCACCTTGACCGAGGCGCGCCGCGGGTCCGACCTGGAGATCATCGTGGTGGACGGCGAGAGCGATGACGGGACCCCGGAGATCGCTCGTGCCCATGGGGCCAAGGTGTTTTCCTCCCCTCCGGGCCGTGCCCGACAGATGAACGCGGGTGCGGCCCAGGCCAGCGGAGATATACTCCTGTTCCTGCATGCCGATACCCGGCTGCCGCCTGCGTTCAGTACAAAGGTCCGCCAGGCCCTGGCAAGACCCACCGCGGTGGGTGGCGCCTTTTCCCTTCGCCTTGACGCGCCCCTCCGAAGCCTGAGGCTCATCGAGCGTCTGGCCAACTGGCGGTCCAAAAGGCTCAAGCTGCCCTATGGGGATCAGGCGATCTTTCTGCGGACCGATGTGTTCTGGGAGTTGGGAGGGTTTCCTGATATCCCGATCATGGAGGATTTCGAGCTGGCGAGGCGAATGGCAAGACGGGGAGAGATCGTGATCCTTCCAGATTCAGTCCTCACCTCGGCCCGGCGCTGGATGGCCCTGGGCGTCTGGAGGACGACCCTGATCAATCAGATAGTGATTGCAGCCTATTCTTTGGGGGTTTCCCCTTACCGTATCGCCCGTTGGTACCGCCGGGCCAGGAAATAGCCAATTGCAGGGGCGCGAAGAGCTCCTTTTCACCCTCGCTCAATCGGCTAAGTCGAACCGGGAAGAGCCAGCGCCGGCGTCGATTTGACGTAGGATCTCGCGGAGGACGGGACCCACATTGACCAGTCTCGCCTTCCACTCCTGTCCCTTCTTCTTGGATTGGTCCTTCCAGGCGAAGAGGGCCTGAATGCCTTTGGGCGTGGCATACTGCAACTTCTCGAAATCGATGACAACCTCCGCCTTGATCCGTTTCATGGCCACTTCGATACCCCTCCTCAGGGCCTTCCCTCCCGCCTTGTCCAGTACTCCTTCCAATGAGATGCGCAGGGCGAATGGCTTCTCCATCTTCTGCATTCGGACCTGGAGGAAGGCATCGAAGCGGCTGGAGATATCCTCTGCCATCTCTCCCGCCCGGTTCTTGATCGCCTCCAGGGCATTGGGAATCAGGAGAGGGGCCTTTTCCTTCACCGGGATGCGTCCCTGGCCCCTCTTCATCACCTTGGCCAGAGGGGTAATGCTCCCCTTGGGCATCCGCTTGAGGATGCGGCGATAAGCGAAGTTCATAAAGTAGGCGGGGAGGGCCCGCTGCCTCTTGCTATGCAGCCGGGTCAGCACCGATTTCGGTGAGTAAAGGCGATGGAAGGCCCAGAAGAAGCCATCCCTAAGGGTTTCCGGGGACATCTTCCTGGGGCGAAAGACCACGTGACGGCCATCGTAATGGGACCAGTCGTGGTCGATAATCCTGCCTTCCTCCTCCAGGTTCGCGTAGAGGCGGGTCCCGGGAACCGGGGTCAGGATGTTGAAGAGGGTCAACTCCACCCGATTCTTCTCCAGAAATTCGATGGTGGTGGGAAAGACGGAGTCATCGTCCTCGTCCATCCCGAAGATCATCCCCGCATTGACCAGAATCCCCTGGTCGTGAAAGCGGGCGATGAGATCCTCATATTTGGAGACTTTGTTGAAAGATTTCCCCAACCCCTTGAGGTTATCCTGGGAGATGGTCTCGATACCGATGAACATGTGGGTGCACCCGCTCTTTGCCGCCAGGGCCAACAACTCCGAATCCTCGGCCACGGATAGATTGCACTGGCTTCCCCAATGCTTGCCCAGGGGAATCAGGGCCGAGAAGAGCTCCCGGGCATAGGTCCGGTTCCCTGCGATATTGTCATCCACGAAGATGAAATCTCCGTGCAAGGAGGCCACCTCGGAGACCACCTCCTCTACCGGCCGGAGGCGATACGAATTCCCGAAAAAATTGGTCACCGAGCAAAAATCACAGCCGAAGGGGCAACCCCGGGTCGCCTGCACGCAGTTCGCGTTCAGATATCCCTTTCGATAGAGCAGGTCGAGGCGCGGTCGAGGAAGGCGTGCCAAAGAAGGACGCCTCTCGGCTTTGTAGATCCGCTGCAATTGGCCTCGCTCAACATCCCGGAGCAGGGTCGGCCAGATCTCCTCTGCCTCCCCGACCACCACGGAGTCGGCATGCTGGAGCGCCTCCTCGGGAAGGGCTGAAGCATGTATGCCACCCAACACCACCTGGACCCCACGCTCCCGGAACCGATCGGCGATCTCGTATCCCCGGGGAGCCAGGAAGGTGAGCAGGGAGATCCCCACCAGATCCACCTGGGCATCGAAGTCGATATCCTCGACGCTTTCATCGATCAAGCGGACCGAATGCTCGGGAGGAGTCAGCGCAGCCAACAAAGGGAGGGTGAGGCGGGGGAAGGAAAAGGTGCGGACTTCGCTGCGGGAATAGCGGAAAACGGAGCCCTTAAGATCCGGGGAGATGAGCAGAATCTTCATCGGAACTGTCCTTTCTGAGATTAGGAGGAGATGGCCTCTCTGCCTCCGTCCCGCGGCCGGCAAAAGCGAGGAAGGGTTGTGAGAGATGCAAGATCAAAAGATGGTAAGATGACGAGAAACAGCTTCTATGTTCCCTTCAGGTAGGCGTCGATGGCCCGGGCGGCCTTGCGCCCTGCACCCATGGCTAAGATGACGGTGGCGGCGCCCGTGACGATGTCTCCTCCAGCGAACACGCCTTCCTTGCTGGTCTTCCCCGTCTCCGGGTCCGCGACGATGTTGCCCCATCGGTTCACAGCCAGGCCAGGAGTGGAGGAGGCCACCAGAGGATTCGCGCCATTGCCAATGGCCATCACTACCACGTCTGCCGGGATCTGATATTCGGAGCCGGGTATGGGGACGGGGCGGCGCCTTCCTGACTCGTCCGGCTCGCCCAGCTCCATTCTCACGCACTCGATGGCGGTCACCCAGCCCTTTTCATCCCCCAGGATGCGCACCGGATTGGTTAGCATCATGAATTTTACCCCTTCCTCCCCGGCGTTGTCAATCTCTTCGTGACGGGCCGGCATCTCGGTGCGCGAGCGGCGGTAGATAATATAGGCGTTCTCGGCCCCCAATCGCAGCGCAGTTCGTACTGAGTCCATGGCCACATTTCCTCCCCCTACCACCGCGACATGGCGACCTTTGACGATGGGGGTGTCATAATCGGGGAACAGATAGGCCTTCATCAGATTGGAGCGGGTGAGGTACTCGTTGGCGGAATAGACCCCGTTGAGGTTCTCCCCCGGGATGTTCATGAAGGTTGGCAGTCCAGCCCCGTTGGCCAGGAAGACCGCTTGATAACCGGAAGCGAACAGGTCATCCACCGTAAGCAACCTTCCTATGACCGCATCCAGACGAAGTTCGACGCCCAGAGAGACCACATACTCCACTTCTTTCTGGACGATCGCCTTGGGCAGCCTGAATTCGGGAATGCCATAGACCAGAACGCCCCCAGCCTTATGCAGGGCCTCGAAGATCATCACCTCGTGGCCCAACTTGGCCAGATCCCCGGCAACCGTCAATCCGGCCGGCCCGGAGCCCACCACCGCGACCTTCTTGCCGGTGGGGGCCGGTCGGGGCGGGGGGTCCATCTTTAGGTTCTGAATCTCGTAATCGGCGACGAAGCGCTCCAGGCGACCCACCGCCACCGGGTCCCCTTTCATTCCCAACACGCACACCTTCTCACACTGGTCTTCCTGGGGGCAGACGCGGCCGCAGATGGCGGGAAGACTATTCTTTTCCCGGATCTTTCGGATGGCCCCCGCGAAGTTCCCCTCTCGAACCAGATCGACGAAGGCAGGGATATCGATCTCCACCGGGCAGCCTGCCACACAAGGAGATTTCTTGCAGCGGAGGCATCGTTCGGACTCCGCCTGGGCCTGCTCCTGTCCATAGCCCAAGGCCACCTCATAAAAGTTATGGATCCTCTCCTGAGGATCCTGGCGCGGCATAGATTGCTTTTCCCGAACCTGCGCTCTCCTGGGTTTGGCCTCAGCCACCAGATCCCTCCTCCCGGCAGCGGCCACACTCCTCCATCGATTTCCGCTCCTGGATCACATACATCTTTTTGCGCAGGATGTACTCGTCGAAATCGACCTGATGGCCATCGAATTCCGGCCCATGAACACATACAAAACGCGTTTTGCCTCCCACCGTCACCCGACAGGCGCCACACATCCCGGTTCCATCCACCATGATGGAATCAAGGCTCACCGTGGTCTTGATCCCGTAGGTTTCGGTGAGCTTGCAGACCGCCTGCATCATGACCGGGGGCCCGATGGCCACCACCAGATCAATTTTCACCCCATCCCCGATCAAATTTCGCAGCTCATCGGTGACCAATCCATGACGCCCATAGGAGCCATCGTCAGTGGTCACCCATAGCTTCTCGCTGACGGCGCGCATCTCCTCTTCCAGGATCAGCAGATCCTTTCGTCGGGCGCCCAGGATGGAGAGGGTCCGATTCCCAGCCTCTTTGAAGGCCCGGGCAATGGGATACACTGGGGCAATGCCGATTCCGCCTCCGATGCACACCACGGTCCCATAGAGGGCGATCTCGGAGGCCCTGCCCAGGGGACCGACGAGGTCCTGAATGGAATCCCCCGTCTGCAGCCGCCCCAAATCCACGGTGCTTTTCCCCACCTCCTGGAAGATTAAAGTGATCGATCCCTGATCCGGATTCCAGTCGGCCACGGTGAGGGGGATCCTCTCGCTCTGCTCGCGGAGGCGCAGTACCACAAATTGGCCGGCTTTTACCTTGTGGGCGATCAGAGGGGCACCGACCTCCAGGAGCTGGACGGAAGGGGCCAAACTCTGGTTCCTAAGAATAGGAAACCCGTTTTCTGCCGATCTTTTACTCATTTGATCTCGATGAGCGCCTTATCACGCAAGGCCTGGATCCATTCTCGATACTTCTTCTCCACTTTTTTCTCATAGATCTGGTTCCGGAGTTGGTTTGCCACTTCTGCATAAGGCCGGATGGGAGATCGCCTCTCTTCGACCTTGATGATCACCCATCCCGAAGGGATGGAGATGATTTCGCTATGTTCTCCTTCTTTCAGGGCTAAGGCCGCCTTGTCTACCTCAGGATGCAGCTCCCCCTTCTTGACATATCCGATATCTCCCCCCGTCTCCGCCATGGGGCCCGATGAAAACTCTTTTACGACCTGGGAGAAGTCCTCCCCCCGATCTAATCGCAAAAGGGCCGTCTCTGCCTTTTTCTTGGCCGTATCTATTTCCTCCGGGCTTCCGCCCTCTGGGGCAGGGATGAGCAGGTAGCGCAGCCTGACCTGGAGTGGCTCCACGAATTTGTCAATCTCGTCTTCATAAGCCTTGCGCATTTCTGGCTCGGAGACGATGATGGTAGAGCGAACCTCCTTGCCCACGACCTGAAGGGTGCGAAGATGATTCTCCACATCCTGCTTGAATCGCTCCAGGGTAAGGCCCTCTGTCGCCAAGGCCCTCTTGAAATCCTCGTCGCTTCCGATATTGTTGGACTTCTTCAAGTCCTCAATATAGGCGTTCACCTCTTCGGAAGAGACGGTGATGCCTAGCCTGTGGGACTCCTGCAGCTGGAGCTTCTGATCGATCAGGCCCTCCAGGATCTGCTTTTCCGTCTCCTCTACGCTTGGCCTTCCACTCCTCTCGGCGGCCTCCGAATTCATCCGGCGGATCAGGGCGAGGCTCCGTTCCTGAAGCTCGGTCTGGGTGATGATCTCTCCGTTCACGACGGCCCGCACCTTTTCGATCAGCACTGCGCCTGACGGAGCAGGCGAGATTGAGGAGGCCAGCAGCCATAGGCATAGCAAGAAGAGGCCGGCCCTCCTGAGGAAAACCATCTACTATTTCCTCGGTGGTGTGGGGGTGGGGTGCGGTGGAGTAGGGGGTTTGCCTGGAGGCATATCCGATGGCCCCTGGGGAGGCATCCCTGGAGGAGTCTTGAGGGAAAGGGGCAATCGGGCCTGGTAGACCTTCACCTTGGCTTTTTTCTCCAATTTCTTGAGCCAGTTTTCCAAATATTCCCGCTGCTTTTCGGCGTGGGCATAGGGCCGAAGGCGATCTTTGGCCTCATCGAAGTTGATCGAGACCGTCTTCTTTCGCTCCACCAACTTGAGGAGGTGATAGCCCCTGGGGGTCTCGATGATGCGGCTGACCTCCTGCGGCTTCAGGGCAAAGGCCGCCTTCTCCAGCTCAGGAGGCATCTGACCCCGAGCCAAGAACCCCAGATCTCCTCCCTTGGATCCGGTCGCCTTGTCGGCCGAATACTTTCTGGCCACCTCCTCGAAGGACTCATTCTTCAGCAGTCGCTCGCGGATCTCTTCTGCCTCCTTGGCATCCTTCAGCAGGATCTGCTTGAGGTGAACCTCGGAGGTTTCCAGCTCGTCTCGATGCTTGTCGAAATAGGCGCGGACATCGGCATCCGAGACCTGAACCTTATTGAAGATCTCCTCGGTCAGAAGGGTGTTGAGGAGGATGCCCCTTCGACTCTCCTCCAGTTTCGCCTTGGTCTCCGGCTCCGAATCCAACCTCCTCCTGTCTGCCTCCTGGATGAGGAGTTCCCTCTTGACCATCTCCTCCAATAGGCGTTCTTGGCCTGGTCTGTCGGCCAGGACGGCCCGGGAATGGAATGGGAGTCGATCGATCTCCCTCTCCAGATCCGCCGCCCGGATCTTGGTATGGTTCACTTGGGCCAGAACCTGTTTATCGGGATCTTTTCCGCATCCGAGCAGCCCGAGCCCGAGCAACACCAGGGAAAGAAGAATGATCCAACTCCAGAGTCTCTTGTGCACTTATAGCTCCTTATGAAGAAAAATGGACGCAAGTTGGCGTCCCAAATCGGTGCAAGGAAAAGCTTTCGTAACTTAACATATCAGCTCAGGCCTTGCAATAGATTTTTGACCGCTGCAATCCTCTCTCGCGGGTCGTCTCGGGTCATCTGCACCTCCAGCGCATTCTCGGGGATGTATCGCAGGCGCCCCTCGGCCTCCGAAAGAAGGCGCATTACCTTCTGGGGATCTATGGTTGAGCCCTCCCCGAAGACGACCCGAATTGCCCCTCTTGTGGCCAGGATCTCTTGAGCCCTGAGTCTGCGGGCCTGCAAGCGGATCTGGGCAATCTCGAAGAAGCGGTGGGCAGGCGGTGGGATCGTCCCGAAACGATCCTCGATCTCCTTTCGGAAATCCTCCAGATCCTCTTCCCGCCTCAAGTCAAGGAGCCTCTGGTAGAGGGTAAACCTCTGGTCCGGGTCGGGGATGTAGGTCTCGGGGAAATAACCCTCCACCTGGAGGCGAATCGTTGGCTCTGGGGGGACCTCGACCTCCTCGCCTTTCAGTTCACGGATCGTCGCCTCCAGGAGGCGACCATAGAGCTCGAAGCCCACTGCGACGATATGTCCATGCTGCTGCGGTCCCAAGAGATTTCCGCCCCCCCGAATCTGGAGATCCCGCATGGCCAGCTTGTAACCCGACCCCAGCTCGCTCAATTCGGAGATGGCCTGAAGCCGCTCCCGGGATTCCCGGGAGAGAAGCGCGCTATCGGGGACGAAGAGGTAGGCATAGGCCTGGTGCCGATCCCTTCCCACTCGGCCCCTCAGCTGATAGAGTTGAGCCAGGCCTAGCCGGTCGGCGCGATGGATCAGTATGGTATTGGCGTTGGGCAGATCCAGGCCCGACTCCACGATGGCGGTAGAGAGCAGGATGTCATGCTTTTTGGCATAGAAATCATACATGATCTGCTCCAGGTCATCCTCCGCCATCTGGCCGTGGGCCACGGCGATGCGGGCCGAGGGCAGCAGGCGCTTCAAGTACGCCTCGATCCTGCCGATGCTGTTCACCCGATTGTGAATGAAGAAGACCTGCCCCTGACGGGCGAGCTCCTTTTCGATCGCCTCCTTGACGATCTCGGCCTCGAATCGGGAGATATAGGTGTGGATGGCTCGCCTTTCCTCCGGCGGGGTGTTGATCAGACTGATATCCCGAAGCCCCAGCAACGACATCGAAAGGGTTCGGGGTATGGGGGTAGCGGTGAGGGTGAGGCAATCGACCTCCTTCTTCATCTGCTTGATCCGCTCCTTGTCCGTCACCCCAAAACGGTGTTCCTCATCGATGATCAGCAATCCCAATCGATGGAACTGGACATCCTTCTGGAGAAGGCGGTGGGTTCCGATCACCAGGTCGATTTCCCCGCTGGAGAGGCCCTGGATGATCTTCTTCTGCTCCGCCGGGGTCCGGAATCGGCTCAGCATCTCCACCCGAATGGGAAAGGGCGAAAACCGCTCGGAGAAGGTCTGATAATGTTGCAGGGCCAAAACGGTGGTGGGGACCAGGATCGCCACCTGCTTCCCTTCGATGCAAGCCTTGAAGGCCGCCCGCATAGCCACCTCCGTCTTTCCGTAGCCCACATCCCCGCACACCAGGCGGTCCATCGGATGTGGATTTTCCATGTCCTTCTTCACATCCAGGATGGCCTGCAATTGATCGGGCGTCTCCTCATAGGGGAAGGCGGCCTCGAATTCGGCCTGCCAGGGGGAGTCCGGGGGGAAGGCAACGCCCTGGGCCAGCCTCCGGGAGGCATAGAGATCCAGCAACTCCTTGGCGATCTTTTTGGTGGCCGCCTTCGCCTTCTCCTTGGCTCTCTGCCAGGCGCCAGTTCCCAATTTGTCCAATGGGGGGGGCCCCGCGTCAGCCCCCAGATAGCGATGCACCAGATTCAGCTTATCCAGGGGTACATAGAGCCGGTCGGCGCCGGCGTACTTGATCTGAAGGTATTCGCCGTCCATATCTCCCACCCGGATCTTTTTCAGACCCTGGAACTGGCCGATTCCGTGATCGATGTGGACCAGGAAGTCCCCATATTTCAGGCCTTCCAGGGGGAGGAAAGTGCGCCGGGGAGGTCGGTGGACCCGGGGAGCCTCATGGGGTCGACCCCCGAACACCTCCTCCTCGGAGACTACAGCCAATTTGAACTCCGGCAGGCTGAATCCAGTAGAGATCTCTCCCACCAGGATCGCGAGGGGAGGAGCGGAGAAAAACTCCTCCGCCAGGGGGAGGAAGAGGTCATATTCCCTTAACGCCCCCTGGAGTCTTTGGGCCTGTCCGATGCTCTTGCAGAAAACGCTGACTTGATACCCGTCTCGGCTCCACAAGGTAGCCCTTTCGGCAAAAGAGGAGATCTTGCCCAAGAATGGCGGGATTCCCTGGGTGGTGAATGCTAACACCTGATCCGTCCCCTCGGGAGGATGGGGAGACTGAAAACTGGTGAATGAGAGCCTGGGGCTTCGCTGGAGGATGGACTCCCAGGGAGAAGCAGGGGCCATCCCTTCCTCCTCCTCTTTTGCTGCGGCCTGCTTCAGGGCATCCGGCTCATCCAGGAGGATGAGGGGAGGGCGGGCGAAATATTCGAGGAGGGTAGCCCCGAGGTCGTTTGGATCTGATCCGGGTCCTTCCCCCAGTGGAGGGACGACGACCTTCTCGATTCGAGAGACGGACCTCTGGGTCTCGAGGTCGAACTCCCGGATCGATACGATCTCGTCGCCAAAGAACTCCAGCCTCACGGGATTGCCGGCAGGGGGGGCAAAGAGATCCAGGACTCCCCCCCTCCGGCTGAATTCTCCCCATTCGGCCACCTGGGTGCTCTCCTGGTAGCCCATCTTCAACAAGGACTCGATGAGCCGGGATGGGGAAATCATTCGTTGGGGATAGAGGTTGATGAAGGAAAACCGGAGGGATTCGGAGCCCGGCAGAGGATCGAACAGGGATGGTAAGGGGGCCACCAGGATCTGGGCGCGGCCCTCCAGCAGATCGGAAAGGGAGAGGATTCTCTCGATGCGGATCGGCAGGGAGGAGGCCTCAGTCCTCGGAAGGGGCGGGAAGTAAAGGACTGCTTCCTTTGCCAGAAATGTTTGCAGCCCTCGCCAGAAGGCCTCGGCCTCCTCAGCGTCCGGGCAGAGGACAAGGATGGGCCTCCTCGTCTCCTGGTACAAGCTGGCGGCGATGAAGGCCTTGGAGGCCTCCCAGAGCCCCTGGATCATGAGGCTTTCCCCCCCGCAATCCAGGGCCTCGATAAGGTCTATGAGCTTCTTGGATCTTCTGATGATTTCCGTGGCGACTTGGCGTATTTCTTCAATATGGAACGGATAATCTGCGAGGACCCTGCCCCCTCCACCAGGGGAAGGCTGAGCACCCTGCCCCCCGCGGCCTCCACCTCTTGCTTTCCCACGATCCGGTTGGCGGGCCAGTCCCCTCCCTTGACCAGCACCTGGGGCTGTAAAAGCGAGATCAGGCGGCCAGGGTCCAGCTGGTCAAAGATCGTAACATAATCCACCGAGGATAAGGCAGCCAGGATCTCCGCCCGCTCCTCCTGAGAAATGATGGGCCTCTGGGCCCCCTTGAGCTGCCTGACCGAGGAATCGCTGTTGATGGCGACCACCAGGCAGTCCCCCAGCTCTCTCGCTGCCTTCAAATAGCGGACATGGCCGAGATGCAGAAGATCGAAACAGCCGTTAGTGAATACCACCACCTTTCCCTCCCGCTGCAGAGACCTGACTCGATCCCCCAGGGCCTCCTGGGAAATGACCTCTCCCATCAGGGGCCCGCCTCCTCGATCAGGGCGGCGGCCAGGAGGGGGATCATGATCTCATGGTGGCCGATGAGCGAAAAAGCCCGAGCACCCACCAGGGACGGACGGCGGATCACATTCTGCTCCGGGCGGTAGTGGCGGAGGAAGTCTAAATTGAAGGTGACGAACGGATCCATCTCCTTGCCCAGGTTCCTGGCCAGGGCCAACGCCTTGAGGAAGACCTCGGGCAGGATGACCGCCGAGCCCAGGTTGAGGTAGGCCCCCCCCCTCAGCTCGGATACCATGGCCGCGAAAAGGAGGAAGTCCCGATGGGATGACTCCCCCAGGGCTTCTGCCTTGCAGCTGGGGTGCATGTGGATGATATCGGTGCCCACTGCCACATGGACGGTTATGGGGACGTCCCGCTGGGCCGCGGCGGCGAAGAGGCTCCTGTCCAGGTGGGGAGGCTTCAGGGCGGCAAGCTTCATCCCCAGGGATTTCCCGTATCCCCATCCTTGGGCAATCCCTTCCTGGATGGCCGAGTGAATGATCTCCGCCGTCTCCTCCGCCATCCCGAAGCTGCCCTCCTGCAAGGCCTCATCCACATCTTCCGAGGTATGCCCCACCAGGGCCATCTCCACATCGTGAATGCTCCCAGCCCCGTGGGTGGCCAAACCGGTGATCCAACCCCGATCCAACAGATCGATCAGGATCGGGGAGAGGCCCACCTTGATCACGTGGGCCCCGATCCCCCAAAGAAGGACTTTACCTTGTCGGCGCGACTCTGTCAGGGCGCTTACCAGATCCCGCAGGGATTGGGAGGCCAAGAGATGGGGGAGGGAATGGAGGAAGTCGCGCAGACTTCCTCCCGGCTTCCACTTCTGGGCGAGGGCCTCCAGCTGCACTTTGCTCTTCCGCTGATCCAAGGGGATCCTCTTCACCTGGGAGAGGTCGAATGGCTGAAAATGGGAAGACATAGCTGCCTCAGGGGGCTCCTTCGTCCTTCGGTTTCTTCTTCAATTTCCTCTTGATCATATCCCTCTTGGCGGGACTCAGCCGATCGATATAGAAGAGGCCGTTGAGATGATCGATCTCATGTTGGAGGATCCGTGCCATCAGCCCGAGGCCTTCCATCTCGAAAGGCTTCCCTTGCCGGTCGAGGGCCTTGATCACCACTTTCTCCGGTCGTGAGACATCCATCCGCATCTCCGGGATGGAAAGGCAGCCCTCTTCGGACAATTCCCCTCCGTCCTTGCGGATGATTTCCGGGTTGATGAGAACGAAGAAGTCCTTTTCTTCGGGGTCCTCCAGGGAACGGATGACGACGACGCGTTTGGGTACCCCCACCTGAGGGGCTGCCAGCCCCACCCCCGGCGCGGCGAACATGGTCTCCGCCATATCATCGATCAGTCTCTGCGTCTCCTCATCGATCTTGGATACCGGCAGCGCGGGTTTCCTCAGCACCTCCGCCCCGTAGCTCAGGATGGGCAGTATGCTCATAGGTCCTCCCCCTCATCTTTCATCCCCGATGTGACAGGTGGCATCCTGGTCTGCTCCGATCGACCTGGGGCAGCTCCTCCAAGGCTCATGCCAGGGGCATTCGAGCGGCCGCGTTGAGGGAAAGGGGTGAGCTCTCGCCTCGGGCCAGCCTCTTCCATCCTGCATAGGCAATCATCGCCGCGTTATCCGTACAAAGGCCGGGCCGGGGATAGCATACCTCGATCCCCTTCTCATGAGCGAGGTGGGCGGTGCAGGAGCGCAACGCCCGGTTGCAGGCCACTCCCCCCACCAGGACGATCCGGGGGGACCGGGTTGCCAGAGCTGCCCTCAGGGCCGTTCGAGCACACATCTCGATGGCAGCCTGCTGGAAGCTGGCCGCAACATCAGCCCGAATCCGCTCATCTTCCCCCGGATCGAATCCGTTCGCCTTCAGCTTCTCCCAATGATAGAGCACCGCGGTCTTCAGGCCGCTGAAGCTGAAGTCAAAAGATCCATTTCCCATCATCCTCCGGGGAAAACGGACAGATTGGGGATCACCCGATAGGGCGGCCTGCTCGATGACCGGGCCCCCCGGATAGCCAAGGCCCAGCAGTTTCGCTACCTTGTCGAAGGCCTCCCCTGCGGCATCATCGCGGGTCCGGCCCAGGAGACGATATCTTCCTTCCCCCTCCACCTCAAAGAGATGGGTATGCCCTCCGGAGACCACCAGTGCGGTGAAAGGATACCCCAGGGAGGGTTGCTCCAATTGGGCGGCGAGGATGTGTCCCTCCAGGTGATTGATCCCGATGAAGGGGATGCCCCGGACATAGGCGATCGACTTGGCCACCGAAAGGCCGACCAGGAGGGAGCCAATCAACCCTGGCCCCACGGTGACTGCGATGCCGCTCACCAGGGAAAGATCCATGGAGGCGGCGGAGAGAGCCTCCTGGATGATGGGGTAGATCATCTCCATATGTCGGCGCGAGGCCAACTCCGGGACGACCCCGCCGAATCGGGCGTGGATGTTTACCTGGGTGGAGATGATACTGGAGGTGATGCCCTTGTCCTCCTCGTAGATGGCAGCAGCCGTCTCGTCGCAGGAGGTCTCAATGCCCAGGATTCTCTTCATCGGAAGCTTTCGCCTTCCATCCCTCAGTGGATGAGCTTGGAGACCGTCACCAGGCGGACCCCTTCCCTCTCCAGGTAGGGCAGATAGCCCTTGAGGACTGCCGCGGTCATGGGATAAGGATGCCCCACCGCGATGGCTCCTCCTCTGGTCCGAGCCAGCCGCACCAGCGCCTTGAGTTGCCCTTCGATGTAGGTTCGGTCCTCGTAGTTATCGAGAAATATGCTTCGGGAACCCACCCTCAGCCCCAACTCCCGGGCCAAGGACGGAACCACCGTGTCCCGCGTGGTCAGGCTATCCAGGAAATACAGGTTACGCCTCTTCAATTCCACAAGGATGACCCTCATCGCCTCGCGATCCTCGGTGAGTCGCGAGCCCATATGGCTATTCACCCCAGCCACCCCTGGGACGCTGCTCAGGTCTTGGAGAAGGATGTCGCGCATCTGGTCTGGGCTCATCGAAGATAGGATCACCCCCCTCCCCGGGTTCTTCGAAGGAAACTCCCAGGGCTCCAGCGGCAGGTGGAGCATCACCTCTCGTCCATGGTCCGATAACTCTTTGGCGATCGCCCGGGAATAAGGCAATGAGGGGAGTATGGCGAAGGTAAGAGGGTAGCCGATCTCCAGAAAAGGACGATAATCCTCATCGTTATACCCAAGGTCATCGATGACGATGGCCACCTGATAAGGGGTGGGGCTGACGTCGGGCCTGGGTGTCTTTTCGATCCTCTCCGGGGGAGGCAAAGGTGCGGGGGGGACAAAACCCTTGCTTTCCTCCTTGGGAGCTATCCCGGGTCTGGCCACCTGGGGCCGTCTTTCGGGGGGCCTTCTTGTCGAAGGCCTCCGGCTCCTCTCCATCTCCTGAAGCCACAAGAGGGCTACCGCCAGGGCCAGGGCCAGCAGGAAGAGGAAGAAGAGGGGTCGGTCCTTTTTCAATTGCTGATTGCACCTCTTAGAGCATGCGATGTGCCTTCAAGATCTCCAGCGCCCTTTGCAGCTGGAAGTCCTTGACCACATCTGCCTCTTTCGTGTTCATCTCCTCCAGCCCAACCCCCTCATCTTCGGAGATCTTGGGCTCCATCCCCTTCTGCTCCGTCTCCTTGGGTCGGGGGGTTTTTTCCCCCGCCCCGGCCTCCACCTTGGGCACCTCTACCAGGATGTCGGGAGAGATCCCCTTCCCCTGAATCGCCTTTCCCAGGGGGGTGAAATACCTCGCGGTGGTGAGGCGAAGGGCAGAATGGTCCTCCAATTCGATGATGGTTTGGACCGAGGCCTTGCCAAAGGAGGGGGTGCCCAGGACGACCGCCCTCTTCCAGTCCTGGAGAGCCCCAGCAACGATCTCGGAGGCACTCGCTGAGCCCCCGTTGATCATCACCACCATGGGGAAGCGGATATTCTTCTTCTGTCCCGAACGGGCGAAATACTCATGCTTCTCCTCGGTCCGTCCCTGGGTGTACACCACCAGTTTTCCCTTCTCCAAAAACTGATCGGAGACCTGGATGGCCTGATCGAGAAGTCCTCCGGGATTGTTGCGCAGATCCAGGATGAGTCCCTTCAGTCCCTTCTCGTACCTTTCTCCCAGGGCCTTCTGCAGATCCTCAGAGGTCTTCTCCTGGAAGGAGGCGATGCGGATGTAGCCGATGCCCTCCTCCAGGTCCCTTGTCCTCACTGACTTGACTCGGATCACCTCCCTGACCAAGATGAAATCCTGGGGCGTCTGGCTCTCTCCCCGCAGGATGGTGAGGGTGACCTGGGAGCCACGGGGGCCCCTCATTTTAGAGACCGCGTCGTGGAGGGTCATATCCTTCGTCACTTGGCCATCGATCTTGATGATGCGGTCTCCATGCAGGATCCCCGCCTTTTCGGCCGGTGTGCCCTCGATGGGCGCCACCACCGTAAGTTGGTAATCCTTGACCGTAATCTCAATACCCACCCCTTCAAAGCTGCCGCGGGTGTCCACCTTCATGTCGCTATATTGTTCGGGGGTCAAATAAGAGCTGTGAGGGTCCAGGGTCTGCAACATGCCCTTGATGGCGCCCTGTATCAGCTCCTTGAGATCCACCTTCTCCACATAGTTGTTCTGGATCAAAAAGATCACATTGTTCAAGATCTTCAGTTGGGGGTAGGGTTCCTGGAGGGCCACTGAATCGGGTCCTGCACCTGTGCCCAGAATGAAAAACGAAAAGATCAGCGCCCCCAGCACCACCCTGACGATATGCTTTCTCCACTCCTGCCTCATGTCTGGAGCCTCCTGGATCTTCGATTCACTATGGATTGGAAACGAGCCATTGCAGAGGATCGACGGGTTTTCCATTCTGCCGGATCTCGAAATGAAGTCGCGCTCCTTCGGGCGACCCCGAATCGCCCACTTTTGCGATCACCTGGCGGGGAGAGACCTTATCCCCTACCTTGACCAACAATTCGGAGGCATGGGCGTATAGGGTGAAAAAGCCCTGTCCATGATCGATAATCGCCATCTTGCCGTAGCCCCTGAACCAATCGGCAAAGAGGACGATCCCTTCGAAGACGGCCTTGATCTCATTGCCGACGGGTGCCTCGATGTCGATGCCCTTGTTAAAGGTAAAGGTATGATAACGCGGATGTTCTCGTCTGCCGAATGAGGAAAGAAGGCCCCCCCGGGTGGGCCATGACAGCTTTCCTTTCGCCGAGGCAAAATGCAGGCCCTTCAAATAGACCATGTCCTCTCCCCTGGGAGCGGAGGCCCGAAGGGCATTCATCTTTTGCTGCAGCTGACCGATGAGTGTCTGCAGCGCCGCCGAGGATCTCTGCAACTCCGAGATCCGCTTGAGGGAATCAGCCTTGTCTTCTCTCACCTTGGCCAGAAGCCATCTCATTTCCTTCTCATCCTGGGCGATCTCCGCCTGCTTCTTTCTCAGGGCCTGCTGGCTCAGGTTCAAGTTCGATAATTGTTGGCTCACCTCCGCTCTCTTTCCTCCATAGACCGCAATGGCTGTCTTGAAGTTGCGGATGAGCTGGCGATCCTGATGGGCGATGACCTGAAGGTAGTGGAGGTTCAAGGCCGCTTGATGCAAGCCATTGGCAGACAAGAGCAGGCTGATGAGTTTCATCTCCCCTTGCTTGTAGATGGATCGGAGGCGGTTGGCCAAAAGAGATTTGGCCTCCGCGAGGCGCGTTTGCGATTCCTGAATCTCCAGGGTCAACTGACGAATCCTCTTCCTGCTCTGATCGATCTCCCTCTGTAGCTTCGCGGCCTCCTGTTTCTTCTCCGCCAGTTGTTTTCGCACCCTCCCCAGATCCGCAGAGATCTCCTTCTCCTTGCGCACATCCTGGCCCACCTTCTCTTTCTCCACGGCGATCTTCCTCTTGATCTCCTGGAGGTCTTTACGGTTCTTTTCCAGCTTATTCTCGATGGCGTCATCCTGGCAAAGGGCAACGGTCGCCATCAGATGAAGGATCAGGAGAAGAAGGGATGAGATTGAGATTTGCCAGGACCTTCCCGAGCTCCCCATATCCGCCTTTCAGGGCTTAGACAGCCTCATGATGGAAAGGAGGCCGCCTCCTCCTCCGATGAGACCTCCTGCCAAGAGGGTGAGAAGTTGATGGGGGAGCCGCAGGAACTGAAGCCTCGAGAAGGTGAACGAGGAAGCGGGCAAAAGATCGATATGCCAAAGGATGATGTGGAAAGAGAGGAAAAGGATGATCAGGGAAAGGGCGCCGCCGATCAGCCCCTCGAGAATGCCCTGAAATAGGAAAGGGGTCCGGATGTAAGACCAGGAGGCCCCGGTCAGACGCATGACATCGATCTCGTCCGCTCGGCCGCAGATGGAAAAGCGAATGGTGTTGGAGACGATGAAAATGGAGGCCAGGAGCAAAAGGGTTCCCAGGCCGATCCCGATCAGCTTCAGGGTACGCATGATTATGGTGAGCCGCTCGATCCATTCCTGGCCATAAAGGACATCCTCCACCCCGTTCAGTTTCTTGAGCTTTCCCGCCAAATCCTTCAGGGCCTCCGGGGACTGCAGGGCCTCATCCACTCGAATCTGAAAGGAGGAGGGCAGGGGATTGTAGCCAAGACCCTCCAGGAGGCCCTCCTGGCCCTTCAGGTCCCTCTTGAAATCCGCCAGCGCCTGTTCTTTGCTTACATAAGAAAGCGCTTTGATTCCCCTCTCGGTGGATATCTCATCCTTCAAGGAAGAAATCTGGGCGGCGGGGAGGCCATCCTTCAGGAAGGCGGTGATCTGCACCTCCTCTTTCCATCCCGAGAGGACTGCGTTCAAGTTGGAGGAAATGAGCAAAAAGACCCCGATGATGAGGAAGGAGGCGGCGATGGTTCCGATCGAAGCGAGGCCGCCCCACCCACTCCGCTTCAGGCTCCGAAGTGCTTCTCCCCAGGAATATCTAATCACGGCGATGGGCAACTCGCTCCTCCACGATGCGGCCTTTGAGAAGGCTGAGGTGATGATCCGCACTCCGCCCTGGCTCTGAATCGTGGGTTGCCACCAAGACCGTCGCCCCCCGGAGATTGATCTCCCTCAATAGATCCATGATCTGCCGGGCCTCTTCCTGATCGAGATTTCCGGTCGGCTCATCCGCCAGAACGATGAGGGGGTCATGGAGGAGAGCCCTGGCAATGGCCACCCTTTGCTGTTCTCCTCCGGCGAGGTGATAAGGTATAAGGTGCGATCTGGCGCCAAGATTAACGAGGGACAAGGCCTGGGTGACCCTCTTTTTCTCTTCGGCCTGGGGATACCCCAGGATGCGACAGACGAAGGCCAAGTTTTCATAGACAGACCGGTCGTTCAGCAGCTTGAAGTCCTGAAAGATGATCCCTATGCTCCGCCGCAACCACGGCAATTCTCCATCCGAGAGGCGACTCACATTCCTTCCCTGTACCAGGACCTGTCCTGAAGTGGGGACTTCGTCCCGGTAGAGGAGACGAAGCAGGGTGGTCTTCCCTGCCCCGGTGGGTCCGGTGACAAAGGCAAGCTCACCCTTGGGAATGTGGAGGCTGATATCGATGAGAGCCGATACATCCTCATCGAAGGTCTTGGTGACATGGATCATCTGGATCATGTCTGGGGGGAGATCCTTGATCAAGAATTCTTTCGTTCCAGGAGCACCTTGGCCGACTTCGCGACATTCTCTGCGGTCAGCCCGAAGCGCTCCAGGAGCTGAGCAGGTCTTCCCGAGATCCCAAAACAGTCGGGAATCCCGATCCTCATCAGGGGGACCAGTTCCCTTTCCATCAGGAACTCGGCGATGGCAGAGCCCAGTCCCCCGATGACGGAATGCTCCTCGGCCGTCAGGATGGCTCCAGTTTGGCGGGCAGCGGCCAAGATCTCCTCTTCATCGAGGGGCTTGATGGTGGAGCAATTGACGACCCTTGCCTCTATCCCTTCCTGGCTCAATATCTCGGAGGCCACGAGGGATCGGGAGACCATGAGGCCCGCAGCAATGATGGTCAAATCTCTCCCCTCGCGAAGCCGAGGGGCCTTGCCGATCTGGAAGCTGCAGGATTCCGAAAAGCAAACCGGGGACTTCTCCCGGGAGAGTCGAATGAAAACGGGACCTTCATGGAAGGCAGCTTCCTCCACCGCCCGCTCCGTTTCGTAGGCATCGGCGGGAACGATTACGGTCATATGGGGCAATATGCGCATGAGGGCGACATCCTCGATGGAGATATGGGATCCGCCGTCCTCCCCCACGGTAACTCCTCCGTGGCTCACTACCAGCTTGACATTCATCCGGGGATAGCAGACGGATTGGCGAATCTGTTCCCAGGCCCTGCCGGTCTCAAAGATGGCGAAACTGCTGGCAAAGGGAATCTTGCCCGAGGCGGCTAGGCCGGCAGCGGTGGAAATCATATTGGCCTCGGCCACTCCGAAGTTGAAAAAGCGGTCCGGGAATTCCTTGGCAAAGAGGGTCGTACGGGTGGAGGCGGAGAGATCGGAGTCCAAGACCACAATATCCGGGTGGAGCTTGCCCAACCTGACCAAGGTTTTCCCATAAGCATCCCGAGTGGAAAGATATTCGTATTCGTTCTCCTTGGATTTCATCTTCACCATATCCGTTTTCAAGGTCTCAATTCGCATCGTATCACCTCCTCAGGTACCCAACTCCTTCAGGGCCCTTTCCAGCTCATCCGTCGTTGGAGCGACACCGTGATATTTCACTTCATTCTCCATAAAAGAGACGCCCTTCCCTTTCGTAGTATGGGCGATTACCAGGCTGGGTCGGCCCTTGATCTCCTCGCATCGATCCAAAGCAGGGAGGATCTGCGAGAAGTCATGCCCGTCCACCTCCATGACCTCCCAACCAAAGCTCTTCCATTTATCCGCCACCGGGGCAACCGACATCACCTCCAATACCCTCCCATCGATCTGGAGCTTATTGAAATCCAAGATGCCGCACACATTGTCAATCTGGTAATGGGAGGCCGCCATGGCCGCTTCCCAGATCTGTCCTTCCTGGATTTCCCCATCTCCCATCAGGGCATAGACCCGCACGTCTTTGCCGTCCAACCGGGCGGCGAGGGCCATGCCATTTGCCACGGAGAGGCCCTGTCCCAGGGATCCGGTGGAGAAGTCAATGCCGGGAAGCGCCCGCATGTCGGGGTGGCCCTGCAGCCGACTACCGAGCTGACGGAGCGTAAGGAGCTCCTCCGCGGGGAAATACCCTGCCACCGCCATTGCGGCATAGAGGGCGGGAGCGGCATGTCCTTTGGAAAGGACGAAGCGGTCCCGATCCTCCCAGGTAGGGTCCTGGGGCTTGTGGCGCATCTTGCAAAAATAGAGGGCGGTGATCACTTCCACCGCCGAAAGCGAACCGCCCGTGTGCCCAGAGCCCGAATGGGTAAGCATCTTGAGGATATGAATACGGATCTGTCGAGCCTTTTCTTGCAGGTCCTTGAGCCTAAGCTCGGCCTCGCTCAAATCTCTTCCCCTTTCTGTTTTTATGCCCATTTTATCATAAGGTCTTTTGGCCGACTTCGCAATAGAAAACAAGAAAACAGGGAGAGTCCAGAAAGAAGGGGATGGCCCCACGGGACGTTGACCGCTTGGACAATCTGCAGGGGTTTCATGGCGGACGAGGCCGGGCGAGGGGGATTGGGCACATCCACGGTGAGGCAGCGCGCGAGGAAAAGTGCACGCTCTTCCCGAAAAGTGACCATCCTTCGGGGGAGATATCCTGAAGCCGGCTGTCGATCCTATCCGATAAAGGCGTCGTCCAAGCGCTTAGGGCATGAAAACCAGCGGCGCGAAGTATCTCTTATGATTATGATGGCTACCGTCTAAATCAGCTGGCGGGCCTGTCCCCCAGGGCGATTTCCCTGGCGATCACCTCGGTGGAAATAATGGGCCTCCTCTTGGTGTAATACCCATACCATTTGACCATGGAATCGATCAGGATGGTCACTGCCAACAGAAACATGACGGAGATCAGTATCATGTTAAGCTTATAGATGCCGGCATCGGGCAGAGAGGAGAACGCCTTGGTGTAGTATTCCCGAATGAGCTTGATGGAAGAGGTGAAAGTCGTGGAGGCCATGAAAGTCATGGGAAGGAGGGTGACCCAAGCGTATTTCGCCTTCCCCATCTTGATGATGAGGGTGGAGCCGATGCACAAAGCAAGCATCCCCAGGAGCTGGTTCGCCGTGCCAAACATCCTCCAGATGGTCTGAACCGAGCCGGTATAGATGAGATAGCCCCAGGAAACGACCACTATCAGGCTGGCGATGACATTGGCTGATAGAGACCGCAGGTCCGCGAATGGCTTGTAGATATATCCGCCCAGTTCCTGCACCACATAGCGCCCCACCCGCGTGCCGGCATCGATGACCGTCAGGATGAAAAGGGCCTCGAACATGATGGCGAACTGGTAGAAATAGGCCATGAGATGGTTCAAAAAGGGGATGGAGGAGAAGATGTAGGCCATCCCTACGGCCAGGGTAACCGCACCCCCGGGCCTCCCTGCCAGGCTAATTCCAATGCGACTCGACAGGGAATCCAACTGGGAGACGGGAAATCCCATCGCCGCCAATTGGTCGAAGGAAAGCTTGGTATTGATGGCAAAGTAGTCACCGGGGATCAGCACCGTGGCCGCGATCAGGGCGGTGACGGCAACGAATCCCTCCGTCAGCATGGCACCATACCCGATGGGCAGGGCATACCTTTCCTTTTGGATCATCTTGGGGGTCGTTCCGGAGGCAATGATGGTATGCATCCCTGAAATCGCCCCACAGGCAATGGTAATGAAGAGGAAGGGAAAGAGCGTTCCCGGGATGATGGGACCACCCCCGTGGACGAAGCGGGTGACAGCGGCCATGTGCAGATCGGGATGAACCGCTATGACCCCCACCCCCAGGAGAGTAATGACTCCGATCTTCATGAAGGAGGAGAGATAATCCCGAGGAGCCAGGAGCAACCAAACGGGGAGGACAGAGGCGACAAAACCGTATATCGCCAGGATGAACGCCAGGGAATTGGCGTTCAAGTCCAACAAAGAGGCAACCGAGGTCCCCAGGATTCCTCTCCCGTAGATCACGGTGACGCAGAGCAGGACGACCCCGATGAGGGATACCTCCAGGACCTTCTCCGGTCGAATGGACTTCATGTATATGCCCATGAAGATGGCAATGGGAATGGTCATGGCGATGATGAAGGTTCCCCACGGATTGCGGAAGAGGGCATTCACCACCACGATCCCCAGGCCCGCCATGGAAATGATCAGAACGAAGAGGATGCAAAAGAGAGCGGCCACTCCGGTGACCGGCCCCACCTCGTCCTTGGCGATCACGGCCAGCGACTTTCCATTCCTTCTCATCGATCCTACCAGGATGATGAAATCCTGTACCGATCCGGCAAGGACGCAGCCGATCAAAATCCAGAGGAAGCCGGGCAGATAGCCGAATTGTGCCGCGAGAACCGGTCCGATCAGAGGACCCGCTCCGGCAATGGCCGCGAAATGGTGTCCAAATAGTACCCATTTGTTGGTGGGATAGTAGTTGGTCCCGTCGTTCAGGCGATAGGAAGGGGTAATCCGGGAGTCATCCAAAGCCGTCACTTTTGTGGCAAGGAATTTCCCATAGAACCGGTAGGCAATGGTGAAGAAAGAGGCGGCTGCTACCACAAGCCAGAGGGCGTTCACCTTCTCCTGGGGATGGAGAATCCCGGTCACTATCGCGAAGGATATGGCAAATAGGATAGAGAGGACTACCCAAATCATCGTGGTGAAGATCTTTTTCATGCGGCTCTCCTTATCCTGATAATCTCTTGTTCTCCATGCTCTGCGGAGAGCGTATGCCACATTTCCTCCCAAAAATCAAGACAATTCTCGGATCTGGTGGGGGGCAAAGACCCTCCCGAGGCCCATCATCTCTTCTGGGAAGCGGCGAGAAGATCTTTGGGACCAAGAGGCGCTCTTTTCGTCAAGCCGGGCGGGCTGGGAGGGAGGCTCCTTGAGCAGCTTGGTATGGACGAAAATGGGGGCTCCTGCCCGGAGCGCCATGGCAATGGCATCGCTGGGACGACAATCCAGGGAGAGCTCCTTCGTTTCACTTTGCAGATCGAGAAGGGCATAGTAAGTGTCTTCCCGGAGATCAATGATGGATATCCCCTTCACCTTCACCTGCAGTTCCCTCAGGATGGAGATCATCAGGTCGTGGGTGAGGGGTCGTGGGGTGGGCTGTTCGTTCAACGCCAGGGCGATCGATTGGGCCTCGGAGGTCCCTATGAAAATCTCGATTACCCCCTCCCCGTCCTTCTCCCGTAACAGTACATAGGGCTGCTTCGAGGTGCCCTCCAATGCCACACCGAGAACCTCTGCCTCCCTCATCTGGTCTTTTGGCACCCCCTGGGCCGAAGCCGCCCACGCTGAACTGCTCCCCAATGCGACCCACCAGAATCCCAACAGGGTGATGACGATCCTCTTCCTATGACTCATTTCACATCCTCCTCCTCCGATATCCCGTGGGGCCATTTTCTCTTGACATCTCCCAGATCGAGATGCTAATCCTCTGGACCGGTTCCTGTCAATGGATGATCGGTGAAGGGAGAGGAGAAGATGGAGCAAATCAAGGAAGTCGGCATTTTGGGATGTGGGGCCATGGGGGCCGGAATCGCCCAGGTGGTGGCGAGTGCAGGATTTGCCACGGTTGTGAGGGAGCCCGAAGAGGGACTCTTGAAGAAGGGGATGGCAAGGATCGAGAAGGGCCTGGAAAGGGCGGTGGAGAAGGGCAAGTTGGATGTGGCCGCCAAAAGTGAGACCTGGAGCCGACTGCGCGGGGTGATCGGCCTGGAGGAGATGAAGGATTGTCAGCTGATCATCGAGGCCCTCCCCGAAGAGATCGATTTGAAGAAGGACCACCTGCAGAAGCTGGATGCCCTCTGCCCGCCCTCCACCCTGTTTGCGAGCAATACCTCCTCCCTCACGATCACGGAGCTGGCGGCCAGCACCCAGAGGCCAGCACAGGTGATTGGGCTTCATTTCTTCAATCCGGCTCCGGTCATGGAACTGGTGGAGATCGTGAGGACCCCCTTCACCTCTTCCCAGACCCTGCGTCTCGCTCAGGAGTTCGTCGCCTCCCTCCCCAAAACCTCCGTTCTGGCCCAGGATCGCTGCGGGTTTGTGGTCAACCGGCTCCTGGTTCCCTATCTTTTGGATGCGATCCAATCCCTGGAGAATGGCCTCGCCTCCACCGGGGATATCGACCAAGGGATGCGCCTGGGGTGTGGTCATCCCATGGGGCCCCTCGCCCTCTCCGATTTCATCGGCCTCGACATCCTGCTCCATATCTCCGAAGTCATGTTCGATGAATACCGGGAGCAGAGGTTCGCCCCTCCGCCCCTTTTGCGGCGGATGGTGCTCGCCGGTTGGCTGGGGAAGAAGGCCGGCAAGGGCTTCTACGACTACAAAGGACCCGAGCCCCGGCCCATCTCCCTGACCTGGGGGGAGGATTAGATGGAACCATCGCAGATCATTTTGGAGAAGAAAGAAAGGATTGCCTGGATTACCCTGAATCGGCCTCAGCAGCTCAACGCCTTTGGGCAGAGGATGATCGAGGAATTGGGGGAGGCCCTGACAGAGGTCGGAAAGGACGATCAAATACGGGTTCTGATCATCACCGGGGCCGGAGAAAAGGCCTTTGCCGCCGGCGCCGACATTCAGGAGATGGCGATCATGAGCCCGGGGGAGGCGGAAGCCTTCTCGCGCCTGGGGCAGAGGGTCTACCGGCACCTGGAGGAGTTGAATAAACCCTCCATTGCCGCCATCAATGGCCTGGCCCTGGGGGCCGGCTGCGAACTGGCCATCTCTTGCTCCCTGCGAATTGCCTCCGAATCGGCCAAATTGGGTCAGCCCGAGGTGAACCTGGGAATCATTCCGGGCTGGGGAGGAAATTCGCGCCTCCCTCGCCTCGTCGGCCGCGGCCGTGGCCTATACCTGATCCTGCGCGGTGAGATCATCGACGCCCAGGAGGCTTGGCGGATCGGCCTGGTGAATCAGGTGGTTCCTGCGGCCCAGCTCATCTCCTTCGTGGAAGGCGTGGCCCAGGATCTTTCGCGAAAAGGCCCTCTGGCCCTTTCCGCCGCCCTGGAGGCGGTGATTGGAGGGGAAGACCTCCCTCTGCCAGAGGCGATGGCCCTGGAATCGAGGTCGTTTGGGAGACTTTGGGGAAGTGAAGACCGCAAAGAAGGTATGGCCGCCTTCCTGGAGAAACGGAAGGCTCAATTTCGGGGGAAATAGGCTGGAGTCATAGAAGGGATACAAGCACGCTCATGAGATCCAAAAGAGCCCTCCTATCTGGCAATGAGGCCGTCGCCCGCGGGGCCTACGAGGCGGGCGTGCGGGTGGCAGCCGCCTACCCTGGCACCCCGAGCACCGAGATCTTGGAGCGCATCTCCCAGTTTCCGGAGATCTACGCCGAATGGTCTCCGAATGAGAAGGTGGCCTTCGATGTGGCGGCTGGCGCGTCCATGGCCGGGGCCCGCTCCCTGGCCGCCATGAAGCATGTGGGAGTCAATGTGGCCGCCGATTCCCTCCTCACCCTCTCCTATACCGGCCTCCGCGGCGGCCTGCTCCTGGTCTCCGCCGATGACCCGGGGATGCATAGCTCCCAGAATGAACAGGACAATCGCTACTACGCCAAATTCGCCCAAATCCCCATGCTGGAGCCTGCCGATAGCCAGGAAGCCAAGGATTTTACCCTCCTGGGCCTCGATCTCTCTGAACGATTCGACACCCCGGTGCTCCTTCGCCTCACCACCCGCATCTCCCATTCCAAAGGGCCGGTTGCCCTGGGAAAAAGAAGAGAGCACGCCCCGCAGGGTTTCATCAAAGACCCCCCCAAATGGGTGATGGTCCCCGGTTATGCCCGGGCCAGGCATCCTCTGGTCCTGGAACGCTTGGCGCGCCTACGACGGTTTGCCGAGAGGTCCCGGATCAATCGGGTCGAATGGGGAGATCGGAAGGTGGGCATCATCGCCTCCGGCATCTCCTATCAATATGCAAAGGAGGTCCTGCCCTCCGCCTCCTTCCTGAAATTGGGGATCAGCTATCCACTTCCTCCCACCCTGATCTCTCATTTCGCCTCCCAGGTGAAAAGGCTCATCGTGGTAGAGGAGTTGGAGCCCTTCCTGGAGGAGGAGCTGAGGGGGCTTGGTATCGCTGTAGAAGGGAAGGGGCTCTTTCCCCAGACTAATGAGTTGAATCCCGACCTGGTGGAAGAGGGGTTGCGCCGGGCGAGAATCCTGCCGCGGTCGCCGAAGGCACCCCCCCGCTCCCAAACGAAGGAAAAGGACCTGCCCCCCCTCTTCTCGCGTCCGCCGGTCCTGTGTGCGGGCTGTCCCCACATGGGGATCCTGCACGCTTTGAAGGAGTTGAAGATTGTGGCCACCGGTGATATCGGATGCTACACCCTGGCGGCGCTTCCGCCCATACAGTCCCTCGATACCTGTATCGCAATGGGCTCAAGCATCGGTAATGCCCTGGGCATCGAGAAGGCCCTGCAAGGAGGCCCCTCCCCTAAGATTCCTTCGAAAGTCGCTGCAGTCATCGGCGATTCCACCTTCATCCATGGAGGTATCCCGGCGCTTCTGGATGTGGCATACAATAAAGGCCGGGTCATGGTTATCCTCCTGGACAATCGCACCACCGCCATGACGGGCGGACAGGATCACCCCGGGACCGGGGTCACCTTGAAGGGAGAGCCAAGTCCAAAGCTCAATCTGCCCCGCCTTTGTCAGGTCCTGGGGATCGAGAGGGTGAGGGAGGTGGACCCCTACAACCTCCGGGAGGCGCGGGCCGTGCTGAAGGAAGAGCTGAATTCGCCCTTTCCTTCCGTGATCATCACCAACCGGCCCTGCGTCCTCCTGGGAATTGGGACGAAGGGCGAGGCCTACCGCGTGGATTCGAGCAGGTGTATCGGATGTCGCCTCTGCCTTCAACTGGGCTGTCCGGCACTTCAGTGGGAGCCAAACGGGGAGAAGGGCCAGGGAAAGGGAGTGGTCCGAATCCACGCCCTCTCCTGTAATGCCTGCGGCCTCTGCGCCCAGATTTGCAGGCAAGGGGCGATACGAGGGAAAAGCGATGCCTGACCGGATCGTGCCCCGAAAAAGGCACCCATCAGGTGGGGAACTTCGCAGGGAGCGCTGGAGCGGGGGGGTTCAAAATATCCTGGTCGCAGGAGTGGGAGGGCAGGGGGTCTTGTTGGCCAGCGAGATCCTGGCGGAAGCCGCCCTGCTCTCCGGCTTTGAGGTGAAGAAGAGCGAGGTCCACGGGATGGCGCAGAGGGGTGGGGTGGTTACCAGTCACGTCCGCTATGGGGAATGGGTCTATTCCCCCTTGATTCCGGCGGGGGAGGCGGACATGATCCTGGCCTTTGAGGAGGCAGAAGCGCTACGGTGGGCCCCCACCCTGGCCCAAGAAGGGATCCTGATCGCAAACCGACAACGAATCCTTCCACCGCTGGTCACCCTGGGATTGGCCGAATACCCGCAGGATGTCTCGGGCGCCCTCTCCACCCTCGGCGACCGCTACATCCCGGTGGAGGCCTTCTCTCTGGCTGGGGAGATGGGAGATCTGAGGCTGGTGAACACCATCATGTTAGGGGCCGGCTCTTGCCTTTTGGAGATCCCCCTGGTCAGCTGGAAAAAGGTCCTTCAGACCCGATTTCCGGAGCGGCTTCGAAAGATCAATTTAGAGGCTTTCGAAAAGGGCCGCAGGGCCGTTTCGGCCTCCAACGCCTATCCCCGGATTTCGGATCGCGGCTAAGTGCGCCCTTACACAAATTGGGTCACCCACGCAAAGCGGAAGGGGTGCACGCCGGGAGGGTGGACGATGGAACTCACCGGGATCTGGTGGGAGCACCAAACGTGCCCATCTCGTGGACAAACCAGCCATCCCCCAAGGTCTTTCCTTATCCGGGCCACGGCCATGGAAGACGCTGTTGGGAGGCGCTTTATTTGCAGAACCGAAGCAGCCTCTTCGGGGCCAATGCCTTGACTCATGCCAAAAGTGCCATTGGACTCCTCCCGTCAGAGAGGTCCCATGAACCCTCGCGTATCGATCTCAATCCGGGGGGGGCTCCAGGCCCAGAAGGCGGGCCGGGTTCTTTCTTGCCATCAGGGCGATCTCCTCGTCGCTGATTCCTTGCCGGGAAAGGCCCTTGACGAATTCCTGCATTCCATCGGCGGGTGTGGGGTTCAAATATTGACCCAGGTCGGTGCAGAGGATGCAGTGCTCGGCTCCCAGGGCCTTGATGGCCTGGGCATAGGTCTCCATCGAGATTTGCCGCCAGCTCCGCATCCATTCCTGATGGGCCTGGGGACCCACCAGATTCGCCACATAGACATGCTCGATGAAGGCTCCCATTTGCGCGCATCGCTCCATTTCCTCCAGGGACATTTCCACGGGGGAGTACATGGCATGGGACACGATGATTCGCCTCACTCCCTCCTCTTTGGCCGCCTGGACGAGTCCCAGGATCTCCTGGGAAGAGACATGACCTGTGGCGAGAATGATATCGGCTTTGGCCACCAACTGGAGGATCTTTCGCAAGTCGGGGAGGATAGTCCCCGAACCATCCATGATCCGGATTCCTCCCGCATCAGCCTTTTTGGTAAAGAAGGATTTGTGATTGGCCGCATCGAAGGTAGGTAGCCACACAATCTTTCCATAGCCTCCGGAAAAGCGAATCATCCTCTCCACCGCCACCGGATTGAGGCCTCCCACCGAGTAGTTCAGGACGATGCCTCCAAAGACCTCAATTCCGGGCACGACCTGTCGGACGAGATAGGCCCGATCATTGGTGATGAACTCATGGTTCTTGATGACGATCCCCAGCATCCCGATCTCTCTTGCCTTCTGGGCCAGATCGAAATCATTCACCGACCGAGAGGAGACATCCGGGGCGGAATGGACGTGCATGTCGATGGCACCCACCAAGCGACGGTCCGCCATGGCCGCGGGCATCTGGGCAGAAGCGTTTCGAATGGTGGATTTCTGTACCACTGCCATCGCCCCGGCCAACCCCGCCAGCCTCAAGAAATCACGGCGACTCAAGCCTATTTCCTCTTTTCCCAGTTCTCTCCTCACGATGATCCCTCCTGGAGTCAAGTTCACTGTGTGTCATTCCCCTATGGCAAGCCCTTTTCAAATCATGAGATTATCACGGCGCAGAATTCGTTTCCATTTCCCCCCGTTCGTGCCCATAGAGCAGGGTTATTGAAAGAGGCTCTTGGTTGAAACCTCGATGCCGGCCCGTTCGAGGAGGTGCCTGGCATCGGCAATATCGGCATCGGTGGCCGAGAGCCGACTCTGTAGTTCTCCCCAGGTTACATCTTGGATGATCACCCAAATGGCAATCTGGATGGCCTCAATGGTGCGCTCGGATTCCGAAGCCTGCGGGAGGATGGCGAAGAGCTTCTGGACCTCGGGATGCCCGGTCCTTCTCAGCCTGAATCGGGTCTTGGGGGTGGGATTATCCCGGTCGAGGTTGAGACAGTAAGCGAGGAGAACATATTCTTCTGTCGCCTTGGCAGGAAGGAGGATGCGATCCTGCGGTTGAAAAGTGTATCCGCCTTTGGGGATGCCCCGGACGCGTTCCACGATCATATCCTGGTAGCTGGCCGATGAGTCCTCCAACACCGTGCCCGGCGCGATTTCCACCTCCAAAGGTAAGACCGCCAGATTGGTGATCTTCAAAAGGATGCTATCACCCGTGGAGGACCCCATTCCCTGGAACTCCGCCCGGACGAGCCCCTGTTCGATCGCCCGTTCCAGGCTTACTTTCTGGGTCTGCGGCTGGGCCTCTTCCGAGCCCACCGCCCAGAGCATCCCGAGAGCCAGGATCATGGCAAAAATCACTTGCCGCTTCGCACTGTCTTTCATAGGGAGTTTCCTTTCCCGCCTCAAATCAAAATAGAATAGGCACCGTGCTGTTGGGTGCCTATTCTATACGGTGCCTATCTGGTTTTTGCCTCGCTGCCGCAAAGCGACCGCAGACTGTGAGTGATGAGGAAAAGAGGAGCCTCTTTGAGGACAATGGGCTGCCGATACGGTCCCTTTCTGATGGGCTACTAACTCTTCTCCAATTCAGTTGTCAACCCTTTTTTGATACTGCGGAAGAAGGTCTCCGCGGCGCTCGACGCTCGGCCCCCTGAGGGGATGAGATGAATGGAAAGCCATAGCAAAGGAGGTGGGGGCTATTTCTCTTCTCGGGAGCGGGTATCTTTGCCTTTCAGGCCGTCTGCTAAGACGACATTGAAGGCTTGAGTTACAGTGTGCCGCCCCCAGTAGGCGAAGTTATACAATCTCTCCAGCAGCTCTTCCTTCACATAGAAGGTCATCTTCTTGGTGCCGTACGTATCCTTGCGGGAATGGAGCGACAGCTTCTTTTCTTCGGCAGCCGTCTCTTTTCCTTTTCCGTGTCCCTTATTGGTCTTCTTGATTGGCTTGTCCTTGGCTTTGGAGGTCTTTGGCAATGGCATGGGTCTACTTCCTTTCCTGTAGAAGTTCTTCCGCGAAACTCAGATCGTCTGACGTTATTACGGACAAAGGGCACATGGCTCGGGAGATTCCCCCCTGAGGAGAGAAGCTCTTTAGATTTTCATTATTTGCACATTCGGGTATTTCTTGTCAACAAATTTTTGCCACCATCCTCTTGGATTGAGGTAGGGGGGGCGAAGGTATGAGAAGCGTTCTCTTTCGGCAGAATACTCAGGCGATCGCCTCAAGCAACTCCGCAAAATCCTTAATGATTCCATCCGGTTGATTTTTGCCCTTAGCCTTATAATCTCGCCATGCCTCAGCATGGAGATCACTGTCCACAGAATACAGGATGGCAGCCAAGCCCTTGGTCTTCGCGCCATCCACGTCTCGGACGGGGTCATCCCCGACATACGTCACCTGATCGGAGGGGAGTTGGAAATAATCCAATATGTGTTGGAATACCCTGGGATCCGGTTTTTCGATGCCGATAGATTCAGAGGTCTCGATGTATTCGAAATAGGACTCGATGCCCATGCAACGAAGGGTGTTGTCCAAGCTCAGGATCCGGTCATTGGAAAAGACCCCCAGTCTCTTGCCTCTGGATTTCAATGTCCCCAAGGTCGATCTTACCTCCTGGGTCCTGGGATCGGAATCGATCACTTCCCTCAATCCGACCCTATATTCCTTCAACAGCTCCAGCCCCAGGAAGACGGCGACATGGGGCGGGATTTCCAGGTCTCTCAGGGCCCGTTGGACGATGGGCTCCTCCTGAAAGAAGTGCCCGATGTGAGGATAATTGATTTCCCCATTTGCCCTAATCCAGGCCTCATGCAAGGTACGGATGTCTATCGGGATATGATGATCCCCGAAAAGCCTTTCAAACGCCTCCCTCTTCAACTGCAGGATCTTGCGAAAGGGATCCATAATGAGGGTATTGCCCTGATCGAATACGACAGCCTGGGTTCTGATTTTCGCCATTTCCATATCTTCTCTTCCTTGAAAATGTCCAGCGAGCGCCATCCGCGCCGCTTTGTTGCAGGGAGCTTCAATCGATAAGGTACCACCATCCCGGGATGAGAGCCGATGGATAAAAAAAGAGAAGCGAGGACAGAGATTATATCCCCTGTCCTCGCTTCGTCAACTACCATTCGAATACCCGAACGATCCCGCTCTTCTATCCTTTGCAGAAAGCAATATGGTCCCAAATCGTCGCGTCAGGTATTCGTCCCCACCCACTCGTCAAGTTCAAAGTGGCCTCAAGCCAGAGGACATAGGCGCAGGGCGGAAGGGCCGTGATGTCGAAATCATGCCCGCCACTGCCTGATGCGGCCTCTCCAGCTGCAAGAGCCAGTGGAAGCGCGGGAGGCAGCGGAGGATTGCCCTCGAAGTAGACGCGAGCGCTCCCCATGAATGGGTGGTACACGGTGTACAGGGCATGGAGGTGAGTCTGCAATTTGTTACATCCGGATCCGGGCCCCGTCAGCTCTTTGATGTCCAGTATCACCACCGCTCGCAGGGTTGGAGTGTCGCCTGCCCAACTGGGATGGCGGCTTTGCTTGAAGTGCTTGTTGCTAATCGCGATCTTTTCCAGGGCGTTGCTGCCAGGTAGCAGCGTAGCGGTGCCCACCTCGCGTGCCTCAAAGAAGAGCTTGAAGGTGTGTTTGGTCTTGGTGGCGGATGGAACAGAGTCACCTGCCTTCAAAGGAGGCGGAGGGGTAGTCAGATCGTACGATTCATCGGTCAACTTGTTGGTGATCAGGTCGATCAGGCGGTCAGTCGGTATGAACCGTCCCTTGCCACCTGGCCACAGCTCGTCTTCGCGGGGCACTTCCATCCATCCGCCCGCCTTGACATCCTTGTTCAGGGGAACCACGATCGGAGGACCGGCGGGCTGGGTAATCGACACCGCCGCTCCGGGATTGTTGACCCAATAGTCAGCTGCCCTGATCTGCCATGCGGATAAGATCGGATTCCAACTCCAATATTCCAGCTGGCCGATGAAAGTCGGCGATATCATAGTCGCCAACACATCCGATACAGCGCCGAGGATGGTGCCGGTGGAATCATACTCCGCGGAGCGGAAGCGATACTCATAGGCCTTGGTGCTTTGTCCATCGGGCAGGATCCCGATCAGGGGAATGGTATCGGTGAAGGCATAGTTCCCGGCGCTGGTCAGGCCATCGCCCGTAAAGTCGCCATACATCGGATCGACGTGATAGACCCCCACTTTGGTGAAGAGGGGAATGGTGGGTGGGTGCAATGGAGGGGCTTCTTTGATGCACAGCTCCACGCAGAAACAGTTCCCCACATTCTCCCGCCCTGGTGCCCGTCCCTGCGACTGGGGCTCAGCCAGAAGTGGCGTGCCTGTTGGAGTTTCAATCCGGAAGTAAAGGTCGGGCCCGCTGACCCACTCCAGGTTGATAGAGGGCGAAAACGGCGTCCTCCGAAAATCTTCGGTTAAGTAATCGATGCGAAACTTCCCGGAGGCATCCGTTGTCGCTTCCCCCAGGGGATCATCTTGTATCCAATCCGCATCCAGGGCGCGAACACGCACGCCCATCACGGGCAGCTTCGTATCGCAGACCGTCACCTGCCCACAGATGGTCCAGGCGCCGAATCTGGCGCGCACCAAACACCAGAAGCGACTGGGCAGGGAATATTCCCACACCGCTATATAATGCTGCTCGGCCTTCCGCCACGCAGGCTGGAGGGTGGTGATGGAAAACTGGAGAGGGCGTACAGGGGTGGGGCTGGGTTTCCGATGGGGCACAGTGCCACAATAGACATCCACTTCAAAGGCTTCGCCCCCGTATTTCTGTCTCTCGCCCAGCTCGAAGACGAAGTTGCCATTGGCATCGGTATCGGCTTCGGCAATCAGGGATGATTCCTTCGCCTTCACCATTTCCTCGGTCAAGATCGAAAAGGTTTCTTTGGCGCTAGCGACTGCCAGCGAGGTTACATCCTGGTCTTTGCGGGTTCGGTAGAGCCGAACCTTTACATTGGATAGTGGTTCCGGACATTCGGGGCAGATGAACCCCGTCAGCTTGCCTTTGAATATGTAACTCATGAGAATTCCTCCCTGGTTGAGATGGGATTGGGGGGGAGACTTGTTGGGTCATCCCACTGAGGAGCTCGTTGCGCAGTTTCTAGTTTTATCGCATCTAAACCACCCCCCTCTGTCTGTCAGGCAAAATGTGACTCAGTTCTTTTCTCTCTGGAGCCAAGGGGTATCCATGCATTATTTGATGCCTGGATGCCCAAGGCAGATGCATTCTTCCTTAATGGTTTACTCCTTGGCCCCCCGCTACCTATATTACATACCTCTATTCCGTTGTTTCCCTACTCCCCTTAGAATGAGGAAAGAGATTCCCTTCTTCCGCCGCCACCGCCTGCGGACGCATTTCGCTTCACTCGAGTCTGGCCGGCCTGGGCCGGGTATTTCTCCCAAGGGGCACTGCCCTGTGAGCCATTCCCCAATGGTGCCCTTTGCCTTGACACATGAAGGTTTAAGGTGCTAAATTGGCAGGGACCCTTGATCGTTCCCTAAGATCGACCCGTTCTCATAAAGGAGGGCAAAGAAATGCACGATGTGGTGACTTTCGGTGAGACCATGCTGAGATTATCGCCTCCCAACTTTCAGCGCCTGGAGCAGACGCCAACCCTTGATATCAAGCCGGGCGGGGCGGAGCTGAATGTGGCGGTGGGTGTAGCTCGCCTGGGCTTGAAGTCATGCTGGGTCTCCAAGCTGCCGACGAATCCCCTGGGGAGGCTGATTCGGAACAAGGCCCAGGAACATGGGGTGGATACCTCCCACATCATCTGGAGCAAAGAGGGGCGAGTGGGGCTTTATTTCGTGGAGTTCGGGGCCACCCCCCGCGCCAGTTCGGTGGTCTATGATCGGGCCAGTTCGGCCATCAGCATGATCAAGCCCGAAGAGGTGAACTGGAAGAAGGTCTTCGAGGGGGCGCCTCACTTCCATATGAGCGGAATTACCCCGGCCCTCAGCGCCTCGGCTGCGGAGGTAACGAGGGAGGCATTGAAGGCCGCCAAGGAGGCGGGCTGCTCCGTGAGCTTTGACCTGAATTACCGGGCCAAGCTCTGGACCCAGGAGGAGGCAGGCCGGTGCCTGAGTCCCATGATGGATTCGGTGGATATCCTGATAACGACCGAAGAGGATACCTTCAAGGTCTTTGGGATCAAGGAAGAGACCTATGAGAAGGTGGCGGAAAAACTGGCGGAGCGCTTCAAATTCAAGGTGGTGGCGATCACCCTGAGAGGGGACATCTCGGTCTGGAAGAACACCTGGACTGCTATCGCCTATGCGGATGGCAAGCTCTACAAGACCCGCACCTACGAGGTGGACATCGTGGACCGGGTGGGAGGAGGAGATTCCTTCACTGCCGGATTCCTGTGGGCCTGGCGCAGGGAGAAGGACATCCAAAAGGGCGTGGATTATGGAGTGGCCTTCTCGGCCCTCAAGCACTCCATCCCCGGCGATTTCAACTGGGCCACCCTGGAGGAGGTGGAGGCCCAGGTCAAGGGGGCCGGACTCCGGATCGCCCGTTAGGAGCGGGTGCTTCAATCAATATCGAGTCACATCATCAGATGAGAAGTCCCATTCGCGACCGATAGAAAGTAGAAAGTAGGAGGAAGAGATGGCGAGCAAAGCGGAGAGCATGAAGGTGGTTCTGGATTGTGGCATAATCCCGGTGGTCAGGGCGGAATCGGCGGAGCAGGCCATGGAGATCGCCGAGGCCCTCAAGGCGGGAGGGCTTCCCGTCATTGAAATCACCATGACCGTGCCTGGGGCCTTGGAGGTGATGCGAGAAGTGTCGCGGCGTTTCGGCAAGGAGGTGGTGCTGGGGGCGGGAACCGTATTAGACGGAGAGACGGCTCGCATGGCCATTCTGGCGGGCGCCGAGTTCATCGTAGCTCCCAACCTGGATCGGGGCACCATCGAGGTCTGCAGCCGGTACAGCAAGATCTCGGTGCCCGGTGCCCTCACCCCCACTGAGGCAGTTACGGCCTGGCAATGGGGGGCGGATCTGGTAAAGATCTTCCCGGTGGATACCGTGGGGGGTCCCAAATACATCTCCGCCCTGCGGGCACCCCTGCCGCATATCCTCTATGTCCCCACGGGGGGGGTGGATCTGGCCAATACGGCAGCCTTCATCAAGGCGGGGGCTGCAGCGCTGGGAGTCGGAGCCAGCCTGGTGGATAAGAAGGCAGTGGCCGAGAAGAAGTATGAGGTCATCACGGATCTGGCCAAGCGCTTCATCGAGGAGATCAAAAAGGCCCGCTCTTCCTGAGGATGAGAAGGGCAGCCCGCGGATTGGGGAGGGAAGAGTCTCGGGAGCCTCTGTCCGTATCCCCCAATGAGGGAGGAAACATGAATATGGAAGAACTCTGGGCCCATCTATCCCAGGCCCGGATGGTAGATCTCACCAAGAAAGTCGTGCCCGGCGGAGGCGAAGGCCCAGTGGGCACCGGCAAGAGAAAATACGAGATCCGTAGGTTCACCTTTCCGCCGGGAGAGCTGATGCACTACATCGACATGGACAGCCACATCTCCACCCACGTGGAGGCCCCCATGCACTATGTGACGGCCCGGTATGGCCGAGATGCGGAAGACGTCAGCGAAATCCCCCTCTCCCGCCTGTTCGGGCCGGCGGTGCTGGTGAATTGCCAGAACCTGTCCCCGAAAAGCCCGGTGAGCCCCGAGACCCTGGAGGAGTTTCCGATCCAGGAAGGCGATATCGTCCTCATCGGGAACGCTCCCCCCAGTGAACCGGAGCGTTGTTATCTGGTTAAGGAATCGGCGGAATATCTGCTTCACAAGAAGATCAAGATGGTAGGGGTGGACGACACGGTTTTCCCTGAAGATCAGAAGTTCATTTTCAAGGACTTCAGCTCCTATTTCATCCACGATATTATGCTCTCCCACAAGATCCCGATCATCGAAGGGCTCATCAACCTGGGGCAACTCAAGAAACCGAGGTTCCTTTTCTTTGGCTTTCCGCCCATGATGGGGGGCCTGGAGTCCTTTCCCATTCGCGCGGTGGCCTTTGAAGAGAGGTGATAAGAAAGGAGGAGGGAATGAAACTGGGCTTTACCAGCAACATCTTTGGGCAGCCCTTGAAGTCGGGCCAGGTGAGCCTGCGAGAGCTGCTCGCTCTGGGCAAGGAACTTGGCTTGAAGGCGATGGAGATCCGGGACGATGAGGTGAGCCTCAGCACCGAGGAGGTGCAAGCCCTGAAGGAGGCGGCCGATAACCTGGGGATTCAGCTCACTTACGCCATCAAGAATGACCTCCTCACCCCTGGGGATGAGGAGCGATTTCGCAAGGCCCTGGATCGGGCTTGCCTTTTGGGAGAGTGGACGGTGATGCGCATGCTCCTCGCTCAAAGCGCCCTCCAAGGCAAGAGAGGCTATGCGCGGGAGGAAGTGGGCCAATTGATCGGGATTTCCTGCCGATATGGATCCTATGCCAGGGAAAAGAAGGTCTTCATGGCTCCGGAGCACGCGCGGGAGCCCCTGGTGGGCGACGGGGTGAGCTATTTCGGCCTGGGGGACTATCTGGCCGGCACCTGCTTGCTCTGCGAGGACTCATCGGCCATCAAATTCACCTTCGACCCGGCCAATGCCGCCAATGCATCCCTCTGTGCCTCTCCCAGTTGTGGGGAGGAGGTGTTGGGGTTCCTGGAGACCTTCAAGTCCCGGATCGGCCTGGTTCACTACAAGACCACGCAGGGAGGGGCGGTGCAGCCGGTCATCGGCCCGGCGGATGTGGACTTTCGTCGCCTCTTCCCCCAACTTCACAAGGCCTTCGCCGGCATCTTCTGCCTGGAGATCCCGGGCAGGGCGGACCTGGATGGCACCAAGTCGGACCTGATCTCCTCCCTCAAATTCCTGGAGGCCGAGGGGCTCTTCCAATACTTCTCCTGATAGGTTGATTCACGGGTTGACGGATGGCTTCCAAAGATCCCTTGGGCAGGCGCGCCCCGCAGGCGTGTGCTCTCTATACGGCAGGAACGGAGAAATCGCCCGGCTCCTGGCATCTGTGTCCCGATGCTGGTCGCAATTCCCCGGCCCACGGACGACCCAAGAGGATTGGAGACCCAGTTGATCGAAGACAACGGAACGGAGGTGCCCCATGAAGATCCTCAGCATATTTCATCCGCTTTTCCAGGTCGCCACTTTTGTCGTGGGCGTCTATAACGCCCGGATGGGAATTACCCGGAAGAACTTCACTTACTGGAGGCACTTCCGCTTCGGCATGCTCTATTATGGAATGGCGGTTTTGGGCCTGTCCGGAGGGATGATGATCAATGAATCGCTGGAGGAGGCAGGACACGAGATCGAGTTGGGATCGCATCTGGAAATTGCCTTCCTCATGGTCTTTCTCTTCGTCCTGGCTGGTGTCCTGGGCCTCCTGGTCCACTACCGTCCCAACCTGCGGAAAGGCCTGATGCCGGTCCACAAATACCTCAACCTTGCCACCCTCCTCCTCTTCATCTATCAGGCCGTCACCGGATTCTCGGGGTTGTGGAGATTCCTCCTTTCCTGAGGAATCCCTGGAATTCAATCTCATGGAGAGAACCTGGTCCCTGAGCCCCCTCAAGATCGCATCCTATTTGGCGATCCTCATCTGGGCCCTGATGATGGGGATGCTCCTGAAGAAAGCCTATCTTCCCTCCCTGGGCCATCCAGTGAGGTGGGGCGCAGGGAGCAGCGAAGGGCTCGGGTTGAAGGCCGGCGAATCCTGGATGGGAATCTACCTTCAGGACCGAAAGGTGGGCTATTCGGTCACCATCTGGGAAAAGGAGGATCTCGACTGGCGCATGTTGGAGCGGACCATCATGGAACTGATGGTTATGGGCGAGCCGCAGATGGTCAATCTGTCCACCAACTGCCTTCTCGATCCCTCCCTCAACCTGAAGTCATTTCGTTTCCACATGTCCGCAGGAGAAGTCCGTTTCCAGGCGGACGGGGAGATGAAGGAAAAGGATAGGGAAATGGTGGTCCAACTCTCGGGCATTGGGGAGCAGAAGGAGCTGAAAATCCCCGTGAAAGAGATCCCCTTCCTCGCCTCCAACCTCCGCTTCTTCTGGAAGAATCGGGAGATGCAGCCGGGACAGCGATTCACGGTTCCCCTTTTCGATCCCATCACCCTGCGGACGGAGAACCTCCAGATCGTGATTCAAGGGAAGGAGCGGATTCGGATCGGAAAGGAGGAGGTGGAGGCCCTCAAGCTGGAGGAGACCTTCAAGGGCATGATCGTTCACTCCTGGGTCAGCAACGACGGAGAGACCTTGAAAGAGGAGAGCCCCCTGGGTTTCACCCTGGTCAAGGAGGACAAGGAGACGGCCGTCCTGAAGGGACGGGGAGGGAGGAAGGCAGAGGATCTCATCGCCTTGGCTGCGGTTTCCTCCGCGGTGAAGATCCCCAACCCCCAGGCGATTCGGCTCTTGAGGGTCCGCCTGGGCGGCATCGACCTGCAGGGTCTCGACCTGAATGGTGGCCGGCAGCGCCTGCGGGATGGGGTGCTGGAGATCGAGCGCGAGGACCTGAATGTTCAGGCTCCCGAGTTGCCCCTTCGCGTTTCCTCGATGATCCCCTATCTGGAGTCAACGCCCTTCATCGAGAGCGACCATGGGGAGATGAAGCAGGCCGCTGCGTCCATCTTGAAGGGAGAGAGGAACGCCTTGGAGGCCAGCCGAAGGCTCGCCTCGTGGGTCTTTGAGAACGTCGAAAAGAGGCCCACCCTCAGCATCCCCTCAGCCCTGGAAGTCCTTCATCGGCGAGCAGGGGACTGCAACGAGCACACCATCCTTTTCGCGGGTCTGGCCCGCGCCGTCGGCCTGCCCACCAAGGTGGATGCCGGACTGGTCTATGCCAGAGGGAACTTTTACTATCACGCCTGGCCCGAGGTCTATGTGGGTCGCTGGATCGCCATCGATCCCACCTTGAATCAATTCCCCGCCGATGCCACTCACATTCGCCTGGTGGAAGGCGGCCTGGAGCGACAGTCCGAGTTGGTCCGGCTCATGGGGAAGATCTCCCTGGAGATCCTGGGGTTCCAATGATCCGCCTCATCGATCTGACCAAATCCTATGGGAAGCTTGTGGCCGTGGATTCTCTGAACCTGGAGGTCGGGGGAGGCGAGATATTCGGCTTTCTGGGGCCCAATGGAGCCGGCAAGACCACCACGGTCAAGATGATGGCAGGGCTCCTGAAGCCCACCCGAGGCTCCATCCTCCTGGATGGGCGTGATCTGGAGAAGGAGCCGGTGGCCGCCAAGTCGATCTTGGGATACATCCCGGACCGTCCTTTCATCTACGAAAAGCTCACCGCCCGCGAGTACCTTTCCTTCATGGGGGCCTTGTATGGGATCGATGGCAGGAAGGTAGCCTCCCGCATCGAGGAGCTGCTTAGATTATTCGAGTTGGAGGATTGGGGCAACGAGCTGGTGGAGGGGTTCTCTCATGGGATGCGGCAGCGGCTGGTGATCTCGGGCGCCCTCATCCATCAGCCCCGGATCATCGTCGTGGACGAGCCGATGGTCGGACTGGACCCCAAGGCGGTCCGCCTGGTGAAAGGAATCTTCCGGGAGCTCTCCCGCCAGGGAGTCACCCTGTTCCTCTGCACTCACAGCCTGGAGATCGCAGAGGATTTGTGCCACCGCGTCAGCATCCTTCAGCAGGGAAAGATCATCGCCCAGGGGACCATGAAGGAGCTGCGGGAAATCTCTCAGAGCGATGGAGGGAAGCTGGAGGAGATTTTCCTCAAGCTCACCGGGGCTGAAGACTTGCAGGCGGCCATCGACGCCCTGCGGGTGTGACCGGGCATGACTGCCCCTGAGAAAGGGAATGGGAACTGGCATGAGATGTGAATCGGTATGAGAGATCCCTGGCTCCTCTTCTTCCCTCAGATCCTATCCCTCAAGAACCGGCTGCGGCAAACCAAACCGAATTCTCTGTTCAAGACCCTCATTCTATCTTCGCTGGCGGCTATCTTCTGGGCCGGGACTTTCTATATCATTTACCGGATATTGAGCTATTTCCAGGAGGTGCCGGAGATCGGAGAATACCTGACCGCCAAGCTCCTCTCCATGGTATTCCTCACCTTCTTCACGCTCCTGCTCTTCTCCAATGCGATCGTCTCGCTTTCCAGCTTCTACCTCTCCGAGGACCTCTTTCTCCTTCTCTCGTCACCGGTTTCTCTGGGAAGGGTCTATTTCAACAAGGTCTGGGAGACAATGCTTTCCAGCTCCTGGATGGTCCTCCTCTTTGGCCTGCCGGTCTTCATGGCCTATGGGATCGCCCATGGGGGATCCATTCTCTATTATCTGCAATTGGCAGCGGTCCTTCCCCCATTTCTTATCCTGCCTGCGGCCCTTGGGACAGCTTTCACCATGGTCCTGGTCAATGCCTTCCCGGCCCGGCGGATCAAGGATGTGTTCCTCCTCCTCTCTCTCGCATTGGTAGTCTCCCTCTATTTTCTCTTTCGCTTCCTGCAGCCCGAGAAATTGGTGGATCCGGAGTCTTTCGGCAGCCTGGTGGAATACTTCGCCCGCATGGCCACCCCATCTTCCTTCCTGCTCCCCAGTGAGTGGGCCACGGAAGCCGTCCTGCCCCTGCTCCAGAGGAGGGAAGGGGAAGCCCTCTTCTATCTGGGGCTGCTTCTTTCCAATGGGGCGGCGGTACTCATCTTCGGAAATTGGCTTTGCGGGAGGCTCTATTACGAGGGCTGGAGCAAGTCCCAGGAGGGCCGATCGGCTCAAATCTCCCGGTCTCGGCTCCTGGAGGCCGGCCTTGCCCTGCTGGGTCGACCCTTTCCTCTTCCCTACCGGGCCTTGCTGGCCAAGGATATCAAAACCTTCCTCCGGGATCGGACCCAGTGGTCGCAGCTCTTCCTCCTGGGGGCGCTGGTGGTGGTCTACCTGTACAATTTCAGCGTCATGCCTTTGCACAGGTCCCCTCTGGGCAGCTTCTATCTGCAGAATCTTCTCTCCTTCCTGAACCTTGGGCTAGCCGGCTTCGTGCTTTCCGCCGTGGGGGCCCGTTTCGTCTTTCCCGCCATCAGCCTGGAGAGAAGATCCTTTTGGATCCTTCGATCCTCCCCCCTCGATCTAAAAGGGCTCTTGTGGGGGAAGTTCTTCATGGGCTTGCTGCCACTCCTGATCCTGGCGGAGGTTCTCATCGTCCTTACCAACCTCCTGCTCCACGTCACTCCCATCATGATGGTCCTATCGATGGGGACCATCTTCCTTATGACCTTCGGGATCACCGGCCTGGGAGTGGGCCTGGGAGCCATCTATCCTCGTTTCCGGGTCGAGAATGTCTCCCAGATCGCCACCGGCTTCGGAGGGATCATCTATATGATCTACGCCCTCCTCTTTGTGGGCTTTGTGGTCCTCCTCGAGGCCTGGCCGGTGTATCTCCTGTTCATGGCCAAGTTGGGGCACAGGATGATTCAGCCGGCACAGTGGCTGGGGATCGCCCTCTGCTTCTGTGCGATCCTCCTTATCAATGCTATGGCGGTCTGGGTCCCCATGGCAATCGGCCATGAGAAGCTATCGGAGCAAGAAATCTGAAACGCAAGTATATAGCCGATTCCCGGTGGGGCCACCAAGAACAAGGGGTTGCAAAGATCGCAACCCCTTCGGTTTTCTCATCCGGCCTTTACTGGGATCTATGACCCGTGCGGAAGCACGGGGAACCTTATGGGGGGGGTGCAGGCCGGGGTCCCCACCAAATCAAGAACTTTGTGGGGTGGTTTACTCCTTCCCCGATTTCCCGTCGATCCATTTTGCCAAAAAAGGCTTGACAAGGTCCATTTATTCTAATATGTAATAGATAAAATGCATTTTATCGTGAAGACAGATGAATAGGGTGAATATAATTTGGAAATGGACGATATAGACCGAATATTATTAGCTTCCCTCCAAGCCGACGCTAGGTGCAGAAACGCCGATTTGGCGAGGGAATTGGGTGTGGCCCCTTCCTCCATGCTGGAACGGGTGAGACGCCTGGAGGAACGAGGCTATTTCAAAGGGTTCAGAGCCCTCCTCAACCCGGAAAAGCTGGGCTACAGCGTCCAGGGATTGGTCTCCGTCTCGCTGGCCGCATACAGGACCAAGAGCATCCGGCCCTTCGAAGAGGGGGTACGCCGGATCCCTTATGTTCGGGTTTGCTACAATGTCAGCGGCCGTTTCGACTATATCCTGCTGGTGGTGGCCAAGGATGTCGATCATCTCGGAGCCTTGGTCAAGGAACAGATTGCTTCGCTTCCCGGCGTGGACAGAACCGAGACGTTCATCGTCTTCTCCGAGATCAAGAGCGACGAAGGGTATCCGATTCCGGAAAAGGGAAAGGAAGGGAATGCTCTCAAACCCAAGGGCAAACCCGACCGTTCGGTCGCCCAGGAGGGAGAAAATGCCAAACTGGGTGCTCTCTGCAAGGGTCGATGGCCGAATCCGATCCGCAGTACCGGACGCACCCGGAAGAGAAAGGGGATTCAGCGTGGATAGGACACGAAATCTCTTGACCATTTCTCAGAACCGCGTGGACGAGATCAATGCATTGCTTACAGACCCGGACAATCCGGTCATCACCCAGATGCTGGAGGTGGTCGAACGTTATGGCGGGCCCCAAGAGATCAACCGCAAGGCGTCGGAAGCCAGGGACCTCGAACATATCACTGCTCGGCTGAAGGAGGAGAAATCTCCGTATCTGGGCGACCTGGAATGGCTCATCAAGCAACGGGACAAGGGGGCCTTCGTCTCTCTCGCTGATTACCGGCAGAGGGTGGCTCCTGGGGTAATCCGATACAACGAGGCAAATGCAGTCACCCTGGAGATCAGCGCCTTGCAGTTTTTTCCTTGGCTCATCGCCGAGGCGAGATATGCCATGGAGAGCCAGGATTTGATGCCGGGACGCTATATTCGGGTCCGCAACATGGCGGAGCAGACCCAGGATCAGGGAGATACCCTGGCCATCGCTGCGGCCATGCAGATCCTGGGGGCCACCTGGGTGGAAACGCTGGACACCAAAGGCACCGACGGCTCGAACGTCCACCTGGGGGGGCCTGCCACCATCACGGGGTATTTCGGCGGGATCGGCCAACCCAATCACTATCCGATCAAATGGCTCGACGAGTTCCTGCACTACTACACCACCTATGGCGTACGGGCGGTCCTGAACATCAATCCGGGGACGGTGCTGGTTGGCTATTTCCTTCATAAGCTGGGGGTGGACAACGAATTCAAGATCTCTGTGTTCATGGGAAATGACAACCCCTTCGCCATCCTCTGGACCCTGATGATGGCACGGATGTTGAGCCGGGAGGATGGCACCACCTCCCTGGTCGGGTTTAACATCTCCAACTCTGCCAACAACGAAACCATTCGCCAGTCCGCCTATCTCAGGAAAGCCCTCGGCCTGGAGGATATGGTCCGATTCGAGCACCACATCACGGAGACCTACAAGTCCATCGTGATCCAACCCTACAACCGGCGGGCTGAGCTGGTGGAGATCGCCCAGGAGGTGCCCAACATCGCGGCCAAACACGAAGGAGGGGATCCGGAAATCGACGCCCAGCGCGAGCACCCTTCGGATATTTTAGACTACTTCATGCCCAAGGAGGAGATCCTGAGGCAGGGGCTCATGGGGGCCATGGAGCGCAACTACCTTGACAAGCACGATGCCCTAAACCGGACGGCCGAAGCACTGACGAGAGCCGGCATTGGGGTCGTGTCTGCCCGAAATATGCATGGATAGTTTTTGAGTTCCGTTTCCCTTCCTTAACGGGGAACAGGGGATATGATGATGGCTTACATGTCCTGAAGGAACCTTCCCCTCAAGGAAAGGGGAAACAGAGCGAAGGTGCCAAATCTGCTGGGAGAAGCGGGGCGAGCTTCTCCAAAATCAAGCCCCAAGTCAACAAGGTTTTTCTAATAGCCGCGGGTGCGAAGATTTGTATTCATCTCCAAGGAAGCCACGAAGGCTGATAAACGGATCCGGAGATCCAGCTTTTGTGGCTTTTTCTTTTTGGGCAAACACGTTTGGAGAATGCTATGGCGGAGATGGGGGGGAACTGAAATGGGCATCATCGGGCGGGTCCCGTCCAATCCATTTTCCTCCCCCTGTTTCCCCGAGCATACTTTTCAGTATCAATCCACTTTGAGCCGGTATCCGACACCCGGCTCGTTCATGAGGAAACGAGGGCGCGCCGGATCCGCCTCCAGCTTATGCCGGAGCTGGGCCATGTAGACGCGGAGATATTGCGTCTGGTCCGCGTAGGGGGGACCCCATACCTCTTTCAGAAGCTGACTGTGGGTGATAACCCTGCCCGCGTATTTGATCAATACCGCCAGCAATCGATATTCAATGGGTGTTAGATGAACTTCTATCTCATTGAGAAACACTGCTCGTTTCGCCAGGTCAACCCTGAGGTTATCGAGAACGAACCTGGACTCTCTCTGGCCCGCCTGCTGCGTGGCCTTATGGCGAAGGGCCACCCGAATTCGCGCCAGCAGCTCGCCCGCACCAAAGGGCTTGGTCAAATAGTCATCGGCACCGGCATCCAGGGCCTTGATTTTGTCCTGCTCCTGTTCCCGCGCGGAGAGGACGACGACGGGGACTTCGCTCCACTCGCGTAACCGTCTGACCACTTCTATGCCGTCAAGGTCCGGTAGTCCCAGGTCGAGCAGCACTATGTCCGGATTGCGGGTAGCCGCCTCCATGAGTCCCTCCTGCCCAGCAGCCGCCTCAACGAGACGATAGCCGTGGCTCTGTAAGGTGATCCGAAGAAAGCGACGCATCTGCGGTTCGTCTTCGATCAACAGAATCAGCCCGCTATCCTGTGCCATCCATGACTCCGCATTCTCCATTGAACACAAGTCTTGTCAAATCTCTTCTTCCCTTTGGGTCGGTGGTGGCGGTCCTTCAAGAGGGAGGGTGAAACGGAAAACCGCGCCTCCGCCTGGGCGGTTCCCGGCCCACATGCGGCCGCCGTGGGCGGTGATAATCGCCCGACAGATGGTCAATCCCAGTCCGATCCCGCCGCCAGTGGCGTGGCCACGCACGAACTTCTCGAAGATTCGCTCCTCTTCGCCAGTTGCAATGCCGGGGCCTCGATCTGCCAATTCCACCTCCAGGTTATCTCCCCTGACTCTTGCCGATAGTTCCAGCGGGGTCCCTCGCGGCGTGTATTTGCCTGCATTCTCCAGAAGATTGATCAGGACCTGTTCGAGAAGCAAAGGGTCGAAGGGCACCAAAGGCAGATCCGCCGGCACTCTGGTGGTAAGGGGATGGTCTTTCAGCTTTTCGGCCAGGCGGTTCAGTACCACACCGACGATCTCTTCCAGGGACTGCCATTCCTTCTCTACAGTTATTGCCCTCGATTCCAGGCGCATCATGTCCAGCACGTTACGGATGATCCGATTCAGATGGTCCGCTTCCTCGAAGATCGTTTGTATCAGTTCCTGCCGACTGGATGGATCCAGGGTAACCTCACGCTGGAGCAGCGTAGTTGCGGCCCCGGTAATGGCAGCCAAAGGGGTACGCAAATCATGGGAAACGGAACTGAGGAGGGTGTTCCGCAGGGTCTCGGTCTCTGCTTCGAGCACTGCTCGTTGGGCTTCTTCTGCCAGGAAAGCCCGTTCGAGGGCCATGCCGGTCTGGTTCGCGAAGCTCTCTAGCCCATGGATTTGTTCCTGATCCAGCGAGCCGACCGAGGGATGAGGCTGGATGCCGAGAACGCCCACCGTCCTCGACGAGGCGACCAGGGGCAGGTACAGGGCCTGGGCACCGGGGAGCGTGTCGGTCCCCATGCCCGCCCGTTCCCGATGATCCAGCGTCCACTGGGCAACGCCGAGTTCCCGCTGGTCAAGGGCAAAGGCGCCCGGACCCATGGCCGGGATGACCAGGTTTCCACTTTCATCGGGCAGCAAAACCACAACCTGGCAGGGAAACACCTCGCTCATATGCTTCACCGCCATGGCGCTGATACGATCCCTTCCTCGTTCATGCACCAGTTCCCGGCTGAGATTATATAGGGCGGCAGTCCTCCGCTCCCGCATTCGCGCCGCATCCGCCTGGGAACGGACCCGCAGCGTCAGGGTGCTGATGACAAAAGCCACCACGAACATGACGGCAAACGTGACAAAATAACGGGCGTGAGCGACGGCAAAGGTGAAGTGTGGCGGGACGAAGAAAAAATCGAAGGCAGCTACGCTCAACAGCGTGGCAAACAGGGACGGCCCTTTGCCGGCGCGACTGGCGGTGAAGACGACGCCGAGAAGGTATACCATGGCCAGATCCATCAGGGCGAAGTAGGGGAACATGAGAGCGGCGATTCCGGTACATGCCGCAACGCTGCCGATGCCCAAGAGCCAGTCCCCCTTGCGCCACTTCTGGGGAGACGCTTTGACGGCAAGCTGGCGCACCAATTCTCCGGTGTCGCCGGTTATGACATAGACGTCGATATCACCGCTGCCCCGCACCACCTCGTCCAATAAGGAACCGAAGAGCTTATCCTTCCAGCGTGGATGTGAGGGCTTGCCAATGATGATTTTGGAGACGTTGCGAGCCCGGGCATAGTTCAGGATTTCCTCGCTCGCCCGCTGACCGGAGAGGGTAACCGTCTCGGCTCCCAGGCTCTCCGCCAGGCGCATGTGCTCCGCCAGTTGCTTGAGATCTTTCTCCGACGGCCGCACCTTGGAGGGCGCCTCCACATTGACGGCGATCCAGTCGGCACGCAAACCGGCAGCCATGCGCCTGGCGGCACGGATCAGCCGGACGGAGCGAGGATTTGGTCCCACGCAGACCAGTATCCGCTCGGCAGCCGGCCACACATCCTTGACCCCTTTGTCCAGCCGGTAGCTTTGCATCTGCGCATCCACCCGTTCGGCGGTACGGCGCAGGGCCAACTCTCGCAACGCCAGGAGATTCCCCCTGCGGAAAAAGTTCTCCCTCGCCTGTTCTGCCAATTCCGGTACATAAACCTTTCCTTCCTTGAGCCGTTGCAAAAGTTCTTCAGGGGGAAGGTCAATCAGCTCCATTTCGTCAGCCCGGTCCAGCACGGAATCAGGGAGGGTCTCGCGGACGATGACGCCGGTAATCTGGGCGATCACATCGTTGAGGCTCTCCAGGTGCTGCACATTCAAGGTGGTGCACACGTTTATCCCGGCTGCCAGAAGCTCAAAGACATCCTGCCACCGCTTTTTGTGGCGTGATCCCGGAACATTGGTGTGGGCCAACTCATCCACGAGGATGAGGGCGGGCCTTCGGGCCAGGGCGGCGTCCAGGTCGAATTCCGACAAGGTGCTGCCGCGGTACTGGATCAGGCGAGGGGAAAGCACTTCTAAGCCTTCCAGGAGGGCTTCCGTTTCCGGACGGCCGTGGGTCTCGACTATTCCCACCACCACGCCAAGCCCTTCGGCGGCCCTCTGCTGTGCTGCTTCCAGCATGGCATAGGTTTTTCCCACTCCAGGGGCTGCGCCAAAGAAGATCTTCAACCGCCCCTCGCGCTTACGCTCCTCTTGCCTCTTTACGTGTTCCAGCAGCTGATCGGGATCTGGCCGTCTTTCTTCCATGTGCATAACTCCACCCAAAAACCGTTGGGTAGCCACCTCTTCTCCATGTAGTTTAGCAGACTCACCGCAGTTCATCCAGAGCCAAGTTTAGCCGCAGAACGCTGACCCTCGGCTCTCCCAGAATGCCGAACTGACGTCCTTCGGTGCAGGCTGCGATGAGATCGCGGACCCTGGCCTCGTGCAGCCGGCGCGCCTTTGCCACCCGCTGCACCTGGTATTCAGCGGCCGCGGGGCTGATGTGCGGGTCGAGACCGCTTCCGGAGGCGGTGACCAGATCGACCGGGATCGGTCTCTTATCGTCGGGGTCGGCGGAATGCAGCGAGGCAATCCTTGCCTGCACCCGCAACAGGAGTGCGGGGTTGCTTGGTCCCAGATTGGAACCGGAAGATGCAGCCGCGTTATAGGGGAAAGGCTGTGTTACTGACGGTCTCCCCCAAAAGTATTTCGGGTCATCAAAGGGCTGGCCGATGAGGGAAGAACCCACGGGACTTCCGTTCCTCATGATGATGCTGCCCTTGGCCTGCGCGGGGAAGAGCGCCTGGGCCAGCCCGGTCACTGCTATCGGATAGACGATGCCGGTAATCAGGCCAAAGATCATCAATGAAACAAGCGCTGGTCGTATCATTTGCAGCATAATCTTCTCCCTACATCCAATGCAGAAGGGTTATGATCATATCGATCAACTTGATTCCGACAAACGGGACCATCAGCCCGCCCACGCCATATATCAGGATGTTATTGCGTAGCAGAAGCCCGGCGCCAACAGGACGATATTTGATGCCACGCAGCGCCAGGGGGATCAGGAATACGATGATGAGGGCGTTGAAGATCACCGCCGACAGGATGGCGCTTTGAGGGGTCGATAGACCCATGATGTTGAGCACCCCCAATTGCGGGTAGATGGAGAAAAAGGCTGCGGGCAGGATGGCGAAGTACTTCGCCACGTCGTTGGCGATGCTGAAGGTGGTCAGGGCCCCTCGGGTCATAAGAAGTTGCTTGCCGATTTCGACGATCTCAATCAGCTTGGTAGGGTTGGAATCCAGATCCACCATGTTGCCCGCCTCCTTGGCGGCCTGAGTGCCGGTATTCATGGCCACGGCCACGTCGGCCTGGGCCAGGGCCGGTGCGTCGTTGGTTCCGTCGCCGGTCATGGCCACTAACCTGCCGCCGGCCTGGTACTCGCGGATCAGCTTCAATTTGGTTTCCGGCGTTGCCTGGGCCAGGAAGTCGTCGACCCCCGCCTCGGCTGCCACCGCTGCCGCAGTAAGCGGGTTGTCCCCGGTGATCATGACCGTTTTGATCCCCATGCGCCTAAGTTCCGCAAATCGTTCCCGAATCCCTCCCTTGACGATATCGTTGAGACGGATGACGCCGAGCACCTCTTTCTTTTCGGCGACTACCAGGGGCGTGGCCCCTTCGCGGGCTATCTCGCCAACGATCGCCTTGATGCTCGGCGAGACGATCCCCCCTTGCTGGTTCACGTACTCTTCCACCGCGTCCGCTGCGCCCTTGCGAATCTCCCGGCCATCCAGGTTGACGCCGCTCATGCGGGTCTGGGCGGAAAAGGGGATGAACTTTGCACCGAGGGCACGGATGTCTCGTTCCCGCAGGCCGTGTTTTTCCTTCGCCAAAACCACGATGCTGCGCCCTTCCGGGGTTTCGTCTGCGAGAGAGGCCAGCTGGGCTGCATCGGCCAGGGTCCGCGCTTGCACACCCTCTGCAGGTATGAAGGCGGTGGCCTGCCTGTTGCCCAGCGTTATGGTGCCCGTCTTGTCAAGGAGCAGCACATCCACGTCACCCGCTGCCTCTACGGCTCGGCCCGACATGGCGATGACGTTGGCCTGGATCATGCGGTCCATCCCGGCGATGCCGATGGCGGAGAGGAGACCGCCGATGGTGGTAGGGATCAGGCAGACCAGGAGCGCCACGAGCACGGTCAAGGTCACCGGGCTCCCCTGACCGGCCGCATGAACACTGAAGAGGGAAAAGGGGAGCAGGGTTGCCGTGGCGAGCAGGAAGATAATGGTGAGACCAGCCAGCAGGATATCGAGGGCGATCTCGTTGGGGGTCTTTTGCCGCTTGGCCCCTTCCACCATGGCAATCATCCGGTCCAGGAAAGCCTCTCCCGGATTGGCGGTAATTCTTACGACCAGCCAGTCGGAGAGCACCAGGGTACCGCCGGTGACGGCGCTTCGGTCGCCACCGCTCTCCCGGATGACCGGTGCGCTTTCGCCGGTTACAGCGCTTTCGTTCACCGAAGCAACCCCTACTACTACCTCGCCGTCCCCGGGGATGATGTCGCCCGCCTCCACCAGGACGAAATCGCCCTTTCTCAGCCGCGACGAAGCCACGAAAGTAATATCCGCACCGTGCTCCGGCCTGGTGAGCCGCTTGGCGTTAATGTCCCTGCGCGAGCTGCGCAGGGCGTCGGCCTGGGCCTTGCCCCGCCCTTCGGCCACGGATTCGGCAAGATTGGCGAAGAGTACCGTGAACCAGAGCCAGAGGGAGACCGCCAATATGAACGCTGGAGACTCCTCCCCGGGGCCCAGCAGGGATTGAAGGAAGAGGAGGGTGGTCAGGAGGCTTCCCACCTCTACCACCAACATGACCGGATTGCGGATCTGGTGGCGTGGGTCCAGTTTCACAAAGGAATCAAACAAGGCACGGCGCACGATGTACGGTTCAAAAAGGGAGCGCGATCTGACTTTCCTGTTCAAGGTACGATCCTTTACTCGATTTTCGCTAATGGAGGGCAAGCATATGCTCTGCAATAGGCCCCAGTGCCAGGGCGGGCAGGAAGGTGAGCGCACCCACCAGCACGATCACACTCACCAGAAATGCGACAAAGAGCGGCGTGTGGGTTGGCAGTGTGCCGGCGCCGGGTGGGACCTGTTTTTTCCCAGCCAGAGACCCGGCAATGGCCAATACCGGAATCATGAGCCAGAACCTGCCCAAGAGCATCACTACGCCCAGCAGCGTATTATAGAAAGGAGTATTGGCGGATAGCCCGGCAAAGGCGCTGCCATTGTTGTTGGCGCCTGAGGAGAGGGCATATAGGATCTCGGAGAAACCGTGCGGCCCGGGATTGGCAATCCCTGCCACGCCCGCCTTGGTTGCGACCGCGATAGCCGTTCCGATTAGAACCAGCAGGGCCGGTATCAGGATGACCAGCGCGGCCATTTTCATTTCAAATGACTCGATCTTCTTTCCCAGGTATTCTGGAGTACGGCCCACCATGAGTCCTGCCACGAAGACTGCGACGATGGCGAAGACCAGTATGCCATAGAGGCCCGAGCCGACCCCGCCAAAGACGACCTCCCCCAGCTGCATTAGCCACAAGGGAATCAACCCACCCAGAGGGGTAAAGGAATCGTGCATGGAGTTGACGGAGCCATTGGACGCCGCAGTGGTAACCGAGGCCCAGAGGGCGGAGTTGGCGATACCGAAGCGGACCTCCTTTCCTTCCATGTTGCCACCCGATTGCGCTGCGCTTGCGGCCTGATCTATGCCCATGACAGAGAAGTGAGGGTTCCCCGGTTGCTCAGTGAAATAACAGAAGAGCAAAAGGGGAATCAGTATCACCAGCATGGCCGCCAGAAGCGTCCATCCTTGTCGGGTGTCCCCGACCATCCTGCCGAAGGTGTAGCAGAGCGCTGCAGGGATGAGGAGAATGGCCAGCATCTGCAAGAAATTGGAGAAGGGGGTCGGGTTTTCGTAAGGATGTGCGGAGTTGACGCTGAAAAAGCCGCCCCCGTTGGTGCCGAGCTGCTTGATGGCGACCTGCGAGGCCGCTGGACCCAAGGGGAGGGTCTGTTTCCTCACCGTAGCAGTCTCGAAAAGCTCCTTGCCTGCCGCATCCTTGGAGGGGTTTCCCTGGGCATCGAGCCTCGGCTGGTCGTAACGGACCGCCTGCACCAGCGGCACATTCCGGTAAGGGCTAAAGCTTTGCACCACTCCCTGGGATGAGAGGACCAGTGCCAGGACCAGGGAGAGAGGAAGCAGGATGTAAAGGGTGCTGCGGGTCAGGTCGACCCAGAAGTTGCCGATGGTCCGCGTCGTGCGCCGGGCAAATCCCCGAATGAGAGGCAACCAGCACCGCCATGCCCGAGGCAGCGGAAACGAAATTCTGCACCGCAAGTCCCGCCATCTGGGTGAGGTAACCCATGGTCGTCTCACCGCCGTACCCCTGCCAGTTGGTGTTGGTGACGAAACTGACTGCCGTATTGAAGGATGAATCCGGGGAAACAGCGGGCAATTTCTGCGGGTTTAATGGCAGTATCCCCTGGAGACGTTGCAACAGATACAAGGAAAGCACGCCGGCAAGGCTGAACAGGAGAAGAGCGCCCGCATACGCTTGCCACGTCATCTCCTCTTCCCGCCGTATGCCGCAGGCTCGATAGATCATGTTTTCAACCGGGCCGAGCACACGATCCAATCCGCACGGCTCCCCCTGATATACCCTCGCCATAAAACTGCCGAGGGGCTTGACCAGCGCCAGGAGAACCACCAGGTACAGGACGATTTGGACGATTCCATTCAGGTTCATGAGAATATCTCCGGTTTCAGTACCGCGATCGCGAGATAAACCAGCAGACCCAAGGCGAGGATCCCACCTACCCAGTACCAGACTGCCATGTCCTGACCTCCTAAATTCTTTCCAAAAGCTTCAATAGCAGCCAGCTAAGCGCAAAGAATCCAACGATCAGGCAAAAGTAAAGAGCATCCATGAACGACCCCTCCTTATTGGATCCGAAGGATAACAGAATGATGAATAAGGTTGGTGTAAATATCGAACTGGTAAATGTTAAGATTTCGTAAAGATAAGGATAGGTAACTGAGCGACCTCCAACAGCTATCAGCCTAAAAGGTGAGTTGACTAACGTATTGTAAAGAAGGTCTTGGGGGGAGGCAGAGCGTTGCATGTGGCTGACAGGGCTTTGCCAGAGGGGGCGTCTATTCCCTCCGGGTGGGGTAGTTTCCTGGAAGGGGCGAGAAATGGAAAGCCCCTCATCGACGAAAGCGATGAGGGGCTGCGGGTATCCGATCCATGCCCGTCCTCTGAGCCCGAATCGGGCCTAAGCGCCTAAGAAAAGGTCCGGCGGAGGAAGGCTCTGGGCGGGAACGGGGGTCTTTGGTCCGAATAGAGGCGCCGATGGTGGTCGATGGTCTCCAAGAGCTCCCGGCCCTTCCGGGCGGTGATCCGGCCTAGCCGGCCACCCTCACAGACCGAGCCGCGCACGCCGATCAGATCGGTCTCCAACTCGATCAGGGTCTTTACATCGTCCACTTGCAGGGAGCCCTGGAGGACCGTTTTCAATCGGCCCGATCGATCCCAATCTCTGATCGTTCACATAGACCCCAACGGCGAGCAGGACCTTGGGATAGAAGTCTTTGATCTTTCCCAGATTTCGGATGATCTGAATCGCCTCCTAAACGGAGTGGGGCTGAGAATCCCAGCTTAGAACCGGCCCAGATTTCCCCTCTCTATTTGGGTAGGGATAGGAGAAATTGACTCAGTTCCTGGTTGAACTTGTCCGGCTCTTCGATCTGGAGAAGATGTCCGCTGTTCCGGAAGACGACCAGCTTGGAATCGGAGATGTGATCTAACATATAGACTCCCGCCATGCTCGCCTTGGGGTAGAGTCCCGAATCCGCCACCAGGATCAGGGCAGGGATCTTGATCTGGGGCAATAGGGGCCGATAGTCTCGGGGGACGAAGTCATAGAGCAAGGTCACAGCGACCCAGACGGGGGTTTTGCTCACCATCTTGTAGCGGGCATCCACGGCCTCCTCCGTAGGGGGATCCTTCCAGATCTTCCTGAGAAAGGCCTTGTGGGTGACCTCTCGATTCTGCTCCAAGCCGATCGCAAATTCTCGCAGGGCGTCCCAGTTGTTGTCGTGGAAGGACCCCGAATTCCAGCTCTCGCCGGACATGGGACAGGGGCTCATATCCTCCAGCACCAGGGCCTTCAAGCGGTCCGATCCGAATTGCCGATAGTAATCCAAGACCACCATCACGCCCATGGAGTGTCCGACCAGGGTGACCTTGTTGAGACCCATCACCTCGATGAACTTTCTTACATCCCTCGCCAACTGGGGGATATTGTTTCCCTCCAGGGGCTTGCTGGAGTTGCCATGTCCCCGCAGGTCGATGGCCAGGACGCGATGGTCTTTCACGAAATAGGGGAACTGGAATTTCGTCCAGATGGAGCTGTTGCCACACCAGCCGTGCACAAAAAGGATGGGATCCCCTTTGCCCCGATCCTCGTAGAAGAGACGAAGATTATCCTCCAGATCGATGAAGAGGGCATAGGCAGAGACAGGAATCAGCACTGCCAGGAGACTGATCACCGTTAGGATGAACTTCCCGCGACTCGCGACTTTCCTCATCTTGACCTCCGTGTAGGTTTTTTGCCAAAAAGCTCGACTTTCTACACCTCGGACCTGGGAGGGAATGGTGCAAACTGGGCACAATTGCCTCCATCCGCGCTTGGGACATATACCACAAGATTTCCTGGGAGGGCAAGGACAAAAGGCCTTCTGACATCCAGGCCTGAGGCTGAATCGGACCCGGACCCTTCGTCACCGAGAACGAATAAAGGATCTCCCCACCCGGAGACAGGCCTCCTGATCGGGACGGAAGTCCTGAAACAACATAACAAACGGTCTTGGAATCAATATCCCTTTCTACTGGTCTCCGCCCGCCACCTGTGGGACCCATCGCTATTGGTATGTCGGCGACTTGACGAAGTCCGGCACGTCCTACTCCTGGACCCACAAGAATACGTGCAGCAACACGAAGCCATAGCCACTTCTTGTCACGAAAAAGATGTCACAAAAAAGATTGACAGGGGGCAGGAAGGGGTGATAGGAAAACATTCGAGTGACAAATACCAAGAGGAGGTCTGATGAACAGGATGGGTCCAGCACGAGGGGAGGTTCGGTTTGGAAAGTTCGTCTTTACGACCGTCTATCCCTCGGCCTGCGGGGACCCGTATCCATATAGATAAATCCCTGGGGCCATGGGATAGACGGCAAAACCGTGGCCCTCACCAGTAGCACTTGATTCTTCAGTCAACCACAAGGGCCCCGGATTCTGTCCGTGGCCCTCATTTTTTAGGAGGTTGGAAATGATCATCGTAATGCGGGCGGGAGCCCCCGAGGAGCAGCTTCAAGAAGTCATTCGCAGGATCACCGAGCTCGGATATCAGTCCCATGTCATTCGCGGCACCCAGAGGAGTGTGGTGGGAGCGGTGGGAGACGAGCGAGGCAAGGCCCGCCTCCAGTCCTTGGAATCCCTTCCCGGGGTGGAGAGCGTGGTTCCCATTCTGCAGCCCTTCAAGTTGGCCAGTCGGGAGGTCAAACCTGAGAAGACCATTATCAAAATGGGCGATCTAAAAATCGGCGGGGACCGCCTCACCATCATAGCCGGGCCCTGTTCCGTGGAGAGCGAGGCCCAAATTCTGGAGACCGCCGTGGCGGTGAAGGAGGCAGGGGCCCATATCCTACGGGGAGGGGCCTTCAAGCCCCGGACCTCACCCTATGCCTTTCAGGGCCTAGAGGAAGAGGGCCTGAAGCTCCTGGCCCAGGCCCGGGAGAAGACGGGCCTCTATATCGTCACCGAGGTGATCAACCCCAAGGATGTGGAGTTGGTGGGAAGCTATGCGGACATCCTGCAGGTGGGGGCGCGCAACGTCCAGAACTTCGCCCTCCTGCGCACCGTGGGGGAGGTCAAGAAGCCAGTCCTCCTCAAACGGGGCATGGCCACCACCATCAAAGAGTTCCTCATGTCGGCGGAGTATGTCCTCTCCCAGGGCAACTATGAGGTGATCCTCTGCGAGCGGGGAATTCGTACCTTCGAGACGGAGACCCGTTTCACCCTGGATCTGAACGCCGTTCCGGTGCTGCAGAAGCTGACCCATCTGCCCATCTTCGTTGATCCCAGCCACGGAACGGGCCATTGGGAATATGTGGCTCCCATGGCCAAAGCGGCGATTGCCTCGGGCGCCGACGGCCTCATGATCGAGGTCCACATGCGACCGGAGGAGGCCTTCAGCGATGGGATCCAATCGCTCAAGCCGAAGCGGTTTACTTCTTTAATGCAAGAGTTGAGGCCCTTCGCCGAGGCAGCCGGAAGAAAATTGTAGGGTAAGGAACCGGAGAACGAGTTGACAAGGGAAAGGGGGGATGCTATGTATCATAAGATTATTTCTGCCGTCGCCAAATAGGAGGGAAGAATGGAGAAAAAGAAGGTCTTCCGAAAGTCCTATCTCGTCAAGCAGAGGTTACAGTTGAAGGTCTTTGGCCTGGTGGTCTTGATGCTCTTCTCCTTTACCCTCGTCATCGGGGTGAGCCTGTATTTGCCTCTATTGTCCATCCTCTACTCCAATCTTCCACCGGAGAGTGCCACCCTCCAGGGTGCAGCCAGTTTCTACCTCGACATCGAGAAATATGTCTGGCTTTCCATTTTAGGGGTCATCATACTGCTTGGATTGTATTCCATCATCCTATCTCACCAGGTCGCCGGCCCTATCTATCGCTTTGAACAGACCCTCGAAGAGATACGCGAGGGGAACTTGTCGTTGCGGATTCAGCTTCGGAGGAACGATGAGCTCAAGGATTTTGGGTCTCGGTTCAACGAAACCCTGGATTTCCTGAATGGGCAAATCAGCAGGGCCAATCAGATCGCGGAAGAGCTGGAGAAGCAGCAGGCGGCCCTTCTCTCCCTTTGCCGCTCCGGAATTCCCCAGACAGAGGAGATGGAGCAGGGCCTTTCCGCCCTGGGAGCTCAACTCTTTCGTTTTCGAGAAACCCTCTCGGCTTTCAAATTGTCCCCTTCCCCGGAGCCTGAATCGCCTCCTCGATGAAAAACAGCCCCCAAAGTCAAGACCAAGGCCCTGCCGCCATGCGGTTGTCGAAGGCCAGGCGAGTGCTGGGCTCCTGGGCCCATTTCTCCTATCGCCATCACCGCCTCGTTTTCCTCCTGGTTTTCCTCTCCCTGATCGTCTCCCTCCTGATCGCCAGTCGCCTCCAGATCAAGACCGACATATTTGGGCTCCTTCCCCAGGACAACGAGAAGGTGAATACCTTCCGCCAGGTCCTTCGGGATTATGGGAGCATGGACTACCTCCTGGTGGCGATCGAGTCGGAGGAGGGGAGCCCGGCAGATCGATTTGAAGGCTTCTCCGACCTGTTTGCACAGGAGCTTCGATCCTCCCCCCTCATCGAATATGTGGAATACCGGATCTGGGAGGAGTCGGAAGATATGCGGCCCCTCCTGGGCAATGGCCTCCTCTACCTGTCTGAGCCCGAGATCGATGCGTTGGCCCATCGGCTCACCGATCAGGGAATTGCCGAACAGGCACAGCGGATCCAGGCCCTCCTGCTGACTCCAACGGCCCTGCCCATGAAGAGCCTCATAGAGAAGGATCCCTTCAATATCCTTCCCCTGGTCCAGGATCGCCTGCTCAAACGGGGGATGGATCTGCGCCTCTATCCCTATGATGGATACTACCTCTGCGAGGATCGGTCCATGCTGCTGATGGTTGCCCGTCCCATCAAGCCGGCGCAGGATCTCCTCTTCAGCAAGAAATTGATGGAGATGGTGAAGGCGGCGGAGGGAAAAGCCCGCCAGAGGGTGGAGCAGGAGGATGGCCTCTCCCTGAGCCAGATGAAGGTGAGCTATGGGGGAGGGTATCTGATCGCCCTCAACGATTCCCAGATCATCCAGAGGGATATCCTGCGCAATTTCCTCACCTCTTTCTTCGGGGTTCTCTTTCTGTTCCTGCTGGCCTTCCGGACCCTCAAGTCGATCCTGTTTGCGGGCTTGCCTCTGGTGGTGGGCATTTCCTGGACCATGGCCTTTGCCGCCGTGGCCGTGGGAGAGCTCAATTACGCCACCAGTGGGTTTTCCGCCCTCCTCATCGGGTTGGCCATCGATCTGAACATCGTCCTCTACAATCGTTATCTGGAAGAGCGGACGGGAGGCAAAGATGCCCCGTCGTCGGTGGATCTGATGCTCGCTGAAACCGGGCGCTCGGTTTTCATCGGGGCCATCACTACGGCCGCCGCCTTCTTTGCCATGATGGTCACCCGGTTTCGCGGTCTGGCCGAATTGGGCCTCCTCACCGGGACCGGGATCCTCTTCTGTCTTTTGGCCACCTACATCCTGCTCCCCGCCATGTGCGCCTGGGAGGAAAGCCGAAGGAAGGGGGACATCCGATCTCCGCGGATGAGGTCCTTTGGGCTGGGAAGATCTTTTGCGGTCCTCTCCCGGGTGCCTCGAGGAATCATCGGGGTCTCCTTGGGGGTGAGCGTCTTCTTGGCCTTCTTTGCCGCCTCCCTCGGCTTCGATGAAGACATCAGCAACATCCGTCCCCGGCACAATGAAGCCCTGGATCTCCAGGAGAGGATCTCCGAGAAGTTCGGCCTCTCCTATTATCACTTCGTGGTGATCACCGAAAAAAAGACGGTGGAAGAGGCGTTGGAGGCCAATGAAAGGGTGGCCTCGGCTCTGAGATCCTGGAACCGGAAGGAGGGGATCGTCGGGTTCGACTCCCTGGAGACCCTTCTTCCCTCGCAAGGCTCCCAGGAGAGGAGGCTGGCCCATATTCGATCCATGCAGGGCCATGAATTAAACGGGGATCGCATCGCCAGGACCTTTCGGAAGGCGTTGCAGGACTCAGGATTGCGACCTGCTGCCTTTGCGGACTACATGAAGAAGTTCCGCGAGTTCCTCTCTCCCTCCCAGAGGATCCGCTGGGAGGAGGTGAAGAAATCCTCCCTGGGGCGGATCCTGAGTCGGTACCTGAAGGTGGATGATCAGGGGGTTCGGATAGCCACCTATGTCTATCAGGAGCGGAGCTCGTGGAAGGCGGGCCCACCTGCCCAGTTGGTGGCAGAGTTGATTTCCCTCGGCTCGGTGAAGGTGTCAGGGGTCAATATCCTCTCCCAGGAATTGAAGAGCAAGGTGTACCAGGATGCGAAGTGGGCTACCCTACTTGCCTTGTTGGGGGTGTGCCTCCTCCTGTATCTGGACTTCAGGAACCTGAAGGACACCCTCCTGTCGCTGATTCCCCTCGGTTTTGGTGTCCTCTGGATGTTCGGGCTCATGGATCTCTTCGGAATGAAGCTCAACCTCATGAATATCTTCGCCGTGATCATGATCCTGGGCATCGGGGTCGATTATGGGGTCCACATCCTGCACCGGTATTATGAAAGCGGAGAGTGCGATATCTCCGTAACCATTCTCCAGGTGGGCAAGGCTGTCCTCATGGCCGCTTTGACCACCATTTTCGGATTTGGCAGCATCACCTTTTCCGACTACCCCGGTCTGGTCAGCATGGGGGTAGCCTGCATCCTGGGAGTGGGGGCATGCATGGTGGCCTCTCTGGTCCTCCTGCCCGCCATCCTCCTGGTTTGGGGAAAACCGCGGAGCCAGAAAAACCTGAAGGAGGGGACCCCTGTATAAGATCCTGAGCTTCATCTCTTCCCTGATCGTGGCCCTGATTTCCGGATTGGGCTATCCGGGGATCATCGTGGCCATGGCAATCGAAAGCGCCTGCATTCCACTGCCCAGCGAGATCATCATGCCCTTCTCCGGGTATCTGGTTTCTCAGGGCCGATTCAGCCTCTGGTGGGTTTCCGTGGCCGGGGCCTTGGGCTGCAGCGTCGGCTCCATCGTGGCCTACGGACTGGGGGCATGGGGGGGCAGGCCTGCGGTGCTCAAGTACGGGAAATACTTCCTGATTCAAAGGGAGGACGTGGAGAAGGCGGATCGGTTCTTCGCAAGGCATGGGGACAAGGCTACCTTTGTGGCGCGACTTCTGCCGATCATCCGAACCTTCATCTCCTTGCCCGCAGGGATCTCCAGGATGCACTTCGGCAAGTTCGTGTTTTACTCCTTCGCAGGCTCCTTGCCCTGGTGCTTCTTCCTCGCCTGGATCGGTTTCAAGTTGGGGGAGAGATGGAGTGAGGTGGAGGTCATCTTCCACAAGCTGGATTTCGTGATCGGCGCCGTCATTATCGCAGCAGCCCTCTGGTTCGTCTGGGGTCATTGGAAGAGGAATGAGAAGAGGAATGAATCGAAGGGATGAGACAAGGAAAGATTGTAGTGTGGGTAAAGGAGATAGACCATGGTTAGACTGATTCCGCGGGAGGAGAAATTCTTTGACCTCTTCGAAGAGGCTGCCCAGAATATCTTTCGAGGAGCTGGGATCCTGAAATCGATGATGGATTCCTATGACCGTCCGCAGGTAAATGCAGAAGAGCTCAGGGACCTGGAGCACGAGGGGGACAGGATCACCCACGAAATCGTTCGAAAACTGAACCAAACCTTCATCACCCCCATCGACCGCGAGGACATTTATGCCCTGACCAGTGCACTGGACGACATCATGGATTTAATCGAAGCAGCAGCAGACCGGATGGTGCTCTACAGGATCGAAAGGCCGACCCCGGAGGCCAAGAATCTGGGCAATATCATCTATAACTCGGCCAAGGAGGTCCAAAAGGCGATCGGTTTGCTGCGGGGGTGGGATCACATATACGATTACTGCGTCGAGATCAATCGTCTGGAGAACGATGCCGACCGCGTCACCCGAGATGCCATCGCTCGCCTCTTCCAGGGAGATTACAGCCCCTTCGATGTCATCAAGTGGAAAGAGATCTATGAAACCCTGGAAACGGCCACCGACAAGTGCGAAGATGTGGCCAACATCATCGAGTCCGTGTCTCTCAAACACAGCTGATCCGCCATGTTGACCATCGTTATTCTCATCATCACGCTGGCCCTCATCTTCGACTTCCTCAACGGCTTCCACGATGCCGCCAATTCCATCGCCACTGTAGTCTCCACCCAGGTTCTCACCCCGAAGCAGGCAGTCTGCTGGGCTGCCTTTTTCAATTTCGTGGCCGCCTTCACCTTTGGGGTGGGTGTGGCCACCACGATCGGGAAGGGGGTCATCCATCAGGAGGGGATCAGCCAAGGCGTGATCATGGCAGGGTTGGTGGGGGCGATCGCCTGGGACCTCATCACCTGGTTCCTGGGACTGCCCACCTCCTCTTCCCATGCCCTGATCGGGGGATTCGCCGGGGCAGCTGTAACCAAGGCAGGCTTCAAGATTCTCATTCCTCAAGGGTTGGCGAAGATTTGTCTATTCATCGTCCTCTCCCCCCTCTTCGGGCTGGCCTTAGGTTTTGCCCTCATGGTATTGGTGATTCGTCTCTTCTGGAAGTCATCCCCCTCCAAGGTCAATCTGCTTTTTCGCCGCCTGCAGCTGGTCTCGGCGGGCCTTTACAGCCTGGGCCATGGCACCAATGATGCCCAGAAGACCATGGGAATCATCGCCATCCTGCTGTATACTTCCGGCTACCTGGGAGAGCATTTCCATATTCCCCTCTGGGTCATTTTGGCGGCCCATGCGGCCATTGCCCTGGGAACCCTGGCGGGAGGGTGGCGCATCGTGAAGACGATGGGGATGCGGATTACCAAGCTGAAGCCGGTGGGCGGGTTCTGCGCCGAGACCGCCGCCGCGATCTCCATCATCGGCGCCGCCATGGGAGGGATCCCGGTCAGCACCACCCATACCATTGCGGGGGCCATCATGGGGGTCGGATCCACGAGCGGTCTGTCGGCCGTTCGGTGGGGGGTCGCCCGGCGGATCGTCTGGGCCTGGATACTCACCATCCCCCTCTCTGCCGCTATGGCCTCCCTGGTCTATTTCCTCTTGTCTTTCTGGCTGCCGTGAAAAGGAATTGGGACTGCATCGAAGGATCCGGAGCCCTCTTTGACAACCTCGAGCAAAGGCGCTCCGGAGGCGGAGGATCGAATTGTCGAGAGAAAAGATACTGGTAGTCGATGACGAATCGGACATCCTGAGCCTGGTGCAATACAACCTGGAGAAGGAGGGGTTCAAGGTCATCACCGCCTCCGATGGCCAGGAAGCCCTGCAAAGGATTGCCGCCGAGCCGCCCCATGCGATCATCCTCGACCTGATGCTCCCCCAGATCGACGGCCTGGAAGTCTGTCGCCAGATCAGAAAGAACGAGGCGACCTCAGACATCCCCGTCATCATGCTCACTGCCAAGGGGGAAGAGATCGACCGGGTGGTGGGGTTCGAACTGGGGGCCGATGACTACATCACCAAGCCCTTCAGCCCCCGGGAGCTGATCCTGCGGTTAAAGGCGGTCTTGAAGCGCGCCTCTCATCGGGAAGAGCCGGCCAAAAGGCTGGTCCTAGGCGATCTGGTGATCGATATGGATCGCCACCAGGTCCGGGTCGCGGGCGAGGAGATCGGCCTGACCCACACCGAATTCAAGCTCCTGATTACGCTGGCAGGCAGGAAGGGAAGGGTCCAGACCCGGGATAGACTCCTGGCCGACGTTTGGAACTATGATCCGGACATCGACTCCCGCACCGTAGATACCCACATCAAGCGATTGCGGTCCAAATTGGGAAAGTGGGGGGAAGCGGTCGAGACGGTGAGGGGCATGGGTTATCGCTTTCACGAGGAAGAGGGATGAGACTGCGGCTTCATTGGAGGATCACCCTCGCCTATCTTGTCCTGATCTCTGGCCTCTTGCTCGCGGCCTACCTGTATGTCCACTTTCATCTGGAGGGCATTCGGGAGGCAGAAATCCGCTCACAACTGGAGCGGGAGACCCAGATGGTGAGGGCGCTCTGGGAGCAGCGGTTCGCCAACCGACCTTTCAGCTACCAGATGGATGCCTGGGTGGATCGGCTGGCGCCCTATCTGGAAGCCCGCGTCACGGTGATAGACAAGAAGGGAAAAGTATGGGCCGATTCGGGGCTGAGCGGAGAAGATCTGATCCAGGCGGAAAATCATAGGGGAAGACCCGAGGTGCAGGAGGCCTTAGCCAAGGGAACGGGCATGTCCCTTCGCTACAGCGCTACCTTGAGGTGCAGGCTCCTCTATGTGGCAGGTCGCCTGGGGGAGGGCGGGTCCCCGTCGGGGGTGGTGCGTCTGGCCCTCTCCCTCTCCACCCAAGACCGCTTCTACTCCCGCGTCAACGCTTTTCTGGTGGGCTCGTTCCTGTTTGCACTCCTCTTCGGGGTCGTCTTCGCCTATTTCCTCTCGCGTCTCCTCTCCCGTCCCATCCTGGAGATAGCCTCCCTCTCCCAAAGGATGGCCGGGGGAGATTTCAGCAGAAAGGCGAGGATCTATCGGGGGGGAAGGAACTGGCCGAGCTAAGCTCGGCACTGAATCGGATGGCCGGGGAGACGGATCGGAGGATTCGAGAGGTGACCCTCCAGAGGGATCGTTTGGAGACGATCCTCTCGGGAATGATCGAGGGGGTCATAGTGGTGGATCAAGAGGGGCGGATCGTGCTCATGAATCCAGCGCTGAGGAGGTTCCTCTCCCTCTCCTCTTCACCCGAGGGAAAGCCGCTCATCGAGGCGGTAAGAAATCCGAGGATCCAGGAGATGGTCAAGCAAGCCATGGATCAAAGGGGCGAGGTGGTGACGGAAGAGGTTACTTTTCCGGGACCCCCACCTCAAATTTTTCGTGCCAGCGCCATCTCCACGGATCCGGGAAGACCCTCCTCCGACGTAATCTGCGTCTTCGCCGACATCACCGATCTACGCCGGCTGGAGGTCATCCGCCGCGACTTCGTGGCCAATGTCTCCCACGAGCTGAAGACACCCTTGGCCTCCATCAAGGGCTTCGCCGAGACCCTGCTCGATGGCGCCCTGGAGGATCGAAGCCATGCCAAGGGATTTGTGGAGATCGTCCTGCGCCAAGCGGATCACTTAGAGAAGCTGATCAACGACCTGTTGGATTTGGCCGAGGATCGAAGCGGGCAAGATGGAGCTCTTACCCATTCCCCTTCTTGTTCAGCAGGTCATCCCTGAAATCCTGGAGGCAATCCGGCCGGTGTGGGAACCCAAACCCGTGCGGGTAGAGACCGACCTGCCTCCATCCCTCCCCCCGGTGCTGGCCGATCCAGGGGCCTTGAGGCAGATCCTATCCAATCTACTCGATAATGCGATCAAGTTCACCCCTCCGGGAGGGCAGGTTTCGGTTCGAGGCTCCCTCCGGGAGAATTATCTTTGCATCGAAGTGAGGGACTCCGGGATTGGGATCGCTTCGTCGGATCTCCCTCGCATCTTCGAGCGATTCTATCGGGCAGATGTGAGCCTCCCTCGGACCCCCGGAAGCACAGGGCTGGGGCTGGCGATCGTCAAGCACCTGGTCCTCGCCCAGGGGGGCCAGTTATGGGCGGAAAGCCAATTGGGTGCTGGCTCTGCCTTCTTTTTCACCCTTCCGGTAGCCGCTGTACGTTAGCAAGTCCCCCCCTCCCGGCCCACGACTCTCCTTTTCTCCGCCCCGCTTGCGTGCCTGCGCTCTCTGCCCCCAGAGAAACGCAGGCAGGACAGGCATATTTCGCGGGGCACGGATTGCTCCAAGGGAGGAGAGAAAGAAGTGCTATTTCCTTTTCGGGTCGTGTTGGACCTCTGCCTTCTCATCTCTCGAGGATGCCAGCAACGGAAACGGCCTCTGCCGTCTCGTCTTCGGGAAGGACCTCCAGGTTTTGATGTCCATGTGCGCCCCACCCTTGTTCGAATCCGATCAGGTTACCGTACGAACATGGCAACAGCTGAAATGATGTCTTAACCTCAGCATTCGCTGCCGGACCCAGAGACTCATGAAGAGCCTTGTGGATCTTGAGAAGTATTCTGCTTTTTTTTGGTTCGTTTATGGTGCCCATGTCGAGAAAGACGATTCCAATCACCGAGCCCTCCCGATACCACCCCATCATATCTGTCTCCCTGAAGGCACACGAGAGGGCGTTCTCCAGTTCCTGGATGACTTCAGAACTGGGGAGACCCTAAATGGTTCGAGATGTCCAGCAGGGCCAAAAGGATTGGATTTCCGGAACGTGCGCTTCTCTTTTCCTCGACATGGAGCATTCGATGAAAGAGAGGTTCGCTGCAGAATTGGGACCCATGATCCATGGATAGCGACAACAGTCGATGCCCCTTACCCGGAATTGCGGCAAGATCGTTTTAAGCATGTTGGACAACCCTCTCTTTCAAAGCCAGTTTTTCTTAATCGGGGAGTCCTTCCACTCACCATCTGAGACCCGTCTTTTGATTGAAACCACATCCGAAATCCTCCCCGGCCAGGAGGTCATGGCCACGTCGCCATCTTTGGTAGAGATCTTGGGACGCATTACGCGAATGGCGTCCAACTGCTGCGGGCAAGCGAACTGGACGGCAGGCTTTTCGGTTGAGCAAGCGACCCCTGCCTGGTAGCGGTAACTCCGCCTCCACTGAAGGTTCGCTTGCCTGGCGAGGGATCCGGCGGGCAAAGCTGGATCGGAATCCGCCCAGGAGCAAGCCCATCGCTGGCATTTGCTCAGCCCAAGACCGACAATCCGCAAGGGTGTCTGGATTCTCTGTCGTGTCGTTGAGTGGGGGAAGTCCCCTCTTCCGATCTTAGCCCAGTATCCTCCAACAGGACCTTCAGTTTTCGAGCATCGCCCGCTGCACTCCTCAGGCAGGAATTCCTGATGAATATGTAAAGATGCTGAGTTTGATCGCGAACATCTTGATCCTGGGAAGCCAGTCCTTGAAGACTCCACCGTAAGGCCGCCACCGCCCAGTCCTTCACTTGGTCCTTGCAAACACCCAGGGTTGGAGGTGCTGTGGAACCGAAGATAGCCCAGCTTGGAAGTAACCGCTACGACCTTTGGGTTCCCTGGCAGGGGTTGGGGATCCTCCACGCAGACAAGGGCCATGTCCATTTTGCGGAGAAGGTCAAGGGTCTGTTGCTGCGGTATTTCGTCGTAGTGAAACTCGACGGCCAAAGGCAAACCGGAGAATATGCTGCGGAGTCTCTTGAAGAGTGAGGCCGATTCGATATCGGGACGAAATGGGTTCGAAAGGCGGACCACCAGGCAAGCCAGCTTATCGTATTCCTGCAAGAGGCGAATCCAATGCAGGAGATCCGAGAGGCCAACGAAGTCCCCGGGGCGGATCTGTTGATTCGCGCCGCAGTGAACGGTCACTGCCAGACGGAATCCCCCCGGCGCATCTTTCGCCATCATGCGGAGGCTCCCGAATTGCCTTGTCTGCCAGCGGCCGAAATCGGTCTCCAGGGCGTTGAAACACCGTGCATAGGAGGACACCCAGTCTCCCATTCGGTGGTCCTTCGGACAGTGGCAAGCCAATCCATCACTCTCGTAGCAATCTGAGATCCCTAACCAGATCATAGCCTTCCTCCAAACCATTGCACGTGTTCATCTTTGGAAATTGAAGATCATGAAAGGGACCGGGCGGCGATAGAGATCCTGAAAGGAGCCGGAGAAACCTTGGGCTAAGCCGCTCTCTTTTCTCCCTCACGATCTCCTTTGCCCTTTGTCTCCCGGTATTCCCCGTAGTCGGGCCGCAGGCGCTGATATTCCGACGACATCAGCGCCGATGAGGACATGAAATCGGCGGAAGCACGGTTACAGGCGATTGGAATATTCCAGACCACCGCGATCCTCAGCAGTGCCTTCACGTCTGGATCGTGTGGCGCCGGTTCCAGCGGATCCCAAAAAAAGATCAGGAAGTCGATCCGTCCCTCCGCGATCATCGACCCGATCTGCTGATCGCCTCCCAGCGGTCCGCTATGAAGTTTGGTAATCGGTAGGTTAAGCTCTTGTTCCAATAGGCTTCCCGTGGCCCCGGTGGCGTAAAGCTCATGCTTTGCCAAGAGATGACTGTTGTACCGGGCCCATTCCAGCAGATCCAGCTTCTTGTTGTCGTGGGCAACCAGGGCAATTCTTCGTACCATTTGGGTGGATACCTTTCTATTCTATGCGCCGTAGGATGTTTCTCCTTCGATACAACCCCTTTGCAAGCTGCTTCCGAAGATCCTCATCAACCAAATTCATGATAGAGACGAGCTATAAGATAGAAGGGAAAAGTGGCACAGGTGTTGTGGAATCGTGAAGGTTCTGTGAAATGGAGAACAGCGGTATCCGGAAAGTAGGCAACTAATGACAAAACCGTTTGACACTTTTAGGACAAGAGGTATATGAAAATTCAGAATGTCAATTTGGAGGAGGGAAAGGAGGTGACAAAAGATGGCAATCTTTGAAAACGGATGGAAGGGAAATATCCTAACCGGCCTTGCCATAGGCATTGGCACGGCGATCGTAGCACCCATCGTCATCCCCATCCTTGCGGCTGCGGTAAAGCCTCTTACCAAAGCGGCCATCAAAGGCGGACTCGTTCTGTATGAGAGAGGAAAAGAAATTGCCGCAGAGGCTCAGGAGCTCGTGGAGGATATCGTGGCTGAGGCCAAATCGGAAATGGCTGAAGCGGGCCAGGCGGAAATCTCATCGTCTCCTGAAGCGGCTCCTGCCAGCGCTGAACCCACGAGTTGACACTTCAATGATTGGACAAAGATATGTTTGAAATCCCTCAAGACGCTTACATTAGCCATGTATCATCGGGGAGGTTGAGGGCAAGGATTCCCTCGAAGAAGAGGAACGATGAGTTCTTTGCTGCCCTGCAAGGGGAATTGTCTTCACTGCCTGGCGTGGAACAGATCCAGGTCAACGCTTTGACGGGAAGCGTTCTCCTCCTCCACTCCCTGGATACGAAGACGCTGCTGGAATTTGCCAAATCCATAAATCTGTTCAACGCCCAAACCACGGTCCTTCCCTGCTCGGGTTCGTCTCGAATCCACGGAGAAGTGACCAGCGTCTTTGCTGCTTGGGACGAGAAAGTCAAAGGTTTTGTGGGGGAAGGGGCCAATTTAGGGTCGCTGGCTTTCTTGGCCCTGCTGGGGGCCGGAATATATCAGGTCGCCAGGGGCAACTTGACAGCGATCCCCTGGTACACGGCCTTCTGGTACGCCCTTAATATCTTCCTGAAATCGAAGCCAAGCGAAACGGGATTGGAGGCATAAGGGACCAACTCGCGTCTTCTCGGTTCCGGAGCCGTCCGGCCCGTTTCGTTCAGAAAGAGGTTTCCAGAAATAAAGAGAGAAGGAGGTCTGATCCATGGATGAACAGAAGAACGGCACCAAGGAGGTTGGAGAAAGCATAGGAAAGGCGGGAATGGCTGTTAAGGAAGGAATTGTCGGCAGTCTGAAGGGAATCAACGAGATCGAGGCGGAGATCGTGAGCTTGGTGAGAACTACCGTCTCCAACGCCCTTCGGACAATCGGCGTCGCAGCCCATGAGGGGATCACCGTTGCCAAGGACGTGATGAAGGGAGCCATTCAAGCTACGGAGGAAGTGGGAACAGGACTCACCCTGAGCACCAAGAGCGTGGCCAAAGGGATTGTCATGGGCGTCAGCGATGTGGGCGGAGACGTCGTTGCGGTGGCAACCACGACTGTCGAGAGGGCCGTCAAGGGAGCCGCAGAGATCGGGGCGGATGTATCCGTCATCGCCCGAAGGGCTGTGGACGGGGTGATCGAGGCGACGAGGGAGGTGGGAGGCAACGTGGAACAAGTCGCCAAGACCTCGGTAGAGGGGGCCATCGAGGCAGCTGGCAGCATTGGGAACACGGCAGTCAGGGCGGTGACAGATGTCTTGGTCGGGATCGTGGGGGGGAGTGAAAGAGGTGGCCTCCGTCGCCCTGCCGAGGGTGAGGCCGGTGGCCCCCCCCCTCTCTGCAGGAGGAGACACAACCCGGGGAGGGCCAGGAGGTGGAAACCCCTCCCCCATCCGGAACCAGGACAAGGGGGAAAAGGTGAGTTCGGATGGCATCAGTTTGGGCCATACACACTGGGGTCCGCGGGAGGGCAAGATTCAAAGTTGAAGGACTCTATCGCTGCGAGGCGTTAGGAAGCCAACTCCAATCCCAATTGTCAGAGAAAAAGGGGATCAGGCTTGTTTCTGTTAGCGTTCTGACGGGAAACATCCTGGTCCTCTTCCATTCTGAGAGGCCCACGTCCGAGATTGCGATGCTGACTGAGGAGGTTGTGTGCTCTTACCTTCAGCGCCAGTCACCATCCAAGAATGAGGAGTCACATGGCCTCCGGGGCAAGGATGTCTCAGGGTTTTTCCGTCGAAAAGGGAATGGAGGATTCCGCCATGGGTCTCCCTTCCTATCTTCCCTGATTGACTACCCTTCCCGCAAAGGACAGAATCGCCTCCATTCCCATCACCCTCATAAAACTATTCCCTCTAAGGCAGTTCCATCGAAGAGAAAGATCAGAAAGCTGATTGTCCAGGGGGAAACCCAGGAGAGTCGACCCTGGCATGTCATGGATTCGGATGCCTTGCTGGAGGACTTCGGCACAGGCAAGATCGTAGGATTGTCGAGCGAGGCTGCAAGGGAGAGGCTTAAACGTTACGGACCCAATATCCTTCCCGAGGCGGTCCCCCGTTCCAGCTGGGCGATTTTTGTGGAACAGTTCAAGTCATACCCAGTGGCCTTCCTTTCCGTCGCGGCGGTGATCTCCCTCCTCACAGGTGGGGCGGCAGATGCCTTCATCATCATGAGTGTGGTGTTGATCAACGCGGGAATCGGGTACGCCACCCAGAGTCAGACGGAAAGGATCATCTTTTCCCTAAAGAGCATAGTCAGGCCGACTGCGCTGGTGAAAAGGGAAGGTCGAATCCTGGAGATCGGGGCCGAAGAGGTGGTACCGGGGGACCTGCTCAGCTTGAGGCCCGGAAGCTATATTGCAGCAGACGCCAGGCTCCTCGAGGTTCATCTTCTCAGCGTGGATGAATCGGCTCTGACAGGAGAAAGCATGCCCATCATGAAGAGATCCTCTCCTCTCGGGACCGAGAACGTGCCTCTCGCCGATCGGACCAACATGGTCTATATGGGCACCTTGGCAACCGGCGGGCAGGCCATGGGTGTGGCGGTCGCAACGGGGAAGTTCTCCGAGATCGGCAGAGTCCAGCTTTTGGTGGGCCAGGCTACGTCCCCTGAAACCCCTTTGGAGAAGCAGTTGCGCGGAATGGGAACCCAATTGGGGATTCTCAGCGGCGCGATCTGCGCTTTGGTGTTCTTCATGGGCCTCCTCCGGGGATATGGCGCCTTAAAAATGCTTCAAGGCGCCATATCCCTTGCAGTGGCGGCAATTCCGGAAGGGCTACCCGCAGTGGCTACCACCACCCTCGCCCTGGGTGTCAGGAATATGGAAAGACGCCGAGCCCTCATCCGGCATCTGGAAGCAGTGGAGACCCTGGGTTCCGTCCAGGTGATATGTTTGGATAAGACGGGAACCCTGACCATGAATTCCATGCGCGTGGAAACCGTTCATGTCGGCATGTGCAGGATGGCAGTGATCGACCATCGATTCATGGCTGGAGGGAAGGAGGTGGACCCCCATCCGGGTGGCGAACTCCTTATGCTCATCGAGGCTTGCACGCTCTGCAACGAAAGCGAGGTCTCCCAAGAGCAGACGGAATACCGAGTGAACGGTTCTCCCACGGAGAATGCCCTGATTCACATGGCCATCGGCGCCGGGGTCGATGTCATCTCCCTCCGGCAACGCTGGCCGATGTACGAGATCAACCATCGCTCGGAAAAACGCAACTTCATGGCTACGCTCCACCAAAGGTCCGATTCCCCTCACCGTATGACTGCGGTGAAGGGCAGTCCCACCGAGGTCTTGTCGCTCTGCGGCTGGCACCTCCATAACGGGAATAGGATTCAATTGACCGAGGAAGATCGCCAGACCATCGAAGGAGAGAACGAGCAGATGGCAGGAGAGGCCCTGCGTGTGCTCGGAATAGCGTATGCGTGGGATGACAGCCTGTCAGTTACTTCTGATGAGGGGACAGAGCCCGGAGGGTCCTTGATCTGGCTGGGCCTCGTGGGGATGGGCGATCCCCTCAGGCCGGGAGTGAGAGAAGTGGTGAAGGCATTCCACCGCGCTGGAATAGACACGATCATGATCACAGGGGATCAGACCCCCACGGCGTACGCGATTGCGAGACAAATGGATCTCAGCCGGCATCATCAGATCGAGATATTGGACTCCACCAACCTGGCCGATATCGATCCCGAGGCTTTGAGGGTCCTCTCCGAAAGAGTTAATGTGTTCTCGCGGGTCAGCCCCGCCCACAAGCTTCAGATCGTTTATGCCCTGCAGAGAGCCGGAAAAGTGGTGGCCATGACCGGTGACGGGATCAACGATGGACCGGCCCTCAAGGCCGCTGATATCGGCATTGCCATGGGGCACGCCGGAACCGATGTGGCGAGAGAAGTTGCAGATGTAATCCTGCAAGACGACAACCTGGAGACAATGGTTATTGCCGTCAGCCAAGGGAGGACCATTTACAGCAATATCCGCAAAGACCATCCATTACCTCCTGGCAACGAATCTGAGCGAGGTCTTGCTGATGTCGTTGGCCATGGGCTTTGGGCTGGGGCAGCCTCTGAATCCGAAGCAACTTCTATGGATCAACCTCATTTCGGATGTCTTTCCCGGCCTGGCGCTCTCCCTTGAGGCGCCGGAGCCGCAAGTCCTTTCCCAACCCCCCCGTGATCCGAAAGAACCGATCATCCGAACCCAGGACCTTCGAAGAATCGGATTGGAGTCGGCAGCCTTGACCTCGGGCGGCCTTGCAGCCTATGGATTCGGGCTGATACGGTATGGCCCTGGCCCAAGAGCTTCGACCCTGGCTTTCATGAGCCTGAGCCTGGGACAAATCCTTCATGCCCTGAGTTGCCGATCCAAGGAACACGGCGTGTTTGACCGCATTGGAGGCCGGGTTCCTCTGCCACCTAACCGTTATCTGCAACTTGCCGTAGCGGGGAGTCTCTCTCTGCAGATTGCCATCCCGTTTATCCCCGCTTTGAGGCGCCTTTTGGGGATTACTCCAATCGGTCTTGGCGACAGCATCATGATCGGTGCAGGCGCCCTATCTTCTCTGGCCTTCAATGAATTCACAAAGAAAGGGAATTGACAAGAGATGAGACGGGATTTCATGTTCACATCGGAGTCGGTGACGGAGGGACATCCAGACAAGCTCTGCGATCTGATCAGTGACGCCATTGTCGATCACATCTTGGCGCGAGACCCTTATGCGAGAGTGATCGCCGAATGCGCAGCCTCGACGGAAATCATCTTCATCGCCGCAAGGTTCGACATGCAGAGCAACGTCGACTTCCCGAAGATAGCCCGCCAAATGATCAACCAGGTCGGCTATGATCAACCCGCCTTCAATTCGAAGACCTGCAGCGTTCTGACCAGTCTCTTGCAATTGCCACCCGACGAGCGATGCCGTTTCGATGAGAGAGGGCTGTCCGACGAGGAGATCGACTCTGTTGTGGTGAGAAACCAAGTAACCGCCTTCGGATTCGCCTGTAATCAGACAGCATCTTTGATGCCTCTCCCCATCTGGCTCGCTCACAAGCTCGCCCGGAGACTCACCTCGCTCAGGCTGCAGAGGATCCTTCCCTATTTGGCCCCCGATGGGAAGACCCAAGTTGGGGTCGAATATAGAAACGGAGCGCCTTACCGCATTCATAGCATTGCCTTGATTGCAAGCCAGGGCCAATCCCCAGATCAGGGTGGACCCGATGCGAAGAGATTGTACGACGACCTGAGACAGATGGTGGTGGATGGGGTGTTTGCGGATGAGGAAATCAAACCCGACCACAACACCCGAATCTTTGTGAATCCAGATGGACCTTTCATCACGGGCGGCCCGTCCATCCATTCAGGGTTGACGGGCAGGAAGAACGCGATCGACACCTACGGAGAGTATGCTCGCCACAGCGGGGCCGCCCTGAGTGGAAAGGATCCGATGCGGATCGATCGGGTCGGGGCTTACGCGGCTCGATATGCGGCAAAGAACGTGGTTGCGGCGGGACTTGCCGATGAATGCGAGGTGCAGCTGAGTTATTCGATCGGGCTTTCCAGACCGGTGAGCATCCAGGTGGAGACCTTCGGCACAGAGAGGATTTCGCCAGGTGAAATTGGGGTCCGCATCATTCGCAGTTTCGATTTTCGCTTGGCTGCCATTCTAGCCCAATTCAATTTGAGACATCTGCCCTCCACCGTCAAGGGCGGATTCTTCCGAAAGCTCGCAGCCTATGGCCATATGGGAAGGGTGGATATCGGACTGCCATGGGAGCGGACGGACAAAGCGCCAATGCTTGCTTGAGAAATAGGAGAGGAAGATGGAGGGACCAGAGCTTTCATACGAGGATCAGTCCGAAAGACAGCAACACCGCCACACCATTCAGGTCATTGCGAAGAGCGCGGGATACTCCGAAGAGGACATAGGTGGGCTGTATGAATCAGTCTTGCAGGAACTCAAGGCCCGGTCAAGGATCAAGAGCTATCTGACGGTGTTAGCCAGCAGAAGAGTGAAGGAGCTGATCCGAGAGAGAAAAGCGCCCGCCCTGAATATGGGAGCGCCGTGACGCCCCCTCGAAGGGAAGAAGAAGGACCGGGGTTTGAGGCTTAGATGAAGGAAGCCACCAGCGAAAGGGCAGAGGATGCGAGAGAATAGATATACTGGTTGTTGTCCATGGCCTTCGAGCGATCGAAATACCCCGCCTTCGATAAGGCTTGGGTGATGGATTCGAGAGAAGTCGCCTTTTCATCGAAACGGATGATGAGGCTGCCGGTCAGCGGGTTGGCTTCCGCAGAGCGAATCCCCTTCATGGATCTCACCCACCCTTGAAGCTCCAGGGCTGCATCCTCATCCCCCTTAATGCGTGGGGTCTTGATTCGCAGCCTTCCAGGCACATTGTGAAAGTAATAATCCATACTTCGAGTCTCCTTTCTCGACCTTGAGATAAGTTTTGCACAAAGGATATTGGGAGCATCTGAACCTCCATGCTCCCTTTTCTCTTTTGTAGAGGTGCATCCCTTGTCCGCAGATAGGGCAGATCGGCCTCCTGGTAAGCTCTAACCGTTTGGCCTCCACAACAAACTGATACTTGCACAACAGACATCGATAGCGTTGCTGTCCTCGGATGTGTCCAAATCGGTAAAGCGCTTCTGAATGGCATCTTGGACATTCGACGCCTGTGGGGATCGTTCCTTTCATGCCTCTATTAGACACCTTACTTGTTACGATTTCATGGCGAAATTCTTAGATTTGTGTGAAATTACTCCTTCCTATCTGTAGAGAGACTCCCTGCCCTTACAGGCCGGGCCTCTCGGAAAGGAAGTCCGATTCCCCGTTGGATCGTCCGACTTGACCCCCCTTGACAGGTGGGGCTTGCGGGGCACGTGCTGGTCCATGCCGTTTTCGATAATCCACCCAGTCACCTCTCACGTCCTTAGCCGGCAAGTGGATTCCTCAAATCGGGTGTTGTCTACTCCAAGGAGGCCGATAGCTCAACCACCACGGTCCATCATCTCTGCCCAGCCCCTGTTGTCTTGCCCCCATTCTTCAGATATCCCTTGCTCTTTCCTTTAGCTGATAGCTGCACCAACCTGTTACCATTCCTTCCCTTGCTCAAAGGGGTCCACGTATGGGCGGAAAGCGATTTAGAGGCTGGCTCTGCCTTCTTTTTCACCCTCCCTTTGGCTGCTAAGCGTTAGCGAGTTTCCCTCTCCCTGCACCCTTGCATTCACCGAGCTGTAACATTGCCTCCCTTTTTTCGCCATAATGGGCCGGTATCCTCCCTTCCAGATGGAGATCAGAACTCTCTTGAAAGAAAGGAGATGTATCGATGAAAGGCATATCGTTTTGCATCGCGGGGATTCTGGCCCTAAGCCTCATGTTGACGATGGCTGGGTCCGCAATCGCCGACGAGAAATCCCTGGCTGATATCCTCAGGGAGAAAGGCATCCTGACTGAGCAGGAATATCAGGAAGCGGTGAAGGTGGAGGCCGCCCAGAAGGCAGAGACGGTCCAGAACGCAGTCGCTTCGGCGGAGAAGCCATCTTCTTTGCCTGTTGCCGGCTACCAGAGGGGCTTCTTCCTCCAGACCCCGGACGGCAAGTTCAAGTTGTCCTTGAATGGATACATCCGGGAACAGCTTCGGCTCTACGAAAACAACACCGCTCAGGACAACGAATTCAGGCTCCGACATGCCCGGGTGAGCCTCACCGGGTATTATGGGAAATACTTCCAGGGGCGCGTGGAGGGTGATTTCTCGACTCCCAGTGATGGGAGATTCCTCAAGTACGCCTATCTCAATTACAGCTATTTTCAGGACGCCCAGCTCCGGGCTGGGCAATTCAAAGCCCCCTTCAGCCGGGAATACCTGACTTCCTCTTCGGCGATCGATACCATTGAGCGGGCCATGATCACCGATTCAGGTAACACGGTTCCCAAGTACGATATCGGCATCATGCTCCATGGTCCCCAAGTGTGGGGCGGCGTGCTCAACTATGCAGTGGGCGTCTTCAATGGCAATGGGGCCAACAATTCCGATACCAATGATGACAAGGACTTTGTGGGCCGGCTGGTATCGGCTCCTTTCGCCGCTTCGAACATCTCTGCCCTGAAGGGCCTGGAATTCGGGGGCTCCTATCAGACCGGCAGGCAGACACCCACCCAGAGATATCAGCCCAGTCTCCCCACCGCCTGGGCCTTCTTCAAAGAGGTCAATTACCGGGGAGGACGGGATCGGTACGGTCTCGACATGGCCTACAAAGTAGGTCCTTTCAAGCTCCAGGCAGAATGGATCTACCAGACGTTGGAGCGGGAAAAACAGGTCAGGGTGGATCCGGATACCAACGAGATCGTGAGCTCCGGAGGAAAGCTGATCGATGCCCCGGATCTGATCTCTTGGGGATGGTATGTCCTGGGGACCTACTTCGTCTGGGGAGATGCGAACAAAGGCATTCAATTGGTCGCTCGCTACGAGCAGATGGATGTGGATGACGAATCGGCCCCGGAAAGGTATCGACAGGCCAATTCCATGGGGAAGAACTCCTACGTCAATCGTTGGGGGAATGACCTGAACCTTCGGGGCAACACCGCCGATGTCCTGACCTTAGGAATCAACTATTTCCCCTTTCCCAACGTTAAGCTGGCCTTCAACTGGTACTATCAGACGCTGGATAACAAATACACTACCGATAAGATTAGCCACGCCAATGATGGCTCCGAAGTGGTAACGGCCAAAGGGGGCGCCATGAACGCCTTCTACCTCCTGGCCCAGGTGATGTGGTAGGCAATGTTGGCGAGATGTCACGAGACTGTCACCGAATTGTAACAGAAATCGCATAAAAAAACTGAACAGGGAAGAAAAGGAGGAAAATCATGTGGAGTAAGTTGTTGAGAATTGTGGTGGGGGCGCTCCTGGCAATCGCCCTCAGCTCGGGCGTCGTCTTGGCGGCCGAGGATTCGATACAGATCAAGGGCTCGGATACGATGGTCAATTTAGGTCAGGCCTGGGCCGAGGCGTTCATGAAGAAGAATCCCAATCTCATGGTGGCGGTGACCGGCGGCGGATCGGGAACGGGGATCGCCGCCCTCATCAACGGGACCTGCGATATCGCTGAGTCCTCCCGGTCCATGAAACCTGCGGAGATCGAACAGGCCAAGGCCAGGGGAATTAGCCCCAAGGAGCATGTGGTAGGACTGGACGGCATTGCGGTGGTGGTGAATCCCAAGAATCCCGTATCCCGGCTCAGCTTCGAGGAACTGCGGGGGATCTTCATGGGCAGTATCACCGATTGGAAGCAGGTCGGTGGGAAGCCGGGGACGATCGTGGTCCTCTCCCGGGAGGTAAACTCCGGAACCCACATCTATTTCAAGGAGCACATCCTGAGGAGGGGAAAGGAGAAGGGTCCCGAGGAATATGCACCGAGTGCCCTGCTTCTACCCTCCTCTCAAGCCATTGCAGACGAGGTGGCCAAAAACGTCAATGCCATCGGCTATTATGGTATGGGCTACATCAGCCCCAAGCAGAAGGTGATCGCCGTGGCCAAGGAGGAACAGGGCCGCTACGTAAAGCCCTCGATCCAGGATGTGCGCAAAGGGAAATATCCCATCTCGCGCCCCCTATTCTGGTATACGAAGGGAGAACCCAGGGGCGAGGTGAAGAGCCTTTTGGACTTTGCCCTCTCCAAGGAGGGGCAGGAGATCGTCCTCCAATTGGATTTCGTGCCGGTGAAATAGGCAGTCCCCAGCCCGAAGGGAGGGAGGAACCCGGCTCTCCTCCCTCCCCGTTTCTCACTCCCAAGGAATCTATGGGGTTTATGCTTCTATGACTTCCAATCGAAAGCGATCCGTAGCCGAATTTCTGGTCGAAAAGTGGATTCTCATCAATGGGATCGCTTGCATCTTCCTGGTGGCCTTGATCTTTCTCTTCTTGCTCCGGGAGGGATTTTCGGCCTTTCGGTTCACCTCGCTTCAGGACTTTTTGGCCGGCCAATACTGGTATCCTGTCTCGGATCCCCCGCGTTTCGGCATCCTGCCCCTGATCCTCGGCTCCCTTCTGGTCACGGTGGGTGCCCTCGTGATCTCCGTTCCCCTCGGGATTGCATCTGCGATCTTCATCGCCGAGGTGGCTCCTGCGTGGATTCGCGACTGGCTCAAATCGGGGGTGGAGCTTTTGGCCGCCATCCCCAGCATTGTGATCGGCTTTGTTGGGGTCATCATCCTGGTGCCCTGGATGCAGGACCTCTTTTCTCTCAACACCGGCCTGACCGCCCTTACTGGATCCATCACCTTGGCCTTTATGGCCATGCCTACCATCGTGAGCATCACCGAGGATGCCCTGACTGCGGTGCCGAAGGCCCACCGGGAGGCTTCGCTGGCACTCGGTGCCACCCGCTGGCAGACGATCTATCGAGTCGTGGTCCCCAGTGCCGCCTCCGGAATCCTGGCGGCCATCATGCTGGGGGTCGGGAGGGCGATCGGTGAGACCATGGCGGTGATGATGGTCACGGGGAACGCAGCGGTGATCCCCAGGGGTTTCCTGCAGCCGGTGCGCACCCTCACCGCCACCATCGCCGCCGAGATGGGGGAGACGGTCCATCAAAGTCCCCACTATTTTGCCCTCTTTGCCATTGGCATTGTCCTTTTTGTGATTACCTATCTGATCAATATGGGCGCAGGATTCATCATCCACAGGAAGAGGAGGGCGTAGGATCTTCGAGGTGAAAGACCGAACCGATACCCTCTCCTTGGGCCCGATTGCGGAGAAGGCTGGGGGGATGTGGAACATTCCTAAGCGCAGATTCAGGTTGCCTCCCCGTTTTTCGGAAAAGATCGCCTTCCTGTTCCTCTTTCTGGCGACCCTGACGATCCTTTTGCCGGTAGGGGTGATCGTGGGGGTGATCTTCTTTTACGGGATCCCGGCGATCAGTTGGGATTTTCTGACCCAGCCCCCGATCATGGGGATGAGGGAGGGCGGCATCTTTCCCGCCATCGTGGGCACCTTCTATCTGGTGATGGGGACGATCCTCTTTGCCCTGCCCCTGGGCGTCTTCACCGCGATCTACCTCACTGAATATTCGGGACAGAACCTCCTTACACGTTGGATCCGCCTGGCCATCTTCAATCTGGCCGGCGTTCCCTCGGTGGTGTATGGCCTCTTTGGCCTGGGCCTCTTCGTCATCTTTCTCAAATTTGGCGCCTCGATCCTGGCTGGCTCCTTGACGCTCGCGATCATGATCCTTCCGGTCATCATTACGGCCTCCGAAGAGGCGCTGTTGGCGGTTCCGCAATCCTTCCGCGAGGCGAGCCTGGCTTTGGGTGCCACCCGGTGGCAGACCATATGGAAGGTGGTATTGCCCAATGCCGTCCCCGGGATCCTGACCGGCGCCATCCTGGGGATCGGCCGGGCAGCCGGGGAGACCGCACCCATCCTCTTCACCGTGGCCGCCTTCTATCTCCCCCGTCTGCCCCGCTCGATCTTCGATCAGGCCATGGCCTTGCCCTATCATCTCTATGTGATTGCCACCCAGATTCCCAATGTCAAGATGGAGGTGAAGGCAGGAGTCGCCCTGGTCTTGCTGGCGCTGGTCCTGGGCATGAATCTGGCTGCCATCATCATCCGATCGCGCTTCCGCAGGAGAAAGAAATGGTAAACCCATTTGTAGGTGAGAAGGTGAGGGGGCATATCAGCCAGGATGGGATGCCCCAGACCCCAGCTCCGCCGCCGAGGGAGATCAAGGTCGAAGTCGAAAACCTCAATTTCTACTATGGTCCAACTCGAGCCCTGAGGGACATATCGATGCGGATACCGGCCCATCAGGTGACCGCCCTCATCGGCCCCTCCGGCTGCGGGAAGAGCACTTTCCTTCGCACCTTGAATCGGATGAATGATATCATTCCGGGTGCCCGGGCGGAGGGCAAGATCCTGATCGACGGAGAAGATATCTATGGGAATGGGATCGATGTGATCCAGCTGCGAAGGAGGGTGGGGATGGTCTTTCAGAAGTCAAACCCCTTTCCCTTTTCCATCTTCAACAATATCGCCTACGGCCTCCGGATTGCCGGGGTGCATCAACGGGCGGAAATCGAGGAGGTAGTGGAGCAGAGCCTGAAGGATGCGGCCCTCTGGGAGGAGGTCAAGGATCGCCTCCCCACCAACGCCCTGGAGCTCTCCGGAGGACAACAGCAGCGTCTCTGCATTGCCCGGGCGCTGGCCATCAAGCCGGAGATCCTGCTCATGGATGAGCCGGCCTCGGCGCTGGATCCCATCTCCACTTCCAAGATCGAGGAGTTGATCGATGAGCTCCAGCAGCAATATACCATCGTGATCGTCACCCACAATATGCAGCAGGCCGCCCGGATCTCCGACTACACGGGCTTCTTTTTGTTAGGAGACCTGATCGAATTCGAACGCACGGAGCAGATCTTCACCAACCCTTCGGATAAACGGACGGAGGATTATGTAACAGGGAGGTTCGGATAATGGGGTCCCATTTCCATGCGGAGTTGGTTTTGCTGAAGGGGGAGCTTCTCTCCATGGCCAGTCTGGTGGAGCAGGCCCTACATGGATCCATCCAGGCCCTGGTGGAGAGGGATGAAGAATTGGCCCAGAAGGTGATCGCCTCCGATGACGCGATTAACATGGCGGAGATCAAGATCGACGACTTCTGCCTCAAGCTCCTGGCGCTCCATCAGCCGACCGCCATCGATCTGCGCTTCATCACCTCCGCGTTGAAGATCGACAATGATCTGGAACGCATGGGAGATCAAGCAGTCAATATCGCAGAGAGGACCCTGGAGCTCATCAAGGAGCCCCTCCTGAAGCCCCTGATCGATATCCCCCGCATGGCTGAACTGGCCCAGAAGATGGTCAAGGACAGCCTCGATGCCTTTGTCCACAAAGACCCGGATCTAGCCCGCGAAGTCTGCCGCCGCGACGACCAGCTCGATGCCCTGAACGATCAGGTCTTTCGGGAGCTCCTCACCTATATGATGCAAGACCCCCGCACCATCACCCGCGCCGTCCATCTCCTCCTGGTGGGACGCCATCTGGAGCGGATCGCCGACCACGCCACCAACATCGCCGAGGATGTGATCTATATGGTCCAGGGCAAGATCATCAAGCACCGGTTCGATGTGAGACGGATCGATGTGTGATGAAAACGTGGACCTTTCAAGACCCCGATTCTTCTGTTGACCCCTATCTTCCCTCGGCATCAAGTATTCTGTTTTCTTCTTTAATGTTCTTAATGTCAGATATATGAATAGACCCACGATGAATAGATTGATCCATCCCCAATTTGATTCCCATTCATGCCCCGAAAGTATGTCTTCGGAAATGTCCAAGAAAGTAAAGGAAGCGATGATCAAGAAAAAGCCGGAGTACTCCCTCTTGAGGGCATTTCTAATTGAAAATGGCAAATTCGGTGGCTGCCAGTTCTTGAATCTGGGTAGAAGTGCCGGAGTCTTCGCAGCCCAGTCCGAGAATAATGCACCATACTTGTTTTGCCAAAAATGTCTCCTCGGCGACCATTATCCGCTCGTAATATAGGCAAAACGCAAAGGCTACTATCAGGCCGAACCACCAAATCGCCATAAACAATAGGAGGCCCAAAGTGATAATAAGATTTCCGAAGTAAAGCGGGTGCCGGACGATTGAATACATGCCCGTCGTATTGAGCACCTTTGCCTTTTGCCCCTTGGTGTTTCTTCCGGATGTCCCGGCGGGGACATAGCCGACCGTGACGAAACGGACCGCCAATCCCACAAAGGATATTGATAGACAAGAAACCTCCCAACAATTTTGCAAGGAATCTCCCACAGTTCGTTCCAACCAATCAGCATTTCGTAAGGCAATGAGCAGTAGGGGAAGGATGATCAAAGGCAGGTAACTTCTCCATCTGAAAAGCCAATTCCCCTGCCTCTGCAATTCTTCTCTTAACGCCATCTCAAGACCTCCTGAGAAATGCCATAATGCCAGTCAAGTCCGTCCGATGAGATCGTATCAGATCCACTTCTCAACCATTCTCCCAGCGGACTTTAGCGTCAGGTAAATTGCCAGCATCCGAATCGGAAGTATGATGGTCCCTGCAATCCAATTCTTCGACTTCCTCCCGGGAGGTTGAATCCCTGCCCTTTCTCGGCACTCCTCTAACTCAAATTCGACAGTTCGATTTCAAAAGATGATATCTTTCGATAGGTTGCAAGGGGACAAGATGGCTTCGGCACTTTACCTCTCCTGCTCTCCCAGGTCACAATCCATCTGTTTGGAATGAGGTCGGGCACCCTTGAGATACACCGATCACCTCCAGTCTGACTGCACACTCGTGACCATCAGATGGGGCCCTGTCCTGGCCAAGAAAAGCCCTTGGATTTGCAGCCAGACTCCAGTGCCTCCGCAGGCCAAATCGTTGCGACCCAAAAACGAAGGCACCGGGATCCCGACAAGATCGGGATACGCCAGGTGCCTTTGTCTTCCAACTGCTTCCCCCAAAGAGATCAAGGGCTTTGAACCATCCGAAAAGGTGCAAAGACTTATGGGTAAATCTGCTGTGGCTCCTTTCTGCCGAGTGCTCCCTGTTTGTCAAACAGCCTACTCATATCCGTAGCTTATCAGTTCTAAGACCCCATCCTTGATGAGTCCGATTCCGGGGGCATAGAACTTGTATTCTGTGACACCGGGCTCCAGGGGGGTTGTCTCTGCAGTTTTCAAACAGTTATGAAATGTGCCTTTTGGGGTCTTCACGGTCCACTTCAGACTCACGATTTCTGCACGATCCATGGCGACCCCGGGCGCGATTTCCTGATAATATCGGCCGCCATTCAGGATCACCCCGGGCATGATGATACCCGCTCTCGCTCCACTGACGCCCGCCCGCCAGGATCCCTCATGGCTGATGGTCCCGTCGTCGTTATAGATATCCACATCCTCCCCGAAATAGAACACGCTGTTGTTGCGGTTGCAGATCGCGAAATAGTTTTTCGAGACCTCCGCCAGCTCTCCGTCCACGGTTTCTCTCTCCTCTACCACCCGGGTTTCTATCCCGTCGACCTTTTCCGTTTCGTCCAGGACGGTGATCGTCAATTGAACCACCTCCCCCTCCTCTTTTCCCTTGAAAACGGCCTTGAAGCCAGGCTTCAAGACGAAATAGGGATTGGTTCCCGTAGAGGAGAACCCTTCACACGCCCCCATCATAAAGGTGTCGGTAAAGGGCGGGCGCAGGCAATCCGCAGATACAATACCGGGGACGGCCAGAAGGCCTGCTGCAAGGACAACCAAAGCGATCATCTGGATTATGTTTCTCGCGGTTTTCATTTTCGCACTCCCTTCTGATTTCTGATTCACCCCTGATTCACCTTTCGCACTCCCACGGCAACTGAGCAGGGTTGCCCCCCTTGCCAAGAGCAAGGTCCAATGCCTTTGGAGACCGGGGTCCCCACAAAATCAAGGATTTTGTGGGGTAGTTTACTCCCCTGAACTCTGATTATCCATTGGATTTTCGATGTCTTCGCTCAAGCAGGGAGTCGCAATTTGCAGGACATCTCCTTGACCTGGCGCCCCGGCCATGGGCAATGGAGCATCTACACCCATAAATAATAGCAGTCTACCGTTAACGGAAACCTGACAGGAAAATTACAATTCGGTCATCGTGGAAGTGGGACTCAAGCTGGAGGGGTACAGCGCCTTTTGCATTCTCATAGGGCTCTTGATGGTAGCTCCCAGACCCTCTCAAAATCGAACCCCTATGCTTTTGTGCAATGGTAAATCTCTCCGCTCTCGGGATTGAGTCCCATAAGGAGTGCCTCATCCTTTTCAAAGAAGTCGGAAACCTGGATAATCGCGACCTTAAACCCTGCTTCGCGGAGTCTATCAACAAAATCAGGACCATATTCCCACACGTGCTTTTTCCGACCAAAAACCCTACGAGTCCTCTGCGCAGTTATAGGAACGAGCAACGCAGCCCAGCCGTCTTCCTTTAGCACCCGATAAAACTCCTTCAAAGCCTTCTGGTCGTCCCGGATATGTTCCAAGACGTGGCTACAGTAAATGACGTCGAATGACTCATTGGGGCATGGGATAGCGGTAACATCCAAGTTCACCATGACACGGGGATTGTGCAGATCAGCGGTCAAATAGCCAGGTCCCAGACGTTTCTTCAGTCGCATTTCAAAACATTTTTCCGGCGCTACATGTAACACTCTTTTTGCTCCGCCATCGAAGAGATCTGTCTGCTTACCGAAATAGAGCCAAACAAAGCGGTGTCTTTCCAATGCGCCACAGTGAACGCACCTGGCATCTTCACGTCGAGATTTTCCAAACTTGCTGAATCCGCGCGCTGACTTACCGCAGACCGGACACCAACGCTGCTTTCCATAGTGGTAGAAGACAAAATAGCCAAGGTTTTTGGAACGTTTCTTTAGCTTCTTGGCCCATTTTGATAAAGCGGACTTCGTGTCTTGCATAACCAAATAAGTTTTCTTATCTTTCGCCAGTGGATGAGGGAAGCTGTTGTGGTGCACTGCTTCCGTTTCACGCGGTTTACGCCTTGCCTGCCATTGCGTAAAAAGTAGCCGTTGACATGCACGAATTCGATTGGGGTGTTGAAAAGGCTGCTGAGGCTTTCGCCGGCAAGGATCTCCATTTTCTCCCCATCGCTATTACCTCACCACCTTTCAAAAATCGACACGCAACACCTCTGGTGGAATCTCATAAATGTGATAGGTGACAAAGGGCATCAGCTGCGAGCAGGTTTGGCCCCACAAAGGGGCATTGAGGTTGAAGGGGATTTGCCATTATTCGCGCCGAATGAACATTGAGCTACAAGAATACTTCTCCATCGCGCCAGGGAAAGTGCGTCTGAAGGCCTGATCTTCATTAAGAGAGAGCCCTCGATCGCGGAGCGGGATCGCCCATTTGCAAAATATAACGGTTCAAACTGAACAGAAACCTGACGGGAAGATTGCAGTTAGGTCATCTTGGAGGTTAGACTCATGCTGGTGTGGGGAATCTCAGGGTCACCGTAGTTCCCCTGCCGGGCTCGCTCTGAACTGCAACTGTGCCACGGTGGAGTCCCATGATAGACCTGACGATCGACAGGCCCAAGCCCGTACCCGAGGTCTTCCGGGAACGCGCAGGATCCACATGGAAAAAGCGGTCGAAGAGTCTGGGAAGATTTTCTGGATCAATGCCGGAGCCTGTGTCCTTCACTTCCACTTCGACCCATTCACCCTCCGCCCGGTTGATGGAGAGGAGGATCCTTCCATCCCGCGGGGTGTATCGGAGCGCATTGGAAAGCAGGTTGCTGAGCGCTTGCCGAAAGAGGACCGAATCAGCGTGTAGTTCTGCGTCTCCTTGGCAGATGACCTCGACTCCTTGTTCCTCAGCCAGTGCATCATAGAATTCTCGCACCGCCTCCACCTCTTTACGACCGTTGAACAGTGATCGCTCAATCCGGATCTCGGTGCTCTCGGCCCGAGCTAAGAAAAGCAAGCTCTCCACCATACGGGACAGCCTTGCATATTCCTCAAGGCTCGATCCGAGGATCTGCCGGTACTCGTCCGGCGTTCTGTTTCTGGAAAGAGCCACTTCTGCTTCACCCATCAGGTTATTGATGGGCGTGCGCAGTTCATGAGCCAAGTCGGCGGAAAATTGGAAGAGGCGGGTAAAGGAGTCCTCCAGCCGATCGAGCATGTCATCGAAGGCGGTGGCCAGAACCACTAATTCTTTTGGCCATCGTGCGGGAGCGATCCGTTCGTGAAGTTGGGTTATGCTGATCCGTTGGGCTGCCCTGGTAATCTCCTGCAGGGGTTTCATTCCTTTACGGGCAATGACGATACCCGCTGCAGCGGCCAACAAGGTGCCTAAAAGCAGCACAACCACCAACATTTTCCGATATTCGGCAATCAGGGATTCTTCGTGTGATACGTCCAGAACTACCTGGAGGAGCCGCTGATTCTCGCCGGAATTACCAAGTTCGGCCCATGCCGCCATCAAGAGATAAGATCTTCCGTCGTTTGACCTACATTTCATCCCCTTTCTTGGCCTTTTCGTAGCTTCTGTCGGTGGTGGGAACTCCGAGGGGGCGGCGATCTTCTTCATGCCAGGGGTCTCGAGCAGGGTCTGGCCTCCTTCATCAAGGATTCTGGTATAGTCTCTGCGAAGACTGCTGAACCCTCCCGCCCATTTGACTTCTTGCTGCAAGGCCTCTTTCTGATTGGGATGTTCCCGCAAAATGATACGTAGCTCGTGAATCTCCTCAGCAAGGAAACGACCCTCTTCCCTTTGCAAGCTGCTGACCAGCACCCAGTATGAAAGAGAAGCGGACATAAGCAGCATTCCCAAAGCCGACAACGCGTATAAGAGGGTGAGTCTTCCCGTGATCGATAAGGACCAAGGGAAGGACCACTTAGACTTCTCACTGTTTCTCTTCTCAGCGTTCTTCGAGGACATATCCCATCCCACGGACGGTATGGATTAACTTCCTGGCAAAAGGGTCGTCAACTTTGCTGCGCAATCGGCGAACCGCTACATCCACCACGTTGGTATCGCTGTCGAAATTCATGTCCCAGACGTGTTCCGCAATCAGAGTCCGGGATAGAACCTCACCCGCTCGTTGCACCAGAAAGGATAAAAGGGCGAACTCCTTCGCTGTTAGGTCTATGCGCTTCCCACCCCGTAGCGCCCTGTGTCGTAGGAGGTCGATCTCCAGGTCCGCGATGCGTAACATTTCAGGCTGTCGGGCCGGGCCGCGGCGAAGGATGGAACGGACTCGCGCCAGCAGTTCCGAGAATGCAAAAGGCTTGACCAGGTAATCGTCCGCCCCCAGTTCCAATCCTTTGACCCGGTCCTGGATCGAGTCACGTGCCGTGACAAAAAGGACCGGGGTTTGCTTTCCACTTCGTCGCATCTCATTGAGGACTGACCATCCATCCTGCTTGGGGAGCATTACGTCGAGGATAACAAGGTCATAATCTCCGGTACGCGCGAGGTGGAGCCCATCCTCGCCTTGCTCCACGACATCGACGACGAAGCCGCTCTCGGAGAGTCCCTTCTTGAGGTAGGCCGCGGTCTTGTTCTCATCCTCCACAACCAAGATACGCATCCTTCACTCCCGAACACCAAAATATGCCGCCCGAATATCACCCACCCAGCTGGTGAATGAAAACGGGCTTACCGGAGGCGATAAGACATCAAGTAAGAGATGACATAAGCTGGGTATGAGCCCGATCAGGCGAACCAGGCATGCTGAAGTATATCATATGCGTGGTATTCTCAAATATCGAAAGTTGTTGTTGAAGGGGGGTTTGGCGAAGAGCGAATGACCTTCGGGGTAGCAGGTAAGAGTTGCTGGTTCTTGCGTTTATCATTATCTCTTAAGGGGATGCCTTCCCACAAGCGAATCCTGCTGGCATGAATCGAGGCGTTGCCTTATACTAAGTGCGCCCTTCCACAAGTTCGGTCACGTACGCAAAATGGGTGGGGCGCACGCCGAGGGGGTGGACGGGGGGCGCCGCCGCCCCCCGGCGGGGTTCAGCGGAATCACGCGACGAGCAGGAGCGTGATGGAGCGCCATAGGGGCGTAAGCCCCTGTGGAAGGGCTCCGTTTCCCGGAAAGAATACGATATAGCACTTATGAAACGGAGCACTAAGTCAGCTGCCTGCAAGTAAAGATATTAGGGAGGTATTGGGGTGTGTCCCGAATCAGGCCAAGGAATGCGGGGGGAAGGACGGAGAATTTGCTAACCCCGCTCCACCTCGCGGAGGATGACCTCGGATCCTCCCGATAAGGCTCCTTGCATGCCGATCTCATGTCCGTAGCGGTCGAAAGCCTTCAATTTGCCCTGCAGGACGAGCTCCCTCTCCTCGGGGGTGAGGAGGGACTGGACGGTGATCCCTGGAAAATAGGGAAGATAATTCTCGCGGACCACTTTGATGGGCTGGCTCACTGCCGGATCCTTCCCTCTATCTTCGGCCATTTCTCGGGCTCTTTTTCCAAGTATTGCAGGTATTCGATCAGAGCCTGACGATCCAGCCCATAACTCCGGGTGTTCTTCCCTTGTTTGAAGATATCAAACTGGTCTCCCCCGGCCATCATGAACTCATTGGCGCCGACCCGATAGACGCTGCCGAGTTGGAGCGGGCTGATTGGCGACGAATATATTCTTTGCCTTTCCTCCTGCAATGCGGAACTGGGCCCCGGAGATGGCGTCGCCGCCTCCCCGTGAGGCCAGCTGATCGAGGAGTTCCTGGACCTGCCTGCCGGTGAGGTCCGTCGTCATCACCTGATTGGAGAAGGGCATGACCTCGAAGATCTTGCCCATTGTGATGGGTCCAGCCGGTATGTCGGACCGGATCCCCCCGCGATTGAAGAGGGCAAGATCTGCCCCGGTGAAGGCGCGGAAGGAATCGGCCAGGATGTTGCCGATGAGGCTCTCCCGCTCCTGGCGCAGGAGGGGCGTGGGGGCATAGCCCACCACCGCCTCCATGATGGGTTTGACCCTCTCTTCATAGGAATACTTGAGGAGGGAGCTGAAAAGGGGATCGGCAAGGACCTGGCTGGAGACGGGAATGAGTCCAGCTTTTGCCCGGGTGATCTTCTTTCCCTGGAGTTCCAGATCCACCCGGCCCAGGTAAAGGCCCCACTGAAAAGCCTGCACGATGATACAGGACCCGACCCGCTCCAGGGTTTCAATTTTGGTATGGGAGTGGCCCCCTACGATGAGGTCGATTCCGGACACCTCCTGGGCCAGGGCCCTGTCCTCCTCATACCCGAGATGGGAGAGGACGATGAGAAGATCGTAGGTTCCCTTTGCCTGCTTCAGGACCGCCCTGAGACTCTGGGCGGGGGGTGCGAATGTCAACCCAGCCACGTTCGCAGGACGGGTGGAGAAGGGCGTTTCCGGGGTGGAGAGGCCCAGGATGAGGATGCGAAGTCCTCCTATCTCTTTGCGCAAGTAGGGATCGACGAAAGGACGCCCATCCTTTTCCCAATAGATATTGGCAGCGATCATCGGGGGGTGGGCGAGGCGCTGCCGCAGGTAGCGGAGGCGTTCCTGGCCGAAGTCGAAGTCATGGTTGCCCAATGCCATGGCGTCGTATCCCAATAGGCAGGAGAAGACCAACTCCGCCTCACCTTGAAATAGGGAAGAGAGGGTCGTGCCCGAGAACCGGTCTCCCGCATCGAGGAGGAGGGTGTGGGGATTGGCCTGGCGCGCCTGCTGGATGAGGGTGGAGAGCTTGGCTATGCCCCCTGCCTCCTGCCCCAGATAGGAATCGGGAAAGGAGGAGAGATGGGCATGCAGGTCATTGGTATGGAGGATGGTCAGGGTGGCGGCGGGCGAGGAAGAGGCGAGGAACAACAAGAGGAGGGGCAGCCAGACCAGATAGAGGGATCCGAAAAAGGAAGAGGCGGTCCTTTTCACTTCCATTTCTCCTTTGCTATGATATCGACGGAAACTGGGACGAGCTTTCACGATCCATTGGGCAAGCCATCTGAGCGAGAAAGGAGCGAGGCATGAAACATCCATTTTTCCTGGAGAAGGAGGACGCACTCCTGGTGATCATCGATGTGCAGGAGAAGCTCTTCGCAGTCATGGACCAGCAAGAGAAGGTATCGAGGAATATCGACCTGCTGATCCGGACGGCTAAGCGTTTCGGCCTGCCAATCCTGATCACGGAGCAATATCCCCAGGGCCTGGGTGGTACGATTGCCCCCCTCAAAGAATCCCTGGGCGACATCGAGGCCCTGTCCAAAGTCAGCTTTTCCTGCTGCCAGGCCGACTCCTTCCAGGAACGGCTCCGCGAACTGGGAAAGCGGATGGTGATTCTTACCGGCATGGAAGCCCACATCTGTGTTCTGCAGACGGCACTGGACCTTCTTCAGGCGGGATATCGCGTCCATGTTCCCATCGACGCGATCTGTTCCCGGGGAAAGGAGAATTGGAAGGTAGCCGTCCAGCAGTTGAGTCAGGCAGGCGCAGTCATCACCTGCACAGAAACCGTGGCCTTTGAGCTTCTAAGGGAAGCTGGGACCGAAGATTTCAAGGCCCTTTCCCGGTTGTTTCGTTGAGGGTGGTTCACCGGGCCTGGTTCTTGATCTGTTCGCGGCCTTGGCGGCTCCAGAGGATCGCTTGCATCAACAGGACCCCGCTGGCATCGATGAGGACATCCCAGGGGCTGCCGGTCCTCAAGGGGATGCCAGATTGATGCGTTTCGTCGAAGATAGCCCAGCCCAGGGAGAGGAAAAAGGCCAGGAGGAAAGGAATCTTTCCCAGGGGCCAGCGGGGGCGAAGGGACCAATACCAGAGATAGCCCAAAAGGAGATATTCGAAGAAATGGGCGCACTTCCGGATCAGCCCGTGGATCAGGCTCAACGTCTCGGGGGACGCGGTGGGCGAGAGGGCGCGAAGGAGGGGGATGATGATCTGGGAAGTCTGGACCGAGGCGAATGCCTCCCCGGAGAACCATAAGACCGCCGCCATCCAGCAAAGCGGGACCAGGAGGCGCAGGGGGCTGAGCCGAGCTTGCCCCGGTTCCTCGCTCATCCCTTGGGCTCCCCCAGCAGCTCCCGGATCTTGGCCGTCACCTGTCCGCGTGGCAGCTTATGTTCCTCCTTGCTCAAGCGACGACGTATCTCCACCAGGCCTTCCCGCAGTGCCCGAGGGCCGATGGTGATGCGCAGAGGGATGCCAATCAGGTCTGCATCCTTGAACTTGTTGCCCGGGCGCTCATCGCGGTCATCCAGAAGGGCCTCGATTCCCTCGGTGGTCAATTCCTTGTAGAGATCCTCAGCCATCTCCCGCATCGCTTCATCCTTCACGTTGACCGGCAGGATCAGCACCTGGAAGGGGGCGATCGATTGGGGCCAGATGATGCCATCCTGATCGTGGCTCTGCTCGATGACAGAGGCCGCGATCCTCGCCGGCCCGATCCCATAGGACCCCATGACGATGGGTCTTTCCTGCCCTGATTCATCCAGGTAGGTGGCCTTCAGCGGTACAGAGTACTTGGTTCCCAACTTGAAGATATTGCCGATCTCGATACAGCGATGAAATTCCAGTTCTCCCGGACACCTCGGACAGAGGTCTCCCTTTTGGGCCTGGCGGATATCGGCAAATTGGGCCTGGAAGTGCTCTTGGGGGCTGACCCCCTGCAGGTGGAATCCTTCTTTGTTGGCGCCCGCCACATAGATCCCCTCCTGCAGGCAGAGATCGGCGATCTTGGGGAGGTCCAGGCCGACCGGGCCCAGGAAACCAGGCTCCACACCTGCCCATTCGATCACCTCGTCGCGTTGGGCGGGCCGGAATTCTCCCACCAGGCGAGTCAATTTGGCAGGGTGCAGCTGCTGATCACCCCTCACCAGGGCCAGGAGGGGCCCCTTGCCGGTGACGACCATGAGGCTCTTGATGAGCAGCCGGGGGTCGATCCGAAGGAAGGCAGAGACCTCGGCGATGGTGCGGGCCTCCGGGGTAGCCACCTTTTGCAGGGGAGCCTCTTGGGAGTGGGGAACGGATGTTTTAGAGATGGCGAGCTCTACGTTGGCCGCATAGCCGCAGGAGGGACAGAGGGCGACCTCATCCTCCCCCGCCTCGCTGGGGGCCATGAACTCGTGGGCACCGGCCCCTCCCATCATCCCGGGATCGCTCTCGACCACATAAAACTGGATCCCGCAGCGGGTGAAGATCCGCTGGTAGGCCACCAGATGGCGCTGATAGCTCTCCTCCAATCCATCCTCATCCTGGTCGAAGCTATAGGAGTCCTTCATGATAAATTCCCGGGTTCGGAGCACCCCGCTCTTGGGCCTGGCCTCATCCCGCAATTTGGTCTGGATCTGGTACCAGATTTGGGGCAGATCGCGATAAGAGCGGATCTCCCTGGCTGCCATCCAGGTCATGATCTCCTCGTGGGTCATGCCCAGGGCCATATCGCGGCCCCCCCGATCCTTGAGACGAAACATCTCCTGGCCAATGTCATACCAACGCCCCGTCTGCTGCCAGATCTCCGCTGGGTGTAACACGGGCATGAGGAACTCCTGGCCGCCAATCGCCTCCATCTCCTCCCGGATGATCCCGTGGACCTTCTCCATTACCCTCCAGCCCAGGGGAAGGTAGATATAGAGGCCGGCGGCCAGCTGGCGCACCAGGCCCGCTCGTAACATGAGCTTGTGACTGATCGATTCCGCCTCTGCCGGATCCTCTTTGAGGGTGGGTATGAGATATCGAGACCAGCGCATCCGATTAGACTCCCTTCCTTAGCTTTTCCACCTCTTCCAGTAAAGCCTCCAATAGTTCCGCCTCGGGGACCTTTTTGAGGACCTTGCCTCGGCGGAAAATGAGCCCCAGACCTTTCCCTCCGGCAATTCCCAGGTCCGCCGCTCTCGCCTCCCCGGGGCCGTTGACCATACAGCCCATGACTGCAATGTGAAGGGGCTCATCGAGGTGCTGCTGCTCCAGCCGGAGCTCGACCTGGCGGGCCAGTGCCGGCAGATCGATCTCTGCTCGACCGCAGGAAGGGCAGGAGATCAGGATGGGACCCTTTTCTCGAAGCCCCAGGGTGCGGAGGATCTCGTAGCCCACCTGGACCTCCTCCACCGGGTCCGCAGTCAAAGATACCCGAATGGTATCCCCGATGCCCTCAGCCAAAAGGATCCCGATGCCGATGGCGGAACGGATACTTCCGGAAGGAGCGGTTCCCGCCTCCGTGATTCCCAGGTGGAGGGGGTAGTCGTGCCGCTCGGAGAAAAGACGGCAGGAGGCGATGGCGAGGGGCAGGCTGAATGCCTTCAGGGAGACCTTGATCTGATGGAAGGATAGATCCTCGAAGATGCGGATCTGGCGGTGCGCACTCTCCACCAGGGCCTCGGGTGTGGGCTGGCCATGCTTGTTGGTCAGGTCCCTCTCCAGGGATCCGGCGTTCACCCCAATGCGGATGGGTACCTCTCTTTCTTTGGCCGCCCTGACTACTTCCTCTACCTTCCAGCGAGCGCCGATATTGCCCGGATTGAGGCGCAGGCCATCTGCTCCTGCCTCCAGAGCAGCCAGGGCCAGACGATAATCGAAGTGGATATCCGCCACCAGGGGGATGGACGTCTCTTTTCGGATCTTCTGGATCGAGTCAACCGCGGAGAGGTCGGGGATCGCCACCCGAACGATCTCGCAACCGGCGATCTGCAGCGCCCTGATCTGGCTGAGGGTGGCCTCGCTATCCCGGGTATCGGTCTTGGTCATCGACTGCACCGAGATGGGGGAATCCCCGCCCACCGCCACACTTCCTACCCGAATTGTCCGGGTTTTCCTCCTTTCTCGAGGGAAGACAGGGGGCTTACCCAGGCCCGCGCTTGCCCGAGCCTCAGTGCTCGATTTTTGGTGAAGCCTTCTCACGGACTGCTCCAGAGGCGGAAGAGGTCATTATAGAATGCGAATATCATAAGGGCCACCAGGAGGACGAGGCCCACCTGTTGGGCCAGCTCTCGTTTCCGGAGGGGGATGGGCTTTCCCCGAAGGGCCTCCAGCAGAAAGAACAGGAGGTGACCTCCATCGAGGACGGGGATGGGAAGAAGATTCAAGATGGCCAGATTGATGCTCAAGAGGGCGGTGAAGAGCAGCAGATTGACGATCCCCATCCGAGCGTGCTCTCCTGCCAGTTGGGCCACGAGTATGGGACCCCCGATGGTCTTGGCCGGGATCTTCCCCTGGACCATGCGAACGATGGATAATACCATGAGGGCCGATACCTCGTAGGTTCGATGCACGCTCAAGAAAAAGGCCCGAAGGGGGTTGAGCCTCTCCAATACAAACTCCTGGGTAGGAACGATGCCCAGGAGGCCGATCTCCACCTCGTCTCCTAACAGGCCCTTCTGTTTGGTGGGCTGTGGCACGATGATCAGTTCCTGTTGTCCGCCCTGGCGCTCTAAAGTGATTCGGAGGGGCTTTCCCGGCGAGCGGTGGATCAGGATTGCCAGCTCATTCCAATGCTGGGTTGCCTTCCCGTCCACTGCCACGATGCGGTCTCCCGGCTGGATCCCTGCCTTCGCTGCCGGAAATCCCTCTTTCACCTCTCCGATCCTGGTAGTGAGGGCGGGGATGCCGATCACAAAGCAGAACCAGAATAAAACTACAGCCAAGAGGAGGTTGAAGATAGGACCCGCCAGAACGATGAGGGCCCTGCGCCAGACGGGCTTGCCGGAGAAGGACTTCTCGGGATCGATCGGCACTTCCTTCGGATCCTCCCCTACCATCTTGACATAGCCCCCCAGGGGGACGGCGGAAATCAGATACTCCGTTTCACCCCTTCGGAATCCGAAGAGTCTGGGGCCAAAGCCGAGGGAGAACTTCTGAACTCCCACCCCGGATCGCTTTGCTACAATGAAATGTCCGGTCTCGTGGGCGAAGATCAGAATCCCTAATACGAGGATGGCAGCGAGGATGCTCATAGGATTTTATACTCCCTCTGCAATTGGTGGCGGATCCGCCGATCGGCCTCCAGGATATCCTGCAGGTCTTTCACCTCCGTGGGCTGATAAGAATCCAGGACCCGACGGATCAGGATGGGGATTTCGGTGTAGGCAATCCTTCCCTCCAGAAATAACATCACTGCTACCTCATTGGCCGCATTGAGCACGGCAGGCACGGTACCTCCCCTGCGAGCCGCTTCATAGGCATAAGAAAGACAGGGGAAGCGCGAATCATCAAAAGATTCGAAGGTGAGGGGAGGGAGGTGCGAGAAGTCCAGGTATGCTCTCCCACTCCTCAGGCGATGAGGATGGGAAAGGGCATAGAGGATGGGAAGTTGCATATCCGCAATCGCCAGCTGGGCCAGGATGGAGCCATCGACAAACTCCACCATCGAGTGAATGACGCACTGGGGGTGGATGACAACGTCGATCTGATCGAGGCTCAAATCGAAGAGCCATTTGGCCTCGATGACCTCCAGTCCTTTGTTCATCAAAGTGGAAGAATCAATCGTCACCTTGGGTCCCATGATCCAAGTCGGATGATCCAGGGCCCGCTGGGGTGTGATCGCGCTGAACTCCTCTCGGGGGAGGGTTCGAAATGGACCCCCAGAGGCGGTGAGGAGGATGCGCTTGAGATCGTCTTTGGTCCGGCCTTCCAGGCACTGAAAGATCGCGGAATGCTCACTGTCAATGGGAATGATCTTCACCCCTTTCCGGGCTGCCTCTGCCATGATCAATTCCCCCGCCATGACCAGGCTTTCCTTGTTGGCCAGGGCCGTGTGCTTTCCCGCTCGTATGCCTTCTAAGGTGGGTAGCAGGCCTGCCGCCCCCACGATTGCGGAGACGACCCATTCCGAATCGGGGTAAGTGGCCACACCGATCAGGCCCTTCATCCCCCACTCGATCTGAGCCGGGTGGGACGGGTACTGGCGGAGGCGAAGAGCCAATTCCTCTGCCGCCTCTTTCGTTTCCAGCGAAACCAGCCGGGGTGAGAATCTTCGGACCTGCTGCTCCATCAGGGGGATGTTTGCCCCTGCGGCCAGGGCGACCACCTCGAACCTCTCCGAGTGACGTGAGATCGCCTCGAGGGTGTTTTGGCCTATGGATCCGGTGGAGCCTAAGATGGACAATCTCTTCATGGATGAGTCTTTTCCGTCTCTGAGGTCGTCTGCCAATGATCCAGTGTCAGAAGCCTTACCGGAATGGGCTCTCTGAGCCCATTCCCCCCGATTTGAGGACCGATTGAGCCGGGGGGGGGACTACGGATTGAAGAAATGGTCGGGGTGATTTATCCACTACACCCCATGGGGATGGCTCTATGGGGGATTGAGCAGATGAAACTTCGATGTGCCTTCTGATGGCGTAAAGCGATCCCGAGGCTCAAAACTGATAAACCAACTCGCCTGGCTTGACTAAGCCCAACTCATCTCTGGCCACCCTCTCGATTCTTCCCAGGTCCTCCTGCCAGCGGGACGCCTCCTCTTTCAAGGCTGCATTCTTTGCCTCGCGCTCCTCGATTTGAGCCCGCAGGTGCTGCTCGGTTCGATAGAGCCGATAAAGACCCAGGAGTCCCCGGCTATCGAAAAGGGAGAGAAAGAAAATCAGCAGGAAAACAACCAGGGCGATTCGCCAATATCTGCGGCCTCCTTTCGCTTCTTTATCCATGGGCCGATTCCCTTTCTCGATCCGGTATTCCCTATTCATTGCTTCGCTGGGCCTGTGCTCGTCGGAAAACTTCGCCGCCCCGAAACTGAGCCGCCTCCCCCAATTCTTCTTCGATGCGCAGCAGTTGATTGTATTTGGCGATGCGTTCGCTGCGGGAACATGACCCGGTTTTGATCTGACCGGCATTGGTGGCTACGGCCACATCGGAGATGGTGGAGTCCTCCGTCTCCCCTGAGCGGTGGGAGATAATGGTGGCATACCCTGCCCTCTTCGCCAGATCGATCGCCTCGAGGGTTTCGGTAATGGTGCCAATCTGGTTGAGCTTGATTAGAATCGCGTTGGCAATTGCTTTTTCGATCCCTTCCTTCAAGATGCCAGGATTCGTCACAAATACGTCATCTCCCACCAGCTGGACTTTTTTGCCCAACCTTTCCGTCAACAGACGCCAGCCCTCCCAGTCATCTTCTGCCATCCCGTCCTCGATGGAAACGATGGGATACAGATGGAGCAGACCTTCATAGAATTCGACCATCTCTTCCGAGCTCTTTTCAGACTTAGCCTCCGCCTTCAGGAAATACTGACCACCTTCGTAGATCTCACTGGCAGCTGCATCCAGGGCCAAGAAGATATCTTTGCCCGGAAGATAGCCTGCCTTTTGGATCGCCTCCAAAATCATCTCAAAGGCCTGGGCATTGGAAGAAAGATTCGGTGCGAAGCCTCCCTCATCTCCCACTCCCGTGGAATAGGCCTTCCTCTTGAGCACGCTTCTCAGGGAGTGGAAGACCTCAGTTCCCATGCGCAGGGCCTCAGCGAAGGACTTCGCCCCGGCTGGTATGATCATGAATTCCTGAAGATCCAGGTTGTTGTCGGCATGAGCTCCTCCATTGATCACATTCATCAGGGGGACTGGCAGCTCCCTTGCATTTACCCCGCCGATGTATCGATAGAGGGGAAGAGAGGCCTCCTGGGCCGCGGCCTTGGCAATGGCCAATGAGACTCCAAGGATGGCGTTGGCGCCCAGATTTCTCTTGTTCTGGGTGCCGTCCAAGGTGCACATGGCTCGATCGAGGCCGACCTGATCGGCAGCTTCCTTTCCGATGATTTGGGGGGCGATGATCCGGGTGACGTTTTCCACCGCCCTCCTGACTCCCTTTCCCAGGTAGCGATTTCTGTCGCCATCCCGCAATTCCAGGGCCTCCCGCTCACCGGTCGATGCCCCGGAGGGAACGGCCGCCCTTCCCATGACTTTGTTCTCCAGATGGACATCTACCTCCACGGTAGGATTTCCCCGGGAGTCCAAGATCTCCCGGGCAGCGATGCTGAGGATTTTGCTCATGGATCCACCTCATAGTTCAGGAATAGATATAATCACGCCCTGCGGCCAGCAGGCTTCCCATCTGGGAATCGTCCCTCGCTTCCACATAGAGCCGAGCAACCGGTTCAGTCCCGGACAGCCGAAAAAGGACCCAGCTTCCATCATCGAATAAGAGCTTCAGTCCGTCGATCTGTTTGCTATCGACGACCTTTTGATCCCCCAGGGTGAAGGGCGGATAGCGAAGCTTTTTGGCCAAGCGCTCAAGTTCTGGAGGCTGCAGATGGAAGTTCACCCTTCGGGTGAGGATCGGGCCACCCACCTCCTGGAACAGGTCCTGGAGGAGATGACGAAGACGGGCTTTGTTGGAGCTGGCGACCATCTCGGAAACCAAAAGACAGGTCAGGATGCCGTCCTTTTCCGGTATGTGGCCCTTGATCGAGAGCCCGCCTCCTTCCTCTCCTCCTATGATGAGGAGATTCTTGGAGATCAGTTCTCCGATATACTTGAAGCCCACCGGGGTTTCGATCACGGCAATCCCATATTTCTTGGCCACGGAGTCGATGAGGTGCGTTGTCGCCACGGATCGAGCCACTGCCCCTTCCCACCGGCGGGTCTGAATGAGATATTTCAGAAGCAGCGCCAGGATGTGATTGGGGGAAACAAAGGTCCCGTCGGCATCCACGATTCCGAACCGATCTGCGTCCCCGTCGGTGGCCAGGCCCAGGTGGGAGCCACTTTCCATGACCTCAAAGGCCAGCTGCTTCAGATTCTCCTCCGAAGGGTCAGGGGCTGCGTTTCCAAAATATGGGTCTCGCCAATCATGAAGGACCTTAGCCTGACAGCCCGCCATTTTGAGGGCTTCATCCAGGTAGCCCCGGGCGGTGCCATAGAGAGGATCTGCCACGACCTTCAATCCCGAAGAGCCCAAGATCTCCCAGTCGACGATCTCTCCCAACCTTTTCAGATAATCCCCCCTGAGATCGATCCTTTTCAGGATCCCCTTCGCTTCAGCCTCCTTGGTCCCCATCTCTTTGATATCTGAGAACCCGATGAGCTTTTGAGCCCTGATCTCTATGCGACGGGTAATCTCCGGAAGGGCCAATCCGCCATCTGGGGAAAAGAATTTGAGGCCATTATACTCGGCGGGGCTACGGCTGGCAGTGATATTGATCGCTCCCGCTGCCTGCCTGCGGACGATCTCATAGGAGATGGCGGGGGTTGGGGTCTTCTGAGTGCAGAGGAAGGTCTCGATCCCGTTTCCCGTGAGTACCTTGGCGGCTTGATGGGCGAAGGCCTCGGAGAGGAAGCGGGTATCATAGCCGACGATGAAGCCCTTGGCCTGTAACCCGGCCGAGATCAGATACTCGGCAATGGCCTGACTCGTAATCCGGACGTTGGTAAAGGTGAAATCATCGGCAATCAACCCACGCCATCCAGATGTGCCAAACCTGATGTGTGCCATGAGATCTTTCCTCTGGTAGCCGCGATCTCGGGCTACAGTCGGCTGTGAACCTTTTCTCGATATTGCTGAAGCAAGGCCTCTGCCCGCGAGGACGTTTCCCCCTCCGCCACGATATGAAAGAAGGGCCTATCTTGATCGGGGTAAAGGAGCACCCAGTCTTTCCCCCAATAGATCTTGATCCCATCGATGAGTTCGACGTTCTCTTCCTTGGTCTCTTCGATGAGGGACCGCATGATGGTTCCCTTGGATTCCCAAGGGCAGGGAATTTGTTCTCGCAGCAAGAAGCGTTCGGGGACGGACCGTATCATCTGATGGAGTCGGATGTCCTGAGAGGCCATCATTTCCAGGATCTTCAGGGTCGCCACCATCCCGTCAAAAGCCGGCTGAAATTGGGGGAAGATGAAACCGCCCATGGCGTCTCCCACGAAGGCCACCCCTCCTTGAGCGGCGGTCTCCATCAAGGCCCGCAGGGCAGTCTTGGACCGAATTACCTGGAATCCGTAATGCGCCGCCAGATCGTCTATGACACTGGAGGCGATAACCGGCATGCCGATAGAGCCTGGGGGTTGGGTGCGGCAGACTAAAAGGGTGATGAGGGCCAGCGCCAGATCATCCGAAAGAACGTCACCTTTATCATCCACCAGGAAGATCTTCTCCGCCCCGGTGTCCAGCATGATCCCCAGATCCGCATTCAGGGTTCGCACGATCTCCGCCAGTTGCTGCAGGGAGCGTTGAAACTCCTGGGCCGTCTTGGTGATCCTCGACTCATCCGTATAGGCATTGAGGGAGATCACCTCACAGCCCATGTCGCCCAACAGGGAGGGGAAGATGGTGGAGGAGCTCCCGTAGGAGTAATCCACGACGATCTTCAGGCGGGCATCGCGGATCACCTTGGAGTTGATAAATCGCGTCACCCCCTCCTGGTAATACTCGATGCCGTGCTCCAGAATCGAGAGCCTTCCGGTGCCCTCGACCTTGGCTCGCCTGAAATCCTCCCGGAAGAAGAGCCTCTCGATGGTCTTCTCCTTTGCTGATGAGATGTCCATTCCCCGCTCGTCGAAAAACCGGATATCCAAGAGTTCCGGATCGTATGGGGACTTTCGGACATGTACGCCCCCCACTGAGCCCTGGGCATCCATCTGATATCGGACAACGGGGACGGGAATGACCCGGAGATCATGAACGTTGACCCCAGCGGAGAGGATGCCTGCAATGATGGCCCGGTTGATCATCCGGGAGGTCTTGTGGGAATCCCGACTGGTGCGAACGACGGAATTCTCTCGCAGGGAGGCCCCAAAGGAGGCACCCAATTTGGCGGCAAATTCCGGGGTGACTTCTATATTAGCCAGTCCTGTCACCCCATGGGCTCCGAAGATAGACTTGCTCCATTTCTCCCCCCAAATCAGAGAGGTGGCCAGGGTGGCGCCCTCTTCCACCACCTTGTAAGGCCAGACCTTCACATTCGCTTTCAGGACACTGCCCTCTCCGATCTTGCAATGGTCGCTTACCACCGCCCCCTCGAAGAGCGAAGCGAAGGCCCTGATCTCACTTCCCTTTCCCACCACATTCTCTCGGAGGGAGGCCCCCTTGCCAATATAGACATTATTCCATAGGATGGAGTCGGAGATGGAAGCCCCCTCCTCGATGATGCAATTATCTCCGATTACCGAATTGGAGATGGTGACCTCCGCCCCTACCTGGGTATTCTTTCCGATCAGGATGGAACCCCTCAGGTTGGCAGTGAAATCGACCCTGCAATTCTGATCCAACCAGATCTCGCGGTCGGATGCCTCGAGCATCTTTTTCCTTCCCGGCATCTTCACTCGTACCGTCCCTGCGAGTATGTCGCGATGGGCGATCCGATACTCCACGAGGTCTCCGATATCCCGCCAATAGCCAGGGGCGACGAAACCATAAAGGGGGATGTCCTCTTTCAGCAGCAGCGGAAAGAGGTCCTGGCTGAAATCGAATTCGCGCCGACTTGGAATGTAGCTGAGGACCTCCGGCTCCAGGATATAGATCCCAGTATTGATGGTATCGGAAAAGACCTCGCTCCAGTTCGGCTTTTCCAGGAATCTCCGGATGCGGCCATCTTCATCGACGATGACCACCCCGTATCGCAGCGGATCCTGGACCCGGGTGAGGATCATGGTCGCCATGGATTTGTGGGAGCGGTGGAAGTCGATGGCCTCTTTTAGATTGAAATCGGTGAGCACGTCAGCACTGATAATCAGGAAGGCCGAATCCATTTGGCCCTCAGCCAACTTCACCGCGCCCGCAGTGCCAAAGTCCTCCTGCGCCGAAAGGTAGGAGATCTTTGCTCCGAATTCCTCTCCGCCCTGGAAGTACTCCTCGATCACCTCGGGCTGAAAAAAGAGCAATGTGATCATCTCGCTGATCCCATTGGCCTTAAGCAATTCGATGATGTGCTCCATCATCGGCTTGTTGGCCAGAGGGATCATGGGCTTTGGGGTATTGTTGGTAAGTGGACGAAGTCGGGTGCCAAATCCCCCCGCCATGATCACTGCCTGCAAGATCGCTCCTCCTCTGCTGTGGTGAAATCCCGAATATCCGCCATACCATCGACCAGGATTAACATGAAGAGATAATAAAAGCTTAAATGCTGATTCGTCAAGACCTTTTTGGATCGTAAGACAGGAGGGGATTTCCCGTCTTTGGTTTGAGGAAGCTGGCAGGGAGCCGATTCGTGTTCCCCAAAACATCGATAGAGATCGAAATAATCAGAAAAACGTTGCATGAAACAGCTGATGGGCCACAAGTCTGCCCAAATGATCCTATCTCCCTTTCTATCTTGATAGACTGGGGTTGAATTTCCCGGGAACTGCGTTATCTTATAGGAGGTTTAGCACTCACTCCACTTGAGTGCTAACAGCAATCCAATAATTTATTGAAAATGGAGTCTTTTTTTCAAAGGCAAGGAGGTGAAGGAGAAGGGGGTTTCCGGTTTCAATGTTCGATTGGATACAGGTACAGGATTTTGCACCCATCTTTGGACAAGCCAAACTGAGGAAAGGAGCATCTGATGAAAATTCGACCCTTACAGGATCGTCTCTTGGTGAAGCGGTTGGAAGAGAAGGAAGTGAAGAAGGGCGGCATCATCATTCCGGATACCGCCAAGGAGAAGCCCCAGGAGGGAGAGGTTGTGGCGGTTGGCGCAGGAAAGATCGGAGAGGACGGGAAGAGGCAGCCCTTGGAAGTCAAGAAGGGGGATAAGATCCTCTTTGGGAAGTATTCGGGGAGTGAGGTCAAGATCGAGGATGAGGAGTATCTCATCATTCGGGAAGAGGAAGTCTTGGGGATCATCGAGAAATAGGATTGAAAAAAACAGGATCGAAAAAGATCTAACAGGTCACTGACCTGGATCAATGAGGAGGTAGAATAAAGCATGGCAAAGCAACTGATCTTTGATGAAGACGCAAGACGCGCCATCGGCCGAGGTGTGGAGAAATTGGCCAATGCGGTGACTGTGACCCTGGGGCCGAAGGGTAGAAATGTGGTTCTCGATAAGAAGTTCGGGGCTCCGACCATCACCAAGGACGGGGTTACGGTGGCCAAGGATATCGAGCTCGAGGATCCCTTTGAGAACATGGGTTCTCAGATGGTGAAGGAGGTTGCCAGCAAGACCTCGGATGTGGCTGGCGACGGCACCACTACCGCCACGGTCCTGGCCCACTCGATCTTCAAGGAGGGAGCCAAGAACGTGACCGCCGGTGCCAACCCCATGGCGCTCAAGCGCGGTATCGACAAGGCGGTGGAAAGAGTGGTGGCAGAACTCAAAAAAATGAGCACCCCCATTAAGGATCGGAAAGAGATCTCCCAGGTGGGCACCATCTCCTCCAATAACGACAAGGCGATTGGAGACCTCATCGCCGACGCGATGGAGAAGGTGGGCAAGGATGGGGTCATTACGGTGGAAGAGGCCAAGAGCATGGAGACTGTGTGCGAGACGGTGGAGGGCATGCAGTTTGACCGGGGCTATCTCTCCCCTTACTTTGTGACGGACCCGGAGCGGATGGAGGTCAACCTCGAGAATCCCTACATCCTTATCCATGAGAAGAAGATCAGCAGCATGAAGGACCTGTTGCCCATCCTGGAGCAGATCGCAAAGATGGGGAAGCCCTTGATGATCATTGCCGAAGAGGTGGAGGGCGAGGCCCTTGCCACCCTGGTAGTGAACAAGCTGCGAGGTATCCTCAGCTGTGCAGCGGTGAAGGCACCCGGCTTTGGTGATCGCCGGAAGGAGATGCTGAAGGATGTTGCCGTCCTCACTGGGGGCGAGGTGATCTCGGAGGAGCTGGGTATCAAGCTGGAGAATATCAAGCTGCAAGATCTGGGAAAGGCCAAGCGCATCAATATCGACAAAGACAACACCACCATCATTGAAGGCGCTGGGGAAACGAAGGCAATCGAGGGTCGCATCAAGCAGATCAAGACCCAGATCGAGGACACCACCTCGGACTATGACCGGGAGAAGCTCCAGGAGCGGCTGGCCAAGCTGACTGGTGGAGTGGCGGTGATCAAAGTGGGCGCAGCTACCGAGGTTGAGCTCAAAGAGAAGAAGGCCCGGGTGGAGGACGCCCTCCACGCGACGCGGGCGGCGGTGGAAGAAGGTATCGTCCCCGGCGGCGGCGTGGCCTACCTCCGTTGCCTCTCTGCCCTGGATGCTCTGAAGCTGGAGGGAGATGAGAAGGTCGGGGCCAACATCGTAAAAAGGGCGCTGGAGGAGCCTATCCGGAAGATCGCGGAGAATGCGGGCGTCGAGGGTTCCATCGTGGTGCAGAGGGTAAAGGAAGGGAAAGGCGCTTTCGGCTTCGATGCCGAGAACGAGACCTACGTGGACCTGATGGAGACCGGGATCATCGATCCCACCAAGGTTACCCGTATCGCCCTTCAGAACGCGTCCTCCATTGCCGCCCTGATGGTCACCACCGAGGCCCTGATAACGGATATCCCAGAGAAGGAGAAGACCCCACCCATGCCGCACGGTGGAGGGATGGGGGATATGTATTAGAAGAGGTAAAGTGAGTTAGATCTCCTTTCCCTCCCCCGAAATCCGCGGTCAAGATTTGCTATTGGCCTTGGGTGTCGGACGCAAGGGGAACCGGAGAAGGATGGTGAGTTGAACAGAGGGTCTCTGCCCGATGAGGGGAGGGACCCTCTGTTCACGCTGTCTTTACGGCTTGACAAATGGAAGTGTTTCTAATATGAGAGGTTGACTCCATTCTGGTCCCCATTTTAGCGTTTTGGCCAACTTCTTGAGAGGAGCAAGTTTGGGAGATCGTTCAAAGAGACTGTTCGAGGAGGCGAAGGGATACCTGCCTGGTGGGGTGAACAGCCCGGTGCGTTCCTTCAAGGCGGTAGGAGGGATGCCCCTTTTCATTGAGCGGGGTAAGGGTTGCAGGATCTGGGATGTCGATGGCAAGGAGTACATCGACTATGTCTGCTCTTGGGGTCCTCTGATCCTGGGCCATGCCCATCCCGCAGTGGTGGAGGGACTGCAGAAGGCCGTAGAAAATGGGACCAGTTACGGGGCTCCCACGGAGAAAGAGAATATTCTGGCCCGTCTCATCGTGGAGGCCATGCCTTCCATCGAACGGGTGCGGTTCGTGAATTCGGGGACGGAAGCGACGATGACCGCCATCCGGCTGGCACGGGGCTTCACCGGAAGAGATAAGATCGTCAAGTTCGAAGGCTGCTATCACGGTCACGCGGACAGTCTGTTAGTGAAGGCCGGGTCAGGGGCCCTTACCTTCGGCATCCCGGATAGTCTGGGTGTTCCGGAGGCCTTGGCCCAGAATACCTATTCTCTTTCCTACAACCGGGCCGATCTGGTGACAGAGCTTCTGCGGTCCCACGGGAAAGAGATAGCCGCTGTCATCGTGGAGCCGATAGCAGCCAATATGGGGGTTATCCCTCCCCGGCCTGGTTTCCTGGAGGCTTTGCGGGAACTGACGATTCAGCATGGGATCCTGCTCATCTTCGATGAGGTGATTACCGGGTTTCGCGTTGCCTACGGGGGGGCACAGCAGATCTATCGGATCCAGCCAGATCTGACCTGTCTGGGCAAGATCATCGGAGGAGGACTGCCGGTAGGCGCTTTTGGAGGTCGACGGGAGATCCTGGAGCAGGTAGCTCCCCTGGGAGGGATCTATCAGGCTGGGACCCTTTCGGGCAATCCCCTGACCATGACCGCCGGCATCGAGACTCTGAAGATACTTCATCAGCCAGGCTTCTATGAGGGATTGGAAGAGAAGGGGCGGAAGCTGGCCGAAGGGATGAGAGAGGAGGCGAGACGGGCAGGCGTTAAGGCCCAAGTGAACCAGGTAGGCTCCATGCTCACATCTTTCTTCACCGAAACCGAAGTGGTAGATTACGGGACGGCCAAGAGCTCGGATACGGCCGGATATGGCCATTTCTTTGCCCGAATGCTCGATGAAGGGATTCATCTGGCCCCATCCCAGTTTGAGGCTGCCTTCCTCTCCTGCGCGCATCAGGATGAGGATATCGCCCAGACCATCGCCGCTGCCCAGGCCTCTTTTCGGGACTTAGGATAACCCCTTATTGTCGGCTCTCGTCGTTTTGACCTGCTGGAAATATTGTATTCCCTCTTGTACTGGCACACTCCCCCCCCGAAGTCAGACCCCCGCAGAGCCAGGATGAGGCTGTTGGGCTCATCCCTCCTCGCCTGCTAGTGTTTGGTCCCACAAGTAGGTTTCATATGTTCTTTTCACCCCCACCCTCGCCCTGCCCCCATCAATGGGGAGGGAATTTACTGCATTCGCTTAGGTTTCCCCTCCCTCGATGGGAGGGGGTAAAGGGGAGGGTGAGAGAATGAGGCCGGAAAACTTCTTCAATGAATTTCTGAGACGGGACACTAGGATCCGTAAGAGGCCCTTGAACGGTTGGCCGGGTGGAGCTTGCCTGTCCGGCTCTGGGCCCTGCCCGCCTGATGAGATCAAGCCCTTGTTTCTAATGGGGTTCCAGCGCCTTTTCAACGCATTCATTGCATTTTATCCTTGACAACTCAGGCAGGTTGCAAATATACACATAGGCCGGTTTGTGCCAGATGACCCCTCCTTTCCCCTGCTCATAGGCCCAAGCGCCCCTGTCGGTTGGATGGATAGGTGAGCCCAAAGACTCCTAAGGAAGGGCAAAGCCTAAATTGAAGGGTCTTGGGAGCGATGGGGGTTGAGTTGGGGGAATGATTAATACGATGAGATGATGGGACATGGCCAAATGTGCCAGCCCGGCAATTTTCGATTTTGGTGGAAAGTGAAGGATTAGAAGCGAAGGAATGAATCTGGTGGAATCCAATCCGTTCTGGCTCCTCGTCACCGTCTTCACCCCCCTGTTCGGCTGCTTCCTCTTGCCCCTATTCGATGCCATCTCGGAGCGGGCGCGAAACGCCTTCGCGGTTGCCCTCGGGACGATCACCCTCTGGGGGGCATTGAGTCTCCTTCCTTCGGTATGGCAGGGATCGGTTCTCTCGTTCGAGGTCCATCTTCCCTATGGCTTTAACCTCAGTTTAGCCGCCGATTCCCTGGCTGTCTTCATGTCCTTGGTCTCTTCTTCGGTGGGCCTCATCATCGTCATCTTCTCCTTGGGCTACATCTCCCACTATCCCCACCGGACCGAATACTATGTGATGGTGATCCTCTTCCTCGGCTCCATGATGGGTCTGGTATTTTCCATGAATCTGATCTGGATGTTCGTGTTCTGGGAGATCACCGCCATTTGCAGCTGGAGATTGGTGGGCTTCTTCCGGAGCGAGAAGGATATCTTGAAGGCAGACAAGACCTTCCTGGTGACCGTCTTTGGGGCCCTCTGCATGCTCCTGGGATTCATCATGGTCTATGCCACCCACGGGACCTTCGATCTGCGAGAGATGAGGGGAGGCTCGATCCCGGAGCTCGCGGCGGCCTTGATCCTTCTGGGGATCTTTTCCAAATCTGCCACCTTGCCCTTCTCCACCTGGCTTCCTGATGCTGGCGTGGCGCCCTCTCCGGTTACGGCCCTGCTCCACGCCGCCGTATTGGTCAAGATCGGAGTCTATGCCTTCGCCCGGATCTTCTGCGCCACCTTTCGCCCGGATCCCATGTGGGAAACGTGGGTTCCTGCCATTGCCGCGGCCAGTGCCCTGGTTGCTGCCGGTGCCGCCCTCATCGATACCGATCTGAAGCGGATCATCGCCTACTCCACCATTAGTCAGATTGGATTCATATTCCTGGGACTCTCCACCCAGAATCATATTGGGGTTGCCGGGGGGATGCTCTATATTCTCATGCATGGCGTGGCGAAGGGAGGCTTATTCCTCTGCGCAGGAATCGTGGAGCAGAATACGGAGATCAAAGATATCACCAAGCTGGGGGGGCTCATGCGGGCCATGCCCATCACTGCCGTTTCCTTTGCCTTCTGTTCCCTTTCGGTGATGGGCATTCCTCCCTTTGGGGGATTCTTCAGCAAGTTCATGGTATTTCAGGGTGCGGTGGTGGCTTGTCACCCTTGGATTGCGGGGGCCTTTCTCTTGGGGGCGGTGCTGACCCTGGCCTATCTCCTTCGGCTGTTCTATATGGTCTTTTTGGGAGAGGAGAGGCACCCCTCGGTGAGGGAGGGCTCGGCCAGCATGGTATGGAGCGTGGCTGCCTTGGGCTTCATGTCCCTGCTGCTGGGTATTTTGATCTACTTCCCCGCACTCTTTGCCGATAAAGTCTTTCTGCAAATAGGAGCTCTTCGTCCGTGAACCCCTTGTTGATCCCCATATTTCTTCCCCTGGTGGGGGCGCTTTTGTGCCTGCTCATCTCTGAACGGACGAAGCGCCTGCGGGAAGTCATTGCTGTGTTCGCATCCCTCCTTTCTTTTGTGGTCACAGTCCTCCTCTTCCCGGAACGTATGTCCCTCACCCTGCCCTGGGCGGGATTCGGCTTCGAATTCTCCCTGCGGCTCTATCCTTTCAGCGCATTCATCTTGGCGGCCATCGCCGGGTTCGGTGTCCTCATTTCCCTCTACTCCACCGCCTTCATGTCCGGACTCGGTAATCTCCGGTGGTACTATTTCTATCTTCTGGCGACCCTGGGGTTTGCCTCGGGGGCGGTGCTCGCGGATAACTTGGTCCTGCTCCTCTTCTTCTGGGAGGGCCTGCTGATCACCCTTTATACCTTCATCGCCTTGGGACGAAAGGATGCCAAGGCGACCGCCATGAAGGCCTTCATCATCATGGGGGTTGCCGATCTCTGTCTGCTATTGGGCATTGGCATTGCGGGGACGATCGCGGGCACCATGAAGATCAGCTCGATCCAGCTGTCGGTGGCAGGGGGATGGGCTGGTGCGGCCTTCATCCTGATGATGATCGGCGCCATCTCCAAGGGCGGCTCCATGCCTTTTCATACCTGGATCCCGGCGGCGGCCACCGATGCCCCCCTTCCTTTCATGGCCTTCCTTCCGGGGGCACTGGAAAAGCTCCTGGGGATTTACCTGCTGGCCCGCATTTGCCTGGACCTCTTCATCCTGAACGCCCCTTTGCAGATCCTCCTCATGGCGATCGGATCCATCACCATCCTCCTGGCGGTGGCGATGGCCCTGGTACAGAAGGACTACAAGAGGCTCCTTTCCTATCACGCGATCAGCCAGGTAGGATATATGATACTCGGCTTGGGTACCGGGAACCCCATTGGCATTGCAGGCGGCCTCTTTCACATGATCAATAACGCCATCTATAAATCCTGCCTCTTCCTGAGTGGAGGGGCGGTGGAACGGAAGGCAGGGACCACTGACATCACCGCGTTAGGTGGGCTGCGGAAGAATATGCCCATCACGGCAGCCTGCTACATCATTACGGCGGCCTCCATATCGGGCGTCCCCCCATTCAACGGGTTCTTCTCCAAGGAGATGGTCGTGGAGGGTGCACTGCACAGCGGATACCCGATATTTTTCTGGGCAGGGGTGGTGGGTTCCATCCTGACCCTGGCTTCTTTTCTCAAGCTGGGGCATGCCGTCTATTTCGGGGCAAGGCCGAAGGACAAGGCACAGGTCCAGGAGGCGGAGTGGCAAATGCTGGTACCCATGATCCTCCTCGCTGGCACCTGCATCCTTTTTGGCTTTGGGGCCAAGATCCCGCTGGCCTCCCTGATTCAGCCCTCGGTGGCGGAGAGCGGGATCATACCTGAGCGGGAGCTATGGGGTTTCCATCCGGGCCCCGTCTTCTTCATCTCCATGGCGGCGCTCCTGGTTGCGGTGCTGAATCACATATTCGGCCTAAGACGTACCGGTAAAGCCTACCAGGCAGTGGATCACATCCACCATGCCCCGGTCCTGGGGAAGATTTACGATCTGGCTAGCTTGGGATATTTCGACCCCTACGAATATGGCATGAAATTCGTCTATGGGATAGGCAGGGTCCTGTTCTGGGTGGATAGAGCCCTGGACTGGCTTACCGATGCCCTGCCCGCAGGCATGACCCTGTTGTTTTCCAGGGCCACAGGCAAAGCGCATAACTCGCTCTATCCCACTTACCTGGCATGGGCCCTATTGGGATTTGTCCTGTTTGCCATCCTGGCAGGATTCTCTGGAGGGATGCCATGGTGATGGAGGGGTTGGTTCCCTTTGTCATTTTGCCGGCCCTGGCAGCGATCATTCTCCCCTTCGTTCGGCGGCTCAGCCGGCAGGTGGTTGACCTGCTTTCGGTCCTGGTCTTGGCCCTGGGGCTGGCGGTGGCGCTCATGAAAGTTCCACTGGCGGCACAGCTGGGGGCTGAATTCCGGGCCGCTTGGGGGATCTTCCCTGTAGCTCCCTTTCGGGGAGATGAATTCTCCATCCTGATGCTGGTTACGATCTTCCTGATCTCTCTGATTTGCGTCCTCTTTTCCGCCTTCTCGGTCAAGGAGGGCAGGAGGAGGGCCTCCTATTTCTCTCTGATCCTGATCTGCACCGCAGGGATGGCGGGAGTGGTGATCACGGGCGATTTCTTTACCATGTATGTCTTTTTGGAGGTGGTGGCGGTCAGCGCCTTTGCCCTGATTGCCTTTGCTGGGGATTCGGATGGCATCGAAGGCGCCGTGAAGTACCTCTTCCTATCTGCCCCTGCTTCCCTATTGATCCTCCTGGGAGTGGCTCTGCTCTTCCTCTACACGGGGGGCACTACTTTTTCGAGCCTGCTGGAGAGAATCCCTGAGACAGGCAGCCATTCTGGCATCCTGTTGGCGATGGGGTTTTTTGTGTGCGGTTTCATGGTGAAGGCCGGACTGGTGCCTTTCCACGGATGGGTGCCCGACGCGTATCAGCCCTCACCTCCTGCGATTGCTGCTCTTCTCTCGGGAATCGTGACCAAGGTGGCCGGGGTCTATGCCCTCCTGCGCATGAGCATGTTCTTGAAAGCGGTTCCAGGCTATGCCTCGGTGGGCCAGGCCCTCATGTTCTTTGGCGCCCTTTCCATCGTGGCAGGGGCATTGGCAGCCATGGTGCAGCGCGATTTCAAGCGACTGCTCGCCTTTTCCAGCATCAGCCAGGTGGGGTATATCGTGCTGGCCGCAGGGCTGGGAACCCCTATGGCCCTGATCGGCGCTGTCTTCCATCTCTTCAATCATGCCACCTTCAAGGCCACCCTCTTCTTGAATGGGGCTGCCCTGGAGGAGGCCACCGGCACCCGGGATATGACCAAGCTGGGGGGTTTGGGGTCCAGGATGCCGTGGACCACCTGGACCTCGGTGGTGGCTTTTCTGTCCACCGCAGGCATCCCCCCGCTTTCCGGTTTCTGGAGCAAGCTGATCATCATCCTTGCCCTCTGGATGGGAGGGGCCCAGGGATATGCTATACTGGCCCTTCTGGCCAGCATATTAACCCTGGGTTATTTCCTCATCCTCCAGAGGAGGGTCTTTTTTGGAAAGGTAGTTTCCTCCACTGAAGGTGCCAGGGAGGTACGGGTCGGGATGTTGGTCCCGGTAGTCCTCTTGGCGGCCCTCATGATCATCATCGGACTCTATTTTCCGTGGATCTACCATTGGCTGGTGGATCCGGCGTCGCAAGCGCTCTTATGACTTCCTATTCATTGCTCCTCATCTTCATGCTCCTTTTTTCGGTGCTGGCAGTCATTTCGAGAAATATGCTCTTGGCGGCCATCAGCCTCGCAGTAGCGAGCGTGGCCCTCACTTTGGTCCTCTTCGCCTTATCCGCGCCCTGGGCCGCCGTTTTCGAGCTTTCGGTCTGCGCCGGGCTGATTACCGTCCTCTTTGTGAGTGCTGTTTCCATGATTCGGAAAGAGGAGCTGTTCATGAAGGAGGGGCGGGTGAGATTTGTCCTGCTCCCTCTATGGTTGGCCGCTTTCGGAGCGGGACTCTGGTTTTGGGGAGGAGGGCTGGGGCCTTCCTTGCCGGAGATTCCCAGCTTTCAGGAACCCTCTGGGGTCGGGGTGTTGCTCTGGGGCCCCAGGATTTATGATCTGATGGGGCAGGCATGTATCATCCTGGCCGGGGTCCTGGTGATCCGGGCATTCTTTGCGGGAAGGCGCGATTAATCATGGCGGAACTGCTGAAACTGAATTGGTTTTTTGTCCTGTTGCTGGCCTTTATGGGACTCTACTGCCTGCTGGTCTCCCGAAATCTCCTCCGCCTGCTCATTGGGGTCGAGATCTTGTCCAAGGGCTGCATCCTGGCGTTGATCTCGAGCGGGGTTGCGACCGGAAAAATCAACACCGCCCAGACCCTTGCCATCACCATGATTGTGGTAGAGGTGGTTGTGGTGGCCGTTGCTCTCGGACTGATCATCAAGGCTTACGGGGTGACGGGATCGATCGATATTTGGAAACTGGACAAGCTAAAGGATTGATCGAAAGATGAAATCTTCTCTTTTGGTGTGGCCGCCGATTGCCTTCGCCATTTATCTTTTGCTGATATGGACCATTTCCCGTCTGAGTTCGGGATTGGCGGCGAAACAGAGTAAGGCGGCGGGAAAAGACCTGCCCTATGCCTGCGGCGAGGAATTCGCGGGAGAGAAGGCGGAGCCAGAATATGGAGACTTCTTCCCCTTTGCCATATTCTTTACCATGATGCATGTGGCGGTACTCATGTTAGCCACTCTGGCGATCGCGCCCTCACTTGCCTCTTACTTGGGGTCGGGAATCGTCTATCTGGTGGTAGTGGGCCTAACCCTGGCCATCCTCTTCGTGGGGTGAAACGATGAAGGTATTTGAAAAACTGGTGAATTGGTCTCGAATCAAGTCCCCCTGGATCCTCCACTTCAACTCGGGTGCCTGCAACGCATGCGACATCGAAGTGCTGGATGCTCTCACCCCGAGATTCGATCTGGAGCGTTTCGGGATTCTTCTCAAGGCCACGCCAAGGCATGCGGATGTGATGGTTGCCTGCGGGGCAGTCACCAGACAGGTCGCCTCCAGGATGGAGCGCATCTTCAACCAGATGGCGGAGCCCAAGTTCGTAGTGGCCGTGGGCACCTGTGCCTGCACGGGAGGAGTCTTCAACGGCTGTTACAATGTGCTGGGAGGGGTGGATAAGATCATCCCCGTTTCCGCCTACATCCCTGGTTGCCCAGTGAGGCCGGAAGCGATCATCGATGGCGTGGTGAAATTGCTCTCCAGCCTCAAACCATAGGAGGTTTTCGCAGGAGGTTTCCATGACGGGAAGGAGAACGGAGGAAGACATCAGGGAGGCCCTGGAGAAGCGATTTGGGGCCCTGCTGAGCAACTGGGTGATCCAGCGCAAGAGGCGCATGTATGTGGAGGTTCCCCGGGAGAACCTGGTGGAGGTGGTGGATTTCGTCCAGAAAGAGCTGGGGTGTGACCATCTGGGCACGATCACCGGACTGGATGTGGGGGAGTCCCTTGAATTCATCTATCATCTATCTTCACAGGGGCTGATATTGAGCCTGAAGGTCAAAGTGCCCCTCTCTGATCCCCGGGTGCAGACCATCACCCCCATGTTTCCCGGGGCGGAGCCTTACGAGAGAGAGTTGGAGGATATGTTGGGGGCGAAGGTGGAGGGCCTTGCGCCCGGGAGGCACTATCCCCTTCCCGACGATTGGCCTCAGGGACAGCACCCGCTGAGGAAGGGGTGGAAGCTCTCCGACGTATATCCTGAGGAGGTATAGAGATGCCTAAGCTAACGATTCCCTTGGGTCCTCAGCATCCGGCGTTGAAGGAGCCAGGAAATTTCATGCTGGTTCTGGAGGGGGAACAGATCGTCGGCGCTTCGGTTCGCCTGGGATACAACCATAGAGGAATAGAGAAGGCCTGCGAGCAGCGATCCTACATCCAGGATCTGTACCTGATTGAGAGGGTCTGTGGGATCTGTTCTCACGCCCATACCACCTGTTTCTGCATGGCCACGGAGGATTGCGCCAAAGTGGAGGTGCCGAAGCGAGCACAGGCGATCCGCGTTCTGGTGGGAGAGTTGGAGCGCATCCACAGCCATCTGCTCTGGCTGGGAGTGGCTGGTCATGAAATCGGCTTTGACACCCTTTTCATGTACACCTGGAAAGACAGGGAGCAGGTCTTGGACTGTCTGGAGATGATCTCCGGGAATCGCGTCCACTACTCCCTCAATACCATCGGGGGGGTCAGGCGGGACATCACTCCAGAGCAGGCCAGTGAGATCCTGAAGCGGATAGACATCCTGGAGGAAAGGACAAAATACTATATCCAGCTGGCCACCGAGGAGCCTACCTTGATCGCCCGGGTGAGGGGAGTGGGCCATCTGCCCACGGAAGAGGCGCATAGAAGGGGGGCGGTGGGTCCGACGGCCCGGGGTTCCAATGTGCCCCGCGATATCCGCAGGGATGATCCCTATCTCATATACGATGAGCTGGATTTCAACGTGGTTACCTACGACTCCTGCGATGTCTTTGGCCGTCTCTATGTGCGCGTTTTCGAGCTCCTCGAGTCCTACAAGATGGTCCGGCAGGTGCTGAAGTATCTTCCCGAGGGGCCCCTTACGGTCAAAGCTCCTCGCCGGATCCCGGCGGGAGAGGGCATCGGCCATTTCGAGGCTCCCCGGGGGGAAGATATGCACTATGTCAGATCCAACGGGACGGAGAGGCCGGAGCGGGTCAAGGTGAGGGCACCCACCCTGGCCAATTTCTCCTCCGTTGCCTACATGCTCGAAGGCGGTTACCTGGCGGATGCACCCATCGTCATCGCCGCCATCGACCCCTGTTTCTCCTGTACCGACCGGGCCATCCAGGTCCATAGCTCAGCCGGCGGGGATTTGTCGCTCGACTGGGGGGACTTGAGGAGGAAAGCGATAGAATTCTACCGGAGACGGGGCATCGACTTTTCCAGGGTTTCTCAATAGCATGGTGACAGAGACGATCCAAGCGGCCTTTGCGGTATTGGTCTTTCCTGGGTTCCTCTTCCTTTCCTTTTACGGGATGGTAGCAGAATGGCTGGACCGGAAGTTTTACGCCAGGATGCAATATCGAATCGGTCCCCCCTGGTTTCAGCCCTTCGCCGATTTTACCAAGCTGATGGGCAAGGAGGTGATCATCCCTAAGGCGGCAGACCGGGTCCTTTTCCAGGTCCTGCCCGGGATTGCGGCGGCCTCGGTATGTACCTCCATCTTGATGATCCCGGTGTGGGGTGACGAGGCGGTCTTTTCCTTTCAGGGCGATCTGATCGCCGTCATCTATCTGCTTACCATTCCCACGGTCACCTTCTTTCTCGGGGGCTGGAGCTCTACCAGCCCCTATGCTGCCATAGGCTCCATCAGGGTTCTCACCCAACTATTTGCCTATGAGGTGCCGATGATGATGGCTGTGCTCGGCCCGGCCATCCTTTCCGGAACCTGGAGCATAGAGGGGATCTCCTCCTATCTGTCCGCTCATCCGGCGCTCATTCTCGTTAATCTGATCGGCCTGGCGGTAGCCTTGATCGCCCTGCAGGGGAAGTTGGAGCGTGTGCCCTTCGATATACCCCACGGGGAGACCGAGATCGTGGGCGGTTCCTTTACTGAATACTCAGGCAGATTGCTTGCCTTCTTCCTGTTGGCCACCGATATGGAGATGGTGGTCGGGGCGGCCTTGATCAGCGCAGTGTTCCTGGGGGGATCACTGGGCCTTCCCGGGTTGCTGGGATTTGCGCTTTTTGTGGGCAAGACGATTGCCATCGTTTTCGTCCTGGCCACCATGCGAGCGCTGATGGCCAGGATCCGGATCGAGCAGATGATCGCCTTCTGCTGGAAGATCCTGGCCCCTGCGGCCTTGATCCAGATCTTGATCAACCTGATAGCAAAGGCCATGATGTGAGATGATGAAGCCTGCCCGGATGCTGAAGGAATTGGTAGGGAGCCTGTGTCGTGAGCCGGTGACCTGTCGCTATCCCTACGAGAAGTCTAAAATCGCCCCCCGGTATCGGGGGAGGATCTCTTTTGATGGCGACCTATGCATCGGTTGCAAGGTGTGCGTGAGAGATTGCCCGTCAGGAGCGATCGAGATCTTTCAAGTGCCAGGGGAGAAGTACCAGTTTTCCTATCGCTCCTTGCTGCAGCAGAAGAAAGTGCAGGTTCAGATCGACAAGCCCGGCAAGAAGAAATTCCGGGCGGTCATCAACCTGGGAAAGTGCCTGTATTGTGCCCAGTGTGTGGATGCATGCCCCAAGAAGGCCCTCCGCCTGACAGCCGATTACGAGTTGGCCACTCTGGACAAAGATCAGCTGCTCAGGTGCTACGAGGGCCCGGACGAATCGGCAGAGAAGAAATAGCGGGCAGGAGAAAAGTTGCAGAGCAAGAGCCGAATATTGATCGTGGAGGAGGACCAGGAATTCGCCCAGGCGAGCCTTCAAGCGCTCGAGGCCAAGGGATTTGAAGTGATTCTGGCCAATACCTGCGAGGAAGGCCTTTTCAAGCTGCGGGAGACGGCGCCGGCGCTGGTGGTCATCGACCTCGTCATGAATCAACGGGGCGACGGCATCCTCTTTGCCAGGAAGGTCCGAAGGTCCTCAGGGTATAAGCCATTCTCTTCGATTCCTCTGCTGATGCTATCGGACCTCAAGCAGCAGGCGGATATCTCCTTCCCCAGCCTTACTCGACATCCTTACTTCTTGCCGGTCGACGAATTCATGGAAAAGCCCGTGACCCCTGAAGCCCTCGCCGGAAAGATCGAGGAGTTGCTTGGGCCTGTTTCCTCCTGAGTCCGCTCCGCCAACCCCAGTCTCACGGCTCAACAACTCTGCCATGGAAAACATAGCGGAAGCCTGCCGAGCACCCGGGACCGGGAGGATCATGATCCTGGGGGTTGGCAATCCCCTCCGAGGAGACGATGGGGTGGGGCCCACGCTGATCCGGCGCTTGAGGCGAAGATGCAAGTTGGCCCTCCTCGATTGCGGCGAGGCTCCCGAAAACTATACCAAGCAGATCCTCCAATTTGGTCCGGACACCCTGATACTGGTAGATGCGGCCGATTGGAAGGGCAGGCCGGGAGAGATCCGACAGATCGGGGAGGATGAGATCGCCAACGCCAACTTCTTTACCCATAATCTCTCCCTTCGTCTCTTTCTGGACTACCTCAAGAGACAGTTGAAGGGCAAGATCATCATTCTCGCGGTGCAAGCCAAGGGCTGCGAGTACCTGGATCCGATGAGCCCTGAGGTGAAAAGGGCGATTGAGGTCCTTGAGGAACTGATCTGCAGCCTTCCCGGCCCAATGGCCCCTGTGTCACCTGATTCATAACCTCCTGGGCTGAGGTGGAAATCTTTTCCCCTCCCTTGCTGCCTTCACGATTGCAGGGAGCAAGGCCTCTTCGGAGCCCCTTTTGTCAGTGAAAATTGTCTTGACAGGGAAAAGACGGTTTGTGTATCTTCCTCGTCAGGCCATTATCAATTTCCCAATCGAGAGGGAAAGGAGAGACGAATGACCAAAGAAATCTCTCGTAGAGGTTTTCTCAAGGCCATGGCAAGCGGAACTGCCCTCTTAGCCTTGCAGGGAGTGGAGAAAGAGGGCATGTTGAGTCAGGCGATGGCCGCCGAGGGAACCTCCACTAAGCACAAGTTCTTGGATGAACATCAATGGGCGACCGTGGAGGCATTGACGGCTCAGATCATCCCGACCGATCAATATCCGGGAGCCAAAGAAGCGGGAGTCGTGAATTATATCGATATTGCCCTGGCTACGGTCTATTCGGACCAACAGGAAATGTATACCCTGGGGATCAAGGCTACTGACCAGTCCGCCAAGGCCATGTTCAAGAAAGATCGATTCCTCGATCTGACCCCCAAGGAACAGATCGAATTGATGAAGGCCATGGAGAAAGATGAGGTTCCGGCGGAGGTTTGGAAGGAAGTGCCTGCCTCGGCCTTCTTTTATGACTGCCTGCTGGCCCATACCTATGAGGGATTCTACTCGGATCCCCAATACGGAGGGAACAAGGATCATGTAGGATGGGCTTTGGTAGGGTTTCCTGGACCTTCTCAGCCCCGGGGCTATTTCCCTCCTTTTGCCCGGGTGACGGAGCAGTAAGTCAAGGATATTATCTATCATTTTTGGAGGGATGATATGCCAAACAAGAAGGTAGATGTCTGTATCATCGGGACTGGCGCAGCTGGGGGCGTCATGTGCAAGGAGCTCAGCGAGGCGGGCTTTGAGGTGGTGGCGCTGGAAGTCGGGCCGTTTCGCACCCCTGCGGATTTTGAAAATGATGAACTGGGGCAAGCCGTCCGTTTCTATTTTCTCCCGGATCCGCAGTACTTTCCCAATACCCTGCGCACCGACCCCAAAGAGAAGGCTGAGCCGGGATTTCATGTGGCCCGCAATATGGGAGTGGGAGGAAGCACCCTGACCTATTGCGCCCTCTCTTGGCGTTATCATGAGTCAGATTTCAAGGTGAAATCGGTGGATGGTACAATGGCGGGCGCGACCATCGAGGACTGGCCGTTCACCTATCAGGAGCTGGAGCCCTTCTACGAGAAGGCGGAATATGAGATTGGGGTATCGGGACTGGCGGGGGCCAATCCTTTCGATCCTCCCCGCAAGAAGCCCTATCCCATGCCTCCGTTGCTACCCATCGGAACGGGGCAGATGTGCATCAAAGGGGCCAAGAAGCTGGGACTGCATCCCTTTCCTACCCCTATGGCGATCAACACCATCTGGTATGATGGAAGACCACCCTGCGCCTATTGCGGGTTCTGCGGTTGGTATGCCTGCATGCGGGCTGCCCGGGGCAGCACCCTGAATAATGTCATTCCCAAGGCTTTGGCGACTGGTAAATGTGAGATCCGGGCCAACTGCATGGTTCGGGACCTCGCGGTCGATGCCTCCGGGAAGGTCAGGGCCGTCACTTACATCGATCCGAATGGCAAGGTGCAAGAGCAGGAGGCCAAGCTGTTCGTGCTTTGCGGGGGGGCGGTCGAATCGGCTCGACTCCTGCTGCTATCGAAATCGGGAAAGTTCCCGCAGGGACTGGCCAACTCCAGCGGCCTGGTGGGCAAGAACATGATGTACCATATCCAGGCCCAAGCGGAAGGGATCTTTCCCTGGCCAGTGAATGCCTTCAAGGGGCCCTTCTCCACCGTCTGTGTACACGACTTCTACGAAACGGATACCAAGCGTGGCTTCATCCGGGGAGGGACTATCGAAGGCTCCACCTATCGCGGCCCCATCAGCTTCCAGTGGAGGCGACCGCCGGACGAGCCGATGTGGGGACAGCGCCACAAGGATTTCTCCCGGGAGTACTTCTCCCACTGGATGGCCCTATTGCTCCACGGGGAGGACCTCCCCCAGGAATCGAGCATCATCGATCTGGATCCCGAGGTGAAGGACAAATATGGGCTTTCCGTGGCCCGTATCACTCACAAATACCATGAGAATGACTACAAGGCTGCCAACTACATCGGTGCCCGAGCGCGGGAGATCATGGAGGCAGCCGGGGCGACAAAAACCTGGGGTGGTGAATTGGAGGAACTCCATGGCCAAAGCGCCCATCACATGGGTACTTGCCGCATGGGCAATGATCCGGGCAAGTCCGTGCTCGATAAGTGGTGCCGGGCTCACGATGTCCCCAACCTCTTTGTGCCGGATGCCTCATGCTTTGTCACCTCGGCAGGGGCCAATCCAGCCTTGACGATCCAGGCCATAGCCTTCCGGACTGCCGATTACATCATTCGATCGGCCAAGAGATTAGACCTGTGAACCATTCTTCATCGATTGACATGAGGAGGAAAATTGCGATGTCACAATTCAAGGGAATCCTTTTCTGGGTAACCATCACCGCTGCGGTGTTCTTCGGATCGCAGATCCTGTCTTCTCCTTTGCCCTGTCTTGCCCAGGGCTCGGTCGAGGATGTCCTCAACGAGGAGATTGGCAGGATCGACAGTGAGGCGAGCAAGGACGCAGGCAAGGTGGAAGAGGCATTGATGGGGCAATTTGGAGTGCAGAAGGAAGAGATCCAGTCTTACCTGAACGACAAGATCAGCTATGGTAGTATCGCGGCCTTGTTGGCCACCTCCAGCGCGTCAAGCAAGCCAAAGCAGGATGTTTTAGGGTTGCTCAAGTCGGGAAAGAAATGGGAGGAGATCGCGGGCCAACTCGGAGCCGATCCCGGGGCCATCGTTGCGCAGGTCCAGGAAGTGGGCAAGAAGCTGGGTGGTGAGGCGGCGGCCAAGCCCAAGCGAAAGATGAAGTTTGCACCGGGAACCTAAAACGGGATATCGAATAGGTTCGCGTCCCCTACCCTTCAGTAATCAGAGTTCGAGGACTTGAATGCGCGAGGAGATGAAAGGAGTCAGGGATCGATGAAGCGAAAATTGGGGTTGGTTCTGTGGATCTCCCTCATTGCCCTGATAGGGATGTCGGTCAACTCCTTCCCAGGGGAGATGGGCAAGTATGTGGGTACCGATACGTGTAAGATGTGCCATTGGAAGCAATATCGATCATGGGCCCAGACCAAGATGGCGAAGACCTTTACGGATAGCCTGAGCGGCGAGCAGAGGGAGGATCCTGCCTGTATCTCCTGTCATGTCACCGGATACAAGGGACCAGGGGGATTTGACAGTTTCAAGACTACCCCCAAGATGGCCGGGGTTCAGTGTGAGGCGTGCCATGGTGCGGGCTCTCTATACTATACGGATGAGATCATGCGCAACCGGTACGTCTCGATGGGATTGGGATTGCTGGAGCAGAACGAAAAGCTATGTGTCACCTGCCACAACGAGAATAGTCCGACCTCCCCTGGGCCTTTCAAGTTCGATAAGAACAAGGGAGTACACGATCATTTTCCGATGACCAAGTGGTTTAAGGAACACCAATTCGACCGTTGAAAGAAGAGTGAAAAGCGAGGAGGTTGGCGGGAAGGAGGTGATCCGGCAACCCCATCCTATGGTTGAACGTTTTCATCGGGGAGAGATGAAAGGAGGCAATCGCATCATGAGAAGCCGAAGGGGATGGGCAATTTTGGCGATCGCGGGCTTTGTCCTCTGGTCAGCTTCGTCTTTGGCCTGGGCGGATGAGCCCACCTATGTGACTAACAAGAAATGTAAGCCTTGCCACGGAAAGCAAACCAAGTCGTGGCAGGAGACGAAGATGGCCAAGGCCTTCGACCTATTGAAGCCAGAGGAGCAGGGAAAGGCCGAATGTTTGATCTGCCACACCACTGGCTATGGAAAAGAAGGGGGATTCAAGAGCCTGGAGGAGACCCCGACCATGGTGGGGGTGCAGTGCGAGGGCTGTCATGGCCCGGGAAGCGTCTATTTTCGGGTGATGAAGGACAAGGAGAAACGAGTGGCAGGCGGCCTCTGGGAACAAAACGAGGCGGTCTGCCAGACCTGCCACAATAAGAAGAGTCCCACCTTCAAGGGCTTCAAGTTCGACAAGAATGTGGGAATCCACGAGCACTTCACCCAATAGGACCCGGCAGAAGAACAGGGGCAGCTGATAGAAGCCTGCGTTTCAATGATCCAGAATGAATGACTGGTGTGAAGCTTACACCAGTCATTTTTTTTGAGGAGGACTCCCTGGCGGCGGATCGGCTGCTCAGCTGATCGCGAATCGGAGGAGCCTCTGCTTGGAGAAGGAGGGGAGAAGGGTTGAATACCTATGATGTGGCTATCCTGGGAGCAGGGCCCGGAGGTTATGTGGCAGCAGTCCGGGGGGCCCAGATGGGGGGAAAGATCGTGGTGGTGGAAAAAGATCAGGTGGGGGGGACCTGCCTCAATTGGGGCTGCATCCCTACCAAGTCTCTGATCGCCTCGGCAGAGGCCTATCAGGTCATGCAGAGGGCCGCTGAATTCGGGATCATGGTTTCCGGAGAGGTGAAGCCGGATCTCTCCGCCATGGTGGCCCGGAAGGATAAGGTCGTACAGCTACAAGTCAAGGGGATCACGGGGCTCTTGCAGAACTCGGGGGTGACGTTGATCTCAGGAGAAGGATCCATCCTCGGTCCGGGAAGGCTTCTGGTGAGCAAAAGGGATGGGGGGCAGGAAGAGATCACGGCCCAGAAGATCATCATCGCCACCGGTTCCCGGCCCGCAGATCTACCGGGTCTGCCTCTGAATGGCCGATCGATCATATCGAGCACCGAGGCCTTGGCCCTGACCCAGATCCCCCGTTCCATTCTCATCGTAGGCGCAGGGGTGATCGGCTGCGAGTTCGCCTTTCTGTTTTCCAGCCTGGGCAGTGAGGTGACGATGGTGGAGATGTTGGGCCACGCCTTACCGCTGGAAGATGAGGACATCTCTCGCCTGATAGAGAGGGAGCTGAAGAAGCGGAAGATTGCCCTCTTCACCCAGAATCGGGTCGAGGGGCTGGAGGAGGATGGCCAGGGTGGATGGCTGGCTCGCCTGGCCGGCGGGCAAAAGATCGGGGCAGAGAAGATCTTGGTCTCGGTGGGCCGCAGATTCAACGCCGAGGGGATTGGCCTCGATGCGCTGGGCATCCCCCTGGGCCCTCGGGGCGAGATCCCGGTGAACGAGAAGATGGAGACCCAGGGAGAGGGGATCTACGCGATCGGAGATGTGGTGGGCGGTATGCTCCTGGCGCACGTGGCCTCTCGGGAAGGAATTGTGGCAGTGAGCAACGCCCTCGGGGTCAATCAAAAGATGGATACCCGGGTCGTTCCCAATGCCATCTTCACCCATCCCGAGATCGCCTCCGTAGGTTTGAAAGAAAAGGAGGCAAAGGAGCAAGGCTACGAGGTGAAGATAGGCCGGGTGCCTTACCGGGCATTGGGGAAATCACACGCTTTAGGTGAGATCGTGGGAGAGGTCAAGGTTATTGCCGCAGCGGATACTGGGGAATTGTTGGGGGTGCATATCGTCGGACCTTGTGCCACCGAAATCATTCACGAGGCGGCGTTGGCCCTTTCCCTGGAGGCCACGGTGGACGAGTTGGCTGGGATGATCCATGCCCATCCCACCCTCTCCGAGGTGTTGATGGAGGCGGCCCACGATGTGTCAGGGCAGGCTATCCACATCCCCAGGAGGAGTTTGCCCTGATCCGTTGGTGGGATCCCCCTCGCCCCATTGGGGTGGGGCAGAACAGGTAGTCCCTCCGATTCCCAGAGAGGCGGGGCCTCCTGCCCTCCCATTTCCACGGCTGTAAAAAGAGGACCCCCGCCGAGATGAAGACTGTCTGGGGATAGAACAGCCCCTGAAGGGCAATGGCCGCCAGGCACGGCAGCAAAGAACGCCGGGAAAGATAGTACAGAAAAGCGAGGAAGAGGGGATAAGCAAAGGCCCTGGGTGTGGCAGATACCAGATCAAACGTCATCCGGAGGTTTTGATTCAGCAGTGAGGCGGCGATGTATCCCGTTGCAGGTATTGGAAATATCTGCACGCAGAGGCTGAAGCAGTAAGCTGTAGTAACCAGCCCGAGAACTGTCGGGAGGAGATTGTTGAAGAGGAGGGGATGAAGGCCAATCCTGGCCATCAGCCGGTAGAGCGCCGTGTATCCCGTTGGGGCCACGGACTGAAAATAATCGGCGATCAGGTCATGGGGGAATAACTCCGGTTCCAGGAACCGCTGCATCCAAAAGACATGCTGCCTCGCATCTTCCTGCACCACGTATTCACCCTGGAAGGCCTTCTTCAGCCCCAAGGCCCCACAAATTGCGGCAAAAAGGAGGCTGGCACATAGCCAGCCAAATGCGGCTGACCTCAACAGGCTGAAGTTGGGACAGGCAAGGTCAGCCTTTGCCATCGGCGTGATTAAGAATCGGCGCAGTTTGGTGATCGACATGTAAGCCTTGGCCAATGAGTCTATCGAAGGGAGCCTGGCCTCGATGTTGGTTTACCGAAAGCTTCGCAGGCCGCGCGCGGTTGCCAGGTATTGCCCCAGGAAGGGCAAACCGCCAATTGCGGGGAGCAGATAACGTGAGGTGCAGAGCACTCCCAGGGCGGCGGCAGTAGGTGCATTGAAGAATGGTTGATAAAAGGCGATGAGCGCGGCGTCCCGGGTGCCCACCCCGGCAAAAGTGAATGGCAACAACCCTGCCAGAATCGCCAGCGGGGAAAGTGCCAAGTTGGCCACGAAGGGGGCCCACGATTTCAGGGCCAGGATGAAGAACCAGATCTGCAAGAGGTGGAGAGACCATATGAAGACTGAAATGAGGCCCACCTTATAGAGTTCGGCCTTTTCTTGCCAGAAATAGCTGAGCATCTCATCCCAGGAGGTGTGGAGTTTTTGCAGGGCAGGGCTGAGACGACGAGGGGCGAACCTCCGGCCCAGGCCGAAGAATAGCTGCGCGAAACTTCGGGAGCCGAGTAGGAGCAGGCCGAAGACCAGTCCCAGGGCTACCACTCCTGCCATCGTCCAAAAGAGGGGACCCTTGCTGGGATAGAGGAGCAGGCCGAAGACGCACCAAAGCAAGAGAGAGAGCATGTCGCAGGTCTTCTCGAATAGGACCAGAGAGAGGGCGATGGAGCCGCCCAGGTGTCCTCGGTCCTTCATGAAGTAAGCCTTTGCGATGTCGCCCATCTTCGAGGGCAGCACCATGTTCAGCACGCTGGCTACCAGGATGAGGCGGTTCGCCTCGCCAAAGCCCAGCTCTGCGCCATGGGGCATCAATCGCTTCAGCCGCCAGGCTGTAAGCAGGGTCAAGGGGACTACCATTCCCAGACTGACCATCAGCCACCACCGGTGGGAATCTCGAAATACCTGCACGAGTCCTCGAAAATCGACCTTCCAATAGATAAGGCCCAAGAGGATCAAGCTGACCAGGATGGAGAGCAGCCGCTTCATCTTAGAAGTCTCGCTCCGACCTCAGGGATTGGCCCGGGGCGAGCTTCTTTACCTCATCGGTCAGATCCAGCCAGGGCTGCAGCTGTCCCATCTGGAAGGTGCGGCTCATGGCCACATAGATCGAGGTCTGATCGCAGCCCACTCCAGCGGCCAGGACATTTTCCCAGGATCTCGCAGATAGCTCGTCCCTGACCCTCCATGTTTCCCCTTCCCATTTCAACTCTCGCACAAAGGCAAAGGGCGCATCTCTCTTGCCCGTGATGAGAATCCATTGCAGGAGCTTACGAATCCGGTTGGGAAAGAGACGGCCCAGGCTCAGCATGACCAGTCGCAGCAGGAGTAGCCGTAAAGGGGTCATCTGCATCTGTTTTGCCCAGCCGAGAGTGCCCTCGACCAGAATCTCATCTTTGCCGATCTGAGTCCGATAATGCCCCACCAGATGGCCGACTGCATTCTCGATCACCTTGCCTCTCTGAACCCGGAGCGAAAATTGGGTATCGGAGGCGACCAGTTGGGAGTTACGGAAGAGCTTGAACACCCCACCCTTATTCAATCCCAGATAGAGCTCGGCCCCCGGACGGCGATCGATCAGGATCCTGGCCTCGGGCAGCCACACGCGACCCAGCACTCGCGGAAGGGGCGGGGGACGATCGGCCACGAAGTCGCGCCAAGCCAAGAGGTAGTTCCAGGCATGATGTCCAATGATGTGGTCATCGGCGTAGCAGGGCCCAAGGCCATTGCCAAGGCCGAGGAGGAAGTGATCATTGATGCTCAGGGCAACGGGCATCCAGCTCCCCACCAGCTCGAAACCATGGGGGAAGAAGTTGTAGGTGTTGCGACTCCCGTATTCGCCCCCACAGGAGCCGTCGGGATGGACGAAGTGGGCGGCCAGGGTCACGGCTTTACCGATCGCCTCCCTCAGCGTGGGATCCGGTCTCAACTGCTGGATGCGGGCGAGGCAGGAGATGGTGAGAGTGTGGTAGCCGGGGTCGAAGCCCTCGTATTCCGGGAACCAGCCCTCGCGGCTCTGCCAGGACAGGACCTGCCGCAGTCGTTTCTGGCCTGCCTGTTCCCACTTTGAGGCAAAGGTGAGCTGAGAAAGGAGCTCGAGGCAAAGCACGATCAGGGCGTGGTGGTTGCTGAGCTGTCCACTCTCGGTATGATGAGCCAACCAATCCCCTCTTCTTTGGAAGAAGCAAAGCAGCGACTCATCCTTGAGGCCCAAGAGGGTATAGGTTTCCATGCAGGCGAGCAAGGAGAATGCGGCTGCGCCGCCGGCCCGCTCATGGGGAAAGTAATCATCGCAGGACCCATCGGCATGGGAGCTCCTTGCCGTGTAGTGGATACCCGCCTCCGCCCACTTTTTGAGGGCCGGCCTTTGGTAGAAGGGATTATTGGGAATATTGAGGCTGTGGGCGAGGGCGAGAGGCCAGACGAACTCCTGGGCCATGCCGCTCGGGAAATCGATGATCTTGTAGTGCCAGAAGTTTCGATCGAAGCAACCGTAGGTGGGGCTATGGGGGTTGCGATCCAGGAGCGTCAGGATCTTGGGGATCAGGGCGATGGCTTCGCGGGCAAGGAGGTCTTTGCTCATCAGGGCTCACGGCTTTTGAGGGCGTCAAGCTCGGTGCGACGCACTCTAAGCTGGATCTCCTCGAGCAATTTGCGATTCACAGCCAAAAGATCAGCCACCAAGCCGAAGATCCAGAGCTGAAAGCCGATCAGAATCAGAATGGATGCCAGGATCAGGCTCGGCAAATGGGTTCTCGGGGTGCCGCTGAGAAAAAGCACCAGCCAGCGGAGGCCCAGCACAAACCCAAAGGCAAAGGGGATGGTCCCAAGGATCACGAAAAAGCGCAGAGGTTGGTATACCACAAAGATGCGCAGTATTGTGAAAAGGGAGCGCCGGACATAGGAACGGATGCTCTTGACCAGACGGGAAGGCCGCAGAAGGCTGTTGATCCCAACCGGCACGGAAGTCATCGCCATGCCCTTCTGGCCCGCCTGAATGATCATTTCCAATGTGTAAGTATAGTCATTGAATACGTTGAGCCGCATAGCGGCTTCACGGCTGATGGCCCGAAACCCGCTCGGCGCATCGGGTATATCCGTTCCACTGATGATGCGTATGATCCAGCTGCCCAGTCTCTGCAATACCTTCTTGCTGGCAGAGAAATGCTGAATTTGTTGGATGGGACGTTCACCGATCACGATTTCCGCCTTCCCCGACAATATGGGAGCGATCAGCTTGGGGATATCATCGGCGCGATACTGATTGTCTGCGTCGGTGTTGACGATGATATCGGCACCCGCCCTCAGGGATGCATCGAGCCCAGCCGTAAAGGCCTTCGCCAATCCCTGATGTTGGACGAAGTTGACGATATGATCGACGCCATGGGCTCGGGCCACCTCGACCGTTCCATCGGCGCTTCCGTCGTTCACGATGAGCCACTCGATACAATCCACACCGGGAAGCTGGCGAGGAAGGGCAGAGAGAGAGACTCCCAGGGTTGCCTCTTCATTGTAACATGGGATCTGGATGATGAGTTTCTTCACCGCAAGATTGGCCTCCTGTCGTCCTCGGAAAAGGTTAGTTGAGAGATAAGGCGGGGCTATTTGTGGATTCTATGGGGTCCCCAGGAGAAGCCCACCCACGCTCATTGGCCCGTTGATCTCTCAATACAGCCCGCATCGAGAACCACAAATCTCTTGTCCGCCATGACCGAGCAGCGCTTGGTAAAGTCCGCCAAGGCTGGGGTTACTCCTCGCTTTAGCCTCTTTTCGGCCTCATCCGCTTCGGGCTGGAACTGCTTCATCCATTTGTTCAGAGCGAAATGCCTCGGATGGAATGCATCCCGTTCCAACAGCCAAAGATCCACTCCATACTTGCGGATAAAATATTGTAATTCCTTCAGGTCCGGAGTGTATTGGGCGCGAATCAAATCGATCACCCGTTCTCGAAATTGGAGATAATACCCGCTATGGTAGGGAATCGCGAATTCCCTGCCTACCAGGACGGACCGCTGGGAAAAGGCGGGCAAGTTATTGACCTCTTCCGCCAAGGAGGCGATGAGGATGTCCTTGGGCTGCCGGGAGATGAAGTGGTAGAGGGAAGGATGTTTGCCAACCACATAATTGGTGCGAGGGAACCTCTTCAGGGAGGCGGGGTAGGCGATGAGTACCACCCCCAACAGGACGCTAAATCCCAATGCCAGGAATCGCTGGGGGAACCTGGATCTGCGTGCGGCCCAGCGGAAAAGGGCGTCCCCTATGGCGATCAGAGTGATCCCGGCGGCCAAGGCCATGACGATGCGCAGGGTGTGTTGGGTATAGCGGCTGGGAAGATGAAGTCTGAACAGCAGGGCATGGGCGGCGAAAAAGGCTGCCAGGGAGGACAGTATGATTTGAGGAAGCAGCTTGATGCCAGGGGTCGTCTGCTTCAACAGGGGAAATCGGGAGGGAAATGCCAGGAGGATCGGCAGGGCTCCGGCAAGGAAGAGCAGCTTGTGGGTAAATATGGCAGGAGGAAACATCCCACTGAGCCGTCCTGTGAGCCAATACCTGCCGAAGTGCCGGTAGAAAAAGGGAGACCTGCCTCCAGGCCGAAACTCTGGCAGCCGCCTTGCTTCAGCGACGGTGATAGTCGGCCCGAATTCGGAGGATTTCAGGATGAAGGGCAGCATCGCCACCAAGGCGACTCCCAGTCCCATCAGGCAGAATAGGTAATCGCTCCGCTCCGGGGAGAAACGAGGCCGGCCCCTCTCCCACCGGAGCAGACGAAGCACCAGTACCCCTGCGGAGATGAGGACCGTGTGCGGGTAGAATAGTCCCTGCAGGGCGATCGTCACCAGGCACGGAAGCAAGGATCGGCGCAACAGGTAGTAGAAGAAAGCCAGGAGCAGGGGATACAAAAAAGCCCTGGGCGTGGCAGATACCAGGTCAAACTTGATCCAGAGACTTTGATTGAGCAGCACTGTGGCAACAAAAGCGGCAGGGGGGACTGGCAATATCTCCAGGCAGAGGCCAAAGCAGTAGCCTGTGGCAATCAGCCCCAGCACCATGGGTAGGATCTTGTGAAAGAGGAGAGGGTGGATGCCAACTTTAGCCATTACCCGGTAAAAGGCCGCATATCCATAGGGTGCCACGGACTGAAAATAATCGGCGATCAGATCACGAGGAAACAACTCCGGATCCGTGAATCGCTGCATCCAGAAAACATGTTGCCGGGCGTCGTCCTGAACCACATATTCAAATCGAAACGCCTGCTGCAGACCCAGGATCCCGCATATGGCCGCGAAGATAAGGCTTGCACAAAGCCACCAAAACATGCCTGAGGCCAAGCGATTCCCGGGACAAGAAATGGGATCAGCTTGGGCAACCGGCGGCTTTAGCAGTCTGTGAAGCCCTTCAATCAACTCTATCCTCCTCAGAAATCGGGGGGCAATCCATCATGATACCCAATCCTCGGTCCCATTGAGACTTGCCCAAATCGCCTTGCAATGAAGGGCGAAGTAATGCTAAAGTATGGGCGAAAAGGGTACAAAGGGTGGCGGAGTCTTGTGGTCGAATCCTCCGCGCACCAAGATCGTCTTGGCGCCGCCGACGGAAACAAGGGCTCGCAGGGATATGTGGCCTCGGGGATGGCTGCAGGACTCGTCCTTCCTGAATCGCGGCCTATCTATTATAGCGGAGTTTGCTTTTTTGGCAACGCAAAACCTCCTGCAGATGACCCGTCTCCCATTGAGGCCCAAAAGAAAGTCGCGCAGAACTGGATGGGGAGGACAGGGGCGCTTTCCCCTCTCGCCCGCTATCCACCCCACTACTCAAAAGGAGCTGTTTATGATTCCCATCGTATCCATCATCGGCAGGTCAGGCAGCGGAAAGACCACTCTCTTAGAGGCTTTGATCCCCATCCTAAGGGCTAAGGGCTATCGGATTGCTACCATCAAGCACGCGAAGGATGCTTTCGATCCGCCTCCGGTGGGGAAGGACAGCTGGCGCCACTCGCAGGCCGGGGCGGAAGTGGCCCTGGTCTCATCTCCCCAGGGGGTGGGGATCTTCCGGAGGCTGGAGCGAGAAGCGACCCTGGAGGAACTGGTGGATTCCTATCCATTTGATGTGGACCTCATTCTGGCTGAGGGATACAAGAGCGAGAGGGGGCCCAAGATCGAAGTGCACCGGGGCCAGCTTAAGGAAGGGCTGCTGAGCCCGGACCCAGAGGGGCTCCAGGCGGTGGTGAGCGACGTCCCTCTTTCCGTAAAGGTGCCCCTTTTCCCCCTGGATGACCCGAAACCCCTGGCGGATTTCCTGGAGGAGAAGTTCCTGAGGAAAAGGCGGGCAGGATCGGTCCGACTCCTGATCGATGACCACCGGATTCCCCTGAACCCCTTCGTCCAAGATCTCTTTCGCTCCTTATTGCTTGCTATGATTGCGCCCCTGAAAGGAATTGGCCCCTTTTCCCGGCTTTCCATCCGCCTGGATACCTCCGGGAACTCAGAGGCCGTCCCCCAATGAGTCCAACTCCTCCGTCTCCGGGGAGCGGGTCCTGAAGGTCAAACCTCCCCTACGGTGTCATCGGATGGCCCTCCTTAAGGGTGGGATGGAAATGGAGATCGGCCGGTCGTGAGGATTGCAGTGGTGATCAAGGATTTCCAACCCGAGAGGGGTGGGGTGGAGCGATTTGCCCACCAGTTCGTTAGCCAATCGAGAGCTAAAGGACACGAATTGCACGTCTTCGCCAATCGATGGGACCGGGAGGGGAATGGGGGTTTCTTCCGGCACAGGGTTCCTGCCCTGAGATGGCCCTCATTGGCAAAGCTGATCAGCTTCCCCTTGAATGCACATCGCCTGCTTAAAGACCTGGGTCCCTTCGACATCGTTTTTGCCCTGACCCCCCTTTTCGACTCCGATGTATATCGTCTGGGAGAAGGGATCCATCGCGAGGTACTCCAGCGCCGATATCGAACCCAGTTGGGCAGGCTGTGGAAGCGCTTCGGAATCAAGAGCCAATATCTCCTCTGGATGGAGAATCGGATGTTCTCCTCCGGTCATCTTCGAAAGGTGATCGCCATCTCCGAGGCCTCGCGCCGGCAATTGTTGAGCTACTATCCGATTCCAAAAGACCAGGTCGTCACTATCTATAACGGGGTGGATTTAGAGCGCTTCAATCCCTGGGTGAGGGAGGGATTTCGAAGACAAATACGGAATCGATGGGGAGTAGGAGAGGGGGAATGGGCCGTTCTTTTCATTGGCAACGACTTCCGTCGTAAGGGCCTGTTGCCCCTCATCCGGGCCATGGGGCTTTTGCGTGAAACGACCATTCCCATCAAACTTTTGATTGTGGGCAGGGGCTCCTTTGGCCCCTTCGCGGCGATGTGCCAAAGGCTGGGGATTGAGGAGAAGGTCAAATTCCTGGGTCCCACGGAGCGGGTGGAGGAAGCTTATGCCGGCGCCGACCTGTTCGTTTTGCCCAGCCTATATGATCCTTTTGGGTTCTCCTGTCTGGAGGCGCTCGCCTGCGGGCTGCCGGTCATTACCACCGCTTACGCGGGGGCCTCGGAGGTTATTGAGGAGGGGAAGAACGGGACGGTGGTTTCCTCCCCGGAGCCTCCTCTCTTGGCCGAGGCGATCAAAGCGGTCTGCAGCCAAAGCGGAAGGTGGGGAAAGATCAATGAGGACTCCTGGAAAGTGGCCCGAGGCTTTTCTTTGGGCCGGAATACCGAGGAGATCCTTTCCCTTTTTGCAGAGTTGAAGGAGGCCTCCTGAGATATGGGGGATCCCCTTGCCCATCCCAAGGATGATCCTCACTCGTACTCTTTGCGGAGGGAGAACAGGATCAGGATCCTCATTCGCAAGGATTGGGCAAGGGAGGATCTGTTGAGGGTCCTCTTCGCGGAGGCCGAGGGGCTGGACAAGAATCCTGGTATCGAGAGGGTTCCCACCTGCAGGGGAAGTCGGGTCTTCAGGATCAAGGGATTCAAGGGCGAGCTCTATCTGAAGCACTTTCGAGATTTTGCCTGGAAGGATCGCGCTAAGGCCCTGCTGCGAGGAACCAGAGCGCAGAGATCCTGGAGAGGAGGCAATCTCCTGCGGAACTTAGGATTCAGTACACCCGCGCCCATTGCTGTGGGGGAGAGCTCATCCTTCCTTGCGCCCCCCGTCGATTTTCTACTGACCGAGGCGGCTCAAGGACCTCGATTGAAGCAACTCCTGAAGGACGGCTTTGAAGATGAATTGACGAAGAGGGGTTGGCGGAAGGGCCAGTTCCTGAAGATGCTGGCGGTGACCATCGCGGAGCTTCATCGCCGCGGAGTCTATCACGGGGACTTGAATCCTACCAATATCCTGGTCTCGCCGGAAGACGATCTCAGCCTTTCCACTTTCTGCTTCATAGATAATGTTCGCTGCCGGCTGATGCGCAGAGTGCCCTATAGGCTTCGTCTCAGGGACCTGGCAGGGTTGAATAACCCCCGACTCCCCTCCATATCGAACCGGGATCGCCTGCGGTTCTTCTCCCTCTACCGCAGGCACCTGGGGGCAAGGGATCCCAAGGATATGACGAAACAGATCTGGGAGCGGTCCATTCGTCCCCGCAAACGTCATCGGAAATCCTCCTGAATCATGAAGAAAGTCCTCCTCCTGACCCGTTTCCGCCATCCCTGGAATAATGGACACTATTATGCCCAGGGGCTCCGTGAATTAGGGGTCACGGTGGAGGGCTTTGATCCGGAGGCGGGGAACCGCGACCGTCAGGATTTCCCCTCGTTCCTGGAAGGATCTGTCCCCGATCTTCTGCTGCTGACCAAGGGGACGGGCGTGGCGGAGGAATGGTTGGATTGTGCCAGATCCCGGTCCATCCCCATCGTGCAATGGCACCCCGACCCCCTCTTGGACGAGACGGTCCTCAGGCTGGCAAGAAAGGTGGATTTCTTCTTCACCATGGCCCAAGGCCTGGTAGAGGATTTCCGCCGGGCAGGTATTTCCAGGGTCGCCTGGCTGTCCCAGGGCTTTGCCCCTTCTTTCTTTGAACCGGGGGGGATCTCGGCGCAAGACCGGGCCTTGTATGGCTCGGCCTTGGCCTTTGTGGGAAATCTCAGCGAACTGCCGGAGTATGTGGGGAGAAGAAGGAGTCTGGCCCGGGCATTGGGGGAAGGTTTCGATCTGAAGTGGTGGGGGCCGCGTCCTGGCCTAAAACTTGGGAACCTCGCCCTCCTCCTTTCACCCCTGGGCCGTGCCTATGGAGGTCGATTCGTCTATGGACCTGAGTATGCGAAGGTGGCCCTCCTCTCCCGCATCTTCCTCGCCTTCGACCGGGCCCCGCATCTGCGGAAGTCCATGAGCCAGCGGCTCTACATGGCTGTGGGCTGCGGCGCTTTCTACCTCTGCCAAGAGGTGGAAGGGATCGAGGAAGTGCTCGAGCCGGGGAAGGAGATCGAGACCTTTTCCGGAGAGGAGGAGATGATGGACAAGATCCGCTTCTATATCTCCCGAGAGGAGGCCAGGAGGAAGATCGCCGAGCGGGGGAGAGGGAGGGTGTTGGCCCAATACACCTATCGCGATCGCTTCCGGGAGATGTTTTCCCTCCTGGGCCAGGAACTGGGAGTTCAGCTCATCGAGGGCTGAGGAGACATGGAACGACCCTATCGAATCCTCCATCTCATCACCGCATTGAGCGTGGGAGGGGTTCAGAATCAATTGGCAAAGGTGGTTTCCTCCTACGATCGGCCCGCATTCTCGCCCTCCGTATGCTGTCTCAGCCACAAAGGAGAGATCGGGGACGAGTTGGAAAGGATGGGGGTAGAGGTGAAGGCCCTGGGGTCAAAGGCCGCTGGTTTCAGTCCCAAGCTGCTCTGGCGCCTTTTTCACCTTCTGCGGGCGGAGAGAATAGCGGTTCTGAGGCCGCACAAGTACCGTTCTGCCCTCTATGGGGTTCTGGCGGGAAGAATGGCCAAGGTGCCAGTGATCATCCCCTCCTTTCATCTCCCCCAGGCCATCCGCAAGGCAAAGAGAAGATCGATGATACGCTTCCTCTCCCGAATGAGCGATGAGGTGGTGGCCGTTTCCCAGGCGGTTGCGGAGAATCTGACGGAGGGAATAGGCGTTCCCAGATCGAAGATTCGAGTGATCCACAATGGGGTCGATTTACGGGAATTTGAGAATCTGCCTTCCAAAGAACAGGCCCAGAAGCGAGTAGAAACCCCTCCCGACGCCTGGGTGATTGGAGGGATAGGGAGAATGAAGGCTCAGAAGGGATTTGGCAATCTCTTGAGCGCCCTTCCCCTCCTGGAAGAGAGAGGCCTCAGAGACTACTGGGTGATGATGGTGGGGGATGGGGAACTCCGGGTTGGCCTGGAAAGGCAGGCCCTCCAGTCCGGATGTGCAGAGAAGGTGAAATTCTTGGGGGTTCGGCGAGATGTCCCCCAGCTTCTCCGAGCCATGGACGTTTTCGTTTTTCCATCCCTCTGGGAGGGCTTCGGAACCGCCTTGCTGGAGGCTATGGCCGCACAGGTCCCCATCGTCGCCTCCGATCTTCCCTGTGTGCGGGAGATCATTCCGGATGAAAGATACGGCTCCCTGGTCCCTCCCGGGGATCCAGAGGCCTTGGCCCAAGCCATCCTGGGGATCTGGAGGAATGGGAAGCCTTGGGAAACCAGGGTAATTGCAGCGAAGGATCGGGCCATCCAGGATTTCTCCCTGGCCCGAGTGGTAAGCACTTATCAGGATCTTTACCAGGAGATTCTCTCCCGAAAGGCCCCTGACGGTCATCCATGAAAGGGTTAAGAGCTGTCTTGAACCTCCTGCGGTCAGAGCGCGTCCAGGACATAGCCGATCTGGTCCTGGAGACTTCCTTCTTGGCCTTTGTCTTTCTGATCTTCTTCTCCCACCGGGCAGGAAATGTAGCCCTGATCCTGGTTGCGCTCTCCTGGATCATCCGCCGGTTGGCCTGCTCTCCCTTTTTGCCCCAGGTACCGCTTCGACTTCCCCTGCTCCTCTTTCTGATCTCGCTGCTTCTCTCCAGCTTCTTTGCCGAAGATCTTTCTCATAGCTTTCGGGACTTCTTCTCGAAGGCGCCCAAGATCCTGGTGATCTTCTTCGGTTCCCTGGAATATTTGAGGGATCGAGATCGATATCGCAAGCTATTCTGGGTCAGCACCTGGGTGATCCTTCTGATCGGGGCTGATGGGTTGGTGCAGTACCTTCGAGGTTACGACTTGATCCGTGAGGCCGGTCTCTGGAAAGGCAGGGTGAGGGCTCACCTGGGATCCCCCGCCTTCTTCGAATACGTACTGCCTTTTCTGCCCTTTTCCCTCTGTCTATGGGGAGAAGGAGGGAATGGGTGGAAAAGGGCCTTTCTTGGCGTGGCTGCGGTGGCCTTTGTCGCCAGCGCACTGCTTTCGCAGACGCGGAGCGTATGGATTGCCTTGTCTTTGGTGATCCTTTTCCTGGCTGCCTTTTCTCGCCATAGAATCCCCTTGCTGATCTCGATTGCATTCATGATCCTGGCATTAGGGATGCTGCCCATGGCCAGGGGCAGGGCGAGCCTCTTCTCCGTGAGGGATTTGATATCCGAACAGAAGCATCAGAGGTTACTGGCCTGGCAGATCAGCTATCGCATGTTCCTTTCCCGGCCAATCCTGGGCAAAGGCGTCGATTTCTTCGACAATTACAAGAGAAATGCGGACCGGCAAAGATCCTATCTTTCTCCCTCCCTGTCGGAGAAGATCGCAAGGGGTGGGAAGGGCATTGTCTTTCCCATCTATCACCCCCATAGCATCTATCTCGAGCTATTGGCCGGTCAAGGACTGGTGGGAATGGCGACCTTTGTCTTTATCCTGGCTATCCTCCTCCTCTCCCTGTGGAAGAGAAGGAGGGGCCCTCCCCTCCCCCTCCTGGCGACTTCGGCCTCTCTTCTCTCCTTTCTGGTATGCGGGGCCGTGGGGACCTCCTTTTATGACTTCCGGTCCTTTGCTATGTTCTGGCTCCTGGCCGGAATGGTGATGTCACTGGAGGGAAAGGAATGAGATTGGATTCCCAAAAATACGAATACAAGGCGAGGGGGAAATACCGGGATAGCCGAATTGCTGAGGGCTACGACCGTGATCGATTCTCGGGCCTCCTGGGAAGGATGAAGTTGGGAAGAGATCGGGCCTTAGTCCTGAGGGCGCTGAGGGAGGTCGGCCCAGCGGACTTCCTGTTGGATCTGCCCTGTGGCACGGGCCGGTTCATGCCGACCCTGGCCGAGCATGCGCGGGAATTGGTCAGTGCCGATATCTCCCTGGAGATGATGAGGGTGGCCTCCCATCGGTTCCCTGGGCAGGGGATGAGCTTCATTCAGTGCTCCGTCGAGGAGTTGCCCTTCAAGGATTCCTGCTTCGATTTAACCTTCACCGCCCGCTTCCTGCTTCATTTGCCTCCGGCCCTTCGCCAAACCGCCTTGTGCGAGCTGGCAAGGGTGAGCAAGAGGTGGGTCTTCTTCGATTGCCTGATGGTGGGCGGCCCCAAGGGATGGCTCCGGAGGGCCTTCCGCCAAGGGAAGAAGAGGGGGAAGTCCAAGAAGCGCATGGAGAAAGCGGAGCTGATGGGGATCCTGGATTCCGCCGGGCTCCGGGTTCACCGCATCTTCCGTCCTTCCTGGCTTTTTTCCGAGAAGTGGATGGTCCTCTGCCTGAAGCAGGATGGCTCATCATCTGTGAGATGAAGGGGAAAAGAGGATTGGCAAGAGATTACCGAGAGGTAACGCTTTTGGGCTTTCGAGGGTGGATCAAAGAACCCTGGCCTTCATCCATCCCGCTGAAGGATCTGCTGCCGGAAATCGGTCAGGCCTCGGGCGTGGTGGTGAAGATGAGGGCTAACCGGGCCGTCAAGATCCGGGAGGACCTTCACCTGAAGGAGGAATTCCCTCAGGGATGGAAGGATTGGCCTCTGTTGCTGAAAGGCCTCTTGAATCGCGGCCGGCTGCGGCGGCAATGGCGGGCAAGCCTTCGTGCCCACCGGATGGGAATCCCCACCCCCGAGCCCCTGGCCTATCTGGAGAAGCGGAGGGGATTGCTGCACTCTCAGTCCCTTTTGATCACCCCCGATCAATCCGGCTTCCTCACCCTGACTCAGTATCTCCGAGAAGAGGCGGGGGAGGGGAGGTGGGCATCGAAAACCGTTAGAGCCTTTCTCAGTGGGTTGGCTTTTGCTGTGAGGCAGATGCATGACAGGGGCATGATCCATCTCGATTTGAAGGGAAGCAACATCCTGGTGAGGGAAGACGGGGAGAACTGGGGTTTCCTGTTCACCGACTTGAAGGCCTCCCGCTTCGAAAATGGGCCCAGGGCAAGATTCCCGGCAGTGGGGGCAGAAAAGGACATGACTCGCCTCCTCTCTTCTTTGCAAGACTTCTTTTCTGCGGAGGAGAGGCGAGACTTCCTGCGATCTTACCTCTCTGCCGTAAAGACGGCTCAGGCCGAGGCGCTCCTGGCCCATTGGGAGTCAGAAGGCCTTAGAAGGCCCCGGATGAGAGAGGGATCTGTGCATGGGAATAGGTAAGGAGCCACCCGGCCTCGTCCTTCACCTCATCTCTCGGCTGGGGGTCGGGGGGGTGGAAAACCAGTTGTTTCAGGTCACTCGTCGCTACGATCGAAGTCTCCTATCTCCCATGGTGTGCAGCATACGGGGAAAGGGAGAAACTGGGCGAGAGATCGAAGAGGCTGGGACTGAGGTGATCGCTCTGGGACGAAGGAAAGTCCATCAGTTCGATCCCATGCTTGTCCTTCAGATCAGCCGTTTGCTGCGGCAGCGGGGGGTTCGTATCCTTCGGACCCACCAATATGAGGCGGGCCTTTATGGGAGGCTGGCAGCCCTGTTGGCAGGGACCCCGGTCATCGTCTCCTCTTTTCACAATATCTATCGGAGGAGGAAATGGCATCGGGAGAGGATCAACCACATCCTTGCGAGATATACCGATCGGATCGTAGCGGTCTCGGAGTGCGTCAAGTCGGACATCATCCGCTATGATGCCATTGCTGATGAAAAGGTGCGAGTGATCTACAATGGTATCGATCCGGCCCAGTTCCAGGGAGAGGTCAGGATCGAAGAGGTAAAGGCCACTCTGGGAATTCCACCCCATTCCCGCATCGTAGGGACGATCGGGAGAATAACACCCCAGAAGGACCACGCCACCCTGTTGGAGGCCTTCGCAAATCTGCCGAAAAATTGGGACTTGAAGCTCCTCATCGTGGGCGATGGTCCGTTGCGAGGGTTCCTGCAAAAAAGGGCAGAAGAATTAGGCATCGGCAATGATGTCCACCTGGTTGGGTTCCGGAGGGATGTCTATCCCGTCCTGCGGATCATGGAGGTCTTCGTGTTCCCCTCTTTATGGGAGGGAATGGGCACTGCCGTCGTCGAGGCTATGGCGGCTGAGAGGCCAGTCGTAGTTAGCGATATCCCTGCGATCAGGGAGATCATCCCCTCTTCGACCTTAGGAATACTGGTGAGACCCAAGGACGAAGACTCCCTGCGCCGGGGGATAGGGCAGATCCTCGAAGATCGCAAGTTGGCAGGGGATATGGGGAAAAGGGCCCGAGAGTACGCCCTGAGCCGTTTCCCGATCCAAAGGGCGGTCCGCCAGTACCAGGATCTCTTTGCCGAGATAGAAGATAGCAAGTTCCCCTCCAATCGAAGACCCTGATCCTCATATCCATGATAAGGAGGCGCCCACTGAAAGTCGATTCCCAGTCCAATAGCAGAATTCGCTCCGGGAGACTCGACTGCCTGCTCCTCATCCTGGCCCTTTCAATGCTGACCTATGCCCTCCTATTTTCCTGGATATCCTATTCGCAGTTTCGGAGCTTCGAGAGCAGAGTTCCCCAGGATATGGCGGCGCACAACCAGGCGATCTGGAATACGTCCCAGGGCCGATTCCTTCAGCAGACCGTCCTTTATGTGGGAGGGCTGAATCATTTCTATCCAATCCTGTTTCTCTTCGCGCCTGTCTATCGGCTGACCGACCATATCTTTCCCCTCTTTCTTTTCTATTCCCTGATCCTCGCCTCAGGTGCCATTGCCGTCTATCTCACGGCCAGGGATCAATTGGGAGCCAGGCATTGGGGCGTGCTGATGGGAATCTTCTATCTCATTTACCCTGGACTTCATTACTTCAACCTTTATGACCTCAAACCCTCCGTTCTTTCGCTGCCGCTGCTGCTGTTCTCTTTCTATTTTTGGCAGGCCCGCCGACTTCCTGGGTTCCTGATCTTTTTGGTGCTGACGTCCACCACCACCGAACACGTTGCACCTTTGATCATGATGTTCGGCCTCCTTTCCTGGGTCAGGAAGCGGGATCTGCGTTGGGTTCTGCTGCCTTTGCTGATAGGACTGGTAGTCCTTCTAATTTCCATGTACGTTTACGTGCCTTGGGCATCTGGAGCCCGCTACAAGCACATCCGCTCCCATCAGTTGTTCTCCTCCCTCAACCTCCTGGCCTGGAGTTCCTACAAAGAGGTCCTTTCTTTCATGGGTCTCGCCGTCCTCTTTCTCTTCTTATCGTGGGAGGCATTCATTCTGGCAATGCCCTATGTCCTTTTCGGGGGATTTGCCGTGCTCATCCATCCTCGCTATTATTTTCCCCTGGTTGGTATTCTGTTCATCTCGTTGATTTATGGCCTGGTTCGAATGACAAGATGGAAGGCCCTGAAAGGCCGATCTTCCTTTCCCCGAATGGCGATGCCCATCGCTGCCTGTCTGTTGCTGGCTTTTGTCATTTTTGACCCCTTCCTGATCAGGGTTCAGTATCGGTACTCCATGAGCCCTTCGGATTATGAAGCCTGGTCCCTTATCGAGGAAATACCTAAAGGAGCGTCGGTAACCAGCGATCCCATCCTGATGCCGGCCTTGTCCCGGCGGCAGAGGCTTCATGAATTCAGCAGGAAAGAGTACCACGGCCCAAAGATCGACTATCTCGATGTGGACTACGTCCTGATTGACCCTCAAGGTCCGCATCGGATCACCTACTTCCAAAAGGACTTCAAGGGGAAGGCCCGGTCATTTCTGGAGGAGACCCTTCGAGATCGCTCTGGCTTTGAGATCGCAGCCACCAAAGGAGAGTGGGTGCTCTTCCGCAGGAAATCAAAGCCCCTGTTGCCAGGAGGAGGCCTTGCTCCCCCTTCGAATCAGGCAGCTCATAGTTGGGCGCGGGATCGAGAGCGATTGACTCCGTGTGTGGCCTGGGGATGGTTCCGATTGAGAGCGTGAGGCCCTTGACGTTCGGGGTGGACAAATCGGTTTGGGCTTGACAGCAAGGATGCTTTGTGATTGCGTTTGGTCATGATGAAAGGCTTCGACCTTAGCGGATGGAAGCAAATCGGTTATCTGGCCAGCCTGGGGCTTAACCTGGTAGCGGCCACGGCGATTGGATTGGCAATCGGATACCACCTGGACAAGTGGTTGAAGACCTCCCCCTGGCTGCTGATGCTTTTTCTCTTGTTCGGTATCGCTGCCGGATTCGTCAACCTATTTCGGGAAGTCCATAGATTGAGAGGGGATGACTGAGTGGAAGGCTTGGAGAGCTTTTCCTGGATCCATTTTTTCTCCCAAAAGTTGGGCCTCCACCTGACATCGGAAATGGAGCTGGTTGCCATGACCTGGGTGGTCATGCTGATCTTGGTCATTCCTTCCCTGCTGGCGACCAGGAGGCTACGGTCCGTGCCCGGTCCCCTCCAGAATGTCCTGGAGTTCTTGGTGGAGAGCCTGGAGGGGATCCTGGAGGCGATGATGGGATGGAGGGGCAGGAGATATCTGCCGCTCATAGGAAGCCTCGCCCTCTTCATCCTCGGGTGTAATCTTCTGGGCTTGATTCCCGGCTTCCATTCTCCGACCAACAACCTCAATACCACGGTGGCGTGCGCGCTGGTTGTCTTCTTTTCCACCCACATCATTGGGATCAGAGAACAGGGGGCCCTTCGCTATTTGAAGCACTTCGTGGGTCCCGTCTGGTGGTTGGCCCCCATGATGGTGCCCGTTGAGATCATCGGTCAGCTGGCGCGCCCGGTTTCCCTCTCGGTTCGTCTCTTTGGAAATATCTTCGGGGAGGATACGGTGTTGCTGATCCTCCTTGCGCTGGTGCCGCTCCTCATTCCATTGCCCATGATGGTTTTGGCCATCTTCACCAGTTGCGTCCAGGCCTTCGTCTTTGTTATGCTATCGATGATCTATATAGCAGGTGCCGGAGAAGGTGGGCACCGGGAGAAAATGGAATCCCAGGAAGGGAGAAAGGAGTAGGATTGATGAAATTCAAATGGTTGGGCGTCGCGTTACTGTTCTTCTTGATCAGCATAGTAGCTGCGGGAGGGGTTGCTGCAGCTGACGCCCGATCCCCCTCGGAGGAAAAGGGCAGTGCTCCCTTTTTCCTGGTCACGGTCCTGACAGGGGGCTTCGCGATGGCGATAGGATCGGCCGCCGCTGCCCTTGCCCAGGGTAAGGCGGTTGCGGCCGCCTTGGACGGGATTGCCCGCCAACCCAGTGCGGCTGGGCGAATTCAGACGGCTATGATCATCGGGTTAGCTATGATCGAATCCTTGGCCATCTATGTCCTTCTGATCGTCCTGATCCTCTTCTTTGCCAATCCCTTCCTGAAATTCGTGGTCCCCTGAAGAACATCTGCAGAAGCCCACGCCTCCCCTGCACTCAACCTCTGCGGGGAGGTGTTTTATTTTGGGGAAGATGAGGGTCGTGGGTTCGGACGGGGGGGTGTCATGGAAGTGTCCAGCGAGCGGAGGTCCCGCATCCCTGCTGCGGGGTTGGCGACCGAATACGAATAGAATGGGAACTCTCTGCATTGAGAGATTCCCCGCAGCTTGTTGCAGGGTGCTTCAATGGGTTAAGGATGGGCGATGACCTTCAATCCATCTAAAGGGGATGAGCCATGCTGCAGAGGAAAGCGGAAGAGGTCTTAGAGGCGATCTGGACCGCAGAGGAAAAGGGGTATCGAACCCAGGAACAGGTCCAGAGGGATGCCCAATTCGATCTGGAGGAGGAATTACTGCAGGAACTGGGAGAAAAGGGTCTGATCAGGCTGGAGAAGGATGGCATCTATCTCACTGGGCAGGGAAGACAGGAAGCCGGACAGATCGTAAGAAGGCATCGCTTGGCAGAGAGGCTTCTCAACGATGTCCTGGGGATGAATGCCGAAGAGGCGGAGAGCAATGCCTGTGAATTTGAACACGCCGTGGTCCCAGAGGTGACGGAGAGCATCTGTACCCTCCTGGGTCATCCCCGGGAGTGCCCCCATGGCTCTCCCATTCCCGAAGGCCAGTGCTGCAAAGAGGCTCGCCGGGTGGTGGAAAAGGTGGTAGTCTCCTTGGCTCAACTGACCTCCGGTGAGGCGGCTCGAATCGCCTATATCAATACCAGGAAGCACAGCCGGCTCCATAAGCTGGTCGCTTTCGGCCTCTGTCCGGGGGTACTGATCAAAGTCCACCAGAAGTCACCCTCCTTTGTCATCCAGTATGATGAGACTCAGTTGGCATTGGAGGCGGAGGTGGCAGCCGATATCTTCGTCTGGAGATCTTCGGAGAGCTGATCCATGCCCGCCAATCTGACCCCCCAATATCTGGAGGCGGAGAGGAGGTTTCGCCTCGCCAAGACGGCACCGGAGAAGATCGAGGCCTTGGAGGAGATGATGGCGGTCATCCCCAAACACAAGGGGACGGAAAAGCTCCGGGCAGATATCAAACGCCGGCTCTCCAAGTTCAGGGGGGAGGCTCAGAGGAAGGGAGGCCCCCAACGGGCGTATCTCTTCTCCGTGGACCGGCAGGGAGCCGGGCAGGCAGTCCTGGTTGGCCCGCCGAATTCGGGGAAATCGTCCCTGTTGGCGGCCCTGACCCACGCCCTGCCGGAAATTGCAGACTATCCCTTTTCCACCCGCAAGCCGTTGCCCGGAATGATGACTTTCGAGAATATTCAGATCCAGCTGGTGGACCTGCCTCCGATCGCCCGGGGTCAGACGGAGGGCTGGGTCTTCTCGATCATCCGCAACGCGGATCTCGCCCTGTTGGTGCTCGACCTCCAGGCGCTTGATCTGTTGGAGCAGACCGAGGCCTTGCTGGAGGAGCTGGAGAGGGCTCGGATCTTGCTGGGCAAGTGGCCCAGCCAGAGGGAGCCAGACGAGAACGGCCGCTGGGAAAAGCGCGCACTCATGATGGGGACCAAGGGGGAAGGGGAATCGGCTCAGGCAAATCTGGAGGCCTTGCAGGGCCTGTACCGAGAGAGGTTCCGCCTCATCGGTGCATCGACCCTGACCGGAGAGGGCCTGGAACAAGTGCCTGCCAGGACCTTCGAACTCCTGGAGATCGTGCGGGTATATACCAAGACCCCAGGCAAGGATCCCTCCTACCACGAGCCGGTGGTGCTGGCAAAAGGAAGCTCGATCCTGGAGTTGGCCTCAGAGATCCACAAGGATTTCCGACATCAGCTGAGATACGCCCGCATTTGGGGGCGCGGAAAGTATGATGGCCAGAAGGTGGAGCGGGACTATGTCGTTCAGGACCAAGATGTGGTGGAGCTTCATATCTGAGTGCTCTCATCTTCCTCAAGGAGGGCGATGAGGGGATCATCCGAGAAGAAGGAAAAGGGATGCGATTCATAGTGCACGAGCACCGGGCGAGGCATTATCACTTCGATTTTCGCCTCCAAATGGATGACGCCCTCAAATCCTGGGCGGTTCCCAAGGGCCCGTCCCTCAATCCCGCAGAGAAACGATTGGCAATTCAGGTCCCCGATCATCCTTTATCCTACGGGAGCTGGGAGGGAATCATCCCGGAAGGAGAGTATGGGGCGGGTGAGGTAATGATCTGGGATCAAGGAGAATATCGATGGCTGAGCGAGGGAAATCCCCAGGAGGCGTTGGGAAGGGGCGAGTCTCGCCTTTGAACTCCTGGGGGAGAAACTGCAGGGAGGCTTCTCCTTGCTTCGCTTGAAGAGGGGACCGACGGGGAAAGAATGGCTTTTGATCAAAAAAAGGGACGACTTCGCTCGATCCGATTGGCAGCTGAAGAGCGTCCTCACGCCGGAAAGGATAGCGCACCTGAAAGTGAAGAGCCCGCCTTGCCCCGTGGAATGAGGATAGAGGGCCAAGTCCTGGCAGCCTTGCTGCGAGGAGCTTGAATGGCCCTGACCCCTATTCGACCGTCACACTCTTGGCCAGGTTTCGGGGCTGATCCACGTCACAGCCCTTGCGCACCGCAGTGTAGTAGGCCAATAGCTGAAGCGGAAGCGCAAAGAGCACTGGGGTCAGCAGAGGAGAGGTGGGAGGAACGGGGAATAGATAATCGACCTTCTTCTTCAGATCCTCATCTCCGTCATTCCCGAAGGCGATGACGATACCCCCCCGGGTCTTTACCTCCTCGATGTTGCCCAGGATCTTTTCATAGGTCCTATCGGCCGGAGCCAGGATCACCACCGGCATCTCCTCATCGATCAAAGCGATGGGACCGTGCTTCATCTCCCCGGCCGGATAACCCTCAGCATGGATGTAAGAGATCTCCTTCAGCTTGAGCGCCCCCTCCAGGGCCACGGGATAATTGATCCCCCTGCCCAGATAGAGGAAGTGATTCTTGGCATAGAACTGATGGCTCAATCGTTCCAGCTCTTCCCCCTGATGGAGCAAGGACTCCAGAAGCTGGGGCAGCTTGATGAGATCCTCTAACATCCGTTTCACCCGGGCCTCGTCGATGAATCCCCGCTGGCGGCCCAGGTAAAGGGCCAGGAGGTAGAGCGCCGCCAACTGGGATGTGAAGGCCTTGGTGGAAGCCACCCCGATCTCCGGTCCGGCATGGGTGAAGATGGAGGCATGGCTTTCCCGGGGGATGGAGGCGCCCACCACGTTGCATATGGAGATGATGGAGGCCTTGGCCGCCTTTGCCTCCTTCAGGGATGCCAGGGTGTCCATGGTCTCACCGGATTGGCTGATGGGAACCACCAGGCTTCCCTCATCGAGGATCGGATTTCGGTAGCGGAACTCGGAGCCGTAATCCACCTCCACCGGGATGCGAGAGCAGGCCTCGATCATGAATTTCCCCACCAGGGCAGCATGCCAGGAAGTGCCACAGGCCACCAGAAATATCTTCTGGGCGCGGCTCGTCGCCTCTCGGATGACCTCCATCTCCTCGAAGAAAATCTCCCCCGTCTCCTGGGAGAATCGGCCCCGGATGGTGTCTCGAAATGATCTGGGCTGCTCGTAGATCTCCTTGAGCATATAGTGCTTGTAGCCACCCTTTTCCGCCATGACCGGGTCCCAGAGGACCTTCTGAACGCTGGGTAAAACCTGCTCCCCACTCAGGGTGGAGACATTCACCCCGTCCTGGCCGAGAACGGCCATCTCCTCGTCATTGAGAAAGAGGACATTCCGGGTATGGTTGAGAACGGCGGGGATGTCGGAGGCGAGGAAGAACTCCCCATCCCCCAATCCCACGATGAGGGGGCTCCCACATCGGGCGCCCACGATGTGCCCCGGGTCTTTCTTCCATAGCACGCCAATGGCATATGCCCCTTTGATCTCCTGAAGGGCTTTGCGGACCGCCTCCTCCAGGTCGTCCTCCAGATGCTCCTCGATGAGGTGGGCGATGACCTCGGTGTCGGTCTCCGATTTGAAATGATGTCCTTTTTCCTGGAGGCGCTTCTTGATGGAGAGATAGTTCTCGATGATCCCGTTGTGGACCACCACGATCTCCCCGCTGCAGTCGGTGACCGGATGAGCGTTTTCCTCGCTGGGCCGACCGTGAGTGGCCCAGCGGGTGTGCCCCACTCCGATATTGCCCAGAAGGTCCTTTCCCCAAACGGCCTTTTCCAGGTCCTTCACCTTCCCCACACACCGGTAGACCACCATCTGATGATCCTGGATTACCGCTATCCCTGCCGAGTCATATCCCCGATATTCCAGGCGCTTCAATCCATCCAAGAGGATGGGGAAGGCCTTTTGCTGCCCGATGTAGCCAACGATTCCACACATGTTCTCCTCCTAAAACGCCTCCCTGCCTCCCATGAGCCGAAAGCGGGAAAGGTTCACGGCTCGTGTTTGGGCACCTTCTTGCGATGGTGCCAGGCCACGGCCCAGTCCTCTTTGTTGACCTGGCGGGCGCGAGCGACCGCCAGGGATCGGGGGGAACATCCTGGGTGATCACGGAGCCGGCAGCGATGATGGCTCCCTCCCCCACCTTCACCGGGGCGACGAAGAGGGTGTTGGAGCCGACAAAGACCCCATCCTGGATCTGGGTCCGGTGTTTCTCATACCCGTCGTAATTGCAGGTGATGCTGCCGGCGCCGATATTCACCTTCTTGCCGATGGTTGAATCCCCCACATAGGAAAGGTGGGGGACTTTGGAGCCCTCTCCGATCTCGGACTTTTTGATCTCCACGAAATTCCCGACCTTTGCCCCCTTGCCTATCTGGCTCTGGGGCCTCAGATGGGCGAAGGGGCCGATCCGGGAGCCATCGGCGATCTCGCTCTGCAGGATCAGGCAATGATCGAAGAGGGTCACCCCATTCCCGAGCTTGGATTCCAAGATGCGACTTCCCGGATAGAGGATACAATCCTCACCGATGACCGTTTTCCCCTCGATATAGCTATGGGGATAGATGACCGTATCTCGGCCGATATGAGCGGCCGTGTCGATGAAGGTGCTCTTCGGATCAAGGATGGTGACCCCCTGCCGCATCAGTTCCTTCAGCTTCGCCCACCGCAGAGACTCCAGGGCCCTGGACAACTCTTCCCGGGAATTGATCCCCATCACCTTTTGCCAATCGGGGGTGAAGGAGACCTGCACCTTCAGGTCCTTCTTTCGAAGCAAGGCGAATACCGCTGGCAGATAGCATTCACCTTGACGATTGGAGCATCCGATTTCCTGGAGCGTTCCGAAGAGGGTCGGCAGGGCAAAGCAGTAGATCCCGGTATTCACTTCCTGTATGCCCTTCTGGCGGGCATTGGCATCGACTTCTTCTATGATATCCTGCAGATGGCCCGGACTGTCTCTGACCACCCGACCATACCCGGTGGGATCCTCCAGATGGGTCGTAAGGATGGTGGCAGCTGCCTTTGCCTTACGGTGGTCACGAATCATGGCTTGCAGGATCTCCTGGGAAATGAGAGGGATATCCCCGCATATTACCAGGAGATCTCCCCGGAGGTTCTGCAGTTGATCCTCCACCTGCATCAGGGCGTGTCCACTTCCCTTCTGTTCCCTCTGCAGGACGAAATCCACGCTACGGTGAGCTAAGGCCTGCTTCACTCGCCCCGCCTGATGGCCAATCACCAGAAAGACCTGGGCCAGTGAAAGCTCTTCGCAGACATCCAGCACGTATTCCACCATGGGCCTGCCCCAGAGAGGATGGAGGATCTTGGGATGTTTGGATCGCATCCTCTTTCCCTCTCCCGCCGCCAAAACCACTCCCGAAATCTCTTTCATGGGGTCTCCCGTATAGGGGTCAGTATGGGCCTTATCGGCTGGTTTACCATATCACAACTGCTCCAATCCTTCCAGGGAAACCGATTCCCCTGCAAGATGAACTCCACCGCTGGTATCCCCCCAGGAGAGGGATGCGGGATGGGAGCGATAGGGATTCTGGGCTCAGTGGGCATGGGCCCTTTTCTAAGGGACCCTGGCTCCCAGGACCCTCAGGGCCTCGGCGGCGGTGAAGATGGAGCCGGCGATGAGGATGGCATCCTCCTCCTTTGCCAAGGATCTGGCCAGGGAGATCGCCTCCCCTACCTCCTCTCGGACCTCGATCTCCCCAAATTCCGTCGCCATCTCCTCCCTCAAATGGATGGGATCGGCAGCCCTCTCGGTCGGAGGTCGGGTAAGGATGACCTTCGCTGCCAGGGGACCCAGCATCTGGAGCATGCTCCTCCAGTCCTTGTCCTTCATGACCCCGAAGACCAAGTAGAGCCGGCGATATCCATTCAGGTCGGATATCGCCTGGGAGAGGATCTGGGTGCCGGCCGGGTTGTGGGCAGAATCTACGATCAGGAGCGGATTCTGACTCAGGACCTGCATCCTTCCTGGCCAGCGGGCCTTCGCCAACCCCTGGTAAATACATTCCTTGGGGATGGGAAACCCCTGATCCTTCAGGATCTCGGCAGCAGCTACCGCAGCGGCCGCATTTATCGCCTGATGAGTTCCCAGCAAGTGAATCTCTGTATTGGGGTAATCGGAATGCAATCCCCGGATGGAAATCTGCTGCCCTTTCCAGGTTATCCTTTGAATCCCCCAGGTCACATCGGATCCCAAGCGGCAGATGCTGGCTCCTCTTTGATGAGCGGTTCGCTGGATGACCTCCAAGGCCTCTGGACGGGTCACGCCAGAGATGAGCCGGCCTCCCTCCCTGATGATTCCGGCCTTCTCCCAGGCAATTTGGGGGAGGCCGACCCCCAGATGCTCCTGGTGGTCCAGATCCACGTTGGTAATGATGGAGAGGATGGGCTCCAGGACGTTGGTAGCATCAAATCTTCCCCCCATGCCTACCTCTACCACGGCCATTTCTATCTCCCTTTGGGCGAAGTATTGGAAGGCCAGGGCAGTGGAGACCTCGAAAAAAGTGGGATGGGAGTTCAGTCGCGGGCTGGAGGGGGACTCCGGATCCATCAGGGAATCGATGAGAGATCGCATTCGATCTGCCCCCTCCGCGACCTGCCTTTCAGCAATGGCCCTTCCCTGGACGCGGATGCGCTCGCGAAAGTCGAGAAGATGGGGAGAGGTATACAGGCCGACCCGATAGCCTGATTCCCTCAGGATGGAATCCAAGAAAGCGGCGGTGGACCCTTTTCCATTGGTCCCCCCGATGAGCACCGAGGGATATCCAAGATGAGGATCGCCGAGTCCTGCCATCAAGGCCTCCATATTGGCAAGGCCCAACTTGATGCCGAATTTCTGCAGGGAGAAGAGATAGGAGAGGCTTTGTTGATAATCTTGGTGGAGGATCACGAAACCTTCTTGGATGGGGGAGAGGAGAGGTAGCCAAGGAGCTTAATGAGGACCTCCCGCATGCTCTTGCGCTCTACGATCATATCGATCATCCCGTGCTCCAAGAGGAATTCCGAGCGTTGAAAGCCTGCGGGAAGCTCTTGTCGGATCGTCTGCTCGATGACCCGGGGGCCCGCAAAACCGATGAGGGCCTTGGGTTCTGCCAGGATGATGTCTCCCAACATGGCAAAGCTGGCAGTTACCCCCCCGGTGGTGGGATCGGTGAGGACGGAGATGAATGCCTGCCCTGCCTTCCCCAATTTGGCGAGGGCGGCAGAGGTCTTCGCCATCTGCATCAGGGAGAGGACCCCCTCCTGCATCCTTGCCCCTCCGGAGGAGGAGATGATGATGACGGGACACCTCTCCTTGATGGCCCGTTCGATGGCCCGGGTGATCTTTTCTCCCACGACTGAAGCCATACTCCCCCCCAGGAATGCGAACTCAAATGCGGTGATGGACACGGGGAATCCCCCGATCTTTCCCGTGCCGCAGAGGACCGCCTCATTCATTCCGGTGGACTTCTTTGCCTCCCTCACCCTCTCTCGGTAGGATTTCAGGTCTCTGAAATGGAGGGGATCCGTGGGATGCAGGCGGGCATCATACTCCTTGAAGCTCCCCGGGTCGAGGAGGAGGGCGAGACGCTCCTTGGCTCCGATTCGAAAGTGGTAGTTACATTTGGGGCAGACCTTGAGGGCCCGTTCCACCTCCGCCTTGTAAATGATCTCCTTGCAGGCTTCACACTTGATCCAGAGACCATCGGGGACCTTTGGCTTGCTCTCTTTGGCCGCTCCGGTCTCCTCTTTCTTTTTGAACCAGATCATTGCCTTCCCTCCTGCCGTCCTGAGAAAGGTTGAGCTAATCTATAACACTCATATTCCCCTGTCAAGCAAGCAAAGGCGCTTGAAAACTGCCGAAGCCCATGCTACCCTGGCCTGGTAGATGAATGGATTGGGAGGAGGGGAAGAGATGAAGGAGAACGCGGTATTAGGGGCCATACGAGACCGGCGTACGATCCGGCGCTATTCCTCGCAAAAGGTCACAGAGGATTTCCTTCTTTCGATTTTGGAGGCGGGGAGGTGGGCGCCCTCCGGCAAGAACAGCCAGCCCTGGCGTTTCATCCTGATTCAGGATCCGGAGGCCAAAGAGGCCTTGTCCAACCATACTCGCTACGGATCCATCATCGCCCAGGCATCCGCTGCAATTGCCGTATTCCTGGACTCCCAATCCGGATATGATCGGGTGAAGGATCTCCAGGCGATCGGTGCCTGTATGCAGAATATGCTCCTGGCTGCTCACTCTTTGGGCCTGGGCGCCTCCTGGCAGGGGGAGATCCTGAATCACCGGGAGGAAGTGGAGAGGCTCCTTAAAGTTCCTCCCCATTTTGAGTTGATGGCGGTGCTCACCCTGGGATATCCGGCGGCATCCGATTCTTCCCCGAGCCGCCGAGAGCTTGACGAGCTGGTGTGCCTCGATCGCTTCGCCAATCCTCTTTCGGCGGAGAAGGGGAATGGATAGCCTGGCGGCGAATCTTCGTCACCTCCTTTCTGGTGGGCCTCTCCGGGGCCTTGATGCCGGGTCCGGTCTTGACGGTTACCATCAGCCAGGTAGCCTTTCGGGGTTTCCTGGCCGGCCCCTTGATCGTGCTGGGCCACGGGATCCTGGAGCTTTCCCTGGTGGCTGCCGTCACCTTGGGCCTGGGGCGCGTCATCACTGCCAAGCCGGTGATCGGGACGATTGCCCTCATCGGAGGAGTGGTCCTGGTCTATTTCGGATGGGGCATCCTACGGAGTCTCAAGGGCCTTTCCCTTTCGCTCCAAAAGGGGAGCCAAGAGAATCGATTTGTGGATCATCCGGTAGTCGCCGGCATCCTCACCAGCCTCTCCAATCCCTATTGGACGATCTGGTGGGCCACCATCGGACTGGGCTATATCGCCCTGTCTCGCCGGTTGGGGATGGTGGGCCTGGTATCCTTCTATGTGGGACATATCCTTTCCGATCTGTCTTGGTATAGCTTCGTGGCCCTCGCCCTGACCTTGGGCCGCAAGGCGATCTCCGACCGGATCTACCGGGGGGTGGTGGGCGTCTGCGGCATTTTCCTGGTGGGCTTCGGGGCCTATTTCGGCTATTCCGGATTCAGGATGTTCTCGTAGTCTGGCAGTTGGGGGGACGATTCTCCGACCTGCTTCCCGATGCAAATTTGTCTTGACAAGCGTGGGCCACACGAATAGAGTGAGGGCGCATTCCAAATTTTCCCACCTCACCTTGTTGTCCCACCTTCAACACTGAGAAAGGGGGGATGGCTATCGAGTAATGCTTCGTGATGGATGCTTCGCAGTCGAGGTATAACCTCAAGCATGGAGTACTGAAGTTTTCAGCCGTATGGCACTCAATCAGGGAGGAATAGCATGCGAAAAAGTCTAATCTTTTCCCTGGCCGCCATCTTTGTCCTGGCAGCCGTCACCTTCAGCTCCGCGGCGTTCACCACCGCGGTGAAGAAGGGCGAGGTCGTGGACCTCTCGCTGACGGTTTCCATGGACCTGCCTGGCTGGTGGCCTTTTGTGGTGGTTCCCTATGCAGTAGTTGACTACAACAAGCATGATGGGTGGCGTGGCCCCTACTGGACCCGGACCCACATCATCGATTCCCATTGCGCGACCCATTACGATTCCCCGCAGCACTTCATCCCGCCTCCAGGCTTCGACAACGACACCTATACCCCCTTTGCCAAGGAGGTATTGGCGGAATTCGAGGCCAAGTACGGACCGCGGGCAACCAGCCCGATCAACAACGACAAGGTCCCCGTAACCTGGTTTGTCGGTCCCCTGAAAGTCGTGGATGTGACCCATACCATGGGCAAGATCCCCAAGTCCGAATGGCCTGCGGGACCCAATATCACGGTGGACGACGTCAAGATGCACGAAAGCAAGTATGGTCCCATCCAGGCCGGGGACGTGGTGGCCTTCATGTGCAAGTGGGACAAGAAGTATGTGAAGCTCCCCGCCGGGAACGGGTATGCCTATGATCCCCTGGTCGGCAAGGCCGAGGGCTGGCCCACCCCCACCCCGGAGTGCGCTACCTACCTTAGCTGACAAGGGCGTGAAGATGCTGGTAACCGACGGTGCCAGCATGGGCGATGTGACTGGCAAGAAGGCCATCTTCACCCACTGGGCCGGCTTGGGCCGGGAGATGATCTATGTGGAGTGCGCCGCCAACCTGGACAAGGTCCCGGCCAAAGGCGCCTTCTTCTGCTTCCTGCCCCTGAAGACCGAGGGAGCCAGCGGTGATATCGGAAGGGCCATCGCCATCGTCGGCCCCCAGGCCGAGGCCCTCAATGCGGCCGCCAAGGCGGGCAAGGTCATCGACATGACCACCCTCCTGTCCCCCAAGTGGCCCTGTGTGTGGCCGGGTCACTTCCCGCTGAACATCGTAGTAGAGAACATCTGGGGCCCAGGCGGCCCGTGGAAGTCGGAATTCAAGACCCTGGACGAGCATCCGGGCACCCATCACGATGCTCCGACCCACTTCATCCCGCCTCCAGGCTTCAAAATCAAGGATTACCAAGGTGCCGGTATCCAGAAGTCGGCGAAAGAGATCTCCGACAAGTGGGCCGGATCCCGGAAGTGGAGAGTTATAGACGACAAGTGGCCCCATAGCGAGATGACCAACGAGAAGATCCCCGTGGAGTGGTTCTGCGGGCCTTTGAAGGTCGTGGATGTGGGGCTGATGGAAGGCACTGCCGGCCCTGGAAAGAGACCTTCGGTTGGTCCTCAGGCGATCCTGGACTTCGAGAAGGCTCATGGAAAAATCCAGCCCGGAGATGTGGTGCTGATGCGGACCGGCTACGACGACAAGTATTATCTGCCGTTCCCGGAAGGCAGCCGCTGCGTGGCTGATGTCCTGGGCGGCAAGGCTGAGGGTTGGCCGGCCCCCAACCCCGAATTCGTCAACTTGTTGGCCGATAGGGGGGTGAAGAACTACGTGGCCGATATCCCCTCCATGGGCGGAGAAGATTGGTTCGCCACCCACATCGTCGGCCTGAGCAGGGAGATGATCTATATCGAGATGGTGATGAACACCGCCAATCTGCCTAACACCGGCGCTTTCTTCATCTACCTGCCTCCCAAGACCATCGGATCGGGCATGGCGGGCCGTGCCATCGCCATCATGCCCTGAAGGATCGGCACGAGGTAGGGACACCCTGAAGCTTAAGAGGTGTCTTTACCCCGAGCAGTGAATCGGAAATGAAAAAGGCGGGGATGATCGCTCATCCCCGCCTCTTTTTTGTGTATGCGATCATTGGAAAATCCTGGTCGGGGGATTCCGACCGGGATCGATGGATGGCTCAGGCCTTCCGCTGCTCCTCCAAAGCCTCCCCCACCCACTTCACCACCCTCTGGACGAACTGGCTGCAGAGGTTCTGGTGGAGGTTGAGTTCCTTGGCCTTCTTCTGCCCCTCCGGGGTGGTTAGATCGCACTGAGTGAGGTTGAAGCAGAGGGCCGTGCCGAACTCCTTTTCGAACTTCTCGTAGATCTCCCGGGAGATGGCGTAGAGCCGATCCCGGGCCTGGGCATCCTTGGGATCCACCCGGCCCATCTCGAGGCCCAGGGCTATGATCCCCCCGGTGAGGGCCCCGCAGACCGATCCCTTGCGACCGATCCCACCTCCAAAGCCAGTGGCCACCCGGGGAACCACCTCGGCCCCCGGGAGCTGATAAAGCTCCTGACAGGCCTTCAGCACCGACTCCGCACAGTTGAAGCCGCTGTCGAAGATCTGTTGCACCCGCTCTTCTGGCACGCTCAAATTCTCCGTCTCCTTTCCTTGGGCCGTCGCTACCTGCGTGCGAGCCCTTGCTTGTTCCTCCCGGGCCTCAGGTCCGGAAGCCTTCTTCTCTGCCTCTCCTGCTTCACTCAGGGCTCCTCCGTCCGGGAGTCCCTCTAAAGCCAGAAGGGCGGCACCACTGGCCACGGCCTTGAGGAACCCCCTGCGTGTGATCTCCTCCCTCATCCTTTTCTCCTTTCCCTTCAGATCGAAAAAGACCCCCATGGCCCATCCCCTCGAGGAGATACGCAGGCCGCCTCCGTCCTGTCAAGGCGATCTTGCCCTTGGGCTCTCATTCCCTTGTCAGCAGATCCTGGAACTCCTGCTGGTCCAATATCCTCACGCCCAGCCTCTGGGCCTCCTGCAGCTTGGATCCCGGATCCTTCCCTGCCACGACATAATCGGTCTTCCGGCTGACCGAGGAGGCGATCTTCCCTCCCCTCTGCAGGATGGCTTCTTTGGCCTCTTCCCGACTGAACCCCTCGAGGACGCCGGTGAGGACGAAGATCTTCCCCTCCAGGGGTAAGGAGGCGGGAACTTGTGCCTCCTCCTCTTCCATTCGGACTCCGGCGTCCCGTAACCGGGCTATGACCCTCCGATTCTCCTCCTGGGCAAAGAAGTGGGCCACTGACTCGGCAATTCGGGGTCCGATCTCCGGGATTTGCATGAGCTCCTCCCAACTGGCCCGGGCGAGGGCCTCGAGGCTCCGATAATGAGAAGCCAGGACCTTTGCCACATGTTCTCCCACATAGCGGATTCCGAGGCCATAGAGGAGCGGGGACAGCCTTCGCTCCTGGGTAGCCCGAATGGCTTGCACCAGGTTGGTAGCCGATTTCTCGGCCAGCCTCTCCAGGTGGGACAGGGTTTCGACCTTCAGGTGGTAGAGATCGGCAAAATCCTTCACCAGGCCCGAATCCACCAACTGATCCACAATCTTTTCCCCGAGTCCATCGATGTCCATGGCGCTCCTCGATCCATAATGAATCAACCGTTCCTTGATCTGGGCCGGACAGGAGGAATTGGTGCACCGGGTCACCGCTTCTCCTTCGGGACGAAAAACGGCGGCTCCACATACCGGACACTTGGCAGGCATGGAAAAGGCCCTGCTATGGGTGGGCCTCTTCTCCTGCAGGACCTGGATCACCTGGGGGATGACCTCCCCCGCTCGTTCCACCAGGACCGTATCTCCCGCCCGAATATCCTTCCGGGCCACCTCATCTTCGTTGTGGAGGGTGGCCCGGCTCACGGAGGCACCGCCCAATTCTATTGGCTCCAGGAGGGCAACCGGGGTGAGGGCCCCCGTCCGGCCCACGCCCACGATGATCTCTTTGACCCGGGTCGTAGCCCTGTGAGCCGCAAACTTATAGGCAATGGCCCAGCGAGGATGCCTGCTGGTGGACCCCAATCGGCGCTGCTGATCCAAAGAGTTGACCTTTATGACCACTCCATCCACCTCGTAATCCAACTCATATCGTTGGCGCTCCATCTCCTGACAATAGGAGACCACATCCTGCATGGAGTTCAGGACCGCCATCCTTGGATTGACGCGAAACCCCCATGACTTGAGGCCACTCAACGTCTCGGAGTGTTGGGAGAATACCGGGGGTTCCATATAGCTGATTCCGTAAATGAAGATGCTGAGGGGACGCTTCGCGGTAAGGGAGGAATCCAGGAGCCGAATGGAGCCCGCGGCGGCGTTCCGGGGATTGGCAAAGGGCGCTTCTCCCGCCTTCTCCCTCTCTTGATTGAGCCTCCGAAAGTCAGCCCGGTGCAGATACACCTCTCCTCGTACCTCCAATTCGGAAAGAGGGCCGTGGCGGGGATCGATGCGAAGGGGGATGCTGCGGATGGTGCGGAGGTTGGCAGTAACATCCTCCCCCACCCTTCCGTCGCCTCGGGTGGATCCCCTCACCAATAGGGTGTCCTGATAGAGCAGGGCGACCCCCAGGCCATCGATCTTGAGCTCCGCCACGTATTGGAAAGCCTCTCCAGGGAGGGCCCTCTTGAGCCTCTCCTCGAACTCATGGAGCTCCTCCGGCAAGAAGGCATTATCGAGGCTGAGCATGGCCACCTTATGCTCCACTACCGAGAAGCCCTCGGCCACTTGGCCTCCCACCCTCTGGGTGGGGGAATCGGGGGTGATCAGTTCCGGATACTGATCCTCGATGTCCTTTAATTCTTGAAAGAGATGGTCGTATTCCTCATCAAGGATCTCGGGGCGGTCCTCGACATAGTATTTGAAGTCATGATAGCCAATGAGCTGTCTCAACTCCTCGATTCGTCTGGCTGCCCGATTCTCGCTCCCCATGTCCTTTCTCTCGCTCTACGGCCTCAGCAGCCGATTTGCACATCCCTGTTGCCGCGCAAATGCTTCTCGGAGGCATTATAGCCGACAACCACCTGTCCCAAAAGAAAAATATATTGACAGAAGAAGATCAGGGTTCTAAAATCACAATCAGAAGAGAAAAGCATGCCGCTAGGGGCGCACCATGGCTGAGAAGGTGGCGGATCGCCACCGACCCTTAGCACCTGATCTGGGTAATACCAGCGAAGGGAAGCGGCTTTGGGACCTGATACCACCGAAAGCCGCACGGGTTTCAGCATGCTGTGCGGTTTTTTGTTTCCCGGAAAGGACCTTCTCCTATGGACACGGAATTGGCTAAACAACCCCGGGTGGGAGTGGGGGGCATCGTGCTCAACGACGGCAAGGTGCTCCTGGTCAGAAGGGGAAAACAACCAGGATATGGCAAATGGAGCATACCCGGGGGAATGCTGGAGTTGGGAGAGACCCTGGAAGAGGGAATGAAGAGAGAGATCCGGGAGGAGTGCAGCATCGAGGTCGAGTTGACGGATGTGGTGGCTGTGCTGGAGCGCATCGTTCCCCAGGAAGGCCAAGGGATTCACTACCATTATGTGCTGGTCGATTTCCTGGGATACTGGAAGAGCGGGGAGCTTCACGCCGCCTCCGACATCTTGGAGGCCCGCTGGGCCGATCCCGCGGAGATGGAAGGCCTGGACATGACCGATCGCACCAGACAGGTGGTCTTGGAGGTGATGGGACTCTCGGAAAAGGAACACATCTACTACGGAGGATCCCCCCGTTGACCATCCCCGATTACTCCTTGTACCTGATCCTGGATCCCTGGCTTGCCCCCGGCCGTCCTCTCAGCGAGCTGGCGGAGGAAGCGATCGAGGGAGGGGTTAGCATGCTCCAGCTTCGGTACAAGGGGGAGAAGGCCCGCGAATTCTTTGAGCTCGCCAGGGAAATCGGAGAAGTCAGCCGCCGCCATGGGGTTCCTCTGATCATCAACGATCGCCTCGACATCGCCCTGGCGACCGGTGCGGGAGGCGTTCACGTGGGCCAGGAGGATCTTCCGGCCGGGGAGACTCGTCGAATTCTGCCCCAGGATATGATTCTGGGGGTTTCGGCCGCTTCTTTGGAAGACGCCCGAGAGGCAGAGAGGATGGGTGCCTCCTATATCGGCCTGGGCAGCATCTTCGCCACCAGCAGCAAACCGGATGCGGGAAAACCCATTGGCACCGAGAGGATCGCCGAAGTGAGCCGGACCGTAGAGATCCCGATCGTGGCCATCGGGGGGATTCAGGTAGCGAATGTGGAAGAAGTCATCAAAAAGGGAGCCTCAGGTGTTGCCGTGATCTCAGCCATCTTGCAGGCAAAGGACCCCAGGGCGGCTGCCCAGCAGTTGAGGACGGTCATCGAGAGGGCAAAGGGGAAAAGAATATCCGCATAGGCGGAGAGATCGCCTGTGAGCAGGAGGAAGCACAATGACGCAGATGCAAAGAGCCTTAGAGGGTGAAATCACTCCCGAGATGCGGAAGGTGGCCGATGAGGAAGGGATCGATCCTGAGATCCTCCTTCAGCGTATCGCGCAGGGTACGGCCATCATCCCTGCCAATATTCATCATGAGGGCCTGCGGCCCATGGGAATCGGCCAGGGCCTTCGCACCAAAGTCAATGCCAATGTGGGGACCTCCTCGGACCTTCCGGATGTCGAGAAGGAGGTGGAGAAGGCGAAGGTCGCGGCCCGGGCGGGTGCGGACACGATCATGGACCTCTCTACCGGAGGGAACATCGATCAGGCGCGGGCTGGCATCCTGAATGCCACCCATCTTCCTCTGGGGACGGTCCCGATCTACCAGGCAGCCATTGAGGCCCTCCAACGCCATGGAAGCATCACTGACATGAAAGAAGATGAGCTCTTCGAAGTCATCGAGAGGCAGGCCCGAGGGGGTGTGGATTTTATTACCGTCCACTGTGGGGTAACCCTGGAGACGATCCGTCGCTTGAGGGACCAGGGGCGGATTACCGATATCGTGAGTCGGGGAGGGGCGTTTCTAGATTGTTGGATGGTTCGCAATCAGCGGGAGAATCCTCTCTTTGAGAGCTACGATCGACTTCTGCAGATCGCGGCCGAGCACGATGTGACCTTGAGCCTGGGAGACGGGCTGCGACCGGGCTGCCTGGCGGATGCCACCGACCGGGCCCAAATCCAGGAGCTGATCATCCTGGGTGAATTGGTCCAGAGGGCATGGGATGCCGGAGTTCAGGTGATGGTGGAAGGGCCCGGCCACGTCCCCCTGGATCAGATCGAGGCCAACATCAAGCTGCAAAAGCGCCTCTGCAAGGGCGCTCCTTTCTACGTTCTGGGGCCCCTGGTGACCGACGTCGCCCCGGGTTACGATCACATCACCGCTGCCATCGGTGGGGCATTGGCTGCTGCAGCAGGGGCCGACTACATCTGCTATGTGACCCCCTCCGAGCACCTGGGATTGCCGACTGCCGAGGAGGTAAAGGAGGGTGTCATTGCCGCTCGAATCGCCGGCCACGCAGCCGATCTGGTCAAGGGTGTCCCCAATGCCTGGGCCTGGGATCGGGAGATGGCCAGGGAAAGAAAGGCCCTGCACTGGGAGAGGCAGATCGAGCTCTCCATCGATCCGGAGAAGGCAGGGAAGTATCGGAAAGAGAGGAGCCCGGTCAAGGAAGACACCTGCACCATGTGCGGCGATTTCTGTGCCATGAAGCTGACCTCGGAAATTCGTTAAGAGGCCCACGAGGGGAGTCCTCATCTCCAATTGGGGACCTCTGCTCAAGGTAGTCGAGGTAACTCTTCTTCGGGGAGGAAACCAATCGCAGCCCAAAAGGTATGCTGATGCGAGTGATCGTGGATGGCTACAACTTCATCCGCCAATCTCCTGAGCTGAGCCGGATCGAAAGCCAAGGCCTGGAGGCAGCCCGCAGGGAGTTGGTGAGGAGGCTTTCGGATTACCGGCACAGGAAGGGACACCAGATCGTGGTGGTCTTTGATGCCGCAGAGGGTGTCTATTCATCCCAGAGGCAGGAGTGGTCCCATGGGATCTCCATCGCCTATTCCAAAAGGGGGGAGACGGCGGACGAGGTCATCAAACGCCTCGCTTCCACGGGCCGGGAGGGTGTGGTGGTCGTAACCTCTGACCGGGAGCTTGCCATCTTCGCAGAGAAGCAGGGCTCCACCACCATCCGCTCCGATGAATTCGAACAGAAGATGATAAGGCCCACAGTGCTTCTGGCCCAGGACGATTTGCCAGAGGAAGAGGAGGAGGGTCGTTCTGGCCAAAGGAAAAAAGGCAATCCGAAAAGGCTGCCCAAGGCCCGCCGGCAGCGGCAGGCCAAGTTGCTTCAACTCTAAGCACCTCCGATAGGTCCCTTTTTCCATCCCACTACTTATGCCTCCATCTCTATCTTTCATCCACCAGCCAGACTATGATCCCCGCGGCGTGTATCGCGCCTTGAGGGAGGCGATCGATCTCTTGGGAGGCATCGGCCATTTTGTCTCGCCCAAAGAACGGATCCTCATCAAGCCCAACCTCCTCACTCCCGCTCTACCGGAGAAGGCGATCACCACTCACCCGGCCATCGTCCGAGGGGTCATTGAATTGGTCCGGGAGGCGGGAGGCACGCCTCTTATCGGAGATAGTCCTGGAATGGCCACCCTGGCCAAGGCTGCCGAGAGGGCCGGCATCCGGGAGGTGGCAGAGCAAGAGGGAGTGGAGATGATCCCCTTCGATCAGATGGAGGAGGTGAAGGTTCCCTCCCACTTTCGCTTCAAGAGGATGGAAGTGGCCCGGGCAGCCCGGCAAGTGGATGGCATCATCAATTTACCCAAGCTCAAGACCCACAGCCAGATGACCCTCACGCTGTCGGTGAAGAATATGTTCGGATGCGTCCCCGGGAAAAGGAAGGCCCAGTGGCACCTCCAGGCGGGCCAGGACCGGGACCTTTTTGCAGAGATGCTCCTGGAGCTCTATCTGAGCCTCAAACCCAGGCTCAACATCCTGGATGGGATCTTAGCCATGGAGGGGGATGGGCCGGGGAGCGGAGGGAGGCCGCGATGGGGTCATCTGATCGCAGCCAGCGAGGATGGTATAGCCTTGGACATGGCGATCTGTCGATGGGTAGGCATTGCCCTCACCTCGGTTCCCACGATCAGGGTCGCTCAGGAGAGGGGACTTTCTCCCTCTGACCTGAGTGGGATAGAGACGAAAGGCGAATCCCTTGAGGCCCTCCGAATTCCCGCCTTCTCACCGCCTGCATCCATGGATCTGGGCTGGGGGATGCCTCCCATTCTCCAGCGCATCGCCAGGAATGCTCTCACCGCCCGTCCCGTGATCGATGCGACCCGGTGTATCCTCTGCTACACCTGTAGCCGGGCATGCCCATCCGAGGCGATCTGGGAGGCAGATGGGAAATTGACCATCGATAGCTCAAAGTGCATCCGGTGCTTCTGCTGTCAGGAGTTGTGCCCGGAGGGGGCGGTGAAGACCCAACAGGGATGGGCCGGACGTTGGTTAGGAGGCAGGAGGTAAAGCAGCCGCCCCTTGAAGACCGCAGAATAAAGGGAAAAGCCCCCTCGGAAGATCCGAGGGGGCCAAAATGGGAATCGCGGACGCGATTCGATCCTACCTCAACTCTCCAGAACTGAAAGAGCTTGTTAGAGAGATCCTATCCTTCTTTGGAACCCTGCCATCTCTAAATTAGTTGACCGCGATGGGACGGATCATGGAGCCGGTGGCGCCCTTGATCTTCAGGGGTTCCACCACAAACATGAACTCGTAGACTTTATCTTTGGCCAGGTCTTCGAGATAGACGAACTCCATGATGTGGATGCCATTATCGATCAGCATGTACTGATGAACCGGATGGGGATTGGTCGGATCCGGGGAATCGCACTCGAAGGCGGCCTGATCCACCCCCATTAAGATGGTCTTGTTCTGCTCTGCCAACCACTTCACTGCTTCCAGCCCTAATCCCGCGCCATTACCCTTGGCCATCTCGGCCTTATCGGGCCATACTGAGAGCTGGCCAGTCCGGACCAGGACAGTATCTCCCGGCTTCAGCACCGTCCCCTGCTTCTTCAGGGAGGCCTTCAGGTCTGCCACGGTGATGCAATAGGCAGCCGGCAACATCTTCATTCCCTTGTGGCTGGCCACATCGATCATGACGCCCCGGGTCACCACGGGCGGAATCGTGGAGGCATCAGCCTTCAATGGCCCCCAGTCCCCTAAGTCGGTCGACTCCTTGAAGCCATTATACCAGTGGTTGTCCGGGCCCACGGTGATATGCGCCAGGCTATCAAAGTGGCATCCCGTGTGCACAGTGCCGATGATTACGTCACTGATGAAGCCGATGTGGGCATCGTTGTTCTTCATCAGCCAACCCTGGTCCTTCTGGTTGTATAATCCCAGAGGGGTCCGGAAGGTCAGCACCTCAAAGGGCGGATGACCGGGCCACAGGGGCATTCCCCGGAAGCGGCCGGGATCTAAATCATAAACCTTTCCTTTTTGAACCAGCTTAGCCGCAGCCACAACCGAGGCCGAGGTCATTTCGTTGAGAGACCCTACCTCATCACCTGCTCCATACTGAAAGGCCGTGCCGGCAAAAGTTGTGCCGGTGAAGAGGCCCATTGCGAGGCTAAGCACTAAAACGCCTAATAGTCTGCTCGCTTTTGTCATGTTTCTCGTTCCTCCTCCTGTTGCTTCCTCCAGATCTGGATGTCTCAAAAGTCCGCTTCTCCCACTCTTCATTCTCCGATTCGATCCTTAGATGGCCGACTCATCACCGCCTTTCATGTTTCTCTATCGCAAATAGAAGACCCCATGAGGTCAAGATTCAATTGAGGTACTTGAGGCAATTGAAGCATTTGTGGGGTGCTGAAACGAAGGGAATGGCTTGTCGCACTTACACTTATAACGTATAGCACAGACCTCCTCTTTTCCGCAAAGGGAAATCATCTTCCCATCATTTGCCAGAGGCCTTTTTCTTTGATCTTCGCCGCTCGAGGATTTCCTTCATATTCCCTTCATGGCCTCGGTCAGAAGGGCGGTAATAGACCCTGTCTCGGAGGTTCTCCGGCAGATACTCCTCATCCACATAGGCCTCAGGAAAATCATGGGGGTATTTGTAACCTTTGGCATAGCCCAACTCCGTCATGAGGGCCGTAGGGGCATTGCGCAGATGAAGGGGAACGGGAAGGGCAGGGGCCTCCTGAATGTCCTTTTGGACCCCGTTGAAGGCAACATAGATGGCGTTGCTTTTGGGGGCCGTGGCCAGATAGACCGCACACTGCGCCAGGGCCAACTCCCCCTCCGGAGAACCCAGGAAATGATAGGCCTCCTTGGCAGCTATGGCCACCTGCAGGGCAGCCGGATCGGCATTTCCGATATCCTCCGAGGCAAACCGCACCATGCGCCGTGCCAGATAGAGGGGATCCTCTCCTGCAGCCAGCATTCTCCCCAGCCAATAGAGGGCGGCATCGGGGTCACTTCCGCGGAGGCTCTTGTGAAGCGCGGAAATCAGATTATAATGTTCCTCTCCCACACGATCGTAGAGGAGGGCCTTCTTCTGGCCTGCCTCCTCGGCCACCCGCAGACTGATTTGACGAACCCCCCCCTCATCAGGTCGGGTCGTAAGGACGGCCATCTCCAAGGTGTTGAGGGCCCGCCGGGCGTCTCCGTCGGCGAGGGCGGCAATGTATCGTAAGGCCTCCTCTGCCACTGCTGCTCTGATGCGGCCCAATCCTTTTTCCTGGTCGGCCAAGGCCCGGTTCAGGACGGCAAGCAGATCCTCCTCCGACAGAGGATGGAGCATGAAGACCTTGGTTCGAGATAGAAGGGGGGCGATGACCTCGAAGGAGGGATTCTCGGTGGTGGCCCCGATCAGGATGATCGTTCCCTTCTCCACATGGGGAAGAAAGGCATCCTGCTGGGCCTTGTTGAAGCGATGGATCTCATCGATGAAGAGGATGGTCCGTTTACCCGAGTAGCGCTGCTCCTCATCCGCCTCCCGGATCACCTCCTTGATCTCTTTGATTCCGGAGGTGACCGCCGAGAAAGGGATGAAGTGGGATCCGGTCATCTGGGCGATGATCTGGGCCAATGTGGTCTTTCCTGAGCCGGGCGGCCCCCATAAGATGAGGGAGGAGATCTCGTCCTGAAGGATGGCCTCCCGCAGGGGTTTTCCCTTCCCCAGGATATGCTCCTGACCGAGAAACTCGCTGAGCTCCTTGGGCCGCATCCTCTCCGCCAGGGGCGCATGTCGGGGAGGGGATTTGGGCGGTTTCCTCTCCGGGAATAGATCCATCCTCATTGTGCCTTTGGACCACCCGGGCGGCTGCCCGGTTTCACCACAGGTCTTCCCTCCTTGCACAGAGGGCACGTCTCCGGCGGATAGTTGGGGATTTCGAGACGGACCAGGGCATGCCGCTCCACCTCCCATTGGATCCCTCTGCTTCGATCCACCAGGCATCCCACCCCGGCCACAATGGCCCCGGCCTCCGCCACCACCTCCATGACCTCACGGGTGGAGCCTCCTGTGGTAACCACATCCTCCACCACCAGCGTGCGCTCCCCGGGCAGGATCTGAAAGCCTCGCCGGAGGGTCATTCGACCTTCCACCCGCTCGGTGAAGAGGGCACGAGCCTTTAGTGCCTTGGCCACTTCGTGGGCCACGATGATTCCACCCAGGGCAGGTGCAACCACTGCCTCGATGCCCTTTCCCTGAAAGGGCTGGGCGAGGAGGGAGCAAAGTCTTTCCGCATGAGGCGGATATTGAAGGACCAGGGCGCATTGGAGGTATTGGGCGCTGTGGAGGCCGGAGGTCAGGAGGAAGTGTCCCTCCAATAAGGCGTCACAGTCCCGGAAGATCTTTAACACCTCTTCAGTACTCATAGATCCATTCATCGATTCTCCCCCTCTTCTGGTTGGGCGGACCCGGTTTTGGCCTGAGAAGATGGACCAGGGTTTTTTCTGTTCTCTTCGCTCCCCTGGCAGGTTTCTACAGGGGGATCTTTTGACTCCGGCAATAATTGGAAAGGATCAGAAGGGCCTGATGGATGCGCTGAGTGCGCAGGTTTTTCTTCTTGATGCCGGTCGAATCCTCGGGAGGGATGGCCTCTCCTCTCACCTCCCGCAGGACCAGATTCAGATTAGAATGGATGACTTTCATCTCCGAAGGGCTGTAACGTTTCAGCGTGGCTGGGGTGAGGATTAAAAAGCCATCCGCGATGTCCGTCGCCAGGGATTTAGGGTTTCCGGAAATGCCCATGATGGTTTCTTCCCTTTCTCGTCAGTAGTCCGCGTCGATCTGGATCATCTTCAAGGATGCCCTGCCTGGAGGGAGGCCCTCTCCCTCCTCATCCCTCCATCTCTTCGAGGATGCTGGCAGCCGCAGCGGCGGGATCGGGGGCCGCGAGGATAGGTCGCCCCACCACGATGTAATCCGCTCCTGCCTCGACGGCCTCTTTGGGAGTCATAACGCGCTTCTGGTCCCCGGCTGCTGCCCAGGTGGGTCGTACGCCGGGGGTGACGATCAAAAAGTCCTTCCCGCAGGCGGCACGGATCTCGCGGATCTCCTGGGGAGATGCTACCACCCCATCCAGGCCGGCCTCCCGGGCCATCCGCGCCCAATGTACGACCTGATCTCCGAGAGGTCGTTGAATGGCCAGCTCTTCCTTCAAGATCGCCTGATTCAGGCTGGTGAGCACGGTAACTGCCAGCAGGAATGGCCGACGACGAGGCTGGCCGCTCTGGTCTGCGGCTCTGGTGGCGGCATGAGCCGCTGCGCTCATCATCTCCGATCCTCCCGAGGCGTGGAGGTTCACCATGAAAACCCCCAACTTGCAGGCCTCTGCCACCGCTCCCGCGACGGTGTTGGGTATGTCGTGAAACTTCAGATCCAGGAAAACCCCTTCCCCCTGGTCCTGGACCATTTTGATCACCGCGGGCCCATGGGCGGTGAAGAGCTGCATCCCGATCTTGAATGCCCCCACCTTCCCTCTGAGCAGATCGACGAAGCCTTCCGCTTCCCTTTGGGTCTTGACATCCAGGGCCAGGATCAGCTTGTTCACTTCTTGCCTCTAATCCTTCAAATAGGGGCGGAAGCCAGCCCTTCGGGCTGCCTCCCCGCTCTCGAAATAGACCCGGTGCCGAGACTCTACCTTATCATAGTAGAATTGCCCGGGCCGATAATAGTAACGGCTCTTTTTGCTGGCAATGATCTTCCCTTGGGAAGAGGGCTGCATTGGCCCTAATGCTTGAGGAGGGCTCCCCTCCCTCTTGGGCGCCATGGCCTTTTGCGCGTCGGTGGAAGATGAGGGCTCGGTTGGTATGGGCGGGGGGAGCCCCCAAATCCCTCTTCGATGGATCCTGGCATCTTTTTCCTGATCCTGGAAGAGCGGCTGGTGCTTCAGGGGTCGGAGTCCGGGGGAGATTCGGCCATACCCATTCTTCAGGATCCAGGCATTGAGCAAGACCTCTCCCTTCAGGACATAGGCCAGAAGCCTTCCCCGGGAATCCTCCATGGGACCCTCAAATTCCAACTTGATCTTCTTTCCTTCCACCATAAAGGATAACTCCTTCCTGATCGGCCCCTCCAGGGCGATCTTCTCCCGGCCATCGAGGGGCTCGATCCCCAGGAACCGGATCTCCCCGAAGTCAGGCGAGTGAAGGGTCCATCCGTCGATCACCCGATCGCAATAGGTCTCCAGGGCGGCCTCTTGGGCGGTTCCGGACAGCGGAGTCAGCCAGCACAGCAACACCCAGCAAGGTATCAACAAGGATGCAGGCAGGCGGAGCACCATGGCGAATCTATAACCCCAATGCCTCATGGATTTCCTGCATGGCTCCCAGGCTGACCTCGACGAACTCATCGAGGCTCAGGCCGATCCTCTCACACTCCAGGATGGCCTCCCGCCTGACGTTCTTGGCGAAGGCCTTCTCCTTCATGCGCTTGATGACTGAGGAGGCCTTGACCGACGCCAATCTCTTCTCCGGTTGGACCAGGGCAGCCGCGACGATCAGGCCGGTTATGTTCTCTGCGGCGCTCAGAGCAAAATCGATGGGGCGGACCCTCTCCATGCCCAAGGCCTCGGCATTGTGGGATTTTATGGCCTGGATGATCAGGGGGTGGATCCCCTTTTCCCCCAGGATCTGGGCTGATTTGAGGGTATGGGAGGCGGGATCATCCTTGGTCTCCTCGAAGTCCAAATCATGGAGGAGGCCAACGATGCCCCAAAGGACCTCGTCCTCCCCCGATCTTCTGGCCAGAGCCTTCATGATTGCCTCTGTGGCCAGGCAATGTTTGGCCAAGTTCCCTGCCTTCACATATTCCTGAAAGAGCTCTCTTGCGCCCTCTTCGGAGATACCCAGGTCCAACCTCTCCTCCATCTCTTTCCCTCCGTTATTCTGAATGCCATCTCACCCATACCAACTTATCTTACCTTTGCCTGCCCCTCCTGGCAAGGGAATTTGTTCTCTTCCGGATGGTAGGGTGTAGGGGGATAGGGCCCCCTTGCCAAGGGCAGAGTGCAACGTCCTGCCCACGGAGACCATTCCCCCCACAAAATCAAGGATTTTGTGGGGGGGTTTACTGCTTCTTGACTCTCTTCTTGACGAGGTGCGGCAAGATGAATATGATGCGGACTGCCCTGATGGGGCAGGAGGCTTGGCTCATGGGATAGGCCTCCATAGACCTCACGGGGGCGGGGGGGGAAGACCGCGAGGTCGGTGGTTGAGAAGGCAAGAGAGGTAAAGGGAGCCCTGATACGCATCCCATCTTTCAAGGAGGAGAAATCATGCATCCGGAGATTCCGGTAGAGGGGCTGCGCAGGATCTGCGATCCGGCCTCTCTCGGATTTCGCACCACAGAAGAGCTGACGCCGATGGAGGGCATCATCGGGCAGGCCCGGGCCATTCGGGCGCTGCAATTTGGCCTGGGCATCCAGGAACATGGGTTCAACATCTATGTGGCAGGTCTTCCCGGCACCGGAAGAACCACTGCGGTGCGGGCCTTCCTGGAGCAGGTTGCCAAGGACAAGCAGGTCCCCGCCGATTGGTGTTATGTCCATAACTTTGCGGATCCCTATCGTCCCCGGGCCCTGCAGTTGCCCGCCGGCACCGGAAGGGCCTTGCAGGAGGACGTGCGGAAACTGGTCGAGGAGGCCCGCGGCGAGATCCCCAGGGTCTTCGAGAAGGAAGATTATACCCTGCGGAGAGAGAAGATTGGGGACACCCTGCGCAAGAAGAGGGAAGCGCTTTTCACCCGGCTGGGCGAGAGCGCCCAGCAGAAGGGCTTCATGATCCAAAGCTCCCAGGCGGGATTGCTCATCATCCCGGTGGTGAATGGCAATCCTATGAGCGACCAGGACTTCATGGCCTTGCCCCCGGAGACCAAAGAGGAGACCCTGAAAAGGCGCGGCGTCGTCGAAGAAGAGCTGAAGGCAGTCATGAAGGAGCTGAAGGGTGCAGAGAAGGAGGCCAACGAGGAGCTGCAGAAGCTGGATCGCGAGGTGGCCCTCTTGGCAGTGGGATACCTTTTCAGTGATCTCAAGGAGAAATATGAGGGCCTCCCTCAGGTGCTGAGTTACCTTAAAGGAAGTGGAAGAGGACATCTTGGAAAAGATCGGCCAATTCCGGGGAGGGAGCGAGGCGGGGGGCGAGATGTTCTTTCCCATGGCCCGAATGAAAGAGCTGGCCTTTCGCAAATACCAGGTGAACGTAATAGTGGACAATTCGGGCATGACCGGGGCCCCGGTGATCCTGGAATTTAATCCCACCTATAACAACCTCTTTGGACGGATCGAGAAGGAGTCGGAGTTCGGAGCGTTAGTGACGGATTTCACCATGATTCGTGCAGGGTCCATCCACCGGGCGAACGGGGGGTATCTGGTGTTGCAGATGGAGGATGTGCTTCGGAATATCCTCTCTTGGGACGGACTGAAGCGGTGCATCCGCAATCGGGAGATCATCATCGAAGACGCCGGCGAGCGCCTCGGCTTCATTGCCACCAAGAGTCTGAGCCCGGAGCCGATCCCCCTCACCACCAAGGTCATCCTGATCGGCAGTCCTCTCTTCTATCATCTCCTTTATGCCCATGATGGCGATTTCGACGAGCTCTTTAAGGTCAAAGCCGACTTCGATACCCGCATGGAACGGACCGCGGAAAATGTCAAGAGCTACGCGGCTTCCCTTTGGTCCCTCTGCTGTAAGGAGAGGCTAAAGCACATGGACGCAGGGGCGGTAGCGAAACTCATCGAGCATAGCTCTCGGCTGGCAGAGCATCAGGAGAAGCTCTCCACCCGTTTCATCGAGATTGCGGACATCCTGCGGGAGGCGAATCACTACGCCTCGTCAGATGGGGCCCCTTTGGTTACCAAGGCCCAGGTGGAGAAGGCAATCGAGGAGAGGATCTACCGCTCCAACCTCATCCAGGAGAAGGTGAGCGAGTTGATTGAGAAGGGGGTTTTCTTCATCGATACCCAGGGGGAAGTGGTGGGGCAGGTGAACGGGCTGGCCGTAATCAGCCTGGGCGATTTCGCCTTTGGGCGGCCCAACCGCATCACGGTCAGCATCGGCATGGGCCGGGAGGGACTGATCGATATCGAGCGGGAGGCCAAACTGGGCGGCCGTATCCACACCAAAGGGGTGATGATCCTGTCCGGCTTCCTTGCGGATCGATACGCCCAGGACAAACCCCTCGCCCTCTCCGCCCGGGTAGTCTTCGAACAGAGCTATGAGGAGGTGGAGGGGGATTCGGCCTCCAGCACCGAGCTCTATGCCCTTCTTTCCGCCCTCTCTGGCCTGCCGATCTGTCAGGGGATCGCCGTCACCGGTTCAGTGAATCAGAAGGGGCAGGTGCAGGCCATCGGTGGGGTCAACCAGAAGATCGAGGGATTCTTCAAGGTCTGTCAGGCCAAAGGCCTCGCAAAAGATCAGGGAGTGGTCATTCCCGAGTCCAACATGGCCAACCTGATGCTGAGGGAGGAGATCTTGGAGGCAGTGGGGGAAGGGAAATTCCATATCTGGCCGGTCAAGACCATCGATGAGGGGATCGAGATCCTCACCGGGCACAAAGCAGGCGAGAGGAGGTCCGATCGCACCTTTGAGCCGGATACTGTCAATGACCGCGTGGATAAAAGACTCCAGGAATTGGCCCGTCAGCTGCGGGATTTCATGAAGGAGGAGGGGAAGGAGAAGGCGGGGTCCGCCAATGCCAATCAAGCAGCAAATGAGGGAGATGGCAAGTGATTCCCCTGGGCGAAGGTCGATGGTGAAGTCGATGACGGGGAGGAAGATGATGAGGAAGATCATAAGATGGGAAAAGAGGAGGACGATTTCCGCGACCCTGGCTCTGGCCCTTATCTTCGGTGGCATTTGCCTGTTTTTCCATCCAAAGGTTTGGCCTGGCATCCGGCGATGGTTGTGAGAATTGCCATACCGATAAGATCGCCCTCAAGGGCTCTCTCGACCCCCTTTCCCCCAAGTCTGCGGAAGAAGGGGAGGAAAGCTGAGCAGGTTCTCCTCCCCCGGTGGGGGACCGGACGGAGCTATACTGGGTGAGTCCCGATTTCTTGGCCTCAAAGCATGGGGCTTTAGGCTGTCCCGCCTGCCATGAGGGGAACGCTTTAGCCACCCAGAAGTCCTCTGCCCACCGGGGTCTGATCAAGGATCCCTCGGCAGGGGAAAGGAACAGCTGCTCACCTTGCCACCCTGAGATCGCGGCGAGATACCAGACCTCCATCCACGCCACGGTGAAGGGCTATGAGACGGTGCTGAAGAAGAGGGCAGGATCTCGCTGGGTGGAATTGGAGCCGATCTACCAGGAATCCTGCGTCGGATGCCATGCCACCTGTGGTCATTGCCATGTGAGCCGGCATCCTTCCGGAGGCGGCGGCCTGATTGCCGGACATCGATTCTTCGCCAGACCGCCCACCGATCAGACCTGTGGGAGCTGCCATGGGGGGCGCGTCTCCCCCGAATACTACGGCAAGCACGAGGGACAGCCTGCGGATGTCCATTTCGCGAAGGCGGGCATGGACTGCTTCGACTGCCATAATCCGAGGGAGTTTCACGGGAGCGAGACCCCTTACCAGGATCGATACCCCTTGATCTCCAAGGTTTCCTGCCTGGATTGCCACCAAGATCAATTCCAAGCCCCTTCCGCCATCATGTCCCATGAGATCCATGGCAAGGATATCCAGTGCCAGGTGTGCCACTCGGCCTTATACAAAGGCTGTTATGAATGTCATATCGGAAAGGGCTCCAAGTCCCACCTCCAATTCAAGATCGGCAAGAATGTGAGAGTCGACAGACCTTATCGCTATATGCTGCTAAGGCATGTCCCGATCGTACGCGATACCTTTGAGTCAAAGCTGAAGAACGCCCTGCCCGATTATGATCTGATCCCGAACTGGAAGGGAACCTCACCCCACAACATCCAGAGGGTGACCTATCGGAACAAGACCTGTCAGGGTTGTCACGGAAATTCCCGGATTTTTTTGCAGAAAGAGGATCTGGCGCCGGGCGACCCGGCGGCCAATCGGGAGGTGATTGTCCCGCACCCACCATTCAAGATGGAGTTTCACTCGCCAAGATCTGCCGAGTGAGCCATGCCCTGTCCGATTCGTCTTGTCCGCGCCAAAGGAACACGATCGATGGAATGCGCAAAATGAGACCTCATTTCCGGTAAGCCTTTTCCCATAGAGGGGGGGCTTGATACCCTTGAGCATTACACCTAGGTGGCTGGATTCGCTTCGAAATCTTCTCGGGGAGGAGGAGCTATGTACGACAGAATCATGGTGCCATTGGATGGCTCGAAGCTGGCCGAGTGCGTGATTCCGCATGTAGAGGCGCTCGGCAAGGGCTGTGGAGTGAAAGATGTGGTTCTGGTTCGGGTGGTCGAGGCAGCCGAGATGCCACCCGATACTTACCTCGTCTTTACCGCGGATGAGCTGAATCGCATGGAGGCAGGCCGGAAGTCAGAGGCGGAGAAGTACTTGAGGAAAATGGCAAGTCAACTTCAGAAATCGGGACTGGCCGCTCGGGCGGAGATTCTGGAGGGGAAGCCGGCGGAGAGCATCGCCGACTATGCCAAAAACAAAGAGGTCGGTCTGATCATCATAGCCACTCATGGGCGCTCGGGGATCAGTCGCTGGTACTGGGGGAGCGTGGCCGACCGGATCCTCCAGTCTGCCTGCGTGCCGGTCCTCATGGTGCGGGCTCCGGGGTGCATCCCTGGGATTTAAGCTGGAAAATGGGCCATTGACTTCCGGCGCCGAAATGATAAAATAATTCGCTGTTGAATCCGTAGTCGAATGTGATCGAATCTATCTAACCGATCCACCCAAAAATGGAGGTAGCTGCCATGAAGAGGAAAAAGACATCGAAGGAGTTGATGGATTTATTGAACCAGGGCATCGCCCGGGAGATTCAGGTCTCCGTCCAGTATATGTGGCAACACGTCCTCTGGAGTGGGGTCAAAGGGTTTGCCGTGAAGGAAGAGCTGAAGAGCATTGCCATCTCCGAAATGAAGCATGCGGAGGCGATCGCGGAACGGCTCAATTACCTCGGGGGGATCCCGACCACCAGGCCGGATCCCATCTTCATCGGGAAAACCCTTCCCGAGATGATCAAGCAGGACCAAAAGGATGAAGAGGTTGCCATCGAGCTCTACAGCAAGATCATTGAGGTATCCCGTAAGGAGGGAGACGAGGTCACCAACCGGCTGTTTCGGCAGATCTTGGCGGATGAAGAAGAACATCACGACACGTTTTCTACCCTGTTGGAAGAGATATAGATGGGGAGCGAAGGATGACCGAGATCAGGCAGATCTATAAGTGCAATGTCTGTGGCAACGTGGTGGAAGTGATCCATGGAGGGGCCGGCGAGTTAGTATGCTGTGGACAGCCCATGGAAAGACTTGTGGAAAAGACGGAAGATGCGGGCAAGGAAAAGCATGTGCCGGTCATAGAGAGCACCGGGGCAGGGATCAAGGTCAAGGTAGGTTCCGTGCCTCATCCGATGGAAGAGAAACACTACATCGAGTGGATCGAAATCATCGCCGACGGCAAGGTTTGCCGGAAATTTCTGAGCCCCGGCGGTCCACCGGAGGCGGAATTTGAAATTCGAGGCGAAAAGGTGACCGCCAGAGCATATTGTAACCTTCACGGTTTGTGGAAGTCGAGTTAGAGAGAAGGTTGAGCGAGGGTCCATCAACTTTTGGTGCGCCAAGACGGACCGATATGTATCGCACCGCTTACTTTGGTTGAGGGATTGGAGAAGAAGATCGGTCGCAGAACCCGCGCGATAAAGATGTAGGACCTTGTTTCATCCTGAGGACTCAGGAGCAAAGGAGCGAATCCTATGGAGAGAAGGTTGAGAGGTAATCCCGGGAAGTGGGGGGTTCTGTTCCTTTTCGGGTTAGGGATGGTGGGTTGGGTCCTGAGCGATCCGGTTTCGAACCCGCGCCTCTCCTGGACAGGGGCCTACGCGGCCTCCGACTATTCGTTCAGGATACCCCTGGGGCTCATCGATCCCGAGGTGCCGCAGGACAATCCGATGACTGCGGCCAAGATCGAATTGGGGAGGCAGCTCTATTTCGACAAGAGGCTTTCGGTGGATGACACCGTGAGCTGTGCCACCTGTCACGACCCGAAGAAGGGCTTCGCAGAGGACGAAAAGGTGAGCACCGGCATTCAGGAGAAAAAGGGGAATCGCAATTCCCCCACCACTTTGAATTCGGCCCTCTATGACCTGCAGTTCTGGGATGGGAGGGCACCCAGCCTGGAGGAGCAGGCCAAGGGCCCCATCGTCAATCCGTTGGAGATGGGTATGCCCTCGTTGGACGTCCTGGTGGAGAAGCTGAAGAAAGTCCCAGAGTACCAGAAGTCATTCAAGCTGGCCTTCGAGGGGGGGATCACGGCGGACAACATCGCCAAGGCGATCGCAGCTTACGAGCGGACCTTGCTGGCAGGGGATTCTCCCTTTGATCGGTACTTCTACGGCAAGGAGGAGAACGCCATCTCGGAAGCGGCCAAGCGTGGGCTCAAGGTGTTTCAGGAGAGAGGGCGATGCGTCACCTGCCACGAGATCCTACCTTCCTTTGCCCTGTTCACCGACAACAAATTCCACAATGTGGGGGTGGGGATGGACAAGCCCAATCCCGACCGGGGCCGATATGAAGCGACCAAGGAAGATAAAGATACGGGCGCCTTCAAGACCTCCGGCCTCCGCAACGTGGCCCTCACGGCCCCCTACATGCACGATGGTAGCGAGCCTACCCTCGAGTCGGTGGTGGAACTCTATGATAAGGGAGGGGTTCCCAACCGCTACCTGGACGGCGGGATTCAGCCCCTCAAATTGACCGAACAAGAGAAGAAGGATCTGGTGGAATTCATGAAGACCCTTACCAGCCCGGAGGTGGACAAGATTGGTGGTCCCATCCCCTCTCAGTGAGTGGTCTGGAATAAAGGAGACAAGGAGCCAAGGAGGAATCGCATCATGGAGAAAAAACTGACCCGAAGGGAGTTCCTGAAGGTATCGGCGCAGGGGGCAGCCGCCGCAGGATTGAGTGGCCTGATCGGCGGGTTGGGGTTGGCCGGAACGAGACCCGCGGAGGCCTCGCCGGATGCTCAGCCCTTCACCTTTGCCTATATTTCGGACACCCATCTTTACGAAAAGAAGCTGAACAAACGCTTTGTCAGAGCGATCGAAAAGGCAGTCGCTGATGTCAATGCCCTGGATCCTCAGCCCGATTTCGTTTTCTTTGGAGGCGACCTGGCCCAGTTAGGGGCGAAGGGGGAGCTGGACCTGGGCAAGGAGATCCTGAGCGGTGTCCGGGCCAAGAGATATATGATGGTCGGAGAACACGATTGGTACCTGGACATGGGAGAGCACTGGCGGGAGCTGTTCGGTCCCGATACTTATTCCTTCGACCACAAGGGCATCCATTTCGTGGTTTTGAACAGCGTCATCGTGGAGGACTACTGGACCGGCCCCAAATTGACGCCGACGGAACGAATGCAGGCCATGGCGCAGCTGGATAATCCGAACGGCCGGCCCTTCACCGTGGGAGAGGCGCAGAGGGATTGGCTCAAGAAGGACCTGTCGGGAGTCCCCCGGAACAAGCCGATCATCGTTTTCTCCCACTCTCCCCTCTATAAATATTACAAAAACTGGAACTTCTGGACCGATGACGCGGAGCAGGTTCAGGCGATCCTGGCGCCCTTCCAGGGGGTCACGGTAATCCATGCCCACACCCATCAGCTTCTGACGAATCGGATCGGAAACATCCAATTCCATGGGGTCCTCTCCACGGCTTGGCCCTGGCCCTACGCCCACAAAGGGCTCCCGCGGTTCACGCGGCAAATGGATCGAGCGGATCCCTTCGATCAATTCGATGGGTGCGGATGGGGAAGGGTAGAAGTCCTGGCCAATGGAGCCGTCAACAAGAACTATGATCTATGGGGCCGCAAGCCCATCAAGGTAACCTACGAGTGGCTCTCGACGGTGAATGAGGCCACCCTTCCCGATCCCTATGAAGTAGGGCCCCACTATTAATCGAGGGAAGAAGAGGAGACTGAAGATGCGAAAGAGACATGCTCCGATTATATTTTTGGCCGTGTTGGCCTTAGGGCTGATCGCCTTTTCCTATGTGGCTTCGGGAAATTCCTCCCCCAAGGTCAAATCGGTGGAATCCGTTTCCTGTTCAGGCGACGGAGGCAGCATTGGCTCTGATGCCAGGGCCTTTAAGCTGTGCGACGGAGAGACCAAAATCGTGATCGAGGTGGCGGATACCGAGAGGACGGGCAAGATGTCCAGGGAAACTGCTGAGCAGGTGGCTGCCCTCCTGATGGAGGAGTGGGGGAAGATGAAGGGTTCCCAGACCCAAGAGGCCCCCATGGTCCTGGCCCATAAGGGAGAGCCCCATACCCGTAGGGAGATGAGAACCTGGGATAGCGAGTTGGATAACGCGGTGAAGGAAGGGTATCGCATATTCCATGATTCTGGTCTGGGGACCAACGGGATTTCCTGCGATATGTGCCATCCGGATGCTATGGATACGCATCCTTATACCTATCCCAAGTTCCAGACTCAGTTGAAAAAGGTGGCCCTCCTGCGAGATGTGATCAATTGGTGTATTGAAAATCCGCAGGAAGGGAAGAAGCTTTCCGATGATGACCCCAAGCTGAAGGCCCTGGAGACCTATATTCTTTGGGCCAACAAAGGGGAGGTGGCGGTTCCCGGAAAGCATTAGGGGGAGAGGCTTGGGCCTCTCTCCCACCCGGGTAGTCAGGACGGGGGAGAGGCGCGAATTGGAGAGAAGGGCTCCGCCGACGGTGCAAAGTCGGCGGAGCCCTTCTCTCAGTAAAGATCTTTGCCCACCGGCGCATTTCGCGGGGCACGATCCGGTAAGAAGGGGAGGGTGATATGAAGGGCTTGATCCTGCGTTGGGCCGCCAATACGGTGGCCATCTTCATCACTGCTCATTTCGTGAAGGGATTACAGGTGAGCGGGCTGAAAGGGGCCATTGTCGCTGCCGCGATCTTGGGGATATTCAACGCGGTGATCCGACCCCTTCTCCTCCTTTTCACCCTGCCCCTAAACATCCTCACCCTGGGACTGTTTACCCTGGTTGTCAATGGCTTCATCCTGTTCTTGGTGTCCAGGGTGACCTCCACCTTGACTCTGCAGGGTTTTTGGGCGGCAGTTGGGGGGGCACTGATCATCAGTTTTCTCTCGGCCTTGATCAATTGGTTCATCGATTGAGGTAACAGTCTGCCTTCCTTCGCACCGAGCAAATTGGCTCGATTGGCCTGAATATCCCTTCAGGATCCTCCTTCAGGATGAATCAAGTCGAGCCCACCGAAAGGACGAGTTCCCCGGGCCCCCCTTGCCTCTGGGTCTTTACCCCCTCCCGGATTACAAATTCTTGATTTCTTGCGGGAAACCATTTAGATTGAAGGCAATCGATCATCATGAGTCTCTGACATCTATCCGGGAAAGGAGTCTTTGATGAAGTGCTACCCTTGTGCGGGGCAGGGAAAAATGAATGAGGCGGTGGCGATATGCGTCGTCTGCGGCATGGGAATCTGCGCCGACCACGTGATTCGGGAAGAGCTGTTGGTGGAAGATATCATCGATTGGGGCTTAGGCCAGGAGAAAGTACGCTATCCCTACCCTCTGCCTCGTATGATTTGCCCGGACTGCAAGAGGGCTATCGAACAGCGGAGAAAGAAGACTCAGTAGGTCCGAAAGGAAAAAGGAAGGGTATGGGGTCCCGAGGGGGACGAGTAACCTGGGAAAGGGCACAGGGAGGGGAGCCAGAGGGCCTCGGGGCAATTTAAGCTTGACAAGTCCGGCCAAAGAAATATAAATAAAGGGTTTTCGTGCGCCATGTTCGATGCTCTGACGAAAAAATTCGAAACGATCTTCCGAAAGTTGAGAGGACACGGCCGCCTTAGCGAGGCCAACATCGCGGAGGCCCTAAGAGAGGTGCGCCTGGCGCTCTTGGAGGCGGATGTCCACTTTCGGGTGGTGAAGGACTTCCTGGAGGAGGTCAGACAGGAGGCAGTCGGAAAGGAGGTCCTGGAAAGTCTATCTCCCGCTCATCAGGTGGTCAAGATCGTCTATGATCGCATGGTGAAATTGCTGGGAGATCGGGAGGGCACTTTAGACCTCCAATCCGCACCTCCGACCACGATCATGTTGGTTGGATTACAGGGTTCGGGCAAGACCACCACGGCTGCGAAACTGGCCCTCTATCTCCGAAAGCAACGGAAAAAGGAGCCTCTGCTGGTGGCTGCCGATACCCATCGACCGGCGGCGAGGGAGCAATTGAAGACGCTGGGAGGCCAATTGGGCTTCCCGGTCTTTGAAGGGAACGAAGACGCTCCCAGGATTGCTCAGGACGCGCTATCTCACTGCAAATCTCGTGGCATCGAGGTAATGATCCTGGATACGGGGGGTCGGTTGCACATCGATGCAGAGATGATGGCTGAGCTCAGACAGATCAAGGCCAGCCTGGACCCCGCCGAGATCCTGATGGTGGCCGATGCCATGACGGGCCAGGATGCGGTCAAATCAGTCTCCTCCTTTGATGCGGAATTGGACCTCTCAGGGGTGATTCTGACCAAATTGGATGGAGATGCCAAGGGAGGGGCGGCTCTCTCGATTCGGGCCATCACGGGAAAGCCGATTAAACTCATAGGGATCGGAGAGAAACCGCAGGCCCTGGAGGTCTTCTATCCGGACCGCATGGCCTCCCGGATCCTGGGGATGGGTGATATCATCTCCCTGGTAGAAAAAGCCGAGGAGGCCTTTGACCGCAAGAAGGCCGTCGAGCTGCAAAAGAAGATGCAATCGGATTCCTTTACTCTGGAGGATTTCCGGGAGCAGCTTCGGGCTTTGAAATCCATGGGACCCCTGGATCAATTGGTCAAAATGATTCCCGGCTTCTCGCGGATGGGTGAAATGGAGTTGGAGCCGGAGAGTTCGGAGCTGAAGCGGATGGAGGCCATTATCGACTCCATGACGAAAAGGGAGCGCCTTCATGCGGAGATCATCAACGGCAGCCGGAGGCGGAGAATCGCCACGGGCTCTGGTACTTCGGTGATGGAGGTGAATAAGCTCCTGAAGGGCTTTACCCAGATGCAAAAAGCCTTGAGACAGGTCTCCAAAGGAGGCAAGAAATTTAGGGGGCTTCGTTTTCCTCTGCCTTTGTGAGTTGGATCCTTTGATGCATCGGCGTGTGGGAGCGTTGGCCCAGGGATGGGCTGGATCAGTTTGCAGAAGAAATGGACGTGCGAAATCGCAGGAAGGGGGTTTATGGATGGCTGTCAAGATCAGATTAAGGCGGATGGGGGCGAAGATGAAGCCCTTCTATCGAATCGTCATTGCCGATTCACGGATGCCGCGGGACGGGAGATTCATAGAGGAGATCGGTACCTATGACCCGCTTAAGAACCCGTCCCAGGTAACTTTGAAGGAGGAACGTGCATCCTATTGGCTAAAGAACGGGGCTCAGCCGACGGACATGGTGAGACAGCTTCTGATAAAGGTAGGATTGATAGATCGGAAGCTACGGGTAAAGGAAGAAAAGGTGGTGAAAGGATCGGAATCCCTTGGAGCATGAAGCCGACGCCCCTATTGAGTCGACAAATCTGTCCCTGAAGGGTCTGGTGGAGTTCGTGGCCAAGTCCCTGGTCGATCATCCGGAGGAGGTTTCGGTATCGGAAGTTCACGAGGAGGAGACAGTCCTCATCCAGCTGAGGGTGGCTTCGAGCGACTTGGGCAGGGTGATCGGCAAACAGGGGAGAACGGCCAAGGCAATTCGGGCTTTGCTCGCCGCCAGCGCTGCCCACCGGAAAAAGAAGGCTACCTTAGAAATCCTGGAGTAGGAGGCAGATGGGATCTTTAATGCTCCTTTTGGGGGAGATCGTCAGGCCCTGGGGAACGAAGGGAGAAGTCAAGCTACTGCCTTATGGCGATATCGGGCACATCCTTCCCGGAAGGGACGGGCTCTATTTGGAAAGGGGCGAGTCGGCCCAATTTCTGGCCCTGGAAGGCTTTCGCTTTCATAAGTCCTTTGTAATCCTCAAATTCAAAGATGATTCGGATTACCAGAGTGCTGAGAAGCTCTCCGGCTGCAAGGTGGGTATCCCAAGAGAAACGGCCCCAGCCCTCCCCGAATTAACCTACTATCACCATGACATCATCGGCCTTCGGGTCATCTTGGATGGACATCCGAGAGGCAGGATTGCCCAGATCTGGGGCACCGGGGCCAATGACGTCTATGTGGTTGAGCATGAGGGAGAAGAGTGGCTGTTGCCGGCTACGAAGGAGATCATCCGGCGGGTCGATCTGGAGAAGGGCGAATTGCACGTCGAAGACACCATAGGATTGATGAGCCTTGAAAATATATGATATCCTGACTTTATTTCCCGAGATGGTGCTGGCTCCCCTTCGGGAGAGCATCGTACGTCGGGCCCAGGAAAAGGGCCTTCTGAAAATCAATGTGGTGAATTTTCGCGAGTACGCGAAAGACAGGCATCGAGTTGTCGATGATCTCCCTTTTGGCGGAGGGCCTGGCATGGTCTTGAAGGTGGAGCCCATCTCTTCTGCGGTCAGAGACTGCCTGAGCCGGGACTCCTCCGCTCGGGTCGTCCTCTTGTCCCCCCAGGGATGCCGTTTCGACCAGGAGTTGGCGAAGAGGCTGGCCCAGGAGGACCATCTGATCTTCATCTGTGGACGCTATAAGGGAGTGGATGAGCGGGTGAGGGAGTCGCTGGTCACCGATGAGATCTCCATTGGCGATTATGTCCTTTCCGGCGGTGAGTTGCCATCTCTGGTGATGGTGGAGGCCTTGGTGCGCCTGATCCCCGGAGTTTTAGGGGACGAGGATTCGGCCCGAGGGGACTCCTTCTACGAAGGCATCCTGGAGCATCCTCACTATACCCGGCCTGCTGCTTTCGAGGGGATGGAGGTGCCGCCGATCCTCATCTCGGGCAATCATGAAGATATACGCCGGTGGCGGCGAAAGGAGGCCCTGCGGCGAACCCGGACCAGAAGGCCGGACCTCCTCGAGATCGCACCGTTATCCGATGAAGATGTGCTCGTGTTGAAGGAGATTGAGAGGGAGGAGAACTGAGCTTTACCTCAAGCTTTCCTTCCCGTTTGGTTTGAAGTAAGGAGAGACGAAAATGAATCATATCATCAATGCCGTGGAAGAAGAGATGCTGCGAAAGGACCTGGTCGGTTTTGAGCCGGGCGACACGGTGAAGGTCCAAGTCAAGGTGAAGGAAGGAGAAAAAGAGAGGCTTCAGGCCTTCGAGGGCGTGGTAATGCGCATAAGAAGGGGTGGTTTGGGCTCCACTTTCACCGTGCGGAAGGTCACCTATGGCGTAGGGGTGGAACGCACCTTTCCCTTGCATTCCCCCATGATTGAGAAGGTGGAGGTGGTGCGCAGGGGCCTGGTGAGGCGGGCCAAACTCTATTACCTGCGGAAGTTAAGAGGGAAGGCGGCTCGCATCAAGGAGAAGAGGCTGAGATGATCGGCCAGAAGGTGTCGATGAGAAGGCGCAGGGATGGGAAATCTAAGGGCAAGCATTAAGAGGAAATTCGTCGCGGGCCTGGTGGTGCTCATTCCCATCTCGGTCACGCTTTTTCTCATCTGGTGGGTCTTTAACCTGGTGGATGGATTTCTGGCGCCGATCTATGATCGGATCTTGGGATATCATATTCCAGGGTTAGGGTTCATCTCGACGATCGTCTTGATCCTTCTGGTCGGGCTGGTGACCACCAATGTTGTGGGACAGCGCCTCATCTTTTGGGGTGATTCCCTGCTGGCCAGGATCCCTCTAATCAGAAGCATTTATCCCTCGTTAAAGCAGATGGTGGATGCCTTCTCGCCCGCGGGGAGGGCCTCCTTCAAGCGTTTTGTGATGGTGGAATATCCTCGCAAGGGTATATATGCCTTCGGTTTCCTCACCGACCAGTCGGAGCTGGAGTGTGACATCTCCGCCCTGGGAGGGGAAGGGCCGACAAGAGAGCCCCTCGCCGCCGTCTATATCCCGACCAATCATCTCTATCTGGGGGAGATCGTCTTTTTCCCCCGGGAGGAGGTGTACTACTCCGATCTCAGCATCGAGGAGGGGATACGGATCATCCTCTCGGGAGGGATCGCGACTCCTCCCCGACTCACTGTCCGGGCCGCAGGGCCTGGTGCATCGATATAAACTTTTGGCCAGGATATCGCATGGCCCTCAAGGACTACGAACGAGAGCTTCATGCCTCCGGTTACCGAATCATTGCCGGCATCGATGAAGCAGGGAGGGGGACTTTGGCCGGCGCGGTGGTGGCCGCAGCGGTCGTGCTGCCCCTCGGCGCCCGGATTGAAGGGTTACGCGATTCCAAACAGCTGAGGCCAAAGCAGCGGGAAAGGCTCTTCCCGATCATCCATTCCACCGCCTTGGGTATCGGCATTGGGATAGTGGATGAAAAGACAATCGACCGCATCAATATCCTGCGTGCCACCCTCCTGGCCATGGAGAGGGCGGTATCCCCCCTCCAACCCCGTCCTGATTTCCTCCTCATCGACGGGAACCAGCTGCCTTCCCTTTCCATCCCTGCGCTCGCACTGCCCAAGGGCGAATCCCATTCTCCTTCCATCGCCGCTGCCTCTATCGTGGCCAAGGTCACCCGTGACCGTCTAATGGCCCTATATCACGAGATCTTTCCCTGCTATGGTTTCATTCAGCACAAAGGATACGGGACGGCGGACCATCTGCGGGCCTTGAGGGAATATGGGCCTTGCCCCATCCATCGTCGGACCTTCAAAGGGGTAAAGGAGCTGCTTCCCAACGAGGAAATGGGTGATCTCTTTGGGGAACCCCATCCGTGACCCAGGAAAGAAAGTCCCTGGGCAAGCGAGCAGAAGAACTGGCCAAGGGTCGGTTGCAGAAGGAAGGCTATCGTATCCTGGAGGAGAATTATACCTGTCCCTTGGGGGAGGTGGATCTGATCGCCCTGGAGAAGAAGGTCCTCGTTTTCGTCGAGGTACGGAGCCGAACGGGAGGTATAAGCCCGGCGGCCTCGATCAATCTCACCAAACAGAGACAGGTGATCAAGGCTGCACAGTTTTTTCTGGCCCAGAGGAAGTGGGAGGGGGACTGTCGCTTCGATGTGGTGGCCATTCAGATTTCCCCGGATGGGAAGCTGGAGGATATGGAATTGATCCGGGATGCATTTGACGAAGAGGGGGTCGAAACCTTCGCCTGAGGGAGGAATCAGGAGGGAGAGCCATGGATATCGCTGCGCTATTTCGAAACGTCTTTCTCTTCAGGGATCTATCCGATGGGGAGCTTGCCTTGGTTTCGGGCATCAGCGCCGAGAGGGACTATTCGGCGGAGGAGGTGGTCTTCCACGAAGGAGAGGTGGGAGATGCGTTCTATGCGGTGCTGGAGGGAAAGGTTCGGATTAGCAAGTATGTGGCGGGAATCGGAGAGGAGGCCCTGGCCGTCTTGGAGAAAGGCAGCTATTTCGGAGAGATGGCCCTGATCGACGAATTTCCCCGCTCTGCCTCAGCCATCGCCCATACCGATTGCCGACTCCTGCTCATGGACAAGGCCGACTTCAACAAGCTTCTTTCTCAAAACAAAGAACTGGCCTACAAGCTGCTCTGGGTATTCTGTCAAACCCTGTCTCGACGGCTGCGAGAGACGAACGAAAAGATCACCAGCCTGTTCTCCATCACCAAGGGCTTTTAGATGCTTGCCAAGGTCTGGAGCGGAGCCGTTTCCGGGATCGAGGCCTACCTGGTGGAGGTGGAGATCGATATCAGCCAGGGATTGCCCGCCTTTTCCACGGTTGGCCTGCCCGATGTTTCAGTGAAAGAGAGCCGGGACCGGATCAAGGCGGCCATCAAGAATTCCGGCCTCAAATTCCCCTCCAAGCGGATCACCGTGAACCTCGCCCCTGCTGGGATCAAGAAAGAAGGGGCCGCCTTCGATCTGCCCATGGCGGTGGGGATTTTGGCAGCGCAGGATCAGGTAAAGAAGACCCGATTGGGCTTGTACCTATTGGTGGGGGAGCTCTCGCTGGATGGCCTGCTGCGACCCATCAAGGGGGTCCTGCCCATGGCGATCGTAGCGCGGGACCAGGGATTGGAGGGAATCATCCTCCCTTGGGAAAACCAGCAGGAGGCTGCTGTGGTGAAGGATATCCAGGTCTATGGCCTGCACAGCCTGCCGGAGGTCCTGCAGTTTTTGGATGGGGAGAAGGAGGTGCAAGCGGCCCAGGTGGATGTAGAGGCGATCTTCGCCCGGAACTCCCGATATGATATCGACATCGCCGATGTACATGGTCAGGAGCATGTGAAGAGGGCCCTGGAGGTGGCCGCTGCCGGAGGCCACAACATCCTCCTCCTTGGCCCTCCTGGGGCCGGCAAGACCATGTTGGCCCGGCGCCTTCCCACCATCCTTCCGCCGCTCCACCTGGAGGAGGCCCTGGTCACCACCAAGATCTACAGCATAGCGGGGATGCTCCCTCCGGAGACGGGCTTGCTGGCCACGCGGCCTTTCCGCTCTCCCCATCACACCATCTCCGATGTGGGACTGGTGGGGGGTGGGAACGTGCCCCGACCGGGCGAAGTGAGCCTGGCTAACCATGGCGTCCTCTTCCTGGATGAGCTGCCTGAGTTCAAGCGGGGGGCCCTGGAGGCCTTGCGGCAGCCCCTGGAAGATGGGGTGGTGACGATCTCCCGCGCCCTGGCCTCCATCACCTATCCGGCCCGTTTCATGCTGGCTGCTGCTATGAATCCATGCCCCTGCGGTTACCTCAATGATCCTCGGAGGGAATGCTATTGCACCCCCTCCCAGATCCAGCACTATTTTTCTCGCATCTCCGGTCCCTTGCTGGATCGGATCGATATCCATGTAGAGGTGCCACCCCTGAAATATCAGGAGATGGCGAAGGGGCGGTGCGGGGAGTCTTCTGCCATCATCGCTGACCGGGTGAGGGCTGCGCGCTCCATCCAGGGGGAAAGGTTCGCCAAATTCAAGATCTTCTGCAACGCCCACATGAGCTCCAGGCATCTGCGGAAGTTCTGCGCCCTCCAGGGAGGGTCAGAGCAACTTCTGGAGTCGGCCATGGAGCGCCTGGGCTTTTCGGCCCGGGCCCATGACCGGATCCTGAAGGTGGCCCGAACCATCGCGGATCTGGCCGGAAAAGAGGGAATCGATGCAGAGCACATCGCCGAGGCAATCCAGTACCGGAGCCTGGATCGCGGTCCGGCCTACTTCGGCCGATGAGCAGATCTGAGGCGATCGGAGGAATGAGGAGGGGAGCGCATGCAGAGAGTGAATGAAAAGGATTTGGCCTATCGCCAGGGAGATTCGGGACCGAAGTATCTCTTTCGGGGGCCGTTACATGAATGGGGATTGATTCGGCTCCTTCCGGGTCAGTCCTTGGGTCCTCATTATCACCAGAAAGTAGAGGAGACCTTCTTTTTCTTGAAAGGAACTCCCCTGATGGTCGTGGAAGGGACGGAGCAACGGGTGAAACAAGGGGATGCCTTCCGGCTGGAGGCCACAGAAAAGCATGATATCCGCAATGATACAAAAGAGGCAATCGAGCTTATTTTCATCAAAGTGCCTTACCTGCCGGAAGACAAGGTCGCTTTTTGACTTTTGGTGGTGAAGGATGTATGGGAGAAGGGCAGTCAGGGGGTTTCCATATCTAATTTCGGATCTGCGGAAAAGGAAAGGAGCGAAGGAAAATGAAGGGATTGATGAAGGTAGCACACGGGCACGGGAATATGGAGATCAGGGAACTGGAAGAGCCGAAGGTGGGGCCCGATCAGGTGAAGATCGAGATCAAGGGGACCGGCATCTGCGGCTCCGACATCCACGTTTATCATGAGGCGATCGCCATCCCCATGCGCCTGCCGGTGGTGACGGGGCACGAAATGGCCGGGGTGGTGGCCGAGGTGGGGAAGGACGTGGAAGGAATTGCCGTGGGAGAGAAGGTGACCACCGAGACTACCTTTTCCACCTGTGGCAAGTGCCTCTATTGCCGGACCGGATACTATCAGCTCTGTGCGGAGCGCCGGGTGCTGGGATACTGGTTCCATGGGGGGTTCACCAACTACACGGTCGTCCCGGCGATCCGTATCCATAAGCTTCCGGAGAATGTGGACTTCCTCTCTGGGGCCCTGACCGAGCCGCTGGCCTGCTGCGTCCACGGGGTGACCGACCTCACCGGGATCACCTCGGGCGACTTCGTGGTCGTGAGCGGCCCGGGAACGCTGGGCCTGATCAATGTGCAGCTGGCCAAGGGAGAGGGGGCGACGGTCATGGCCGTCGGCACCTCGGTGGATGGACCTCGCCTGCAGTTGGCCAAGACGCTGGGGGCCGACTACACCCTCAATGTGGAGAAGGAAGATGCGGTCGCCGCGGTGAAGGACCTGACTGAGGGATATGGAGCCGACGTGCTGCTCGAATGTTCAGGATCCCCCGCTGCCGTGGATATGGGGATGCAGATGCTTCGCAAGCAGGGAAAATACACCCAGTTCGGCCTCTTCGGGAAGAAGATCGAGGTCAACTTCGAGGCCATAGCCTACAAGGAGATCAAGACGACCGGCGTCTTTTCCCACAAGTGGACCTCCTGGAGAAAGGCGATCCAGTACATGGCCCAGGGCAAGGTGAAGACCCGGCCCCTCGTGACCGATGTGATGCCCATCACCGACTGGCAGAAGGGATTTGAGAAGTTCGAGAAGAAAGATGGACTGAAGATCGTGCTGCAGCCAGTGGACTAATGACCCGGCAGCCTTGTCCGGAGCGTGGCCCGGAGGTCCCTGCCTTGTGGCGGGGTCAAGGGGCAGAATATAAAGAATACAACATGAAGTATCTGTTTCCTTTCTGGGAAGCCCCGCCCTCAAAGCCCCGGCCCCAAAGCCCGCACCGGGACTCGACGTCTCCTCGGGATTCTCTCCCAGTGGGCGGGCGTAAAGGAGATATTCCACTATGAAAAGGGGATTCACTCGCAGGGAGTTTTTGAAGGTTTCGGCTCGGGGGGCCGCCGCCGCGGGCCTGAGTGGAGTGTTGGGGGGCCTGGCCCTGCCGGGCGGAAAGGCAGTCTGTGCGCCGCCCCAGGAGGATCCGGCCGCTTGGATCGATTCGTTGGTCCGAGATTTCGTGCTCGAATCTCCCCGAAACTCCCTCCAGAATGCGCAGGGAGAAAAGGCCTGGGCCGAGCCGCTGGTAGGGTTCTCCCGGGGTGACGATGCCCTCTATGAGGCCTACAAAGAGCACGTCGGTCCCTTTCACTGGACCCCCCTGGAGGCCTTCCAGATCGCCTTTCCCGAGGCGTCCGTTACGGCGGATCAGCTGACTGTCATCAGTTGGATCCTGCCCCAGACGGAGGCGACCAAGGCCGATCATCGAAAAGAGACTACCTATCCCTCCGAGAGATGGGCTCGATCGAGGGTCTTCGGGGAGGAATTCAACGATGCCTTACGGAAGCATATGGCCGCCCGCCTCTCGGAGGAGGGGTTTCCCGCCATCGCCCCCTGCCTCTCCCCCTCCTGGAAGATGACGAAAGCGGGGCGCTTTGGGTTTGCCTCCACCTGGTCGGAAAGGCACGCCGCCTACGCCTCGGGCCTGGGGACCTTTGGCCTGAGCGATGGTCTGATCACCCCCAAAGGGAAGGCCATGCGCTGCGGTTCGGTGGTGGCCAAGATCCAGGTGCCGCCCACCCCTCGTCCCTATCAGGACCATCATGCCTATTGTCTCTATTTCTCCCAGGGGCGCTGCGGGGCCTGCGCCGTCCGTTGTCCGGCCAAGGCCATTTCCAAGGAGAAGGGTCATGATAAGGTTGCCTGTGAGAAGTACCTTCGGGAAGTGTCTGCCGAGTATGTGAATGCGCATTTCGGCTTCAAGGGGTATGGCTGCGGGCTTTGCCAGGTCCGCGTTCCCTGCGAGTCGCAAATTCCGGGTTGATGAGGAGCGATGGAGTAAAAGCCATGGAAGATCCGAAACAAAGACTGACCGCCAGCATTTCTACCGAGGAGCTGGAGCGGCGTTGGAAAGCGACCCGAGAGGCGATGAAGGAACGCAAGATCGACTATTTGCTCCTGCGAGGGGACGAGGAGTTCATGGGAGGGTATGTGCGATGGTTTACCGACCTGCCGGCAAGGCATAGCTATCCCTTCACGGTAATCTTCCCTCTCCAGGAGGAGATGAGCCTCATATCGGTAGGCCCTTTCCCTCCGGGCGAGCCGGCTCCCCCGGCTTGGGCCGTGCGGGGGGTCAAGAGAAGGCTCAGCGCCCCCTATTTTCCCTCCGCTCGCTACACGCACACGTACGATGCGGAGCTCGCCGTCGGCGTGTTGAAAGAGAAGAAGGGCTCGACCATCGGTCTGGTCGGCCCCTCCTTTTTTCCCATGAACTTCTATCAGTATCTGGTCGATCATCTGCTAGGAGCGAAGTTTGTGGACCTGACCGATGAGATCGACCGGATCAAGGCGCTGAAAAGCGAAGAGGAATTCGATCTGATCAGGAAGGCGGCAGCCCTTCAGGATGCGGCCATCCAACACGTGAGGAAAACCCTGAAACCGGGAATGCGTGACTTTGAGGTATATGCGGAAGCTCACTATTCGACGACCCGACAGGGAAGCGAGCGGGGGCTGATCCTGGTGGGTTCGGGTCCAAAGGGCGCGCCTGCCCCGTTTCAATTCCGTCACTTCCAAAACCGGACCATCCGAGAGGGAGATCAGGTCTCCCTCCTGATCGAGGTCAACGGCCCCGGGGGCTTCTACACAGAAATCTCTCGCATCTTCTCACTGGGAAAGCCTTCTCAGGAACTGGTGGATGCCTTCGGGTATGCGGTGGAAGCTCAAAAGCACACCTTGAGCCTCTTGATGCCCGCCGCCGACCCCCGCCAGATCCTCCAATCCAACAACGCCTTCCTTAAGAAGAAAGGATACAAGCCGGAATTGCGCCTGTACGCCCACGGGCAGGGCTATGATCTGGTGGAACGGCCGTTCTTCCTGGAAGATGAGACTTTGAGGATCCAGCCGGGCATGAACCTGACGATTCACCCCACTGCATGCAATGACCGGGTCTGGGCGGGCATTTGCGACAACTACCTCATGACGAAATCTGGACCAGGAGAGTGTCTCCACCAGACGCCCAAGGAGATCATCGTGTTGTCATGAGGAAGGGTTCAAAGGGTCGAAGGGTTGGAGCCTGAAGCATGGATAGAATCATGGATCATTGGAAAGCGCATCTGAATCCCGAACGCTGTAAGGGATGCGGCCTGTGTGTGGCCTTCTGTCCCAAGAAGGCCCTGGCTATGAGCAGCAGGCTCAACCTCAAAGGATATTGCCCCACTGAGATGGCCGAGGACAGCCAGTGCACCGGATGTGGGTTCTGCGCCATGATGTGTCCTGACCTTGCGATCGAGATCCACAAAGAGCCGGCGAGGTGATGAAATGTCGGAAGTGAGACTCATGAAGGGGAACGAGGCCATCGCCGAGGCGGCGATCGTTGCCGGATGCCGGTATTACTTCGGGTATCCCATAACGCCGCAAAACGAGCTGATAGAATATATGGCCTGGCGCATGCCCGAGGTCGACGGCGTCTGCCTGCAGGCAGAAAGTGAGATTGCCGCGATCAACATGGTATTTGGTGCGGCTGCTGCCGGGGCCCGCGCCATGACGTCCTCATCGAGCCCGGGCATTAGCTTGAAACAGGAGGGGATATCCTATCTGGCCTGCGCAGAGCTTCCCTGTCTCATCGTGAACATCATGCGGGCCGGCCCCGGACTGGGTGGGATCGCACCGGCCCAGGGCGACTATTTCCAGGCCACGCGCGGAGGCGGACATGGTGACTATCGCACGATCGTATTGGCCCCCAATTCCGTGCAGGAATCGTTTGATATGACCATCCGCGCTTTCGAGCTCGCCGATCGTTACCGCATTCCGGTGCTCCTCCTCGGCGACGGGGCTTTGGGACAGATGATGGAAAAAGTCGATGAGAGGCCGTATCAGCCGGAGATGATTCCAAAACCATGGGCGACAACCGGACTCCGGGGGAGAAAGCAGAACAATATCGTGAAAACGCTGATCCTGACACCGGAGGAGCTCGAGGATCACAATCGGAAACTGCAGGACAAATACCGGACCATCGCTGGACTGGAGGTCCTTTGGGAAGAAAGTCACACCGGAGAGGCCGAGTTAGTCCTGGTGGCATACGGGATCATGTCGCGCATCGCCCAGTCAGCCATGGAGTTGGCCCGAACGAAGGGATTCAAGGTCGGAATGCTGCGGCCAAGAACTCTCTGGCCATTCCCCGGGAAAGCACTAAAAGAAGTCGCAAAACGGGCTAAAGCCTTCCTGGTCCTCGAGCTCAGCGCCGGGCAGATGCTGGAAGACGTGCTGCTTTCCGTCGAGCACACCAGGCCGGTTCACTTCTACGGAAGAATGGGGGGTATGGTTCCGGAGGTCCGGGAAGTACTCGGTGAGATCATGGCCATCTCAGGGAAGGAGAGGGGTTGAGATGAAGAAAAAGGCCTTTGGCCGCCCGGAGTCCCTGAAGGCGATCGATTACCACTATTGTCCGGGCTGCTGCCACGGCATCATACATAATCTCATTGGCGAAGTTATCGATGATCTGGGAGTTCTGGAAACGACCGTCGGCGTTTCTTCGGTGGGCTGCTCCGTGCTTGCCTGCGATTATTTCCGTTGTGATATGGTGCAGGCCGCCCATGGCCGTGCCCCTGCCGTGGCCACCGGGATCAAGCGGGTCTGGCCGGAGGACATCGTCTTCACCTACCAGGGAGACGGCGACCTCGCGGCGATCGGGTGCGGGGAGATCGTGAATGCCGCAGCCCGGGGCGAACGGATCACAACGGTGTTCGTGAACAATGCCATTTATGGAATGACCGGCGGGCAGATGGCTCCGACGACCCTCCCAGGGCAGATCACCTCCACATCCCCCGGCGGACGAGACCCGGCGCGGGCAGGGATGCCCATCCGGGTCTCGGAGATGTTGGCCACACTGGACGGAGCGGGCTATATTGCCCGTACCGCCGTGAACAATCCGAAGAATGTCATCAAGGCAAAGGCAGCGATACGCGAGGCATTCTTGAATCAACTGGAGGGAATTGGCTTCTCTCTGGTCGAAATTCTCTCGACGTGCCCTGTCAACTGGGGGATGTCGCCAATTGAAGCCATGACTTGGGTCGAGCAGAGCATGGTCCCCTTCTATCCTCTCGGAACCTTAAAAAGCCCAGGGGTCCAAACCCATGCATCATGAGATCATCGTTTCCGGATTCGGCGGACAAGGGATTTTGCTCTCAGGCAAGATCTTGGCGTATGCGGCGCTTCTGGACGGAAAGCAAGTAACCTGCATCTCCTCGTACGGTGTCGAAATGCGAGGCGGCACCGCGAACTGTTCGGTTGTCATTTCCGACAAACCGATCGGATCGCCGTTTGTGACCGAACCTACGGGGGGAGTCGTGCTCAACGCACCCTCCTTCGAGAAGTTCGAGCCGCTGATCGCCAGCGGAGGGGTCCTGATCGTCAACTCGTCACTCATAGAAAATCTTTCGTTCCGCACAGATATTCAGACCTATCGAATCCCGTGCAGTGACATCGCGCTGGATCTCGGCAATCCCAGGGCAGCAAATCTGGTGGCGCTCGGCTGCCTGGTGGCCGCCACCGGAGCAGTGACCCGCACTTGCGTTTCCGGTGCAATAAACAAGCTTTTCGCCGACAAGAAAGTCGCGCTCAGGAGTCTCGAAGAGGCCGTGCGCCGCGGAGCCGACTTGGCCATGAAAGAAGCGGCGGTTGCGGAAGTGAAGCCAGTCCCCAAATGACGGCCAGGGAGCGTTCATGTACCGCATCTTAGCGATCAATCCCGGCTCGACTTCGACCCGGATCGCCGTCTTTCATGATGGTTCGGAACAAATGAGCCAGACAGCGAGGCATACGAGCGGGGAGACTGCGACAGTTCGATGGCATTATTGAGCAGCTTCCACTTCGTGCGGGAATCGTCAGAAGCTTCTTGAGCGAACAGGGACTTTCCGTCTATGACTTCGATGCCTTCGTGGGCAGGGGTGGATTGCTCCGGCCCATCCCCGGAGGAACCTATGTTGTAAGCCCAGCCATGATCGAAGACTTGCGCGTATGCCGGTATGGCTCGCACGCCTCCAATTTGGGAGCCTTGATTGCGTATGAACTCGCAATAAAAGCGAATCGCCCTGCGTTCATTGTGGATCCAATTGTAGTGGATGAGCTGGAGCCCATTGCGCGAATTACCGGATGCCCTGAAATCGAGAAGCGCAGCATTTTCCACGCCCTGAATCACAAGAGCGTTGCCAAGCGCTTCGCATGCTCCATCGGCCGGCCTTATGAAGAGCTTACGCTGATCGTGGCCCATTTGGGCGGAGGCATCTCGGTGGGGTGCCATAGAGACGGACGGGTCATCGATGTCAACAACGCCCTCGATGGCTCAGGACCGTTTTCACCGGAAAGATCCGGCACCATGCAGGCGGGGCAGTGGAGCGAACTCATCCTGGGCGGAGGCATCTCTTTGCTTGCAGCCCTGCGCATGATTGCTGGCAAGGGGGGGATCGTAGCTCACCTCGGAACCAGCGACACTCGCGAAGTGGAAAAAAGAATCGCAGGTGGAGACGAGCATGCTCGGCTGGTTTACGACGCCATGATCTACCAGATCGCCCGCGAGATCGGAGCCGTGGCAATTGCTGCCAGAGGGCGTGTGGATGCCATCATTCTCACCGGCGGGATTGCACATTCCTGTTACGTCACAGACCGTATCAGAGAATACGTTCAGTTCATCGGCCCGGTACACATCATGCCGGGTGAAAACGAAATGGCGGCCTTGGCAGAGGGAGCCTGCCGCGTCCTATATGGCTTCGAGGCTGCACGGGAATATAGCAACCCGGAGCAGGCGAGGGCCACAACGACGTCTGAGGCCATGTACCTGAGGTAGATTCTCCCTCACTTAGCAGGGAACCTTCCCGCAAGGCGATGCACGGGGGCGATGAGGCAAGGAAAGCATAAGATGTCCTGTTTCCGCCCCAAGCGATATTCGTTCGGTTTATCCCTCAGATGTCTGGAACTTGGCTCTGGTATCGTACTCACCCCGAGCCTTCAAAACCTCCTCGATGTTTTTCTCTGACCATTCCCGTATCGCCTCCAGGATACGTATCACCGTCCTCCCCAGTTCGGTCAGAGAATACTCCACTTTCGGCGGCACCGAGGCATATACCACACGGGCCACGAGGCCGTCCCTCTCCAGTCCTCGAAGGGTCTGGGTCAGCATCTTCTGCGACACCCCACCGATTTCCCTTCGCAGTTCCCCAAACCGCTTCGTCTTGTTCTCCAGCGCCCCCATGATGAGCACAGTCCATTTGTCCGCAATCCGGTCCAGCACCATCCGGGTGGGACAATGTTCGTTATAGACATCCCATTTCATGGCAAGCCCTCTCTTTCTTGGGGTTCCATAATTGGTTTCCATGAGGATACTATATTACAAAAAGGTGCCTACTTGCGAATAGTAATCTTAATAGGTATAAATGTCAACAGGTCGTCGCGACCCAAGAAAATCTGAAAGGAGGCTCGATCATGAAAGGAGCGGTAAAGGTAGTATTGGCGGCTGTTTTGATCTTTGCTTTAGGAGGTACGGCCATGGCAGGGAATACGGTGGATGCGAACAAGCAGGTGCTCGGGGCATTCGCGGAATCGGTTTTCATGAAAAAGGATATTTCTGCGGTAGATCAATATGTGAGGCCCGACTACATCCAGCACAATCCTTTGGTGAAGCAGGGGGCAAGCGGGTTCAAGGAATTCTTCTCGACCTGGTTCGCCTCTGTTCCGGACTGGCAATATTCATTGAAGAAGCTGGTTGCCGAGGGTGACGAGGTGTGGGTGTACGGAACTTATGCGGGTACGCTGCAGAAGGACTGGCTGGGGATCCCGGCTTCAGGGCAGAAATATGCCTTCGACGCCGTGGACATCTTCCGGGTACAGGACGGCAAGCTCGCTGAGCACTGGGATGTGATGGACATCTATGGATTGTTCAAGCAACTGGGCGCGATCAAGTAAGACTTCAGGACAGAGGGGCGGCTCAGCCGCCCCTCTGTGTCCTCAGGGTCTAACGAAGGGGCGCACCATGAATCGCAGGGTTTGCGCGTAAGAGCCTTCAAACGTCAAACCGATCCATGTCCGCCGTTACCCGCCCTCCAGCCGTTCTTCCCCACGCCAACCTTCACTTCCTCCCACCAATGTTTGTCAGGCGCTATCTGTACCCGCAACCCGGGATTCAGAAACGGAGATTCGCGGTTCAGGCGCGGAGGCATTGGGGGGTCTAAAACACGGGGCCTCGGAAAGGCGCCTTCTCGCCCGACTGAATCGAGCCATTATATAGACTGCCGCCGAAAGGCACACTGTGCCGGTTGCCACTACAATCGGGCTCCAGACCTGTGCAGGCATTGAATCGTACAACCCCCAAACGCCGAAACCGATAAATGCGAGAGAGGCCACCCATTTGATCGCCCGTTCGGGTATCCGCTTGCCCATGATCACGGAAAAAGCGATACCGATGCCGTTGGACACGAGCATACCTAATGTGGTACCGGACCAGACCGAAAAAAGGGAATCATACTCCACAGCGAGAGCAATCGTCGCAAGCTGGGTCTTGTCGCCCATTTCCGCCATGAAGAAAGCGACCGTGACTGTCCAAAATGGGCTGAAGGAAAACCGTTTATCCTCTCCTGCAAGTACATCTCCTCGTATCGTCCACAATCCAAACAGAATGAATGAACCCGCCGCGGCTGCCTTGATCCAAACAAGAGGAATAATGGAACTTAAGTAGTTGCCGAGGGCGGCGGCCAACAAGTGATTGGCAGCTGTGGCAACAAATACCCCCCACATGACCGTTTGCCAACGGTATCGACAGGCAAATGCCATCGCGAGAAGCTGCGTTTTGTCCCCCATCTCCGCCAATACAACGAACACCAGCGATGCAAAGAATGCCTCCATACTCCCTCTACCATTTCCTTTCCAATAGGTATCTTGTCATCGGATATGACAGGTATCGGAATCGTGGGCTGACATGGTAGTGAGCAGATTCACCGAGCAGTTCTGCTTCATCCCGATAAGTGCTCAACGAGCAATGAGGCAAATAGGCCTTACGAATCCGAGGCCTCGGCAGGAGCTGTCACAGCCATCCCCGCTTTTCGAGGGCGCTGCAGGATCTTGGCAGAGAGGAGGACGAAGGCGATGAAGAATAGCTGCACCGCATACTCCACCCACTTCGCCGGGTGCACCATCGAATGGACCCAAGGGTCGCTGATCATCATTTCCCCGCCCACACGCCCCAGAATGGCTGCACCGATCCACAGGATGATCGGGTAGCGCTCCATCCAGCGCGAAAGCAGGTTGCTCATGAACACCACAAAGGGGATCGAGAGGGCGAGGCCGAAAAGCAGCAGGAACAGATTGCCATGGCTGGCGGCGCCGACGGCGAGCATGTTGTCGATGCCCATGCTCAAGTCCGCCACCAGGATGACCCACAACGCCTGCCAAACGCTGCTGCATTCCTTTCCGTGGCACTCATTCCTTGTGCCTTCGGTAAGTAGCTTGACTGCTATCCAAATGATCACGGCGCCGCCGGCGAGTTTGACGAATTGCATCTTCAGCAGCTGAGCCACCAGAAAAGTGCAGATCACCCGGATGAATACGGCGCCCCCGGCGCCCAGGATAATCCCAAGCTTCCGCTTTTTTCCCTCAAGATTCTTGACCGCCATGGCGATGACCACCGCATTGTCACCAGCCAGCACCAGGTCGATGAAGACGATGCTCATCACGGCGTATAAGAATTCCCAGCTAAACCAAATCTGGCCTAACCAACCCATATCAATCATTAGGTCCTCCTTGTTGACCTCGGGAATGCAACAATGTACCGAAAATGGGAATAAGATCTAGTGGGCCTGATATCCGGTGTTACCAGCAAGGAGGAGACGTGAGGGAATGACGACCTCAGCGTCATTGGAAGAGGAACAGATCGTGCAGGTAATGGAACGAAATGGTGCACTGTTTGCCTCCGTGCTGTCTTCCGCCGCAGGCAAACAAAAAACCTTTACCCGCGGCATGATAATCCATGCTGTGAGTAAAGGTCTCGCGAGTCCGACAGACTACAATTGGAGCCGCCTCCGGGTGAAACTGCCACCGTGTTGACGAAGATCGGCCCGACCGAGGAAGCGGCCGTTTGCTACTCCCCTTTACCGCGGGCCAATATACTCAACCCGTTTGAGCTTGTCAATGCAAATCGGATGGTTCTCGGGAACCTCGTTTTCCATGCGTTCAAAAGTCACCGCTTTAAAGGTTGCTCGCCATTCATCAGGTCAATACGGAACAACAGACGGGAAGATCTCACCCGTGGCGGATTCCGAAGGACAATGGGTTCTATATAGAAACTGCGTCGCCATTTTCCCCTCATGCCGCTAAATTCAAGAGGTATTGTGTTCGATATCACGCTTTTTCGGGCTCAAGCTGCTCTGGTAGGTACCGGTTTGTCCGGTGAACCTATTTTTCCCGTGTCAAGCAATTTCTGCATCCACGTTATTTCACAGCCTCCGCGCCCGCCCTGGCGCACTGGCCATCCTGGTCGCTGGTGGCGCCCGAGAGGCCGATGGCCCCCACGATCTGGCCATCCATGACGAGGGGCACCCCGCCCTCAATGGGAACCGCGCCTTCCAGGCCCAGGATCCGAAGACCATTACCACCCCCCGCCACGATCTCCTGAAACACCTTGCTCGGACGCTTGAAGAGCGCCGCCGTGCGGGCCTTGCCGATTGCCACCTGCACACTCCCCGTCTGGGTGCCGTCCATCTTCTCAAAGTAGACCAGGTCGCCGCCGATGTCGGTGACGGCTACCGCCATGGTCCAGTGGTTCTTGCTCGCTTCCGCCACCGCGGCACCCGCGGCCTTCTTGGCGTTCTCCAGGCTGATCGGTGCGCCATACGGATTGGGCATCTGGGCGAGGGCGCCCGATGCAATCAGGACAAACATCAGGATGAACAAAAGGCTTCCGATGGATCGTGATGACATGATGGCTCCTCCTCTACATTGTGGATCAGGTTCTGTTGCCGGATGCCGCTTGATTTTCCTGGCAACGCAGGTCAGACAGTCAAATCCATACTCCAATAAGACAAGCCTAAACCCCAGCTCCGACCCCCCAACTCCGCAGATTCCGATCCTGGAAGCTCAACCGGCCCCTGGCGCCGGACCGATTCCAGCACGGCAAGTGCAACAGCAAGCGACCGCGTACCCTCTCGGCCGTCCACTAACGGTTTTTCCTCACCCTTGACTACCCCACAGAAATGCTGCAGCTGGGACATGAGCGGGTGAGCTTCGTTGACCTTATAACGTGACATCTCGATTGGATGTTGCCAACCCATTCGAGCCTGATCTGGATAACGCCACAACTCCATTCGTGGAAAGGCTAACGACCCCAATGTGCCGAGAAAATGATAACAGTTTTGATCGGTGTGGAAATAGTGAGGATTTTCTTGGGTGGTAGCCTCGTAGGACCATGGGGAGGGTGTAGTGTCCGACGCCAAAACCGAGCCCAGCGCCCCATTTTCGAAAGAAAGGGTGATGCTCAAAGAATCCTCCACCTCAAGCTCCCGCACCGCTGCAGCTCGATTGAGCATAGACCTGCCGGATTTCGCCACAAATAAAGCGCAGGCTATCGAGGTCATGGATGAGGTTGATCAACGTCGGGCCACCACCTGGCCGCCTGCATCGCCAATCTACCTGGTAGTAGTCAGCCGGCTTGAATAGTGCCCATAGAACCGAGGCCGCCACCAATTTGCCGAGTGCGCCGCCCTGAACCAGAGACCGTGCCTCTTTTATGAGTGGACG
>CAVQYV010000008.1:0-696518 GCA_963718295.1 uncultured Methylomirabilota bacterium | reverse complement strand
CTTGACGCCGGAGAGATCGGGGAAGGCCGTGCCGTTCAGGCAGTCATTCCAGATCGCGGGCATGTCGGACGGGATCGCTGCGCAACGCCTGCGGCGGTCGCCGCGACCGGGTAGGTCGGACCGAAGGTGGAGTATGCCCTGCGACAGCAGGCTCTGGCCGTGACCGAGAGCATTGTTTTCCAGCAGCAGCGCGCTGTAGTCCAGCCGGAGCGGTCCAGCAGCCACAGGCCGGCAGTGCCGCCGCCGATGATGGCGACGTTGATCGGATAGTGATCATGAATAGTCGTCAGTGGCTTCGGGGCGCGGGTCGGTATCCGATATTTCAACGGTTCTCGTTCATCGCGCCGTCGTTTCTATTCCAGGCGACGGTTTCAGCCGGACGCGAGCAGTTCTTGCAGGTAGGCCACCGCCTGCCGGTAGATGCCAGGGCAATGGCTCTCGCGCGGGCCGGCGATGTTCAGTATCTCGACGTGTTGCTGTCGCAGCCAGTCCCGTATCCGGCTGGGATCACCCGCCCGCTCCAGATTCACCATTCGCAGCGGCCAACCGTACTGATGCGGGCCAGTTCAGCGGTCATGGCAGTTCCACCTTCCAGCGGGCCGCGCAGGAGAATCAGCGTAGCGTCGCTGTCGCGTACATTCCATTCGGTACGGCACTCGTAGGCCGCGCTGTCGGTTTCGGTGAGCGGGTAGCGGGGTGGAATGATACCGTCTTCGGCGCGACGGCCACAGGGACACCAGCCGCTGCAAGGTAAACCAATTCCAGCGCGACATCAGCGCAGCCCGGTCAACGCCCGTCTGGCCGCCGGATACCACCTTGAACCGCAGCATGGTGCATCCGCTCAAGCCAGCACCCGCTGCAGCCAGCGGCTGATATCCTGGATTTCGTCCCAGTTCACTTCGTGGCCCATCGGGTATTCGTGGGCCTCGAGGGGATAATCGAGTTCGGTCAACTGGCGAACGGTGGCGCGGCCGTACTGGACCGGAATCACCGGATCGAGCAGGCCGTGCGCCAGAAAAATGGGCACGGCGTGGTTGGCGACATGGCGTTCAGCCGGCAGCGTCTTGGCCAGGGGAACGTAGCAGGACAGCGCCAGGATGCCGCCGTTCGGGATAGCGCAGCCCGAGGTACAGGGCCATCGCCCCACCCTGGGAAAACCCGGCCAGGATCGGCGGGCGGGTGGAATGCCGCGTGCCCGTTCCCGTTCCACCAGTTGCAGCGACTGCCGTTCAGACTCGTGTACGCCGGGCCGCGTCTTCGACTCGCGGAATGTCCATTCCCAGATGGTGCCAGGCGCGCATCGGCATCCCGCCGTTGACCGTCACCGGGCGTATCGGTGCATTTGGGAAGATGAAACGCAGCCCGGCGGCAGCGGGCACCCGCAGGTGCGGCACAATGGGCTCGAAATCGTGAGCATCCGCTCCCAAACCGTGCATCCCACAGAATGGCCGAGCAGGCAGATCCGGCCGGTTCGATCTCGACAGTGGTCAGTTCTGCTGTGTTCATGATCGCTCTCGCCTGTTCAATCGGGTGGCGCATATCGACGCAGGCAGAATGCCTGCCCCTGTCGGCAGATGCTTCCAGTGAGGAAACGGTACCGACCGCCACTACTATAGCGCCTGACCGAAAACTCGTCAGACTTGTGACTACTCAGAATCCGTAACTGTTCACTTCCCCTCCCAGCGGGAGGGGACTGGGGGGAGGGCAACTCGTTGAAGGGTGAGTTTCCCCCCTCTACCAACCTCCTCCCGCTGGGGAGAGGGGTCTGAACGCTTACCTTTTGATTTTCAGTCACTTAGAAAAGTAAATATTGCAATTAGCTAAAGTACACTTTTTTGCGGGCAGTTTGAAGCAAAGATAGTGGTTCATACCATTAACCTGGAATTCCACCAACATGTGCGAGTAATTCCAACCCGCCTTGTCGACGCACGTATGGAGGGATTGTTGCTATGCCAGACCCAGCTCCACAGTCTTTTATATCCTCTACGGAACAGATCATTTTCGGCAAAGCGAGTGATTGCCAAGGCATAGCCTTTCCCGACATTGAGCTGATGTCAACAGGTCTACCATGACCGCTTCATCCTTCATGAGCGCCGAGAATCTTCCGGGCAAGCGCGGGTGCCCAGCCATCCAAAAAGTGCAAACACAGACCAGTTCGCTATCTTCATAGATACCATAGACATGTGCGTGTTCATCAAAATACAGGCGTGATCACGTATTCGCTGGTCTGAAGAAGAAGTGAACTGTTTCGGGGATTCGAGTGGCCTGATGGTCACTACACTGGAGGGCATACTGTTGAATCCCTCCTGCCGGGGTCGGCGAATATTCCAGAAATAGATCCGATTGATCTGATAATCCTTAAACAGAACGTGTAGCATCCACTTAAGCAGTTTCTTCATGGCATGTGTTGCTGAAATCGTTGATCCGGGCGTGGTAAACGATGTAGATATGACTTTCATCCACGACATCCCAATATCCACTTGCATCGAACAGAGCGCGATGCTCAGGATGAACGTAGATGATGTAGATATCCCGCGGCTGGTGCTTGAGGCTTGCCGTCAGCTTGTCCACCACCGCCTGCATGATCACCTGGTCAAAAGGATTGTAGAAATAGCAGACCAAAGGCATTTCAGGGAGTGCGTAGGCCGTAACATCACCATAGTGGCACTCGACCCGGCCCGCTACCCGTTTTTCCGGAACAATCCTGCGGATGTTTTCCGTACCAATCGCACAGAGCTCACGGGAAAACTCGACGCCTACGACCGCAGCGAATGGCAATTGTGCGGCAATCGGCGGACTGGCCTTTGCCAGCACCAAAATCCAGGAAGGTGAACCGGCTATGATCGATTGGCAGCGAGTGAATGATTTTTGTTGCGAGCGCCTGGGGCGAAGGCTGATAGCGCACGGCATGCCGTGCATTATCTGAGTCGATGTCCAGAGAACCTATCTCGCGGATCTTTTCCGTATCAGCGCCATAGACCGCATCAAATTCTGAGGTCTCATGTTCCGTTTTTCGGAGACGAGCTGCCCGATGACAATTCAGTCAGATAGTAAACAAAGTTTTTTGCAACCAGGTCAATAGAATCCAGGTGTATGACGCTTCAGGCCGATTGCAGAGACGTCTCAGGATTGGCATTAAAAATCTCACTGCTGATTCGCGTTTGGTCAAAAACTCCTGTAAGGCATGGCACGCTGTATTCCTAACTTGCTGGATGAGCGTGTTTCCGGTCAGGCACTAACTAGACATCACTCCCTGCGTTCCAGTCGATTTCGTGAAACGCAGGAACTTTCTGACTTTCGCTTTAAAGCCGACTCGATCGAGTGCATCACCAAGCCGCTCGAGAAGCGATCCACGAACAGGTGACTATAGATGACTGCCTGATTGCGTAGAGTTCTCTTAACCAGGAAAACGTTGGCACACAGCCGTTGCTGAGTCGCGAAAAGTCGCTTATGGTCCGACTGGCCCTCGGTAAAATCGAAGTACCGAAATCGGCCTTCCTTAAACAGTTGCTCGACTGCAAGCCACTGAAGAATAGTGCCCACCGACATCCGCATGTATTCAGGGTCATAACCCAGGTAAGCATAGATGAGTACATCATCCTGAACGGGGAGGTCCCGGTAAGACACCGGGCGCTCACCATAGAACAGGATATATGCCCGTACACGATCATCAGCCGCCAGTGCCTCTGCCTGACTGATGAAATCCTCAGATTCGGGAAGCCCAGCATTGAGCAACCGTTCCTGATAGGTCAATTTCGACACCACGCGGGCAGACCGAAAGAAATCCCAATCTCCTCCGGCTGCTTGTACATTTTCCAGGGAATGGCTCCACCGCAGTGCTCCGTGTATTTCCTGATCTTGCGGTTGATCGTGGATCTCGTCTTCGAAGAGAACTTTTTCTGATAGTCCTCGAACGACATGCCGAGATCTATGTAACAATGTTGATACTGGAGCGGGACATAACAGAGAAAGTCTCCGCTGCGGCTGATTGCGGGAAGTTCTGCAGTGATTGGTAGGCCACGAATCAGGAATCCTTGGCTACCCTCCATGAGCTCGTTAGCTGGTGGAAACCGGCGTCTCCACTGGAGACGTTTCATAGATCAGTCTCTCTGCCCGCATCTGCATCTGCAGCGTCACACTCAGGAGCGTCCAGTCGCTCAACTGAAATTTGAAAGGTACCGGACGGAATCCCAGTGACTCATCGGTATTTCCTGCGATGGCTTGCTCGATCATTCTAATGCCCGTCTTTCCAGACAGGCGAAACGAGGGGTACAGGCTGATGTTGCACGACCTGTGGGTGCAGGGCCTGAAAACCACTCACACGAAAACAATCCCGGTTTCGGTCCAAAAATGAACATAGCTTTCGAAATCGTTTGACTACTACGTTATCCGGTCGATCCTTGGCCGAATTGAGCAGTTCAAAGCTGTGGGAGAGAATATGACGAAGGAACTCCGTCCAAGCTCCAGAGCTTGCCACAACAGCCCATCTATTTCCTGGAAAGAACAAGAACCCAGTTGAACATCGCGCAACGATCCAGTACCATCATTGAATACCGCTATCGGATATTCACAGACGCCTTCGCATTCGATCGGATCTACGATCGTCACGCCTGGCATGACACCACTGTCGAGCCGAAGAGGCTCGCGTTATAACTGCTGTCGAAGGGGATGCCATTGGCAGCAAGCGCGTACAGTGTATCCTTGTTGAAGGCGAAACTGCCGGCACGGAAAGCGTTGATGTTGCTCGCGCCTGCCTGCTTAAGCAGTTCGATCCCCGCAGAAATCAGGATGGTTTGCTCCTCCACGGTAAAATACCGTAGGTGTTGCCGTTTAGAGTGAACGTTATCCAGCAGGGGATCTTTTGACTCATCCACCCACTCGGTATGCAAATGAAGCTGTACTTCCTGAGCGATTTCAAGAATCCCAACGATTTCTGCGAGAGGCTGGCTTCCGAACCGCCTTGAAAAAAGCGGTTCGACGAAGAAAACACCCGTGAGGCCATGGTGATTCAATACGTGGATCTGGTATAGACCAGGTTGATGACCCCGCCCAGCGTGTAGCCGGTACTCGGCCGACATCGAGTTGGTCTGGACCTTGAATTCCTGGACGGCGTCGACGTTGGGGTTGATGTTGGTGTCGGGGACGTAGGGGTTCGTGCTGCTGAGGCCGTCCACCAGGAAGTTGTTCGTGGCCAGCGGGCTGCCGTTGATGCGATCAGCGAGACCTGCGTGCCGCGGTCGCCGAAGCCGCTGGCGTTGGGGCCGGCGCCGGACTGTACGCCGGGCGCGAGCATGACCAGCGAGAGGGCGTTGCGGCCGTTGAGCGGCAGTTCCTGCACGCGCCGGTTCTCGATGACCTTGCCGAGCGTCGGCGTAGTGGCGTCGATCGTGGTGCTGGCCGCCGTGACGAGCACCGTTTCCTCGATGCCGCCGATCTCGAGCTTGGCGTCGATGCGGGCCTTCTGGTCGACCTCCAGCACGACGTTCTCGCGGACGAACTTCTTGAAGCCCTCGAGCGTGACGGTCACGCGATAGGTGCCGACCGGCAGGTTGGGGGCGGTGTAGAGCCCCTCCTCGTTGCTGACCAGTTCCGCGGTGACGGCGGTCCCGACGTTCGTGACCTCGACCGTGGCGCCGGGCAGCGCGCCTCCGGTGCCGTCGGTGACGGTCCCCAGAATCGTGCCGCGGCCCTGCTGGGCGAACAGCGGGGTGGCGCCCCCGGGGAACACGCCGGTCGCGAGGGCGATGGCCAGCACGGGGCGGACGAGCAGACGTGCAAACTGGGTCATGCGAAGGACCTCCTAGGTCGCGGGGCGGATCCTAGGCGCATGGATACAAAATGTAAAGTGAAAAATTTCAGATAAAAGATTTCCGCGCGGTCCCCCGGGCGCCGCCACTCCACGCGCCCGCAGCCGCCAAGCCCCCGGTGGGCCATCCGCACGCGAACCATCGCACACCCGAAAGCACCCGGTGAAGGACCGGCGCCATCCGCTCACCGCCCCAGGCAGGACCTCCCAGAGCGGACACCCGTGAGGCTCCATGTGAAATGTTTCACTTTACATGTCAACCAGCGACCCCTAAGATCCGCGCGCGGCCGGGACCGACCCTCGCGGCCGTGATCTCACGCGACACGCCGGCGGGCTCACGCCCGCCGCGCAGCGCGCGTCGGGGGATCTCCGGCCCGCACCGCACCATGGCGAGCATCAGCACCATCGACCTGGTGATCATCGTCGTCTACCTCGCCGGGATCGTCGGCGCCGGTGTCTGGGTCGGCCTGCGCACGCGAAAGGGCGGCGCCGCCGGCAGCTACTTCCTCGCGGGAAACACCCTCGGCTGGCCCTCCATCGGCCTGGCCCTCTTCGCGACCAACATCTCGTGCCTGCACCTGGTCAGCCTCGCGCAGGCCGGCTACGACTCCGGCTTCCTCATGGGCAACTTCGAGTGGCTGGCGGCGTTCATGCTGATCGCCCTGAGCCTGTTCTTCGTGCCCGTTCTACATGCGCGCGAAGGTCTCGACGCTGCCGGACTTCCTCGAGCGCCGCTACTGCCCCGAGTGTCGCGACTGGCTGGCCGGCCTCTCGATGCTCACCGCCATCGTCTTCAACATCGCGTTTCCCGCTGTCGACCGGCTGGCTCGTGCTGCACGGTGTGTTCGGCATCGACAAGTGGGTGTGCATCCTGACGCTCACGACCGCTGACGGCCGTCTACACGATTCTCGGCGGACTCTCGGCCGTCGTCAGGACCGAGACGATTCAGGCCGTGATCCTGCTCGCCGGCTCGGGTGTCATCACCGCGCTGGCCTACGCGAAGGCCGGTGGCTGGCACGGCATGACGGAGCAGTTGTCCGCCAGCGGCGAGATGCTCAAACTGTCCATGCTGCGCTCGTCGGCGGAGGAGCCCGGCCTGCCGTGGTACGCGATTCTCCTCGGCTACCCGGCCCTGGGCATCTGGTACTGGTGCGCCGACCAGACCATCGTCCAGCGCGTCCTGGGCGCGAAGGACGAGAACCACGCGCGCACCGGGCCCCTGTTCTGCGGGCTCGATCAAGGTGCTGCCTGTGTTCGTGTTCATTCTCCCGGGGCTGCTGTTCCTGACGGCGATCCAGGCCGGCCGGATCGATGGCGTGGCGCAACTGCGCGTGAGGGCCGAGCAGGGCGTCGCACCCGGCGTCCGGCAACACCTCGAGTTGACCGGCACGCCGCTCGCGGGGCACACCACGAGGATCGACGTCGCGGGAGACGACCCGCTCGACCTGAGCGGAAGCACTGACGAACGACGGCAGGCCGCTGACGCTGATGACCAGCCTGGACGCAGGCAGGCTCGTCCTTCCGGCGAACGTCACCATCATGTCCTCGAAGGAGACCTACGGCCTGATGATCCGCCATCTCATGCCCGTCGGCCTCTTCGGCGTCATGGCCGCCGCGCTGATGGCGGCGCTGATGGGCAACCTCGCGAGCGCGTCGAACTCCATCGCGACGCTGTTCAGCTACGACCTGTACCGGCGCTTCCGGCCCGACACGCCGGAACACCGGCTCGTGCTGGCCGGCCGGCTGGCCTCGCTCGCGGCGTTCCTGCTCGGCATCGGCCTCGTGCCGCTGCTGGACAACTACAAGAGCATCTTCGTCGGGATCAACGACATCATCGCGCACGTCGCGCCTCCGATCTCGTGCGTGTTCGCCGTGGGCGTCTTCTGGCCTCGCGCGTCGGCGTTCAGCGCGAAATGGACGATGTGGATCGGTTCGGTCACGGGCGCGCTCGTCTTCACCGCGAAGACGCTGCAGACCTGGAAGCCGGAGGTGTTCGCCTGGATACCTGGCGTCATCGGCGCGACGCCGTTCATGCTGACCGCCTTCTACCTACTTTGCTACTGCGTCGTGCTGCAGGTCGTCTTGACCATCGCGCGCCCGAAGCTCGCCACGGAGGATCCGCAGCGGCTCTACTGGGAACACCCGCTCGACGCCCTCAGGTCGCCGGGCTGGCCGGGCCTCGCGAACTACCGCGTGCTGGCCGCAGCCGTCTTCATCGCCATGTGCGCGCTGTACTACTTCTTCCAATGAACTCCGCCCTGTTGCTCGTGTCGGGTGGCGGTGTGGCACGGAGCGCGACCGCGGCGTATACAGCCCTGCAGCGGTCTGCCGCTCTCCAGCCCGGGGAGCAGTGGCGTGCGACCGCACGGGGGGCGCCGTGACCATGTTCAACACCTCGGGGCGCAAGGCGAACACGCTGCGCAAGCTGGAGCGCCTGCAGAAGTCGCTGCGCCACGAGGAGCCGGACCGCGTGCCCATCAGCGACTTCTTCTGGGGCGGCTTCATCGCGGCGCTGGCGCCAGGAACTCGGCCTGCCGCCCGACGCGAGTCCGTACTATCACTACGACCTGGACTGGATCGTCACCGTGCCGAACATGGACCCGTGGATCCGCCCGTTCGAGACGCTGAAGGAGACGCCGAGGAGGTCGTGGTCAAGACCGGCTTCGGCGCGGTCGTGCACAAGCTGTTCAGCCTGCCGATGCCGGAGATGCGTGGCTGGGAGATCGACACCTTCGAGAAGCTCGAGCGGCGCGAGTTCGACGACCCGCGCGACCGGCGGCGGTTCCACGAGCCGGCGACAACCAGATCGCCGGCGTGGGCGACGGTTTCGAGCGCAACTCGCCGCCGTGGATCGAGACGGTCAAGTCCCTGCGGCCCGACTTCCCGGTTACGGCAGCATGATCGAGGTCAGCGAGTGCCTGACGCGGCTCGTCGGCCAGCAGAACGCGCATGCTCTGGATGGCCGAGCACCCGGAGCGCATGGGCGCGGTCGTCAACCGCATCGGCGAGCATCTACCTGGAGTGCGCGAAGGCCGAGATCGACGCGGCGGCGCGGCCTGCTCGACGGCTTCGTGATCTGGGGCGACGTGGCCTACAAGAAGGGCATGTTCTTCTCGCCGGGCTACTGGCGCGAGCACTTCAAGCCGTGGGTGGCGCGGATGACCGACTACGCCCACGCGCACGGGCTGCCGGTGATCTACCACGGCTGCGGCAACGTGAAGGCGATCTTCCCCGACTACATCGAGATCGGCATCGACGCCTACAACCCGCTCGAGGCCAAGGCCGGCATGGACGCCGTCGAGCTGCGCCGGCAGTACGGCCACCGCATCGGCGTTCTGCGGCAACAGCGACATGCAGGTCTGGGAGACCGGCGACCGCGAGGCCATCCGGCGCGAGGTGCTGCGCAAGCTCAACGCGGCCAAGGGCGGCGGCTACATCTTCCAGTCCGACCACTCGGTGACCAGCGCCGTCTCCGGCCACACGTACGACTACATCGTCTCGCTCGTGCGCGAGTACGGCAGCTACCCGCATCCGGCTTCCCGACGAGTTCGAGGAAGCGTGTTGAACGCGACGGCGCCGCATTTCGCGCTCGCGCAGATCGGTGGACGACATGAAACGCTACGGTTCCGTCATCGGTGTCCGTGAAGAGAAGCTCGAGGAATACAAGCGCCTGCACGCGGCGGTCTGGCCAGACGTGCTGAAGATGATCACCGCGTGCAACATCAGGAACTACTCGATCTTCGTGCGCCGGTTGCCTGACGGCCAGCACTACCTGTTCAGCTACTTCGAGTACATCGGCGCGGACTTCGACGCCGACATGGCGAAGATGGCCGCCGACCCGAGGACGCAGGAGTGGTGGGCCGTCTGCAAGCCGTGCCAGCAGCCGCTGGCCGACCGCGCGCGAGCGAGTGGTGGGCCAGCATGGAAGAGGTCTTCCACCAGGACTGATCCGTTCGCCCGAGGCAGACACGCCCATGGACACACACTCGCCCGACCTCGCCCAGCTCCACGATGCCATCGTCGACGGAAACCACAAGGCCGCGGACGCGATCACGCGGCAGGCGCTGGCCGACGGACACGACCCCCTCGGCCTGGTCCAGCAGCACATGATGCCGGCCATGGCGGAGGTGGGGCGCCGCTTCGAGTGCGACGAGTACCTCGTGCCGGAACTGCTGTTGTCCGCGCGAGCCATGAAGGCCGCCCTGGAGCTGATTCGCCCGCTGTTGGCAGGCGCGGGCACGGCACCGGTGGGCCGGGTGGCGATTGGGACCGTGAAGGGTGACCTGCACGACATCGGCAAGAACCTGGTCGGCGCCATGCTCGAGGGCGGAGGCTACGAGGTCATCGACCTCGGCGTGAACGTGACGCCCGAGCAGTTCGTCGCCGCCGTCAGGGACAAGCAGGCCAACATCGTGGCCATGTCGGCACTGCTGACGACGACGATGCCGGCGATGCGGCAGACGATTGACGCGCTGACGGCCGCAGGCATGCGGCAGCAGGTGACGGTGATCGTCGGCGGGGCCCCGATCACCGAGGCCTTCGCGCGCGAGATCGGCGCCGACGCATTCAGCGAGTCCGCCGCCGGCGCGGTGGCTGCCGCCGCAATCGCCACGACCGCCGCTCGGCCCTGAGGGTTCGGCAGCAACCGGGTTAGGACGACCATGACCTCTCGCGAACGCATCCTCGCCGCCATCGACCATCGCCAACCCGACCGCGTGCCGGTCGACCTCGGCGCGACACCCAGCTCCGGCATCTCGGCCATCGCGTACGGCAACCTCAAGACGCACCTGGGCATCGACACCGGCGCCACGCGCGTCTACGACGTCGTCCAGCAGCTCGCGCAGCCCGAGGACGCGATTCTCGACAGGTTCCGCGTCGACGTGGTCGATATCGGCCGCGCGTTCAACACGGACGACGCGGCGTGGCGGCCCACGGTGCTCGCCGATGGCCAGCCGGCGCTGTATCCCGCGTGGTTCCAGCCCGAGCGGCAGGCGGACGGCTCGTTCGTCGCGCGGATGCCGGACGGCCTGGATATCGCGCACATGCCGGCGGGCGGCTCGTTCTTCGACCAGAGCTACTTCCCCTATCTCGACGGCTACCCGGCCGACTTCAGCGGGTTGTCCAGCGAGATGGGCCGCATCCTGTGGGCGGCCCTCGTGCACAGCCCGTGGGACCATGCGAGCGACCCCGGCTTCTGGGACACGCTGCGGGAGAAGGCGCTCGAGTTGCGCAGGACGAGCGACCGCGCCCTGATGATCGTCATCGGCTGCAACCTGTTCGAGTGGGGCACGTTCCTCCGGCGCATCGACAACTTCCTGATGGACCTCGTCGAATCGCCGGAGCAGGTCGAGGCGCTGCTCGACGCGCTGATGGAGCGGCACCTGGCAGTGCTGGAGCAGGCCTGCCGTGCCGTCGGCGACGTGGCCGACGTGATCCGCTTCGGCGACGATCTCGGCACCAACGGCGGCCCGTTCATGTCGCCGAAGATGTACCGCCAGTTGTTCAAGCCCCGCCACGCCCAGCTGTGCGACTACGTGCACGCGCACTCGGGGATGAAGACCTTCCTGCATTCGTGCGGATCGATCCGCGCGCTCCTGCCCGACCTGATCGAGGCCGGCTACGACGTCATCAACCCGGTGCAGACCAACTGCAAGGGCATGGACGCCCGAGGGGCTCAAGGCGGACTTCGGCCGGACATCTGCTTCTGGGGCGGCGGCTGCGACACGAGAACCGTGCTGCCGCAAGGCACGCCCGCAGGACGTGAAGGACGACGTGAGGCGCCGACTCGACATGCTGATGCCAGGCGGCGGGTTCGTGTTCAATACCGTGCACAACATCCTGCCCGAGGTGCCGCCGCGAAACGTCGTCGCGATGTTCGAGGCGATTGAGGACTACGGCGGCTGACGCGGCGCGCCCGGGTAGCATTGGCGGGAGCCGGACGGGGCGGAGGCGCGACCGGAGGCCAGACGGGCCCGGCGGCGCTTGGCCCCCGCCTGACCCAGGCTAGGGACGTCGGACCGGGGACGGCGATTCCGATGCGGAAGGGCGCCGTCGTGGTGCTCGAGCCCGTCAGCGCTCAACGCTCCACGAGAATCCGCGCGGCGGCGCGAAGGCCCATGGTCTCGTGTCGCCCCCGCCCCAGCGTGATGGTGACGGCGTCGGCACCTGCGTCGCGCGTGCGAACCGTCAGCCTGGTGCCCGGCCGCACGCCCATCTTCTCCAGGGTCCGCAGGAAGCCCGCATCCCGGTCCGACACGCGCGCGACCCGCACCCGTTCGCCCGGCTCGACCTCGTCGAGCGGCGTGCCGGCGGGGGAGCCGACCTTCCCGGACGCCGACGGGATTGGATGCCCGTGCGGGTCCACCGCCGGGTGGCCGAGCACCTCGTCGATCCGCTCCACGACGCGGTCGGAGACCGCGTGCTCGAGCCGCTCGGCCTCGTCGTGGACCTCGGTCCAATCGAAGCCCAGCACCTGAACGAGGAACAGCTCGAGCAGCCGGTGGCGTCGCAGCACGTGCAGGGCGAGCTGACGGCCCGAGCGTCGTGAGCCTCACGCCGCCGTAGGCCTCGTAGTCCACGAGGCCGGCGTCGGCAAGCGCCTTGACCATCGTCGTCACCGAGGCGGGCGTCACGGCGAGCGCATTGGCAATCGCTCCGTTCGAGGCGCGGTCCGATGGCGCCCTGCTGTTCGAGCAGCAGAATCTGTTTCAGGTAGTCTTCGACGGTTGACGTCGCCATGGGTTCCGACTCCTGCACCGGCGCTCGGTCGAGCCGACGGCGTGTCACGTCGCCGCGCGGACTTCAGCCGGCACGTCGAGCCCCGTCCCGACCCAGGCGGTGCACGCGCAGGCGAGCGCCGCCGTGCGTACCCACCTGCTCATCCCGCCACCAACCGCCACGTTTGTGCCACGACGAAGCAGAGCAGGAACCCCATGAACAGCGGGAGGAGGGCCGACACCGCCGTCCACTTCACGCTGCCGGTCTCCTTCCAGATCGTGTAGATCGTGGTCGAGCACGGGTTGTGGACCAGGCTGAACAGCATCAGGCAGACCGCGGTCAGCAGCGTCCAGCCGCCCGAGGCGAGCAGCGCCCCGGTGTCGGCGGTCGAGTCGAGCTCGAACATCACGCCGGCGCCGGCGCCAGCCTCCGGCGTGCCCGTCAGCAGCACCGTGAGCATGAGGATCGTCGGGACGACGATCTCGTTGGCCGGGATGGCCACGACGTAGGCGAGCAGGATCACGCCCGACAGCCCGAAGACCACCCCGAACGGCTGGAGCCAGCGCGACCAGCTGGGCCGCGAGACTGGCTGTCGCCGTAGGGGATGTTCGACACCAGCCAGATCGCCGCGCCCGCCGGCAGCGCGAAGACCACCGCCCGCCACAGCACGTAGAGCGTGCGGTCGATGAGCGAGGTGTAGAGCGTCTTGAAGACGCGCGGCGGCCGGTACGGGCGGCAGCTCGAGGCTGAACGCCGACACCTCGCCTCGCAGCAGCGTGCGCGACAGCAGCCAGGAGGTCGCGAAGGTGAGCACGATGCCCAGCACCGCCACCCCCACCACCGCGAACGCCGAGACGAGTCCCGCCCAGTGCGCCGGGACCGCGCCGCCGACGAAGATCGTCGCGACGAGGATCTGCGTGGGCCAGCGCCCGTTGCAGATCGCGAAGTTGTTGGTGACGATCGCGATCAGGCGCTCGCGCGGGCTCTCGATGATCCGCGCCGCGACCACGCCGGCGGCGTTGCAGCCCCATCCCATGGCCATCGTCAGCGCCTGCTTCCCGTGGGCCCCGACCCGGCGGAACGTGTGGTCGAGGTTGAACGCCACGCGCGGCAGGTAGCCGAAGTCCTCGAGCAGCGTGAACAGCGGGAAGAAGATCGCCATCGGCGGCAGCATCACGCTCACCACCCAGGCGGTGGCGAGGTACATGCCGTCGACCAGCAGCCCGTTGAGCCACCACGGCAGCCCGATCGCGCGCGCCGGCCGACTTGAGCAGCGGGTGCAGCGTGTCCACCAGCAGCGTCGGCCAGCAGCCCGACGGGACGTTGGCGCCGGCGATGGTCAGCCAGAACACGGCGGTCAGCATCGCGAACATGAGCGGGACGCCCCAGACGCGGCTCGTGACGAGCCGGTCGATGGTGCGGTCCAGGTCGAAGCGGCGAGGGCCGTTCGGCCCTGCGTCACCGCGCGGTCGGCCAGGCGCGCCGCCTCCGTGTAGATCGGCCTCCATCAGCGACTGGTGGAAGTCCGGCCCCGACCTGCCACCGGAGCCGCGACGCCAGGTCGAGCGCCGCCTCGACCGCGTGCGCATCGGGCGTCGGCCGATCCGGGCGCGGCCGGCCCGTCCGGCGCGGCGGTGAGCTCGCCGAGCTCGCCGCGACGGAGCGCGTGCTGGATGCGCTCGTCGCCGTCGAGCAGCCGCAGCGCCACCCACTGCGCGTTCGGCAACTGCGGGTGCAGCCGGCGACGGCCGTCGGTCAGCAGCTCCCACCGAGCGCTCGAGCGCCGGCGAGCGCCCGCCACGCGCCGCGGCGCGGTCGCGACGTCGCCCGCGGCGACCTCGGCGATCGCCTGCATCAGCTCGGGCAGCCCTTCGCCGTAGCGCGCCGCGGTGGGGACCACCCGCACGCCGAGATCGCGCGCCAGCCGGCGCGGATCGACGTCGAGCCCGCGGCGCCGCGCCTCGTCCATCAGGTTCAGGCAGACCACCGCACGGTTGGTGATCTCGAGCACCTGCAGGACCAGGTTCAGGTTCCGCTCGAGGCACGTGGCGTCGACGACGATGACCGTGACGTCGGGCTGGCCGAAGAGGATGAAGTCGCGCGCCACCTCTTCGTCCAGGCTGGCCGAGAGCAGCGAGTAGGTGCCGGGCAGGTCGACGAGCTTGTAGCGGTGCCCGCCGGCGGCGAAGGCGCCCTCGGCGCGCACCACCGTCTTGCCGGGCCAGTTGCCCGTGTGCTGCCGCAGCCCGGTCAGCGCGTTGAAGACCGTGCTCTTGCCGGTGTTCGGGTTGCCGGCCAGGGCCACGACGAAGTCGTGGCCGGCCATGTCCACGCCGAGCTTCTCGAGGTTGGGCAGGTGGTGCGCCGGGCAGGCGGCGCACGCGTCGGCGGGTCGTGGTGCTCACGTCGTCGCCTCCGTCTGCCGCTGCACGTAGACGGTGTCCGCCTGTTCGCGCCGCAGCGCGATGAGCGCCCCCCGGATGCGATACGCCGTCGGGTCGCCGCTCGGCCCGCGGAGTTCGCTGGTCACGAGCGTTCCCGGCACGACCCCGAGATCGAGCAGCCGCCGGCGCTGCAGCCCCCGGCACGCGGCCGCCAGCGCGACGACCTCGCCCCGCTCGCCTGGAGCCAGCGCCGACAGCGGAGTCATCGGCCGCGCCTCGGCCGGCGCCTCGATCGGCACCACGGTGATGTTGGCCGCGACGACCGGCGCCAGCACGACCTCGTCGGAGTCGGCGGTCGAGCCGGATGCGGCCCGGCGACCGCTCCAGCACCCGCACCCGCATCCCCGGCACGAGCCCGGCGGCCGATATCTGCGCGTAGACCGCCTCGGGCTCGTCCTCGATGTGCACGATGGCGCCGGCCTGATCGACCGCGAGTTGCGTGAGCAGCGTGCCCTGGTACGGCGGGACCTCGCCGCTCGGCATCGGGATCGGGTCGCCGTGCGGATCGAAGCGCGGGTGACCCAGCGTCGCCGCCAGGAGGTCGGCCTGCTCGTCGCTCGTCCGGTGCTCCTTGCGCTCCGCCTGGGCGTGCCATTCCTTCGCGTCGAGACCCGTCTGGTCCGCCAGGTAGCGCTCCCAGAGGCGGTGGATGCGGATCACGCGGAGCGCGTGGCGGCGCCCCTCGGCCGTCAGGTGCAGCCCGTGCTCGTCGTGACGCACCAGGTCGAGGCGCTCGAGCCGCTCCACGAGCCGCGCGGCATCGCGGCCAGGGATGCCGAGCGCCCCGGCCAGGCTCTCGAGCGTCGCCGCCCGCTGGCGGTACTCGCCGTCCCACAGGTGCTTGAGGGCGTCCTCGACCTCGACCCGATCGGAGGCGACGAGCCCGCGCCGCCAACGCCCCGCGAGGCCCGAGCCCGGCCAGAAGACCACGACGGCCAGTGTCAGCAGGACGCCGACGGCGACAAGAGACGTCAACGGGTCGATCATGGCCAGCCTGGCAGACCGAACGCCGGTCCGTCGTTTCCGAGGAGGTAAAACATGTTTTTAGAATACTCAAAAAACTTGGCGGCGTCCAGTCTGGTGAACCGGCCCAGCCCCTGCTCGTGCCGTCTACACCTGCGCGACGGGTGGACACCGCCGCGCCGTCATCCGACCGTCACGATCACCTTTCCACGTGCGTGCCCGGCTTCCAGGTACCGGATGGCCTCGGAGATGTCGCGAAGGGGAAAGCACCGGTCGATGACGGGTGTGACTGTTCCGGCGTTCATCAGTGCGGACAGCGTCGCCAGGTCGTCCTTGGCGGTCTTCGCGATGAATCCGACCAGCCGCTGGCTCACGAACCAGGACAGCACCATCTGCCTGATCATGTCGAACACCAGCTCGAACGAGCTGGTATCGCGGCCCTCCCCCTCCGATCCCGACGTAGACACCCTTCGGGCGCAAGACACGCCTGCACGCCGACAGCGCGCGATTCCCCACGCAGTCGAAGAGCAAGTCGTATCGCTGTTGGTGTCCGGCGAAGTCCTCGTGCGTGTAGTCGATGACGTGGTCCGCGCCGAGGGATCGCGCGAGGTCCACGTTCCTCGTGCTGCAGACGCCCGTCACCTCCGCACCGAGCGCTTTGGCGATCTGCACGGCGAAGGTGCCCACGCCTCCCGCAGCTCCGTTGACGAGGACGCTCTGTCCCGACTGGAGCCGTCCATGGTCGCGGAGCCCCTGCAGTGCCGTGAGCCCCGCGATTGGAACGCCGGCCGCCTGCTCGAACGAGAGGCGATCCGGCTTGACGACCAGTGCTGACTCGGCGGCGCACGCGTACTCGGCAAACGACCCTTTGCAGGTGCCGAACACGGCATCCCCTGGTCTGAACTGGGTCGCGTGGGCGCCGACCGCCTCGACCTGGCCCGCCACATCCACTCCGAGCCGGGAGTCCTTCGGCTTCCCGATCCCGAAGACGAGGCGAGCGAGACGCGGTGTGCCCCTCATGTAGTGCCAGTCGAGCGGATTGACCGACGCCGCGCGGACCTTGATCAGGACTTCCTTGTCCTTGGGAACCGGCGCGTCAACGGTCGCGACGTGGATGACGTCTGCAGGTCCGTAGTGCGCGTAGCGTGCGGCGTTCATGGGCAGGACCTCCCGGACGCGCGAGACGCCGCGCGATCGGGGCGCGCACGCGCATCGCTGCCATGTTGGGACGGTGGGGTAGGAGCCTTCCCGCGGCCACCGGTCATCGCGTGGGGCCATCCTACCATCGGCCCACCAGCCATTGAGTCTCACACGCACTGACCAGGCGACGGAGGGGGCATGCCGTGGAAGGAGTGTCACCGGGCTCGCCGGCAGGCTCCCAGGCCACTCGACGCGCCCCGGGGAGGGGTTGCGCGGACCCGCGCCTGGCGACGGAAAGCAGAGGCTGACGCGGTCCGGTTCCTCGTGGCGCAGCGACTTCTGCAGTCCGGGTCTGGTGGCCTTGAAGGTCAGCCGACGTCCTCCTCGGTTGCCGCCTGATGAACTGCGACTGCCTGTCGTGCCCCCTCGCCAGCGTGTGGCGCCCGCTCGTCGAGCGAAAGGCCGGTAGAATGCGGTCTCGTGAGCCCGGGCTGCCTCGAGGTCCGTCGCACGTTGATTCTCCTGGCCGCCGGCTGTCTCTGTGTCGCCGCGGCGCCCGCATCCGCACAGCCCGTCGCTGCGCCGCGCGTCGTCACGGCCGTCCGCGCGGCCGCGCCACCCGACATCGACGGACGCCTCGACGACCCCGTCTGGAGCGCCGCGCCGACGGTGTCCGGCCTGCTCCAGCGCGAGCCGGACGAAGGGCAGCCGGCCTCCGAGGACACCGAGGTCCGCATCGCGTACGACGACGACGCCCTCTACCTCGCCGCCCTGCTGCGCGACCGCACCCCGGGGGCCATCGTGCGCCAGTTGTCACGGCGCGATGCCGCCGTCGAGGCCGACGCGTTCGTGCTGTTCCTCGACCCGCACCACGACGGCCTGACCGGCGCGCAGTTCGGCGTGTCGGCTGCCGGGGTCCAGCGAGACGCGCTCATCTACAACGACAGCTTCCTGGACACCACCTGGGACGCGGTGTGGGCGTCGGCGGTGTCTGTGGACGCCGGCGGCTGGACCGTCGAGATGCGCATCCCGCTGTCGCAACTCCGGTTCCCGAAGGCCGCGCGCCACACCTGGGGCATCAACGTGCAGCGCGTCGTTCAGCGGCGGGCGGAGTCCGACTGGCTGCAACTGGTCCGCAAGAACGACTCGGGGCTGGCCTCGCGCATGGCGTGGCTGGAGGGCATCGAGGGCATCGACCCACCCGCGACGCTCGAGTGGCTGCCGTACGTGACGTCGCGAGCGGAGTTCATCGAACCCCAGCCGCCCCGGACGCCGTTCAACGACGGGTCGCGCGTCTTCGGGGCCGCCGGCCTCGATCCTGAAGTACGGGGTGACGAGCAGCCTGGCGCTGACAGCCACGATCAACCCTGACTTCGGCCAGGTGGAGGTGGACCCCGCCGTCGTCAACCTGACGCAGTTCGAGACCTTCTTCGAGGAGCGCCGCCCGTTCTTCGTGGAGAGCGCCAAGGTGTTCTCCAGCTTCGGCAAGAGCGGCGCGAGCGCCTACACGAACTTCTTCTTCCCGGAGCCGACCCTCTTCTACAGCCGGCGCATCGGCCGGGCGCCACAGGGTCGGGTGGCGGCGCCGTACGCGGACACGCCGGCGTCAACGACGATCCTCGGCGCGGCCAAACTGGTCGGCCGCACGCGGCGCGGCTGGACGCTGGGAGCGGTCGACGCCGTGACGGCGCAGGAGGACGCGAAGGTGTCCGACGGCGTCCAGACCGCGACGCGTGAAGTCGAGCCATTGACCAACTACGCGGTCTTCCGGGCCCGGCGAGAGTTGGGAACGCGCGCTGGTCTCGGCGTGCTCGCGACGTCCGTCGTGCGACGCACGCACGACACGCCGTTGACCGCGACCCTGCCCGACCAGGCGTCCATGGGCGGACTGGACGGCCACGTGTTTCTCGACCACGCGCGGAAGTGGGTCGTGCACGGCGGCCTCGCGGGCAGTTGGGTGTCGGGAACCCCGGCCGCCGTCACTCGCCTGCAGCGGGCGGAGCAGCGGTACTACCAGCGCCCGGATGCGCCGCACGTCTCGCTCGATCCCTCGGCCACGAACCTGTCGGGATGGTTCGGACAGACGTTCCTCAACCGCAACAGCGGCAACGTCACGGTGAACCTCGGCGTGTGGGGCATGAGCCCGGGGTTCGAGGTGAACGACGCCGGCTACGCGACGCAAACGGACCGCGCGGGCGGCCACGCCATGGTCCAGTTCAGGCGTCTGACGCCGGACGGGTGGACGCGCGAGCGCAGTTGGTGGGTGTCGAAGTGGTGGACGTGGAACTGCGGCAGCGAACGGCAGGGCGACGGGTGGCAGACAGGCGGCTCGTTCCAGTTCCGGAACTTCTGGCGGTCCTCGGTGCTGCTGTCCTACGCCAGGCGCGTGTGGGACGACAAGCTCACCCGCGGCGGGCCGACGGTGATTCGCCCCGGCAACCGCGGCGTGCAGGCCGGCGTGGTGAGCGACACCCGGCGGCCGTTGTCGTTCTCGCTGAGCGGCAGCTACACGTCCCGTGACTACCACGCGTGGAATACGGTTGGTGACGCCCAACTCGTGTGGCGGCCCATGCCGGCGCTCACGGTCACCGCCGGTCCCACCGTGCGCCGCAACGTCGTCGCCGCGCAGTACCTGTCGACGGTGGCAGACCCGCTGGCCACGGCGACCTACGACCGGCGATACGTGTTCGGCGAACTCGTGCAGAACGAGGTGTCCGTGGTCGGCCGCCTCAATCTCGCGACCTCGCCGCGAACGTCCCTCCAGGTCTACGTGCAGCCCCTGGTCTCTGCCGGCGATTACGGCACCATCAAGGAGGTCGCGGCTCCCCGCACGTACGACTTCCTGCGCTACGGGATCGACGCGGGCACGATCACGGAAGCCCGCAGCGCGCTCGTGATCGACCCCGACGGCGCGGGCCCAGCCTCCCCGTTCTCGATCGCCGCCCCGGACTTCACCGTGCGCTCGATGCGGCTCAACGCGATCTTCCGGTGGGAGTTCCGTCCCGGCTCGGCGCTCTTCGTGGTCTACACGCAGCAGCGACAGAACCGCGGCGTGTCCGGTGATTTCAGCCTGGGCTCGGACATCAGCGATCTCTGGCATGCGCCGACCGACGATGTGGTGATGGTGAAGGCGACGTACTGGCTGGGCACGCGGCGGCGGTAGGTCGCCGACCGAGACCGTGACTGAGGCGGTCGTCGGCTCAACTGGCCTCGAGTTCGTCCGCGAGGGATAATCCGCCGACGGCTCCTGGCAGCGGCTCAGTCGCGTGATCCGATTCCTCCCCAACCCGGCCCATGACAAAGCGCACCCTCCTCACAACCTCCCTCATCTTCGCCACCGCAACCATCACCGGCTCCGGGCAGGACGCACCCGCCGCATCCGCGACCACGAGCCACGTCGCGACCGTCCGCGCCTTCATCGACGACGAAGGCCCCGGCTGGCGCTCGCTCACGGCGGCGGATTTCACCAGGGTGAACAGTGCTGATGACACGTGGTCGTGGAAGAACGGCGTCCTGCATTGCACGGGGCAGCCGATCAGCGTGCTGCGGACCACGAAGGAGTTCGGCAATTTCGAGATGGTGGTGGAGTGGATGCATGAGAACGCCGCGGGCAACTCCGGCGTCTTCGTCTGGACCACACCGGCCTCCATCGAGAGGCTCACCGCCGCCGGCCAGCCGGGCCTGCCGGATGGCGTCGAAGTGCAGATTCTCGATCACGGCTACACCGACAAGGTGAAAGCCGCTGGGGGCAGGACCGACTGGTTCGGCACCAATGGCGATGTCTTCGCCGTGCGCGTGAGGATGACGCCCTTCCCGCCGGTGTCGCCCGATGGCAGCCGCAGCTTCCCGCGCAAGCACCTCGCTCACGGCCACGGCGAGTGGAACCAGTACTACATCCGCGCCATCAACGGTGAAGTGCGCCTCTGGGTGAACGGTGAAGAGGTCTCCGGTGGCACCGGCGTCGAGCCGCGGAGGGGTTTCCTCTGCCTGGAAAGCGAAGGATCGCCCATCCAGTTCCGCAAGCTGCGCGTGCGGGAGTTGCCGTAATCGGAATGTCCGAGTGTGTCCGAATGAGTTCCGGCCACAAGACGTCACCGCACCGCACGGGGGGCGCGATCACGCGGGCACGTGCATGCCGTGGTCACCGTGACGCCGCCGCCAGTCACCGCCCGGGCACGCGACCCGATGTCGCGATGGACTCGGCGACCCTGTCGAGGTCCACGTCCAGGCGCTCGAGTTCGGAGGCCGCGTTCAGGGTCTCCCGCTGACCTGGTGGCGGCAGGCTGGTGTTCGCGGCGCTGGGCCGTCAACTCGCCCGGCGCCTCAAGGTGAACAACCCGGCCGAGAACAAGATTCCGCCAACTCCAGAGAAGACCAGGCCCACGACCTGAAGCTCCTGAACCGATTCGCGCAGGCTCTCGCGATAGGCGTCGCTGGTGCCGCCGGCCAGACACGTGACGCGGATGCTGCGACCGTGCGCGCCCCGTCCGAGCACGCCGTCCGCCGTCACGAGGTCGCCGCGACGGAACCCCACGACATCCTGGGTGCTCGAGCCGAAGAGCGAGTACTCCAGGCCTGGTGTGCTCCGCCACGAATGCGGCTCGTTCGACATCTCGTACGCGCCGGCGACGCCGGCAATCCGGTCGGGCCCGTCGCCGAGGGCAAGTGGTGGCGTCACGACCTCCTTCGTCTCCCACTGTTCGTGTCGCCGGGCGCCCTCGTCTTTCCAGCCCCGGAACTCCCGGAGGCGGAACGCGACGAAGTCGCGAAACACCTCGGGCGTGTCGGACGCGATGCGAGCCTCGAGCAACACTCGCACGCCCTCCGGTTGGTCGGCTGCAGTGGCCGGCGAGACGACCGCCAGCGCGTCGACCACCGCCGACCGCGCCCGGATGGAGGGCACGGCAAGAAACCAGATCAGAAGGCCTGCCACCAGGAATACCAGCCCGAACCCGCTCACGAAGAGCGAGCCGGAATGCCGGGAGAGCCAAGACTGGCTGTCAGATGTCGAGGGATTCGCGTTCATGCGTGGTCCTCACGGAGCTACCGCTTCACCGCGCGCACGAAGCCGCTGTAGAACTTCTCGTCGACGGTCGCTGCGACCGCGTCGGCGTCGATGCCCTGGGCGTTCAGGAACGCGCGCGCGTCCGCGACGCGGTAGACGCGCGTCGGCTCGATGCTGGCGTCGCGGAACCCGGCCGCCGCGCAGCCTCGCCAGGTAGTCGTTCTCGTCAAGGCCCCGGCGATGCAGCCCACCCAGAGTTCGACGCTGCGCCGGATGGTCGGAGGAATCTCGCCTCGCGTCACGACGTCGCTCACGGCGATGCGGCCGCCGGGCTTGAGCACCCGGAACGCCTCCCGGAGCACCTGGTCCTTGTCGGCCGACGAGGTTGATCACGCAGTTCGAGATGATCACGTCGACCGAGTTGTCGGGCAGCGGGATGCGCTCGATCTCGCCTCGCAGGAACTCGACGTTGGTCAGGCCGGACTTCCGCTTGTTCTCCTCCGCGAGGGCGAGCATCTCGTCGGTCATGTCCAGCCCGTAGGCCTTGCCCGTGGGGCCAACGCGGCGTGCCGACAGCAGGACGTCGATCCCGCCGCCCGAACCCAGGTCGAGCACGACCTCGCCCTGGGCGGAGCGAAGCGAGCGCCGTCGGGTTGCCGCACCCGAGCGACGCCAGCATCGCCTCGGCCGGAAGTTCGCCGGCCTCGGCGGCTCGTAGAGGTTCGAGGTGACCGGGTCGCAGCAGGCGGCCGCACTGGCCTCAGCCGACCCGCAGCCGCACCCGCCGGACCGCCCGTCGGTGACGGCAATGCGTGCTGACCGTAACGACGCTGGACTTCGTCCTTGATGCTGTTCGACATGTGATCTCCCTGTGCGCCGGTCAAACCGGCGCGATGCTCAGCGAGGCCTGCGGACGACGCGAACGATGGCCTCCGGCGGCGCCACGCCCGTCCCGAACAACACTCGGTGTAGAGGAAGCCGAGCAGCTCCCGAAGGCGGTCGGTGTTGGCGCGGTACCGCAGGAACGTGCCTTCCCGCGCGACGGAGACGAGGTCCTCGTGGCGCAGCTTCTCCAGGTGATGGGAGAGGGTCGACGCGGCGCCGCCGACCTCCGACTGGAGCTCGCCGACGACCAGCCCGTCCGGGTGCGCCTTGAGCAGCAGGCGCATGATCTGGAGACGCGGCTCCGCACCCATCGCGGCGAACATGTCGGCGTAGCGGCTGACGTCCGAGGCGTTCATCGTTCCATGATTCTACTAGTATGGAAATACGAAGGCAACGACCTCCGGTGCACCGCCACCTTCACCGGCGGCGCGACCTGCCCGTTCCACCCGGGATGCGCCGGAAGCTGAGCGATGCCCCGTGCGGTGCCGCCATCGGCACGATGGCGGGCCGCAGCGTCGCGCGCCACGCGCGAACCCGCTTCGCGTTGACCCGCCTGGCGGCTCACGACGGCATCGGGATCGGGCTCCCACGGATCGCGAACCGGGGGGGCGCGGGCATGAGGGGGCACCGCCTGTCGAGCCGGGCGACCTGTCGCGCGGTGAGGACCGGCCTGATCGGCTCGCCAGGGCTTCAGGGTATCCTGTGGAACCCGGCGACATCAGACAGCGTTCACGATGACCCCAACGGCCGACACGCTCCACGCGATTCCACGTGAACTCGCCAGCTATTCCCTCGTTCCAGGCGAGTCGCTCCTGGCCGAACTGGCACGGCGGATCGACGTCGAGCCGTTCAACGCGATCGCCGCTGTTGTCTTCTTCCTCGCCATCCTCCACACCTTCGCCACGGCGCACTTCACGCGCCTGGCCCACCGCGTGCAGCACTGGCACGACGAGCAGTCGCTCGCGGAGGGCCGGCCGCCACGCCCCAGTGCCCGCGCCGAACTGCTGCACTTCCTCGGAGAGGTCGAGGTCGTGTTCGGCCTCTGGGCGGTGGTCCTGAGCGTTGCGGCCGCCGGGTTCGTCGGGTGGGAGTCGATGGTCCACTACGTGAACGGCACCGTCAACTACACGGAGCCGCTGTTCGTCGTGGTGATCATGGCCATCGCCTCCACCCGGCCGGTGGTGGGCTTCGCCGAATCGGCCCTGCGCCGCCTGGCGACGATCGGCGGCAATACGCCCGCGGCCTGGTGGATCGTCATCCTCACGGTGGGACCGGTCCTCGGCTCCTTCATCACCGAACCCGGGGCCATGACCATCTGCGCGCTCCTGCTCGCGCGGCAGTTCTTCGATCTGCAGCCGACACCGGCCCTGAAGTACGCGACGTTGGGCTTGTTGTTCGTCAACGTGTCCATCGGCGGCACCTTCACGAACTTCGCGGCGCCTCCAGTGCTGATGGTCGAGCGCGCGTGGCACTGGGACATCACCTTCATGCTGTTCAACTTCGGGTGGCGCGCGCTGATCGCCATCGTCGTGGCGACGGCGGCGTATTTCGTGCTGTTCAGAAAGGAGTTCGTTCGTCTCGCCGCCCGGCCGGGCGTGCCCGATGCAGAGCCGCCCGACGAAGACGCGGGCGGGCACGATCTGCTGCCAGTACCGGCGTGGGTTGTCGCGGTTCACCTGTCGTTCATGGCGTGGACGGTCTTCACGTCGCACTACCCGGCGCTGTTCATCGGAGGATTCCTGTTCTTCGTCGGCTTCACGCGTGCCACCTCGTCATACCAGGGGCGTTTCGAGCTCAAGACGCCTCTGCTTGTCGGGTTCTTCCTGGCCGGCCTCGTGATTCACGGGGGCCTGCAGGGCTGGTGGATTGGGCCGGTCTTGCGGAGGCTCGCGGAGACGCCGCTGTTCGTGGCCGCCTGCTTCCTCACGGCGTTCAACGACAACGCGCTCATCACGTACCTGGCGACGCTGGTCGAGGGACTCGCTCCCGAGCTGAAGCTGGCGGTCGTCCAAGGGGCGGTCACCGGCGGTGGGCTCACCGTCATTGCCAACGCGCCCAACCCAGCCGGACAGGCCTTGCTCGGCCGGTTCTTCAACGGCGCGGTCTCGCCGCTCTGGCTGGCCGTCGGCGCGTTGCTGCCGACAATCGTCGCTGGCGCCGCCTTCCGGTTGCTGTGAGTTCGGCGCTGCCCCTGCGCACGGCGCATGAAGACGCTCGAGCCGGACTTCGTGGCGATCGACACCTGTTCGCGTACGGGCGCGAGCCGTCGCCGACGAGGAGTTCGGTGGTGAAGGGGCCGTAGGCCTCCGCCGTGTCGAACTCGGTGCCGCCGCGCTCGACCGCTTCACGGATGAGGCGCACCCCCTCTGCCGATCGGTGGCCGGCCCGCGCGTGCTCTCGAGACCCGCGAGTTCAGCAGGGGACGGCGCCCGAACGGTTGTCTTCAGCGACGCCCGTGGGGGTAGCGGGGCCCGCCTTCGTGGTGTCCCGCCGAGCCTCCGGCCGCCGAGGCGGCCCTATGCTACCCTCAACCGATGGACTACCGGCCTTTCATCACGATCGAGCCCGGCAAGCGCGGGGGCAAGCCGTGCATCCGTGGGCTGCGCATCACGGTGTACGACGTGCTGGAGTATCTGTCGTCCGGGATGTCCGTCGACGACATTGTCTCGGATTTCCCGGATCTGACGCCCGATGATGTTCGGGCCTGCCTCGCCTTTGCCGCGGACCGGGAGAAGCGCCTCGTCAAGGTTCCGGCGTGAAGCTCCTGTTCGACAACAACCTGTCACCCCGGCTCTCCGCGGCTCTGGCGGATCTGTACCCCGACTCGGTGCACGTTCGGGCGGTAGAACTGCAGCGGGCACCGGACGACCGGGTCTGGGAGTACGCACGCGAACACGGGTACCTGGTGGTCTCGAAGGACAGCGATTTCCACCAGCGCAGCCTGGTCGAGGGGTTCCCACCGAAGGTGGTCTGGGTCCAGCGTGGCAACTGCACAACCGCGGCGATCATCGAGTTGTTGCGTCAGAGTGTTCGCGCGATCCTCCACTTCGAACAGGACGAGATCGCGTCGTTCCTGATCCTCGAGTAGACACGCGGTTCGAGGCCGTGCAGGCACGTGCGGCCTCGGTGCACACCACGCGTTAATTTAACGAGTCTTCTGTTCTCGCGGCCGGCCGCGGTTCGCGACCGATGAGTGCGACGGACCTCCCCGTGTCCGTATCGGGTGTCGCGGCCGGTCAAAGGACGGGGTGTGAGTTGGCGTCAGGCGCCAGGCACACGACGCGGCAGAATCGGCAAGCGGCGAACTCGCAATCGAGAGGGCTCGAACACGGCAATCGCGCCGTCCTCCAGCGGTTCGCGCAACTGCGCAACGTTGGCCTGGATCAGGGCGAACAGGTCTGCGGGCGCGCGACTGCCTTCGCCGCGGAAGAGCACGACGGATGGCTTGGCAACATCGCGTGCGGCGAGCAGGGTGCCGAAGTCCGTGTCCGCCGAGACGACAACCAGGTCATCAGCGGCTGCACGCTCGAAGATGGAGAGGTCGTCGGCCTCGCGCAGCCCAAGGTCCCGAACGTGCACCGCCGTGTGCCCGGCGTTCCGCAACAGTTCCGCCAGGACCGGCGACAAGGCGTTGTCGATCAGGAACCTCATTGGCCAGACGCGAGAGGTAACGTTCGCTCACGGACCGCTTCCGCGGCGAAGAGGAGGGCTTCTCTGACGTCCTCCGGTTCGAGGTCCGGGTAGAGCTCGAGGATGTCGTCCACCTTGCGGCCGTCGGCGACGAGCGCAATGACGGTCGCCACGGGGATACGGAGGCCCCGCAGGCAGGGAACGCCACCCATCTGCCGCGGGTCGGTCGTGATGCGGTGGTAGTCCATGGCGTCCATTGTAAGCCGTACATCTGATACGCAGGGACCCGCTGCGGGACTGTGACGGCGTGCACCCCGACGAACTCGGACGGCAACTGAGGCTCGCCGTCTTCGAGCAGTATGCTGATACCGTCTTCAAGGTGCTGCTGCGACTGATCCCGGTTCTTGACCCTGGCATCAAGGCTGGCGAGTGGCCGGGCGTCTGGTGCACCTTGCCGGAGACGCTGGCCGATAGTAGAGACCGCTCTCTGGAGAGAAAGCTCACCGGCCGGAGACAGCGACCCTCGCCACACACGTCGGACGCGCCCACTTGTGTCCACCCGAAGGATACAAGGGACGGCGGCAGACGCAGCGCTACCTGAATGTCACGGATGAGGAGCTGCGACGAGGGCTGGAGATCAGCTGGCAGCGACGGACGCTCAGGGCCGTCGGAGGAGGCCCGAATGCGTGACGACCTGTCACACCGCTGTCACACGGGGCTTGGGAAAGTGGCGCGCCCGGAGGGACTCGGTCCGCGTGAGCCGCAGGCGAAGCCGACCCGCAGGACCGACGGGGGCGCCGAGCGAAGCTGAAGGGCGGAGCGTTGGCGCGCCCGGAGGGACTCGAACCCCCGACCTGCGGCTTCGAAGGCCGTTCAGAAGCGCCCTCCCGAGACCACCCGACACGACACAGGCCAGGTTTTATTGGGCTTTTCACAACCCGAGGCAACCGCCGACGGCGCGAGACCGTGACGGCCTGTCACACCGCTGTCACACCGGAATGGGGGCGTGATCGCGTTCAGCGTGCCGCGATGAGCCGGCCGCTCGCGAACCGCAGGCAGGCGAAGACGTCGTCCAACTCCAGGTCGGGCAACTCCTCGACCACTTGGTCTGCGGTCAGGCCCGACGCCAGCAAATCGAGCACGTCTGTCACCCGGATGCGGAGTTCCACGGACGCAGGGGCGTCCTCCGCACATCTTCGGGTCGACGGTTATCCGGGCGGCGATCGCGACCACAACGAACCCTCTACGACGACGGCTCGCTCGCCATCCGGACGCGGATCCCGCCCGGCTCGACGATCCAGAGTCGACGCCCGACCCACTCGGCAGCCATGACGGGGATGACACGCGCGATAAGCGCCAGGACTTGACGGCGGCTCGCCTTGCCCGGTCGCAGCACGACGATGCCTGCGTATTCACCTGGAGGGTAGGCACGAATGTCGGCGAAATCGAGGTCCAGGGTGAAGAGTACCAGGGCCTCGGCCTGACACGCTGCCGCGACGCGGCCGTCAGCTGCCCCCGCCAGCCCCTCGTCATGGACGGTGTCGCAGTGCCAGCCGGCTGCGCGAAGCAGCTCGGCTACCTCGATGGGGAGGTTCTCGTCGAGCTTGGCACGCATGCCAGGCACCTATGCCGGCAGGGGCAGGAGGCGCTCCTGGGCCAGGTCAGCCGCGTACGCCAGAGCCGCTTGGATCCCTTCCAACGTGAGGGTGGGATAGCTCTTCAGGATCTGCTCGGTCGACTCGCCGTCGGCGAGGTTCGCCAGGACCACGGAGACGGGAATCCGTGTGCCTCGAATGCACGCCTTGCCGTGCATGACGTCGGGGTTGACGGTGATGTGGTCGTGCCAGTCCATAAAATCCCCCTCGCAGAATACCCGGAAGCGGTCGGTGTGTCGACGTCGACACCGGAGGAGGACGTATGTTCAATCTAGACCCCCGCGACCTCGACGATGACCGTCCCGTCTCGCACCTCTCGCGTGGTGAACGCAGTCGCGGCGACGGCGACGCACGGCCCACGCTCGGCCGCGGTCCCAGCAGCGCTGACCGGGAGACCGAACGCCCCTCGCGCGACCAGGTCATCGACCTGCGTGACCGCGACCACGAGGGCCGCGAGCACCACCGCGACGGCCCATCGCGCGACGTGTTCGAGCGCCACGTGGACTTGCCGCGCGGCCCGGAGCGGGAGGTCGTGCACGACGGCCGACGCGAGTACACGCTGCGCGGTTCCGAGACGCGCACGCTCGCGACCGTTGGCGCGTTCCGGGTGGTCTCCAGTCGTGATCTCCTGGATGCCCGCGGCACGGCCGCGGACCCACGCGCGGGCGACCTGCGTCACCTGCGCGAGCAGGGGCTGATCGAGACCGCGCGCATCCCCGGCACCCGCGACCACGCGGTCGGGTTGACCGCCGCCGGGCGCCGACTGCTCGAGGCGAACCGCGCGCCCGGGCACGACCGCCCCCAGGCCTTTCACGCGGGTATCAAACGCACGCGCGAACTCGAACACGATGTCCACGTCTACCGCGCCTACGAGCACGCCGCACGCGCCATCGAGGCCCGTGGCGGGCGCGTGGGACGCGTCGTGCTCGACCACGAGTTGAAGCGCGAGTACCAGCGGTGGCGCAACGACCGAGACCGTGACTGGCACGACGAGGGTCACGGCGAACGCACGGCCGCCGAGGTGTGCGAATGGGCGCAGGAGCACGACCTGCCGTACTTCGACGAGCAGGTGCACTTCCCGGACGCGCGCATCGAGTACTACGAGCCGGAGGACGCGCGCTGGCGGTGCCTCGACATCGAGATCGAGACGCCACACTACCGCGGCGCGCACGCGGCCAGCGTCGCCCAGTCCGGGTTCTCGCGGTACCCGCGTCGGCAGCGTCAGCGTGGGCGGGCGTGGCGGGGGAGGAGGCCGTGGCGGATCGCGACGGCGTGGGCACATGGAGGAGTTCCTGTGATGCCCGCCACGCTCTTCTGCGACCGCGTCCGCGCGCTCCGCGCGCTGGGCTACACGCCGCGCCAGTTGCGCTTCCTGCGGCTCGTGCTGCGGTGTGGCGGCGTGTGCGTGCCGAGGCAGTACGCGAGCCTCGCCGGCATCGCGCCAGGCGGGCGGAAGTGCCTCGGGTTCTTCGCCCGCCTGGTCCGTCGCGGACATGCCGTTCGCATCCGCTGCGGGCACAACCGGGCGCACGTCTACCACGTGCACGGACGGGCGCTCGAGGCCGCCTTCGGCGACGACGCGAGCCGCTATCGCCGAGCGATGTCACCGGCCCTGGTCGTGCTGCGACTGATGCGACTGGACGCCGCGCTGATGACCCCGGACGCGGCCTCCTACGCCGCCCTGACCGACCACGATCTGCGGGGCGGCTGGCGGGCGATCGAACCGGCGGCGGGGCCCGCGGACGGCCGTCAGAGGCTCCGCGACCGGGCCCCGGCGACTGCCGCTCATCCACCCTGTGGGCATCGATCGCGAGGGCGCGACGGTGTTCGTGTGCCTGATCACGGAGGCCTCGCCGGACCGCTTCCGGCGGGCCCTGCAGGGCCTGCTCGCGCACCTCGCCACCGTCCACGCGTGGTCGCTGTTCGTGGTGTTCACGGCACCCCTCGCGCGGCTCACGCAGGGCCTACCAGACGATGGTCCGCGAGGAACTCGAATCACCGCTGACCGAGGACGATGTGCAGGGCCTGTGGCGGCTGTTCCTGCGGCGACGTGAGGGGTCACCACGAGCGACGGATCTGCCAGCGCCCCCGGGTGTGGCGGCGGCTGGCGACCAGCCTTTCACCCGCCCGCGATTCAGCGCCCTGTACCGGCACTGGATGGAGGTTAGCGAGGCGCGCGTTCGACGCCCCTGATGTCGACCGCCGCGGCCGACGCGATCGCGGCGGGACGCGGGCGCGTGGACGTACCGGACGCTGGACTCACGACTACGACCATCTGGTGCCCGTCGGCCGACGGCCGGTGTGCGACCGGTGGGAGGGGTGCTGGCTCAGCGTTCGGCAACGGTCTCGAGTCGGCCGAGGGCCTCGTCGGTGGCCAACTCGAGTTCCGCGGGTTCCGCCGGGGACCGCGCCGAACCCTCGTCTCGAGCGACGCGCTGGGAGGTTGCCGGGCCCGTCTTCGTGGTGTCCCGCCGAGCCTACGCCGCCGAAGCGGCGCTATGCTACCCTCAGCCGATGGACTACCGGCCCTACATCACGATCGAGCCCGGCAAGCGCGGGGGGAAGCCGTGCATCCGTGGGCTGCGCATCACGGTGTACGACGTGCTGGAGTATCTGTCGTCCGGGATGTCCGTCGACGACATTGTGTCGGATTTCCCGGATCTGACGCTCCGATGATGTTCGGGCCTGCCTCGCCTTTGCCGCGGACCGGGAGAAGCGCCTCGTCAAGGTTCCGGCGTGAAGCTCCTGTTCGACAACAACCTATCACCCCGGCTCTCCGCGGCACTGGCGGACTTATACCCCGACTCGGTGCACGTTCGGGCGGTGGCGCTGCAGCGGGCACCGGACGACGGGTCTGGGATTACGCACGCGAACACGGGTTCCTGGTCGTCTCGAAGGACAGTGATTTCCACCAGCGCAGTCTGGTCGAGGGGTTCCCACCGAAGGTCGTCTGGGTCCAGCGTGGCAACTGCACGACCGCGGCGATCATCGAGTTGTTGCGTCAGAGTGTTCGCGCGATCCTCGATTTCGAACAGGACGAAGTCGCCTCGTTCCTGATCCTCGAGTAGTCCCGCTGTTCGAGGCCGCGCGGGGCTCCTTCGGCACGGTCGGCGCGGCCGCGTCTCAATCCTGATCATCGCCGTCGAGCGCTGCACACCACCTGTCGAGGCCTGCCTCAGCCAGTGCGGCGTCCTCATCCGCTTGGGCGGCGAGGCAATCGAGGTCCCACCGCGACCGCCATCGCGGCACGCACATCCTCGCGAGAGAGGCCCGGGAAGTCGGCGAGGATCTGGTCCGTGCTCGCGCCCTCGGCGAGGCTGGCCAGCACCGTGCGGAGCGGGACTCTGGTGCCACGGAACACAGGCTCGCCGCCAACGACGCGGGCGTCTCGAACGATTCGTTCCCGGTTGTTCATGGTGCCCACGATTGTAGCGTCGTCACGGCCAACAAGACATGCGGAGGGGGACCGATCCGAGCGCCGTCCTCGCGCAACGCGTGAAGCCCGGGTCTCAACCCCGCGGGCGCACCAACGACGTGCCTCCCGTCATCGACCACGTGGTGGCCCGCCTCGTCGTCGAGCGGCGCAACCGCAAGAACAGCAAGCAGATGTGCGCCGACGCAACTGCCCCTGTTCGCGGAGTCACCGCGTCCCAGGTCCAGTCCGTAGTCGCCGTCACAGACCCCTCTCTGGGAAGAACCGAGGTGTGAACGACCCCCTTCCGCGCAGCGCGAAATGCGCGCCGCGCCATGTTTGGGTCGTTCACACCTCGGTTCCGCGTGCCGGTGTCCACGGTGCCGCAAGTGGTCCCGAACTGACACGGATCCCGGACCAGAAACCGCGCAGTTGACGTGTTCAGCTGCAGGGGCGGAATTGGCGTCGCTCCGGTGCCCGATTCCCCGGGAGCGCACCGGCCGCCTCAAGGCTCCGCTCGCTGCGCTCGCCGCGGTCGCGGCCTTGACCCGGCCGGCGACGCTCCTGGGGGTTGGCAATTACCGGCGCGACGTCATCCGCTCGACGCCGCGGGACGTGCGGCGCAAGCGCGAGAACGCTGTGCATGTAGCAACATAAACGAGCGGAACACGATTGTCGAACTTGGTTTGGGTGCCGCTCGGCAGTAACTCCTTCAGGTCGTCCTCAGGAAGGACATTTGGGAGGCAATTGCACTTCTTGCTTCTTGAATAAAATGCTCCTTCCCATCGGCCGCGAAATCAAGGAGCGGCTTGAAAAAACTCTGAAAATCAGGAACTGCCATTCAGCGCCTCCTTTCTATCTTCCGGCCAACGGCGTGCGCGTGAGCCGCCGGCGCACCGCCACTCAAGTCGCCCAGCTCGACACGCTTGTTAGTCCACATCACCCTCCTCCACGCCAGCCTCACGAAGCATCCGTGCACGGAACGCTGCTAAGTTTCGGCGTGCCTCACGAAGAGCTGCTTCTCCCAATTCTAGACTGCGCTCGGCCTCTTCACGTTGCTGAGATCGATCGTCGGGATACTTGGATAGAAGTTGGCGTCCGTGGGATAGAGTGCGCTCTAACGATTCCAGTTGCGGCGCTTGAGGGTAGGGGTACCACTGAATGACCGCCTCGATGATCTCACGAAGCTCGACTCGTTGCTCGTCGGTTACCATCTGACGAGCGAGAAATTCGGCGAAGAAGCGGACGAATTCATCGTGGAGCACCCGTATCCAGTAGACATGCGCGGCACCGTAACCCAACAGCCTAACGAATCTCGGATCCAAAAGAGATGACTGATAGTGGAATACGGCGTTGCGGAATTGGCGTAGCAGTTTTCGGAATTGCTTTGGATGCTCCAGCAGTTTTTCAATGACAGGATCAGAAAACCCAAGTTGATCCCAACCTTCTACGACCACATGGAGACTCGAGTACCAGTAGCACATCAGGCCGAACCATCGCCATTCGTGGTCCCTAGATGCGACTGTATCCCCGGCCGGGGGCTGGCTTGCTATTTCCGCCTCAAACAGCCTGTTCAGGAGATCCGCCCATGAGAGATAACGAGCGAACGCAGCCGTCTGTTCGACATGGCTTTCGAGTTGGTCACTCATCGCATTTCCGCACTGTCCCAGCTAGGGATTATATGGTTTCCGCATGGGAACCCTCAACCGGGTTTCTATCAAAATAAGACGCCGGGCAACAATGTCAACAGATCTCATATGCAACAGACAGTCGGATCCATCTACCCACGAGCCCGGGGTCTTACATGTTTTCCGCGTAAGACCCCAGCTATAGCCGACTTTATCGTACCTAGGAGAAGCGGGCTGAAAGGGATAAATTCAACCACATCATGTTCCGTTTATAATACCGCAAATGGAGGCAAGTCAAGCGATAAAGTGGGGTCATCGGCTAGGGGAGGTTTCCCTGGAAAGGGATGAGGGGGCCGATCAGATCAGAGGCCAGCAACTTGAGCCTGGCAGTGCGGCAACACGGGTTCGATTTCCCGCCGGGAGCGGGGAAGCCTGACTGTACCCTTTTCTGGCACCATACAGGGGAAAGCGGGGCAAACCGGGAGAAATCCGATCGCTGCCAGAGCCCAGCTTTTCCAATGCAGGCAACCACATGCCAACCGGTGCTAAAATCGAGCCCCCGGAGCGATCTAATTCGTAATCATCAGGTCGGGGGTTCAAGTCCCCCCGCCGGCTCCAACAAAATCAAGGGGTTATGAGATATATGGTTCTCTCATAACCCCTTTTCTATACCCTTATTGTACACCTCGTTTTGTTCGGAGCCGATTCCGGCACATCGACCAGCCCCCATCAAGAGTAAGCCACTCCAAAAGATTCCCATCCTTAAGCAAGTCTCTGGCCTGATCGGAGGGCGGGAGGACCCGCGCCGGGAAAATCAGTTGACAGCGAGACATGGGAGGAGTAAACATCACCCAGGAAGAGGAAAAATCCCGGTCCGGACGGTTCTTTTCCAGCAGAGCGTATCCTCATAATGCGTGCACCTTCAATTTATCGAAGCGCTTACAAATCAAGCCCCAAAATATCCGTCGGATGAACTGGAATCTTCTGCCGACCGCTGCAGCAGCACAAAACAAAAGTTGGGCGGACAAGGATGGGTCAGGTCCTGCAGAGGGACACCGAGAGATGAGCGACGAACCAATCGCGGAAGTGTTCGGTTGCGAAAATTGCTGGCCGTCCTCCCCAGAGGGCGCCGACGCCGCGTACCGTGCGCTTACGAGGGAAGCCGACCTGATTGACGAGTCGCACTTCCACGTTATGATCCGGGCATGCAGCAGCTGCTCTCAACGCTTCCTATCCATCTTCACGGAGATGATTGATTGGGTAGATGGTGACGATCCCCAATACTGGACGCTTTTGCCCATCACGGAAGTCGAAGCCGCTGATCTGATTCGCCAGGGCAACTCCTTCACTGAGCAGACGCTCAATTCTCTGGGAAGCGGACGACGAAGCCTGCATCGTGACCATCCTGAAGGAAAAGCCGCCGCGTACCTATTGGGGAACGGGCATCTGGGTCGGTCCGCACGATTGAGACGTTGTGAATCGTGATTCCTCAGGTAATCCAAGTTGAACAGCGCCGCGAAAGATTTCCTGTAACAGGTCGAGGGCTACGCCGGGTCCACCCAACAAAAGATTCCAGGTTGACGGCCCTGCCGACGCGGCTGGATCTCGGCGTTGTAGCGGTTCTAGCCGAACACCAAACCACGCGGCCCACATGCGGTGGCTTCTCCTATAGCCCTTTAGCTGCGTGGTCTGGTGCTGCTCAACCGCAGCGTTGGGCTGCCAGAACGATCTATAACATATGAGAGCCGGTGTCATCATTGTCTGCTTTGTAACGCTCCTGTGTATTTTGGAGCAAGGTGGAAATTCTATGGCTGAGCCTCAGACGAATGGTCAATTTGAGATATACGTGATCGCCGATCGTCTTATAGACGTCTTGCCATATAATTATGAGGATCCAGCGTGGAGAAAATTATTAGAGACTCCCCCCTACGGGACGGTAATCTTGGCTGATAAGGACATAGAGACCTACAACTGGGAGGATCAAGAGATTATTTTAAGCTCTTCGGCTTCAGAACGTTTAGGCGGACTAAAATTAATCGAGAAATCGTTCGTGGCTTATCTTGGGAAAAGGCCTTTATTTGGCGGGTCGTTTATTGAACCGGGCTCTGCTCGGGCAATCAATTATCCAGTCATCTATATCGATAAGAGCCGGTCTCAGGTTGTCTTTCAACTTCGGCCATTACACGGGCTGTTCCAGAGCTACCGACAACTGGACACGCAGATGAAAAGAAGGATCGAGTTGCCGGACGTCAGGCGTCATTTCAGGACGTTAGGGAAATTGAAATGAAGACGCGCAGCCCAACATACGATGCAGCGGACCGGCCCTTTACAAATAGCAATTGATTTGCATCTGGAGGTGATTGGCCCGACCGCTGATCTTCAACGTTGTAGAGAATTCAGGTAACACAGAGGTTGCAACTTGCAAAGGTCAGCGAGGGAAAGCAAACTTTTCTGCTCTCCTGGTCCTTCCGGGTCTACCACCCCTAAAGCCTTCCCAGCCCATCCTCAATGCCTCCTTGGCCCCGAGGAATGGTTCCTGCTCGAACAGCGAGACTCTTCCCTCCGCTATCCTTGCCGACATGCGCTCCCTCCCGTCTGGCCCGGAGATGGGAGCCTGGAGGACCGCTCGTTCAGTGCCGAATGCAGCAGATCCACCGCCCTCCTCTTATGGGAAGGGATCTCACCTCGGAAGGCCGGCCTTGATGAGGCCCTCCTCGAAGTGCTGTCGGTCCTTCTCGTGGAGGAAGGGCGTGGTGCTAGCAGCATAGGATGCGGAGAAGGAGGGATCATCCTTCAAATACTTCTCTGCCTCGGCCCGCGCCTCCTCCATCCGCCCCAGTTGGGCCAGGGAAGCGGCAAGAGTTCGCTCTGGCTTCACCCATCGGCGACATCTTCCTGAGCGTCTCAACCGCCCCTTCATAATCGTGCGCATTGTATTGGGCCCAACCCAAAGTGCCACAAGTACCAGTTGGGATAATTGGGATTCAGGCGCATCGCCTCCTTGATCCGCCTGATGGCCTCTTCTGGCTGGCCAACATCCGAGTAGAATTCCGCCGAATGGACAATGAGGTGCGCGTCGTTGGGATTGGCCTTCAAGGCCTCTTCAAATTCAGCCGCTGCTTCGTCGAATTTCCTGCCGTAAAGGAGGAAATAGCCCAGCGAGCATCGCGTCCACGCCGTCGCTCGGATCCAGGGCCACCGCCTTGTAGGCGATTCCAGGGCCTTTTGATAGGACTCCTTGGGCTTTGCCCGGGAGCCACCCGTACATCCAATCATGAAAATGTGTCCACGCCAACACTCTCTAAGCAGCCGCATAATTCGGATCCAGGGCAATCGCTTTTTCAAACATCTCCCGGGCCTTGGCGTTATCAGCAGGGGTGTAACGCAAAAATAACTCAAGGCGCGCCAATAAAGGCCGTATGCATCCAGGCTATCCGGATGCTGGAGTGATGCCCTTGCCATTTCCGCCTGGTCCAGCTTGCCGGCCAGGGAGCCCACGAGCTTCCGGGTCACCTCGTCCCGCACCTGGAAGACATCCGTCAGGGGGCGATCGTACCGCTCGACCCAGAGATGGGTGCCGGCGATGGCATCGATGAGCTGGGCCGTGACCCGGATGCGATCCTTCGAGATCTCCATGCTGCCCTCCAGCACATAGCGCACCCCCAACTCTTCTGCCACCTGCTGCACCTTCACGGCTTTGCCCTTATAGGTCTGGGTGGAGTTGCGGGCGATGACGAAGAGCTGTTTGAACCGGGCCAGGGCGGAGATGATATCCTCCGTCATCCCATCCGCAATGAAATCCTGCGACTTATCCTCGCTGAGATTCTCGAAGGGCAGCACGGCGATGGAGGGCTTGTCGGGCAAGGGATAGCGCCATCTGCTGGACAGAGGCGACCTGAGGGGCGCGAGCGGGAAGAATGACAAAGCGCCAGAGGAGCCCAGCGGCAATGACAAGGAGGATCCCGGCGGCCAGGGCGATCTTCACCCATTTCTTCCGAAAGGCGTTTTTGGCTTCCTTGACTCGATGGGCGGCTGCACCGGGGTGGGAGAGCAACCGATACACCCGGATGGGCTCGGCGATGTTCTTGAGGGTCTGCTCCCCGAGATCCTCGTATTCGAAGCCCAGCTTGCCCCTGACGGCATCATGCACCATGCTGGAGATGCAGATCCCCCCTCCCTCTGCCAAGGCCTGGAGGCGGGCGGCGATGTTCACCCCGTCGCCGTAGATCCGGCCCTCTTCCTCCATCACATCCCCCAGGCTGATCCCCATGCGGAATTCCATCTTCCGGTGGTAGGGGAGCTCGGCATTGCGTTCGGAGAGGTCCCGCTGCATCTCGGCCGCGCAGTTCACCGCATCCAGGACGCTGTCGAAGCGGGCCAGGAAGTTGTCTCCGGTGGCATCCACCACCTGTCCCCGGTACCGTCTGGATCAGGGTCTCCATGGCCTCCTTGTAGGCGGCCAGGGTGCGGATGGTCCCCACATCATCATGGCTGATCAGGCGGGTGTAGTCCTTCACATCGGCAGACAGGATGGCGATGAGCCGGCGGGTGATGCCCTCGGGGGTCATGGCGATGCCTCCATCTCGCATCCAATAAGGCCTTGCCTCCTGGAGGTCCGGGGTATCGAACCCCTCCGTGAACCAGCCGAGATCTCGGAGAGGAGCTGGCGGGCCTCTTCGGACCTGGCCCGCCTCTGGAGCAGGCGGGCCAGGCTCAGGGTGGCCCGCAGCTCCCACGATTTTGCCTCCTGGCGACGGGCGACCTCGATGGCCTGACGGAAGGAGGCTCTCAGCCTCGGATACCCTGCCACTAGATTGTAGCAGCTCGCCCTTGACCCGATATATCTCCGCTTCCAAAAAACGCTCTCCGGTCTTTTCCACAAAGGATAATGCCTCCTCCATGAAGCGCAAGACCCTTCTCAACCTGCCCGAGTCACCGCATGGCCCTCTGCCACCCAGGAAACATACCAAGGACTGCAAAACTGATACCCCATAGACTGCACTGCCGCGATGCCCTGCTGCATTTGATCAATCCCTTCTTCCACCTGCCCCTCCTCCTTCTTCAACCATCCAAGCTGGAAGGTTGTAATGGCCTGGAAGTAAGGTAACCCTGCCTTCAGTGGCGAGTCGCCATTGTGGCATCCACATATATCCTGGGCGACCCGGATCTCACGACGAAATAGATGGAAATAGCACCTCCTGTGTTCAAGGCAAAAGCCAAGGTAAAGGGATGACCCAGTTCTCGAGCCAGAGCCACCGACTCCTGGCTCCGCTTGAGGGCCTGATCCGGATAACCGAGGCACCATAGATCCCAAGCCACCCAGGTCAAGCACTACGACCCCTGGTCCAGCCGTATACGAGTGCCAATCCAGGTATCGATGTTGCCGGAAGTCATAGAAGTCAATCACATGTTCCAAATGCGGCAGGCTCGCTGGAAATTCTCCGATGCATAGCAAGCTCATGCCCATCGCCCAGCGAGCCCTATCGAGTCTGGAGTGGGTCTCTGGCTGCGCTGGGCCACAGTCCGGAGCCTTTCGTGCCAACTCAAGGCCTGATCCGCTGCTCTCAAGCCCGGCATCAGAAGCGCCACGAAGCACATAACGCAGGGATAATCTGAGGATCTCTCACCCATCCTGCCGGCACAGCTCCAAGGCGCGGGCATTGGCTCGGCCGCAGTTCCGGGAGCAGCCCAACCTCTGGCCGCCATGCAGGGGTGCGGCCAAGGCCAGTCGCAAGGCCAGCTCCTGCTCATCCCGCGCGGTCGATTCGGGAAGACTCTGGAGCAGTCCAGGGCCCGATTGAGTGGGAGATCGCCTCCTCGTTAGCCGCAAGCCGGACCGCGCGCTCCCCGGCCAGGTGGAGATATTTCACCGCCTTATCGGCGATTCCGGCTCGCTCGAAGTGATAGGCCAGCATCTCGTAGAACTCCTCGATGCGCTCGGCATAGATCTCCTCGATGGCCTGGCCGATCTTCTCGTGGATCTCTTTGCGACGTTTGAGAAGGAGGCTATTGTAGGCCACCTCCTGGATCAGGGCATGCTTGAAGATGTACTCCAATTCCGGGAAGAGCCGCTTCTCGTAGATGAACTCCAGGCCCTGGAGATTGACGGAGGTGGGATTTCAATTCCTCCTGCATGCCGCTGATGGCCTGGAGGATGCGGAAGGCGAAGTCCCGACCGATCACCGAGGCCACCTGCAAGATCCTCTTCATCGTTCTCTCCAGCCGATCCATGCGGGCAGCGATGACCCCTTGGATCGTATCGGGTACCGGGATCTCCGATGGCTTCCTGGATAGGACATACTGGTGATCCTGCTTCCGGATGGAGCCGTTCTCCAAGAGGGAATGGGTGAGCTCCTCCATGAAGAGGGGATTGCCCGCAGCCCGATCCAGGATGAGCTGGCGGAGGTCGGAGGCCACCTCTCCCTCGGCGAGCAGGGCTGCGACCAGCTCCGCGCTGCTTTGGAGGGGGAGCTGATCCAGGCCGATCTTGCTATAGTAGGACTTGCTCGACCAGGGGTGGGTGTACTCGGGACGGTAGAGGAGCAGGAGGAGGATGGAGGACTTGGCCAGCCAGTCGAGGAGATAGCCCAGGAACTCCTCGGAGGTCTTGTCGATCCAGTGCAGATCCTCCAGAACGAGAAGAAGGGGTCGGCTCTGGCTCTGGCGGAGGAAGAGATCCCGCAGGGCCTCGAAGGTCCGTTCCTTTTTCTGACGGGGCTCCAGATGAAGATAGGCCTCATCCTCCACTTTCAGGGAGAGGAGGTCCTGGAGCGGAGGAAGGGCGCTTTGGAGCTTCACGTCCAGGCCGATCATCTTCCCGGAGAGCTTCCTTTTGATGAGGGGCTCCCGGTCTCCCTCCTTGACATCGAAATAGGCCCTGAGGATATCGAGGAAGGGGAGATAGACCATGGAGCCTCCGTAATGGAGGCAGCGGCCCTCCAGATAGGTGGGTTCACCGGAGAGGGCTTGACGGAATTCCAGGAGGAGACGGGACTTGCCCACTCCGGCCTCTCCCACGATGCCCACCACCTGGCCGGAGCCGGATAGGACCCTGGAGAAGGCATCAAGGAGGATCTGCATCTCCTTCTCCCGACCGACGAAGCGGGTGAGTCCCCGGACGGTGGCGGCTGCGATGCGGGTGGCCACCTCGGTAGGCCGGAGGAGCTGGTAGGCCTGCTGAGGCTCTTCCTTGCCCTTCACCTCCATCAGCCCCAAGGCATCGAACTCAAAGAAGTCCTTCGTGAGCCTGTGGGTGTGGGACGAAAGCAGGATCGCGCCAGGAGAAGCCAGGCTCTGCATCCGCGAGGCGAGGTTGGTGGTGTCCCCGATGGCGGTGTAGTCCATGCGGAGGTCATCGCCGATCTTGCCTACGACGACGGGACCGGAGTTGAGGCCGAGGCGCATGCGGAAGTCGATGCCATGCTGCTTCTTCAGCTTCTCCTGGTAATCGGCCAGGGCCTTCTGGATGGCCAGCGCCGCGTGACAAGCTCTCTGCGCATGGTCCTCGTGGGCCAGGGGAGCGCCGAAGAGGGCCATGACCCCATCGCCGGTGAACTGGTTGACGGTCCCCTCGTAGCGGTGGATCTCATCCATGAGGATCTGGAAGCAGCCGTCCATGATCTGGTGGACCTCCTCGGGGTCCAGTTTCTCGGAGAGGGAGGTGTAGGAGGCCACGTCGGCGAAGAGGACGGTGACGAGCTTCTTCTCGCCTTCTAAGGCGGAGCGGGAGGTGAGGATCTGGTCGGCGAGGTGCTTGGGGGTGTAGGAGGAGGGGCGGGAGGGGTCGAGGGAAGGAGAGCTGGGTCAACTCTATGGCCGCATTCCCCGCAGAACTCATCTCCGGGAAGGTTTTCGGAGCTGCATTCAGGGCAGATGAGGACCAGCTTCGCCCCGCATCTGCGGCAGAATTTCCGGGAATCGGGATTCTCCGTCTGACACTTAGGACATTTCATCTCTTCTCTCCCCATCGTAAGGTGGACCATGCATTTGCCCGGGTCCTCCTGCGACGCTTCCGGGGGGAAAGGAGTGGATTTCGCTCCGGCTCAAGGCGAGCGAGCGAAATGGGGATCGATCACATTCGGCCTCTTCTCTAGTGGGAGGATTTCTTTTCCAAGACCCTTCGGCTGCAGCATTCCCTTCTCATGGTAGGAGTTCGTTGACGTCCTCCAGCAAACGCTCGAGATCCTCTTCAATGATTCCCCAGACGATCAGCTCGTCGACGTTGTCATAACCGTGGGCTAAGATGTTTCTGAAGGATATGATATCGCGGTGATCCCGAATCCGCTGTAAGACCTCAGGTGCATCTCTTGCGAGCCTGTTCAAGGCCTCACCGATGATCTCAAATTTCCTCTCCACTCCGCTTCGGAGCAATTCGTCGGCTTGGTAGTCCTCTAAACTCCTTCGCGGGACGAACCTCTTGATCGCAAGGGCTGCTTCGCGGATGTCGTGCAGATGCTTGCGTATCTCATCCTTCATAGAGGAGCACTTTCCCCTGCATTACCTGGCGCTTAAAGTAGGGATTCCTGAGCCCATTTGCCGTCTGGAGATCGACCTTGCATCGCAGCGTGTCCTCAAGGCGGTGGAGGAGCCCAAAAAAACGCTTGGCTGGGGAACGGGTGGGATCCTCGAATTCCACCAAGAGATCCACATCGCTCGATTCCGTTGCGGAACCCCGTACCGTAGACCCGAAGGCATCCAGCCGACGGACATCGAATTCCCTGCATACAGGTGCGACAGCTTTTCTGATTTCGGCCAAAGTCATGGCGTCTTACCCTTCCATTATGCCGGTAAGGAAGCACTCTTGCTACCGCTGGTGCGATTCCAGAGTTGGCCAAAATGTACTCTTCGAAGACCCCTTTGTCAATGAAAATGGGGGCTTTCCGCGGCATTCTAAAGTAGGGACACATCCCAATTTCCTTTTCCTTGCTGGGCATTCCTTTTTCACCGCGGAAGGCCGGCCTTAAGCAAACCCTCCATATGGTGCTGTCGATCCTTATCGGGGGACGCGGAGGGGACGGACGCGGAGGGGACGTGGACGCGCGGAGGGGACGTTGTTCAATATCATCACTTTCCCCCACTTCTTTTCCTCAAAAATACAGCGAACTGGGTTGAGGATCCTTGATCCTCTGTTGGGTCGAAGGAGACGCCGCTAAGCTGGCTATTTATTACTGTCGGGATGGATTGTCAACGGGTTTCTGCAACATTGCCTCGGGGATGTCTTGGAGGGGTCCGACTGTACCCTTTTCTGCGCACCATACAGGGGAAAGCGGGGGCAAACGGGGAGAAATCCGATCTCCGCCAGAGCCGATCTTTTCCAATGCAGGCAACCGCCTGCCAACCGGTGCTAAAACAATGGCCCCGGAGCGATCTAATTCGTAATCATCAGGTCGGGGGTTCAAGTCCCCCCGCCGGCTCCCACGAAATCAATGGGTTATGAGATCGGCGACTTTCTCATAGCCCCTTTTCTGTACCCTTTTTGTACACCTCGTTTATTCCCGCTGCTCCGGTAGATCCATCACTCCTTTTGAGTGCTCATGCCCCGCAGAAGCGTGAAGTTTATAGCCGGACAGGGATCTCCATAAAATCATAAAATTGGCCTTCCCATAGAGCAACGAAGGGCAGTGTAGCCAAAGAAGGGGATTTCAAAAGCCGCAGGGCCAGAATTCTCTGCCTTTATGGAGATCCCCCACCGTCTTCCCGATTGGACGTCCCCCCTCCTCTGATGAGAGATGCAGCGATCGATCCTTCGCCGTGAGACTCGGTCCGGGAAGGGATAACGGTCACCTATTTCACGTTCAGATTATTCTTTACGGATTTGACCCCTTTGACGCTACTCGCGATTTCACCCGCTTTATCAATGGCCTTTTGCGAATCAACGAAGCCGCTCAGTTGAACGATGCCCTTGAAAGTTTCGACACTGATCTCGAATGACTTGAGAAAATCATCAGCGGCAAGCAACGACTTTACCTTGGTCGTGATGACCGAATCGTCCACGTATTCCCCGGCACCTTCCTGTTTGGATGTCGAGCCACAGGCCACAAAGGTGGCGATCAGCATAAGAAGCACTAAACAGTGGATAACGATATTTCTCTTTTTCATAGCGGTTACTCCTCTCTGTAAGTTTGGGGTGAAATGGTTCATGGCAAGACCTTTTCTACTGAAGGCGTGAAAAGATTCGGCAAAACCTTCTGGACCTGCTGACCACCTCCTCTCCCAATACCTCACCTTCTCCGGCAACAGTCCAAATCGCTATAATACTTTTCGCCCCTGAATCACTCGGATCAGCACCACAACGATGGCGATGACCAGCAGGATATGAATGACCCCACCCATCGTGTAGCCAGTGAGCAATCCCAGAAGCCAGAGAACTAAAAGAATCACACCTATGGTCCAAAGCATGTTCGACTCCTTTCTGATGACAGATTTTGTCCATCCATTTTAGTCTACTTGGGGAGCTTATAAGACATTATTATCTTAAAAATGGCCGAAACTGTATATAAGATAATACCTGTATTTTTTCAGAAGAAATTATGCCACGTCCGTCTTGAGCGATTTGTCGGAATGTCATCTAAATCCCGTTTTATCAAAAAAGTTCGGGATATAGCTTACGGGAACATTTTGGACAGATCCCATGACTAAATAGCAGATCGGTCTTATTGCTAAAGTATTCTTCAAGGGCCGTCCAGACACCATCTTTGTTTCGTATGTCCTTGCAAGATGCACACATACAAACAAAACCTTTTAGTGACATATTTTTCGAAATATGATTGTTGAGTTCCGAAATCATATTTTCTTTCTTTAATTCAATTTGCTTTAATTCTGTAGAGTCATGAAGAGTTTCAATGGCAGCCACTATCTCACCTGAGGGGTTGAATACTGGGACAGCATCAAAAACCATATAACGTTTTTCGCCTCCTAAGCTTTCATACCATCCTTCCGCGTTTATCCCTTCGGGAGAGAGCTTTGATTTTCCATATTTTATGTACAATTCGGGTAAATGTGAATACGTTCCATCAATTACTATATCAACTAAGCATGGGCGATGTTCCTTATAAAATGGTTGCCAATGATTTTTAGTATTTAATATTTCAGGTGAAGTTATACCTGTTAATATTTCGCATGCTTTATTCCAGAAAATCACTTCATGGTCAGGGGTAATAATAAAAATAGCAACGGCGGCTTCACTAAAATACTCTGACGGGACATTCTCTTGTTTTATGGAGTCCATATGTATTTCCTCCTTTTGTGTTAGCGTTCTTTCCATTCCAACCATTATTTTCTGCTACTGCAACTGCATTGCAGAGGCTTCCGATCAAGAGGAGCGAAAACGCTCGATGGACTTGTCGAAAATGATGGATTAGCTGCAACTTTACGCTCCATAAGCCCGCAGGGGAAATATTCTATTGCATATCGAGAAGTCATACTGGGAATTGAACGAGCTCTTCGGAGAAACCTGCTGCTCGCTTCCGCCCTCCTTCCATCTCCCCTCGCTGTCTCAAAGTGAGAGCTCCAAGCCAGGTGAGGAGTTCCAGTTTGTCGCATCGGCGGCCCATGGAGGCTTTACCTGCCTCTCTCGATGTGGCCTCTCCGTTCCCATCCCCGATCGTAGATCTTCCCATCCTTGATGCACGCCTCGGGTTCCCAGTTCCGATCATAGATCCGGTCGCCCTCGATGCGGCATCTCAGCTTCCAGTCCTCATCGCAGACCCGATCTCCCGTGATCTGCCCCTGGGGCTTCCAGTTCTGATCATAGACCCTGCCATCCTTGACATAACCCCGGAGATTCCAATCCCGGTCGTAAACCCGAAGAGCCTCGGCCGCGGAGGGCAGGGGGCACCAGAGAACGGCAAGAAGGATGGAAAGAAGGATTACTCTCTTCATGTTAGGATCATATTGCTTTTTCAGCATGTTCCCGGCTGCAGTAGAAAACGGCTTCTCAGTGTAAATGTGGTTCAGTTCGAGTCGCACCTGGCCGACGAGAACAGCACAGAACTCCATTTCGATCCTATTGCCGAACGCTATTTCGGAAAGTGCTGGTGAACTTTGGCCGCAATCTGGCGATCCGTCATCTTGTCAACTGTTTCAACACCTGCGATGCGTCCGCCTATGTTGTCTCTTTCAAGACGTTTCTTCAGTTCGCCCTTTGCCTCACCAGGGCCAAATATCAGAATAGATTCAGCATCACGAATACTCGCAATTACCGCATCGTAGTAAATGTTGAGATGTCCCGTAAGCGTTCTCTGGCGGCTATCATCTGCCGGCACTTGCAGTGGTTCATAGGGACCCTTAAGAGGTGAATCACCAGAACGGCGGAGCTGTTTTTCGACCTTCGATATTATTAGTCCTATCTCCTCCCCTTTGTCCGTAACAGCCACGATAATAGCCTTCTTATGGTCAATCCACAGACCCACTTTTGTCCTCATCGATATCTCCTTTGTCTACTGGTTCCACCGAACGGTGTTGGGCCTGGTTTTTATCGCTTGTCCTCTCCAAAGTAGGAGATCACTGGCTTGATTGCTAACACGACGGCCGCAATGGCAAAGAACCAGACATATCGTCTCGTGAAGTCTGCCAGATAGGCGCCGCCGATCATGCCGATCAAGATGCAGCACCACTTCAGCAAGCCGATATCGACCACGGACCAGACTTTCGCTCTGAATAGTTTCATCGCTATCTCCTCGGAATCCTCTGTTGGCCCAATGCAGAGGTGAGAGGACGCGCAGTGAGCGGGCGCAGTCCGCTTGCGGAGCATCCCTCTCGACCGAATTGTTAACCATATCGGCGGAATACGAAAGTAACTACCAGCCAGACAATTAATGCGGCTAAAAAATCCATAACCCGAAAGCCATGCACAGGCTCAAATCAAAGGTCTTCTAATGTGTTAACTTTTTCTCTTGACAGGGGGAAGCTGGGATGTCCCCAATTATTTGTCGACACTTTATCCGCCTGGCAATTAATACCCTTTCGCTTTCAAAGGATTAGATTCGGCAAGGAGGAGGCTCCGCAGGCGTATTAATAATACGTTGAGGAATCCGACGACCCTGGCATGCGCCGGGCAGACTCTGTCAACAAACATAGCGCTTTGATTTAGAATTTGTATAATGAGATACATCACTCGCCCAATGCACCCCATATTTTGTGGTCAAAATCCTCTTGACACTGAAGACCGTTCTTCATCTTCTCGCCATGAAAGAGCAATGCCTTATCGATTCAATCTGAAATCATGGTATTTTCCGCGTTTATAACAACCTTCATTGGGTTTTCTCTTTGCCAACGGCTTCTCTCTTGGGGAGATTGTCATCGACAAGTTTGTAAAATAGTTGGACGTACTGCTTATCTCCGAATATAGGGGTTCTGATGACGACTGCGGTGACACTGACATTCTTCTCGAGTGGTAAGATATCGATGTGCATAGGAGCATTTCCCTTTATCTCCAGGGAATATCCTTCCTTCGGCGCCGATTTTAGTAACGTTGCTTCAATTTTCAGCTGGTCGGAAGCTTGCATCACTGCCCGGTAGGTCGTGTCGAGATCAAGGGCATAATATTTTGTTGCTTTGCCACTTTTCCAAACAACATAACCCTCGTAGACGGATCCCATAACTGGAACAAATGGTAAAAGTGGGATTACAGCGCATCCTGATAATAAAGCGGTAACTAACAACAGAGCAAGGCGTGGAAATATTCTATTTCTCATCATTCCTCCTTTTCCCGCTCAGCGGCTGTCAGCAGCCCGCCACTCAACAGCGCTGAACCCGGCGTCGCCAAGCCACGTGTAAACGAGGCTGACGGTTCCCACCGTTTGGTGAGTGTCAGCCCGGTGGAGATACTGCGCATCCCGGATGGACGCGACGCATTGGATCCCAAGGGCGTGACGGCCGTAAATGCGAACGGTGAATCCCCCGATGAGCCGACGCTTCGCATCGGCTCATCGGAGAGACCTGCTGCTCGCTTCCCCTCTCCTTTCGTCAGGTGGGGCGAATGCGGGCTGAAAACACAAAACCCCCCTCAGCGGGCTGGCGCCCACCTTGGAGGCTTCATAGAACCATTTTCTGGAGATTCCGGCCCATGTTCCCTCTCAGACAAAGCGGAAAGGTGATAGGAAGAAGGAATCCAAAAAAAACCATAATCAGCTTATACTCCCCCGAATGGGGCGAGTCAACGGAAAATTAGGCGGCCGCTGAGGAGGGATCTAAATCAGATCTGTTCAAATGAGAGCATGCCACTGTAGACGGTCATGATTCTAAAATAGTCATGGCCTTCTTTTCTTGATTTTACGCTGCTTCCAAAGACAATTCCCCGACTCAATCTCCTTATTCTCGATATCTCCTTCATGGCCCTCTCTGCCTCGGCATGGGCCTCCTCCATACGGCCCAGGTAGGCCAGGCAAGCGGCCAGGAGTTGCCTGGCTGGTGTCCCCCGGGGGGACATCTGCCTGAGCATCTCAACCGCTTTTCACTCTCTTGCTACTGCCTTGCCATGATCTTCCTCATGGTCAGCTCGTCGTCCACGATCAGCTCTCCGCTGACATCCAACGTGACCTTGTAGAGCTTGCCCGTAAACGGGAACGGCGCCTTATAATCGGTCGTAACGGGTGAGCCCACATCGGCACCCACAGCCAGGCCGCCGCCCAATCCGTATGACATGGGAGTCGTAACGGCCATTTCGAGCTGGCCCACCAACTTCTTATCGATGTAGAGCTGGGTCCGGCCGGGCGATCCTTTGCCCCCGCGGATATCGGGCTTGCCCGTCGGCTCGAACTCGAACCTCAGCTCATGGCGTCCTGCAGGCACGTTCTCCTTGGACCGGACGATCGTGATTTCCTTGCCAACATAATTATGCACGTAGCACAGCTTCCCATCCTTGACGTAGAAGGAGTATCCCCCATCGACGCCCCCAACCGAAAGCAGCACGCCCTCAGCCCCTTCCTTTGGAATCTCTGCATCGGCGGTGATGCTATGCGGCCGGTTCAGCGTGCTGACGTTGACCGCCCCCGAGATCGGCTGCGTGTTTGGGTAAAACGTGTAACTTGTACGGTCGACCGCGATCTGGGGGCGCTCCTCCTGGGCGCGCAGCATGACGCGGCCGTCCACGGGCAGGACGTTGTACTTGCCGGCCTCGACGTACCACTGGGCTACCATCTCGATCAGCTTGGCCCGGTTTTCCGTGGCCACGTTGTGGTTCTCGGCGAAATCCTCGGCCACGTGATAGAGCTCCCAGTGATTGGCATCGAGCTCGGTCAGCATCTGGGCTGGAATAGGCTCGCCCACCGGCTTGCCTGCTTCGGTGAAGGACGGGCCAGGCCAGGGGCAGACCGCGCGCCAGCCGTCATGGTAGATGGAACGGTGACCCAGCATCTCGAAATACTGGGTGACGTGCCGGGTCGGTGCCTTGGCGTTGTCGAGGGCATGGGCAAAGCTCAGGCCCTCGATCGGCGACTGGGTGACCCCCCGGATTTTGGTCGGGGCCTCGATCCCCAGCAGCTCGAGGACCGTGGGGACCATATCGATGGCATGGGCGTACTGCGTGCGAACCTCGCCCTTGGCCTTGATGCCCTTGGGCCAGTGGACGATGAATGGGTCGCTAATGCCGCCCCGATAGGTCTCGCGCTTCCAGCGGCGGAAGGGCGTGTTGCCTGCCCAAGTCCAGCCCCACGGGTAGTGGTTATAGTATTTCGGCCCACCGAGGTCATCGAGGGCCTTCAAGTTATCTTCCAGGGACTCGGGCACGGAGTTGAAAAAGAGGTTCTCGTTGACCGAGCCGGTCGGGCCGCCCTCGGGGCTGGCGCCGTTGTCAGAGATGAACATGATGAGCGTGTTGTCCCACTCGCCGATCTCTTTCAGGAACGCGAACAGGCGGCCGTAGTGATAATCCGTGTGGGAGAGGAATCCCGCGAACACCTCCATCATGCGGGCGTAGACCTTCTTCTCCTCCGGTGAGCACTTGTCCCATGGCTTGACGTCGGGGTCGTGGCGGGAAAGTTCGGCCTCCTGGGGGACGATGCCCAATTTCTTCTGGCGTTCAAAAACCATCTCCCTGTATTTGTCCCAGCCCATGTCGAACTTGCCCTTATACTTGTCCGCCCACTCCTTGGGGACGTGGTGGGGCGCATGCCCCGCGCCCGGACAGAAATACATGAAGAAGGGTTTGTTCGGCGCGTTCTGCTTGGAGTCGGCGATGAAGCTGATGGCCTTGTCGGTGATGTCCTCGGTGAGATGGTAGCCCTCCTCCGGCGTCTTGGGCGGTTCGACCGAGTGATTGTCGTAGGTCAGATCCGGGTAGTACTGGTGCGTGTCGGCGCCGAGAAACCCGTAGAATCGCTCGAACCCGCGGCCCAGCGGCCAGCGGTCGTAGGGTCCTGCCCCGGTAAACTCGGTGGCTGGCGTGAGATGCCACTTGCCCAGGGCAAAGGTGTTGTAGCCGTGCTGGAGCAGGATCTCCGACAGGAACCCGTTCTCGAACGGGATGTAGCCGTTGCTGCCGGGAAAGCCGGTGGAGCCTTCGGTGATGCAGGACATGGCATTGGAATGGTGGTTGTGGCCAGTCAGGATACACGAACGCGTGGGCGAACAGAGGGCCGTGGTGTGCATGTTGTTAAAGAGCAACCCGTTTTTCGCCATGCTGTCGATGTTCGGCGTTTCGATGGGGCTGCCGTAGCACCCCATCTGGCCGAAACCGGTGTCGTCCTGGACGATGAACAGGACGTTCGGCGCGCCCTCTTTGGCGCGAAGCGGCTGAGGCCAGGCGGGCTGTGATACATCAAACGTGCGTCCAATCACCCCACTGAATGCGGTCCCCGGTTTGTACTCCTTGAGTGCCATAAGAAGTCTCCTTTCGTGTTAGTGACGAGTGTCGAGTACCGAGGTGGAACACAAATGACCGAGGGTCGAGTCGGAAAAGCAAAGCCCTAGTGTGGGGTGAAAAACGGCAAAAAAACAGTTTTGTTTTCTTCCCCACGACACTCATTCCACGACACTATTTTCTTTTCCCCTCGACACTTTTTACTCATCCCACCTTCGGCACAAAGTCGAGCGGTGCGCCGGCCGGGATGACCGGCTCGCGCTTGACGCTCTCCTGGAACTCCTTCATCAGCCGACCGAAGTGCGCATGCATCCAGCTGTGAAAGTGGCGCGGCTCGACCGCCTGGGTCTCCTTGGGATCCCAAATCAGAGGGCCTGGAGGCGGGCGGCGACGTTCGTGAGCCTCGGTCGAACGATGTTCACCCCGTCCCCATAGATCCGACCCTCTTCTTCCACCACATCCCCCAGGCTAATCCCCATCCGGAACTCCATCTTCCTGTCATAGGGCAGATCGGCATTGCGCTCTGCCAGGTCCCGCTGCATCTCGGCGGCGCAGTTCACTGCATCCAGGATGCTGTCGAAGCGGGCCAGGACGTTGTCTCCGGTGGCATCCACGACTTGGCCCCGGTAGCGATGGATGAGGGCCTCCATCGCCTCCTTGTGGGCGGCCAAGGTGCGGATGGTCCCCACCTCGTCCTGGCTCATCAGGCGGGTGTAGTCCTTGACATCCGCAGAAAGAATGGCGATGAGACGGCGGGCGACGCCCTGGGGCGTCATGAGACTGCCTCCAGCGCATCCAACAAGCCCTTGGCCTCCTGGAGGTCCGGGGTATCGAATCCCTCGGTGAACCAGCCGTAGATTTCGGAGAGGAGCTGCCGGGCCTCTTCGGATCGGCCCTCTTTCTGGAGCAGACGGCTCAGGCTGAGGGTGGCACGCAATTCATACGATTTCGCCTGCTGATGGCGAGCGATCTCCATGGCCTGGCGGAGGCAGGCCTCGGCCTCGGAGGGCCTCCCGCTGAGTTGCAACAGCTCGCCCTGGATTCGATGGACCTCCGCTTCACACCAACGCTCTTCAGTCTTCTGAATGATGTCAAGAGCCTCTCCTACCGCGTCCAGTCCCTCTCGGGTCTTTCCAAGTATTCCGTAAGTTTCGGCCTGCCCGGCAAGATAGAATGAGGACCAAAAATACATACTTCTGGATCTCCAGGCATCCAGGCCCTGGCCCATCCGGGCGATGCCATTTTCCACCTCTCCCTTCCTGGCTTGGGCCCAACCCAGTTCAATAATCGCCGCTGCCTTCAGTAGTTGAAATCCTCCCTCAATGGAACGTGGGAGGTGTTCCTTGGCATATTGTTGGACCCTCTCGGGCTCTCGGCGGAGCCAATGAAAGGTGGCGCTACAGCCGCAGGCATGAGCCAGTGGGAATGGTAGATCCAACTCTCGGGCCAGCGCCATCATCTCCTGGATCCTCTTGAGTCCCTGATCGGGATAGCCTGATATCCATAGATCCCAGGCGTCTAGGGCAAGTGGAATGACTCCGAAATCCAGTCCCTGGAGGAATGCCAGAGAACGGTGCTCTTGGGATTCATACAACTCCATGACCTGCTCTAAGTGAATCCGGGCTTGGTCAAATTCTCCCGCATAAAACAGGGACATTCCCATGGCACGGTGGGCCCTCATCATTTGGATAGGATCATCAGGCTGAGCCAGATGGAGGAACTGCTCTGCCAGCTCCAGGGCTATCCGATGATCTCCCCGCGTCATATGGTATGCGTGAAGCGACCCAAGCGCTGCAACTGTTTGGGGCGTCTCACCCACCTGCCGCGCAAGCTCCAGGGCACGGGCGCAGGCCCGACCCACTTCCGGGACCGCCCAACCCCTGGCGTTTCTCAAGGGGGAGCAGAGTGCAAGTTGCAGCGCCAGCTCCTGCTCATCGCGCTCCCGTGATCCCGGCAGGCTCTGCAGCAGCTCCAGAGCCCGACTGAAATAGCCGATCGCCTCTTCGTTGGCCGAGAGCTGGACCGCTCGCTGCCCAGCGAGGTGGAAATACCGAACTGCCTTGTCGGACACGCCTGCCTTCTCAAAATGATACCCCAACACCTCAAAAAACTCCTCCAGCCGCTCGGCATAGAGCTGCTCGATGGCGGCTCCGATCTTTTCGTGGATCTCCCTGCGCCGTTTGAGCAGAAGGCTCTGATAGGCCACCTCTTGAGTGAGGGCGTGCTTGAAGAGGTACTCCAACTCGGGGAAGAGAGATTTCTCGTAGATGAACTCCAGGCCCTGGAGCTTGAGGAGGTGGGATTTCAGCTCCTCTCTCATGCCCAGGAGGAGCTGGAGGATGCGGAAGGCGAAGTCCCGTCCGATGACCGAGGCGACCTGGAGGGTTCGTTTGAGGTTCTCCTCCAGCCGGTCCATGCGGGCGGCGATAACCCCCTGGATGGTGTCGGGTAGGGAAATCCCCGAGGGCTTCTTGGTCAGGGTGTACTGGTGATCCTGCTTGCGGATGGAGCCGTTCTCCAAGAGGGAGTGGGTGAACTCTTCCATGAAGAGGGGATTGCCAGCGGCACGGTCCAGGATGAGCGCTTTCAGCTCGGGGACCACCTCTCCTTCTGGCAAGATCGCCTGAATGAGCTCCGTGCTGGGGTCCCGGGTCAGTTGCGTGAGGGCGATATGACTGTAATAAGACTTGCTGCTCCAGGGATGGGTGTACTCGGGACGATAGAGGAGGATGAGGAGGATCTTCGCCGAGGCCAGCCAATCGACGAGATAGCCCAAAAACTCCTCGGAGGTCTTGTCGATCCAGTGGAGGTCCTCGATGGCCAGGATGAGGGGCTGGTTCTGGCTCTCCCGGAGGAGGAGGTCTCGTAAGGCTTCGAAGGTCCGCTCCCTCTTGAGTCGAGGCTCCAACTGGAGGAAGGGTTGATCTTCTACCTTCAGGGAGAGGAGTTCCTGGAGGGGCGGCAGGATTTGTTCCGGACTGAGATCCAAGGAGAGCACTTTCCCGGAGAGCTTTCCCTTGACCAGGACCTCCCGGTTCCCTTCCTGGATCTCCAAGTAGGATCTCAGCAGATCCAGGACGGGCAGATAGAGGATGCAGCCCGCATACTGAATGCAGCGGCCTTCCAGATAGAGAGCCTCCCCTGAAGCGAGAGACTGGCGGAATTCCAACAAGAGCCTAGATTTCCCAACTCCCGCCTCACCCACGATGCTCACCACCTGGCCAGAGCCACTCCTGACCTTCTCCCAGACTTCCATGAGGGCGGCCATGGACTTCTTCCGTCCCACGAAGCGGGTGAGGCCCCTGACCACGGAGGCCTGAATTCGGGTCTCGACCTCGCTGGGTTGCAGGAGCAGATAGGCCTCCTGGGGTTCCTCTTTGCCCTTGACCTCGATCTTGCCGAGAGGTTGGAACTCGAAGAAGGCATGGACCAGATGGTGGGTATGATGGGAGATGAGAATGGTACCCGGTTGGGCCAGGCTCTGCATTCGGGAGGCAAGGTTGGTGGTATCCCCGATGGCCGTATAGTCCATGCGCAGATCATCCCCGATCTTGCCCACCACGACCGGGCCGGAGTTGAGGCCGATGCGCATCCGGAAGTCGATGCCATGCTGCTTCTTCAACTTCTCCTGGTAGTCCGCCAAGGCTTTCTGAATGGCCAGGGCGGCGTAGCAGGCCCGCTGAGCGTGGTCCTCGTGGGCCAGAGGGGCTCCGAAGAGGGCCATCACCCCATCCCCGGTGAACTGGTTGATGGTCCCCTCGTAGCGGTGGATCTCGGCCATCAGAATTTGGAAGCATCCATCTATGATCTGATGGACCTCCTCCGGGTCCAGCTTCTCGGAGAGGGAGGTGAAGTTCGCCACGTCTGCGAAGAGGACGGTGACGATCTTGTGTTCCCCTTCTAAGGCAGACTTGGAGGTGAGGATCTGGTCGGCCAGATGCTTGGGGGTGTAGGAGGCGGGGCGGGAGGTGTCGAGAGGCTGGGCTAGCTTTTGGCCGCAATCTCCGCAGAACTCATCTCCGGGAAGGTATTCAGAGCTGCAGTGGGAGCAGATGAGGGCCAGCTTCATTCCGCACTTGCGGCAGAATTTCTTGGAATCAGGATTCTCCGTCTGACACTTAGGACATTTCATCCTGTTTCTCCTCAAGAGGCAGGTGGAAATGCCATCCCAGAGGAAAACATCCCCTCTGAAAGAGGTGCAGGGAGAAGACGCCAGGCCTCCTTCGCATTGCAGGAAGCCCCGTCTATTATTTACTCTCTCCCGTGAGGGTAGTCAACGGAAAACTCTAAGGTCTCTTTCGGCAAGACCATGGGGCAGATCAGGCCTTTGACTGATTAGTGTATGACTGGCAATGAGGTGGAGACGAGCCGCCTAATGGATTCCCATTGTCGACGAGTTCCTGACCTAGTAGGAGGGCCGGCGCCGCGGATATCGATTGAACAACGAGATATACGAAGAGTGAACATCCCTCGGGAAGGATAGAACTCTCAGTGGGCAGTCTATCGCAGGGTATTTTGAATCGGCTATTCCAAAGAAGGGCGCACAGTCTTACAACGGAACTGTGACCTTTATACTGCGTCTACGCGTCGGCTGGACTGGTTAGTAATAACCGGAAATCCAGAAGACGCCGCGGATCAACAGAAAGCTTCCGACAACAAAAACTGAAGTGTCTCTCATCGAAAACCTGTACCGAATCAAAAGAGGAATACTGAGTATCAAGAATAACGCCGTGAGCATCAGAGCTACTAAATTATAACCTTGAAGCCCTACCCACCTCAGGCTTTTGTAGAAAACCCACTGGCTTGCCGCTACGAAGCCACCAAAAATTAAGAACGACTCTACGATACCGAAAACAATACCCAGAACTATTGACAGACTTCGCTCTTTCCGCCTTCTGAGCAGGCGGAAAAAGAGTAAATTCATAAGAATGGAATTGAGAATTGTTACCGGGAGAAAAACCATCTCTTTTCTCGCCCCTGGGTAGGTAAACCCTGTACTAGAGGCAACAATGGGTGGGCCTTTACCGGCATCGGGGCCATACTTGCCATTCAGTGCATAGATGATCTTTCCGCGGAGCCATACGGGCGATGTCCCATAAAACGCCTCAATAGCAAAGTCTTGGGGGGAGGGAATACTGACCTGATCTGGCCGATCATCTGCTCGAACCTGCTGGGATACGACTCCAGACTCACGAAAGATGTAGAACTCGTCGATCTGTCCATCAGCTTCTCGGTCGGACCCTCCTACCAATCCTCCGACCCCATCCGGGTTACGAAAATAAGACCTCGTGGGGCCAGTAAACCACCAGACCTTTCCATCGACAAATTTCATGTGCGGTATTTTCCCGGGCGCGAACTGACTAACCCAGGAAACTGGCTCCTCTGACCTTGCAATCACGTAAAGCGGTGTCCTTCCCTCATTTACAAGTGTTAATTTCAACAGTGAGTGCGGACACTGCCTGTCTTCACCGACCTTTAGCCCTGTCGGGAACTCGTCCTCGTTGAAATGGACAGAACGGATTTGAAACCAATTTAGATCGTAGTATTCATTGTTACGCTCCGGGTTGTATTCCTTGTTGATTTCGTAGGTTATTGTCGCATTCAGAATAAGCTCCTTGCTACCATATATGGTACGAAAGCTGATCGTCTTTGGGGAGGGCACGACCACTGAATCAGGCCGACCCGGCCCTTTCACTCCAAAGACTTTCTCGTAGGAGTCAATCAGGAGGTCCATGAGAGACACGCCTCCAGGGCCGGCAACTCGCCAGACATCCTTCCCAAGATCGAGTTCGAAGACCTTCCCGTTTAGGAGCTTTTTTACGGGGACCTCATTGGGCGGAAAGTGCCCGACCCAATCCAGTGGACCCGACAGGGTTCTCACGAGATAAAAAGGAATTGAACTCTCGTTGTGGAGATAGCGAAATTTCGCAGTCCCTTCATAAAACGACAACGTAACTTCCTTTTCCAGAATTTTCACGCCAGGCGGTAAAGAACTCGCGTCGACTTCGACGGATATGGAATACCAAGGATCAGGCTGAGGGGGCAGGTATGTTGTCGCAATACTTTTCTGGGGATGACAAATTAAAACCGACGACAAGAAAAACGAGAATGCAAGATCTATTCGCAGCTTGTTCAGCCTAGCTTTTCTTGGAAAAGAATTCATTCGTCCGATCCCTTGGCTGAGGAAGAAGTGTGAAAGCCATGAGAAGAGCCAGAACCCTTTCTGATGTCCACGCAACCACTTTACGAAGTACGCCTGATGGCTCTCTTTGAGGAACGAATAGTAGCTTTCCATAACATGAGTCGAGCGTCGGACTCTTCCAAACATTGCCATCTCTCAATCTGCAACTTGGACGCCTAAAGAAGCGAAATTGAGCAGCAACCGCGGACGGCGCGTGGGAAACGAACGCCTCGTTCGCAACCCCCCTTAGCTCCGGAAATCTATTCGGCCCCTCTTGTCTCCCACCCCTCCCTAACCACAGCAAACCTCGGGACCCTGGACTCCTGTTGGGTTGGGGATAATCGTCGCTAAGTTGGCTATTTATTACTGTCAGGATGGATTGTCAACGGCTTTTTGTAGGACAATTGAGAGGTGGGACTACAGGCCAAGGCCTCCCAGGGATAGAGGAAAAGGCAGCCCCAGACCTGTGTTGAAGGGAGTGGAAATGGGATACATCAAGGCCTGACCTTTTGAATTCTGGGAGGAACGACTTTCGTTAGTGCAAAGGCAACGAGAACCATCCCCGCTATAGCATGTTGTACTTGTCGCGAAGGGCCTGCCAGGCCTTGATTTTGCTGACGTCATTATTGTCATTGACGGTATAGCAGTACTTCTTGTGGCATTCCATCGAAAGGCCGCCCTGCTGTTGCATCTCGACCAACAGGTTCTTCACCGCTTTATGGGCGGCGCTGAAGGCGGCCGCACAATAAATGATGGCTGCGTAGCCCATCTCACGGTAGGTCGCAGCGGGCAGATACCAGGCCGCATTGCCCGGAGCGTCTCCCGCAAAGATAATGACCCGGTCGGGGAACTTGGTCCCGACGGTTTCCACGTCTTTTTCACTTTCGTGCTCGCAATAGATCGTGAAGTCAGCCCCGGCATTCAGGTACGCGTCCATTCGGCGCAGAATGCCGTCCAGCCCTTCGGGCATCTGGGCATCGCTGCGGGCGATCAGGACAAAATCCGGGTCTTCTCTGGTTTCGACCGCCGCCTTAATCTTCTTGACATTCTCTTCGACAGAGATAACGGTCCGACCGGGCATCAGGGAGCACTTCTTGGGGAACGGCTGGTCCTCGAAGTGGACGGCCGCCGCGCCGGAGTTCTCATACGCGTGAATGGTCCGCACGAAGTTGCTGAGCGCACCAAAGCCCTGGTCGATGTCGGTAATGATGGGAATATTCACCGCGTTGACGGCATTCATGACCTGGTGGATCATTTCGGTCATGGTAATCAGGCCCCAGTCCGGGGTGCGGGTCAGGCTGGCCGCCATAGAGTACCCGCCGAGATAGCCGGCTTTATACCCGGTGGTTTCAGCCAGAGCCATCGTAAAGGCATCGTACCCCCCGGGAATCAGCGGACATTTTTCGGACGCAATGAGATCTCGTAATTTCTTCCCGTTGGATATTCTTGTTGCAGCAGGCATGTATCCTTCTCCTTTTTATGGATGGGCAATCCCAACCGAACTCGCCTAGGAATCTCTTCTCTGGTAAATACTCGATGGAGCCTATCACCGGGCCTAAGAAGTGTCAATCGTAGATCGCCTTGTAGCGTCCCATCGGGGAGGTAGGGTGGGATGTCTTGGAGGGAAGAGCAAAGGGGCAAGCAACGAGCCTCACTGTACCCTTTCTGTATACCATACAGGGGAAAGCAGGGGCAAACAACGGGAAATCAGATCGCTGTTTACACCGATCTTTTCCAATGCAGGCAACCACATGCCAATCGGTGCTAAAACCGTGCCCCCGGAGCGATCTAATTCATAATCATCAGGTCGGGGGTTCAAGTCCCCCCGCCGGCTCCAACGAAATCAAGGGGTTATGAGATCGGCGACTCCTTCATAACCCCTTTACTGTGCACTTTTTGTACACCTCGTTTAGATCGGAGCCGAATCCAGCAGATCAGCCGCTGCGTCCCCTTGCCGGTCTAAAACCACACTTGAAGATGCAACCCTTCCTCTTTCCTCCCCCCGGCACACTTCATTCCACCCCCACGATCTTCTCAAGCGCCGCGATAAGCGGGGGCAGATCGTAGGTGATGGTGTCCCAGAGCAGATCGTAGTCTGTGAGGTCGTAACCATGAACCAGCCGGTTACGCATGCCGATGATGCGGGGCCAGGGGATTTCAGCATGGGCCTTGCGGGTGTCGTCGGTGACCCGGTTCGCCGCCTCGCCAACGATCTCGATTAGCTGCACCAGTGCGAGCTGCTGCATACGTCTCTTCCAGATTTCCTCCCGACTGGTGTCACCCAGCAACGCCACTGCTTCGCGGGCATGAGTGAGCATGTCCTTGAGGCTGACCGTATCGTCACGCATGCTCATACTGAACCTGCGCTTGATGCAACACCGAGTCGCGGAACAGCGGATTCAGCCCTTTGACCGTGTGCATTTCCACTTTGCGACCGAGTAGTTGACTCAGTTCCATCTCGATGCCGGCCAGCGTGATAAGCCCCACCCGTGCTGCGGGCTCGAACTCCACCAGTACATCCACGTCGCTCTCGAGCGCGAAGTCATCGCGCAGCACCGATCCGAAGAACGCCAGCTTGCGAATCCGATGGCGCTGGCAAAACGCCCCAATTTCTTCTTTCGAGATCTCAATCTTCAAATTCACCTTCGTTTCTGTCACCTGGTATGCAACGATGTACCAAGAATGGGAATGCAGAGTGTACCACCCTCCTGCGGATGGCGTTCTGCCCTTCTCCGACAACGGAGGAGGTGGCGATGATCACCAAGGAGGAGCTTATGGAACTTCTCGCCTTCAGCCGCCGTGGACTCGGCCGTCTTTCAGACCAGGGAGGGAAACGGAAGATCCCGCACCGGACGTTGGCGGAGGGAACGTTGTTCCAACTCATCGGTTTTCTCCCCGCTTCTCCTAAGAAATATCGGAAATCAGTTTGGGATCTTGGAATCCTCCTGGGTCTAGAATAACGGCGCTCAATTGGCTATTTATTACTCTCAGGGAGGATTGTCAACGGCTTTTCATGGACATCCCCGCTGCCCGCCCCCATACTTCCAATCTTTGAATCTTTTGAACGCCGTCCCCTTCTCTCCCAGGAAGGTATCCAGGACCATGGTCCCCCCGATGACTCAACCTACTCCCTTTTGATTGAATGCTTTCGAGGCCATGTTGTTGCCCAACAGGTTGAGTATCTTGGGGTCACCATCTTACCGTCTTCGACGGCGAAGCACCAGGTGAATTTCCTCCGTTCACCTTCAGGGTTAAGCGCGCGATCCCCGCCGCATCTCTTCCGACTCTCCGCTCTAAGCACCCATCTTTTCGGCGAGCTCAATAAAGCTCGACGCGGAGACATCCCACTCTCCGGTGGTATCTCTGTCCGCCTCCCGGACGCCCCCGAATTCTGTCGGCCGATACACGAAGCCGGTCCGCAGACCGACAGAGCGCGCGGCCCTCAAGTCCTGGAAGTGCGCGGCAACCATCATGACCTGACCTGGCTCAAGCCCCAACAGGTCGGTAGCCATCGTGTACGTACGAAGATCCGGCTTGTAGAGGCGATTGAGCTCGGCGGAGAGGATGCAATCCCAGGGAAGTCCGACCGCCTTAGCCATGTTGGTCAAGAGCGCGAAATTCCCGTTGGAGAAGGGGGCGATGATGTATTTCCGGCGGAGCCTCGTCAATCCCTCGACCGAGTCAGGCCAGGGCGCGAGACGATGCCACACCTTGTTGAAGTGATCTTTTTCCGCCTCGGTCAATTGCGATGCAAGCCCCCGGGTCTCCAGCATTCGATCGAGCTGGAGGCGGTGGAGCCGGTCGGCAGTCGTCCACGGGAGCTCGCCCGCGACTACCTTCCGCGTTCCCGCGATGTAGCCGTCGAAGCGCCATTCGTCCGCAAACGTCCCCCAGTCCAGCTTCCAACCCTTTTCCGCGCCCAGGCGCTCGCCTTCCCGAATCACACTGGAGCGCCAGTCCACGACGGTGCCAAAGACATCGAATATCAGTGCCTTCACCTGATCGCCCTTCATCGGCACCCCCTTTCCCGGCTCGGTGGCATCGGCTTTCTCCCCCCAGCCGATTCCCTTGGAAACGGATACTAAGCCCCCTAAGGTGACTGCGGCCATGAGGGCCGCTTTGGAAAAGAACGACCTTCTGGTCAGATTGTCAAAGAACCCGTTTTTCTCGTCCATGCTTTTTCTCCTTCTCCTGAAGTTGATGACATGTATCAGCTCCGCCATTCAGGTAGGCGCCCATTCGGCATCACGGCTCTTCCACGGCGAAAGTCCTGAGACGTGATTAGACCGATGATGGCTGTTTCTGATCCTCGCTACGCCGCGCGCATAGGGCAAGCAAAGCTCCAACGACGAGTAGAGCCGCCATCAGGTATAGCCCTCCGTCGATGCTCTTGGTGGCATCCATGATGGCTCCGATGGCAAAGGGCGCGGCGAAGCCGGACAAATTGCCGACGCAGCCAACGAGAGCGATGCCCGCAGCCGCTGCACCGCCTGCGAGGAAGGCCGTGGGCAATCCCCAAACACAGGCAATGTTCCCATGATGCCGGCAGTTGCCATGCTGAGGCCCACTATCGACAAAGCCGGAGTGGCTTTTCACTCAACACTGAGGATGAGACCGAAGCAACCTACCAAGGCCGCCGCCGCCGAATGCCACCCGAATTCAAGCCGCCGGTCCACTCTGCGCGCCAGCAGATACATCCCGATGATGCCACAGCTCCACGGGATGGCGCTGAGCAAGCCGACATGAAGCACACTCTTCACGCCAAGTGTATGGATGATGGTAGGCAGCCACAAGGCAATTCCATTGATTCCGCCCGTATAGGCGAAATACACGGCCGCCAGGAACCAGACACGAGGATTGGTCACCACAGTCAACACCTTCGCGCCTGACTTCATGGTCGCTTCCCTGGCGATTTCTCGTGCAACAAAACTGCGTTGGTCTTCACTCAGCCACCTGGCGTGTTCTACGCGGTCATCGAGGTAATGCCATACGATGAAACCCAAGAGGATGCTTGGCACGGCTTCCACCCAGAACAGCCACTGCCAGCCTTTCCAACCGCGCAGGCCGGCCATGCTGGCCATGATCCAGCCTGAGATCAAACCGCCAAGGACGCCCGCAACGGGGATCGCCGAAAGAACAATCGCCGTGGCTTCGCCTCTGCGGGGGCTCGGATACCAATAGGTGAGGTAATAGATTATCCCGGGAAAGAACCCGGCCTTCATAACACCAAGCAAGAATCTGATTGCATAGAAACTGAGCGGGGAAGTGACGAACGCCGTCGACGCTGACACAATGGCCCAGCTGATCATGATTCGTGCGATCCAGCGGCGCGCGCCGATACGGTGAAGCATCAGGACTTCTGTCTGGTCAAGGATAGCAGTCGCTAAGCTGGCTATTTATTACTGTCGGGATGGATTGTCAACGGCTTTTTGGAGCATCCCATCGGAGGAGGTAGGGTGGGATATCTTGGAGGGAAAAGCAAAGGAACAAGCGATGAGCCTGACTGTACCCTTTTTGTGCACCATACAGGGGAAAGCGGGGGCAAACGGGGAGAAATCGGATCGCTGCCAGAGGCCAACTTTTCCAATGCAGGCAACTGCCTGCCAACCGGTGCTAAAATCATGCCCCCAGAGCGATCTAATTCGTAATCATCAGGTCGGGGGTTCAAGTCCCCCCGCCGGCTCCAATGAAAATAAGGGGTTATGAGATCTATGGTTCTCTCATAACCCATTTTCTGTGCACTTTTTGTACACCTCGTCCCATCCGGCAGCGCGTCGGCTGCAACCCGAGGTTGTCATTGGTATGCGGGCAGCAGGTAACCCCCTGGCTAAGCATGAGAACGACAAGCATTCCTGTTCTAGCCCGCCCCGCTCCTCTCCGCTCTGATTTCATAATGCTGCGACCGTTCATCGAAATGGGAGAGTACCGCCCTTGCCTTTGGCGGGACAACGGCGACTTCGTAATTCTCTCCTGCAAACTCGCGGACAGCATCCAGCGAATCAAACAACATCACCGTGACGAACTCAACTTCTTCGCCGACTTCACGTCGAAGCAATTGAATCCTTTTGAAGCCGGGGATGTGCCGGTTCTGAATACCGACGAAGATTTCCTCCTTAAGCAGCGCCTCATATTTATCGGCGAGGTCAGCGGTTGTCCATCCGTGCCAGATTCGCATAATCATGTCCGCTTTTCTCCTTTTCCCACATCCCCATAGATGATTCATCACCACAGGGCCGTCCGATCAGAAAGCACTCTCTGATTTTATCCACCAGGATTCACCAAGAAGCATAGAGGATGGAATTAGTCCCGTTTGCCCCGCAAGGCGAATAGCCTGCCTGTGCGCCGCACGCAGATAGGGCTTTGACTGCCAGTCGGTAGTCACTTCGTGCCCTCGAAGCTGGACCAGGCCGCTTTTGGTTTCCAACACGCACCTTTGTAATTCATCTTTCCGCTGGGAAGCACATCACCCAATGCCTTCCCCATTGCAATCGATACTCTCTGCCTCACGTGCCCCATCAACGGTTCGTCACTTGAGCGGAGGGCAGCAATCGCCTGATCCTCTCGAAATCCTGCTGGCTCAGCTTGTTCCCACCTAACTTCAGCACTTTCAGCTTCTTGAATTGAGAGATCTGATCCGGCAGGGAAGCGAGATCATTCTGCGAAAGATCCAACACCTCGAGATTCGGGATCTGCCACATTTCCACCGGGAATTCCCGGTATCGGTTATGGGCGAGAGAGAGCTTGCGCAGCCTCTTCATGTTCTTGATCTCGTTGGGCATGGTATCCAGTTGGTTGAAGCTGTAATCCAGCTCTTCCAGTCTCTCCATCTGCCCGATCTCCGCAGGAATGCCGGTCATCTCGTTGTGCTGCAATTTCAATATTCTCAGCTTCCTGAGCTTTCGGATCTCCGCGGGAATCGCTCCCTGAAGCTGATTGTCAGCGATGGAGAGCTCTTCCAGATTGGATAGATTTCCCAGTTCCGCCGGCAAGGTCCGCAGCTTATTCCCTGAGAGATCCAGGGTCCGGAGGTTCTTCATAGCGAGAACCTCGGCCGGAAGCCGAGTGAGACCTCTATTTCTCAAGTCGAGTTCGGCTGGTCCGCCGAGACTGACAGCATTGGCAATAATAGTCGAGCCTTCCCCGAGAACCACAAGGAAGGCGAGTCCTATGGCGACCAACAGGAAAGACCAATATGGGGAACCTTGCTTTTTCATGGGACTCCTTTCGAAATAACTCAGGTCATGGGGGAAAGGGCGAGAAGGAATTCAAACCTGCACAGTTACACCCGGATCGACTCGGCAATGTTCTTGAAAGTCTGCTCGTCCAAGTCCTCGTATTCGAAGCCCACCTTGCCTTTGACGGCGTCGTGCACCATACTGGAGACGCAGATCCCTCCTGCTTCGGCAAGAGCCTGGAGGCGGGCGGCGATGTTCACCCCATCTCCGTAGATCCGGCCCTCTTCCTCGACCACGTCCCCCAGGCTGATCCCCATGCGGAACTCCATCCGGCGATGATCAGGCAGCTCGGCATTTCGCTCTGAGAGATCCCGCTGTATCTCGGCGGCGCAGTTCACTGCATCCAGGATGCTGTCGAATCGGGACAGCAAGCTATCCCCGGTGGCATCCACCACCTGGCCTCGATACCGTTGAATGAGGACCTCCATCGCCTCTTTGTAGGCAGACAGGGTGCGGATGGTCCCCACGTTGTCCTGGCTGATCAGCCGGGTGTAGTCCTTGACGTCCGCAGAGAGGATGGCGATGAGACGGCGGGTGATGCCCTCGGAGGTCATGGGAGGTCCTCCTGGGATCTGGTATTAGGGGAATGGCGGTGCATTATGGCCACAGCGCGGTGAAACCCTTGCGTCTCTCCTACCCTTCGGTCCTTTCTCAGGGTAAACTCACACCTGGCATGGCGACTTTCACCCCGCAGTTCTGAGTCATGTCCGGCTCACCCGCGGCCCACGCTATCTCGGGGGAACTCGACAGACGCGCCTATGCGTGGCCCGTTTGTTCGCCGGTTTCGCTAGCGCGAGGCGATCATCAACAGCACCGTGTTCGCAGCAGCCGCGGCCAAGGCCACAGCCAAGATAGCCCACCAGCGCGGCGTAATGAGCCTCCACCCGTGCAAGTTAGAAATGTCCTCACCCCGAGCGAGCCGCTCCTCCCTGTATCCCGGGAACAGAGCCAAGGCAACCCCGAGAATGAACACCGCTGGGAAGAAAAGACTCGCCCTGCGATAGAAGTGGCCCCGGGTCACAACGGTGTACCAGTTCCAACCACTAAGGCAAGCGGCCACCAACGCGATGCCGCATCCTCCCACTCGCTGCTTACGCCGAGAGTCCATTCGCAGTGACTTCCTCTAACACGAGGAACTTGCGGGTGAAGTCCAATGCTGTCGAGCGTCTGCTCACGCCTGGAGCTGATGCATCCTCGACCTGAACCCTTGGTACCGAGTCCTCGCGCTTCGCACCCCCAACATCGACGACGATTCCGGCCATCTGCCGCCAAAGTCGCTCCCCGGACGAAGCCAAAGAGACCCGAATCCGGGAAGCCCCACCTCTCAAGTCGATCGCCACCCATCCGCCGAACTATGGATTATGCGGCATTTGGTTGAAGCGGCGTCTGATTGTCCTCTTTCGACCCAAAGCGGGCATTCAACGCTCGCCTTTACTCGGGAGCACAAAGTCGAAGCTACTTTCTTTCCTTGTTTGAACTACCGGCCTGAATGAGTTCGATGCTCACACCATCGGGGGCGGCGACATAGCACAGGACCATCCCAGGTTTGAATTCCCATGGCTCCACCGCCATACGCACGCCTTTTCGTTTCAGTTCCGCGCAGAACGCACGCAGGTCCCCGCGATAAGTGAACGCGAAGTGATCGGTCCCCCACGCATCGTGACTCGAGTAGCCCTCGAAATGGTGCATGGGCTTGGTCTCGGCGGGATGTTCCCCGGGCCGCTGGCCACGGATGACGATCGTCATGCCGCCGACCCGGACATCGAGCTGCGGCGCGCCGCGCAGATTTTCTTGTACGGCGGTGACCTCTCCCCCGAACATCTCCCGATACCAGTCCGCCGCCGCTTTCGGATCGCGGCTGATCAAATGAATGTGTTCGAACGCTATCACTTTGTCCATACACCTCCTCCTTTCGTCAGTTCTTTCGGCAGAACCACGGTATCTCCCTCAGGCGCCAACTGCCCACTCCATCCTTCCCCAAACACGGGGAATCAAGCCTGATCCGCGCCTTCCCGAGCAACTTCGGAGTAACCTGAGTACGCATCGAAGCCCACGATCGCACCGGCCTGGAGCGGCTGCTACAGTAGTGCGCCCGACCGCCCTTCGCGCTGGAGTGCCTCGAGCAACGTAGCGATGCGGATGAAGCTCTGCAGTGCTCGACATGGTCTTGAGATCGATGACCTTGTAGAAGTGTTCTATCAGGGACAGATGCGCTGCTACATTGCGCGTAACAGATTGGCAGACGCGATAGGCGTTTACCGACGAGCAAGGCATCTATTCTCGGTCGTCCTTGGTGTAGCACCTTCTCCCGTTACACGGCGACTGTACGAGCAGGCTAAAAGGAACTAAGGGTTCGACCATCGTTTGGCGAACGTCTGCTCTTGGCCTATAGCGGCCATCGCGGGACGAATGCCACGTGGCGTCCAATGCCGCATAACATGGATTGTATGGTTTTGTATAATATGCTTTACCCCGAGCTGTGTCGGTATAGGACGCCGAGTGACGATCTGGCATAATCGCTGATTCAATGGAAACTTACGCATGTCAAGTCGAAATGCCGGCGTCTCATATGGTTTCCACATAAGAGCCCATTCTCTCCCGGACGATACTTCACTCCGTGAAGTCGAAAGGTGACTCGTTCCCTCCGCTTCTTAGCTGCTATTTACTCTCCGAAGCTTCCTTTGCCAAGCCTGACGCTTTATGCTTTTTCTCTACATATAAGGGCGGAAAAGTGAAAAGCGTGCCGTCCTACCCTTCGATTCTACCCTTCGATCTTTTCTTAGGGTAGACTTACATCTGGTACGGGGACTTTCACCCCGCAAGCTCTGAGTCATGTCCGGCACAAACGTTCACCTTGACGGTTCGGCGCGGTTAGCGACGATACCGTCCGAGGTGTGGTTAGTCATCGCTTTTCTCCTCTTCCGCCTCCATATCATGATCACAATGGCAAGGGGGAAGTCTCCCTAAAAAGGGATGACGTATCTCTTCAAAAACAGAGGGAAATGTCTGGAAATGCAAGAGGGGCCGATCAAATCAAATCACCAAGCAGCTGGATGGCACGCTCTTCTGCCTGGAGATGAGCCTGCCCCTTTCCGTCACTGTGCACTTTTTGTGCACCATACAGGGGAAAGCAGGGGCAAGCAACGGGAAATCAGATCGCTGTTTAGACCGATCTTTTCCAATGCAGGCGACCGCCTGCCAACCGGTGTTAAAATCAAGCCTCCGGACCGATCTAATTCTTAATCATCAGGTCGGGGGTTCAAGTCCCCCCGCCGGCTCCAATGCACTGAGGCACTCTACTTCTTCACCTTCGGCCTGCAGGGGCTCATGGCCTCAAAAGCCTTCGTCGGGTCACGGACCAGATCATCCTCTGACCACTCCGTGGGGAAGGTATATCCAGGGCCTTTCATATGACTTTGCATCTCCCACAGCCTCTTGCCATCCGCCGAGAAATAGATCCGATGGTCTATACGAGTCCCGTTGGACGCTGCAGCCTGGATGAAAGCAAACCTGAGTCTGCCATCTGTATCATAGTAAAGGTCTCTCTCCGCAGCTGAATCATCGGACCCCCCACTGAAATAGTAGTTCCGGGCAACGCCGCAGTGGTCCAAATATAAAATCCGCAAAGTATCAGCATAGGGCTCGCAGTAATCGAATTCTCGAACCTGCTTTTGCAGCTCCCTGCGATTGATCGCCTCTTTCACGTTTTTGTAGATATTGCGGATCTCGACGATTTTCGGATGGATTCTCCAGTTCTTGGAGGTGATAGACTCATCGCCGTATCCCCAGGTCGGCCAAGCAGTCAGCCCCAGGAGGGCGACAAGACAGCATATCAGCGACGTGTTCCCGGGATTTCTCATCATGCCGTACTCACTCGCCATCCACAAGCAAGCGCATCGATGCTGGCGTTGAACCAAGCAAAGAGTGATGTGAGATGTTCAGCCTAATTTCCAAAAAGTTTCTTCATTTTTTCATCGATCTCGTTGAGACCGAAGATCTTGCCTGGGTTACTTGCAGATCGAAATTGCACGTGGGGCCAATCTTTGAAGCTGGTCCAAAGACCTCCTGCGCTCAGGCCAAGATTCGTGGCCTCCTCTGCGTACACCCGATATCCGTTAAGACCGTCGACTCTCTTGATTGTTGACCATTCCGTTTTTCCATCAACGACCCAGAAGCAATCCACTGCTTCCCTCCATTGATGCCAGGAAAATCCAGGAGGTGCGTTCGTAACGTGGGCTCCGTGTTGAGGCCCAACGCTCTCCAAGCAATAGGCGAGAAAATTAGCTCCCCCATCCCGGAACTCCGCAACTTTTTCCCGGACTTCTTCGATAGAGCGAGATTGTCTCCATAGCTTTGCCTGCTCAAAGGGAGTGCGCAGCGTGAAATAGGGGCGCATTTCAACACCACGCTGCCTACAGCCCTTCAGCAACTGCTCCGCTTTTCGTCGAAAATCGGGCACGAGGTCACTCATGTTGGCTGCCATTTTTGCTCCTCCCTATCCATTTCGCCCATCGGGCCCCCGGAAGCAATTTCCTGACAGTTCATTTTAACCCACAACCTTTCACCACATCCTCAGAGCGATGGTTTCCTATCTCCGGCAGAGCTGTCTTGACGTCGGGAGTATAGGTCACTGACTTGCAATCCTTGGAATGCTTAGCTGTTTCCGGCTGGCCCCAGACGAGCGTGTGCCAGCGGTTGGGGTCGTCGTCGCGGCTCTTAGTAGTGTTCAACAGACACTTAAAGGTGTCCCCCAGCTTGGATTGCTCAATGCCCGTCACATTTAGGGCAATCTTTGACACCGCTTGCTCACAGCTCTGTGAATCGGGTTGAAAAAATCCCCCTTCCAGTGCTTTGTAAACTGCGAGATACTTCCCAAACGTCAGATCGAATGCCCGGTGAATATCGTTGCAGTGCTCGATCTCGCCGTCCCGGACGCGCTCAGAAATCTCCGGAGTGATATGCACGTACACGTCGAGCTGCTTGCCTTTGCATGGAGGACGAGTAGGAGTTTCCTTGCCACGTGGATAATCGCCCTCCTTGGCGAATAGACCTTTCAAAGAAAATCCTGGTCCCGATTTCACTTTCGTTCTACAAAGGTTATTCTCGAATAGGAGGTCTGCCTCCAGCGGCCAGACTCCTTTCAACGCAGTGTGCCCGAAAATGCTGGACTTGATGGATTGCAGCTGTTGGAAATCAGCGGGCGCGGGCGCACAGTCCGGATAAGACGGCACCACTTTCTTCCCGGCCGCCTTGACTTCTTGCTCCTTCTTTTTTCCCTCGAACGCCGGTTTCTTTTTCTCTTTCCTCTTCTCAGGAGCGCGCTGGATAGCCAACGCCCCACCGCTTTGCTGAACCACATGCGTCAGCTCATGGGCCAGCAAGTGAGACCCTTCGTTTGTGCCCGGCGCATACCAGCCCGGCCCAAAAACCACGTCCTGTCCCACCGTATACGCCAGTGCATTCACGGCCCGGGCCGACTCGGCTGCTCGTACGTCACCATGAACCCGCACGTGGCTAAAGTCATAACCGAAGCGCGGCTCGAAGAAGGCGCGATCTGATTGCGAGAGCGGTTCTCCTCCACCTGCCATCGATCTGATTGCCGACTTAGTTGAGAGCGCAACGTATGATGGATGGCCTGTATCTTCTGCGGAACGAGCAATTCCTTGTGCTGCCCCCTGCCCTTTGACGATCTTTTCTTCCCCGCACGGGGGACCTTTGGCAAACGGTCAGGTCGGTTTCGGCTGAACGGTTGGCTCTGGCATCCGCATGATCCGTTCTGCCACCCGGTCTGCTTCCTGCTCATAGATATCATTTGGCTCGCCGATTTTGAGCTTTGCTTGGAGGAGTCCTGAACGGTACAGTTGTACAACGGCCCGGTTGCCGATGGATCTGTGGAGGAGAGCAATCTGATCACAGGGCGAGGCTGGTGACGCGCAGATTTCCGGCTGCCGCCTCTGTGGGGAGGACTTTACTGGCTTCGCCTCTGGGGCCTTGACTGCTGCTGTTGCCCTCTCGCCCACTCTTCACCTCTCTTATTTCTTAGCCTTCGCCATAAGCAGGAACATGAGCACCCACTGAAAGGCGCTGAGCCAGGCGATGACCAAAGCCGTCAGGAAATAGTCCAGCGGCCACCATATCTTGAAAAGCGTGAATCTACAGATCACGACCAGCGCAAATGCCACCCAGTGGCCTAAGCAGTAACCGCAGGATAGCAGATCTCCGAAGAACTTACTTCGTCCCCTCACCCACTCCCGCAGCGGCCTGAAGAGCCTCGTCTCCGAAACGGCGAAGGAGATGGAGGCGGTGACGAGGGAAAGACTGAGGACATCTCCATTCATGCGCGCTCAGCCGCCCCTTCAGTGGTTCAGCACCCGCTGCGGCAATGGGCTACCGGCCGCAACCTGTGCTTCTTCGTCCAAGAACTCGTCGCCATCGTTTGGCCATCACCTCTCAGGACAGCAGTAGAGTTTTCTGTTAGACTCGACGATCTGCTCTTCGAATTCGGGATTCATGATGAGCCCTTCGTACTCGAGCCAAACCTTCCACTTGTCGCCGTTACTGCAGTTGAAGCCCCGGCAGGGCACGGGACGGTGGTCGTACGCCGTGCATCGATATGCCTCTCGGTCCAGATGCACGCAGTAGCCCTCGGCATCATGGGCCATTAGGTAGGGCCGGCCGAACTCCCAGCGGACGACGCCTTCCTCGACATCCTGTCTGGACAGGGCGAAGGGGATCCTGCAGCACGCGGCATGGCAGACAGGGAGCCGGCGCTCGCAGTCTACCTCAGAAGCGTGTTCAGAGGCATACTTGTCATACTCTGGGTCCTGGTACATCACAATTCATCAAGAGTTATCGCCATCTCCGCGCCACGCTGTCTATTTAAAGCCTGCAAATGCAGGATTCAAGACGCGCCCCCTTTCCTCGCCACACTCGCTCGGGATCGCGGACCCGCCGGGACATAAGCGCGGCGTGAGGCGCCCGCGTGCGACACGTCATGCGCCGATCCTCTGCGAGGCGTTTGCGAGCGTCAAGCCACATACTCGCAAGGGGGTGAGCCCAAAAACGTCCATGCTTGATAAGAATGGATCCACATATCCGGACAGTCCTCGGGGGCGATGTTCAACTTCTCCGAGTTCCGGGTCAATACTCTCAGCTCGGTCGAGCTCAGGCCAGTGATCCTGACATCGATCCTGCCATAACAATCTTCGGGGTCCCCCTCGAAGTGGACGGAGAGTGAGACCGCATCGCCGACCTTCGCATTTGGCGGCAAGCCGGCACAAACGATGGGGGGTCGTCTTGGAGTCCGGGGCGGCTGGGAGACGCGGTCTGCCTTGATCTCCCACTCTTTCCATTCACCGACCTTACGGTTCCCATTGCAGGCATCGATTGCACCGGCCTGAAACTTGAGATGCATATGGATCTCTTCGGCCAGGGGGCTGTATGCGAAACCGGGGTTGTCTTTTCCCTCATACGCGCAACCGATTTCGCGAGAGGGTATGTACTTGTCATGCACGCCTTGCGGGTCTGTCTTCGAGTCCCGGTTGGGCTTCGCCTTTGAACGGGCCGCGTCCTCATAGCGGTGACCATAAGGGTCGGGACCGTCTTCCTGCGGGGACTTAGGATCAAGCCGCTTCCCGTAAGCCAGCGGGTGCTTCTGTGGCTTCACCGGGCCATGACCATCGTTGCGTTCGAAGAATCCGCTGACATTCTGGCGGTATTCGCCGCAGTTGCAGTCGCAGTAGGGGCTCTTGTTTGGGCTTTCCTGTTGGAAGACGATCTCCATGTCAAAACGATAAGAGACGAACGGCTGGTTCGTATCGATGGTCTTCGTCACCCCGCCTTCCAGAGTTGTCTGGTCGACTTGGCTCACGATCCTCAGAGATCCGGGTACCGGACAAGCCTTTCGCGCCTTCTTCTTCGGCGGCTTAGGCTTGTGCCTACAGAGCGAGGGGAACAGCAGGCACAAGAATTCGGGAAGGCTGGGAAGTCCGGGAAGACAGAGTGTAGGGTTCCTCAGGATCGCCGATGCAGCGATGCACACAATCGTTCCACATATCAGCGCGCCCAGGAGCCCCGAACATGGCCAATCGATTCCGTCACCGTCACCGTCACCATCCCCGTCACCATCCCCCTTACCACAGAGCGCAGGGTCCTTGAGGCAACGACAGAGTACGGGCACAAGAGAGCAGAGAGATGGCCAATCAATATCGTTATCGTCAGGCTTCTTGCCTGAGAAGAAATAGATGTCCACTCGTCGGTTGCGGGATCGGCCCGCAACTGTGTCGTTGGTCGCCACAGGACAAAGTTCACCACAATGGGAGACAGTGACCGGCGCGGCGCTCTGAAGAAATTTTTGCACCTCCACTGCGCGGTTCTCGGAGAGAGGCCGGTTGACCTTGATGTCGTCACCCGTGGAATCGGCATGCCCTTTCGCCTCGACGCGCACCTTGGCGCCGGGGAATAGCTTGATCAGGAATGTTATCGCCTGAAGTGCGGCGAGATGTTCTTTCTTCAATGTGGGCTGATCGATGGTGAAGTTGTAAAGGCTTATCACCTGCGGATTCAAGGTGCCCGTGATTTCGCCCGGCGAGGTAAAAGAGAGCCGGATCTCTTCGGCACGTGTCAACGGTTTTGGAGGCTGCTTTCCGCCGGGCGGGACCCGCTGAAGTTGGACTGTTGGCGAGGGCAGTGGAAAGTATCCCTTTGTAACCTGCGGCGATACGACGTCTATCACTGCTGCCTTTTCCTCCCGGATATCGGAGTCAGTGGCCTTGCCGACACGACTTACCTGTTGCGGGGCGTATTGATGCCGGCCCTGCTGCACGACGTGAACCAGCTCGTGAGCCAGGAGATGTTTTCCGGCGGGCATCTCCGGCACGAACTGCCCTGCACCGAAAACGATGTCGCTGCCGACGGTGAAGGCCTTTGCCTGCAGTGCCTCAGCCTGTCCCCTCGCATCACCATCCTTGTGCACACGCACATTGCTGAAGTCAGAACCAAAGCGTGGTTCGAAGAATGAACGTGTAGACTCTGCTAAAGGTTGTCCGCTTCCGTTGATTGTAGCAATGCTTGATTCGATCTCAGGCCCGACTTCCTCATTTTCAACTTTGCGCTGAAGTAGCGGTGTAATCCCCAGAGGCTTTTTCATGACTTCCTCTTCCCCGCACGAGGGACCTCTGGCAAAGGGTCAGGTCGGTTTCGGCTGAATGGTTGGCTCCGGCATCCGCATGATCCGTTCGGCAACCCTGTCCGCTTCCTGCTCGTAGACATCATTGGGCTCGCCGATCTTGAGCTTGGCTTGGAGGAGTCCTGCACGGTATAGTTGTGCAACACCCTGGTTGCCGATAGACCTCTGGAGAACTGCCACCTGGCCTGCCACGGAATCGGAACGTAGCGTACCATTCAGGCCCCTAACATCCGGACTTTTCTTCGGGGCCTCCGCCGCTTTCTTCTGCAGAACCTCTCTCATGATTACTTGCCGATCTTGGCCCTCAGATCCTCGATGGTTTTGTTCACTCTGTCTAACTTCTTCTGGTATGCCGCGTCCATCTGTTTTCAGATTGTCGGCGTTCTTCTTCTGGATCTCGGCGACCTTCGCGTCCATCTCCTTTCTCAGTCCGCTCACGTCTATCTTTTCCTCGGCTGCGGCTGGCATATAGAAAAGAACCTTCCCGGCGCTGTCGGTCACGAGGTCGACGGGGGTATTCGGCTCGATCTTCTCGATCGATATGGCCCTCGCGGCAAGGCCCGCCGCGGTGCCGGGCGACAGGGTCACCGTCTTGTTGTAGACGAGCTTTTGATGCGCGATCTCCACCCTTGCCTGCTCTTCGGTCATCTTATTGACCGAGGCCATCTTGCTGGCGGCATCGACGCGTCCGGAGACCGCTGGGGCAGTCACGATCTTGTCCAACTGGTCATCTAACAGACCGAGGGCCCTGCAGATGAGGACAAAGGGATTGTCCATAAATTGCGCTGATCTGCGGGAAGAAAGAACCGAAGACGTAGCCCCAGAGCACGGGTGTCCTCACATACTGCCGCCCGTCGTTGATGTTGATCATCTCCTGCTTGATCGTTGTCACCGCGCATTTTGTTGACGTTAGATCGATGCTTCCCAGGATGACGTATGGCTCGCCGTCGCAGCAGCAGACAGGACAGGGATAGGGCTGCTGGCAGAAGGAAGCCTGGAAGTCTTCGATGACCTTCTTCACGCATCTTGACCTTGTCCGCATTGCTCGCGCCGTCCTTGAGGCAGTTCACGATCTTCTCGAACAACCCGTCCTTCGGCTGAACAGCATGGCAGGGAGGCGACTTGAACAGATGGACGCAGTACCCCTCCCGAATCCTGGAATACTCGCAGGTCTTCTCTTCGCAGCTGCCTCCCGGCACGTAGACCGGAACGGGGTCGGTAGGAGCCTCGGTATACTTGATCCCGATATAGTACTTGCAGTCCTCCTGTCTCCCTCTCAACGCAGGGATCCTTCTCGCCCTTGCTCGTATCAGGACAGAGGTCAGGCAGCTTCTTGAGGTCCACCTCGAAGTCGCTGCAGACGACGATCTCGTTGCCCAGACAATCAAGGGCCATCCCCGGGGTGATGACGACCTTCGACGAATCAGGGGTTCGTCGGCTTCACCCCCAGTCCGCAGACGACTCCCCAGCCGTGCAGCATCCGGTTTAGAAGCCTCCGCTTTTCCTGGTGATAGATCTGTTCCTCCTGGAAGTCCCGTTCCGTCAGAAGCATGCCGTGAAAGTAGCGGGTCCGCTTGTAGCTGTTGTAATCGCAACTCTTCTTTGTTGTATCGGTGTTCATCCCACTCCTCCTCTTATTCATGGTCTTCTTTATCATCATGCATGAACAGCGCTCCTCATCGCTTCTTCTTGGAAACCGCTCCCTCTGGCTTCGGCGCGACAAAGAACCAGCTCTCGAAGTCACCGCCCGGCGTGCCGTTCCCTGACGGCAGCGAAGCGCCGATGAAGTCGCCGTCGAGCGCCTTCGCAGGAACGCATTCATCACCGATGCTCATGATGAAGTCCCCTTTCAGAACCACGAGGAACTCTCCGCCCTTTTCCTGGATCCTCGAATAGCCGAAGAAGACATCAATGAGCCACTTCGACGTGATCGCGAATGTCGCTACCGAGGACTTCGTGCTCTCATCGTACTGGAACGAAACATCGCCGGGGATCAAATCGTACCGGGAGTTCCCGGTATCGGCGTCCTCCATCTTCACCATCACCTGGAAGGTATTTGCATTGATTGTCGTTCCGTCCATCTTCCGGTCGAACCCGACCTTGATCCCGTCCCTGTAGATGCCGTTCTCAAAATCGTCCCATGATATTGTCGCCCCGTTTGCGTTCCAGTTGATCGTCGTGACGTGGGGCAGGTCACCATGGAAGCAACTTATCAGGTCATAGAGCATTGCGTTTCCATGCACCAGTCTCCGCTTCGAGCATGGGTCGATAGTAATCGAAGGCTGGCTGAGAGGGATCCTCAGCCGGCGTTATGGTGACCTCTGCGAGAATGACGCAGGGCTTCTCAGGGCACTCGGGGCAACCTTCCTTCAACACCCCGCAGAGGTAATCATGCATCGAGCTCAGCTTGTCGTCAGACAGGGGGCAGTGTTCCGGACAGGTCGGGGGAATGCAGACCTCATCAGGTCTCTTCACCCTGATGACAAAGCTGTCCCTGATGCGGTTGAACTCACCTTTCTCCTTTTGATCGCAAGCAACAGGAGGAAGGTGCGCCGGCTCAGTCCTGCACTCATGATACTCGATACAGATGAAGAACTTTTTCTCCCCTTTCTCATCCTCTTGCTCCTCATGACACTCAGATGGACCCGGCAGGAGTTTCACCTCCTGTTCGTCGCAGACGAGGACCTCCCTGCCGCAGCAGTCGATCGCTAGACCGGGAGTCACGACGACCTCTCCCGGGGAATCCTCTTTTTGCCGGACATCGAGTCCGCAGACCACGCCCCAACCGAGGATCATCCTGTTGATGAGCCATCGCTTCCCATTGAAATAGCACTGTTCAGCAAAGAAATCCCGGACCGTCATCAGCTTTCCATAGAAGTAGTTGTTCCGCTCAAAATAGGGAATATCACAGACACTGCAGCGCCTTTCATGTGCCTGCTTCATCTCTCCCTCCTTTGCTTTCTTAGCTCTCATGGTCTAACTCCTTTATCTCTCTTCAATCTGCTCAGATCAGTCTCGTATCCGTTCCGACATATGCCCGCTCTCCAACCCTACCGCTTTCCTCCCCTTCTGCGAGGAGCAGGCCTCTGCCGACAACGGAAGAGTTGAGGCGGAGAGGCTCGTATCCTCCAACGGTGGTGCTGATGCCGACATAACTCCCGGCCCCTGCAGTCAATGCGCCGGCAATACGAAGGGTGTATGCGGTGTGGGCGGGCTTTTCATCTGCGATGATCTTCCTCAGCCCTTTCTCATAGCGAGCACGTTCTTCCTGCGTCAGGTCGATGACAACAGTGAACCGGTTTGCCAGAGACAGGAAGGGATCTTCGAAGCCCTGCACTGTGTCTCTGATGGCAACACGTCCTATGATAGAGTCATCGCCCAGCCTGAACCCCCGCACAGGCGTTCTGACCAGGATCGTATCTACGCCAAGCCTGAACGGACCTCCCAGGATGGAGGGGTTGCCTGTCTTTGCATGCTCGATGAGTACCGGCACCTTTCCTGTATAGATCTGGATGAACCGGGTGATACCCTCCACCGTCCCTTTCATTCTATAGAGCGGGACAGCCTGGCGGATGAACTCGCGCTTCGTCGCTTCCTGCCAGTCCTCTTCGATGGCTATATTTACCCACGAAGCAAGCCACTTCAGAAATTCAGGCGGTGTAGTGTCAGGATCGAAGTATCGGGTGATTGTCGAGATATCGACTTCGAGATCATAAAAGGCCGACTCGAAGAGGGAGAGAAATCTCTCCAGGAAATCCTTGCTCACCGGGTCTTCCTGATAGATCGGCGGCAGATACCTCAGATAGGAGATGCGCGGATAGAAGATCTTCATCTCTCTCACGACCGGCCTGGACTTCTCGTCATAGGTAGTCAGATCGAGCTTTACCCAAAGGAATCGCCCGGCCTTGCCCTTGAAGAGCATATCTTTTGCGTTCTTTTCCGGATCTGTCCAGGGTATGACGCTTTCGATGACATCAGCCTTCTCCTGGGTTGTCTTGGCGGGGTCGGCGAGCGCAGTGTCGACAAGATTCTTCAGCCCTTCATCATCAGAAGCGTAGGAATAGATGTCCGCGACAGTGCCTGAGGGCATGTGGCCCTGCAGGACGAGCCTGTGCCACCGGCATTCGACTATGCCGCTGTCGAGCGTCTTCGAATAGTAGGACCCCTTCTCCTTTACGAAGGCCTTTCCGGAAGCAAGGATGTAGATGCCATTTGCTGTGCTCGCATAGAGGTTACCGCAGCCGTCAGTCGCGATCCAGATGATCGGCCCCGCATCTTCAGGGAACTGAACCTTTCCGGAAGAGATGCCGTACTCATCGAACTGGAAGACCTCCCCTGCATCGGTCAGTACCAAGACATTGCCCTCTGCATCGCAGGCAACCATCTTCGGCGAGATAGCGCTGAGATCGCCGGCGATGCCGACATATGAGCCATCGTGCGAAAACCTTTGAAACCCCGGAGATCCTTTGTCAATGACGAAGATGACGTCATGCATGCCAACTACGCATCCAACAGGGTCTTGCAGGTACGGGGACCCGAATTTCCCCGACAGAGATCCATGCTTGTCGAACCGATAGATGAGCTTTGTCTTGTTATCGAGGACATAGAGGTCTCCCTCTCCATTGAAAGCGATATCGATCGGCTCTTCTATCAGATCGATGACAGTTAGGATTTGAAAATCAACAAGTGAAGAACCCCTTACCTGTCCCCTTGATGTATCAGCGACCCAGAGCATTATCCCGGAGAGCAGGATGCGGCCGGGTCTGTCGAGGGATTCCGGGCAGAAGATCCTCTCGGAAACGCCTGTGCGCGGATCATACCGGTATAGCCGATTGGTAGCCGTATCGAGTATGTAGAGAATCCCGCAGCAGTCCGCTGCAAGGACCACCGGGGATATTATGCCAGTCATTGCTTCAAGCTTTTTCGCGTTTGAAGGGATGGATGGAATCGTAAGGCCGCCGTCTTCTGCCGTCACAAGGCGATAGAGGAGCCCGCTTGACCACTGTCCGGCTGTTCTGAACGTCTGGGTCTTGAATTCCCGTTCTTTCATCATCTCCCTCTATTCAAGGATCCCGATCCGGTGACTGCCTGAGCATACGAGTGCGACAGCCGGGATCCTGATGATCCCTTCGTCCTCCTGATACTCACCTTCAGCGATGATCGAGACATCAGTTGCATAATCTACACCCTCAACAGCATCGACCACCTGGTAAATTTCAGAAGGAAAGACCGATCTTCCGAAGGGCCATCCCTTTCGATCCGGTCCGCCATGCAGGGGATCGAGAAACTGCACAAGCGCCTCCTCGACCATTGCTGCAACTGCTGAAGGGCTGCTCCTTTTCCTGATCTTCACCGTGCATCCAACGGATATTCTCACATACTTCGGACCAACAACAGAGACGCCTGTCGTGACCAGGTGGTGCTTGTCAAGATGGCGCGAAACCGTTTCAAGGAATCCCTGACCCGGTAAAGGCATTGAATCTGTCTCACGGGATACAGGAACCACAACGACCGTCACCCAGTTCGGGAAATTGATAACACAGGGGTAGAGGGGATGATAATTGGGGATCGCCTTCGCCCTAACAACACGAAGACCGGGCGTGGAAATGGCTGCCTCCTCAAAGTCTGCTGCCGTGATGGCCCGGTAAGGGACGGACAGATCCCTCCTTGCCCTGGCCTTGGCCGACTCAATCGTTTCCGGGTCTTTTCCGCCTTCCGCCTTTTTCGGATTCGTGACAGTGATACCGCTGAAACCTGAAGTCGTGATAAGAAACTTCTTTCCCTCCGGGATGTTTCCTTTCGATCCGAGCGTTGTCCTGTACGACACCCTGATCTGATCGCCCGTGCCGGGAATGCAGCCGTTCAGTCCGTTCCCAAAGGATATCTCGCTTGTTTCAGCATCGACATGATAATGCCTGTCCAGAGGACCTGAATTCTCGAAGTCATCAATCTCTTGCCAGGCTTCCCAGGCGCCACCGCCCATGCTGACCTCTACGGCCTGACTTTTCTCCAGGACAGGGGCCTTCTTCAAGGTCTTCTTCTGGCCGGGGAACCCGTCTCCTGCACCGAGATCTTCGTTAACGACGGCCTCGATCTGTATCGCAGTGACAGTGTTAATGAGGATCCTGTCGATTACCGGAGCGATCTCATACCTGCCCTTCGCCGACCGGCACCGTATCCAGAAGAATCCATTCAGCAGATCCATGGCAGAAGGTCCTTCGATGACTACCCTGCCGCTTTTCGTCAATGCTGATGTCCCATCGTCTTTCACCACGAGAGGACTCCACGATCCGCCCCGGAAGTATTCCCAGGCAATCTCTATCGAAGGAGCGACCTGCGGCATCTCGTCGCCGTGCCTGGCTACGGGCGGGAGATCATCATCAAAAAGGAATATCGTGAGAGAGACATCCTTTGCGGGAAGGGGGTTGTCGAAGCCGAGGTGAAGCGCAGCGCCTGCTTCAGGCTGTTCACCGAAGGCCGAGAAAGAGATCTCATCTCGCTCGTTCGCCTCTGTGCGGTCAATGACAGAAGGACCTGAAATGGTTTTCAGGGCCTTGAGGCCGGCAGGGATGAGGACAATTTCCTCCTCTGTCTCGAAAGGTATCTGCTCAGTTCCGATCAGAGCAACGACCTGGGTATGGGCAGGGACCGTCGTATCAGCTGTCACATTTCCAAAGGAAACTGCTGTCCTGGCGGGCTGCAGTCCGAGCTGTGAGAACCCTGCCATTTCCAGGAACCTTCTATAGTGTTCCTCAGTCAGCCTGTCGGCATAGTACATTTGCATCTCGGCAATCCAGGCAAAGAGTTCGAGGAAGGTGATCCCCGGATCATGGAGATTGTGATCCGTCCAGCCTGGTGCATACCGGCCGATCAGGGCGCGGGCTTCTTTGAGGATCTCTTCGAAGGTCTTGTCAGCGAGTTTTGGGATAGGGAGTCCCATCCTTTTCAAATGCCTCCCTTCAGGCGTATGTTGATGGAATGAGTTCCGTTGGCAACGAGGGCATCCGGAGGAATCGGAACAAGGTCGCCCTCATCAGCTCCCTCCAGCAGGAGATTTTCGATATGATCGACCCCATCGATCCCTTCAAGGAGCGCACAGATATCAGAGACGGCAACACCCCTGCCGAAGTCCCATCCCTCCTCTTCGGGTCCACCAATGAGGGGGTGGAAGAAGCTGTCAAGCCTCTGTTTCGCCTCACGGGCCGCCTCAGAGGCGATATCAGGAGATGTCACGAAGATGTCCACTGATACACTCATCGCGTTGTACGTCGGGCCATCCACATGAATGTGCCCGCAAGAGGCTATCGCGGTCAGGCTGTGCGCTGAGAGGTATTCCTCCACTTCCTTTTTCAGCAGGAGCGAGGGGTAGGGCTTCTCCTCGGCGGATTCAGGCACGATAATGACCGTCACCCAGCCCGTTTCCGATTTGCCTTCATTGTTCCTGTTCGGAAGGCACCGCGCCCGCACCACCTTCCGCGATGCCATTCGCGCCAGCCATTCAAAGTCTTCTATCGTGACCGCCCGGTAACGGTGACTGATTGCGGCAGGGCCGATCTCGATCATCTCGTCGATGGTAGCCGTATCAGCACCGCCGTCAGCACCGATTGGATTCATCACCTTGTCGATGCCTGAGACTGCGGACTTAAGCGACTTGACCTCCAGGGCCTTCACATTCCCCTGCTTGCCCCCTCCCGTTTGGTAAGAGAATGCCTTGATATTGTCTTCGCCTGCAGGCGGGATCATTCCATTAACCCCGTCGCCAAAGCTGATCTGGCCTGTCGCAGGGTCGAAGGTAAAGGCCCGGCTCTTCGGAGATGAGCCGAAGAAGTCAGCCACCTCTCTCCAGAGCACCCAGGTCTCTGTCTCCTCGCCACTCGCACCAGGCCTTTCAACGATCACTTCCTGCCCGTAGGCGGCGATGAGCATTTGCCGTTCCTCTTCGGAGAGGACCTCCTTTACCCTCACCTCTTCTCCTTCGAGTACCGGAAACTTGAAGAATGAGAAGGTCTGACCCGGCTCTCCATCGCTTGAGCCGATGATCTCGTTCCTGATCGTCTCTGCCTGGACTGCCCAGGTTGTGTTCGGAAAGACGCCCCTGAGGATTCGGCAATGATTCTGATATGCACCCTTTACGAGACTTCCCCGCAGCCAGTAGAGGCTCGCTATCGAAAATAGTTCTGACTGCAAAGCCGGTTGGACCGATGAATTCGAGGAGCCCCTGGACTGACGAATCCTTCCGTCTCATCAAGATAATCGAGTACCGACCAACCCTGCCCATTGCTGAAGCGCCATTCGATCTCCGGCTTTGCTCTCTCCTCATACTGGAGCTCCTCGGCATCGAAGAAGATGCATATCGGTCCTCCCATGAGTTGCTTGTCGAAGCCGAGGTAGAGAGCCTTCTCACTGTCCGGAAGCGGAATGAACGGGCTGAAGGTGAGATTCGCCGTCCTGGCCTGAACAGTTATGTCTTCAAAATCGAGGTTGTTGTAGGAGAGACAGGCCTCCAGGTTCGATCGATTCATCAAATGCGTACTGGACCGTAAGGTCACGGATGACGGGGAGCTTGAACTTCCTCGACACGTTGATTTCATTGTCGCTGCCGAGCGTATACTGCTCCCTCCCGTAGTCGCCCCCGATGATCCTCGTTCGTATCCAGTAGTTTCTCTGACCGAAGACCTCGGTCTCCTGAATGCCCGCAGGGCAGATGAACTGTACGATTTTCATATCGCCGGTGTCTGCGGAAGCGTTCATGAATCGGTCGGTCTCGTCCCTGATGATCGTGAGCGCCTGCCATCCCTTGCCGTCCCAGTATTCCCAGGCGAGCTTCGGGTCTGGAGGGGGCATAAGACCCGTTGATTCGTCATCAATCCGGAGAGAAAAGGTGAGACTAATCTTCGCCCCCTTTTTCGAGAAGGCCTCTTTGCTTCCGATATAGAATGTGTCGTAGAGTTTCGGCTGGCTTCCGAAGGCAAAGACTTCTGCGATCTTTTCTTTTGTCCGGATCGTATCGCTCTCCGTGCAGGTGTAGCTGTCGGTAAATGAGAGCGTCATCTGCTTCGCATTGGCGTCGATGCTCTGAATGGTCGCCTCTGTCATCTCCCTGTCTCTCCGGAAAATCCTGACCTCGTCACCGACCATGAATCCCTCAATAGCATCAAGGTAGAAAGTGGCGCTTCCGGCGGCCATGGCCTTGGGAGCTAAAATGATAGGGCCTGAGCAGTCTGTGACCTTTGCCTCGATACTCTTCGTCGTAAAGTCAAGCGGAACATCATTGAAGAAGCCCGCCTCAATCTGAACGGGCTCAGCCGGAGCGGTCTTGAGAAAGAAAGAGCCTACGGTCGGAAGCTTGCTGCAGAGGGTTCCTGTCAGGCGGGAAGTAAGCCTGCCCCTTATCCAGCGGTTTTTCATTTCTGCGATTGCAGAATCCTTGATCGCGACCCTGCCGGTACTTGTGAAGATATCCTTTAGCTTAGCCTCTCTGATCTCTCCCTCAAGCCCCTTGTAGAGGACTATTTCTCCGCTCTGCCTGAGACCGTCAGTAGCAGTCATCCTTCAGGTCGAGAGCTGATCCACCGGTCCACCTTCTTTTCCTTGTCCTCTCCCCAGTATTCCCAGAGGACATCTAATTGCGCGGTGCCAAGAGCAGGGGGGACGGTGATCTTCAGCGTAATCTCTCCTGACCCCTTGATATTGAGCAGGTCCTTCTGGCCAAGGTAAAGGCTGTGCTCCTGCTGGTCAATACCGGCAAAAAGGGAGAAGGCATCCTGCTGGTCCTTGATACCCCCGTCCGGAGTCAAGACATTCGACGTGTGAACGTAGATGGCATCAGTTCCGGGATCAACGCTGATAATCTCCTTCAATTTGCTCACTATTGCTAGAAGGTTTTTCTCTGTCTCAAAAGGGACTTCTTCGTGTTTATCAGTCTTAGCGGCAGAGGCCTGTGTCCGTAAAGGAACGAGGACATCGTGTTCGGTCCCTTGGGTTATCTTAAATGTAATCGGCACGAACGAAGGCTGGGCAGGCAGGAGTTTGACGCCAAGCAGGTCAAGAAACGCTATGAGACTCTTGCGGGGCACCTGGTTGAGGCGCGTTATCACCATTTCGATGATAAAGGCATGGATCTTCGCAAGGGCCGTGCCGGCGTCTCCTCTCTTCCGCCTTCCACTCAGGCGTGTAGTGCGGCACCATCGAAAGGAGGGTTTCGGTCAGGTGGCTGAAGGTCCGTTTATCGATCTTCGGAGGTCCCATGATCATGGGCTATCCTTCCTTGAGATAAAAGGGATATACGAGGTTGAACCTGCTGTTCGTGGACCGCACGCGATAGTCTATGTTCACGAGGAGCTTTCCTTCCTCTGCCCTGTCCGACAAGGCCTCGACCTTGATCAGCTCTATCCTCGGTTCATACACGGTGAGCGCTTCGCGCACGCTGTTTTCGACAAGGGTGATCGTTGCGGTGTTGATCGGCGCAAAAACGAGATCGTGGATGCCGCAGCCGAAGTCTGGCCTCATGACACGCTCTCCCTTTGCCGTTCCCAGTATGATCAGGATCGCCTCCCTGATATCATCCTCAAATTGGGACATGGCGATATGCCCATCCACCTGAGTCCTCACCGGATAGGTCCACCCTACGCCAAGAAATTCCTTCGCCATCTCTCCTCCGTGCCCTCAGTTGTTTTCACCCGATCACCACGGTCGGACAACCCGTCGCGATCGCATTCGGAGGTCCTGCCTCCACGATCATGTCTCCCTGCCGCGCGGCGGGGAGGTTGTTTATCAGAACAGTAAAGCTCCCGATAGCGACAACACCGCCCACATGAGGGACAACTCCGGTAACGAGAGGGCAGGCATGGACGTCCGATCCCACTCTCCAGGCCGGCATTCCACCGATAAGCACATTAAAGCTCCCGGGACCGGGTGCCAGAGGCGTCCCGTGGCTCGTCAGATCTCCCACCCTCGCTGCAAGGGGCATTGCGATATCTCCTAATTTATTTTTACGAGGGAACCCTGCAACGTCAGCATCCCGCCCGTCTTGATCGTCAACATCGAATCCGCTTCTATCTCCATCATGCCCGCCTTGATCTTCAGCTGCGCAGAAGAACTGATGGTGATACTGTTCTGCACGGAATCAATAACAATGCTGTTTGAGCCCGTCTTGTCCACGATCTCGATCTTCTCCTGGCCGACGGAGTCATCAAGGACGATCCTATGGCCGGCCTTTGTATGGATCTCGACCTTCTCCTGGCCGGCGCTGCCGTTATCATCGAAGATAATCTCGTGGCCGCTCCTGGAACGTATCTTCCTGATGTTGTTATTACTATCGCTGTTTGACTCCGGAGGCTTGTCAACGCCGTTCCAGAGCGCGCCGATCACATAGGGCCGGTTGATGTCACCGTGCTCAAAGGCGCAAAGCACCTCGTCTTCGACTTCGGGAAGAAAGAACGTTCCCCGTCCTGATCCGGCCATAAGCACGGCGATGCGGATCCAGTCGCTCTCGTTATCGTCGGAGAGCCAGGGGAATTTCACCTTCACCCGGCCCAGCCCATCAGGGTCCCGGTTGTTCGTGACGATCCCAGCTGCAACACCGTACACCCTACCGACTTCCCGTTCGTCACGCCCCAATGCATCAAGGATACTCATAGGGCGTTCCTCTTTACCTTGAAGCTCAGCCGGTAGCCGCTATTGCCGATGGAATGGCTCGTCTCCTTCACATAGTATTTCCCGCCGAACTTCTGTCCCACCTTTTCGAGCTTGATCGTGACTCCGGGCCTTATCTGCGGGATCCCGATGCATTCGACATCCCCTTCGATAAAGGTGTCACTCCTGCGGTTCAGTTCGGCCTGGGCGATCGCATTTGCATGCTCGACGGAATTCACGATCTTGCCGGCAAGGACACACTTGATTTCTCCATAATGGTCTGCAGCAAACTGACTTGCTGTCTTTCTCCCGGGCTCCAGGGTCCGCTCACTTCCCGCCGGCGCCCTTCCGACGATCGGCGTATTCGGGTCCTTGCGGTTATGGCCCCTCACCTCGACCTCGGTGACGAGACCCGTCGTGTTCATCCGGGGACTAAAGCTGATGATGTCCTTGCCCAAGGCAAGGGTGAGGATCTCCTTCCGATCATCCCTCGGTTTGATAAAGTACATGGTCCGCCTGTCGACGATGAAAGTAAAGCCTACCTTGGCAGCCATGGATTCGAGGATATCAAGATAGGTCTCATCGTTCTTCTTCCTGATGAGAGGCTCGAAGACCGGAGTTTCGTCTACCACGGCCTCCAGTTGCGCATCCGATGCGATCTCACGGGCTATTTCGCCGTAAGAACCGGTAAGGGGCTCCTCCGGTCTCACACGCTTTATCTTGTCGTAAGAAAGGTCCTGGCCTCTTATGACGATCGTCGGCAGCTCACCGGAGAAGAAGCTCGGCTCAAGGCTGGTGATCCTGCCCATAACCATGTCCTGCATGTCTCTGCCGTAGCCGATCTTGATGCTCACCGTGTTTCCCACAGCAAAGAGGGGATGGTCGAGCCATTTGAACTGTTGTTTCGCCACATCGAACTCGTCATTGACGGTAAAGTGGAACGTGGCGCCTGTTCCCATCTTCTCATCGATCGTCACGTCCATGATCGCCTTCGATATATTTGCGGCGAGACGGCTTTTATTGATCTCCACCTCGAACCGCGGCGCATAAAAATTCATGGTTGTCGGTGAGAGTTTCTCCAGCGCCATGGTCCTCTACTCCTTTACCGGGATCACCAGTTCGCTGCCCGGTGCGATCGTCCTGGGGTTGTCGATCCCGTTCGCCTCGGCGATCAGCGTCCAGTCCGCAGGGTCTCCGTATTCCTGCACGGCAATGGACCAGAGGCTGTCTCCCTGCTTGACCGTCCAGCGCTTTGTCAAATCAGGAGAGTGGAGACCGAGTTCCTTCACCTGGATATCGACCTCCCGGTATTCCTTCAGTGTGACCGAGAGGGTCGCCCGCACCGGGATGCCGGCAGGCAAAAACATCGTAAACCGCTTCGATACCCGTTCGATAATGCACTGAAAGACAAAGGCACCCCAGATGAAGAGACAGACAGGCGGCGCGTGCAGCTCCGAATCGATATCCATCAGGCCTTTCGGACCATCGGGAAGTCTGCTCAACATGCTCCCTGCATCCCACCCGGTTATGCGGTCGGTATGGGATCTCACATCTTCTCCCGCTTCATAGGTGTCGAAGAAGAGGTCCATGGAGACTGATCTTGCATTGCCCCGTACGAACTGAAAGACCGGGGAGGAAAGACCAGGGATATTCACCTCCGCATACTGGTTGCTCTTCTCGACACTGAATTCCTTCGGATTGAAAAGAAACGTGACCCGCGCCGATGGATCGTCCTTCCTTGTCAGGTAGGCCTTTTCGAGCATCTACATGCCTCTCCTTTCCCGCTCGATCCTGATCATTTTCTCCATATTCCGGTAGACCTGGAGTGTGAGGCTTCCAACATCGACCTGCCTGTTTCGCTCAGTCATGATCTCCCTGACTTGATGGGCGACCCTCTCGTGGACCTGGTCTTCAGTCTTTTTCACGATCCTCTTCAGTTCATCAATCTCCCGCGCGATCTTATCGGTACCCCGGAAGATGAGTTCCTGAGCTTCCTCAGCCAGGGATGCCCGGCTGCGCCCTGATGTCTCATGGATACCCGCAATCCCTGACTGGAGAGCAAAGACCGGCGTCTCATGCCGCCTCTTCAGTTCTTCCCTCAGCATGCTCTGCCTTTTGGAGATCTGATCGACGAATTCCTGTGCTGCACGCCGGACGAGCTGTCTGGCAAAAGAGGCGAAAAATCTTTCGTGACGAGCTGCGCTGCCATAATGTGTCGAGTCCTCCCTGCGCACCCTCCGAATTGCTGAAGGTAAGCGCCTGAACATCGGCGACAGCTCGGTGGCAAAGGAATTGAATGCCTGCGTCACTCCATTGGCCGCTGTCCTCGCATAGCCAAGCTGCGAAAAGCCGGCTGTGGCCCCATGGGCGCCAAGGAAGTTCTGCATAACCTGTTTCCAATGGAATCCCCGTCCCCCTGAATCTGAAAAGACAGGGCTGAAGATCGCGGTAAAGACGGGCGCAGAAACTGTTTGATTAGAGGAAGGATGGATAATCTTCCGGTACAAAGGGTACCTGTTCATAACCTGTAACGGGACGGAGAGCAGCATATTCAGTTTGAAAGAGAAGAACCTGGTTGCCTTTTTCCCGAAGATCATATGCGGCATTGCCGGGAACCTGCTTTTCTTTCCGACATACTTTCCCATGATCTTTTCGGAGAAAAACCGGTCCGAACGAAGTTTCATGTTGCTCAGTCTTCCCCCCACCCTGCGATTTCGCGCCTGGACCATCATCACCCTTTCCTGATCCCGTTATGGGCTAACTCTATGGCTTCGAAGGCCACGGTATTGCCGTCGGCCTTCAAATCAGGCCCTGTCCATTTCACGGGAAAAGCCTTGATAAAGTTCCATCGCCACTTGTCCTCGCCAGCTTCGCTGAGGAGAATAATCGAACCGTTCTTCCGTTTGAACTTACCGCTGACCACTTCCTGATGCCACTTCCAGAGCTCGTCCATATCGGTAATGCCCCGCTTGAGGGTGATATGGGGATACTTTGTCTGCTTGGGCAGTTGGTGGACGAAATCGTTCACCCCGCCCTCTTCGTAAGGCTCAGTCTCGGTCTCAGCCTGAATACCCGAGACCTCAGAAAAGTGCGCAACGGCGATTCCGTCGATCTCGATACGGAACCTAAAGCCTCTGTACGGATCAGCTCGCTCGCCTGTTGGCATCGCCTTCCCCCGTGCTCCGCATGATTATTCCACCTCAAGAATGCTCTTCCAGGACTCATTGCCCTGTCTGCGGTTGATCTTCGAGATCTCCTCCACCCACCGCTGCCGTTCCCGGTGTTCCATCCGCATGATCTCCTCATGAGACCAGTGAAAGTGGTATGCGATGAAGGCTACCTCCTCGTAAAGCCGGTCGAGAGGGTAGCCTGCTATTCCCCCAGGGGCTCTTGCTCCACCTCGAACTGATGCTCGCATTTTGGACACGTGGCCTGTATCCTCCCTGCCCCGTTCTCGTTGATCCTCCGGTAAAAGTCCTGGAGATAGCAAGAGATCTGAGGCGAAGAGGTTCTCTACCATCTTCGGGTTGATCGTCTGGAGATCGCCGAGCTTTGTGATCACCCGCGACAGCAGGATCACCGTGAGATACGCAGGGTTCGCCTGGACCCGCGGGTCCTTCATCGGCAGGATCTCATCTGCCGCTGTGGCAAGACGCATGATGCCTGTTTTGTGCAGACTGCCCTTCTCGTCGACATACCCCTTCGGAAGGGTGAATTCAAATTCTGTCTGAAATGCCATCTGGACCTCCATTGTTCAAGAACTATGAGACCCGCTTGAAGCCCTCATGTACGATCTCGAGAGTCTCTATCGCCACCTCATTCCCCTTGGCACTGAAGTCCGGCGGATCATACTTGGTCGGCCATGCCCTCGTAATGTCCCATCGGGCCTTGTCACTGCCCGCTTCGTCTACGAGTATGATGGACATGTTTTTCCGCGCGCCTTCCGCTCCGGTGTCGATGATCTGTTGTCTCCAGCTGTAAATCTCCATCGTATCGGTAATCCCCCATTTAAGGGTGATGTTGCCGTATTTCGTAAGACCCGAAAGCTTGCGGGCCGTCGGCAACTCATCGCCTTCCCGGTACTCGACGGGGTCCGTCGTCGTATCGGCAAAGCTGCACTCGCTGAATCCGGCCTGCGTGATCCCGTCAATCTCCACGCGGAATCTGAACTGTCTGTAAGGATCCTTTCTTGGCATCGCTCTTCCTCCTTGTTTCCGTATGCAGTCGGCAGTCCGCCGACCGAGTTCTCTCTATTCCGTTACTGACGATCCGCCGGCCCACTGGGCAATGCGGAATATGACGAATTCAGCCGGTTTTACGGTCGCCACACCGATGATGCAGATAAGTCTTCCATTGTCTATATCGTCCTGGGTCATCGTCGTCCTATCGCATTTGACGAAGAATGCCTCTTCCGGTTTCGTGCCCATGAGTGCTCCATCCCGCCACACCCTGGTGAGAAATTCAGTGATCGTGGCCCTCACTCTCCCCCAGAGCTTTTCGTTGTTCGGCTCGAAGACCACCCACTGGGTCCCTTCATCGATCGATTCTTCGATGTAAAGCAGGAAGCGGCGGACACTGATATACTTCAGGATGGGATTCGATGAAGATGTCCTCGCTCCCCATACCCGAAGTCCCCTGCCGGGGAAGACCCTCAGGCAATTGACGCCGCGGGGGTTGAGGATATCCTGCTCGCCCTTCGTAATCTGGAACTGGAGCGACGTGGCACCAAGCACGACCTCATTGGCAGGCGCCTTGTGTACGCCCCGCTCGATATCCGTCTTGGCATAGATTCCGGCCACGTGACCCGAAGGAGGCACAAGGAGGTCTGTCTTCGTCCGCGGGTCATAGACCTTCATCCACGGGAAGTAAAATGCTGCGTAAGAGGTATCCTGTGGCGGCCGCAGGGTGCCTACCGTCGCCAAGGAGTCCGTCGCAGGGTTTGAATGGAGCACGGCAAACCGGTCCTTCAACTGGGTGCATTGTGTCACGATCTCTGTTGTCAGGTTAGCGATGGCGTGATGGTCGGGTACGACAACAATCGAGATCTCATCGATCTCCCTGAAGCCGATGAACCCGGTCCTGACCGTCGTGCCGTCAGGAAGAGGCGGGAGAGTTCTTCCCTGATAATCGGCGAGGTCAAGCGCCGATCCGTTGCTTCCTGCCAAAGCACCTCCGAAATCGGTGAGGAGGGTCAGTACCTGATCCGCTGGGAGACCTGCTGCCACTCTTGCAAGCCTCACGAGGCTCGACTGGAGGTTAATCCTATTTTCGTAGTAGTTAATCGAGGACTGGTCGTCGGTAAGGTTGTCGTAGACCTCGAGGATGTCGGGCTCCCGCCGGTTTGTGTTCGTTGCATTGGCAGCGTTGGTGGGATCGACGACAGGAGTCGGCGGCATCTGCCCCCAGTACATGACGGTCAGCTTGAAAAAGGGCGTAGCTACGCTGTTGAGACTCCCCCGTTCCACCTTCACCGCAATCCTGTTGCCCCATAGACCGGGGCCGATCGCCTCGACATTGATCTCCGCGCCGACGTTGGCTGAGGTTGCAACAGCATCGTCGGCAACAATTCTCCCTACGAAGCAGCGCTGTCCACCGTTCATGAAGAACCCTTCAACGCCATAGGCGAGAAAGGAATCGGAAAGGTAACTGCCATAGAGCCGCCTGAACTGTTCAAAACCGGTGATGAACCACGGGCCCTCTGGCCCCCGTTCAGTGGGACCAAGAAAACCGGCAGTACTGGTGCTCACCCCTTCGATCGGCTTTCCGCCGATCTCGATCTCTTCAACATACACTCCTGGAGACAGATACTCTGGCATAATATCCTCCTTTTCGTCATAGTTTACCTGGGTATCGATCGATCAGGGGAAATGTATCATTCCGGCTGATACTGTTTTCCCCTCCTCAATTGTCGCTCCCACTGATTTCGTGTCACCGCCTTTCTGAATCACGACTGTTACGGTTTCGGTCTTGACCCCCCTGAAATGCAGAACGAACTCCCCCCGTTCATCCGTAACCGTCGTTATCGTCTTGCCAATTACGCTGACGTCAGCGCCATTAACCGCCGCAGCGTTGGTGACTACCCCTCTCAGCAGCGTCGCGCTCGCCGGGAAGGGATATCGGGGGTTCGGCTTCAGAACAATCTGAACAACAGGGTTATTCGCGTCGAGAATCGACGTGTCTACCGGGTTTTCCGCCGGGGAGTAATAATCCGATTCAACACGTATGGTATATATGCCGGGTGCAAGATCCGTGAAGAGGAAGTAACCGCTCAGGTTCTTCGTCGCCTTTGAGCCCTCTTCCTTCAGCTTCACTTGAACTCCTCCGGCAGATCCCTCCTGCGTATATTCATCGGTGAGCAAAACGGCAAAGGTGAGGTTCGACGTAACCACATCACCGATATAGGCTACGAACTTTTCGGTAACAAAGGGCGATTCCAGTGCCATATCCTTACCTCCTCGGCTCCGATACGGCGTGGTTCATCTCCTTCGAGAGCACCCGCTGCATGCCTGTCTGACGGGTCGAGTCAATCTTGACAGGCGTCACGAGATAGCTCACCGAGAGCCGGTACGCAACGTCCTGGAATGCGCTCCAGATCTTCGCAAGGTCATCAAGTGATATGGGGTTGAAGAGCAACTTGATCTCCTCATCCGATCCCGCGATTTCCCCCTGAAGAGCCGTACCGCTCAGGACCGCATTATCATAAAATATCTGCATGACCTTCCCAAGAATGTATTTCTCCTGCGTCTTGTCATCACTGTATGGCGTAACCAGATACAGAAGGTCCAACACCTCCGGAGGCGCCTGGAGGTGTGAGTCATTGACCCTCAGAGGCTCTTCATTCCGGAGATGGGGGTTTTCATGTATCTGATAGAGAAATAGTGAGATCTTGTTCGTACTTCCCCCGTCATCCTTGATCTCCTTCGGTGACTTGAAGGTAATCTCCGGTTTTGGAGAGATACCTGTCCATGGATCGTCTTCCAACAACTTCTTTAACGTCTCTCCGATATCGCCTATGACAGTGAACTCACTCATGTTTTAGTCTCTCTTCAATCAGCTGATAGTAGATCCCAAAATCTCCCTTTACACAAAGCTTGCCCATCTTCTGCAACTCGCGTTGCACTGCCAGGATAATGTGATCCATCCTTATTTCCGAAGAATCCTCAGCGGCATAAAATGCGGCCGCCAAGGCCATGTTCCTGATATTTCCTCCAGCCAGTTTGAATTTCTCAGAAATGAAGCCGTAGTCAATATCATCTGAAAGTGGGGCGCCCCGGGGGAAAATCTTTCTCCAAATCAACTCCCTACGCCTTTCATCAGGGAAGGGAAATTCGATGCTGAAATGCATTCTCCGCAGAAATGCTTCGTCAAGATTTTTGCTCAGGTTTGTGGCAAGAATGACGATGCCTTCGTGTTCTTCCATCTTCTGGAGGAGATAGTTGACTTCGATATTTGCATATCTGTCATGGGCATCCTTCACCTCAGTTCTTTTCCCGAAGAGTGCATCTGCTTCATCAAAAAACAGAATTATGTTGCCTGCAGAGGTCTCTCTGAAGATGCGGTTCAGATTCTTCTCCGTTTCTCCTATGTACTTGCTCACGACAGAAGACAGATCAACTTTGACCATTTCGAGCTTGAGAGCATTGGCGATGATATCTGCAGCCATTGTCTTACCAGTCCCAGAGGCGCCGGAAAAAAGGATATTTAGACCCCTACCAAGAGCAAGTTTTTCTTCAAATCCCCATTTGAAGTAAACGAGTTGTTTATGTTTGATATAGCTGCATATCTCTTTCAGTTGTTGTCCTTTATCTTCGGGCAGGACAATGTCATTCCAAGTATAATGGGGACTCACCTTCGTTGCATAAATGCTCAGCTTCTGGTTGGATTGAATTCTGCAGGCATCGAGAATCCTATCCAGCGTTAGTTCGTTTCCATTCGTAAATTGCTTTGCATAGGAAACGGCGTTTCTTATCTGCGTTTCACCAAAGTTGAACCTGCCGGCAAGAGAATCGATATCGGATTCTGAGAGCTTGCTTCCATTGAGGTTCTTGATCCATATTTCCTTTCTCTTAGCGTACTCAGGGGCTTTGAACTCAAAGGGATACCACTGGTATTGCCCTTCGCTCTCTTCTGGCATCCATAAGGCTTCTGCACTGATAAACGTAATCCATGACATTTCGTTTACGGCTCTCAATAGAACTCTCCTCAGAGCTCCGGATCTTTCATCCTCTCCATAAAGACGATCCCCTCCATCAATGAATAACGCGGCAGGTTGAAGAGCTGCCTCCCGAAATAGAGTTTCAACGATTGACTTGCAGTCGGATTCAAGAAAGAGATCCTCCAGGTCTGCTGCTAACAAGGGCAATTTAACCTGCTCGCATATTGCCAGTGCTGTGGCTTTCTTCTCTTCCTTCGCTTTTCCATAAAGCCAGAAGACAGGGTGAAGTGCGTTTCCCCGTTTTCCCTCCCTGAGGACCCGGAGGACTTCCTCCTGTACCTGTTTCTCAATATTGCAGGCTGGCACTGCGGCATCTGGGTAGTGTGCCTGCACAATCCCCGACAAGCTTGCATGAGGCCCATTGTCAGCGGCGATATACCTTTTGATACGCTCATCGAGCCTGAATCTGTGGTTCAGAAAGGAACTTTCGCCATGATCATCCACAAGATCAATGAGATTGAAGTGCAGCAGTGGAGCGCTGGGGTGAAAAGGACCTCCATCCGCTCAAGTTGTCAATTCCATTGCCCGAGAGAATCTCAAACGCGATAGACACGGAAGGCAGTTTCTTCGTCATGTCATCGTTGAAGTATGCGTAGATCCTTTCGTATTTCTTGTCTATTTCAGCCGCAAGTGCCATGATCAGCACTTCCGTTTCAAAAGGAGTTAGACCAAAGATCCTCGCCAGTCTTAAGAAGGGAAAATTCTGAGTACCATTCACCATATTCAACAATTTACTAGTTATGCCATCTCGCACTTCCTCTATGAGTTTGGTAGTAGTTTCGATGTCCGGGTCCTCTGAAGAGGTGGAATGCGACTCTCCTGAAGAATCCAACAGGGAAATCACTTCTTCCTCCGGTATGAAAAACCCTTTGGAGGTGGAGTAATAGTCCTTCGTATTCTTTTGCTTAATCCGCAGGCCCCTCAAGAGGAAAAGGTCAAGCAGCCTCAATTCATCAGAGAGATATTGGGAATAGTCCTCATAACATGAAGCCGAAGAATCTCTTTGAGATTCACTTTGAAAAGTCCCGGATTTCATTTGTCTTCAAGTCCCTCAACAGCATTGAATGGAACGATATCACCCTCGTGACCTCTTTCCCCCAGCGCAGATGTCATATAACGCAGACCGAGGTTTTCTTCGAGTTCAGCGTCCATGAGCGACACTTTCATGGGTGGCCTCCCGGGCAAGCATAGGATGGAAAAGATAACTTACGTCGGTTGCAGAAGGGATCGAGCCAATGGACACCGGCAGATTGGACTGTCGGATATGAGAGTCCTCTTGCGTTTCCCGTTGCATCTCAGGCTGCAGGGGAATCACAGTGGCTTGATGGGTCCTCCTCCTCAGGGAGGCGACTTGCCCCCTGGCGGGGCAATGCAGGTCCCAGCATGCAAGGGGACACCTCTTTCTCCAGGTCGGCCCAATTAGCCAATGGAATGCGTTGATTTCCGATATGAACCCAGACCTGCTTGCGTCCTCCTCGCGATTCGATGGAGAGGATGGCAGTTTTGTGCAGCTCAAGATCAATCATGGCGCTTCCCTCCATTGCTTTGAAAGCAGAAATCCTCGGGTAACATCGCAACCTCGACAGGCGGTCGTTTCTTCTCCATCAACAAGAACTATGCCAGGGTGACCACCGCAGGTAGTTTTGCTGATATTTCAAGTGGTTAGAGAGATGTGCGGGAGTTGGACGAGCGAGGTAGGTCGGGAAATCTGTCCCGCCAGATGAGATATGATCCTGTCAGGCAGGACTCTTTCCCGTTGGTCAGGATAGCGCCTGGAACATCAGCAGTATGCGAAAAGAGGTGGATACTGGATTACGTATCTGATCAAGCCGTGGAAGGGATATAGGGTTGTCTATCGTTGTTACATGTGCATGTTATATTTGGGATCACCGTGACAATGCAGATGAGAACGCCTCGTTTTTCGAACCCGTGTACCTACGCTCAGCCACTTCACCACCCCGGATATGATATTTCGCCATTTTCCGATAGAGGGTCATGCGGGACCAGTGCAGCCTCTAGCCTGCTTTGCTCTTGTTCCCATTCATGGAGAGGAGGGTTGAAAGCAAAAGCTCGTGCTCACCCACCGCAGGGCCTTGTACGTCTTTGGCTTTTCCGCGGAACTGTGCCGGAAGGTCATGAACGGAGACCGTTGGGGATCGAAGGCTCACAGATACCTTCTACACCATGTTCTTGAACTCCCGAACATTTCCTGGCCACTCGTAGCTCATTAGGCACGCGATCGCTTCCTCGGCGAAGCCTTCCACTCTTCGGCCGGATTTGCGATCGAGGTCTCGAACGCAAAAGTCAAGCAAGGCGGGGATGTCCTCTTCACGCACTCTCAGGGGCGGCAAGTGAATCCTCACCATATTTCTCCGGTGCTGCAAGTCCTTTCGGAAACGATTTTCCAATACCAGGTTATCGAGATCCTGGCTGGTGGCCGTAATGATTCTGATATCGAGAGGGATCCTCCCCTTGCCTCCCAAGCGGAAACGCTCTTTGCTTTCGATGACGCGAAGGATCTTGGCCTGAGCATAGGGACTCATGTCCCCAATCTCATCGAAGAAAACGGTGCCTCCCTCAGCGAGCTTCAACTTCCCAGAGTACGCGCAATTACTTACAGCAAAGGCTCCCCTATAGAACCCAAACAGCTCACTTTCCAGGAGCCCTTCGGGAAGAGCTGCGCAATTGATGCAGATGAAGGGTTTATCATGCCGGGGGCTATTCCTGTGGATCAGTTCGGCGGCCAACTCTTTGTCTGTCCCGGTTTCCCCAGAGATGAGGACATCACTATCCGTGGCCGCGACCTGTAGCGGCACGCAACTACCTTCCTCATCGGTTGGCTATCCCCAATCATGTGCAAATCATTGCCAAGCCCGAAGGGGGGGTGTTCTCTTTATCTTTGTCGAACCTCCCTGGAATTTTCAAACAGGAAGAAGACGCCTTGCGCTCAAGATCAGTTCCGCAATAGGAAATGAATGCCTGAGGTAGTCGTTGGCCCCCATTGGGGGGCCGCAATGGCCCGCTCTTCGGAACTTCTTTGAGTGGTCAAAATGAGAGGCGCCAATTGATCCCATTCCCGGATCCGATGTGCCATCTCCAGTTCATCACGGGAGCCGTTCCGGGATCCTACTATTGCCAGATCTGGAACCCTGATTCGAAAAATCGATGGTATCGGAGTTTCATTGCCGGCCTCGATCACCTCATATCCTTGACGAAGCAACTCTCCTTTCAACTCACGCCGGAAAACCTCATCACTCTCTAAAACCAGGACAAGGGGCTTCTTCATAATATACCTCGCCAGTGAGCCTCTCCATTTGAGGCATCAATGTCTCGCAAATAGAAAGGCACCATGAATTTCTGCGGACAAAGAAATTACACGGTGCCTTCCATTTTAGACCTCCTGCCGAAAGTGGGGGGTTATACAAACAATCAGCCAGGAACAGTCTTCGGGAAACCCTCAGATGTCTAAGTGGCTAATTCAACCTTTCCTCATTCTAGATGCAATCTAATCCGATGAACTTTTGTCGTCTACAACTACTTCGAATCCTTCCCAATCTGGGGTCGACTCAATTTCATTTCTAACTCGCTCCATTCGGCCCCGGTTGTCTTCCCTACCTGCATTTGATCTTTGCCACATCCAACTCCTTCATCAGGGTAGCGCCCCGCTGTTTCATTTCCTCCCAGGCTTTGGCTGAGGTGTCGGGCGCCACACCCCTGCAGAGATCTTCTATCACGATTACCTTGTAGCCATTAGCAAGTGCATCCAGAGCCGTGGCCCGGACGCAGTAGTCGGTGGCAATTCCATAGATGACTACCTGAGTAATCTGGTTTTTTCGGAGCAAACCATCCAATTCGGTCTTCTCGCCTCCATCGTCCTGAAAGCCGGAGTAGCTATCGAACTGAGGGTTCTTCCCTTTTTGCACAACCGCCGCAAACAGATTGGGATCCAGCAGGATCTCGGCGTTTTCCGTTCCTTGCACACAGTGAGGAGGCCAGAGAACCTGGGTTCTTCCGTCAATCTTGATCGTGTCGAAGGGCTTCTTCCCCGGGTGATTGACGAAGAAAGAGATGTGATTCGCTGGGTGCCAATCCTGGGTGGCAAAGATGAGAAAACCTGCCTCTTTGAGCCGCCGGGTGACCTCCCGTGCCCTTTTGTTATAGGCCTCATCAGTACCGGGCACCGCGAGTGATCCGCTCTTCCAGTTGGTAAAATCCCCCTGGATATCTACCACGATCACCGCCGTCTTTTCCTTTGCCCAAGCCACTTCGGTCGCCGGGGACAACAGGGAAATCGCCGCCGAAATCATCACTGCAATCAGTACCAAAAAAGGTTTCATGGTTATTTCTCCTTTGCTTGAATACTTGCCTCAATCAGACAAAAGGGGTCTTTTCCATTCTTTCGTCTATCTCCCTCCGCATGAACTTAACACCTGAAACAGGATCAAAAGGCATCCTTCAGGAAAATGACTTCCTCGAACGGGCATCAAAAGAGGGGCGGAACGGCCTGCGGGCATCCTCTCACATCAAGGATGAGAGCGTTCAGATCCTCGGATCGAATGGCGGTCCTGCAGAGGCTTACATCATCTTGTCTTGGATTGGAAACTACCTTTTTGACCTCGCTCTGTCAAATTGTTTCCACCAATACCCCCGAGAAGCAGGACTTTTTCCTCCACTTAGCCAGTTCCGCCTGCCTCATCCCTCTCCAGATATCGTTGTGCCATTTTACAATTTATGATGAGCCTCTTCTTTAATCATAGATTCGTTCGGAGCCTTTCCGATGCATCGGATATCCAACCGGAAGCCCCTTACCTGGCAAGTCCGCTTGCTCTTTCCTGCAAGGAACCCCTTGGAGAAATCTCCGCGGCTCAACTCTTCCAACTGGCTCTCTCTCTTCGGCTCCGTGCCCTTATGTCGCTTCGCCCTTGAAAAGGGATTTGACAGGCACTTTCCTATTCGATATGATTTATTGGAAGAGGCATGTCAGTCACAGGCTCCAAACATCGAGTTGATGAGCTTCCACAGAAATGAGGGAAATGACAGATGAAGACTTATAAGCTGGAGGATATCTTTGGATTCGCCGCCGATGTTGAGGAAAGAGGGAAGCAATTCTACGAGAACGCCTCGGCGCAGGCGGACGCGAAGGATGTAAAAGACCTCTTCGCCTATTTGAGCAAGGCGGAGACCAAGCATGCGAAGAAGTTCCTCAAATTCCACAAGGCCTACTCCCGAAAGGGGACGTCCTTTCGGGGCGATTCGCGGCTCGAGGCGATGTTCGACACTCTCATGAGGGGTATGCTATTTCCCAGGTTGGAAGAAGTAAAAGAAGCCATCGGTAAAGCTGACCGAAATCCCCTGGTCTCGCTCTTGAGAATCGCCATGGGGGTAGAGACCAATTCAATCCTCTTCTATCAGGAGATGAGTTCCGTTTTGGACGAGACCGAGACCAAGGATGCGGTCTCCAAGATCGTTAAGGAAGAACAGGGCCACCTCATCAAGCTGCGGGGCCTAAGGATGGAGATCGATCCTTACTACTCGGCCTTGAAGTTCGGAAGCTGGTTCTAACCACAATCCCTCTTCTGATATCCCTCCGAGTCGGCCAGGGTGACCTTTTCCCCTGGCCGCGGTTTTATCTCATTTCCGCAAATCTGCTTTCCGCACGCCCCTTCATCAACATCCCCCAACCTCTCGATGATGCAGTAGACTTGTTTCCGCGTCGCACCATATTCATCAAGGTCCTCTTTCAACTGACCGGGACGGAAAACGAGATGCTGAGCCAGCCTAAAAGTCCTGCCAGTTCGCCCAGCCGCAGGGACAAGGGCTGTCGCCAGCATAGGGGCGAGAAACAGCCAGAAGTGACCAAAAGGCGTTTCTTCCTTTGGATCGGTGACTTTGGAGCGTACGGATGGGGTTCCCAAAAAGAAATGGGGGCGGGGAAGTTCTCAATCCTCCCCGCCCCCCTTTCAGGCTTGTTCCCGGGTCAGGACTGCCTCAAGTTGGGTCATGCGTCGATCCGTCGGGCCGTCCTAACCCATGTTCAGCTGATCCAAGACAATGCCTAACCTACGGCTTGGTATTGGTACAGGTATTGACCTTTGTCCAGGTCAGGGCTCGTCCCGCTCTTGGTGATGTCACCTACATACCAGTATCGATTGGTGGACCCACAGGCGGACGGCGGGGCGTAGTAATGTCCGCTCAATTGCGCTCCGGACTTATAGGCCACAACCGAGGCCTGCGAATTCGTCCAGTCTGGGTTCCACCAAAGATGGGACTTCGGAGTAATAGGGATACCTGTCCACGAACACCTTGTAGACCCCGTCGGCAGCAGAATTTCCGATCACGATCGTCTCCATGGGGAGATAATCGTCATAGGAATCGCGGGGATAATAGATGTAGGGGGAGGCCATGAGATCACCCTTATTGTCCCAATAGATGTAGTCCCCGGACGGCATCTTCACAAACAGATCAAACTCCCACCCCAGACAAGATCCCGTGCAACCTGTTACGGATTCGACAGGCTGGCTCCTCTTCCAGTCCAAGATAATTGTGCCATACCCGGAGCCCCTGCTCTGAGGCAGGGCATCGATGAAGGGACCGGCCACAACCCCGGCCGTAATCCAGATGGGATACCGAAGCCGGGTGGAGATATACCCCGATTTGCTGGCCTGGAGGTCCCGGTTCTTGCCCGCACTCAGGCCGGTCATCTCGTAAGAGCCCGACCGATCTGTTCCATCGGTGGCCAGCACGGTGGTCCCTGACCGCAGGTTCACCGTGGTGGGATCAGAACTGGAGCTGGGTGCCTTTCCGGTGAAGGGATCCCGCACCATCCCTACGATCGCAGTTTCAGAAGTACCGAGGATCGCCTTCCTCACATCCACCCGGCGGGTTTCGGCGGGGAAACCGCATTTGGTATTCTCTCCATACGATCTGATCCGACTCACTAGGTCATAACTCTTTAGGGTTGGGAGTTGGCCCCACACCAGGGCTGCAGCCCCGGCCACAATCGGGGTAGCCATGGAGGTCCCGGACATTGATCCAAATCCCAGATCCGGCAAAGTGGAATAGATGTCCCACCCCGGAGCCGCAATGTTATATTGGAACACATTGGATGCGGGGCTGAAGTTGGAGAAATAGGCTCGGCAATCCACCTGGTCGGTGGCCATGACCCGGAGCGAGGTGTTGGGATCGGCACCGGGGAAGGCATCCGTGGTGTCGCTGGTATTGTCATTTCCGGCAGCCGCCACCAGGATCTTTCCTGCATTTTTGATTGCCAACACCTCGCTGGCAATCAGGGCGCTGGACGGTCCTCCCACGCTCATGCTGATCACCTTGACCGGAGGGATACCTCCGTTACTATAGGTCCTCGCGTATTTCATCCCCTCAGCCACGTCGATGAAGGTGCCCGTGCCATCCCCCCTCAAGACCTTCACCGCCAGGATCTTGCAGTTGGGACATACCCCTTCTCCGAAATCCCCGTTGCCCGCTTCGGCTCCGATGACCCCAGCACAGTGCGTGCCATGCCCATTGTCATCCATGGGATCCATGTTGTTGGCAACGGTGTTCTTGCCCTTGACGACCTTGTTCTCCAAGTCCTCATGGGTATAGTCCACGCCCGTATCGATCACCGCCACGGTGGGTGGGGTACTGGAGAGAGCGGGAAGGTCCGATGCCGTCTTGCGGATCACCGTAAGATGCCACTGGTAGCCAGTTCCATCGTCGGAGGAGACGGATTGGGCCTTCAGCTCCCCCTTGGCGGTGCGATTGCATTTCCCACAATTCTTGTCTTTGGCGAGCTGCGGCTTGGGAGGGATCCGCATAAACCCATTTCTCTCTACAAAGGCCACCTCGGGGAGCCTGAGCAGCCCAGAGACGGCCCCTACGGCACCCTCCTCCGAGGGAAACTGAAGCAAGAGGGCCCCTTCGATCTCCTTGGAGATCTGGACTCCAGAGGCCGCAATCGACTGCTTGATCTCCCGGGTGCCCATGCCTTCCTGGATGCCCACGATCAGCTGGCCCGCCACGTAGTCCTTTCCGGGCATCAGGCCGGGAGCAAAACCATATCCGAGCTTCATGGTCGGTTCCAGGGCCACTGCGCTGTTGAATGAAAGCAGCAGAATGACCATGGCGCCGAAGAATATGCGCATTTTCATGTGATACCTCCTTGGGTTTTACAGATATCAGTAACGACATTCCTTGGTACCTTGTTCTCACTTTGAATTGCCTCGTTCCTCGAACTCCCCTCATTTGCCAAACGGTCCTGATGAGGGCCCCCCCACCTCCTTTCTGAAGTCAATTCGGGAAATGGATTCAAGGGGCCGCGATCTTCCTGCGGGGAAGCATACCCCAACTCAAAGGATCGGGGTTTGCCCATTTCCCGCCTGCCGTCCGGGGGGGGGATGCGGCAGGTTAGAATTCCATCCCATAGGATGGATTATGGCTCTCTACCATTCAACCAAAAGGGTTCAGCCAACTGAAATTCATAGACGCCTGATCCCTCTATCCTTGTCAAGGACCTGTTTCCTTGTCATTTTACCTGCCCACGCCTCATTCATCGGGCTGGCATTATGCCAGATCACAAAGATTTTACGAACTCAATAGCCTTGGCGATGGCCTCGGGCTTACCAAATCCCCCAGCCTTGGTGACGATACCCAATCCCTCCCGACTCCCTCCCACGACGCGGCCAAAGGGGATTGCCGGCAGGACCTCCGCTTCCAGCCGAAGCCCATGCGCCCCAAAGGCGGAGAGAATGGCAGATGCGGTCTCTCCTCCGGTGAGGACCAATCCTTTCGGTTTAGTCTCCGCCATCACCGCTTGCGTCAAATCGATCAGGAATCGATTGATTTGCCCCGTCTTCCCTGCGTCCAAGGACACGGGCTCAAGTTGCCCGCATTGTGTCCAGACGATCACTCCTCTGCCGGTTGTCAGGGCTCCCGAGGCTTCTTTGGCCATCTGTTCTACCCTCCCTCTTCTCATCCTTCCCTGCTCCGACCAGAAGCCTTCGGGAAGGCTGATCAGATAGGCCCCTCTTTCCACTGCATAACGAACCTGCTCAGAGGTAACTCGACTCAAGGAGCCAGCGATGACCAGGCACCCTCCCTGGTCCCTATTCGCCACGGCCAAGACCTCTGCAACCTTCTCGGCAAGACCTGCCGATCCCACGAAGAGGGGCCGACCCTCCATTTGCAACCCTGCCTTGGCGATGGCCGCCAGATCAAAGGCGGTCGAGCAGTCAAAGGTGAAAACGCGAGCGCCGCGGCGACGCTCCGAACCTATGGTTGTGCAAATGGCATGCCACCCCTTGGCAATGGTTTTCAGGTCTACGTGGGCGGCGGATATCTGGGACTGGCTCTTGATCCACTGGCGGACATCGGAGATCATGATGGGAAAACGGGGATCTTTGGAGAATTCGGTCTCGGTGATGGGAACGGAATTCACGAGATAAATCCCATCCACCGTCTGACGACCCTGCCCCGGATAAGCTGGAGCGAAAAAGGCACAATCGAAGCCCAGTTTCTCCATCAGGAGATCGATCTCTTGGCCAATATGTCCCCTCAAGGTCGAGTCCACCTTCTTATAGATGCATGCCTCTTCGCCTTTGCTTCCCACTTCTTGCAAAACCATTTCCATTCGGGGAAGAACCTCTGCGGGGGAGAGTCTCCGTGTATCTGTATCCACGCAGGTGGCATCAAATCGAGTAAAAGCGGAGGTAAAGCTCCCAAGGTCGGTGAGGACGATCGTGTCAAACCCGTGCTGACGAAACTGGATTCCGGTGTCGTTCGCTCCGGTCAGATCATCGGCGATAATGAGAGCCTTATTGGTTGGTGATTTCATGACTCGCCAATCCTTATCTGTTCTGGCTATTTCCACAAAACTCGAGGATTCACCAAGTTCTTGGGCCTTTTCCCCTGCAGGACCCGAACGACATCCGCCATGGCATTATGAATCAAGGTCTCCACGGATTTCTCCGTATACCAGGCGGCATGGGGAGTCACAATCAGATTGGGGGCTTGCAGGATCGGACTGCTCGGGGGCAGCGGCTCCTCCACCATTACATCGAGACCGGCTCCCGCAATCCATCCTTCCTGGAGGGCCTTGATGAGTGCCTCCTCGTTCACCATGAGTCCCCTTGAGGTATTGACAAAGATAGCGGTGCGCTTCATGGCCCGAAATTCCGACTCGCCGATCATGCCTTTGGTTTCCTGATTGAAGGGAGCATGCACCGAGACGAAGTCGGATTCAGAAAGAAGGACATCCAGGTCCAGCCGCCTTTCTACCCCCCATTTGAGGAAGATGTCATCGAAGAGATAAGGATCGTAAGAGATGACCCTGAGCCCCAGGGCTTGGGCTTTTGGCGTCAGGCAGCGAGCGATCTTGCCAAAGGCTATCAAGCCCAGGGTTTTCCCCCTCACCTCATACATGGGCCTGACATATCTCCATCCCCATTTGCCCTGACGGATATTCTCGTCAAATATATCGATCTTCCGGCAGACGTTCAGAAGGAGGGTCAGGGCGTGATCGGATACTTCCTCATGACAATAGTCCGCTACGTTACACACCATGATCCCTTTGGCAGTAGCTGCCTCTACATCAACCTCATCATAGCCTATGCCCATGCGCAGGATCAGTTTGCAGCGTTTAAAGGACTCAATCGCCCTCCTCTGCACTTTGGGCAGGATATGCAAAACCACGTCTGCGTCCTGCGCGGCAGCAATTATATCCTCCTCTGTCTTGACTTGCACTTCGGTGACCTCTGCCCCCACCCCAGCCACTGCCTCCTGCATGACCTGGATGGAGGGAAAATAGCCCTTGTCCAATAAGACAATCTTGAATTTTGGCTGCATCATGGTGGCTCCTTCCTATTTCTCTATTCTTCTCTGGATTTTTATATCTCGGGTCCCTCTGTTCTGCTGGGTTGGCCCCTCAGGATCTTGCGAATGACATAGATTGGCTTAGCCTGAGATTCATGGTAAACGCGGACCATCACCTCCCCCAATAGGCCCATCGCCAACAGCTGAACGCCCAAAATCATAAGGAGGACTCCCAAGAGGAGTAGAGGTCGTCTTCCAATCTCCTGCCCCAGGAATAGTTTGATGAAACTCAAATAGAGGGAGACTGCTACGCCTCCCAGGATGGAAATGAACCCTAACCCCCCGAAGAATTGGATGGGTTTGGTGGAGAAGCTAATCAAGAACTTGACCGCCACCAGATCGAGAATGACCCGGATGATCCGCGATATTCCGTACTTGGAGCGCCCGAATCGGCGAGGCCGATGATGGGTGGGCATTTCAATCATCGATGTGCCCATCCAACTGGCAATTGCGGGTATGAATCGGTGCATCTCACCATAAAGCCGGATCCCCTGAACTACCTCCCGACGATACGCCTTGAGCGTGCAGCCATAATCGTGGAGGTGGACGCCGGTAACCTTGGAGATGATCCAGTTGGCCACCATCGAGGGGAGCCTCCGGGAAAAAAAAGGGTCCTGGCGATTGATTCGCCATCCGCTGACCACGTCGTACTCCCCGGTCTTGCTCAAGATCAGGGGGATATCAGCGGGATCATTCTGCAGATCCCCATCCATGGTCACGATCACTTCCCCCCGGGCTTGATCGAAGCCCGCCGACAGAGCGGCAGTCTGACCGAAATTCCTTCTCAGGGATATCACGGTGACACGATCATCATCCCTTTGTAAATCCTCTAATAGGGAAAGGGTCCGATCCCGGCTGCCATCGTCCACAAAGATGATTTCATACTTTTGTGCGAGGGGATCCAGAGCCTTCCTAAGCTCAGAATAAAGGAGCGATGCACTCTCTTCTTCGTTAAAGAGTGGAATCACCACCGATACCTTGATCTCGTTCGAATCATTCATCTTCGTCCCCTGATCGATTCTCAATAGGTCCCCTTGGGCCGCTCGATCTTGATCCCCCGATACCCGTAGCAACGAAAGATCGAGAAGGTGCGGATCCTTTTCCCCGCCCGATCGACAACAAACAGGGGATCCTTCCGCACACTTTGAAAGGCCCTCCTCACCTCGGGTGCCGCTTCCCGATCTCCCTGTTTCACGTAGAGGGCATCCTGCCCCCGAAGGGAGAGAAAATCTTCCCACAGGTCATATTGATTCATCCTCCGGCCTAGATTGACGCAGTAGGTGGTCGGTTTCCCACGAACGTAGAAGGCCAGTTCGCTGGAAATCTGGTAGCGATCCGAAAAGAGGAAGGTCTTATTGGTGCTCTCCATCTCCTCCCACACCCCACTCACCCGTCTTCCCAGGTCCGCCCACCCCTGCAGCCTTACGGTCGAATCCCAACGGGAAGGAAACCCTATTCGATATAGAAATCTCGTATCATAGGCAAAGGCAGTAGGGATTGCTGCCAGCAAGAGGGCGATAGCGACACCCGCTTTCAAGGTTCCTTCTTTCCTTTTGGCTTTTGATGCTTGATACTGCCCATCAAAGATGGCAGCGGTGCAAATGAACCCCGAGAAGTAGGCCGGGGCGGCCCAGTTCGCTTGCACCTTCGTCTGAAGGCTAAACAGGAGAAATAGGATCAAAATCGGGAGGGAGGTCAAGGACAAGATAAGGTGTTCCTCTTTATGCTCGAAGAGTCCCAGGCGAGTGCTTCGACAGATAGAAAACACCAAAGCGGCGAAAAGAAGCGGTGAAATCACGGCAATCTGGGACCCCAAGAATTCGACTAGACCATGGAGGGAAATGCTGAATCCATGTGCCCCGTGAGCCTGGCCCAAAAGATGTCGGAGAGATATCCATTGGTGTCGCGCATTCCAGAGGAAGATGGGATAGCACAAGAGCCCTCCCAGAAGGAGGGCGATGAAAGGCTCCTTTCGTTTAAGCCAAAAGCGATACCGGGGGTGCCAGCGGAGAATGACATAGGCAAGGGGTAGCAGGATAATCATGCTGTATTTGGAGAGAAAACCCAGGCCAAAGAAGATGCCGGCCGGGTACCAATAAAGACGATTGAATTTGAGGGCCCGATATAGACAGGAGAGGGTGAGCCCCCAGAAAAGCATGAAGGGGGCGTCAATCGTCATCAGGATCGAGCCAGCAGAGAAGAGAAGGGTAAGCTGGGGAAGAAAGGCCGCTAAGAATCCAACCCGCTCACTTCGAAACATATCCTTTGCTAAAGCATACAGGACAAGACTCAGGACCCCGGAAATCAGCACTGCCCCCAGTCGAATAAAGAAAACCGACTCCTCTCCCAGCGAAGTGAGAAGAAAGATGAAAAAGGCGACCATGGGCCCCTTGCTGTAATAGGAGATGTCCAGGTGTCTGGACCATTCCCAGTAATGGGCCTCATCCGGGGAGAGGTCCAGCGGCCCCCATTTGATGTAGAAGAGGCGTGCCAGGGTTAGCGCGAGAAGCAATCCCCACAAGGCCCACTGAAAAAGCCTTCCACTGCGTAGATGATACTTAGGCATGATCCGGGTGAGATTCTTCGTCCTGTCTATCCGGTCTTCCTCGATCCCATGTGAGGCAGATCGCCTTGTAAAGACCCACGAATAAGGTGGCGCAGACAAGCCCCAATACTGATCCTCCAGCCACATCAGACGGGTAATGAACCCCCACATAAACCCTGGAGAGACCTACCATCAGGGAAACGAAAATCGCCGGCCATAACAGCCACCGATAGAAGTAGGCGAGGTATGCCGCCACGGCGAAGACATTGGATGCGTGGTTTGAGGGGAAGGCGTAGGATCGGGAGCAGCCTAGCAAGAGATGAACACCTGGCAGAGTATGGCAGGGCCGGGGTCTTTTGAACAGGAATTTGAGAAGGGTACTGAGTTGATCGCTGAATATTAGGAGGAGCAGGACCGACAGGGCTACCACCCTTTCTTTTCGGCCACCCCAAACGACGAGGCAAATCCATAGGATGGCCAAGGGGAGCCGGAAATAGGATTCTTGAGATAGCAAGGGCATCAGGAAATCAAATAATCGATTCTGCCAGCCTTGGTTGATGAAATAGAACAAGCAGATATCCATACTTAGGGCGAAACAGGGCTCTGTCCGAGCAGGCTGAACCTTCCTCCGAAGAAGATAGATCTCATTTTCGCGAGAGAATATATGATGGAATCGGCGACTGTCAAGGGAATTGCCAGCCAAGGCTTTAGGAATCGTCAAGGCTCTCGGCATTACGCTATCGATGGAGGTCTCTCTCCGACTCCGGATTGCTTTAGATATGGAGGCCGGCGTCAATCAGGCTTTGATGCGATGCAATCCTTCAATTCAGGGAGGAAGGGGGGGTTATGAAAGGCCTTGACATTCTTTCCTTGCTGGCAAATAATCCCAGACATCCCTGAGGCTTTCAAGTCTCTTGAGGACGGCTGTTCCTAAGTTCTACCTATGAGTTGATCTTGGCCACCATGGAGAGAGGAGGGCGCGAAGGATCAGACTTTGTCCCTCCTCGCGACATAGAGGTGTCACAGCGGGCCAGATCCACAAATCTACGTTTGAGATGGGGAGATAAGTCGAGTGATTATCCCGGACAACAATGGGATACGTCTGCTCTCCTCCGGGCAGAAAGAGCGGGCCTATGGGAAGCTGAACCGCCCTAAGGATGTAGCCCTCTATGGACCAGGAGGTATCCATGTCTTAGAAAAAGCCTGGGCGCGCATTCAACCACTCTTTCCCTTCTCACCCCGAACCTGACTCCCACAGGCTATGTTTTCCCCTTCTAACGGCTCACGCAACCTCGGCCTGCCTTTGATTTTCCTGCTGCTGTCCATCCTATCTGCTCTCCTGCTATTCTACCGGCTGGGGGACATCGAGATGAAGCCCTGGGATGAGTCTCTATACGCCCTGCGGGCCAAGGAGATGTATCTCACTGGCTCCTTCATCGCCCCGATGCATGACGGTAAGGTAGCCTGGGGATCGGGAAAGCCCCCTTTGGGTTTTTGGCTGATCATCCTTAGTTATCGCCTCCTCGGAATGAATCCTCTAGCCCTCCGGCTGCCTTTTGCCCTCGCCGGCATGGGCTGTATCTTTCTGCTGTTCTTCATTGGTCAGCAAATTAAGGATCGCATGCTGGGCCTTTTTTCTGCCCTGGGCCTATTATTGATGCCCGGGTTCCTGGACTATTCCCGCCGCGCCATCCTGGAGCCCCTCCTCACATTTCTCTTTCTGGGCGCCCTGCTTCTCTTCCATCAATCCCACCGGTGCCCTCCCAAGAAATCCATCCTGTACGCCCTCGGCACCGGTCTGGCAATCGGTCTGGCGGTCCTCACCAAGCAAGTGGTGGGCCTAGTAATCCTTCCCGCCCTCCTGATCTATGAGATCTCATCCTGGAGAAAAGGCATGGGCAATCGTTCCCTTGTCCGTTCATTATCCATTATCCTCGCCACGATTGCGAGCAGCATCTGGTGGTTTCTGACCATGTTTGGCCGCTACGGTTCGACCTTCGTTCACCACTATATGGACGCCAATGTGCTTCGTCGTCTAACCCACACGATTACAGCACGCAAAACCATGGCTCGGGGTTTTCACACTGTCTTGCTTCAGCAGACGGACTCTGTCCCTCTCCTGGCTGGATTAATAGGGCTTCTGCTGTTCCTCCTCCTATGGCTCCAACTCTCTCGCCACAAGGGATCAGACGCTCTTCGCTCCCAAGCGAATTCCCTCCTCCTTCCCCTCCTTCTCTTTTCCGGGACCTATTATCTCATCTTTGGCCTCATCTCCCGCACCCTTCTGTCCTGGTACCCATTTCCCCTCCTCCCAGTCCTTGCCTTAGGCCAAGGATATTTCCTCTGGGTCTGCCTGCAGGCTTCGATGAGACAGCCAGCAAGAGATCCTTATCAATTCCTTTCCCTGCTCTTGCCTCCGCTGATCGTCGCTACTGCCCTCTCCCACAAACTGTTCTACATTTGCATCCCGCTCCTCCTCCTTTCTTTGATCTACCTGGCCATTTTTGCCAGAGGATCAAGGGAGAAGCCCCATCTTTTCCCCCTGGTAGGGATTCTGCTTCTATTGCTTTATTTCTTCCTCGGCTCTTATCTGGCCTCAAAATCCCGCACCTATCATTATCCGGATCCCTATCCGGAAGTAGCTCGCCAAGTGAAGCTTCTCGGCACCCAAGAGGTCCTCTTCGACGCAAATATCGGTGATAGCCTCTCGGATAAAATCTCCCCGCTCAGGTTCTATTTGGAGATCCCTGTCAAAAAAGCCCAGATAGAGCCTTACTTGTGTGGAAAAGAAGATGGAAGGCGGAAATTGATCCTTACCAGCAAGGATCGGTGGATGGCATTGCGAGGAATTGCAACTCGGGCAGGATCAGCAAGCCAACTCCCGGGAGGCAAGCTGATGACATGGGAACTGAAGGAGCCATAGGGCGGGTCAGAGAGGAGGTCTAAAGCCGATCAGGCCGATTCGGCCCTGGATTTATAGAGGAGAATGGGACTCTTGTGATCCATCACCGCTTCCCGATTGATGATCACTTCAGAGATGTTCGACTGGGAGGGGATGTCATACATCAGATCCAGCATGAGATCCTCAAGGATGGAGCGCAGGCCTCGTGCCCCGGTCTCCCTTTTCACGGCTAAGCGAGCGACCGCCATGATCGCATCATCGGTGAAAGTGAGCTTCACTTTTTCCAGCTCAAAGTACTTCTGATACTGTTTGATCAGGGAATTCCTGGGCTCCACCAAGATTCGCATCAAAGCCTTCTCATCCAATTCGTGCAAGGGCGCAACTACTGGAAGGCGACCAACCAATTCGGGAATCAGACCAAACTTGATCAAGTCATCGGGTTGGATCTCAGATAGGATGGAGCCGATGCTCCTATCGCTTTTTCCTTGGATCGCAGCACCGAAACCCATCCCTTTTTTGCCGATCCTCTCCTCCACGATCTTCTCCAAGCCCACGAAGGCCCCTCCGCAGACAAAGAGGATATTCTTGGTATCGACCTGAACGTACTCTTGCTGGGGATGTTTTCTCCCACCTTGGGGAGGCACATTGGCAATCGTCCCCTCCAGAATCTTCAGGAGAGCTTGCTGAACCCCTTCCCCGGAGACATCCCGGGTGATGGAGGGATTTTCGGACTTGCGGGCGATCTTGTCGATCTCATCTATATAAACAATTCCCCGTTCCGCCTTCTCTACATCGTAGTCAGCAACCTGGAGGAGTCGAAGGATCACATTCTCAACATCCTCGCCCACATAGCCCGCTTCGGTCAAAGTCGTCGCATCGGCGATGGTAAAAGGCACATCCAGGATTCGAGCCAGGGTCTCAGCGAGGAGGGTCTTTCCGCACCCGGTCGGGCCCACCAACAGGATATTGGATTTCGCCAATTCCACCTCGTCAAAGTCCGCATGGGAATCGATCCTCTTGTAATGATTGTGGACAGCCACTGACAGGATCTTTTTCGCCCTTTCCTGTCCGATTACATACTGATCGAGGATGTTCTTGATCTCTACTGGCTTCGGCAGGGTCGTGGCGATTTTTGCCCGCTTCTCCTCCCACTCCTCCGCAATGATATCATTGCACAGCTCAATGCATTCGTCGCAGATATATACAGTAGGGCCCGCGATGAGCTTTCGCACATCGTCTTGCCCCTTCCCGCAGAATGAACAGCGGAGGCCTCCCCCCTCCTGTTTCCCCGTCTTGGCCATCAACCCTTACCTCCGTAGTACCTACCGGTGCTCGATGACATCATCGATGATTCCGTATGCCTTCGCTTGCTCCGCTGACATGAAAAAGTCCCGGTCCGTGTCTCTCTCGATCTTTTCCAGGGGCTGATGGGTATGTTTCACCAAGATGTTATTGATTTCCTCCCGCATCCGCAGAATCTCCCGCGCCTGAATATCGATGTCCGTTGCCTGGCCCTGAACGCCCCCCAAAGGCTGGTGGATCATGATACGGGCGTGGGGAAGGGCAGACCGTTTTCCTGGCGTTCCGGCCGCCAACAGCAAAGCCCCCATACTTGCTGCCTGCCCCATGCAAATCGTACACACGGGTGGCTTTACGAATTGAATCGTGTCATAGATGGCGAGTCCAGAAGTCACCGCCCCTCCCGGACAATTGATATAGAGGTTGATATCCTTATCCGGATCTTCCGCTTCCAGGAAGAGAAGTTGAGCAATGACCAAATTCGCATCGACGTCATCGATGGGAGAGCCGATGAATATGATCCGATCCTTGAGTAAGCGGGAGAAGATATCGTATGCGCGCTCTCCCCTAGGGGTCTGTTCTACCACAATAGGTACTAAGTTCACTGGTGGCCCGCCTTACGCTAAAACGATTCGATCGCCGGAGATGATTCGGGCGTGTTCAAAGAGAAAATCGAGGGTCTTCCTTTCTCGCAACACTCGCTTGACTTCAGCCAATCCATCTTTTTCCAAATATCGCCTGAGAGTTTCGGGATTTTGTTTCAATGGGAGGGCCATTTCTTCCACCTCTTTTTGGATCTCTTCCTCGGTCGGCTCCACCTGCTCCTTCATGGCAATCGCTTCCAAGATCAAAGAGTTCCTGACCCTCTGCCGCGCCTGCTCCCGGAACCTCTCGCGGAGGCTTTCCTCGTCCAGATCAAGATCCTTGAGACTCGCCTGTCGGGCAGCAAGAGACTGAACGGTCCTATCCACCATCCGATTCAGCTCCTCCTCCATCAGGGAGGGGGGCACCTCACATGGACTCGCCTCCGCGATTTTATCCAGGATCTCATCCTTCAGGGAATCGTCTTGTTCCCTTTCCTTTTCCCGCAGCAGCTCCTTCTTGATCTTCTCCCTGAGATCATCCAAAGTCCCCTCTTCTCCTATCTCCTTCGGAAACTCGTCATTTAGCTCCGGGACTTTCTTCTTTTTGATCTCATTGACCCTCAAACGAAAAACCGCCCTCCTTCCAGCCAGATTCCTCTGGATAAAATTGACGGGGAGAGCGACCTCCAACTCCTTCCATTCATCCTTCTGCATATTGAGCAATGCCATCTCTAGTTCCGGCAATAGGACGCGAGAACCCAATAGGACGGGATAATTGTCTCGGCTTAGCTCCTTGATGGCCTTCTTGTTGATCAACCCTTGAATATCCACGTATACCAAGTCCCCTTCTAACGCCGGCCACCCTTCCATGGGGACGAACTGGGAGGTCCTATCCTGGAGAGCCTTGAGCGCCTGCTCCACCTCTTCTTCTTTTGCCTCGACTGGTCTCCGCAGGACCTCAATCTCCAGATAATCCTTCACCTGCAGGTCAGGTTTTGTTTCTACCGTGGCGCGGAAGTGAAGAGTCTGATCGGGCTCCAGGCGGACCTCATCCACTTCCGGGAGGCCCGCGACGCGGATGTTCTCCCCTTTGATTGCCTCCCCATAAGCCTCTGAGACCACCTCTTTGATCACTTTGTCCTCAATTTGCTTACCGAAATGGAGTTGCAGAACTGATCTGGGTATCTTCCCTTTGCGGAAACCGGGAATCGAAGCCTGCTGTCCCCACTCTCGATAGGCCTCTTCCAGCTTGGGCTGCACCTGTTCTGCGCCTACCTCAACCGAGAGGACACGTCTTATCGGACTTAGCTCTTCAACGCTTACCTTCATTCCCCTTCCACCTGCCAGCCCCCATACCTCCATAACCGCCTCTGGTCCGAGGAGGACCCAAGGCGCATGCCCAATCAATCGTTCTCATTCCAGCACACCTTGGTGCGAGAGGGGGGACTTGAACCCCCATCCCAAAAATGGGACTGGATCCTAAGTCCAGCGCGTCTGCCAGTTCCGCCACTCTCGCAGAATCTCCTTGGCCCTCCCTGGTCTGCTTTGGGGAAAGCCCATCTATCTCTTTGGTGGGCCGTAGAGGAATCGAACCTCTGACCCGCTGATTAAGAGTCAGCTGCTCTACCTAGCTGAGCTAACGGCCCAAGAGGACTATTAGGGACAATTGGATTCCTCTGCCCTGCAGTGGCGCGCCTGGGGCGACTCGAACGCCCGACCCACTGCTTAGAAGGCAGTTGCTCTGTCCACTGAGCTACAGGCGCATCGAACTGCTCCCTCTTCAGGAATCAATCAGCAGCAGATGCATACAGCGGATGTCACTGGCCGAACCTTCCCAAGCCAACGACGCCTATTCCACCCCTTCTTTCCTTGGCTTCTCTTGGCGCGCCCAGCAGGGCTCGAACCTGCGACCTACGGATTCGAAGTCCGGCGCTCTGTCCAACTGAGCTATGGGCGCACAAAAAAACCGTCAGCCCTTCTTGGAAAAACTTGATTCCCATTGGCTGAAGGCTATGTGTTGAGGTGGGGTGAACGGAGGGACTCGAACCCTCAACCCCTGGAGCCACAGTCCAGTGCTCTGACCAATTGAGCTACGCTCACCACAGGAAATCTGGGCGCGGGGTGCAACCGACCGGCTGAATCAAATGACCTCGAGCTTGGATAGCTCTATCTCATGGCGCGCCTGAGAGGATTTGAACCTCCGACACACGGCTCCGGAGGCCGTTGCTCTATCCGGGCTGAGCTACAGGCGCTTAGGTGCTTGGATCCACAAAATCCATCAGTTCTGCGACGCAAGAAGAAGAAAAGAGGAATCCTGATCTCAGGTGGTCGGGGTGAGAGGATTTGAACCTCCGGCCACCTGCTCCCAAAGCAGGTGCGCTTCCAGGCTGCGCTACACCCCGCAATCAGCCTGATCGTCCCCCCGGTCGAAATCTGCACTCAACCGGTGGGTGGTTCTAAGTACCCGGGATCCCCGTGCGGAAATCCCGCGATAGTATGAAGTTAGACTGACCTTCCCTCTTTTTCTCCCGACCTCTTCTCCTTGCCCCTGAGTATCTGCCGGAGAATTCCCTTCGCCTTCTCCATGGCAAGTCCTCGATGGCTCATCCGGTTCTTGACGGCGGGCTCTATTTCGGCCATTGTTTTCCCATAACGGGGCAGGTAAAAGATGGGATCATAGCCGAACCCGCCCTTTCCCTTTGGGTGCTCCGCAATGAACCCTTGACATTCTCCCTGGACCAGATGGACGGTCTCATCCGCTTGAGCAATGGCAATCACACACCGAAACCTTGCCCTTCTTCTTTCGCCCCGAAAATCCTTCATCAATTCCAAGATCTTCTGGTTGCGGTCGTCTTGAGCCGCTCCCGGCCCCAAAAACCTCTTAGAGTGGGCACCGGGCTCTCCATCCAATGCCTCGATCTCCAGGGATGAATCATCAGCCAGCGTGATATGCCCGGTCTTTTTGGCGCCTTCCACGGCCTTTTCCCGGGCATTATCTTCTAAGGTTTCTCCAGTTTCATCGATAGGAAGAATTTGCGGGTAATCAGCGAGGGATTTCAGACTGTACCCTTCTCCTTGAAGCAGCTCCTGAATCTCACCCAGCTTACCCTGATTCTCGGTAGCAATAACGATTATATTTTTCGCCCCAATTTTTGTCAAGGCACAATTTCTTGAGCGCTAAAGTGCTACCTCATCCAGCAGCGTCTTCTGCTGGAGGGCAACCAATTCACGAATGCCTGATGCTGCCACGAAGAGCATCTTGTCCATCAATTCCTTATCGAAGGGATTCTCCTCAGCCGTTCCCTGAACCTCCACGAATTTTCCCTGCCCAGTCATTACTACGTTCATGTCAACCTGGGCAATACAATCCTCGGCATAGCACAGATCAAGCAACACCTTCCCCTCGACCACGCCCACGGAAATCGCCGCCACGAAGTCCTTTAGGGCCATTCTCTTGATGACACCACTTCGCCGAAGATGGCTCAGGGCGTCCGAGAGCGCCACAAAGGCCCCGGTGATAGCCGCGGTGCGAGTACCCCCATCCGCTTGAATCACATCACAATCGATCCAGATCGTCCTTTCTCCCAAAGCCTCCAGTTCCGTCACGGCACGCAGAGAGCGACCCACAAGCCTCTGTATTTCATGGGTGCGACCCCCCACCCTTCCCTGTGCTGCCTCACGGAGGGTGCGAGTTTTTGTCGAGCGAGGAAGCATCCCGTACTCCGCCGTAACCCAGCCCTGACCACTTTCCTTGAGGAACGGTGGAACCCTTTCCTCGACGGTGGCTGTGCAAACGATCCGCGTGTCACCCACCTCTATGAGGGTTGAACCTTCGGCGAATTTCACATACTCTCTCGTAATCCTGACTGGCCGCATCTGGTGATCTGCCCTGCCATCTATACGCATGGATGCCTACCCCGTCTTTCCTGGTTTAGGTTGAGATTAAATCCACCTGACAAACCGGGGGCAGATCCTCTCCGAGAAAGAATCTCCCCACCCTTTCAAATCGCTGAGGCAGATCCGTGACATAGAGATGTGACTGCCCCTGACCCTCCGTCCGCCGCAGACCTCTCCCATCCAAAATAGATACGATCTCTTGCAAGACGGCCTCTGACGAATCAATGATTCGGACCTCTTCTCCCATGACCTTCCGTATGGTAGCTTTGAGCAGAGGATAATGAGTACAACCCAGAACCAACGTATCTATCCCGTTCCTCCTCAGATCCGCCAAGTAATGCTCTGCCACCTTTAGGACAACCTCGTTATCCACCCATCCTTCTTCCACCAAGGGAACGAAGAGGCTGCAAGACTGGCTCAAGACAGTGAGATGAGGAGCCAACCGCTGAATTGCTTTGGTATAGGCTCCACTCTGAATCGTTCCTTCCGTCCCGATGATCCCGATTCTCCCTTGCGAGGCCGCCACCGCCGCCTTTGCCCCGGGATCCACTACCCCAATGGCAGGGACGGGAAATCTCTTTTGAATGATATCCAGGCTGCAGGCAGAGGCGGTATTGCATGCCACAACGAGCATTTTGACCTGGTGTGCCATCAGGAAAGCTGAGTTCTCCAAGGCGTAACGGGTCACTGTAGCGGGCGATTTTGTGCCGTAGGGAACCCTCGCGGTATCGCCCAAATAGATAAGGTCCTCCGAAGGAAGGCTTTTCCGGACCTCCTTGAACACCGTAAGGCCCCCAATCCCAGAATCAAAAATGCCAATAGGCCGGTTAACCTCTTGCATCGAAATCTAACCTCGGCCGTAATGGTTTCCGCAGATCGACGTGACCAGCGAGCGTGTCTGCCTCAGAGCCACCGATCATGATTTTGACTCTTTTGATCTGCTCAAAATTGTAAGCCAAAGTGTCGACAATGGAATACACCGTTAGAAGCTCTGCCCTGCTGCCGCCCGGATGATTGTCGCGAAGCTCAGGACTGAAATCCGCATAGGCAGTCCCCCGGCGATCGATATACAGCTGGCGAAGTTGGGTGCCCGCCGGGATGGTCGAAACGAGTTCGGAGCGCGGCCCTTTGATTAGCTCCTGCAGGGTGGTCGTGGCTTCGTCCTCCATCGACCGCGCCACTTTGATTTCCCGCATCTCCTCCCTCAAGGACTCTTCGTCCGGGGAGGAAAAGAAGAGGCGAACCGATCTCTTGGGCTCCATGGCTGACATAGGGGAGGTGGATGGGGAGGGAATAGATGGAGCGGGTCCTATCCTTCTCGTCCAGATTTGGTAAGCCAGGATTGCCACAAAGAGTCCGATCAATATCAACAGAATGAAAATTTTAGTCCTTGATCCCTGCAACCGCCCCACCATGCGTCAACTCGATCTGGTGTCTATTACCATCCCCATCTTCTTTTCAAAATGTCCCTTGTATTCCGAGATAGCCCGAAGGAGCGCTTCACAGATACTCTGGCGATAGACATCATCATTCAGTCTCCGTTCACCCTCAGGATTACTGATGAAGGCAACTTCCACCAACACGGCGGGCATGGCCACACCCATCAATACATAGAAGGGAGCGGTCTTGATGCCCCGATTAGCCACTTGTTGCGTTTTGTCCAATTCGCCTTGGATGATCTCTGCCAGGCGGCTCGATTCCGTTATATACTCATTCTGGGCCATATCCCACAGTGTGGCTTTGAGATTGGCTGAGGCCTCAGGGCTGACTTTCTCTAAATCGATCGCATTATTCTCACGCATTGCAGCTTCTCGTGCTTCGCTATCCGAGGCCTCCTGGCTGAGAAAGAAGGTTTCGAATCCCTCAGCTTTTCCGCGCAGAGAGGCATTGGCATGGATGCTGATAAAGAAGTCCCCTTTCGAGCTGTTCGCAACGACAGCCCTATCCCTCAAGGGGACGAACGTGTCTTCATTTCGGGTCATGACTGCTTCCATCCCCAGTCTCTGCTCCACCATGTCTTTGAGCCGTAATCCGATATCGAGGACCACGCCTTTCTCTTTGAGGCCCATCGGGCCGACCGCTCCCGAATCCTTGCCCCCATGGCCCGGGTCAATGATCAATCGGATCTTGGGTGAATGCAAGGATGCGAAGGACACTTCCTTCTTCTCTTTTCGAAGTGCCTGGGGTTCTGAACGATCCATCTGATCCGGATAGACGTCGATGACAATCCTGTGAGGATTGTTGAGGGCAAAGACCTTTACCTCGCGGTGAGGGCCCAGCCCGGAGAGTGCGATCTCGCTACCACCAGAGTTCTGCTTGACCCTAATATCCTTGATGAGACCATCTCCTATCGTTTGTCCCTTGAGGGACGGGGACAGAACTCCTCTTTCCAATCGGAGGATCACCTGATCCGACTCTTCCTTCCAGGTATGATTCAGGGGTTGCGCCAGCTCTACCACTATCCGGGTATGATCCGGGTAAGAGTGGTGGCGCAATAGCAAAACAGATTGGGTGCTGGTGCGTACTCTAATTCGACTGCCATTTTTATCCCACGCGACATTGTCACCATACAGCTCATTGAGTAGAATGGAAAAGAGATCCACAGGAACCACCCACTCCGACTTCAATGTGAGTGGCGGCGCAGAAAGGGCTACGCTTTCTTCTCCAAGGGTAAGGACTAGGTTCCTCTGCTTCAGTATGCAGGAGCTTTTAGGAAGAAAGATTTGAAGTCTCCTCTCGGAAATGTTCTGGCATTTCAATTGAAGAATCCTGCAAACCTGATCCAAACGAAGATACTGATGGCCCTCTATGCTCGTCAGAGGAATCAATATCCTTTCCCCGCCCATTATGAACTCGAGGGTTTGGGCGGCAGAGGAAAGGGAGGCGAAGAGTAAGATGAAATGAAGGATTAGAACTGCATTCAGGGATCGGTATCGCATTTAGGAATTCTCACGAAAAGGCTTGATGAGGGCACCCTTCGCAACGAACCATCCGCCAGGATGAAAGAGCCTTACGTGTTATCATAAAAGCTGCACTCAATTGAATGGAGAGGTGCCTTGCATGCAGACAGGTCCTTCCCGAGGTTTGGGTGCGGAGTATCATACATAGTCCCTCGGACTTGTCAAGATAAACCTGCATGCTCAATCGCCACCCTGGCTTTCTCAAATCGAATTTAGCCATAGCCGTCTAGTGCTGATTCAAAGGCCCCCAACTGGGAGTTACTTCGAGTCAGTCCAAGACGACACCCGATGCGCCTGTGAGCGGAGGGTGCCCCCCCCGGCAACACCTTTATGAATCGTAACCTCACTTGACCCAAAGAGACAGCCTGCCAAGCGTTAGACCGGGCACCTACATTGACTTTACCGAGCAATCCCTCTATCATTTCAAGGCTGACAGGCATGGCATGGGCCTTGGGCGTTCGCCTTCGCTGGCAAAACCCTTCATCGGGATGATATTCAGGCAGAGCTTTCCGCTCAGGGAAATTGAAGAAACCCTCGCGTTGCGCTTCCGTCCTGTCGACTCTCAAAGCCCTCTTCTCCCCTTTACCTTCACTCAATACTATGATCGTGAAGTGGGAAGCCCCTTATGGAGGAAATTCATCGCCTTCGAGGATTTGATTCGGAGGGAGGATCTCACCACCACAAAGAGGGTCACCATTGAACTGGAGCGTTCCTTCTCAACTGGCGATGACGTTTGCCCCCGCCGAACCACAAGCCTTGGCCCCGGCTATTTCACATTGCGCCAACTGGTATTAACAACCACCAAAGATCGGGCGCACCGACTATCCTTCGGGGACGGAATCTATGCAGATCTGCATCTTCTCTATCATTCAGGTCGGCTCCAACCTCTGGACCGGAGCTATCCCGACTATCGGGGGCCTGCAGTCCTCACCTTTTTTTCCCAAGCCAGGGCTCGATTCCATCTTCAACTGAAGAGCGGCTCCATTTCTCAAAACGGCGAGGATTAGCCTCGATTCCATTCCCCGGTCGATTTTTCCTCGAATCGCAGAGATGCTTCTTTCCAGATGCGAAAATGCGAAAAGCCTGCGCACTCATACGCAGGCTTTTCGCAATCAAAACCCCAGCAATGTCCTACTCTCCCACCCGATTGCTCAGGCAGTACCATCGGCGCTGAAGGGCTTAACTTCCGAGTTCGGGATGGGATCGGGTGTTTCCCCTTCGCTATGATCACTGAGGCGGTATCTAATTCAACTGTAATTCACTCCATGGATCCTTGGCCGTAATATACTCTCGGATCCGACTCAACTCCTTCTTGGTCAAAACCCCCTTTGTCACCAGGTCATAGATCTTGCTGTACGGCCTTCCTTTAATGATCCTCTGGGCTTTGTCGGAAGTCATCCCGGGAACATTCTTTCTCAGTTCCCTATTTGAGCATTTGTTGATATTGACTTTCCCCTTTTTTTTGACCGAATCCGCATGGCCAATTGACCCGCGGGAGACGTCAATGATAGCAATCACCCAGCATGCAACCAGGGTGAACGCTAATATCGCCCAAATCCACTCATGGCTTGCCTGGCTTTTCTTCATAGGGGTTTCATCGGTAATAAAAAAATCGGTGGCCAAGTCGCACGACTGATTAGTACCAGTAAGCTAAACGCATTCCTGCGCTTGCACCCCTGGCCTATCAACCTCGTTATCTTCAAGGAGTCTTGAGTCCCGATGTCTCCATCGGGAGGGATATCTCATCTTGAGGTGGGTTTCACGCTTAGATGCATTCAGCGTTTATCCCTTCCGAACATAGCTACCCAGCAATGCCCCTGGCGAGACAACTGGTACACTAGAGGTTCGTCCATCCCGGTCCTCTCGTACTAGGGACAGATCCTCTCAAATATCCTGCGCCCACGGCAGATAGGGACCGAACTGTCTCACGACGTTCTAAACCCAGCTCGCGTACCGCTTTAATGGGCGAACAGCCCAACCCTTGGGACCTGCTTCAGCCCCAGGATGCGATGAGCCGACATCGAGGTGCCAAACCTCCCCGTCGATGTGGACTCTTGGGGGAGATAAGCCTGTTATCCCCGGAGTACCTTTTATCCGTTGAGCGACGGCCCTTCCATCTGGAACCGCCGGATCACTAAGCCCTGCTTTCGCACCTGCTTGACTTGTGGGTCTTGCAGTCAAGCTCCCTTATGCCTTTACACTCGACGCACGATTGCCGACCGTGCTGAGGGAACCTTTGGGCGCCTCCGTTACTTTTTAGGAGGCGACCGCCCCAGTCAAACTGCCCACCTGACATGGTCCCCGACCTCGATTCAGAGGCCCGGGTTAGAACTCCAGCACTATAAGGGTGGTATCTCAAGGTTGGCTCCACCCGACCTGACGATCGAGCTTCACAGCCTCCCACCTATCCTGCACATACAGCACCAAAATTCAATGTCAAGCTACAGTAAAGGTTCACGGGGTCTTTCCGTCTAGCCGTGGGTAACCGGCATCTTCACCGGTACTACAATTTCACCGAGTCACTCGTTGAGACAGCGCCCAGATCGTTACGCCATTCGTGCAGGTCGGAACTTACCCGACAAGGAATTTCGCTACCTTAGGACCGTTATAGTTACGGCCGCCGTTTACTGGGGCTTCGATTCAGGGCTTCGCCCCGATTGCTCGGAGCTAACCCCTCCTGTTAACCTTCCAGCACCGGGCAGGCGTCAGTCCCTATACATCGTCTTACGACTTTGCAGAGACCTGTGTTTTTAGTAAACAGTCGCCTGGGCTGATTCTCTGCGACCTTCCCTGGCTCTGTGGAGCAAGTCCACTCACCAGGGCCTGGTACCCCTTCTCCCGAAGTTACGGGGTCATTTTGCCGAGTTCCTTAACGAGTGTTCTCTCGAGCGCCTTAGGATGCTCTCCTCATCTACCTGTGTCGGTTTGCGGTACGGTCACCTTGATGGCTCGCTAGAGGATTTTCTTGGCAGCGTGGAATCAGCCAGTTTGTGTCCTTGCGGACTCCCCATCGCCTCTCGAAGTTGACGATCACCCGGATTTGCCTAAGTGATCCTTCTACGGGCTTAGACCCGCACTTCCAACCGCGGGATGGCCTATCCTCCTACGTCCCCCCATTGCTCAAACGCCACAAGGTGGTACAGGAATGTTCGCCTGTTATCCATCGCCTACGCCTTTCGGCCTCGGCTTAGGTACCGACTGACCCTGAGCGGATTAGCCTTCCTCAGGAAACCTTAGACTTTCGGCGTTTCGGTTTTTCACCGAAATTATCGCTACTTAGGCCGGCATAATCTCTTCTGCAGCCTCCACTGGTCCTTACGATCCAGCTTTACTGGCTGCAGAATGCTCCCCTACCGCCCTGATTACTCAAGGCCCGCAGCTTCGGTAATAGGCTTGAGCCCCGCTATATTATCAGCGCAAGACCGCTTGACCAGTGAGCTGTTACGCACTCTTTAAAGGATGGCTGCCTCTAAGCCAACCTCCTGGTTGTCTGAGCGACCTCACAACCTTTACCACTTAGCCTATATTTAGGGACCTTAGCTGGCGGTCTGGGTTGTTTCCCTCTCGTCTATGGAGCTTAGCCCCCACAGACTGACTCCTGCAATAACAGTTAGCGGCATTCGGAGTTTGGTTGGGGGCGGTATCCTGGGTAGGACCCTAACCCATCCAGTGCTCTACCACCGCTACTTACTTTGCAAGGCTAGTCCTAAAACTATTTCGGGGAGAACCAGCTATCTCCGGGTTTGATTGGCCTTTCACTCCTACCCACAGCTCATCCCACAAGTTTTCAACCTTGATGAGTTCGAGCCTCCATACCGCGTTACCGGTACTTCACTCTGGCCATGGGTAGCTCACCCGGCTTCGGGTCTACTTCATGCAACTCGACGCCCTATTCAGACTCGCTTTCGCTACGGCTCCATCCATACGGAATTAACCTTGCTGCATAAAGTAACTCGCCGGCTCATTATACAAAAGGCACGCGGTCATTCTGGTTTCTAGCAAGCCAGAAACCATAGAACTCCCACTGCTTGTAGGTATGCGGTTTCAGGTACTATTTCACTCCCCTAACAGGGGTTCTTTTCACCTTTCCCTCACGGTACTGGTCCACTATCGGTCATCAGCGAGTATTTAGCCTTGGAGAATGGTCTCCCCAGCTTCCCACAGGATTTCTCGAGTCCCATGGTACTTAGGTATCTGGTTCAGAGAGACCACTTCTTTTCGCCTACTGGACTTTCACCATCTGTGGTTAGCCTTTCCAGGACTATTCAACTAAGAAGTGATTTTTTAACTCTCCGGGCCCGCCGTTCCAGGCCCTAACCAGACCCTTCAACCCCGAGAGTACAACGCAAACGGGCTATCACGCACCCTCGGTTTGGGCTGTTCCCCTTTCGTTCGCCACTACTTAGGGAATCGTGGTTACTTTCTTTTCCTTGAGGTACTTAGATGTTTCAGTTCCCTCAGTTCGCCTCATCCGGGCTATATATTCACCCGGAGATGCTCCGACATAACTCGGAGCGGGTTGCCCCATTCGGGAATCCCCGGATCAAAGTCTGTTTACGACTCCCCGAGGCTTATCGCAGCTTGCCACGCCCTTCATCGCCTGCTGATGCCAAGGCATCCACCGTACACCCTTAGAAGCTTGGCCACCGAAATTTTAGTCGTTACCCTAAATCAATTGTCAAAGAACATCGCTCTTTCGAGCTTACTTCACATGACAGGCGGGATCATATTGGTGGAGATGAGCGGACTCGAACCGCTGGCCTCCTGCTTGCAAGGCAGGTGCTCTCCCGGTTGAGCTACATCCCCATTGAAGTGGAGAGGAAAGCAGTCACGGTTTCCGACTGACTTCCTCTACCTTCCGCCTGTTCTGCAAATCGCCCTTACATGATTTGGTGGGCCTTCTTGGGATCGAACCAAGGACCTCACGCTTATCAAGCGTGCGCTCTAACCGGCTGAGCTAAAGGCCCCTCCTGCTTGGGGCGAAAAAAATAGCGCTATCAGTTCGGGGTAAATCGACCTGCTCTTGAGAACCCTCCTTACTGTCCACTGTCCAGGAGGTCCTCGGAGCTCCTTAGAAAGGAGGTGATCCAGCCGCACCTTCCGATACGGCTACCTTGTTACGACTTCACCCCAATCGCCTGTCATACCTTCGGCGTCTGCCTCCCTTGCGGGTTAGCTCAACGACTTCGAGTACAACAGACTTTCGTGGTGTGACGGGCGGTGTGTACAAGGCCCGGGAACGTATTCACCGTGGCGTGCTGATCCACGATTACTAGCGATTCCTCCTTCATGCAGGCGGGTTTCAGCCTACAATCTGAACTGAGACCAACTTTTTGGGATTGGCTCCCCCTCGCGGGATCGCAGCCCTTTGTATTGGCCATTGTAGCACGTGTGTAGCCCAGAGCGTAAGGGGCATGATGACTTGACGTCATCCCCACCTTCCTCCCCGTTAACCGGGGCAGTTCCCTTAGAGTGCCCAGCATTACCTGATGGCAACAAAGGGTGAGGGTTGCGCTCGTTGCGGGACTTAACCCAACATCTCACGACACGAGCTGACGACAGCCATGCACCACCTGTCTCCGCGCTCCCTTGCGGGCACCCCCGGCTTTCACCGGGATTCGCGGGATGTCAAGCCCTGGTAAGGTTCTTCGCGTTGCGTCGAATTAAACCACATGCTCCACCGCTTGTGCGGGCCCCCGTCAATTCCTTTGAGTTTCAGCCTTGCGACCGTACTCCCCAGGCGGGGCACTTAATGCGTTAGCTGCGGCACGGAAGGGGTCGATACCTCCCACACCTAGTGCCCATCGTTTACGGCTAGGACTACCGGGGTATCTAATCCCGTTTGCTCCCCTAGCTTTCGCGCCTCAGCGTCAGTATTAGTCCAGAGAGCCGCCTTCGCCACCGGTGTTCCTCCCAATATCTACGCATTTCACCGCTACACTGGGAATTCCACTCTCCTCTCCTAAACTCAAGTCAGACAGTTTCAAGCGCATAACCTCAGTTGAGCCGAGGGATTTCACGCTCCGACTTATCTGACCGCCTACGCGCTCTTTACGCCCAGTAATTCCGAACAACGCTCGCCCCCTACGTATTACCGCGGCTGCTGGCACGTAGTTAGCCGGGGCTTCCTTTGGTGGTACCGTCATTCCCCCGAGTTATTCGCTCGGGGTATTATTCGTTCCACCCGACAGGGCTTTACAACCCGAAGGCCTTCATCACCCACGCGGCGTTGCTGCGTCAGGCTTTCGCCCATTGCGCAATATTCCCCACTGCTGCCTCCCGTAGGAGTCTGGGCCGTGTCTCAGTCCCAGTGTGGCCGATCACCCTCTCAGGTCGGCTACTGATCGTCGCCTTGGTAGGCCATTACCCCACCAACAAGCTAATCAGACGCAGGCTCATCCTTCAGCGGCAGCTTGAATCAGAGGCCACCTTCGATCCTCCGGACATGCGCCCTGAGGATTTCATCCGGTATTAGCCCCGCTTTCGCAGGGTTATTCCGGGCTGGAGGGCAGATTACCTACGTGTTACTCACCCGTTCGCCACTTTACTCATCCCCTTGCGGGGACTTTCTCGTTCGACTTGCATGTGTTAGGCACGCCGCCAGCGTTCGTTCTGAGCCAGGATCAAACTCTCCAATTTAAATAACCTCTTAACCCAAAGGTTGGGGTTGGTTCATCCTATTCGCCCACGAACTCATAGCGCTAACTTTTCAAAGAGCTTAACCGGATGTTCCGTCACCCGGACCTTCAACTACAATTTAGAACTCGTTCCCCCTGTTGTCAAGACCCATGTCTCGCAATCGGGACCTCTTATATAACAATACCGCCCCATCCTTGTCAACATCTTTTTTCAATTCCTTTCGAATTTCTTGATCCCCCTGCCGGATTATCTACCCCGGCGCAATCTTGAACCAGTTCCTCTTTCCCACCTTAAGCATATGCGGCCGGTCCACAAGCAGTCGATAGCCGACCTCCCTGATCGTAACTCCATCCAAATCTACCGCACCCTGCTCAATCAGTCGCCGCGCCTCTGAGTGTGTCCCCGCTGCCGAACAGCGGATCAAGAGATGCACCAGCCAAATCCTTCCCTCTTGGAGAGACTCCCTATCCGGGACGACCTCCCTTATCTCGTCTGGAACGCCCTTTTCCCGAAAGACACGATCAAACTCGGATGCTGCCTGCTCCGCATCCTCATCAGAATGATAGGTCTTGACCAATTCCTTCGCAAGCTGCATCTTCGCCTCTCGGGGATTGAGACCCCCTTCCTTGACCTTCGCCCTCATCATTTCTATCTCTTCAGCCGGGCAGGAAGTGGCCAGCTCGAAAAAGCGAGATACCAGGGAATCTGGAATGGACATGATCTTGCCCAACATCTCTCTGGGGGGGTCATCAATCCCCACGTAATTCCCCAAACTCTTACTCATTTTTTGCACTCCGTCCGTCCCCTCCAGGATTGGCATGGTCAGGATCACCTGGGGTTCCTGCCTGTAGTCTCTCTGCAATTCCCTGCCAACCAAAAGGTTAAATTTTTGATCCGTCCCACCCAGCTCCACATCCGCACGTAACATGACAGAATCATATCCTTGAATCAGTGGATAGAGGAACTCACGGATGCTGATCGGTCTCCCTTCGTCATATCGCTTACTGAAGTCATCCCTCTCCAGCATCCTGGCTACCGTGTATTTGGCAGCGATTTCAATCAAACCCTGGGCGCTCACCTGACTCATCCACCGGCTGTTGAAATCAATCACCGTCCTCTCAGGATCCAACATCTTGAAGATCTGACGTCGATAGGTCTCGGCGTTCTCCTTGACCTGCTCTGCCGTCAGAGGCCTGCGCGTCTCTGATTTCCCGGAAGGGTCGCCAATCATGCCCGTAAAATCGCCGATGAGAAAGATCACCTTGTGGCCCAATTCCTGGAACTGCCTGAGCTTGTGTATGACCACCGCATGGCCTAGATGGAGATCCGGTGCGGTCGGATCTAATCCGAGTTTAATATTCAGTGGAACGTGAGTTCGGATAGATCGAGCGAGCTTCTTCAGCAGCTCCTCTTCGGTTATGATCTCTGCAGTCTTGTCCCGAATGATTTCAAGCTGATCCTGTGCATCCATTATCTTTCAAGATTCCTCAATATAAGCCATCACCCCTCGGAGAAACCCGAAAGGAGAATCCTATCGGTGGGCGTGCGGACTGGAAGGATTTCATCGAACATGGGTCCCTCTATTAACATAATCGGAGAGCTTGCGCAATAACTTTCCGCGGTCAAAAGCCCAGGGGGAACCAGGTCCTTAAGCCGCATTGGGCCTAAGCCTGGCGGGGATCCCTGCGACAGGCATGCAGGGATGGTTTATGTTTAGCCTCCCCCCCCCCCTTTACAAATCGGACCGTTCCACATATAGTGTACAGTAAGCTGCCCCACAACATCCTTGATTTTGTGGGGGCCCCGGTCTCCAAGAGCAGGGGATCGGACCCTGCCCTTGGCAGGGAGTGTTATCCCCCTTTACCCCCCCCCCACCACAAGATTCCCCGTGCTTCCGCACAGGGCATAGATTTTAGCCAAATTGTGTTTGGGATTCAGAACCTAATTGAATGTGCTTCGGTTTCGGGCAAGTAAAGAACCCCGTGCTTCCGCACGGGGCATTAACGACCATTAAGATCGGGACCTAACTGCAAACCCCTTACAGCAAGCGGTAACCCTTTCCTCCCCGTGCTGCCGCGCGGGGTATCCAGGGTTGTCTTCATGAAATGAAAACCAGGGCCAATTGGAAGCACCAGTTGATTATCATCTCGTTCTGGGCCCTTGCTATTCTCCTCACCTTGGGGATAGGGGTATCCGGAGGTTTTTTCTTTGCCTACATGCGGGATCTTCCCAATCTGAAGTCGCTGGAGGATTACCGGAGCAACCTCATCACCACCGTGTACTCTGACCGAGACGAAGCCTTCGCCTCATTCTACGAAGAGAAGCGTATTCCCATGCCCCTGGAAAAGATCCCCCGGGATCTGATCAATGGTATCGTCGCGGTGGAGGATGCCCAGTTCTACAAGCATCATGGAATCAATTTCCGAGGGATTGGCAGGGCATTTCTGGCTAATCTCCGAGCAGGGGGAGTGGTGGAAGGAGGCAGTTCCATAACCCAGCAATTGGCCAAGGTCTTCTTTCTGACTCCCGAAAAGAGCGCGTCGCGAAAGATCAAGGAGGCCCTCTTGGCCATCGAGATCGAGAAGAGATTCTCTAAGGACAAGATCCTGGAGCTCTACTGCAATCAAATCTACTTCGGTCATGGGGCGTACGGGGTGGAAGCAGCAGCGCAGACCTATTTTCGCAAGACTGTAACAAAACTCAACCTGGCAGAATGTGCAATGATAGCTGGCCTGCCGCGCGCGCCCAACTACTATTCGCCCATTATGGACAAGGAACGGGCCTTCAGGAGGAGGGCCCATGTTCTGACTCGGATGATGGAGGCAAATTTCATTGCCAAGGAAGAAGCCATCAAGGCGACCCAGGAACCCTTTGACGAGAAACACTTCTCCCGGTTTCGTGCCTTCGCTCCCTATTTTATAGAGCATGTGCGTCGGTACTTGGAGGAAAAGTATGGAACTTACGCCATATACCATGGAGGACTTCGCGTCTATACCACAATGAATCTGGAGATCCAGAAGGCCGCTGAGGATGCAATTTTGCGGGGGTTGAGGGAAATCGACAAGGCCCGAGGCTATCGGGGAAAACGTACGGCGCAGGCCCCCGAATTCAGGGATCCCCGGAAAGGAAGATTCCTCATTCCCCGCCCTCAAGTCGGGGACATCCTTCAGGCCATGGTCCATGCGGTTGGTACCTCTGGCCTAGAGGTTGTGGTAGGAAATTATCGGGGAAAGGTGCCTATCGAGAAGATGGCCTGGGCGAATATCAAGGACCCCCACGGACAATTCGAGCCTGGGCAAGTCATCAAGGTTTCGGTCCTTGCCATCGATGATCAAGAAAAGGCCCTCACCCTGAGCTTGGAGCAAGATCCGGAGATCGAGACGGCCTTTCTTGCCCTTGATCCTCGGACGGGCGCCATCAAGGCAATGATCGGGGGCTACGATTTCTCCCGTAGCCACTTCAACCGAGCCCTCCAGGCAAAGAGACAACCTGGTTCTGCCTTCAAGCCTTTCATCTACGCAGCTGCCTTCGATATCGGCCTTACCCCTGCTAATTCGATCGATGACTCCCCCGTGACCTACCACACTTACATCAACGGGGGACTCACCGATTGGAGTCCCCAAAACTACGATGGGAAATACCGTGGTCCCATCACTCTGAGAGAGGCGTTGGAAAACTCTATAAACGTGGCCACCGTAAGGCTCATCGAGAGGGTGGGCGTGGATCGGGTGATTGAAATCGCCCACCAGATGGGAATTAGGAGCGAACTCCGGCGCGAGTACGCCTTGGCCTTAGGAGTATCCGAGGTCTCATTAATTGAGATGGTCTCCGCTTACGGGGTCTTAGCCAATCGAGGATTGAGGCTCGATCCCTTTGGGATTCGGAAGGTTACTGACAAGGATGGAAAGACTTTGGAGGAACATTATCCGGAAAGTCAACAGGTTATGAGAGAGGAAACCGCCTACACGACGGTTGACGTAATGAAAGGGGTGATAGAACGCGGTACGGCCGTGAGGGCACGAGTCATCGAAAGGCCCTTAGCCGGAAAGACGGGAACCACCCAGGACTCCACCGATGCCTGGTTTATCGGGTTTTCCCCCTCCCTTGTGGCTGGCATCTGGATCGGCTATGATACTCCGCGTTCCTTAGGGCCTCGCGTCAGTTCCGCAAACCTGGCGCTTCCTGTTTGGATCAATTTCATGCGGAAGGCCATCGCGGGATCGCCCATCGAAGATTTCGCTCCACCGGGAAGCAATGGGTTATCCCCTGAGAGTGATGAGCCGACCCACTCCCCCGAGGGGCAGGGATCAACAAAAGAGGGGGAACATCCCTCACCGATCCAGGAAGGCAAAGAGAGCGAAGCCCATTCCCAAAGCCCTCCCCCTTTCCAGGCTCCGCAGACTCCATCCAAACCCTGAAAAGGGGCATCGCTCAGCCATGCGGATCAGCAAGTGGGACTTGCTCTCCTTTAGCACTTCCATCACAATCCCTTGAACCCTATTTGATCTGCCTGAGCCTTTCCTTGGCCAAGGCGGCCTCCCGACTTTGAGGATATCTCTTAATCAGAAGGTCCAGAGTTTGCCGGCCCTTATTTTTGTCCAGTAACTCCAGATGACTGTAACCCTTTTTCAGCAGGGCACTCGGGGCTTGGGCGCTCTTGGGATGGTTCTTGATTACCTTATCGAATTCGTCGACTGCCCTCGCAAACTCCCTCCGGCTGTAGTAACACTCCCCCAGCCAGTATTGTGCATTGGCAGCCAGACTCCCCTGGGGGAAAGAAGCGAGGTAGGCAGCAAAACCCTCAATGGCCAGATCGAAATTGCCCTTGGTGTAATCGCCATAGGCCACTTGGTAGATCTTCTCGGGGCTCAATCCAGGCGGGATGGGCTTCGTTCCGGCTGGGTCAGCCGATGGCCTCTCCGATGAGGATGGCCTGCCTTCAGCCGTCTCCAGATCCGAGGTCTCCTTTTCCGGAGCAGCTGCCACTTTCTTTTCCGCTTCCTCCCTCACCAACAACTTCATCCCTTCAATCTCCCTGGCCGAATCCGCCTGCTGCTTCTTCAGGGAATTGATCTCTGTCTCGACCGCCTTCATCGCAGTCACAAGTTGGGAGATCTGATCTGTCGTGAGAGATCCCGCGCTTCGGGAGGCAGCCAATGAAGAATCCATCTCGTCCAAGCGCTTCGCCAGCGCGTTTGATGTCTCGGAGGCCTTTATATGGGTCTGCTTGGCAGAATTGAGGCTCGCCTCCAGTTGCTCCATGTGCTGATCCAACCGGCCAATTTGCTGAACTGTCCCGTCGATCCGGGCTCCCGTTTCCGCAACCGCCTGATTGTTCTCTTCGATCTTGCCTTGGATGATGCGGGCATCCGTCACCACCTCATCCATCTTCAAACCGAGATTCCCCTGAGACCGAAGATAATCTTTGGTCTCTTGATCGATCCTCTCCTCAACCTTCGTGATGGCCTGACTCATCTGCTTGTCCAAGGAAGCGAAGACTTCCTTCTGATTGGCCTCCAGGGCCGCCAGGCGCTCCTTCTGCTGGGAGTCCAGCGCCACTAACTTGCCCGAGACCTGCTGATCCAAGCTGGCCTGGCGAGATCTCAGCTCCGATTCGATGCCGGAGTAGGCCTTCTGTTGGGCCTGTATGCTCTGCAAGGCCTTCCCCATCTCCGCCTCGATCTTGGAAAAGTTGGCAAAGGACTGCTTCTGATTGGCCTCCAGGGCCGCCAGGCGCTCCTTCTGCTGGGAGTCCAGCGCCACTAACTTGCCCGAGACCTGCTGATCCAAGCTGGCCTGGCGAGATCTCAGCTCCGATTCGATGCCGGAGTAGGCCTTCTGTTGGGCCTGTATGCTCTGCAAGGCCTTCCCCATCTCCGCCTCGATCTTGGAAAAGTTGGCAAAGGACTGCTTCTGATTGGCCTCCAGGGCCGCCAGGCGCTCCTTCTGCTGGGAGTCCAGCGCCACTAACTTGCCCGAGACCTGCTGATCCAAGCTGGCCTGGCGAGATCTCAGCTCCGATTCGATGCCGGAGTAGGCCTTCTGTTGGGCCTGTATGCTCTGCAAGGCCTTCCCCATCTCCGCCTCGATCTTGGAAAAGTTGGCAAAGGACTGCTTCTGATTGGCCTCCAGGGCCGCCAGGCGCTCCTTCTGCTGGGAGTCCAGCGCCACTAACTTGCCCGAGACCTGCTGATCCAAGCTGGCCTGGCGAGATCTCAGCTCCGATTCGATGCCGGAGTAGGCCTTCTGTTGGGCCTGTATGCTCTGCAAGGCCTTCCCCATCTCCGCCTCGATCTTGGAAAAGTTGGCAAAGGACTGCTTCTGATTGGCCTCCAGGGCCGCCAGGCGCTCCTTCTGCTGGGAGTCCAGCGCCACTAACTTGCCCGAGACCTGCTGATCCAAGCTGGCCTGGCGAGATCTCAGCTCCGATTCGATGCCGGAGTAGGCCTTCTGTTGGGCCTGTATGCTCTGCAAGGCCTTCCCCATCTCCGCCTCGATCTTGGAAAAGTTGGCAAAGGACTGCTTCTGATTGGCCTCCAGGGCCGCCAGGCGCTCCTTCTGCTGGGAGTCCAGCGCCACTAACTTGCCCGAGACCTGCTGATCCAAGCTGGCCTGGCGAGATCTCAGCTCCGATTCGATGCCGGAGTAGGCCTTCTGTTGGGCCTGTATGCTCTGCAAGGCCTTCCCCATCTCCGCCTCGATCTTGGAAAAGTTGGCAAAGGACTGCTTCTGATTGGCCTCCAGGGCCGCCAGGCGCTCCTTCTGCTGGGAGTCCAGCGCCACTAACTTGCCCGAGACCTGCTGATCCAAGCTGGCCTGGCGAGATCTCAGCTCCGATTCGATGCCGGAGTAGGCCTTCTGTTGGGCCTGTATGCTCTGCAAGGCCTTCCCCATCTCCGCCTCGATCTTGGAAAAGTTGGCAAAGGACTGCTTCTGATTGGCCTCCAGGGCCGCCAGGCGCTCCTTCTGCTGGGAGTCCAGCGCCACTAACTTGCCCGAGACCTGCTGATCCAAGCTGGCCTGGCGAGATCTCAGCTCCGATTCGATGCCGGAGTAGGCCTTCTGTTGGGCCTGTATGCTCTGCAAGGCCTTCCCCATCTCCGCCTCGATCTTGGCAAAGGACTGCTTCTGATTGGCCTCCAGGGCCGCCAGGCGATCCTTCTGCTGGGAGTCAATCTCCGTTAGTCTTTCCTCTGAAAAGCTCTTGGTGGCTACTGTGCCCTTTCTCACCCCTGCCAGTTCTCCTCGAGTCGTCTGCAGCTGGCGTTCGAGATCCACCAACTCCTGCTTGGTGGCACAGGAGGAAAGGAGGAGAACCATCAGAAATCCGAATCGGACCATCCATCTGTTCAAGGCTGTTCACACCTCCCTGCGTTTTCCATAGAAATTAGGGGGATCGAAGGAGGAAGTGGGCCCGGCGATTCTGGGCCCAGGCCTCCTCCGTTTGGCCTAAGGCAAAAGGCTTCTCTTTTCCATAGCTGATGATGGAGAGACGGTCTTCCGGGATGCCCAGGTTGACCAAATAATCCTTGACGCTCTGGGCCCTCCTTTCTCCCAAGGCCAGGTTGTATTCCACCGTACCCCGTTCATCGCAATGACCTTCGATGAGGATCCGGGCCTCCCGGTGGGATCTCAGCCAATCGGCATTTTTCTGCAATATTGCCCGGGCCTCATCGCTGAGAGAGAACTGGTCGAAGGGGAAGAGGATATCAGAGAGATCCGGAACCGGCTGCAGCCCTCCCGATTCCCCACCGGCTCGCTCCGCTGAGGGCGAAGATTCCTCTCCCTCGCCAACTAACGAGGAGGAGCCCCCCTCTCCCTGGTCTTCCTTCCTGAGTCCGGATGCCTCTTGGGCTAATCGATCTGCTTCCTGCTTTAACTCCTCCGCCTTCCGAGAGATCTCATCCGATTCCCCTCTTGCCTGAGTAGACGGAGGGGGAGTCGAGGTCGGCATTTTTTCGACCCGTGTCTCTTCGGTTCCAGAGAGCCCCTGATCCTGCGCACTCTCTCGGGGGAATGAACTTCCCTTTACCGTCCAGTCCGGTCCACACCCCCAGGTGACCAGGAGGAACCCCAGGAGCATGCAATGCTTTACGGTTCGCCAGATGCCCCTCTTCTTCATTGCGGTCTTCCTCGGCATGAAGTCTATCTCAGCCTTTCTTTTCCCCATTCGCAGGCCCGATCCAGATCATCATCTTGGTTTCCATAGGCTTCTTTGCGACATTGATGGTGCAATTCCATCCCGTCTTTCGGAAGTTGAGGGTCGCCTCTTCATGTTCGAAGATCGACACCAGCTGCCAGTTGTGCTGCGGCATATTATCCCGGTAGAATTTGACCAGATCGCCGGGATCGTCCTTCCCCGTGTAGGCCATGATGGCAGCTCTCAGTCCCCCTCCCTCGAAGATGTACGACTCTGCCCTGACCAAGTTCATAGTGGAGGGAACAGGCAGATCCTCGAATCGGTAGGAGGGAGGGGGGGAGGAGCAGGCTCAGCCGCCGGGGCCGGTCCTGCGGAATAAGTCCCCGGCATGCACCCCCATAGAGACAAGCCCGCAAGACAGAGAACCAAAAAGATCAAGACTTTGCGCATTTCATCCTCCTTTCTCAGGCCTCCCATCTACTTAAGATTGGCCAGCCGCGATTTGGCCAGGAAGGCCTCTCGGGTTTTGGGATATTTGTCCACCAGGTCCCCCAGGACTATCTTGCCCTTGGAGACATTTCCCATTTCGAGGTAGCAGTAACCCATCTTCAGAAGGGAACTGGGGACTTTCTGACTGCCCGGATAGTTGTTGGCTACTGCCTCAAATTCGGCAATGGCTTGGTCGAATTTCTTTTGGCTATAGTGGCATTCACCCAGCCAATATTGAGCGTTGGCCGCCAGGGTGCCCTTGGGATATTTCGACAGGTAGGAGCGGAATCCAGAGATCGCCAGATCGTAGGCCCCCTGGGTGTAGTCCGAAAACGCAGATCTATAGATCTCATCCGCCCCCAGCGGTGCGGGAGTCGCTGTCCCTGCCCCCGGAGGTAGGGCTTCTTTCGTGATTGAGGGGAGGGGAGGTGCAGACCCTGCTGGCTTGCCGGAGGAAGACTCCAGGGATTCCTTGGGCGAAACGGAAGATCCGGATGCGTTCGGTCGAGCCACCTCCTCCTTGATCGACCGTAACTCTGCCTCCAAAACCCCTAATCTCCTTTCTAACCCTGCAGTCTGGCTCAGGGCTCGATTGGCCTGCTCCCGCCAGGCCTCCCAATTCTTCACCAGGCCCGTCACCTGGCCCTCAAGCCCTCCAAGCTTTTCCCCGTAAGAGGACTGAGCCTCCCGAGCCGCCTTGATATTGGCCTCCATCGTCTCCACGCGGTTGTCCCACCTCGATGCCTGGCTATTCTGATCATCGAGGCGCCCCCCCTGCTCTGTCAGCAAATTGTTGTTCTCCTCCAATTTGCCCTGCACGATCTTCACCTCTGCTGCCAACTCCTCCAAGCGTGTCCCCAGATTTCCCTGAGAGGCCAGGTACCCCTTCTCCTGGCCACTGATTCGCTCGCCGATTTTCTCCTCGATCTTTTTCAGCCTCTCTTCGCTCTTCTGATCCTGGGCGGCGAGCTCTCCTCGAGCAAAGGAATTCAAGGCCCCAAGGGCCTTCTGCTGGGCCTCGACGGTCGATAAGATGGCTTTCATTTGCTCGCCTATTTGAGCATCGGATTGCCTTTGCTCCTCTCTTGTGGTTCTAATCTGCTCCCCCAAAGATGTTTTTGTCTCCGTCACCCCCTTCCTCACCCCTGCCAGTTCTCCTCGAGTCGTCTGCAGCTGGCGTTCGAGATCCACCAACTCCTGCTTGGTGGCACAGGAGGAAAGGAGGAGAACCATCAGAAATCCGAATCGGACCATCCATCTGTTCAAGGCTGTTCACACCTCCCTGCGTTTTCCATAGAAATTAGGGGGATCGAAGGAGGAAGTGGGCCCGGCGATTCTGGGCCCAGGCCTCCTCCGTTTGGCCTAAGGCAAAAGGCTTCTCTTTTCCATAGCTGATGATGGAGAGACGGTCTTCCGGGATGCCCAGGTTGACCAAATAATCCTTGACGCTCTGGGCCCTCCTTTCTCCCAAGGCCAGGTTGTATTCCACCGTACCCCGTTCATCGCAATGACCTTCGATGAGGATCCGGGCCTCCCGGTGGGATCTCAGCCAATCGGCATTTTTCTGCAATATTGCCCGGGCCTCATCGCTGAGAGAGAACTGGTCGAAGGGGAAGAGGATATCGTCCAGAGGAGACTTCTGTGGCTCCTTCTTCTTTCCCAGTGATTGCAGCGAGGGAAGCAATTCCACCTCCTTCTCGGGGACGAGGGTGGATGGCACTTCAACCACGTCCGGCCCTTTTCCCTCCATTGAGGGCAGAGAAAAAGGTATGGCCGTCCGGGACTTCAGCTGCTCCATCTCCTCGGAGAGGGCTTGGGCCTGGGTGCTGAGGGAGGCAGCCTTCTCACTCATCTGGGAGAGGGAGGGAGAGCCGGCGGCCGGGCCGGGTTTGGCCTCGGGCAAGGAGGCGATCGGGATCGGCTCTTTGGCATGCATCCTCAGCTGCTCCATCTCCTCGGAGAGGGCTTGGGCCTGGGTGCTGAGGGAGGCAGCCTTCTCACTCATCTGGGAGAGGGAGGGAGAGCCGGCGGCCGGGCCGGGTTTGGCCTCGGGCAAGGAGGCGATCGGGATCGGCTCTTTGGCATGCATCCTCAGCTGCTCCATCTCCTCGGAGAGGGCTTGGGCCTGGGTGCTGAGGGAGGCAGCCTTCTCACTCATCTGGGAGAGGGAGGGAGAGCCGGCGGCCGGGCCGGGTTTGGCCTCGGGCAAGGAGGCGATCGGGATCGGCTCTTTGGCATGCATCCTCAGCTGCTCCATCTCCTCGGAGAGGGCTTGGGCCTGGGTGCTGAGGGAGGCAGCCTTCTCACTCATCTGGGAGAGGGAGGGAGAGCCGGCGGCCGGGCCGGGTTTGGCCTCGGGCAAGGAGGCGATCGGGATCGGCTCTTTGGCATGCATCCTCAGCTGCTCCATCTCCTCGGAGAGGGCTTGGGCCTGGGTGCTGAGGGAGGCAGCCTTCTCACTCATCTGGGAGAGGGAGGGAGAGCCGGCGGCCGGGCCGGGTTTGGCCTCGGGCAAGGAGGCGATCGGGATCGGCTCTTTGGCATGCATCCTCAGCTGCTCCATCTCCTCGGAGAGGGCTTGGGCCTGGGTGCTGAGGGAGGCAGCCTTCTCACTCATCTGGGAGAGGGAGGGAGAGCCGGCGGCCGGGCCGGGTTTGGCCTCGGGCAAGGAGGCGATCGGGATCGGCTCTTTGGCATGCATCCTCAGCTGCTCCATCTCCTCGGAGAGGGCTTGGGCCTGGGTGCTGAGGGAGGCAGCCTTCTCACTCATCTGGGAGAGGGAGGGAGAGCCGGCGGCCGGGCCGGGTTTGGCCTCGGGCAAGGAGGCGATCGGGATCGGCTCTTTGGCATGCATCCTCAGCTGCTCCATCTCCTCGGAGAGGGCTTGGGCCCTCTTGGACAAGGAGGCCGCTGATGCCGCCAGATCCTCAGTGGAAAGCCGAAAATCTCCCGCAGAAGGTAAATGAGCCGACTCCGATTCCTTCCCAGCCGGGGAACCGGGCGCCGCGCTTCGCGCGGCGGGCGGCTTGACAGTCTGAGCACATCCCCATAACAAGGATGTCCCCACCACCAAAAAGATTACAAGCAACAGCAACCTGCTCTTTCGATTTTCCATCTTTTTCCTATCCTTCATAGAGATCTCCTGGAGACTATCACCTGGATGACCAATCCGGGGTATAGTAGGCAGCATCGTCCGGGGTCACGCGCCTTTGTCCAGACCCATCTTGTCGCATGACGAAGATGGCCGATTTGCCCTGTCGGGTGGAGGAAAAGGCGATATGGCGGCCATCTGGGGACCAAGAAGGGCTCTCATTGTTGCCTGCTCCGCGAGTCAGCGCCAAAAGCCCGGTGCCATCCGGGTTGATGGTGAATATTTCAAGGGCCCCATTTTGATTGGAAACGAAGGCGATCTTGTCCCCCCGGGGAGACCATGCAGGGGAGGTATTATAGTTCCCTTTGAAGGTCAGCCTCCTGATATTGGTCCCTTCCGCATCCATGACATAGACCTGGGGAGTCCCTCCCTGGTCGCTCACGAAAGCGATCTGACGGCCATTCGGAGACCATGAAGGCGAAACGGAAATGGCATTGCTTTTAGTGAGCTGTCGGAGGCCGCTTCCATCGGACCGCATGATGTATATGTTCGTGATGCCGTTCTTGCTCAGGGCCAGAGCGATCGATTTCCCGTCCGGGGCCCATGCGGGAGAGATATTGAGCCCCGGAAGAGAGGAGATTTTCGTTCTCCTCCCGCAGGTCACATCGAGGAGATAGAGATCCGGATTCCCATCTCGATAGGAGACATAAGCAAGGAACTTCCCATCCGGAGACCAGCGCGGAGTAAGATTCAGAGATTGATTTCTGGTCATCATCATCAGATTGCTCCCATCGAAGTCCATCACATAGATTTCCTTTGCCCCCGTCTTGTCTGAGACCAAGCCCAATTTGGTCCGGGCAACTCCCCGCTCTCCCGTGAGATAGTAGATGATGTCATCGGACAGGCGGTGGACTGCGGCTGACACCCCCTTGCTGTCACTGACATAGCGGTTGTGAAAGACCTGCTGCCTGGTGGACACATCGTACAGCTTCGCTTCCAGAAGCAGCTTGTTCTCACTCCGTGCCAGGTCGGCTGCCAGCATGACCTGGATGGAAAGAGAGGGTAGTCTGGGCAAGACTTCTTTCTCTTGCCCCAGTTTGATCTGATGGGGATTGAAGGGAAGCGAAGAGGGGTCCACCACTTCGATCACGGCGGAGAAATCCATGTCGGAACGAAGGGTCTTGAAAGCCCGTTCGGTCAGATTCTCTCCCTTGGGACCATGCAGTGTGGCGGAGAATCCTACCACAGCCATGCTCAGTTTCTTCACCTCCGGCTTGGAGACACCGAGATAGATATCCGCCCCAGAGGAATGGAAGATCAAGGCCCCCCCCACGATTTCCACAACCAGGAGCAGGCCCACCAGTAATACCAAGACCTTCCAGGGTCTCATCAGCCCTTTCCTTCTTCCAACTCAAAGCTAAAATGAACCCCGAGGGACTCATCCAGAAATCTCTGGGGCAGGGGAGGAAGCGGACTGGATCGGGAGATGGCCCTCACCGCCGATTGATCCATGAAACTTGCCCCCGAGGGATTCTCCACTCGCACATCCTGGACATTTCCGTTTCGAAGGATGCGAAAGCCGACCACCGTCTTCTGCCGCGCCCCTGTTTTTCCGGCTGCATAAGGGGGACTCCAGTTGCTGGCGATCTTATTTTGGATGATGACGAGATAATAGGTAAACTGAAAATCGGGGTTGTCCACGCTCACACCGGGCAATGAGGAAGCCACGCCTACCAGCATCCCCCCCTCCTTCCCCGAATCGCCCGATCCTCCTCCCGATGAGCCGCCCGTCTTGGAGGGGGACAGGGCCGGAACCGCAGGGATTTTCGGCCCGGCGGTAGCGCTTGCTGCAGACCCCTCCCTCTGGGCCTGAGCCGCTTCCTTGGCAGGCGTCACCGAGGGCAGGGGTGGAAGGGTGAAGGGCGCAGGGACTGCAGGCGAAGCTGAAGGGGTGGGAAGCCTGCGCGGAGCCTCCCGAGCTGAGGGTATGACCATGCGTGCTGGAGGCGCCTCTTTCGCCTTGGGCTCCGGCCTCGGCTCCGGGGGCAACATCGCCTTCTCCACTTTGGCTTCCTTGATCTCTCTTCCCTTGCTTTCCCTTTTGGGTAGCTCAGGCGGAGGCGAAATCCTCTTCTTCTCCATTGTCATTGGCTTGGGAGAGGACACCGGCTGGGTAGAGTTTGCCAATCCCGCCTCCCTGGATCGCGGAGGGGCTTCTATCAGACTCACCATGAAGGTCTGGGGGGCCTTGTAGATCCCGTGATGGGCTCTCAAGGGAGAAAACAGGATGAGAAAGACCGCACCCACATGGATGCCGGAAGAAAAAAAGAAGCTGGGCCAGAAAGATGAGCAGTTGGGGGCCATCTCTGAGAGTGCTCGGATCATTACGGTTGCCCGGAGGGTGATATGGGTTCGGTCATCATTCCTAACTTATCGATCCCAGCCTTCTTAGCCGCATCCATCACCTGGATGACCAATTTGTAGGGGACGTCTTGGTCGGCCTTGATATAGATGGAGGCGCTGGGATTCCTGTCTCTTAAGCCGGCCAAGACCTTTTCCAGCCGAGGCAAGGTGATGGGTTGGTCGTCCAGGTATACGACTTGGTCCTTGCTAATCGCCACCACCAACCTTTCCTCGGGTTCAATATTCCGCGAGGCTGACCGGGGCACATTTACATCAATTCCCCGGATCAGCATGGGGGCAGTGATCAAAAAGATGATCAAGAGCACTAACACCACATCGACGAAAGGAGTGATATTGATTTCGGAGAGGGCCGATCCCCCTCGCCTATCTCCAAAATTCGTCATGTCCTTGAGGTCCTCATCACTTTCCCTGATAGATCATCCTCTCCAAGCGGCTCAAAAACTCCAGGGAGAAGATTTCCATACTGGTGCTGATCGCCTTGATGCGATTCACGAAATAATTGTAGGCGATCACTGCGGGCACGGCCGCAGCGAGCCCTGCTGCCGTTGCCACCAGTGCCTCAGAGATCCCAGGGGCCACCGCCGCGATATTCGCCGATCCTGCCGTCCCGATCCCATGAAAGGCCCCAATGATCCCCCACACGGTGCCGAAGAGGCCGATAAAGGGCGTGACTGCACCCGTGGTGGCAAGGAAAATCATATTCCTCTCATATTGTGAAATCTCACGAATGCTGGCCTGATGGAGAGTTCGATTGATTCCTTGAAAAAAATCGGAGAGGTGCCGATCATCCCTGAAGGAGTCGATCCCCGGATTCTCCTTCAGCAATGGGGTCAGCCTCTGATATACCTCCTCAAAGAGGGCGGTCAGGGGGCTATGTCGATACTTCCGCGAGGCTTCATAGGCCAGGAAGAAGCTGTCTGATCCCTTGAAGGCGCCCAGAAACTTCGCAGAATCCCTCTCGGCTCTTCTCAGCACGCTCCACTTCATGACGATGATGGTCCAGCAGCCTATGGAAAAGAGCAGCAAGACTACCAATACCCCTTTGGCCACTGGCCCAGAATTCATGACAAGGGCCGCAATATCCATCCTATTTGTCCTTTGATGAGGCAATCCGAAACTGCACTATTTTATCGCTTTTCCTTTCGATCATCTCCCGGATGGTGTTGATGTGCAGTTGGTCATATTTGCGCCATCCTCGCCAATCCTTCGCCACCGCCGGTATGATCCCCCTCTTCTCCCACCCATAAAGAGTCTGCTTTGCGATTTCGAACATGTCGCAGACTTCCTTGGTGGAATAGGTCTCAGGCTCTTCAAATTCAATCGCCATAGGCCCTCCCCGGAAAAGTCTCAACTCCTTGACAAAAAGGTGAATAGCATATTTAGCCTACTTAGTATACTAAATATACCATTTTCCTCCTTTGTCAAGAAATATTTTCCGATATCCGGCCGTGCCACCGAAACGGGAAGGGGTTGCCATCGCGATCAGGGGTGATTTTGAAAAGGAGCATGATGATCTTCCATGTAAACAATTGATATGATTGGGAACAGTGCCGGGAGGACTCCCCGGGACGGCCGAAGCTCCCCCTGCTGTCCGCACCCAAGGGGCGGGATCCCCATGGAGTTTCCGTCCGGGATCCATAGATCGATCCTATTCTCTCTCTTCCAAATACTCTTCCAGTCGATCCAGCGCGGGCCCTACTACCTTCTCCTCCGCGGCGAAGCAGAGGCGGATACAGCCCTCCCCGCCCATTCCGAAGGCGGATCCGGGCGCTACTCCCACAGCTTTCTTGGTCAACAGATCCTTCGCGAACTCAAAGGAATCCTTGAGGCCACGGACGCGGGGGAAAATGTAGAAGGCCCCCTCGGGTTTCTTGACTTCCAGGCCTTTCATCCGGATCAGGCGAGAGTAGATTAGATCCCGCTGCTTTCGGTATCGCTCCACCATCTCTTTAACGAATTCCTCTCCTTCTCGCAGAGCGACGATGGCGGCCCTCTGGGAGATGGAGGAGGGATGGGAGACCACGAACTCCTGCAGCTTGATCATCTGGGCAATTGCCTCTGGGGAGCCCAGACAATAGCCTACCCTCCATCCCGTCATGCAGTAGCTCTTGGAAAAACTGTGGGCGATGATCACTCCCTCCTGCCGGGGAGTCACCTTGGCAACCGAGGAGGCCACCGAGCCATCGTAGACGATCCGCTCATACACCTCATCGGAGAGAATCGTGATGCCCCGCTCCTGAGCCAGATCAGCCAGGACCTTCTGTTCTTCCATCGTCGCAACCCATCCCAGCGGATTAGAGGGACTGGAAAGGATCAGAAGTTTCGTCCGGTCATCCATTGCTTCTCGAATCCGATCCCGATCGAGGACATACCGATCCTTCCCCTCCACCAACGGAACCTCAACGGGGATTCCTCCCACCATCTGGACGATGGACTTCGAATTGGGCCACGCAGGGGAAAGAATGATGGCCTTTTCTCCCCGGCCCAGGAGGGTGAAGATCGAAAGGAACAGGGCGGTGACTCCGCTGCCGGTGACGATGATTTCGGTCTCCGGGTCATACCGAAGCCCCTGCAGCTCCAGCACTTTCTGGGAGATGGCCTGCCTCAGCTCCAGATAGCCCGCATTTGGCGTATAAAAGGTATAGCTTTGCTCAACCGCCTCCTTCGCAGCACGCTTGATGAAATCCGGGGTGGGGATATTGGATTCCCCGAAATAGAGTTTATGGACTCCAGGGACCTCCTCCGCCAAGACTGCCAGTTCTCGAATGCGGGAGGTATCTACCTCCAAGGCCTGCGGCGATAACTTCATCAATCTGTTTGCTCCTTTCTGGACGAGCAAAATGGAATCACCAGGACCGGTGTCCCATCCCAGAAATTCATTCAAGAAGCCTTCTGGCCCTATCCTCTCGCGCTTCCCTTTGTCCCCTCCCATCGAGGGGGGGAGCCTCGGGGATTGGAGCAAATTCCCTCCCCATGGATGGGGGCGAGGGTGTCGGTGAGAAGGCGATGTGAAACCTGCCGGCGAGATCGAACACTAGAGGATCCCTTCGCCCTTCATTCTTTCCATCTCCGATGGGGTCACGCCCAAGAGCCCTGAGAGGATCTCCTCCGAATTCTCCCCCAATTCCGGAAGGAAGCCGGACATCGGCTCTTTGCTACGGGAGAGTTTGATCGGGTTTCCCACGACCCTGAAAGATCCCTTTCCTTCCGTCTTCTCCTTCGGCACCTCCACGATCATCTCCCGGGCCTTCACCTGGGGATCCTCCACCACCTGATCGATGGAATAGACCGGACAGCAGATGACGTCTGTGCCCTTGAGATCCCCTTCCCATTCGGCAGTGTTGCGAGAGGCCATGATTTCGGAAAAAACGGGGAGGAAGGCCTGATAGTTTTGATTTCGTGCCTGCATGTTCATGAAGCGAGGATCCTGGAGCAGATCCTCCCGTTTCGCCACGCGGCAGAGCTGCTCCCAATGCTTTTCGTTGGTAGTGAGAATGGCCAGGCGAGCGTCCTTGGTCTTGAAGACCTGGAAGGGCGTCACCTGGAGGGCCCGACTGCCCAGGGGCCGCGGCACCTCTCCGGTGGCCAGGTATTCAGAGATCGGATTGCGGCAAAGGGCGATCTGGCAATCCAGCATGGCCACATCGACCATCTGCCCCATTCCGCTCCGCTCCCTCTCCTTGAGGGCCGCCAGGATGCCAATGACCAGGTAAAGGGAAGCCGCCAGATCCCCGATGAAGGCCCCCACCTTTACAGGTTCCCCGTTTTCCTCTCCGGTGACGCTCATTGTCCCCCCCATCGCCTGAGCCACCAGGTCATAGGCAGGCCTGTCAGAGTAAGGACCAGTCTGTCCAAAGCCAGAGACGGCGCCATAGATTAGGCGGGGATTTTGGCGCGCCAGATCTCCATAACCAAGACCCAATTTGTCCATCGACCCTGGGCGAAAGCTCTCCACCAAGATGTCTGCCATCTCGATCAGCCTCAGAAAAATCCTCTTTCCCTCTTCCGCCTTCAAGTTGAGGGTAATCGCTTTCTTTCCCCGATTTTCATTGAGGAAGTAGGCAGCGACCTCACCCTGATAAGGAGGCACATAACGGGTTACATCACCCACCCCCGGGATTTCGATTTTGATCACTTCTGCCCCCAAATCTCGCAAGATAAGGGTCGCGTAAGGCCCGGCAACGGCCCAGGTCAGATCGAGCACCCGCATTCCTTGTAAGGGTCCACCCATATCCTCGAAGTTCCTCCTCTCCCGATTCCTTGCTCCAGCTCATTCAGCTAAAAGATGACCTTCTCTTCCTCCAGGCGCGAAACCTCCTCCTCGCTCATCCCCAGGAGCTGGCAGAAGACATAACGATTATGCTCCCCCAACTGGGGGGCGGGGCGGCGAATGTTGCCTGGAGTCCTGGAGAACTTCCAGGGCAACCCATATAGGATTTCCCCTTTCATCTTGGGATGATCCACGACGACCTTCGCTCCCCTTTCCTCGAAATGGGGGTCATTCAGGACGTCCCCAATACTATAGGACGGAAATGCGGCAATACCCGCGCCTTGCAGGCTTCTGGTTGCCTCCATGGGAGTCAAGCCCACCGTCCACTCTTCGATCTTCCGATTCAGCTCCTCTTCGTGTCGGAGGCGGTCGGCCCGGTTGGCGAAACGTTCATCCCGGCACCACTGGGGATTGCCCAATACCTTACAAAAACTCCTCCACTCCTCTTCGGTCTCAACGGCGATGCTGATCCACGCATCCTCTCCCTGGCAGCGGAAACATCCGTGGGGAGCCATATGGGGATGGCGATTCCCTTGGGTCCCAGCCACCTTTCCAGTCATGATGTAATTGAGGAGGAATTCGGGAAGCAAAGAGGTGGTAGCCTCCCACTGGGAGAGGTCGATATACTGCCCGCCTCCGCCTCTCCTTCGATGAAAGAGGGCGGCCATGATGGCAAAGACTCCGAGCACGCCGGAAGTCGGGTCGGTATAGGCCAGCTGCCATCCCAGGACCCTTTCCCCCGGGTAGCCAATCAGACTATCCAATCCAGCGAGGGCACCCAGTGAAGGGCCATAGGTTACGATGTCCTTCAATGGGCCCGTTTGCCCTGCGGCACCGAGGGAGATCATGATGAGATCGGGCTTCACCTCCCGCAACGCGGCGTAATCCAACCCCACGTTTTTCAGCGCCTTGGGGGAGAAATTCTCGGTTACCACATCGGAGATCTTCACCAGCTTCTTGACCAGATCGGCCGCCTTGGGCTGGGTGAGATCCAAAGTGACGGAAAGCTTGTTGCGATTTAAGGAGTGGAAGAAGAGGGCGCCATCCGGGTCCGGCTTGTCCTCCGCGAAGGGAGGAAAGATGCGGACGAAGTCCAGGCGCTTGCGAGACTCGATCTTGATCACCTCTGCGCCCATATCTCCCAGAAGTTGGCCCACGATCGGCCCCGCCCAGACCCAGCCAAAGTCGATGACACGCAGCCCCTTCAAGGGCAGTCCGTCTTCCTCTCTTGGAGCGCCTTTGTTCTCCGAGCCACTTTTCATTATCTAAATCACCTCCTCCTCGCGCCACTGGATCAGATCCTCCCGGCGATAGCCCAGGCGATCACAATAGACCTCCTCGTTGTGCTCGCCCAGGAGCGGCGCTGGCCTTCGAAGCTTCCAGGGCGTCTGCGAGAACTTGTAAGGTGGGCCCGGGAACTTCATTTGTCCCGCCTCCGGATGTTCCATCCGGACGAAATACTCCCTCTCCTTGAGATGAGAGGATTCCACTACCTCTCTGATATCCTGAATTGGAGTGATGGGGATGCTTCTCTGCCGACAGGCCTCAAAGATCTCCGCCTTGGTCCGTGTCTGGAACCAGGGCCCCAGGAGGCGGTCCAATTCGTCGGCGTGTTGACTCCTCTTCCCCCGGTTCTCGAATCTGGGATCCTGGACCCATTCCGGCTTCCCCATGAGCTCGGCGATTCTCTGCCACTGCGCCTCTTCGGGGGCAGTAACGGTGATGAACCCGTCTTTGCATGGGAGGACCGCCCAAGGATAAACCGGGATATTGGTGCGGTGACCCAATCGGGTGACCTCCTCATGGCCATAAAGGTATTTGGAATACCAGGCACCGTTCATGAGGAATGCCCAGCAGTCGGCCTCCGAGATGTCCATATATTGCCCCTCCCCGGAGTTCTCCCTCTCCCAAAAGGCCAGCATGGTGGCCGCTGCTGCATTGACTGCCCCGAAGAAGTGGGCCTGGGATCCGGGCGGGGCTATAGGCTCCCGGCCAGGGGATCCGATCCCCTTGGCAATTCCGGCGCCATGACATATATTGAGGCTATAGGCCTTGTACTTGGAGTAGGGCCCGCTCTGGCCAAAGGGGGTAATGGAGGTCATGATCAGGCGGGGGTTGATCTCCTTGAGGCTGTCATAATCCAGCCCCCAGGCCGCCATCGATCCCGGAGGCCAGTTCTCCACGAGGATGTCGGCCTCCCGGGCCAAATCCTGAAAAAGCTCTCTACCCAGCGATCCCTGCGGATTCAGGGTGATGCCTCGTTTATTGGTGTTGAGATAGAGGAAGAGCCCGCTCTTCTCCGGGTGAGGGAGATCGTTCGGAAAAGGACCGTGGCGACGGGCCGTATCCCCCTCCGAGGGCCTCTCGATCTTGATCACCTCTGCCCCGAGATCGCCCATCAACTTGCAGCAATAGGCAGCGGAGACGAACTGGCCATATTCTATAACCTTGATCCCTTCCAAGGCAGCCTTTGTCTCGGACATCGATTTGCTCTCCCCTTTGGTTTCGAATTCCATCCAACCCCTAAATGCGTTAACTGCAGTCCGAATAACCGCAGGAGCGGCAGGTGAAGCACCCCTCTTCGAAATGGAGGGCCGAGCTGCCGCATTCCGGACAGGCCCCCTTGAAATTGTTCTTGGTGCTCTTGGAACTCGGCTTTGGCTTCAGCGCAATCGCCAACTGCAGTTCCCTCTTGCCCCCTGATCTGGAATTGCCTCCGCCGGTTCGAAGCAATCCCTGAGCCATCCCTTCCTGGTCCGATGCCGTGCTGCTCATCGGTCGGTGAAAGTGGGTGTAAGGAAGCGGCAATTGGGGGGCATGGAGATAATACTCCAAGGCCTTGCCTATGGCGTCTGCACAGGAGAGGATCTCCTGTTCCCCCAGACCGTGGGGGATATGACAACGGATCCCCTTCAGTTGCTTGACGATGATATCCGGATCGATCCCGGCCCGTAACGCCTGAGAGGCCAGACGGGCGGTCGCCTCGGTCTGAGCAGCCGCACATCCTCCTGCCTTCCCCAGGCTGGCGAACACCTCGAAGGGGCCCTTCTCATCCGCATTGATCGTCACGTAGAGCTTCCCGCATCCCGCGACCATCTCGATCGTCTTCCCTTGAAGCTCCTGAGGCCTCTCCCGGGGCGCAATCTTGGCCAGGGCGGGCGTTTCCTCCTCCACGCCCTTGGTGATCACCTGGACCTCCCGGCTCTTGTCCCGGTAGATCGTCACCCCCTTGCATCCCAGCTGATAGGCGAGCCGATAGACCTTCTCCACATCCTGTATGGTGGCGGATTCCGAGAAATTGACCGTCTTGGAAACGGCATTATCGGTATGCCTCTGGAAGGCAGCCTGCATCCGGATATGCCATTCCGGGGAGATATCGTGAGCGGTGACGAACAGGCGCTGGATGGCAGGAGGAACCTCCTCCAACCCATGGACACTTCCCGTCTTGGAAATCCTGGCCATCAATTCCGATGAATAGAAACCCTCCCTTTTCGCGATTTCCTCGAAGAGGGGATTGACCTCGGTGAGGGTGTCGTTATCCAAAACGTGCTTTTGAAAGGCAACCGCAAAAAGGGGCTCGATGCCCGAGCTGGTGCCTGCAATCATGGAGATGGTACCGGTGGGGGCAATGGTGGTAAGGGTCGCGTTGCGCAGACGCGGTCCCCGGGGCCGATCATAGAGGCTGCCCTTGAAGCTGGGGAACACTCCCCGCTCCTTCGCCAATTCAACTGAGGCCTTCTGGGCCTCTTTGCGAACGAATCCCATGACCTTCTCTCCGAGCTCGATCCCCTCCGCGGTGTCATAGGGGATACCCAGCTTGATCAACATGTCGGAAAAGCCCATCACCCCCAGGCCAATCTTGCGGTTGCCCTTGGTCATCTCCTCGATCTCGGGCAGGGGATATCGATTGGCATCGATGACATTATCCAAGAAATGAACCGCCGAATGGACGGAACCACGAAGACGTTCAAAGTCGATCTTTCCATCCTTCACCATCTGCGAGAGATTGATCGATCCCAGGTTACAGGATTCGTATGGAAGTAATGGTTGTTCCCCACAGGGATTAGTGCTCTCGATCGGGCCCAACTTGGGGGTGGGATTGCCGGCGTCCAGGCGGTCCAAAAAGACGATACCGGGCTCTCCGTTCTTCCAAGCCATCTGCAAAATCAGGTCGAAAAGCTCCCGGGCACGCAGCTTTCTCCTCGGATTGCCGGTGCGGGGATCGATCAGATCGTATTCTTGATCCTTCTCCAGGGCCTTCATGAAGGATTCGGTGAGGCCCACCGAGAGGTTGAAGTTGGTGATCGCCGATTCCTTCTCCTTGCAGGTGATGAATTCCAGGATGTCGGGATGATCCACCCGCAAGATCCCCATGTTGGCCCCTCGCCGGGTGCCTCCTTGCTTCACGGCCTCAGTGGCCGCATTGAATACCTTGAGGAAGGAAATGGGACCCGAAGCCTGCCCCTGGGTGGTCGCCACCCGGTCCCCTTGGGGGCGGAGATGGGAGAAGGAGAAGCCAGTGCCGCCCCCCGATTTATGGATCAGGGCGGTGTACTTGATGGCATCGAATATGCCCTCGATGGAGTCCTCCACCGGTAACACAAAACAAGCGGAGAGCTGTTGCAGGTCCCGGCCCGCATTCATCAGGGTAGGGCTGTTGGGCAAAAAATCCAGACTGGCCATCAACTCATAGAAATCGCGCTCGGTAGCGGCCACCTGAGCTGGCTTCTTGCCATGGAGGGAGTCCACAGCTGCGATATTTCGCGCTACCCGCCTGAGCATCTCGTTCGGCGTCTCTGCCGGCTTGCCCTTCCCGTCCTTCTTCAGGTAGCGCCGCTGAAGCACCACCATCGCATTTTCCGAAAAGGCGGGGACGGGCAATAACTCCTTTGGCTTTGTTGCCTTTGACCCTTCTACTTTGTTCTTCGCAGCAGCAATAGCTCTCATCAACACTTCCTTCCCTCATACGACAGTTGATCCGTGCAGCAGCGCGCCGTTTTACTGTCCTTCATTCCTTGTCCAGCCGCTTCGCCCCGGTGATCCGGGCCAGATCCCGATTCAAGGAGATCAGATCTCTCGAATCCAGCTTCCTCACATCGTTCTTGCCCACGATCCGGGTCAGGTTGGCGATCTCCTCATTGGATGCCCGGATGAAGTGGGTCAACCTGGTGATGCCCTCTACAACATCCAGCTGCTGGGCCAAAACCGGACTATGCGTGGTTACACCCGTGGGGCAAAGGCCAGTGTGGCAGATCCGATATTGCTGGCAATTGATGGCGATGAGAGCGGAAGTGGCAATGTAGACTGCATCCGCTCCTAAAGCCAGGCATTTGGCAAAATCGGCTGATCCGCGCAGGCCTCCGCCTGAGACGAGCGAGATATCACCTTTCACGCCGAGTTTGTGCAGACACCTCGCAGCCCTCGGCAGGGCGGCAATGATGGGAATCCCCACATTCTCCCGCACATATTTCTCGGTGGCCCCCGTTCCCCCGCCGAAGCCATCCAAGGCGATGAAGTCCACTCCCGCATCCACCAGAATCTGAATGTCCGCCTCCACATCACCGCAGCCGATTTTGGCCCCAATCGGGACGCCGCCTGTGGCCTCTTTCAGCCAAAAGACCCTTTCCTGGATTTCTTTGGGAGTCTTCATGTCTGAATGGTGGGCCGGCGAATCGGACCGTTCGACACCCTTGAGGCCTCTCACCTCCGTAGTCTCCTGGGAGATCTTGCTCTCGGGGAGGTAGCTTCCCTTGCCCGGATACGCCCCCTGACCGAAACGAATTTCCACTGCTGCCACCTTTCTCAGAACCTCCCGATCCACCTCAGCCCTGTCTGTGGTGTACTGGGCGATAATAAGCCCCGAGGCCGCAGCAAACTCCTCCTCCAGGATTCCACCCTCGCCGGAGTTATATGCGATCCTTAATCTTCCAGCTACTTCGGAGATCACTCGCTTCACATTCCTGGATGTCGCCCCCAGGCTCATCCCAGAGACCAAGATGGGGGAAGATACTCTTAGGGGCAATCTCGCCCGGGGGCCGATCGTGATCTCCGTATTGACCCCATCCTCTCTCTCCCGGGGGATCCTGGCAACCTGGGCCGGCACGAAATGGAGGTCATCGAAGGAAAAGGGCATCCTTTTCAATGAGCCCATGGAGCCAATGATGCTCCTTCCCGTCGCAGCCACATCCTTGATGTCCACAATGGTCTGGTAGTCTGAGTCCCTTTCGGCTGCGTATCTCTTACGCATCACAGTCTTGCTGGATCCAACCGTGACCCTATCGCAGAAGTATAGACCTTGAAGTTGATTTTCCAGATAAACCGGGCAGATGGAACAGACACAGCCGCGGGCTCCAATTTCACAGCGGCTCTCTCCCCTTGCACAGTAGAGGATCTCATCCTTGCAGTCCTGCGGTAAGCTTGGGCACCGCAAGCAGATGCACTTCTTCTCGTTTTCAATCGAATCTTGCACGATTGCCATCCTCTAACCTTGCCTTACTTTGTAGATAGCCCTTGTCCGGGCTCCTTCTCAGTCTCACCTGTCACCGGCGCGACGAGATAGAGATAGCGAAGCGCAGCGGCCCCCGTATTTCTCACATCGTGTACAGTCTCCGGCGGGACATAGAGCAGATGCCCCTCCTCTGCGGCCAGGGATGGAAAATCCCGAAACCACAGCTCGCCCCTGCCCTCCAGGATGACCAGCACCTCCTCATGATGGCCCGTCGTATGCTCGCCTGCCGATTCCTCCGGCTTCAGCACCACCCGCCCGCAGCGCATGCCGCAGGTCTGCGGCGGACCATCAAGCAGCAGTTGATAGTCTTCGCCTTTAGCGAAGGGCGCCCGGTACGGCAGCAAGCGTGATAGCGGACCACCTGAATCATTATGGAAGGATGAGGTCATGGTTTCTCCTCTTGAACTCGATGGCGAATCAGCCGCTTCGGCGCAACCATGGGCGGTCAAACATACCAATAGGCAAGACCCGATTGTGATTTCCAAGATAAAGGCATGGCTTGCCGCTTCCATCTTTTTTTGCTTTGGTCATCGTCCGCTGCCTTCGACAGCCGAAATCTTAGGGTCGAAGCGGGGTCAGACCCTTGACAAATAGGCATCTTCACCCATTTTCACCGCCCTCATTCTAATCACCATCCGGCGCTTCCCAGAAAAGATCAAGGCTATAGGCTGCCTCTTCCCGTGTGCCGAAGGGGCCATCGATCGCATCCACCGAAAAACCTCTTCTCAGGATGTACTCGATTTCCTCGGTCGAGGCGGCATAGTGATAAGTCAGGATCTCGCTGTCCAAGGTTCCATCATCGATCGCAATCTGATCGAATGGCCACTGGAGGAAGGCCCGGCCTGACGCAGAGATGTACCAATATCTGTTGGCAAATTCTGATAACGGGAGAACGCCCGAGGCCTTGCCGGTTAGACCTTCAATCTTTGCGGCCGTACAGTAACCGAGATGAGCATGATTCCCTGTCACGCCAGCTGGCAGCTCATCCGATTCGAGAAAAACCAGATAGTAACTCTGGCTCACCAACCGCATCATCCCCGCTTATACGGCTCGGAATGCTCCTTATGTCTCTGCCAGCTGTCCCGATAGGCCTTCGCCAGTTCTTGCGATTGGATCACCGACAGGTTCTCCGCGCTCTTCTCCTCCGCTGCCTTGGTGAAGTTGAAGGAGCCGGTGATCACAATTTTTTGATCGATGACCATGACCTTGTTATGGGCGATGGCTTGCTTGGCGTCGATATAGGTGGGAATCCCCTGGTTAGCCGGAAAGGTCGCCGAGGAATACTTTTGCGTCTCCAAGCTCTGACCTAAGATGGCCTCCTCCCTGACACCCCGCTTATGCGCATTCACCAGTGCCTTGGCAATGGAAGCCGAAGAATTAGAAATACCCCTCCATCACCTTCGCAACCCACTCAGGCACGCGGGGCTGATCCACGCGATCAAAGGCCGGGAGATAGGGCTTGATGTCCAGCACCGGGGTCCCATCGATTGCATCGAGGCCTCTCACCTTCAGCACACTTCCATCGACCCCCAGCAACTCCACCGCAGTGATGCCGATCGGATTCGGCCTATGCTTGGCGCGCTGGGCGAAGATGCCCAACTCGGGCATATCGGCGCGTCCCCTGGGACGTCTGATTAGATCCTTGGATGGCTCAAAGGTGGACCGATGCATGAAGAAGAGGACCAGGATGTGGGAGAACTGATCCAGGCCTCGCAGTCCGGCCGCGAGGGCGGGATCGAGATGAATCTCCGACACCACCTTGCCCCAGTTTTCATCCACCGGCTCACTGACGGCTGACTTGACAGTGCCAATCGGTTTCAGGTCCATTGGATCATTCTGTGCCTGAAGAAATGGACTCCCTCATGCGAACGAATTCCCATCACCTTTTTTGCTGGAGGTCCTTGCCGAGGTTATAAGCCTTTCCGATCTCTTTGCCCAGGGTCCAGTAGGTGCTATCGGGCCTCACGTAAACGAAGGCATCCATCTTGTGCATATCGGGTGTGCCATCGGTCAGATAGCGTTCATCCGTATAAGCACCTACGACTTCCCCGATAAAGAGATTATGGGTGGGGAGGGAAACTGACTGTATGAGCTTGCATTCGATGCAGAGGGGGCATTCCTGGATCATGGGTGCGGTCTTCAGATCGCCGTAAAAAACCTGAAACAGTCCCGACTTATCTGTGTCCCGGCCCGAGACGATCCCGCAATAGTCCGTTTGCTTGACCAGGTCTTTACCGGGAAGATTCACGCTGAAGGTCTTGTGTTCCTGGATGCCCGCCGTGGTGTAGCGCACCTTGTTGAGGGCTACCGCGAGGATCGGGGGATCCAGGTTCACCCGGGAGAACCAGGCCACGGCCAAGAAGTTGGGACGGCCTTTTACGGTGGCACCCACCAGCGAAACGGGCATGGGATACAGGGGAAAGTTGGGTCCAACGTTGATCTTATTCATGATTTCACCTCGGATATAAGACTGGTTTCCTGCTGATCAGGCTCAGCCCTGCTATCTTCCCTCTGAGAGAACGGTTTACCAACATCAGTTAGATAAGCGACCCCGTTGATATGCAGCAGAGTATGATTGGACCAGAGACCCCTCACCTTCAGGCCAGCTACATGATCTAAGAAGCCCCGAACTCGGCGCTGGGTAACCTCCATATAGGAGTTCACCCAGCGGCCTCTGTCCTATTCTCCCGGGCTGCCACCATACCCACTGAAAAGTCGGGGAGTAGTTGATGCCCCAGGAGGTGATCAGAACCTTTGTCGATTCGATCCTTCCCATTCTTTAATGATTTTCCCTACTTCGAGGTCTTTCCCGGACCGGGGCCCATGCCACCGATGTCGGAGACCTCTCCCTCGCAGAAGTAGCAGAAGTCCTTCTTGCCAGCCTTGTCTGACTTGTGAATCTGATTCTCCTTGATCTTACGGCCGCAGGTCGGGCAAGTCACCTCACCCTGCTTCTTTCCCTCATCTGAAGTCATTTTTCCTGCCATCTCTGTCCACCCCTTTCCTGTTTTTCATCGTTCGAGGCCCGACAGGCCCTGGAGCAATCATCCAGGCCAGGTGCCAGCGCTGGTCTTGGCCGCGCTCCAGCCCACTATGCCGCCCAGCTTGAATACAACGATATCTTCAGGAGAGCCGCATCAGGACCAACTGGCCTCTATCACTCCTGGAAGGGCCGCTATCACACGGAGCACCTCTCCGCTCTGCAGCTGATGTCGGGCTCTGATCTTGAAGGTGATTTCAGCCCTGCCCTCATCTACGGACAACTTGTTGGCAATATCTTGCACGTGGATCTTCCGTTCCCCCAATAGGGCTCGGCAGGTCTTCTCGATGGATTCGGCCTGCGCCAGGGAAACGATCACTCCGACGCAGCGATATACGATGGGCTGGATTCGGCGCTCCGCCCGGCTCAATACCAGGAGGGCCCCCAGGGCAAGGAGGGTCGAAACGATAGCAAGGAAATGCCACCCCTGGCCAATGGAGATGCCCAAGGCGGCGACAAACCAGATGCACCCTGCGGTGGTGAGGCCCCGAATGAGATCTCCGATGCGAATGATCGCCCCGGCACCCAAGAAGCCGATGCCGGTTACGATTCCCGCTGCAATTCGTCCCGGATCGACCGTGATCCGGGAAACCGGCGACAAAACCGGCGATACCTCAGCCATGCGTTGGGAGGCAATCATGATGATCGTAGATCCCAAGCAGACGAGAATATGGGTGCGCAGGCCGGCAGGCCTTCCCCGGAATTCCCGCTCCAATCCGATGGCACCACCCAGCAGGATGGCGAGCAGGAGTTTGAACACGGTATTCAGTTCCAACGCTGAACAGAACGGCAATCCTTCCATAACGATGCCTCCTTCAGCCATCCACGGCCAGGCCCCTGACCTCCTTCACGAAATCGGATGCATCCTCAAACCGCCGATAGACAGAGGCAAAGCGCACGTAGGCGACCTGATCCAGAGCCTGCAGGCGCTCCATAACCAGCCCTCCGATCTCCGAGGAGTCCACCTCCCGCTTCATTTTATCGGAGAGGACCTTCTCGATGTCGGAGACCATGCCCTCGATCTCTTGCGTGCTGAATGGGGCGTTTCTGGCATGCCTTGGCAATGCCGGACTGCACCTTTTGCCGATCGAAGGGCTCTCTCCGGCCATCCTTCTTGATAACGGACAGGGGATGGGTCTCCACCCGTTCATAGGAGGTGAAGCGGGCTCCGCATCTCAGGCATTCCCGCCGCCTCCTGATGGCGGTTCCCTCCTCCGTGGAGCGGGAGTCTATGACCTTATCTTCATCATGGCCGCAGAAGGGGCACTTCATCGGGTTGGCAGAAATCCCTTACCCCTAACAGGGAGGGGAATGTGGCCAAATACAATATTTAGTGATCTAAATCCCATTCTGCACAATATATTGTACTTGTCAAGGGAAATTGTGAGGCAAAATCATGGTGGAAGGAGAGGCACAGATGGGAGGGATGAGGGGGCAGATTAGAGGGATACGATACTCCCTGGCGATTGGGATGAATGCGATCCCCAGAACTTAGAGTCGCGGCAGGGTGATCTCCTTCTGAGCCTGGTATCGTCCCTTCTTATCCGCGTAGGAAATCTCGCAGGGATCGTCCCCCTCGAAGAACAGGATCTGGGCGATCCCCTCCTCCGAATAGATCTTGGCCGGACAAGGGCCGGTATTGGAGATCTCCAGGGTCGCATAGCCTTCCCAGGCCGGCTCGAAAGGGGTGACATTGACGATGATTCCACACCGGGCGTAAGTGGACTTTCCCAGGCAGAGGGTGAGGATATTGGGGGGGATCTTGAAGTACTCGAGGGATCGGGCCAGGATGAAGGAATGCGGCGGAATCAGGCAGAACTCCCCCTCGTAGTCTTGAAAGAGGTCGGGGCTGATGGCCTTGGGATCGAGCAGAGAGGGGGCAGGTGTGCAAAGGATCTTGAATTCCCGGCAGGTCCGCATGTCATAGCCGTAAGAGGAAAGCCCAAAGGAGATGGCCCCGGATCGAACCTGTCCCTCGGCGAAGGGCTGGATCATGTGAGCCTCCCTGGCCATCTGGCGAATCCATCGGTCAGATTTCAGGCCCATCCTGTTCCTCCTGAAAGTATTGAAATCTCTCTTTCTTGTATTCCTTTGTGGTTGGCAGGACCAAGTAATCTCCAAGCGCAGTGACCTGAACGAGAGAGGCCACCATCTCATCCGCCTCCTCCCGGGTCCTTGCATGGAGCATGGTATAGAGGGAATAGGGCCATTGAGGATAGGTGGGCCTCTGATAACAATGACTCACCGTCTCCAGGGAGGCCATACGCCTGCCCATATCCTGGATTTTCCCTTCCGCGACCCGCCAGACGACCAGGTAATTGAATGCAAATCCCGCACGACGATGATGCAGTGTCGCAGCAAACCGCCTCATCACCCCACGGGCCAGGAAATCTCGAGCCACCTCAAGGAACTGCTCCTCTCCCATGCCAGCTTGTCCAGCCAGTTCTTGGAAGGGCCGAGGCCGAAGGGGGAGGTCGATCTGCAGGGCCTTGACCACCCGGATCTGCTGCGGTGATAGGGTGGAAACTCCTTCGGAAGGCATGGGCGAGACCTCCCTTTCTCCGCCAGTCAAAGTAGGACCAGCGTCGGGCGATTCTTCCTCCTGATCTTCGGAAAACCTCAGGCGGACTTCGATTTTGAAAATGGAAAGGGCGGGTAAGTAGAGAGGATCTCTTGCCTGGACCTCTTCCGCCAAATTCGCCGTCTCGGCCTTCAGGTCTTTGAACTGGGGAAGGGTAAGGGTAAACCATAGATTATAGCGGTGATCTCGGGCGTAGTTGTGGCTGATTCCCGGATGGGCATTGAGACAAGAAGCCGCCTCATCGAGGCGGGATGGATCAATCTGGAAGGCAGCGAGGGTGCTGTGATAGCCGAGGCGGGAAGACTCGAAGATCGCGCCGATCTGGCGGAGGACCTTTGCCTCTTTGAGCCTTTGGAGCCGAGTCAAGACCTCCTCTTCAGAGAGACCCAGGGAGATCCCCAGACCTTCATAAGGACGGGGTGTCAACGGGACATGCGATTGCAGAAGGTCCAAAAGCTGGCGATCTTTCTTATCTGACTTATCCATCCGAGAGTTTCCTTCCCGCCTTTTTGAGCTTTTTTCGGATCGGAAGCTGATAGGGACAGCGCTCCTCACACTCCCCGCACTCCTCACAGTTTGAAGCCTTTGCCGCCAGAGATCGATATTGCTGACGGGCCCATTCCGCCGAATCGTAACGATCGTGGTGACCCTCGAGGCGAAAGACGGTAGGGATATCGATGCCCGTCCGGCAGGGCAGGCAGTAGCCGCACTGGCGACAGAACTCCGTTCCCAACTCTTTGGCCTCCTCCAGGAGTTTTTTCAACTCCGAAGAGGATAAAGGCTGGTAGGCCTCCCCCACCGCCACTGCCTCCTCGACCTCCTGGGGGCTCCCCATGCCCGGGATCACCACATCCGCCTCCTGGGCCAGGACAAACCGGAGGGCACGCCCCGCGTCCTTCAGGAGCCCGCCGGCCAAGGGCTTCATGGCGATGATGCCCACATCGAGCTCACGAGCCAGGGGGAGTAAGGTCCTTTCCGTATCAAAGATGAAGTGATCCACGATATTGAGGGGAGCCTGGACCGTATCGAACTCCCCGGTGGATATGGCCTTATGCAAGATATCGGGACGATGCCCGGTAATTCCGATCCAGTCGATCTTCCCTGCGCGGCGGGCCTCCTTCAGACCTGCCAACGCCCCCCTTGAACCCATGATCTGCTGAAAGGTATCTTCATTGTCTACCTGATGGATTTGATACAGGTCGATCCTTTTCGCCCGAAGGTTCTTGAGGCTTCGCTCGATGTCGGCGAGGGCCCCCGATCGATCCCTCTGGTAGGTCTTGGAGGCGAAATGGCAGAGAGAGCCCCCCTTTCGCCTCTCAAAGACCGATCCGATTTTCTCCTCGGAGGTCCCGTAGGCCCGGGCCGTATCGAAGAAATTGATCCCCAGATCGATAGCCCTCTGCACGGTTCGCGCGGCCTCATCTTTCGACCTCTTGTCGATGGGGATCCCGCCGAACCCGATCTGGGTTACTTCCAGGTCGGTACGACCCAATCTCCTCTTTCTCACCTACTGCCCTCCCCTCAGCATGCCTGCATCCACTTGTCGGCAGTTCTTTTATCCTCCGACTTTCGCCTCTGTCAAGGAAAAATTGTGAAAACCTCGCCCCTTCCACCCGGAACGCCGAAGCGAGGCAGAAAGGGGATTGACTTGCATCCCTCATATTGGTAAAAGATCTCTCGTCCAAAGATAGCTGGCAATCCACGAAAAGAGCGGGAGGCCAAAACCAGGTGAATCTTATGCGAAGAATTGTGATCTTGACTGCGGTACTGACGATGGCGATGGGACTTCCTTCCTCATCCAGGGCGGAAGAGGAGAGGCCCGCTGATCGGGTGCTCATCCTCTACACCGGAGAGACTCACGGCAATGTAGAGCCCTGTGGCTGACTCCGAACCAAGCTGGGCGGGCTGGCCCGGCGGGCTGCGATGGTGAAGGAGATCCGCAAGTGGGAGAGCAAGGTCCTTCTCTTGGAAGCGGGGGATGCCTTTGGCCCTGAGATGCCGATCGAACGAAAAAAGGCAAGGCTGATGGTCCAGGCCATGGCGCAGATGGGATACGACGCCTACAATCTGGGAGTACGGGAGCTCTCCTACGGCCAGACATTCATCAAGGATCAAACCAGTAAATGGAAACTCCCTCTCTTGTGCGCCAATCTGGTAGGGGCAAAGGATGGAAAGCCCTTCGCCACTCCCTACATCGTGAAGGACCTGGGAGGAGTCAAGGTGGCGGTCCTGGGCCTGATGTCCAGCCTTTTCAATGCCCACAAATACAAGCCAGAGGATCAGGATTTGTTGGTGGAAGATTGTCAGGATGTGGCCAAAAGGATCGTGCCACAGCTTCGGAAAGAGGCGGACTTCGTCATCATCTTGGGACACATCACAATGGAAGAGGCGACGGAATTAGCTGAGAAGGTCCCCGGCATCACGGCCATCATCATCGCCTGGGCGATGGGCATCATAGACCCGCCGGTTCAGGTCCAGGACACCTTGATCCTTTCCGCGGGAACCAAAGGTAGCCACTTGGGCGAATTCTTTCTCCACCTTGACCAGAAGGGAGCAATGGTTTCTTATCATTCCCGTTTGACACCCCTCGATCGGAAAATCTCTGAAGACCCAGAGATGAGGCAGTTGATCGAGAGCTATGGCCTTACCCCCCCGGTGGAGGAATCACCGCCCCCCCCGGAAGGAGAACTCCCCAAAATTTGATGCTAATGGGCCAGGGAAACTGAAAGCCGGCCAAGTCCTCAGCCTTCAACCCCCGGGCTTGGGCGGCAAGACCAGGTCACGAACCACCTGGCCACGAGACCCGGGAGCTGGGAGCCTTCTTCCGTCCAGCAGCATCTCTACTCCCCCTGCGTTGCCCAAGGTCAGCAGGAATTGTCTCCGACAAGAAAGGGAAAGGGCCTCTCCCTCCATGAGGAACATCTCCCGGGGAGGGTCATCGTCCGCCTGTATCACCAACCAGGTCTTCTCCGTGGCATGGATCGATAGGGTATGCCCCTCTTCAGAACGGGGCATGCCTGACGGCCCCGCCACCGGGGCAGAATTGGGAGTTCCTGTCTCCCCTGCGGGCGGAGAGATTTCTTCCCCTGCCTCTTCGAACACCGGGGGCCGACCCGATTGGTTCGCCATGCGGTGGGAAATCGAATGCACGATCAGGAAAGAGACGGCCGCGGTCAAAATGACGGCTACACCCCACAGGAGGGGCCGCCTCCATCTCTTTCGAGCCCGAGCAGAGGGAGTCTCTCTGGCAATCGGCTCAAATCTGGCCATCAGGGGTCTGCTGATCTGCTCCTGAAAAGCCTTCACCACCGAGTCCGCATCTAGCCCCAAAAAAGTGGCATATCGCCGCAGAAATCCGGTCAGGTATGACGGGTCTGGAAGGTGATGATACGTCTCCTCCTCCAGGGATTCCAGGAATTCCAATTTGATTTGGGTCTGCGAGGCTACCTCCTCCAGAGTGATCCCCAAATCCTCTCTTTTTTCCTTTAATGACCTTCCAACCATGGAACCCGCCTCTTTGATCTCAGGGGGAGCTATGCTTCTTTGACGCAGGGAGAAGCTTTTCGATGACCTCTCTATAGACTTTCCTGGGGACTGCCCCCACTACCAATTCTCTTCCCTCAAACACCGCTGTCGGCAATTGCAAACCCTTGCCATCTGTCTTATCCACATCTGCCGAATCTACCGATGATTGGATCGCAGTATGAGACATTTTGATCGGTCTTGTGGGACGAGAATCCCGGCAATTGCCGCCCCAAAAACGGATCAGGATCAGCGCCTTGGTCCAAACCTTCGCCTATCCCTCGATCTTCGCCCCCGCCCAGGCCTCATAGGTCTCCACAAATCGGGTATAATCAACCGATGGGCCCAGTTCCCGGGCCGCCACCCCCCAGAGTTCATGAACCAGATTGCCCAAGAACATGGGAGTCTGATAATCGTCTCCCAGGCTGGCAAAGATGTTCAGATCCTTTTTCATGAGCCCCAGGAGAAATCCAGCATCGAACTTGCGGGAAACGACGAATTGAGGGAGGGCCTGCTCCACCGCGTAGCTTCGAGCACTGGAGACCTTCAGCACTTCCAGGACCTTTGCCGGCGATAGGCCCGCCTTCTTGGCCATCACCAGGGCCTCTGTCAGGGCGGTTACCGCTGCCGCGGAGACGAAGTTGTTGATCGCCTTGGTGATGTGTCCCGATCCGATCCCCCCAGGTAGATGACGTTTTTGCCCATGCTTTGCAGGATCGCCTGGCAGCGCAAAAAGACCTCCTTCTTGCCTCCCACCATGATCGCCAGGGTGGCCTCCTCCGCCCCCTTCACCCCGCCGCTCACCGGGGCGTCCAACATCTCCATTCCCTTTTCCTCCAGGGCTCGGCAGATCTTTAGCGTGCTGGAGGGATAAGAGGTCCCCATATCGATGACCACGGTTCCCGGCCGGCCATTCTGGATCACCCCCTCTTTTCCCAGAACCACTTCCTCCACATCGGGCGAATTGGAGACATTGACGATGATCACCTGGCAATTGCCGGCGAGATCCTTCGGGGTGCCAGCCACTGAAGCCCCCATGGCGGCAAGCTCCAGAGTTTTATCGGCAGTGCGATTGTATACGGTCAAGGGGTGGCCGGCTCGAACCAAGTTCTTCGCCATCGGCTTCCCCATCGCCCCCAACGCCCATATATCCAATCCGGGTTTCTTTCATTGATGATACCTCCTCTTGCATTCAGAAGATTCGAATGGATTGCCTCCACGGGACTCCCCCTGCAACTGCCCATCAAGACTTTTCGATGTCTTGCCGAACGATCTCCAACTGCGCCTCGGGCACATCGACGGGAATCGCGCAGCCTGGCCCCAACATCCACCTGCCCCTTCGTCCCTCCTCTTTGGCCTTCTGGACCTGACTCCTGAGATCTTCCCTCGATCCCTGGCGGAGGGTCTTCTCCTGGCTCGATACCACCGATTACCGCCTTTTCCGACCGCTCCAATATCTCCTGCAGAGAGGGGTTGGTAGGGTCGGTCACCGCCCAACTGAAGGCATGAACCGGGTAATCCAGGAGCGCTTTGAGCATATTCCGGCTCTCGCACACATGGAGGATGTTGAAGCTTCCCTCCCTGGCCCCCGCCAAGACCTGGAGGTCATAGGGGCGGCCAAATTCCCGATACAGTTCATCGCTCAGCAGATTGTAACTGGCCCACTCGGTGGTGGCCAGAAAGACCCCATCCGCACCGGCCTGGAGGCAGGCTTGGGCGTACCGGGCAAAGGTGACCGCGATCTCCTGGAGGGCCTGATGGACCAGATCTGGATGGTACTTTAGATCCTGGAGCAATTGATCCGCAGTGCCCACCAGATCCCCGGCAATGGAGAGAGGGGTAAAGAGGGTCTGAACCATGGGGATCTCCTGTCCTAATCCCTTTCGGATGAGCCTCAGCGCTTGAATCTGCTCGGCCAGGGCACCTTCATCCAGGGGAAGGGACTTGACCTTTCCCCAATCGAGAGGGTCCTTGATGGGATAGTCGATCCTCTCCGGTTTGAGCCCCTCCTCGCCTCGGAATCGCACCTTCAATCCCCAGCCCTCTCCGTGATAGGAGGCCCGGGGGTTGACCTTCATGAAATCCCAATCATATTTCCCCTGAAAGGCCAACATCGCCTCCGCCAGCCCGGATGCCGAATCCTCCTTCTCGTAGAAGTGCCGCCAAAAGCTGACAGGTGGGCGATCCCTCTCACTTCCCCTGAGCGTCGCTTCGACCCTTTCCCTCTGATTCATATCATCCCTCCTGGATGGGCATCCCCGCTATCTCTGCATCGCTGCCCTTCCGGACGAGATAGATCAGGGGTATGCTGATCACCGTAACGGCCATTTTGACCAAGTACTGACCCTGGATGAGGGGCAAGAGCGGCATCACGCCATAGAAGGCGATAGAGATGAAGAGGATGCTGTCTGCCAGGGTGGAGACGGCATTGCTGATGAGCACCCTTGCCCACTTTCCTCGACCTATCCTCTCCTTCCACCAGGCAAAGACCTCGGTATCGATCAGGGAGCTGAAGGCATAGGCCATTAGGCTGGCTAAAACGATGCGGGGAGTCGAGCCCAAGACCCCAGCATAGGCCTGCTGTCCGGTATAGAAGGAGGCAGGGGGCATCCAGACTGTCAGCTGGCAATAGGCCGCCAGCAGAAGGTTCCCTGCACAAGATGCCAAGATGACTCGCCGCGCGCCAGATCTTCCCAGTCTCTCATTGATCAGGTCGATGAGGGTAAAGGTTAGGGTATAGATGAAAACCGCTGCCGGGACCACGATCTTGCCAATTGAGACGGGCTTGGAGGCCGTCACGTTGGCGATCAGCTCGCAGGCAATATAGAGGCCAATGAGAAATATCACCCGAAGATTCCCGTCGCAGAGAGTAAGGGTATTACGGAACATGGAACCTCGGAAAAGCTTGCATATTTTTGAGATTGTGTCAAGGCGCCTTTTGTGCTAAATAGTTGAGGCCCTTTGGCGAAGTATGCCGCAGCCTGATGACCCAAGAGGAGAGTCGGTGTCGCACCTTCACATCCCCGATGGAGTCCTGCCCATCTGGTTATGGCTTACGGGACTCCTCCTGATGATCCTGTTCCTTGCCCTCGCCCTCAAGGTTGCCCAAGAGGCCAACCTGCGGAGGAAGCTCCCTCTTCTCGGATTCACCTCGGCCATGATGCTCATCGGGATGAGCCTGGAGGTCGTTCCTATCGCCTATCATTTGAATCTCTCGGCACTGGCCGGGATCATCTTGGGCCCGGCGATGGGCTTCATCGCAGCATTCGTGGTGAACTTCATGCTCGCCCTGGTGGGCCATGGCGGCCTGACCGTAGTCGGTCTCAACACCCTGATTTTAGGTCTTGAGACCTTCTCGGGGTATTGGCTATTCCGCCTCTTCCAAAAGCTATTCAAGCCTGCATTGGCGGCCGGGACCTCGGTCTTCCTGACCCTCTTCGTAACCACCTCTTTGGTCATCGGCGTAGTCGCCCTGGCTCGCCTGGACCCATGGAAGGCAAACGAAGTTGGCAAGGTGGAGCATTCTCATGAGAAGGGCTTTTTCTCTTTCCATCAAGAAGGGCACCATCACGGGGAGGATCAGGAGGAGGGCGGAAAGGCCAGAGAAGCCATCTCTTTGACCACTTTTGCCAAGGGTGCATATCTTTTGGGCTCGATCGGATGGCTGCTGGAGGCCCTGATCGTGGGTTTCATCGTTCAATTCCTCAGGCAGGTCAAACCGGAAATGATCTCCTCCTGAGGAGGGAGATGAAGGGGCACGGATGAGCCACTTGGACATTGCATCGTTAGATCGCTGGGCCTATCAGGGGATTAGCCTCCTGCATCGCGCCTCTCCCGTCTCCAAAGTCTTCCTGATGGCGGCAGTCCTAACTTCTATCGTCATTTCCTCCGATCTTGGATTCATTCTTGGGATTTATCTGATCATCCTGCTCCTCATCCGGTTAGCTCATCTACCCATCCTCCGAATCATGGCCCTGGCCGCTTATCCCGCTGCCTTCGCCTTCCTTTTTGCCCTGAGCCAGGCCGGAGAGGGGTGGTATAGGCCCCTGTTGGCCATTATGAAGGCCCAAGCGGCGGCCATCAGCCTCCTTCTCCTCTTGGCCACCACCGGTTATCCCCAGGTTTTCGCCCTGGCTTCCCATCTGGTGCCGCGGATCCTATCCGATGCGCTGCTCATGGCCTATCGCCTCTTCTTTGTCTTGCTGGAATCGATTGGACGCTTTCTCTCCGCCATCCGGCTGCGCGGGGGGCTCTCTTCCCTCCGGCTATCCACCAATCTTCGCAATGTGGCCCTGGGATTGGGCAGGCTGTTCGTGTTCTCCTTTGAGAAGAGCCAGAGGCTCTACGACGTCATGATTCTCAGAGGTTATCGGGGACAGATCGTCCCCTCGGCCCGACTCAGCCTGGCAAGGAGTGATTGGCTGCCCTTGTCGGTCGGACTGGGGCTGCTGGCACTTTCCATCCTTCTGAAGATAGAAAGCTGATTCCCGTTATGAACCCCGGAAAAGAGATCATCAAGGTAAGCTGCGTAAAGCATATCTACCCGGATCGGACCCAGGTCTACCTCTGCGGATTGGACTTTGTGGTTCACGAGGGGGAGCGAGTGGTGATCTTGGGTCCGAATGGAAGCGGAAAATCGACCCTCCTTCATCATCTCCTGGGCCTTTTGGAGCCTCACGAGGGGATGGTACGGGTCTTCGGCCATAACCCGGCCAAAGAATATGAAAAGATACGAAGCCGACTGGGAGTTCTGCTTCAGGATGTCAATGACCAGATCATCGCTCCCACCGTATGGGACGATGTCGCCTTTTCCCCCCGGAATTTCGGGTACAAAGAAAAGGAAGTCAAGGAAATGGTGGAGAGGGCTCTGGACCAGGTGGGAATTGCCTCTCTGGGTGGCAAGATCTGCCATTACTTGAGCGAGGGGGAGAGGCGAAAAGTGGCCCTGGCAGGAGCCTTGGCATTGAGGCCTGAGCTCCTGATTCTGGACGAGCCCCTGGAGGGCCTGGATCCAAAATCCCGCATGGATCTCATCTCCCTCTTCAACCAGCTCCATGGCCAAGGTGGGATCACCATCGTCATGACCACCCATGATGTCAATCTAATCTCCTACTTTGCCGATTCGGTCTATATGTTGGTGAAGGGAGGGGAGATTGTATCCCGCGGCTCCCCCCGCGACCTCTTCGCCAACACTGATCGCTTTTTCACCTCCAATCTGGATCCCCCCCTTTTGGCCGCCCTGTTCAAGGAGCTGAGGGAGCGAGGACTGGATGTAACTATCCCCCTGACCTTGGAGGAGGCGGTACAGGAAATCCTGGAGCGGGAGAAAAGGAGGCCGGGCAACGGATAGGGAAGCGGGCCGCTCCCGGGTCAGAGCAGCTCAGGAGGATGATTCGATCACCCCCTATTCGCAGCGCAGTGCCTCTATAGGGTCCAGCAGAGAGGCGCGGCGGGCCGGGTACACCCCGAAAAAGATACCCACTGCCGCGGAAAAGAAAAAGGCCAAAGAGATAGACCAGAGGGAAACCTTGGTGGGAATAAAGGAGAAGAGGGACGAGGCGAGCAAGGCTCCCCCCGCACCCACAACGATTCCCACTGCACCCCCGATCAGGCTCAGGGTGACGGACTCGACGAGGAATTGGCCCAGGATATCGCCATTTCGCGCCCCCACCGCTTTCCGGATTCCGATCTCCCGAGTCCTCTCCCGAACCGAGACCAGCATCACATTCATAATCCCAACCCCGCCCACCACCAAAGAGATGGCCGCAATTCCGACCAGCACCCCGGTTAACACATCGAGTATCTCCCGCATGGTGAAAAGCATCGCCTCCTGGGTAACGATGGTGAAATCCTCCTTATTGGCGTGTCGCCTGATTAGTACCGCCCTGATCTCGGCAGAAGCTGACTTAATCTCCTTGGAGGATTTGGCAGTGGCCATGATCTGGAAAAGCCGATCGTTGTCGAAAAGCTCCTGGGCAGCTCTCACCGGAATAAAGATCAGATCGTCTATATCTAAACCTAAACTCATCCCTTTGTGAGCCATAAGCCCCTCCACCCGATATCTGGCATCGCTTATGGTGACCCTTCGCCCCAGGGGGTTGGAATCCCCAAATAGCTCCTTCCTTACTCTCTGTCCCAGGATCACCACGTGACGCCCGGCCCCTACATCCTGCTCTGTGATAAAACGCCCCACCTCCACATAGAGATTTCGCACCCTCTCGAACTCCGGGGTCACCCCGACGATCGCAATATCTCTGCTCAAGTTCTGATATTTGATCCTTCCGGTGCCAAAGACGATTGGGCAGACCTCAGCGACTGAAGGACAGCGCCGTTTTATGGCTAAGGCGTCCTCATAGATCATCTTGCGGACAGCCCCCACCAGCGGAGGATGGACTCCCCCCGCAGTGCCCACCTTTCCGGGGTTTACCAAGAGAAGATTGGCGCCGAGGCCAGCCAGCTCAGAGGAGACATATTCCTTGGTCCCCTCTCCGATGGAAACCAGGAGGATCACGGCCGAGACTCCGATGACCACCCCGAGCATGGTGAGAAATGAGCGGACCCTGTTGGAGGAGAGTACTTCCAGAGAGAGCCGGATGTTCCCTATGACATCCATCCTCAGGGGCTCCTCTGCTCCTCAGAAACCAGGAGGCCATCCTGAAGGTGGAGGATCCGTTGAGCCCTGGCCGAAATTGAAGAATCGTGGGTGACCAGTACGACGGTAACCCCGTCTTCATTGAGGCGCTCGAAAATGGAAAGGATCTCCTCTCCCGAACGGCTATCCAGATTTCCGGTAGGCTCATCTGCCAGGATCAGGCAAGGACGATTGACCAATGCTCTGGCAATCGCCACTCTTTGCTGTTCTCCTCCGGAGAGCTCGTTGGGCCGATGGTAAACCCGCCCGCCCAAGCCTACCCTCTCCAGAGCGGACAGTGCCTTGTCCCTACGCTCTGGGCACGAGATACCACTGTAGATCAGAGGGAGTTCTGTGTTCTGGAGGGCGTTCATGCTTGGGAGCAGGTTATAGTTCTGGAAAACGAAACCGATCTTTCGATTTCGCAGCCGCGCCAGCTCATCTTCACTCATGGCAGAAACATCTATACCATCCAATTGATAAGAGCCACCGGTGGGACGATCCAGGCAGCCCAAGATATTCATCAAGGTAGATTTTCCTGAGCCGGAAGGGCCCATGATCGCCACGAAGTCACTCGATGAGATCTGGAAAGAGATGCGCGCCAAGGCCACAACCTCGATCTTTCCTGTGAAATATACCTTTCGTAAGTCAGATGCCTGGATCACTTCTGCGAGCATGGAATAACGGGAGTCTCGAAATCTGGTCTTTCATGTCCTTACATCATCCTTCATCGAGGAAGCTTCAATCCTTACCCTCTGCCCATCCTTGAGCTTTCTCAAGTCTGGATTGAGCACCACTTGAGTTCCGGGAGCCAATCCACTCTTCACCTGGATATGGTCCCGGTTTGATTCTCCGATCTGGATGGGCCGCCACCGAACCCGCGATGCCTCCACCGCCAAAGCAAAATGCCGGGCTTCCTTTTCCACCACTGCCAAGGAAGGAACAAAGAGTACATCCCTTAGCTCCGAAACTACTATTTCCGCATCCGCAGACATCCCCACCTTGAGGGGAGGATTCCTCTCCAAGGAAACCTTGACGGTGAAGGTCCTGGCCTCCATCTTGCCTCCTGAGACAACCGGGGAAATCCTATAGACCTTTCCCTGGACGGTCTCTTCCGGAAATGCGTCGATTGTGATCAATGCACTCTGTCCCTTCCGGATCCTCTGGGTATCGTACTCATCCAGCGTAACCCTCACGTAAAGTCGCTTGGGATCCACCAGCCTGAGGATGGGCCTGCCGGCCCCGATGAGCTCTCCTTCCTCCGCCAATCTCTCAGAGACGATCCCATCCCAAGGAGAGCGGATATCGGTGTAGCCCAAGCGTAGTCTGGCCAGATCCCGCAAAGCCTCCATCTGTTTCACGGCCGCTTTGGCAACCTCCACTTCGTGTGTCTTGGCAACAATCTCATCGACCTGGGGAAGGGGTGATCGGTCAGGTGCTTCAGTCGATGGGTATTCTTCCCTCTTGGCATCCAGCGCCCCCTGCAACTGCTGGCTATTTTCCAAAGGATCCCCGAATCGGAGGAAACCTGTGTCGGCCTGAGTGGGATTGGCCTGAGTCCCAGATATGTCAGGGCTGATCTCATGATCTTCCCCGAGAACCTCCGCCTCAGCCTGCTGCAAGCGAGCTCGTGCTCTTTGGAAGTTCGCCTCCGCAAGCTTGAGCTGAGCCTGAGCCTCCTCAGAATCCAATTGCGCAATCAGCTGACCCCTGCTTACTGAATCGCCCTCCTCTACCAAAAGACGGCGAAGCCTCCCCATGGTCTGGCCGCTGAGCGTTGCCCTGCGTTCCGACTCGATGATACCCGTGGCGGTGGCCGAAACCGTGATCAGCATGTCACCCCTTTCGGCCTTTCCCGTTTTCACCAGAACCTGGCCATTGGTGACAGAATAGAGGTAAAGGGCTACCGCCAAGGCTCCCACCACAAGCAGGAAGACCACCAGGAATCGCAGTCGCCGAAACATCCGTTTCTCCTCTCTCTTCAACGGAGGCCCAATCTCGTCATGGCCTCAGGGGGGACCCACGATTCCAGGGGTGCCATCAGTTCTGCTTCAATTCGATATTGTGCTTTTCCAGGATGGTACCTTCGACGCGCTCTAAACTGACGAGGGACCTTTGATAGTCGAGGAGGGCTTTGAGCCAATTCGTCTCGGCCTCCAACAAATCCCTCTGGGTTCGCAATACTTCGAAGTTAGTGGACATCCCCACATTTAACTTCTTCTCCTCGACCTCCAGCTTCTTTTGCGACAAGAGCCGGGCCTTCTCCGTGGTCTCAATCCGCTTCGCGTTGGTTTGAATTTGCCGCACGGACTCCCGGATCTCCACGGTGATCCTCTGCTCCAGATTGGCGAGGCTCGTCTTCGATTTCTCTTGGTCCAGGGAGGCCTTGGTATATTCTGCCCGGGCGTAACGGTTGCCGATGGGAACCTCCAAGATCAATCCCACTGAATAGCTGTAATAATCGCCGCCCCTCAGCACCCGGAAGTCGTCATGATAGGAATTGCCGATTCCATTCAGTCCTGCAGATCCCTGGAGATTTAAGGAAGGAAGGAGCTGGTTGTGGGTATACCTCTTATAGATATCCCGATTTGCCAGGTCGATCTGGGCCTGCGCATAGTCGGGACGAAGCTCCAGGGCCCGTTTCAGGCTCTCGTCCACTGAGAGCTGTTGCGGGACGAAGGAGGGTTTGTCCGTAGTCCTAATCGGCCTCTCCCACATCTGGGACTCAGAGGTAAGGTTCATCACCCTCCTTAGTACATCCTCGATCTGTTTGATCAAGTTCTCCGCCACGATCACATTCTCCTCGCGGGAGGCAACCTCCGCTTCGGCCTGTACGATCTCCAACGGTGCCAGCGTTCCTGCCCTCACTTTGGCCTTGTTAATCTCCAATAGGTCTTGAGCCAGCTTGAGGGAGCGGCGGTTCACCTCCAGGTTCACGACGGCAGCCGCCAAATTCCAATAGAAGTTTTGCACTTCGGCGATCACCGAAAAGACCCGCTCCCGGAATTGTTGAAGGGAGATGTTCTTGTTATTCTGGGCGATGTAGATCCTGGTCTTGTTCACGTCGATCCCGAAGTCCTTTAGCAGGGCCTGGCTCAATGTGAGCGCGAGCTCAGAAGTGTAGTTCGGGTTAAAGGTGTAGAAGGTTTGGTCGATTTCACGTCCCAATAGGGAATAGAACCGATCGTTATTGTAGCTAAGCTGGTATGAGGTGCCGGTAGGAAGAGCCTGCTTCCATCCGAAATTCAGATCCCAGTTTTGATGCTTATCAATGAATATCTGACCAGATTTACCGGATACGCTTGAGTAGAAAGCGTTGTTGGTAGGCAGATAATAGTTGGCATAGTAGGCATCGGTATAGAAGAGGGGATCAAAGGCGGCCTTCTCCTTTCGGATGTCCTCTTCGCTCATCTTCGGATTGTATCCTTCCACTGCGATGTCCAGATTGTTCTGCAGGGACATCATGATACAGTCCTGCAGGGATAGGGCCAGTGGCTCCTGGGTGGCCGTCTCTTTCACCTCCCCCGTAGTGCTCCCTGGACTCTGGGGTTCCTTCCCCTCCGCCAAATGGAATCTGGGGATCCCGGGAGATGAAATGGAAACCCTTTCCCATCGGGAATCACCCTGGGCACAGACGAGATGAGAAAAGCCCAAAAGCAGAACCATAGCCCCCACGCAGACCACACTAGACTTCTTCAATTCGCCTCCTCCTCTCTTCCAAAAGGACTGATAAAGTATCCTGCCAACCTCGCTTCCGGAAATGGGCTCTCCATTGCCCACGTCATCACTTCCCTGTCCGCCAAGTTCCTTGCACCCAATGATGGAGCAAACCACCCCACCATAAAGTTCCCATGCTTCCGCACGGGGTATAGATTCTTAGTCAAAGAGGACGGAAGCCGTTTGCAGTGGCCTGCTCTCGCCTCTCCCGGCAGAGCGGACATCGAGGTCGGCCTCGATCGTCTCCCCCCCACCCCCCCCCATTTGGATTCTGATGTTGCAGGATAAATCTGATGGCCTTCATCATACAATCGTGGATCCTGGCCACGAGTCTGTCTTGCCTGAAAGGATTTGGTCCATAGCTAAACCCCATCCTGCTGATGGCATCCAACACCTAGTCCGTTCCCGACATGTACCCGGCCCACCACCGACACTACCAAGCACCATTCTCCTGCTGGGTGTCGATGAGGAAGCGAAGGGCCTTTCGCACCGGCTGGTCTTTCTCCGAGAGACCTATTTTGCAAAGCCCATACAAGATGCGGGCGGTCACATCGGGTGAGGGCGTATCGAAAAGGCTATATCTAATTGGACCACAGAATGAAGGCCGAGACGTCCAATGTGCCGATCCATCTACCACTGGGAGTTCTGAGTTGGAGGAGGCGTCCCAGCGCCAATGGGCGGGCCTCCCTGACTCTGGCCACCAAGGCATGGTCGTTCTCACGGGCTCGTGACAGACCGCATACCCGGTCTCCATGAAGCGCACAAACCAAAAACATGTCTCCCTTCCCGGACTATTGAGATATGACCCCTGAAGCGATGCTGCCCTCAGCAGGCCCTCACCTGCCGAGGGGATGCCAACCCCAGATTCGTCCCATTCAGCTCCTTCATCGCTCCTCTCCCCGAGCTTGCAAGTAAGAGGTCATGGCGTTGAGAGGAAGCACGTAGTTCGCCAGTGGATATCGATAGTACAAGGTTCGAGGTATCACGGTAAAGGTAGCTTGGTCGTCCTCCCAACGCCCATCGGGGGTCATGGCGCCCAAGAGGTATTCGTAGCCTCGCTGGATCTCACGGGCATCGACCGGGTAGCCGCAGGCGAGTAGATTCAAGAGCACGAAGGCGGTGTGAAGCGGGCTGCTCTCACCGCTGCCCGCCTCCTTCATATCGAAGTCGGCCTTGACCGTTTCCCCCCAACCCCCGTCAGGATTCTGGTGTCTCAGGAAAAAGGCGATGGCCCTTGTCATGGCATTGTAAGCCTCGGCCAAGAGCTTGCCTTGCCTGGAAGGGCCTGCCCCATAGCGCAGTCCCAGTCTGCCGAGGGCCTCCAACACATAGCCCGTGCCGGAGAGGTAGCCGGCCCACCAGTGGCACCACCAGGCACCGTTCCTACACTGCATATCGAGCAGAAAGCGAAGGCCCTTTCGCACCGTTTCATGCTCCTCGGTCAACCCCAGTTCAGCCAGCGCAGATAGGACCCGGGCCGTAAGATCGGCGTGGGCCACATCAAAAAGGCACATTTTGATGGCGCCATGAGAGCCGGGGCCGATCTTGACCCAGGTGTTTTCCCAGACACTGAAGCCTCCCCGCTTGCTTTGCCGGGAGAGCAGATAGGCCATTCCCTTCTGCAAAGCGCGGCGGATTCTCGATCGTAGCCACTCATCCGCCCTCTGGACAGCCAAGGAGAGAGCAAGGAGCGCGTGAGCCGTGGAATCGGTCTCGGGGTCATTTCTCGAGCCGCTGGCCCAGGCAAAGCTTCCATCTTCATTCTGAGATTGCAGCAGGAATTCGATAGCAGGCCGAATCTCCTCATCCAAGCAGCTATGACCGGGAATGCGAAGATAAGAGATGACTCCCAGACAGACATCCCAGGTGTCGGCCCTAAAGTAACTGATGAAAGAGCCACCACCATCGGTCTGGAACATGTTGTCCCGGACAAACTGAATACCACGGCAGATAGCCGAATCGTGCATCGGCACCCCTGCCTCAAGGAGGGCAAGGATGTTGAGAGGGGCAAACAAAGAGTTGTAGATCCAGCCTCCGTTCTCGTTTTGCTCCGCCCGAATCTGGCGAGCCAGTTCCTCCGAGGCTTTCTCCCGGAGGCGCCGAAAGCCTTTGGACTTTTGGAGAAGAGACAGAATCGGCCGTGAAGAGCGGCTTTGCTCCTGAATCCTTTGATGGATGATGGAAACGGCGGGGAAGATCTTTCGACTCATGGGACTGATTTGGTGCAAAACCCTTGAAAGCAGCCGCGACCGGCTCATCCAGGCCAAGATCTCGGGCTCAAAAAAGGGGAAAGGAATGAGAATATCCTGGGGATTGACATAAGCCGTCAACATCTTTTCAATGAAAAAGTCGGGGAACTCGAAGGAAAAGCCGGCTCTCGCCTCAGCCTCCCGGAGGAATCGCCCGGCGTGGTCCATGGTTTCCCGAAGCTGTCGGATGAGCTCGTTGTCGATCTCCTCGTTGGGCAGGAACCACCGCTGGGGACGGTACCCTGACCCAACTTCTCCCATGACCATGCGCAGCGCCAAAAGTACCAGCCGCGTCAGACTCTTGGAGGATGGAGAGCCCGGGTACTTGAAGAATCCACCGTCGGCGTTTACCTGCTTGATTGCATGGCGCACCAGAAGGGCCTCCTCTTGAGGAGACCCAGGCTGGTCAATCAAACCCGTGGTACGGAGCATGATGATATAAACCGCGGCGCAAAGGGATGAAAGGTCGAAGGTCGCCCTCCATTTGCCATCGGAAGTCTCCTGCTCAAGAAGGCGCCGGAGAGCCAAATTGCGGGCCTCCCTGACTCTGGAGGCCAGGACTTGATCAACTTCAGCGGCCAATGACGGACCGAATAGCCGGTTCTCGTGAAGTATACAAACCCAAAATCCCCTTTTCGCAAAGGATCGAGAGAGCCCCCAGGAACCGCTCTTACCTTCCTATATGTCCATCACCCATGCGACGCCAATCCCCAATGGCCGCCATCGAGAGTTGATTCCAATCCCAGGTGGACGAGAGGTCTTCCCTGCGAAGCGAGCACGGACAACCCCCCTTCTTGAGGCAAGAGCCATCATGGATCCTATCCCCCCGGGGGGCTATGGTGTATGGTGATGCCCCCCCTCTTTAGGCAAAAGGCCCTTCTCCCCCGAAGGAATCAGGAACGATACGGAAGATCTAACAGGTTCGAGCAGAGCATGCGAAGCATCGTCTTAGGATCTGAGGATGCGATTTGCTGGGAGAAGCGACTCCATTCCCTTTCCACCATGCCTTGTGCTTCATCGAAAGAAGAACGAAGTGCCCCCGAGCTGCGCACCAGATCGACACCTTCCTCAAGGGCGGAAGGATTTTTTCTCAGCGTCTTTGAGCACAAGATCCTTTGCAGCCGGCTCCTATCCTCGGATTTCAGATTCTGCAGGGCGCGAAAAATAACATAGGTCAGCTTCCCTGAGGAGAGATCCTCACCGCATATCCTCTTTCTGTGGGATGAGTCGTCGAAATTATGGATATCATCCATGATCTGGAAGGCCACGCCAAAGACCCGGGCAAAGGAAATGCAGGCCTCTCGCGTGGCCGGGTCAGACTTCGCAATCGCGCAGGCATTCTCAGCCATTCCCTCTACCGCTGCTGCTGTCTTGTAAGCATACATCTGGAGAATCTTCGGTCCCAGAGCATTCCTCATCCAACGCGTCAGATTCCGAATGGTCAGGTTCTTCGTCCAATAAATGTCCAATCCTTGTCCCAGGTGAGCCCGCACCGATTGTTTGACCATGATCCGGTATAACTCGATGCGCTGTTGTTCGTCCAGGTGGGGATGATTGGACAGGAGGAGATAGGGCAAAAAGTAGAGGCTGTTCCCAGCATTGATGGCAACGTCCAACCCATAACGGAGATGAATGGACTCGTCTCCTCGCCTGAGGTGCGAGTCGTCCTCGATATCGTCGATGATCAATGACCCGGTATGGCACAGTTCCGGTATGACGGCTGCCAACATTTCGTAGCGCTCAGAGGGAATCCCAAGGGACTCCAGCATCAGGATGCCAAAGATGGGGCGCCAGCGTTTTCCTTCTCGTGAGATGAGATCCCAGATCGGTTGAGAGAGCATCTGGGTATGCGCTGAGGCTTCGTTCTCCCAGTGTGCGGGGCCGGCATACTCTTGAAGCTTCGCTTCGTTGATCATCTTGGGCAGGAACTCCTCAATCAGCCGATCCACCCGACTGACCAAACGACTCAGGTAATTCTGAAAATCGAAGATATACCCGTATCCGTGTAACTCGAGCCTGGCCTGACCCATAACCGTGCTACCTCCTAATGTACCGGAAACCTTCCCCGCCCCTTCCCAGATGGCGCGGAATACCCCAAAAGATTGAATCTCTTGGTTATCCACCAGCGCCTCATAAACCAGGTCTGCCTTGATTTCTGGAATCCTGATTCGCCAAGCCACCGGATAACGAATGTGCGTGATCTTACTTTCCCAGTATCTGATCGGTTCGGCAGTGAACTTTTTACATAGACGCGGGGGTTGTCCCTCCTCGCGTACGACGGCGCTACGGGCAAGGCTCCTCCCGCTCTGCATATCTCTATGAATCAGCACGACCCAGTCGGACCCATCCTCCAGATTGATGCCGAACCACTCCCAGCCGAGGAGTCTCTTTTGGGGCGATTGGGCAACAAACCATCCGTAGTTGCCCCATTGGTGATCCAACCACGCCTGGCCGCAGACTTCCTCATCTTCCACCGTTCCGGTGAGATCGAGAGAAGGATAGGTGACATAAGCCATGGAATCGACATGTGGGGCCCCCAGTCCCTCGATGTACATCCGGGGATGCTTGGGAAGAAGATGAAAATGACAGCCACGCCGGCTCTCTGGCTCGATAAAGGCAAGGTGAAAGTCCTGCCCATGCTGGTGGAGCGAAAAATCACTCCATGTAATACCCAAAGGATGAGAGGCCATTTTGACCTCGTCCTTTTCCAAACGGATGGGCCGCGGCGGCCCAAATCTCCCGATCTCGTTGATATAGGCCTCAACGAGGTGGCCATCAAGATTCGCTTGCCTATGGTTTTCCTCCAAACGAAGAAACAGCTCGATAACTGACGGATCGGTCTGGGTGAGGGTCTCTGCCCTTTCCTTTGTCGGGTTTAGCACCGAAAGGAGTAATGAAAAACCATTCAACGGGCGGGTGGATTCAAGAAGGATATTCTGTCGAAAGAAACTGGTCATGAAATATCGACGGTCAGAACGAGAACCTTCATAATGCCCCTGTATAAACCACCATTCCATAACACTGGTTTCATGAGCAGATTCGTCTGCGACCGCAGAAATACTGTCACTCATGATCCTGATAGTCTTTGGTGGTTGATTTCTCATGTGAACCGGAAAGAACGTCTCTTCTTGTTAATCATCCTCTGGAGCGCTCCAAGTCGCTACCCAAATACAAACAGGGATCTCTTGGACATAGAAAATCCCTCCTCACCTTCTGCGTCACCTGTACCCGCCGGGGGTCGATTCGCACTTCCTGCCCCGCAGCTGAACTCAATGTCTCATGGGCTGGGAGGGAATCAAAAAGCATCAGCCAACGGCCTGAGAAGACCTCCGTATCTCCTCTAAGGCTTAATCCCTCTGATTCTACCGAAGAAGATCCCGCCTCTCATACCTCCACCCTCTGGCCGATTTTCCTCTCATTCCCGGCGATCAGCCTCCGGACGTTTTCCCGATGCCGGATGTAGATCAGGATTGTACAAGCGGCGGCGAACAAAACCCGGCCCTGGGAGGCTTTCAACAGGTGCACCCAAAGGAGCATACTGGCACTGCCTATCAGGGCGGCCAGGGATGTATATCGGGTCAAGCCCGCTACTGCCAGATACACGAGAAGCGTGAGGCCTGCGATCCCGGGCATTAACGCCAAGGCCGCCCCAAAGCTGGTGGCCACTCCCTTTCCCCCTCGAAAACCGATATAGACGGACCAGCTGTGACCGATGACCGTAGAGACACCCGCAGCCGCCAGCCAAAGTTCCGATATTCCCCAAAAGGCCCCCGCCAAGACTGGCAAGTAGCCTTTCAAGAGATCTCCTGCCAAAGTCAGAAGGGCCGCCCGCTTTCCCACGGTTCGCAAGACGTTGGAGGTCCCAATGTTGCCACTCCCATGCCTTCGAATATCGATTCCCTTCTCTATCCGACCCACGAGAAGGCCGAAAGGAATTGCTCCCAGCAGGTAGGCCATCACAACCAGGGCTGCACCAGAAATCATTCCAACCTGCTCCCGATGAACCTCGCTGCGTAGTCCACGCCCGAGATCACGGTCAGAACCAAGGCAAGCCAAGCAGCAACCATGGAGAACGGGGCATCCAGGATGAGGAGAACGATTGCCAGTATCTGACTCATCATCTTGTATTTCCCCCACCAGCTTGAGGCTACCACGATGTCTTTCGAGGCCGCTATTCCCCGTAGCCCGGTAATAGCGAGCTCACGGCACACAATGACCACGACCATCCAAGCCGGGACTCGTCCATTTCCCACCAACGAAACAAAGGCCGCACAGATCAGGAGCTTATCGGCCAATGGATCCAATAGCTTCCCCAGCGCTGTGATCTGGCGGGTCCTGCGAGCAATAAGTCCATCGAGCCAGTCAGTAATCGCGGCTGCCAGGAAGATCGCCGTAGCGATAATGCTGTTGATCCTTGACGAGGAAAGGAGGAAGACCACCAGAAGGGGAACGAGAAAGATCCTCCCTAAGGTCAATCGGTTTGGAAGATTGAGATTAGCTCCTCTTTTCATTAGCAGTCAAAGTGAACCCGCGGGGGAAAAGTGGAAGGGGGAATATCGATTTCCGGACATTCCCCATGAGCCCTCCCAAGGGGCCGGAAATGATCCTGCGCCCAGTGTTTGATTATACCACCTCTTTGGCCTTCCTTGTCAACAAAGCAACTCCTCCGGCCGCCCTTCCGGGGAAATCCCCTCCGGGAACGGAATTGAATCCCCATTGCCACCTCCCGTCTGGTCTTCCTGCGGCCTCCCACCGATGTGGTCTGCTTCCAATAAGGCCACCACCTCCACATGGTAAGTGTGGGGAAACAGATCCAAAGGCTGGATCTGAATGCATCGGTAGCCTCCCTTACGCAGTCGATCCAAATCCCGCGCCAAGGTGCTCGGATCGCATGAGACATAAACGATCCGAGGTGATCCGAGGCGCAGGAGCCCATCCATGGCCTTCCGTGTGATTCCCGAGCGGGGCGGATCCAAGATGGTGACATCGTATTTCTCCTTGACCAAGGCTCCTATGAGGTCTTCTGCCGTACCATGCAGGATCTTGACATTGGACATCCCATTTCTCCGGGCGTTCTCTTTCGCCAGGATGGCCGCCTCCCGCTCGCCCTCTACCCCCACTACCATCCCTACCCCCTTCTGGCAAGCCAGGGGTAAGGCAAAGGTGCCCACCCCACAGTAGAGATCGAGAATCCTCTGGCCGTCATTTGTGGAGATCCAGCTCTTGATGCACCGGAAAATGCTCTGTGCCCCTTCTTCTCCCACCTGGTAGAAACAGACAGGCCCCACCTTGAGCGCCAACCCTTCCAAGGTCATCTCCACCCAGGGCTTTCCCACCAGGTCATAGATGGCGTTATCTCGGCCCCGTGACAAAGCGATCCCGGAAATCCCCGGACAAATCTCCTGCAACCTGTGGTATAGAAGCCGGAGGGCGGCCCTTGACCCACGGGGTGTGATGAGGGTGAGGAGGGTCTCCCCTTTTAGGGACCCCCGATGCATCCAGATCTCTCTCAGCGCAGGATAGAGCTGCGCGAGGGTGGGATACAAAAGATCCCGCAATGCACGATAGATCCCACGTAGATCAGGATGAAGCAGGGGACAATCATCGATCTCCACCAATTCTTGGGAGTGGAGGCGAAAGAACCCTAATCGCGCTCGATTTCCCTCCTGCGCCACCTTGATTTGAGCACGGGTGCGGTAGCCCCCGGGAGGGCAAACGGGATGAGGGGCCATGATCGGCAATCTTGCTGCCCTTTCGGGAGAAGCCAGCAATTCAGCCAGGATCTTCTCTTTCCACTCCCTCTGGGCAGTCAGCGAGACATGCTGCCATTGGCACCCCCCGCAGGCCTGGAAATGGGGGCAGAAAGGCGGCGTCCGCTGGGGAGAAGGTGAGAGGACCTCTTGGGTCTCGGCCAGAAGATATTGGTTTTTCACCTGCGTAACTCGGGCCAGGATGCGATCTTGAGGGGCTGAGTCTGCAACGAAGACCACCTTCCCCATCCAACGAGCCAGGCCTGCTCCCCGAAAAACCAGCTTTTCGATTTCCAGCTCCAGGATGTCTCCGACTTCGGAGGAGATTGAGGTCTTTCCTTCCATCAATCGGCCTTGATATCATAGGCTTTCAGTTTGCGGTGGAGATTGCTTCGCTCAATGCCCAATTTCTCCGCGGTTCGCGAAATATTCCAGCCGTTTTCTCGCAATCGCTCCAAGATGTATTCCCTTTCAAACCGCTCCCTGGCCTTGCGCAGCGTATCCTCCTCCACAGAGGCCTCCTCGACCCTTGGACCTGCCTTCATGCCCTTGGGTAAGACGGATGAAGCCGTTGGACGGAGTGAGGATTGGACATCCGAGGGGATGATGGTATCGGATGGCACCATGATGATCAGTCGCTCCACCAGGTTCTTCAATTCCCTTATGTTTCCTGGCCAATGATAGTCCATCAGTAGCTGCATGGCAGTTGCGCTGATCTTCTTCTCCCGCTTTCCATATTCTTTGCAGAATTCTCGAATGAAATGTCCAACCAGCAAAGAAATGTCCTCCATCCGTTCTCGAAGAGGCGGAACATAGAGAGGAACTACATTCAGGCGGTAGTACAGGTCATCCCGAAATCTGCCTGCCTGTTTCTCCTGCTCCAGATCCTTATTGGAAGCAGCGAGAACCCTCACATCCACACTGATGGGCTCGACTCCACCCACCCTTTCAAAGCGCTGTTCCTCCAGAACCCGCAGCACCTTCGCCTGTGTTCTCAGGCTCATATCGGCCACCTCGTCCAAAAAGAGGGTACCCCCATCGGCCAACTCGAATTTCCCCTGCCTCTTGGAGGTCGCCCCGGTAAAAGAACCCTTCTCGTGGCCGAACAGTTCACTTTCAATCAAATCTTCCGGGATCGCCGCGCAGTTGACCTCGACGAAGGGCTTCCCGCTCCGCAGACTCTGTAAGTGAATCGCCCGAGCCAGAAGCTCCTTGCCGGTTCCACTCTCGCCACAGATCAAGACCCTGCCATTGGTGGGGGCTACAGACTGGATGATCCTCTCCAGATCTTTCATGGACCCACTCTCGCCCACGATCTGGTAACGCTTTTCAAGGGTCTGGCGCAATTGGAGGTTTTCTCGCTCCAGGCGAGTCCGATCCAGGGCGTGGCGCACCGCCAGGATCACCCTCTCCAAGGATGGCGGTTTCTCGATGAAGTCATAGGCGCCCAATTTGGTGGCTTTGACGGCCATCTCGATGCTCCCGTGTCCCGATATCATCATGACCGCCAGGTCAGGCTTCAGCCTCTTCATCTCCTCCAGGGCCGCCAATCCATCCATTCCGGGAAGCAGGATATCCAAGAGCACCAAATCCGGCGGCGTCTGTCGGACCCTCCTCAGGGCCTCCTCGGCGCTCTCCACTGAGGAGACCCGATATCCTTCATCGCGCAATACTCCCTCCAGAGAGGTGCGAATATTGGGCTCATCATCCACAATCAAAAGCTCTTCTTTAGCCACTGACCTTCCTCTCTATCCCCTTCGCCACTAAAGCCACCTCCCGCACGGGGAGCTCAACCACGATCCGTGTCCCCTGGGGGTGGTTATCCTCGACTCGGATATGGCCGGAATGTTCGCTGATGATCCGATGCACGATGGCCAGCCCCAACCCGGTACCTCCCTTCTTCGTGGAGAAATAGGGCAAAAAGAGCCGGTCCTTGTCCTCGGGGGCAATGCCTGAACCGGTGTCCGAGACCTCCAGATAGACCGCAGATGTAGCCGGTGAGTATCGAGTCGAAATCTCGATCGCTCCACCCGCCCTGACGGCCGCAATCGCGTTATCCACCAGGTTGATTAAGGCCCTCCTTATCTGGGCGGCGTCCAGGCTCACTAAGGGCAGATTGGGGTCCAGGGCCCTGCGGATGACCGATCTCTTGGCGAGCCCAGAGAAAAGCTGCAGGACCCTGTTAACCACCTGATTCAAATCGTCCGGCTTCAGTTCGGAAGATGGCATGCGGGCATATCGGGAAAACTCGCTCACCAGTTCCTTGAGCCCTTCCACCTCTTGAATGATGGTATCGGTGGATTCTGCGACCACTCGGTCAAAGTCGGAGGCTTTCTCCAGGAATTTCTTCCGCAGACGCTGTGCCGAAAGTTGAATGGGGGTCAAGGGATTCTTGATCTCGTGGGCGATGCTTCGTGCAACCTCTCTCCAGGCCATTGCCTGTTGGGCCTTGATCAATTCGGTAAGGTCATCGAAAACCATTACCATCCCCTGATGCCTTTCCTCTTCATCTCTTAGACCCGAGACGCTGACGAATAATGTGGTTATCCTCCCTTTCGAATTCAAGGTGACTTGTTGCCCCCATGTTTCCAATCCCTCCGCCGCCATCCTTTTCACCAAAACCCCCATGGGCCTGAGGTCCCCTCGGGCAAACACCTCCTCGTAGCTCCTTTGGAACACCTCATTCGAATCCAGTTCGAGGATATTGAGGGCCGTCTTGTTGACGGTGTTGATGCAACCCTTTTCATCCAGGGAGAGCACCCCGGCTCTGATGTTCTCCAATACTGTCTCCATGTAAATCCGCCGCTGATCTGACTCCATCTTCGTTCTGCGGAGATATTCATAGGCCGTCTCCAGGTCCACTTTGCTGCGATCCAGATCTCGGGTCATTTGATTGAAGGAATCCACTAACATGCCGATCTCGTCATCCGCCGCAACCTCGACCTGATATCCGAGATTCCCGGCGGCCACAGCCCTTGTGCCTTCCGCCAAAAGCTGAATGGGAACGGTAATTCTCCTAGCGATATGGATTGCGGCCCAGATGGCGGAAAATGTCACCAGAAGGGTGATCGTCAGGAAAATCAGCCAGTAGACGCTTTTGAATGGAGTCTTGATCATCTTCTGTTCATGGTATTTCTTGAAGGCATCGGTGATCTCGTTTTCCTTTTGGGAGACTGAGAAGGGCAAGACTTGACAAGCTACCACACTGCCAATCACCCTGCCCGGATCTTTCTGGGAGTGGATCGGAACTGCCGCCCGGATCACATCGTTTTCTCCGATTTGCTCGCACTCAGATGACTCCTCCCCTTTCAGCGCCCTCCTCACCCACTTCGAAGTGGGGACACGGTGAATCTTGCCATCCTGGGAGGCAGCAACCTCGACTGTCCTATGATTGTTGATGAAAAGCTGGGACAGCTGATGTTCATTTTGCCAGTACATCACCAGTTCTCTCAATCGGGAATGGTCTACAGACTCCAACAGCCCCTCCGCCTCGATCCTCCTACCTAATTCCTTGGCCAGCGAAAGCGTCTTCCCCTCGGTTACTTGATAGTAGGCTCTCGCAACCTCCATGGAGTTGCTCTTCATTTTCTCGGCTTGCTCACCAAACCAGCTCTCGATGCTCATGGTAATGAAATTGGAGGCCACAAGGAATAGGATCACTGCCGGAAGGATAGATAATCCCACGAAGGCCGCCACTAAACGGGTGCGGAAGCGAGCACCGATGACTCGATTCTTTCGCTCGATATAGATCTTAAACAGGCTCCGCAAGACCAAGAGAATGAGGACAAGAAACAGGATCAGATTGATATGGAGGATGAGGGCAAAGATCAAGATGTTGCCCGCAGCGAAGGTGGGAAATCGGAGTTGCTGGATCATTATCTGAATGGCGGACAACCCGATCAGGGAAATCAGGATTAATAGAAAGATCCGCCTGTTTCTCTTCTTCTTCTTCCTATCTAGGTCCTGGACCATCTAATCCTCTCACAATAATGTATTGAACAAGGACTATTTCCTATTGGCCAGCGCGAAATAGGCCGAGTTGGACCAAGGGGTGTCCACGTCCCAAAAGGAGACAAAGAACAACAGGACATTCAGGGGGAATACCAATTTGATCGTACGGATTTCTGCCCGAACTTGAACATAATAGAGGCTGGCAGGCGTCAGCTCCCGATCGGACGCCAACTTGACCCTCTCCAGATAACTCATCCAGCGCCTGATCTCCCCAAAGCTATTGGTGACTCGAGTGATCGATTGGCCTCCATTTTCACTGCTATAAGTAAATCGGTCCTTAAGGGGATCGTACACCACTGCCTGCTTCACGGTGAGGCTAGCCACCTCCTCGTCAACCCAAAGACTCCGCTTTCTCATCAGCCGAAGATAGTAGGTAAATGAGGTAGATACTCCATTTACAATCCCTTCTTCTATCTCTTTGGTAAAAGCGTCCCTTAGGGTTGCAAAGACCAAAAGATCCTCCGAAGACTGGGTGATGATGATATCGGTGATCTTTGCTCCCGTTGCCTCTGCGGCAGCGGACAGGAGGAGAGATAAGAGAAGGAGAAAGAGCCCGGGGGCAAGGCGCCGAAGGATGCTGAAGCTCATCGCGGAGCCCCCTCATCTCTGAGATGTATGCGGACAGGGAAAGAGCGTCAAATGACGACTTACCTTTCGATTCTCTTCGAGAAATGGGAATAGGCCGCAAGCAGACTCGACCTGCTTGCCGAAGGCTGTTTAACCTTTTAAGTATATGAAAAAAGGGAGGGGAATTGCAAGGGTAAAACGGGGCGGGCTGACTTGAAGGGGACGCGTCTTCAGATGACGGCTTTTTCCGCCATTTCTTGAGGCGGGAGCAGGGGCGTAACCAGTTTCTCGATAACAGCTGGCAGAGGAGAATCTGCCCTTTGAGGCGGCAGCTGCTTTTGGATCTCTTGGACCATCTGCATATGAAGTTCATGTCCAGCCCCATAGGCAATCAAAGTTCCCACCAGAGGCCTTCCCAGGAGGTAAAGGTCCCCAATGAGGTCGAGCACCTTATGGCGTACCAACTCATCTCTCCAACGGAGCCCTCCATTCAAAACCCCGTCGGCGCTGATTACCACCGTATTCTGGAGGGAGCCTCCCTGACCTAACCCCATCGATTGCAGTTTCTCCACATCCTCCAAAAAGACGTAGGTGCGGGAGGGGGCAATGTTTTCCATAAAGGTCTTTCGGGATAGGTTATACGCGACGGACTGCTCCCCCAAAAATGGGTAGCCGAAGCTCATCGTATAGAAGACGACGAACCTCTCCGAAGGAACCAACTGAAGGAAGCGGCTGCCGTCGCTCACCACAATGCGCTTTCTCACCTTCAGATAAGTCTTGGGGGCGAACTGGCGCTTCCTCTGGGCCCTCTGCAAAATATCTATCCAGGGCAAAGCGCTTCCGTCCATGGCCGGAACCTCGGGCCCGTCCAAATCTATCAGGCAATTATCGATACCCATCCCCCCCAGGGCCGCCATGAGGTGCTCTATGGTCCGCACCTGAACCCCGCCTTTTCCCAGGGTAGTAGCATAACGGGTATCTTGGACGTTCTCCGGGGTAGCTTCTATCAGGGCGGGCGGAGTTAGATCGATGCGTCTAAATAGGATGCCATGATGAATGGGCGCCGGCTTCAGCGTCAATGAGACCTGAACTCCACTGTGAATCCCTACCCCCTGACAAGAAACGTCTCGAGAGATCGTGTGTTGGTGACTCATTCTTAGCCTTTCAGACAAGTGGAAGGGTCAAGACCATGAATTTCCTCGGATCGGATGCATGCAATTAGTGTACCACCATATATCTGGCTGGGATTTGTCCCCACGTTGCCCCAATTACTGAGTACGGCCTGCGTCGCCGATCCGCCCCCAGTCGGCAGATTGTATTATTTCTTCAACGGATTGTGGCTTTGTTGCGAGTTTTCCTTGCGACGGAAGTGGCGGATCAGGATCCGCCCCACCACCTCTCGCATATCCTCTTCCGGGATGGAGGAGAGGAGCGCTCTCACTTTTTCTCGATCGCGGGGAATCAGATCTTCAGGGATGGGAGGCGGCATCTCTTCCTTTCCTTTGTCCTGGTCCGGGACCAAAGAGATCTCCGCCACCTTGAGCACGATATCCTTGAGGACCGTTCTGCCCGCTCTCTGATTGAGTTCCCGCACAATCTTCTCTCGCAACAGACTCAACTGGTGAAGCCATACGGAGTCTTCCACTCCCACAAAAAGGCGACCTCCCCGGACTCTGATCGGCTGGGCGTGCTCGGAGATCTTGGGACCTACCACCTCGCTCCACAGGGCCGACACCTCGTTTTCCCTCAGCTTTACCTCGAGTCCCAGACCCTTAAGGGTCGCATCCAGGACCCGATCCATGCGAACAAGTCCCCTGCGAGGTCTTCTCTTTACCATTTCCGTCCCTTGCCGCCCACCAGAGGACCTCTTGCCTCCCCATGGACTTTGACCAGCTTCGATGACATAGACACTCCCGACTTTTCAACCCTGAAGGACAAGGAACAAGGGATCCTCCTTCTGGATTCCAGGAAGCAGGAATCTTCCACCTTCAAAACCACGGCAGCCTTTGAGCAACCCCACTCAAGCAATCTACGAGTAGACCTCCCCCTCCCCAGGGTTCATCTCCCGAGACAAGCTCTGGTCGAGGGCATAATTCGCCAGCGAATCGGCCTTCTTGTTCTCCCCTCGCGGGATGCGGCGGAGTTGGAATTCCTGAAACTCCTTTGCCAGGGAGACCGCCTGCCGGAAGAGGGAAACCAACTTGGCATCTCTCACCCGATAAAGCCCTTTCATCTGACGATAGAGAAGCTCCGAGTCGGTCATGATGATCACCCGACTCGCCCGCATCTCGATGGCTGTCTCCAAGGCCTGAATCAGGGCTCGATATTCGGCGACATTATTGGTGGCTCGGCCGATATAGGCTGATTCTTCTGCAAGGGATTCGCCCTTGGGGTCGAAGACGGCAACCCCAATTCCTGCCGGCCCAGGATTTCCGCGGGACGCTCCATCAATAAAGATGGTCAGTCCTGAATCTCTCATCCTTCCTTCCAATAGATGATGCGATTACAGTTCGAACAGGTGATGATCCGATCGTTCCTCCTAGTCTCCTGGTAGGTCTGTGGGGTCAAGTTCACAAAACATCCAGAACAGCTGAGATCCATTACCGGCACCACCGCCAGACCCTGGCGATTCTCGTAGATGCGAGTATAAGTCTGGATGAGTGCAGGTTCGATATCGGGCAGTTTCTTTGCCCTTTCCTTCAAAAGATCTGCAAGATGCCCCCCGGTCTCCTCCAATTTCCTCTCCCATCTTGTCCTTTCCTGCCAGTAGACCTCTTTTGCCCGGGCAAGGTGCTCTGTTTGCCCTTCTGCTTCCTTGCCCTGCTGATCGATCTTATCCAAGACCTCCAGAATCTCGTCCTCCAGATCGGACTGCTTGTCTTTAAGGACCTGGATTTCCTGGAGGATGGCGGAATACTCCTTGTTGGTCTTGACCTCCAAAAGGCGTCCTTGCCGCTTTTTCATCTCCGAGGATTGATGTTCTAACTCCCTTTCCTTGCTCCTTCTTCCTGCCTGCAGATCTACCAAGGTCTCCTTCATCACCTTCAGCTTCGTTTCCTCTTCCGCGTACTCTTGCTCCAGGGTTCGAATCTTCTCCGGTATGCATTCCTTCTCCCCCGCCAGACGGGAGATCTCAACATCCAATCCCTGAAGCTCAACCAACAGTTCAAGCTGTCTTTCCACCGAGACTCCCCTCTCTAACACTTCCGCAATCCAGCCTTCCACCTTGGGATATGGGAATGGACAAGCTTCCTCCTATAAGTCTATCATGCTGGTGGGCCCACCAGGACTCGAACCTGGGACCAACCGGTTATGAGCCGGTGGCTCTGACCAACTGAGCTATGGGCCCACTGAACCAGAGGTGGCGTTCGTCACTTGCAATCCGATAAGAGGCTCTTCTAGTGTCCTGAGTCATTAATTCGTTTACAGAATCTGGCTACAGTCGCAAGGATCTGGTCTGCGGTCTTCGTCCATTGGAAGGGTTTGGGCTGCTCGTTGGTAATCTCGAGATACCGTTCAATCGCCAATTCCAGCTCCCGCGTGCTCCGATGGACCCCCCGGCGAAGCTGCTTCTCGGTCAGAGCTGCAAACCAGCGCTCCACCAAGTTCATCCAGGAGGCCCCCGTGGGCGTAAAGTGCAAGTGATACCGAGGCCGCTGGGCCAACCAGCGCTGAATCAGAGGTGTTTTATGCGTCCCGTAATTATCCAGGATCAGATGGAGGTCCAGATCGGGGGGAACGGCGTCCTCGATGGTATCCAGGAACTTCCGAAATTCCATCGCCCGATGCCGCCGGTGACATTCCCCGATCACCTGACCTGCCTTCACATCCAGGGCTGCAAAGAGCGAAGTCGTTCCATGGCGGATATAATCATGGGTGCGCCGTTCCATCTGCCCCGGACGCATGGGCAAAAGGGGCTGGCTTCGATCCAACGCCTGAATCTGCGACTTCTCATCCACGCACAAGACCAAGGCACGCTCCGGTGGGTCCAGATACAGCCCCACAATGTCTCGGACCTTCTCGATGAAGAGCGGGTCTTTCGACAGCTTGAAGGTTTCGGTCCGATGAGGCTGCAGGGCAAAGGCTCTCCAGATCCGGCTCACGGCACTCTGGGTCAGCCCAGATGCTCTCGCCATGGAACGGGTGCTCCAGTGTGTCGCATCCTTAGGTGTCGACTCCAGGGTCTTCGTGATCACCCGCTCCACATCCGCATCGGTGATTTGCCGGGGAGCTCCGGGGCGAGGCTCATCCAGCAGGCCATCTAAACGCCGCTCGACAAATCGGGCCCGCCATTTCCCCACGGTGGGCCGAGTGAGGTGGAAGGCGGCAGCCACCTCTCCATTCTTTTGACCCGTCGCACAGGCCAGAATCAGCCGCGCTCGCAAGGCCAAGGCCTGGGCGGTTTTTCGTCTTGCAGTCCATCGTTCCAAAGTCTCCCGTTCCTCTGGACTCAGGTGGAGGGGAGGGAGTGGACGTCCTATGGCCATAGTCCTCCTCCTTTCTCCACCTCTTATACCAGAGCAGAGATACTTTGTCAACGAACTTATAACTCAGGACACTAGTGTCCCGTCTCAGAAATCCAAGGTTCACCGTGCTTCCGCACGGGGCATAGATTTTAGTAAATTCCCTCCCCATTGATAGGGGAGGGCGAAAGTGGGAGCGAAAAGAACATATGAAACCAACTTGTGGGACTGAACACTAGGCTTCTATGAAGCTCCTTAGTTTGCGGCTGCGCGTGGGATGCCGAAGCTTCCGAAGTGCCTTAGCTTCGATCTGCCTGATCCGCTCGCGCGTGACATCGAAGCGTTGCCCCACCTCCTCCAGGGTGTGATCACAGCCATCTCCAATTCCAAATCGAAGTCGCAGGACCTTCTCCTCCCTGGGGGTGAGGCTGAAAAGGACATCCTCGGTCTGATCGGTCAAGTTGCTCCCGATCACCGCCTCTAAGGGGGATACAGCCCCTTTGTCTTCGATGAAGTCGCCTAAGTGGCTGTCCTCCTCCTCTCCGATAGGAGTCTCCAGGGAGATGGGCTCCTGGGCAATCTTCAACACCTTCCGGACCTTGTCCACGGGAAGATCGATCTTTTCCGCGATCTCCTCCGGCGTCGGCTCTCGCCCTTTTTCCTGAACCAATTGCCGGGATGCGCGAATCAATTTATTGATGGTCTCGATCATGTGGACAGGTATGCGAATAGTGCGCGCCTGATCGGCAATGGCCCGGGTGATGGCTTGGCGGATCCACCAAGTGGCATAGGTGCTGAACTTATATCCCCTCTGGTATTCGAATTTATCCACCGCCCTCATCAGGCCGATATTTCCCTCTTGAATCAGGTCCAAGAACTGGAGTCCCCGATTGGTATATTTCTTTGCAATGCTGATGACCAAGCGAAGATTTGCTTCCACCATCTCCTTCTTGGCATCGAGGACCTTCCTCTCTCCGCTGGTAATGGCATTCAGCAACTCCTTCAGCTCCGCGCTGGAGGCCTCCCCCTCCTGTTCCGTCCGCTTGACCTTTCGCACCCCCCCCTTGTAGACCTTCTCCAGCTCGGTCATCTTCTCCTTTTTCATCTTGAGTTTCCTGCACAGACCCTCCAGATTCTGAGGGCCGCGATTGGAGTCGAAGATCCTTCGCGCTTCCTCGGGAGAGATTCTCAGGGCTCTTTCTACCTGGGCCATCTCCCGCTCGCCCTGCTCAATCCTCTCTAGCAAATTCTTCAGGCGACACAGGATTCGATCGCTCACCTTTTGATTGAGGTTCAGTCCAGAGAGGAAGCGGGCCTGCTGAGACCGCAGACGATCAATCCGTTTCTGGGCCTCCCTGCGCTTCTCTTCTCCTGAGGCGCCCCTGGAGCAGGACCCAAGTTCTGTTCTCAACTCGTCAATTTTCTCTTGTTTTGACTTCAGGCCCTTCAATACGGGTCCTATGTCGCCCAAGAGTTCCATTTCTTTTTGCTCGGTGGTCTCGTCGAATTCATTCAGGGATATGATGTCCCCGACCCGTGCTCTCCCTGACAGCAGGCGTTCTCCGAGGAAGATGATTTCCCTAACCGCTACAGAGGCTCGGCAGACAGCATTGGCCACATCTCTTCTTCCCGCTTCAATTCTCTTGGCGATGCGAATCTCTCCCTCCCGGGTGAGAAGCGCTGTTTTTGCCATCTCCCGCAGATACATCCTGACCGGGTCGTCGGTGTGGCCAATGGGAGAAGGCGTGAGATCCAATTCCGCTCCCCCCATGTCCTCTCCCTCAGGGCTTTCGATGGACTTCACCAGTTTCGCCTTCTCTGGCCCATCTACCACCTCAATATCCATTTCGCCGAAAAGGGTGATGATGTCGTCAATCTGCTCCGAGGAGGTAATCTCCTCGGGCAGGATACTGTTCATCTCCTCGAAAGTCAAAAACCCCCTTTGCTTTCCCAGGGAAATGAGTTCCTTCACCTCCGTCAATTGTCTATGTTCCGCCATCGAGTTACTTCCTCCCTGATGACCCCCCGAAGGAGAATTGCAAGATAAGGAATCATGACCTATCTATGAAGATACCGATTCCTTAGGGAAGGGTGCTCCTTGATCAGTTCATCGACGGCTCTCGAATCACCTCTCCGTTCCGCCTCTTGCATTTTCTCTCTCAACTCCTGCTTCCCCAGTCGCTCCCTTCGATCTCTGATCCTTCGAACGCAATCTGCAAAGGCTGACTCCGGGTTATCGAACTCCGAGCGCTCCTTCGCCCATATCCCGATGCAGAGATTCCTCACGTCCTCATCGCTCTCCTGGCACAACAACTGCCGCAGTTCCCCCTCCCGTTCGGGCCCGTACCCGCAGAATAGAGAAAAGGCCCTGCGGACGGCGATATCGGTGATATCTGAGGGATCCAAGAGCTCCGCCCAGCGGTCCCTCTTCCCTGGATTCAGGAGTGCGATCTCCAAGGCTTGTCGTTCTTCCGCCGGGTAAGCCTTGGGGCAAGGAGACGGAGATAGGGTGGGTTTTGCCCCCTTCCGCTTGAATTCCTTCATCTCTTGAAGCAGGACGTCCTCAGGCAAAGCTGCTTTCTCTCCCAATATCCTGATATACTTGGCACAAGCCAACCGGTCATTGACCTTGGATAAGACGGACAAAACAGACCGCGCCTTTCGGATCTGCTCCCCGACCTCTTTCGAGGACGCCCCCTCTCCTTTCGTCCCCCAAATGAAATCTAACCAATCCCAGGCATTACGGAGGACCTCTTCCATCCCAGTCCGCCCCGTATCGCGCAGAAGGCTGTCCGGATCATGCCCCATAGGGAGTCTCGCCACCTTGACCGAAAAACCCTCCTCCAAAAGCACCTCCACGCTCCTCTCCGAGGCTCTGATGCCTGCGGGATCCGAATCGAAGAGCAGCACCGCCGAGTCTCCGTAACGTCTGAGGAGGCGGGCCTGCCCGGAGGTGAGGGAAGTACCCAATGAGGCCACCGTATTCTCCCACCCGAATAGGTGCATGGAAATCAGATCGAAATAGCCCTCCACGATCAGGGCAAATCCCTCCTCCCGCATCCTCTTGTAGGCGGAATTGAGGCCGTATAGGCTCTCCCCTTTGTTGTAGATCGGGCTGGTGGCCGAATTGATGTATTTGCTTTCCCCCTCAGAAGCGGCCAGGGCCCTGGCGCCGAATCCGACGATCCTCTCTTGGGCATCGAGGATGGGAATCATCAGCCGATCCCGAAAACGATCGAAGTAAGCTCCCTGCTGACGCCCCTGCACAACCAACCCCGACGCCTCCAAGAGCGGCAAGCCCTTCCCCTTTCCTCTCAGGTGTCGAAAAAGGCTCTCCCATGAGCTAGGGGCATACCCCAACCGAAATCTGTTCCAGCAATCCTCCCTGATCTCGCGGGCCTTCAGGTATTCACCCGCCCGCCTTCCTTCAGAGGAGCGGCGAAGTTGCTCCTCATAGAACTCGCAGGCGAGGCGATTGACCTCATACAGATCCAACTTGGGAAGGCTCGTTCCGTTGCCCTTTGCATGCCTCTTCTCAGGCAGCTTAATACCCGCGCGCTCCCCCAGGTAACGAATCGCCTCGGGAAAGGTGAATTTCTCATACTTCATCAAAAAGGTGAGGGCATTGCCTCCCTCTCCGCAGCCGAAACAATGATAGATCTGTTTTTCCCGGGACACCAGGAAAGAGGGGGTTTTCTCCGAGTGAAAGGGGCACAAAGCGCGGTAGTTCTTCCCAGACGGTTGAAGGGCAAGATGCCCGGAGAGGATGTCTACGATATCCGTATTCGCCAGGATCTCTCTGATGATCTCTTCCTCAATATTGGCCAATAATCTCCCTCTAAGATTTGATTCGGACGATGGTGGCACCGGCTCCTCCTTGCTGGATGGGAGCCAGGTGGAAATCCTCTACCATAGCATGAGTGCTCAACATTTCTTCAATCCCCTTGCGCAGGATTCCAGTCCCCTTTCCGTGAATGATCCGAACCTCTTTGAGCCCTGCCAGAAAAGCGACATCAAGATATCTCTCCGCCGCCGAAATGGCTTCTTCTCTCCGGCTCCCGATCAGGTTCAATTCTGCTGGGATTTCCACGGATGTTTCCGTCCCTCTCTCAGGGTGCAGAAAGGAGACCGGGGCAGATACATCCTTGCGGATAGGCGTGCGAGCTGGTTCCAGTTCGTTGGAGGACACCCGCAGCTTCCCCACCTTGATCTGCACTTCCACCATTCCTTGATCATCTACATCCTGAAGCAGCACGCCCTCTTGTCGAAGCCCCCTCACCCATACCCGCTGACCTTTCGCCCAGGATATCCTCTCCAGAGGGCCTACGACTTCCTCCGCGCCCCCCTCCCGTTCATTGGATTGGGCCTGATCTGCCTCCTGCGCCAATCCCGCCAAGATCCTGTGCCCTTCTCTAATGGATTCGCGGGAGGCCTCTTTGACTCGAAGCTCCCGAATGGCCGCCTCTATCTCCTTGCGCCCTTGGGCAACAAGATCCTCTATTCTCTTTTTCCCTTCCTCCTCGATGGCCTTCTTTTTCCCGCGAACCTCCTCCCGGAGCGCTTCGTATTCCCTCCTCAGCAGGGATGCCCGATTCGCTTCCTCCTCCGCCCTCCTTTTGCTTTCCTCTGCCAGAAGTCCACTCTCCTGAATCTGCTTCAGCATTGCTTCCCAGGCGATGACTTCCGAATTCATCCTCCCCCTGGCCGAAGCAATAATCTCTTCCGATATCCCTAACTGCAGGGCAATATCGAGGGCATAGCTTCGTCCCGGAATGCCCATATTTAATTTATATCGAGGCCTTAGGGTGTCAAGGTCAAATTCCACCGACGCATTCTCCATTGCCGGATGGGAATAGGCGTAAGCCTTGATCGCATCTTGGTGGGTGGTGGTGAGGGTGATCGTCCCTCTCCTGCAAAGCTCCTCCAGGACCGAAATTCCCAAAGCTGAGCCCTCCAGCGGATCGGTGCCCGAACCTAGCTCATCCAGAAGAACCAACGACCCACCATCCGCTTCCCGCAGGATCTTGGCAATCTGGCGGATATGGGAGGAGAAAGTGGAGAGGCTTCGCTCGATATCCTGTTCCTCTCCGATGTCTGCAAATATCTGAGAGAAGAGGGAGATCTCGCTGTCGGAGCTAGCGGGGATATGCAATCCAGCCATGGCCATTAGGCAAAGGAGCCCTGTCGTCTTCAGGGCCACCGTCTTTCCCCCCATGTTCGGCCCGGTGATCACCAGGATCTTGTAGGGATCTCCCATGGAGAGGTCAATGGGCACAATCTCCGATCCCTCTATCGATTTCCCGTTCCCGACCTCCATCTTTTTGATCAAGAGCGGATGGCGTGCCTGCTGCAATCGAACGCGCCCATCCTCCCTGACCGCGGGTTTTTTGGCGTTCATCCTCTCTGCCAACCTCGCCTTTGCATAGAGCAAATCCAGGGCCGTCATGGCCTTCACTCCCGGTTGGATCTCGTGGACTTTCTTCTTCAGAGACTCTGTGAGATCTGCCAGGATCTTTCGGACCTCCTTCTCCTCCTCCAGCCTCAGCTGTTTCAGACGATTGTTGTCGTCCACCAGGGAGAGGGGCTCCAAGAAGAGCGTCTGGCCACTGGCCGACTGATCCTGAATGAAGCCCTTGAGGGCAGTTTTGAAGTTCGGTTTGACCGGGATCACATATCGGTCATTGCGAATGGTGATCAGGGACTCGGCGATGACCTTTTGATGAGTGGGTGAAGCGAGAAAGCCCTGCAGTTTTTCCCTGATCCTCTGCCTGAGTTCCAAGGCGTCGAGGCGGATCCTCTTCAGGCGGAGGCTCGCCTCGTCCAGAATCTCACCCTCCTCGCCAATAGACTTTCCGATCCTCTCCCTCAGTTGAGGTTGCGGGAGGATCGAGGAAAAGTAAGGCCGCAAGAGAGGAAAAGTGGGCGCCAATGGCTTGAAGTAGGACTTCAGTTGCCCCATTGCCTGGAGGACCTTCTCCACCTCCTTCAGCTCTGATGGCAAGAGGACCGCACCCTCAAGGAGTGAGCGATCGAGGTGGGGCCGGATATCCATCAGGCCTGCCAGCGGGGGGTCACCACCGAAGTGGATCGCATGCCGCATCTCCTCGGTCTCCTCCAAGGATTGCCTGATTTCGGTTAGGTCTGTTAAGGGGAGCAGCTGACTGGATAACTGTTGGCCAAGGAGCGAGGCGGCCTGGGATGCCAGCATCTCCAGGACCGCATCGAACTCCAAGACCCTCAAAGAATGGGGATCGATCATGCCGGGGCAGGCCCTACCAACCGAGAGATCCTCCGAAAACCGGAGCAGGGGACGATCTCCAGCGAGCCCTCCTGCCCCAGTTCATCCAACAGGAGGTTGAGACCCAGGGAATCGCTGGGGACATGCCCTGCGATGACCACGTTAAGATGGTTCTTTTCTGCTTCCACCCGGTGTTCCTCTCCAATATGCATGCCCACAATCGTCCCCACTTCCGTTCGAGCGATCTTCTCGAAGGCCTCCTTGGAGCCCCCGGTCCCCCCCGTCATATCCACAAAGACCTTCCCTGCTCTTCTCTTGTCGGACCCGAGCAGGATATTGGGGCCACCATGATTGCGAACTCCCTCCTGATACTCCGGGATCCCTTTCAATATCTGCAGGACGTCTCTGACCCAGAAAGGTTCCTCTTCATCCATCCTTTTCTGGAGATAGGTGGTGACCATGTTATCGGAGGGGGTATGAATACAGATAAAAGGGATATCCAGGAGGGCGGCAACATCTACGGCCCGAGTATGGTTGCTGGGCATCACCCGGCGTTGCACCTCTTTGATTCGAGGCTCAAGAATGCCCTCTGCCACCGCGATCGGAACCCCGTACTTGTGTAGGATATCCGCCTGCATCCCCATGACTTCATAAAATGACGCCAAAGCCCGGCCTTCGGGATGATGAGACAGGATCAGATCGATCTTTTTGCCCTTCTCCCCCAAACGATCCGCAAGGAGGACTTCCCCCACCTCCATATCAATCCCCAACAGCACCCTCCTCACCTCTGTTTGCCTCTCTCCATAAAGGATCCGACTGTCAGCATAGGGATTGCTCAATCGATCCGGATCGAATTCCCCCTTCTGATCCTCCTTCAGTTCCTGATATTCCTTCTTGGCCTTCTCCAGATCCCTCCGCGCCACCTCCTCCGAACGAGGATCGTGTTTCATCCCCAGGGCAATAGCCCTGTCAAAGAGCTCTCCCAGTTTCATAGAAATCCTCCTTCGATCCCCAAAAGGATCTGTCAAATCCCTCATCAGCCGATCCCGCTAAGAGGGAAAAAGGGCAAGAAGCCTGCCCCCGGCCTCTTGCCCTTTCGATGGATTCCCCCCGCATGAAGCGATTTCCTCTCTTCGTCCCTTCCTCTTCCTTCGACTAACGTGCCTTAGACTGCCCTTTTCAACCCTCGCTCTGTCAGTGCTGCAACGAATCTTACATAAGTCAAAGGCCTCAGATGACCCATCTCTTGCCTGTACCCTCTTATCGGATCATTTCCGTTATCGCTATCACCTCATGATCTTGACTGCAGTTCATTTCCCGGGATTCTTGGAAGCAGGAGGAATTCGCGGTCAAGGTGGCTCTCAATTTCTCTGAAACCCTGGCTTCTCCACTTCTTTGCCTTTCATGACAACCCCAAAAGCCGCTGACCCGAAAGGCGACTTCTCTGATCTGCTCGCCTCATTGCCTCTTTCTGTTGATAACGGAACCGAATGCGAAGGGGGGATCCCCTCATTCTTGCGTCAAGCGCATCCTCTTTGCCGCCTTTTTCCGAGCTGCCAGGGCTTTCTTCTTCTTGCGGACGCTGGGCTTCTCATAATGCTCCCTCTTGCGCAGCTCGGAGAGGACTCCAGCCTTTTCGCATTGCTTCTTGAACCTTCGCAATGCGCTCTCAAAGGATTCGTCCTCCCTGACCTCCACGCTCGTCATTCTTCCACCTCCCTTTACCCCTCTGAGATTGCTTCACTCCCGGCGTAATCTGCGTAACATTCTGATTTTTATCTTCTAAGCAGGATTTTGTCAACATCTTTTATCCCGGATCCTTTATCCGGGAGGCCAGCCCATCCTCCGACCTGCCAGCAGGTGAAGGTGCAGGTGATCCACCGTTTGTCCTCCATGGGAATTGCAGTTCACCACCAGTCGGAACCCAGAAAGATCCACCTTCTTATTCCTGGCGATCCCGTTGGCCACCAATACCAATCGGCCCATCAAGGAAGCGTCCCCCTCCTCAAGCTCCAGGAGGTTACGGATATGCCTCCTCGGAACGATCAATACATGAAGGGGAGCCTGCGGACGAATATCCTCAAACGCCAACACCTGCTCATCTTCATAAAGGATGGAGCGCGATCCCCCCTCCTCGGCTCCGATCCGGCAAAAGGGGCAATCATCGAGGGGGCCCATATCATTTCCCCTTTCCATAGACATCACGGGGGTCGAATAGTGGGGGCTCCACCTCCTCGATTTGCCCCGAAGAGGGGTGAAAGCGACGGAAGAAACAGGATCGATGCCCGGTGTGGCATGCCGCCACCTCCTGCTCAACTCTTACCAGGAGGGTATCTCCGTCGCAGTCGTAAAGGACCTCCTTCACCTGCTGCACGTGCCCAGACTCTTCCCCTTTTTTCCAAAATCGGTTGCGAGAACGGCTGAAAAAATGGGTGAAGCCAGTCAAGAGGGTCTGCTTCAGGGACTCCTGATTCATATAGGCCATCATCAGGACCTGACCATTCTGCGCATCCTGGACGATCGCGGGAATCAAGCCCCTCTCATCAAATCGAAGGTCTCTCAAGATATCCACTTCCTATCCCCTGTCTATCCCGCCTGGTCTTGGTTCGAAATGCTCAAATGCGCCTGGATCGCGCTCTCCTCTATCCTCAAGGTGTGATCGGACCTATCCTTCATCGCTTGTAGCCGATCTTTCGCAGAAATTCCTTCCGTGACCGCTCGTCCTCCGTCCCCTCGACGCCCCTGGGCGAGGACCCATCGACTACCCCCAAAACGCCCCGCCCCTGTCCCGTCTCCGCCACGATCACCTCTACTGGATTGGCGGTGGCGCAGAAGAGGCTGCAGACCTCAGGGCAGTCCTTGATCGCATTTAGCACATTGATGGGAAACGAATCCTGGAGGACAATGGAGAAGAAGTGACCCGCCGCCACGGATTGGGCTATGGCGGAGGCGGCATCCTTGGTCTTCAGATCATTCCCCTCCACCCGGATCAGACAGGGACCTGAAGCCTCACAGAAGGCCACGCCAAATTTGCATTTGGGCATACTGGTGGCCAGGATTTCATAGAGATCCTCAACGCTCTTGATGAAATGGGTTTGCCCCAAAATCACGTTGCTCCCCTCTGGAATATCGATCTTGATGGCCTCTATTTTCATCCTTTCCCTTCCCCCCACTCAGATCCTTACCAGGACTCCCCTGTCTTGCAGGTAGTTCTTGGCCTCTCGGATCGTAAATTCCCGATAATGGAATATGGAAGCGGCCAAGGCTGCGTCAGCCTTCCCCTCGCCCAAGACCTCATAAAGGTGATGAAGGGATCCCGCCCCCCCGGAGGCGATGACGGGAATACCGACTGCCTCCGATACCGCCCGAGTAAGCTCGATATCATAGCCATCCTTCGTGCCGTCGCAGTCCATGCTCGTGAGCAGGATCTCTCCTGCCCCCAATTCCTCCCCCTCACAAGCCCAATCCAGCGCATCCAGGGTAGTGGGAATCCTGCCTCCCTCCACATAGACCTGCCAGGACGGGGAGGTGCCAGGCTTTCTCTTGGCATCGATGGCCAGGACGATACACTGGCTTCCAAACATCTCGGCCGACCGACGGAGGAGTTCGGGATCCTTCACTGCGGCCGTATTCAAGGATACCTTATCCGCTCCCGATTGAAGCATGACTCGGATATCCTCTATGGATCCGATCCCTCCCCCAACCGTCAAGGGCATGAAGGCCATCTCCGCAGTCCTCCTGACCACATCCACCATGGTCTTGCGGCCCTCATGGGAGGCGGTGATGTCCAAGAAAACCAATTCATCGGCTCCCTCTTCATTGTAAGCGGCAGCGACCTCAGGGGGATCCCCCACGTCCTTGAGGTTCAGGAACTTCGTACCCTTAACCACCCTCCCATCCGTTACGTCCAAGCAGGGAATGATCCTCTTAGCCAGCACCCTCTCTCCCTTTCCGAACCAGGGCGATGGCCTCTGACAGATCGATCTTCCCCGAATAAAGCGCCTTCCCGATGATCATTCCCCCAACCCCTCTGGCCTCCAGGCCCATAATGGCCCGGACGTCGCTCAGGCTGGATATCCCCCCCGAGGCTATCAAGGGAAGGGAGACGACGTCGGCCATCTCGCACAAGGCTGAGAGATTGGGCCCTGCCAACATGCCATCGCGAAAGATATCGGTATAGACGATCCCTCCCAAGGGAAAATGAGTGACCTGTCGGGCGAAATCGACAGCCTTGAGATGGGTAGGCTTGGTCCAGCCCTCCGTGGCAATGTATCCTCCCCGGGCATCGATGCCCAGAAGGATCTGTCCCCTGAACCGTTGGCATGCCTCCCTCAAGAACAGGGGTGACCCCACCGCCTGCGTGCCCAAGATCACCCTTTTGGCCCCGCAATGGATAACTGAGATGATGCTCTCCAGGCTCCGAATGCCACCTCCCACCTGGATCGGAATCCGAACCGCTTGGGCGATCCTCTCGATCAGGGGAAGATGCGCAGGTTTTCCCGAAAAGGCCCCGTCCAGATCCACCACGTGGAGGAATTCAGCCCCCTCTCCCTCCCAACGACGGGCTAACTCCACGGGCTCTTCCGAGTAAACGGTCTCCTGGTTGGGGTCACCCTGGAGGAGCCGAACCCCTTTTCCCTCCTTCAGATCGATTGCCGGAATGATCATCATTTGGAGAGCCCTCCGAAGTTTCTTAGGATCCGCAGTCCCAGTTTCTGACTCTTCTCCGGGTGAAACTGGGTCGCATATACATTATCCCGCGTTATGATGGAGGGAAAAGTGACCCCATAATCGGTGGTGGCAGCCACTACCGACCGATCCGGGGAGTCTAGGAAATAGGAATGGACGAAGTAAAAGTAAGAGCCCTCGGAAATTCCCTCTAATAATGGGATCTTCTTCTCCACCTGGATGGAATTCCACCCCATGTGGGGCACCTTCTGACCTTTCGGGAAGCGTTTCACCCTCCCGGAGAAGATATTGAGGCCCTGATGGAGGCCGAACTCTTCGCTCACTCCACAGAGGAGTTGAAAGCCCAGACAGATCCCCAAGAGAGGCCTTCCGGTCTCGATCCAACGATTCAAGGGCTCATGGAACCCTTTCTCTCCCAGGTAGTCCATCCCCTTCTGGAACGCCCCCACCCCGGGCAGCACGATGGCACTTGCCCCCTTGAGATCCCTGGGATCCTCGATCACCTTGGCCCGAAAGCCCATGACCTCGAATCCCTTCTGCACCGACCGAACGTTGGCAATTCCGGAATTGATGATGGCAATCATGGCCCTGTGGGATGCTCGTCAATCCCTCTGCGCTTCCTTCTCACAGCTTTCCCTTGGTGGAAGGGACGTCAGAGGATCTGCTCTCTTTGGCACATGCCTCATCCAATGCCCGGCCCAGGGCCTTGAAAATGGCCTCCACCCCATGATGAATGTCCTCCAGGTCGAGGACCTGGACGTGAATGGTCGCCTGGAGGTGATTGGCAAAGGCCCGCAGGAACTCCTTGGTAAGCCGGACATCGAAGTCGCCGATCCTCCCTTTGAGCCCTGGCGCTCGATAGGAGAGATACGGTCTTCCACTCAGATCCAAGGATACCAAAGCCAATGCCTCATCCATGGGGACTGTGGCAGCCCCGAAACGCCTGATCCCTTTTTTATCCCCCAGCGCTTGATGAAAGGCATCTCCCAGAAGGATTCCAATATCCTCCACCGTATGATGGGCATCTACCTCCATGTCCCCTCTGGCGGTCACCTTCAGGTCGAAAAACCCATGTTTGGCCAGCAGGGAGAGCATATGATCCATGAAGGCCAGAGGGGTCTGGATCAGGTATTTGCCCCTTCCATCCAATCCCAATTCCACCATGATCTCGGTTTCGTTGGTCTTTCGCCGCAGCTTCGACTTTCGCATCATCGACCCCCCTTCCGGAAAAGGCCCTCTGCAGTCTCAAGAAAGAGATCATTCTCCTCCGGCCTTCCCACAGTCACCCGCAGATGATTCCGCAGGGGACCCGAGGTGCCAAAGGAACGAACCAGAATTCCCCGGGAAAGAAGCTCTCTGAACAGCCTCTGGGAGTCCTCCGCCCGGACCAGGATGAAATTGGCCTCCGAGGGATAGGGCAAGATCCCCTTCATGGCGGCCAAAGCAAGGAAGACCCGCTCCCGCTCAGCGATGAGGATCTCCAACTGCCCGTCAATGAAATCATCCTCGGAGAGGACCACAACTGCCGCGACCTGAGAGAAGGTATTCAGGTTGTAGGGCAGCCGCACCCGGGAAATCATTTGGATCAGGGATTCCTGGCCGATCACGATGCCCACCCTCAATCCTGCCAATCCTATTTTGGAGAGGGTCCTCATGATAAGGAGATTCTCCTGCTCCTTCAGGCGAGGCAGAAAGCTCCTCCTCGAGAAATCGAAATAGGCCTCATCGATGACCACGATCCCCTCAAATTCCTGCAGGAGGGCTTCCACCGACTCTGCTCGGAAGCAGTTTCCCGTGGGGTTGTTGGGATAGGCAAGGAAGAGGATGCGGGGCTTCTCCTTCTCGATCGCTGATCTCATGGCAGCCAGATCCAGATCGGAATCCAACCCTAAAGGGACTCCGATAAACTCGCACCCGGTAGCCTGGCTCGCGATCTCGTACATGGCAAAGGTGGGGACTGGGGACAGCGTCTTCACCCCTTCCCCCCCAAAGGCCAGCAGGATATATTGGATCAGCTCATCCGAGCCATTTCCTACCATGATCTGTGAGGGTCTCACCTCGTACTTGCCAGCGAGCAGGACGCGAAGTTCTTCCGCGGAGGGATCGGGATACCGATTCAGATGCGTCCGCTCCAGCTTCTCCATCACCCGATTCAAAAGATCCGGAGGCCAGGGATAGGGGTTTTCATTGGCATCCATCTTGATCCGGTGCTCGATCTTCTCCACGACATAAGGGCTCAGATCCCTTACCGTGGGCCGCAGAAGTGCCTGAAAGTCGATCGAGCCCTTCATGGACCGACCCTCATCTGCACCGACTGGGCATGAGCCTCCAGGCCTTCCAATCGGGCCAGTCTGATGGCTGCGCCACCGATGCTTCTCACCTGATCCGCGGATAGGGCAATCAAGCTGGAGCGTTTCATGAAGTCCTCCACCCCCAAGGGGGAAGAGAAGCGCGCAGTTCCTCCTGTGGGCAATACATGGTTTGGACCTGCCAGATAGTCACCGACCGCCTCGGGAGAAAATGCGCCCAGGAAGATCGCCCCGGCCGCTCGGATAGAGCCCACCATCTCCCAGGGGTTTGCAACCATCAATTCCAGGTGTTCCGGTGCCAGGGCATTGATGAGCTGTACCCCCTCCACCCGATCTCTGCAGACCATTATCCAGCCATTCTTTTCCAAGCACCGCCCGATGATCTCGCGACGGGGAAGCCGCCTTGCCTGAGCCTCTACCTCTTCCTTCACATCTTTTGCCAAAACTGCCGAAGGGGTCATGAGCATGGCATAGGCCATTTCATCATGCTCGGCCTGGGAGAGCAGATCGGAGGCAATGAGCGCAGGATCCTCCCCCTCTTCGGCATAGATCAGGACCTCCGAGGGCCCTGCGACCATATCGATGTCCACCTCTCCATAGACCAAGCGCTTGGCCACTGCCACGTAAATATTGCCAGGGCCCACGATCTTATCCACCGGGGCGATGCTCTCCGTGCCGTACGCCATGGCGGCGATCGCCTGAGCCCCTCCCACTCGATAGATCTCGCCAATGCCCACCAGGTCGGCTGCCACCAGAACCGACGGGGAGATGGAGAGGTCCTTTGCCGATGGAGTGCACATGGCAATCTCCTCCACTCCCGCTACCTTTGCCGGGATGGCATTCATGAGGACCGAGGAGGGGTAAGAGGCCTTGCCTCCGGGGACATAGATCCCAACCCGGCGCAAGGGCTGCTCCATCTGTCCCAGGAAGCCTCCTTCCTCGAAGATGATCCAGGATCGGGGCTTCTGCTGGGAATGAAAGGCCGTAATCCTTTCGTGGGCCAACCTCAAGGCGGACAGGACATCCGGCTCGACCGCATCATAGGCGGCCTTGATCTCCTTGGCCTCCACCCGGATCTGGGAGGGCGGAATCCTGCAGCCATCGAATCTCCCGCAAAGCTCCACCAGGGCCGCATCTTTTCGATTCCGGACTTCGGACAAGATGGATCTCACCTCCCCTTCCCATTCCTCCTGACCCCTTCTCCCCCGGTTGAGGAGCCCTTCCCGACATTCTGGGAAATCGGTCTCCTGGGTGCTGATCAATCTCATGGGATTTTCCTCTCTACGATCTCTCTGGCTCTCACTTTTGGGTCCAATCCCTCATTCCTGGATGCGCTCGATCTTCGCCCCCAGAGCAGAGAGCTTCTGGTCAATCGCCTCATAGCCTCGGTCCAGATGATAGACCCGGGAGATAGAGGTAGTGCCCGCGGCGGCCAACCCGGCCAGGACCAGGCAGGCGCTCGCCCTGAGATCAGTGGCCATCACCGGCGCCCCGCTCAACTGGGAAGCCCCCTGGATGATGGCCGTGCTTCCTTCCACCCGGATATTGGCCCCCATCCGCAGAAGTTCGTTCACGTGCATAAATCGATTTTCAAAGACCGTCTCGGTGATGACGGAGCGTCCTTGAGCACGGCACGCCAGGGCGATCATCTGGGCCTGCATGTCTGTGGCGAATCCCGGATAAGGAAGGGTTTCCACATTCACTGGCCTGGGTCTTCCATCCATGCTCGCCCGGATTCCTCCATCCTCGATTTGGATCGTCACGCCTGCCTCCCGAAGTTTTTCGATGACGGTCAGCAAGTGCTCGGCGATCGCTCCCTTGATGAGGACATTGCCCTCGGCGATGCCGACGGCCACCATCAACGTCCCCGCCTCGATCCGGTCAGGAATAATCTGATGACGGGCTCCGTACAGTTCCTTCACTCCCTCAATCACCACCCGGTCCGATCCGGCGCCCGCGATCTTTGCACCCATGGAAAGGAGGAGCTGGGCCAGATCCGCCACTTCCGGCTCCCGGGCCGCATTCTCCAATAGGGTCTCTCCCTCAGCCAGGCAGGCCGCCATCATCAGATTCTCCGTGCCGGTCACCGTGGAAATGTCGAAGACGATGTGAGCTCCCCTGAGACGACGGCCGCACTCGGCTTCGACGTATCCTTCTTTGAGGCCAATCCGAGCCCCCATCCTCTCCAGGCCCATCAGATGAAGGTTGATGGGCCTCGGCCCGATGGAGCATCCACCAGGAAGCGACACCCGGGCCTTTCCAAAGCGGGCCAGCAAAGGTCCCAAAACCAAAACGGAAGCCCGCATCGTTTTCACCAGCTCATAAGGGGCCTCCGTCGCATTGAACCGCTCTGCCCGTAGCGAAACCGAAAGTGGATTTGGATAGATCACCTCCACTCCCAAGCCCCTCAGCAGATTGAGGATCGTCCTCACATCCCCCAGATGGGGCACATTCTCCAGGAGGATCTCCTTCCCGGTCAGGAGGCTCGCCGCTATGCAAGGAAGGGCAGCGTTCTTTGCTCCGCTCAGGGCCACCTCTCCCTGGAGACGACGGCCCCCCTCGATCAGGATCTTATCCAAGATATCCCTCTAAGCCTTCTTCTTGCGGGCAAAAAGAACCCTTTCCCTTCCCTGAGCATCGGAGGCCAGGCTGGCTCCCTCGAACCCCTTGCTTTCTGCCAGGAGCCTCGAGACCGCCTCACCTTGTCCGTCGCCCACCTCCAGGATAAGCCATCCCTCCGGCCTCAAGAACCTTTTGGCCTGGGGGATGAGCCTTCCATATATGAGGAGACCCCCTCTCCCTCCGTCCAGAGCCCGACGCGGCTCATACAGGCGGATATCGGGGGACAAGCGGGGGATCTCCTCCCGAGGGACATAGGGAGGATTGGAGACCACCTGATCCAACTTCCCTTCCAGCCTTCGGCCTCGAAGTGGCCCCAACAGGTCTCCATGAAAAAAGGAGATCCTTCCCTCAACTCCGTGCCTCCTGGCGTTCTGCCTGGCAATCCCGAGGGCCTCCCGGCAGGCGTCAGTACCATACAATTGCACCTGGCCCAGCTCCCGGGCCAGGCTCACGATGACCGCCCCTGACCCGCAACCGACCTCCGCAATCCTCCCCGCCTTCTCCTCCCTTGCCTTTCGGATCGACATCTCCACCAAAAGTTCCGTTTCGGGCCGGGGAATGAGCACTGCAGGGGTGACCCTGAATTCCAAAGACCAGAATTCCTTCTTACCCAGGATGTAGGCCAGGGGAAGACCCCGAGATCTCCTTGCTACCCATACTCTCAGGGCCTCCTCCGCCTCCTCGGAAAGTGGATTCTCCGGGTGGGCATAAAGATAGGCCCGATCGCAGCTCAGGATCTCGGCCAGAAAGACCTCCGACTCCAACCGCGGCCCGAGGACCCCCGACTTTTCCAGGGCAGACTCAGCCCAGCGGAGGGCTTCGGTGATCAGCATAGGGTCGCTTTCAGCTTCTCCGCCTCAGCCTGCTGCTGAAGGGCCTGAATCAAAGGATCTATATCTCCCTCCAAGATGGTATTGAGGGAATGGAGGGTGAGCCCAACGCGATGATCCGTAACCCTGCCTTGAGGGAAATTGTAGGTGCGGATTCGCTCTGACCGGTCGCCGGTTCCGACCTGCTGCCTTCGGGCCGCGGAGATCTCTGCATTCTGTTCGTCCCGCAATTTGTCCATGAGGCGGGCCCGCAGAACCTTCATCGCTTTGGCCTTATTCTTATGCTGCGATTTCTCGTCTTGGCAGCTGACAACCATCCCCGTGGGCAGATGGGTAATGCGCACTGCGGAATCTGTGGTATTGACGCTTTGGCCGCCGGGACCTGTGGAACGGAATACGTCCACCCGTAGATCTTTCGGGTCGATTTCCACCTCCACCTCCTCCGCCTCAGGCAGGACAGCAACCGTCACGGCGGAGGTGTGGATGCGCCCACTGGCTTCGGTGATCGGCACCCTCTGCACTCGATGGACCCCGCTCTCGAATTTCAGCCGGCTGTAGACCCCCTTCCCTTCGACGGAAAGGATGGCTTCCCGGACCCCCCCCACTCCCGTGCTGTTGGAGGAGAGCATCTCCACCTTCCACCCCTTTGACTCTGCGTGCCGGATGTACATACGGAGCAGGTTGGCGGCAAAGAGGGCTGCTTCCTCCCCTCCCGTCCCCGCCCGGATCTCCAAGATGATGCTCTTCTGGTCCAAGGGATCAGAGGGAAGCAAAAGGAGCCGCATCTTCTCCTCTTCTTCTTCCAGCCTCCGAGAGAGATCTCTCAGTTCCGCCTCGGCCAACTCCTGCATCTCTGGATCCTGGCTCTCCTGCAGGATTTGCTTTGTCTCGTTGATGGCGGACTGCAACCTCCGATATGCCTGGTACTCGTCGACGATCTGGGCCAGTTCGGAATGGGCCTTGGCATATCTCTGGAAGGCGACATGGTCGGCAATCACCTGCGGATCCCCGAGCCTCTCCTCCAGGGTTTGATATTGCTCCTGCAAGTCCTCCAGTTTCCTCTCCAGATCGGTCATCCCTGCGACACCTCAGGCTGCCTTAGCCGTTCTGGGAGATCCACCTTTCCCCTTTTCCATCTCCAGCACCTCCAAAAGGGCACGAATCGCCACCTCCACTTGATCGTCCTGAGGCTGGCGGGTCGTCATCCTTTGAAGCCATAAGCCGGGCCTGATGAGCCAGTCCAACCATCGATACCTCCTCTTCCCCGAAAGCCTGGTCAACTCGTAGGAAATCCCGGCGATGAGGGGGAGGAGCACGATTCGGGAGAGTACCTTGGCACCCAGGGAGAGGTCTCGCCCCAACAGAGAAAAGACGAAGATGGAAATGACCATCACCCAAAGGAGAAAGGCGGTCCCGCACCGCGGGTGCAGAGGGCTCAGGTCCCTCGCCCTCTCCACGGCCAAGCTTCTGCCTTCCTCATACGCATGGATCGCCACATGCTCCGCGCCATGATACTCGAAAACCCGCCTGATCTCCTTCAGGGAAGAGATCAAGGTCACGTAGAGGAGGAATATTCCGATCCTCAGGATCCCATCCACCATGTTGAAGGACAAACTGCTCCGGTTGAGCAAGGGAACCCAATGGCTGGCCAGATGGGTCAGGTAGAGGGGGAGGATAAAGAACAGAAAGACCCCTAACCCGAGAGAAACCGCCATGATGCCGGCCAGGGCCCACGGGCTCAACTCATTTTCCTTGGAAGCCTCCTTTGAACTCTCCTCGGAAAGCGCTTCGTTGGCCGAATAGTTCAGCGCGGAAATCCCATAAATGAGAGCCTCCACCAGTGCAACCACCCCTCGCAAGAGGGGGAGCTTCAAGAAAGGAAATCGATCGGAGGCAGGCCGAAGGTCCTTCCTCTTCACCGTGATCTCTCCCTTCGCTTTCCGGACTGCCACCGTGAGGGAGCGAGGCGCTCGCATCATGACCCCCTCGATCACGGCCTGTCCTCCCACGGTTGGCTTACCCTCTTCCAGATGGAGGGGCAAAGGCAATATCCTCAAAAGGTTTCTCCCGATTGGCATGGAACCTTACCTTACCGCCATTTCCTGGTCTGGTCCAAGCGGGCCCCATCCCTCAAAGGAAATACATCGATCCAGGGAAACAGGGATGAGCCTCACTGGGTGGCGGGCTCCTTTTTCCCGTATTTCCTCTGAAAACGCTCCACTCTTCCCTCGGTATCGATCAACTTCTGCTTTCCGGTAAAGAAGGGATGGCATTTCGAGCAGATTTCCACCCTCATGCTGGTAAGGGTCGAACGGGTACGGACCACTTCTCCGCAGGCGCAGGTAATGGTGCAGTCCTGATAGGGCGGATGAATATCTTTCTTCATTTGAAATCTCTCTCCTCTCTAAGGGGGCCTTAAAGGGTATTCATGGCCCGTAAGAATTCGTCGTTGGTCTTGGTCTCTCGCAACTTCTCCTGCAAGAGCTCCATAGCCTCCACCACGCCCATGGAGTGGAGGACCTTTCTCAATATCCACATTCGATTCAGTTCCTCAGGCTTGCAGAGCAGCTCTTCCTTTCGGGTCCCGGAACGATTGATATCGATCGCTGGAAAGACCCTCTTGTCCACCAGCCTCCGATCCAAGATAACCTCCATGTTGCCCGTGCCCTTGAACTCCTCGAAGATCACATCATCCATCCGCGATCCGGTATCGATCAAGGCGGTGGCGATGATGGTCAGGCTCCCTCCCTCTTCGATATTGCGGGCCGCCCCAAAGAACCGCTTCGGCCTCTGCAAGGCATTCGAATCGACGCCGCCGGAGAGGACCTTGCCACTGGGAGGAATGACCGTGTTGTGGGCCCGGGCCAGCCGGGTGATGGAATCCAAGAGGATGACCACATCCCGTTTATGCTCCACCAGCCTTTTTGCCTTCTCCAGGACCATATCCGCCACCTGGACATGGCGAGTGGCCGGCTCGTCGAAGGTGGAGCTGATGACCTCCCCTTTTACCGAACGCTGCATGTCGGTCACCTCTTCCGGTCGCTCGTCGATGAGGAGCACGATGAGAATGACCTCGGGATGATTGGTGGTAATGCTATTGGCAATCTTCTGCAGCAGGATCGTCTTGCCGGTTCGAGGGGGGGCCACGATGAGACCCCTCTGCCCCTTGCCAATGGGGGTGGTCAATTCCATGACCCTCATGGACATCTCACCCGGGTTCGTCTCCAGACCGAGTCGCTTGTTGGGGAAGAGGGGGGTCAAGTTGTCGAAGAGGATCTTCTCCCGAGCGGTATCCGGGCTCTCCGAATTGACGGCCTCTACCTTGAGCAAGGCGAAGTACCGCTCCCCATCCTTGGGTGGCCTCACCTGGCCGGAGATCGTGTCCCCGGTATGAAGGTCGAAGCGCCGGATCTGGGAGGGAGAGACATAGATGTCGTCCGGGCCGGGAAGGTAATTGTAATCGGGGGCCCTCAAAAAGCCAAATCCATCGGGAAGAATTTCCAGGACTCCCTCAGCGAAGATAAGGCCGTTCTTCTCCGTCTGCGCTTCCAGGATCTTGAAGATCAGCTCCTGTTTCCTCAAGGAGCTAATCCCGGTAATAGTGAAATCTCGGGCAATGGAAGTGAGCTCGGAGATGCTTTTTTCCTTCAGTTCTGCAATATTCATAACCTTACCTCGCTAAAAGATGTGAGAGTCCGACAGATGGCTGGCTCGAAAACGGTCCTGTCCGCATGAATTACGATTCCCCCAGAAAGCTGGCGGAGGTTGGGTGGGGCTTGGCAATATGGTCACAAAGGATATAGACGCGACGGCCCATGGGAACCGCGCCCGCCGTTTGCTTACCAATGGGCTCAAGCGCGTGCTACCCTTCATAAGATGAGGAATACATAAGATGAGGAATACATAGATCGATGATGCGCAGCTAGAGAGAAAGAATCAAAAATCCATCCTGGTTGAGATAAGCGAGATAGGCGGTAGGATCTGCTCTCTATCGAAGATTAGAAATCATCAATTGGCTTGAGTGGGGGGCTTACTGGCTAAACATGGATTTAGCCGAAGCTTCTTTCCTCAGTCTTCTACCTTCCAACTACTTCTATACTGAACGAGGGGGGGCTTGTCAAGATATTTTTATCCATGATCCCCTTCCGCCACGATCCTAATCGGAAATTCGCACCTCGTTCATCGATTCGATCCGCGGCCTCTTACCCTTCCTATTGGCCCTTTCCAGAGCCAGAGATTTCCATTTCATTTGATTCCATCCGCCCCAAATATAACTCCTCGTAGAGGATGGCCACGCAGGCATAGGTGGGAACTGCCACAAATGTCCCGAAGAATCCCAAATAATAGGTCATGAGCAAAAAGAAGGAGATGACCCCCAAGGGATGCAGCGTGAGCTGACGCGACATGATCAGGGGAATCAAAATGTGGTTTTCTACCTGTTGAACGATGAAGAACACCGCGACCACATAGACCGCTTTCAGGGGATCATCCATGGCAGTAAGCGCCGCCGGTAGGAGAGCCGATAGAATGGGCCCAAAATAAGGGATAATCTCTAATAGCCCAGAGAGTATGGCAAAAGCAAAGGCATACTTCACCTTGATGATCAAGAGGCCCACATAGGATAGGAGCCCGACGAAAAGCATGGCCAACAAGAGCCCATGGACCCAGTTCTTTAGCTGGTTGAGGATCCGTCCCCCAATATGGGCTGCCTTCGACCGGTACCTGGGGGGAATGGCTTCCACCAGACAATCCTTGAGGTGAGTCGGATTGTAGAGGCCAAAGATGAGGATAAAGAAAACGAAAATGGTATTGACTACTAATGAGAATAGGCTGGAGGCAAATTGACGGGCGAGAGGAAAGGATTTCTCTAAGTTCTTGATAATCCCCTGAAACACGTCTTGTTCTCGGAACCGAGGGATCAGCCGGGGAAACAGGTTATGAAAAGCGTTCCACCTCTTGCCGATCTGCTCCCACAGGCGAGGAAATTCACCCACCAGGTCCTTTATCTGATCAACGAAGAGGGGGATGAAGAAATAGCTGGCGAGCCCAATCAAAATCAGCAGCAGAAAGACCCCGCCGATCAGGGAGATGAGGCGCCTGATCCCTCTCTTCTCCAGCCAGGAGAGGGCCGGATGGAAGGCCAAACCGATGAGGAAGGCGAGGACAAAGGGCTTGATGAGGAAAAGGATCTTGGACAGCAAGAGGACCCCAAGCACGATCCCTGCCCCCAGAAGGACCCTTTTCTCGAATTCCGTCATGTGGGAAGGCCCCGTCTCCATGATCCACCACATTTTATATCTAAGTTCCCCAAAGAGAAAGAAGAAAATGCGTCCGACGGGCGGGTCCGAGACCCCAGGAACAGGAAGGGGGATTCCTCATCCATGGCTCGCCCTAAAGGAGATAATCTTCCAAGCAAGTGGGGAGATGGTGCGATTCATCTCTTGGAGAGCGCCTGAATGTGGCCATGGGGCGCTCCGGGTGTTCCGGCGAATAGCTGTATGTGGGCGCATTACAGCCAATCTCGGAAAATATCGGTAGGGAATTTCATCCAATCTCTGGTAGAATGAATCGGTCATTCTCGATAAGCCTGCAGGGAGGCTTGTGCTGCCAGGCGAGTTACCTCTCCGGAGGGAGGAATAGCATGCCTTCCCAAGATCATTCCTCAAAATCAGAGCGGGTGGTGCTTACCAGCTGTTATTACGACTGTGGGGCGCGGTGCCTTCTGAAGGTTCGTGTCAAGGAGGGAAGGATCGTAGATATCAGTACGGATGATCGGCCCATGCCCAGTTTGAAGGCCTGTGTCCGTGGATTGTTGCAGCGCGAAGTGGTTTATGCTCCAGACCGCCTGACCAAGCCCTTGAAGAGAGTGGGGAAAAGGGGGGAAGGGAAGTTTGAGCCTATTCCCTGGGAGGAGGCCTTGGAGAGGGTTGCGCGGGAACTCCTGAGGGTCAAGAGAGATTACGGGAACAGTGCCCTCTTTCTCATGGACTATTCTGGTTCGCTCAGCCCCCTCCAGGGAATGGGAAAGGCTGCCCGGCGTTTTTTCTCCCTATTTGGGGGGTGCACCACTACTTGGGGGAGCGCCTCTCTGGAGGCTGCATTGTTTTCTTCCATCGCTACCTTCGGAACTGCCTTCACCGGTACTACCCGGGACAATTTCCTTCATTCGAAACTGATTGTCCTATGGGGCTGGAACCCACTCGTCACTCGATTTGGACCCACCACCGCCCATCACTTGAGGCAAGCCAAAAAAGCCGGAGGAAAAATCATCTGCGTGGATCCCCGACAGAGTCCTTCTGGTCAGATCCTTGCCCAACAATGGATTCCCATCCGGCCCGGCACAGACGCTGCCCTGTTGATTGCCATGGCTTTCGTCATGATCTCAGAGGATCTTTACGATCGCTCATTCCTCCAAACCTATACCCTCGGGTTCGAGAAATTTGAAGAGTATGTCCTGGGCAAAGAGGACGGAGTTCCCAAAACGCCGCATTGGGCAGAAGAGATCACAGGGGTCAAGGCCCGGACGATCGAGCAGCTGGCCAGGGACTATGCGACGATCAAGCCAGCGGCACTGGTTGCAGGCTGGGCTCCAGGGCGGACCGCCTACGGAGAGCAGTATCACCGTGCTGCAAGCATCCTTGCCGCCATGACGGGAAACATCGGGGTCACCGGAGGTTACGCTGCGGGCGGCACGGGTCGTATTCCTTTTGGATTTTTGAAGGAGACGTTGCCTGTCCCGGAAAATCCGGGTCCGGTGGTGAACCTCGCCGAGATCTACGAAACGCTTCTCCAGGGAAGAGCAGGTGGCTATCCAAACGATATCAAGTTGCTCTATATCGTGGGCTGCAACCTTCTGAACCAGTTTTTGAACACCAACAAAGGGGTCAAGGCCCTGCAATCGCCCGAATTCATCGTGGTCCATGAACGCTTTCTGACCCCGACGGCCCGATACGCGGATATCATTCTTCCTGTCACGACTGCACTGGAGCGGGTGGACATTGGGCAGCCCTGGACCGGTGGACCTTATTTCATTTCCATGGATCAAGCCATCGAGCCTTTGGGCGATGCCAGGTCCGATCTGGCTATCTTTACGGAACTGGCCTCTCGTATCGGTCTAACTGACTATAACCGTCAGTCAGACGAAGAATGGTTGAAGGCATTTGCCGCGGCCACCCCTGACCTGCCTGATTACGAGATCTTCCGGGAGAAGGGGTTTCACGAAGTGGATCTTCCCCAACCTTGGGTAGCCTTTCGGGAGCAGATCGAAGGGGGCCTCCCTTTTCCCACCCCTTCCGGAAAGATCGAGATTTACAGTCAATCGATCGCCGAGATGAACCATCCGATGATGCCCCCCGTTCCCAAATATATCGAGCCCTGGGAGGGTCCCCAGGATCCTCTCCGAAGCAGGTTTCCCCTGCAGATCGTGAGCCCCCATGCGAAGACGAGAGTGAATTCCCAGTTCGACAATATCCCAAAGCTAAAAGATCTGGCGGACGATACGATCTGGATAAGCCCTCAAGATGCGCAATCCCGGGGCATTCAAAGCGGGAACCAGGTGAGAGTCTATAACGATCGCGGGCAGATGGTGCGGACCGCCAAAGTCACAGATCGCATCATGCCGGGGGTGGTCAGTCTGGATGCAGGCGCCTGGTATTGCCCGGACGATTTGGGGGTCGACCATGGAGGCTGCGTCAATGTCCTCACCAAGGATGACCGCTCTCCCTCAGGGGCCTTTCCGTGTAACAGCTGCCTCGTACAAATCGAAATCGAGCCTGGCAAAGGAAATCCTCCATCATCCTGCCATGAGAAGAATCTTATGGTTTAGTGCACGCCCCTGATAGACCTCCCCTGACAAAGGTTATCTTCCTGTGGCGCAAATCGACGGCCGTCCGGGCCAAATGCACGGACGGCCTCCCTTTTCAGCGGATCATCCATCCTCTCACTTGCGCCGTTGAAGGGCCCTTCTCCCCACTACCTCCTGCCTCCTGTGCCACCCGAGGACCGACTCCACCACCTCCTCGGGCTGATCGCAGAGGGTCACCAGGTGAAAATCCTCCTCTCCGATGAACCCCTTCGCCAGGGGTGAGCCATGGAGCCAGTCGAGGAAGCCCTCCCAGTAGGAACTGTCGAAAAGGACCACCGGGAAAGGCCTGATCTTTTCCGATTGAATCAGGGTGAGCACCTCGGTGACCTCGTCCAGGGTGCCCAGACCCCCGGGAAGCACCACGAAGGCCACCGCATACTTGACCAGCATCACCTTGCGGACGAAGAAATGATTGAAGGTGAGGGTGATGCTCGTGTAAGGATTGCAGGCCTGCTCCTGGGGAAGGCGGATGTTCAGCCCCACCGAGGGAACTTCCGCCCGGAGTCCTCCTTTGTTGGCGGCCTCCATCACCCCCGGTCCTCCTCCGGTGACGATGGAGAAGCCCTCCTTCCCCAGACGGTAGGCGATCTCCTCGGTCATCTGATAGAGCGGATCCTGGGGACCGATTCGAGCCGAGCCATAGATGGTGACCGCCGGCCCGATACCGGATAGCTTGTCGAATCCCTCCACCAACTCCCCCAGGATGCGAAGTAACCGCCAGGACTCCTCCTTGGCCAATTGGTTGATCTCATATTCCCGTGCCATGGTTGTTTTGGGATCCATGTTTGGTTCCTTTTTTCCAGATCCATTGGCTATGGTTGAAAGGATCTGATGGTAGTCCTCCTGCTGGCGCCTCTAAAGCCGCCAGGAACGCCCTCCCCATAGGGCATCTCTTCGACCACAGGCGCATCGTCCTCAACGCTGCGCATCCGGGCCGCACCCCATCAGGCACGACCTCGATCGCCTCTTCGAAGCTGCGTTCGGAGATGTCCGTGGGCTACGCCTCCGTACCCTGACGCATGATATCGAGGTACTTCTCGTAGGAGAAGAGCCGGTTCCGTTTCCTCCCGGTGATTTCTTTGACGATGCCCGCTCCTTGCAGCGCTTTCAGAACTGCGGTCACGGTGGGCACCGAAAGACCGGTTCCCCGCACCAGCCAGGGAATTGATCCCAGCGGTTTCTCTTGCATGGTCTGGTGCACCCGCAGGGCAGATCCCGCCAATCGTCCCAGGGACTGGATTCTTTGACGATCTTCGTCGGCCACGGTGGATAATCTCCGGGCGGTAGCAACGGCCCCCTCCGCCATCTCCCGGATTCCCTCAACGAAAAAGAGGAGCCATGCCTCCCAGTCCCCTTCCGTCCTGACCTGCTGCAGCAAGTCGAAATAGCGCGTACGGTGCTGCTTGAAATAGAGGCTGGAATAGAGCAATGGCTCGCGGAGAATTTCCTCGTGGCAGAATAGGAGGGTGACCAGCAAGCGCCCGATCCTCCCGTTTCCGTCGAGAAAAGGGTGTATGGACTCGAACTGGGCGTGGGCCAGCGCAGCCTTGATCAGGGGCGGGGTCTTCTCGGGCAGATTATGAAAGAACTTCTCCAGGGCTCCCATGGTGTCTGGTACTCGATCCGCCGGGGGAGGCACGAAAACCGCATTCCCTGGCCTGGTTCCTCCAATCCAATTCTGCGAGCGTCGGAATTGGCCCGGTTGTCTGTCGCTGCCCCGGCCCCTTGCCAGCAGGATGCCATGGACCTCCCGGAGGAGACGATTGGAAAGGGGGAAGCCGCTCCGCAGCCGCTTGATGCCATGATCCAGCGCGGCCACATGATTCGATACCTCGAGCACATCGTCCAGGGGAACCCCTGGGACTTCCTCCAGCTCGAAGAGGAGAAGGTCGGAGAGAGAGGACTGGGTCCCCTCGATCTGCGAGGAGAGGACCGCCTCCTTACGGACATACATGTAGAGAAAGAGGTGTGTGTCGGGAAGGAGCGTGGTTACGCTGTCCAGCCGCCCTAATGACAGGAGGGCACCATCGAGCGCCTCCCGCAGGTCGGCGTCTATCGAGAGAGGCGGATTCGGGGGAAGCGGATAGGGGACAAAAGCCTTGACGGTTTCGTCCTTTGTCTTGCTAACGATGTATTCCCCGGTCAGGCCACGATGCATAGCAGCTCCCCTGATAAGGTTTCTTTAATTATAGCGAACCTTATTAAAGGATGGAAGCCTTTTCTTTAATAACACTGGGGGCTCGTGGGTGAATCCCATTCCCACAAATCCTTTCCGCGTTTTTGTCATCGCAGCATCCTCTGCCATTTCCTCAGCACGCCGTGCATTCGGCAGATAGTTGAACCATATGCATCTGCGCTTGCGTTTGGTCCGACTCTCCTTCATTACGTACATCCATCTTGCCGGTTACTGCCCGGAGCAAACTGATTGGCTCTTCCCGGAGTCATCCGTTAGCCACCCATTGCTTCAAGCTCATACTCGGCTCCCACAAGAAACAGCCTTGGTCCTTCCAGAACACGCGCTACAAAATGATCAGCAGCTTTCCTTCGTTTCCGATATTCGGTCACGGTCATCATGTGGGGGTTGATCTCTCGACCGAGGGTCTCCGAAATCCCGGAGAGCAGAGCCGTGAGTACCGCGCAAACCGAGATCGCCGATCACCATGAGATCCACATCGCTGCCGGACCTTTCTTGACCCGAGGCCAGGGAGCTGAAGATGAAGGCGATCCGAACCTGGGGCACTTGAAGCCTGGAACGCAGCACAGCAGGTAATCCGACCGTCTTGACCACTAAGCCTTGAAGCTCCGGAAACAGGGGATGCTCACGATTGGCCTTGAAATAGACGCGGTTCCCATCCTGTCGCCGCCGAACCAGGTCTAAACGAACGAGCTTGCACAACTCCTGGCGCATGGCGCTTTCGCTCAGGCCGGAGCGCCGGACCATCTCTCGATGGTGCAACTCCGTTTCCAAGAGATCGAAGAGCAACCGGAGTGCTTCCGCCCGCGTGCTAGAAGATAGGATTTCCGCCAGGAGGTTCATATGCGCGTATATACCGCGCAATTGCGCAGTTTGTCAACGCATTGTTGGGTCTCGGTTCGCGCGAAGACCCATTTGGAAGTGCATGCTCTCTCTTGCCTCCAAGTGATGCGCTGCCCCACTGCCCCAGACTCATCGAACTCGGCCTTTGCCTTCCTCTCGAATACCTCCATCAGCTTCCCTACCTATTTCTTTGAAAATAAGTATTGTGTCCCCAGAATTCCAGTCCCCAGAATTCCCCGTGCCCTATTTTGTACCTACTTTGTGCCCCCTTGTTTGAGCAGCCAGAATCTCCCGGCCGAAATGATCTTGCCGCCATTTTTTCAAGCCCGGAATCTCTTCCATCTCTTTTATCGACCGGGGATTTTTCAAAGCGAGATCATTGATCAGGGCGTTATTCAAAAGGATTCCAGGCTCCATCCCTAAATTTTTTGCCCGCATATCCCGCCAGGTTTTTAGTGCTTTGACCCTTTTGCGTACGGGCGATGACAAATCCGGCCTTGCTTCCCGGGGGTACACCGGAAGATCTTCATCGGGAATGGCCATGGCCCGGTGAATTTCCTGCAGCAGGCGTGTCCCATATCTGTCGATTTGCTTCCGGCTCAGGACTTTCCCCGTTTCCAATTCTTCCAGGCGCAAAGGTTTTTTCATAGCCAATTCCAGGAGGGGTTCGTTGCCGAGCACCTTGAAGGGGGGAAGATCCGACTTTTGGGCCTGGGCCTCTCGGAATTCCAGCAAAGCCTCCAGAACCGCAAGACTCCTGGGATCCAGGAGAAAAGCCCCTTTCACTTTTAGGTAAAGCGGGGCATGGCTGGGGGGTGTGAATCGGACCTTACTCAAAAATAGGCATTCTTCCTCCACCCAGGATAATCGGCCCTTCTCTTCCAGTTCCTTTTCCAGCATACGGGCCAGGGGAATCAGGTACCTGCCGTCCATCGCTGCGTATTCCACCATCTCCGGGGAAAGGGGTCTTTGGGACCAATCGGCCCGCTGATATTTCTTATTCAGCTCCACATGGAACCGGCTTCGCAGCAACGCTTCCAGGCCGGTCTCCCGGAGGCCCAGAAATTTACAGGCCAACTGCGTATCGAAGAGGTTCTCGACCTCGAGCCGAAAGTCCCGGTACAGGGAACGGATATCATAATCCGCCCCGTGGAATACCTTGCGGATGCGGGGATTGGAGAAAACGGGGTGTAAAGCGGAAAGATCCCTTAGCGCCAAAGGATCCATGACATAAGAGGCGGATTCCGTAGCGATCTGTAGGAGGCATACCTTTTCGAAGTAGTGGTACATAGAGTCCGCTTCCAGGTCAACCCCGATGATTTTGGCCTGACCCAGAATCCGGGCAACCCCTTCCAGGCGCGGAAGGGTCTCGATCCATTCATAGGAAAATGTATTTCCATCCATCCTCTTTGCCGATTCCTTTCCAATCGTTTAAATCTTAATGGTCCCTCACTTTGGAGGATTTACAATAAGTTCAGTTTGCCCATAATCCGTAATCAAAAATCAAAGTATCAGTATTCATTAAGACCCTGAAACAAGTTCAGGGTAACACTGAATTCGCCTCCATTGTCATGCCGAACTTGGTTCAGCATCTCGTGATTACGGATTATAGTTTGCCCCAACATCCCCCGCTACATGCGGAAAGCCATGCCAATACCGAGTTACCGTTGCCTGGCACTACGGTCTGTACGCAGAATACTTTCCCCCCCCCTTTGCAATGGCAATACAAATAGACAAGATACTGCAGAAGAGGGTCGCGGTTGGGTTTAATGAAGACGTTTTCGAAGGTCCGGTGATACCCAAAATAGCCGGAATTGCTGCGCAGGAGCACGGCGATATCCGCAAAGCCATAAATCTCCTCAGGGCCACAGGGGAGATCGCCTCCTTACCTCCCTGCCACCTCAGGCGAGGTACGTCCACATGGCGCTATGCAATTCTATCAAGAAACTCCATGCCGTCGATGTGGGAGCCTCCACCATCTATGAAGAATACCTGAACGTTGTAAAAAGCTACAGCGCGAAGGACCTCACCGACAGACGGATTGCGGATTATATACGGGAGCTCGACAACACCGGCCTCACGATCTCCAGGATTTCATCCAAAAGATACGGCAAGGAAAGGGGGTGAGGTTAGGCGTACCGATAAACATAAAAACACGCATGCTGGAAAGATTTGAACACGGTTAGAGGATGAAATATCTTTTAATGGGGTATGCACTTGACGGCACCTGCCCCAAGATATTGTGGAATCAAAACACCGGCCTTCCATCTATCGATGATCTCTACATCCCTAATAGCCAAACGCACGCAGCGACCCCAATCGAAACAGGTATTCCCTGCAGGCTTGCATGACCATACTACATCTGGTATCCGGTGTCATGAAGTGCATACCCCATTTATCTTTTTTTACTAACGGCTGACCCTAATGGCTTTTCCTACAACGTCCCTGAGTTCCTCTTCCAGTGTCAATTCAATATTTCCGTTGACCCATTCCCGCACTCATATTCCTCTTTGCCCCAACGTTCCCTGAGTTCGTGGAGAAGTGACGCTCAACGCTTGCTCCAGATTGATAACGGAGAACCCCCTCGCGTATTTCAGACTAAAAACTCCGCAATCCGCATTCCGAAATTGAGGTAAGAAGAGAAGCTGGTTGAAATTGGTAAACCCAAATCGAATTGGGAGCTCCAGCGGATATTGTGCCTAGCCGCTTTTGTATTAGGATTTCTGGCAGGGAAATAACTCTGATCTGAGAAAGAAAAAGTACAAACATTCAACAACGTCGCGCCTTGCCTTACCGTCGATTCCCGCCACAGTACCGTTCGCTCACTTAGCATCTCGACAAATGAGTGCGATAATTTCCGAGCCGGTATTTCGAGACCTCACATCTGCAGATCATCAAGAAACTCCGATGCCGGAGCGACACTGGTCACGAGCAAATGATCCCGCGCACGAGTGCATGCGACATAGAGCAGGTGCCTTTCGGTGTTGTAGACTTCTTCCAGGTCCGCGTCGTCTGCCACGGTTTCGATTCGTTCCTGCAGGGGAATGACCTCATCATCACAGGCCATCACGACGACTGCTCGGAACTCCAGACCCTTGGCGAGATGCATGGTGCCAATCGAAACGTGGCCGCTGGCCGTTTCGACTTTCTCGTCGAGTATCTTGAATGCAAGCCCTGCATCCTTGACGGCCGCACGCGCCCGATCCAGCTCTGCCGCAGATCGAACAAACACGCCCAACTCGTGGGGCGCTACGCCTTCCTTCTTGAGGTCCATCATCCATTTGCTGACCGTTGCAGTCTCAGCTTTGAGGCTGTCCAACACCCGAATAGTCGGCGCCGGTCCGTTGAATACAGAGATAGTGTTGCCCCGATCCTCAGTGTTGCCGTCCACATCCGACACTTCGGGACCCAACAAACGGTCGGCTTGCATGCGAATTTGGTGGGAGGTTCGGTAATTGACGCGAAGGGTCCGAGCACGCCCGCGAATATCGACGCCGAGAGCTTTCCAAGAGAACGGTTGTTGGAAGATGCGTTGGCCCAGGTCGCCGGCAAAGAAAAGACTGTTAGGGCGATCCGTCCCAAGCGCAGCGAGGAACCGTAAATGAGCCACGCTGATATCCTGGGCCTCGTCCACGACGGCAAAATCGAAGGGTAGATTTTTGCTTTCGGATACGACAGCGGCCAGTCTGCTAAACATGCCTGCATCAGTGATCAAGTTTCCCGCCGCCAAGACGTAGCCGAGTTATTCCGAAGTTATTCCGGGGACATAATACCAATTATTGTCATCTATTAGCCAGAAATAAGTATTATGTCCCCTGATTTCCTGTCCCCTGATTTCCATGTCCCCTGATTTCCATGTCCCCTGATTTCCATGTCCCCTGATTTCCGCTAGACCCATTGAAGCGAGCTTCCATGTGAACGCGACGCGGTTCGCGAGCTGATAGTGCGAATTGGAGGAAATGCTGACGCCCGGCACCAAGACTGACAGATGACGCGAGGCTTCTGCGATCGCCTGCCGGATGCGTTGACTGTTTTGCAGGGATCGCTGTGAGGGCGCCTTCGCCTCGCGTTTGGGTTCATTGCTCAGCTCCTCGATGTGCGCCTTGCTCTCAACGAGCACGATGCCCCTCCGGCCTTGAATCGAGCAGGAAGCCGCGAGATCCCAGTTCGGGGTGTTGGCGCGGCCATTGTGCACTAGCCACCAGCGCCACAGCTCCGACCAATCCAGCGAGCCTGGCAAGAGATGTTCGCCATCTTTTTCGAGGCGCGCCTCCTTGTCGTCGGTGCCGCCGCGCGGCAGCCACCGATCGAACGCTGACACAACCGCACCTGTGGGCTGCAGTAGATGGGTGAGCTCTGACTCAAATTAAACACTGCCTTTCTGTAACTTATGGATATTTAGGCAGAATTCGACTTAGGCTCCAATTCTTGGCACTACATCTTTCCTCCCTCCATCTCCACCATCCGGGGCGGGGGACGCATGCCCACCGCCTGGAAGGCAGAAGAAGCAAGCGGACCCAGATCGGTCCGTAGGAGGAAGTGTCGTCCCCCCAGGCCGATGTGCACCGCCTGCACCTGGGAAAGCTGTTGCATCAGCTGGGGCCAGGGGGCCTCGATTTCCTTCTCCTCCAGTCTCCGTTGCAGGTCCACCTCCAGGCGCAGGGCCAGAAAGGAGGCGACGATGTGGCCGATGCAGGTGTCATCCCGATGGTGATAGATGGGCCGCACCTCCAAGGTAGATTTCTCCTCGCGAAAGGTACGCTCCACCCGCCAGAGGCTCTTGTAGCTTCGGGCCACCTCCGCTGCGGGCAGGTCGGTATTGGTGGCCAGCACGAACTTGCCGTCCAGGCGGGCATCCTGCTCGACGGCCAAAGGATCGATGCGCACCGAGCCTTTCCCGATCTTCAGGAAACGCCTATACCCCTTGTTGGCGATGAGTCCCTTGGGACCCTGAGAGAGGACCTCCTCCAGCTGGGCCAGGATCGCCTCCCGGGCTGCCTGATCCTTCTGGACCTCCTCCGGGTTGCGGCAGACGAGGTAGCGCTTGCCTCCTACGTTCACCTCTTTCACCTCCAGGTTCCCGGCTACGACCTGGTAGCGGCCCGCCCGGGCCAGCACCTCTTCGCGTACCTCCTTTTGTTTTCGCATCCGACAGCCCAGGATGTAGTCGAAGGGGGCCGGGTGTTCCTCCAGCAGCCGGATCGTCTCCCGGGACATCATCCCCCGGTCGGCCACCACGATGGCCCGCCGAATCCGAAAGCGCTCCCGCAGGGCTCCCACGATCCGCTCCAGGGCGACCCCGTCCGCCGTGTTGCCCGGATAGATCTCCCAGGCTACGGGCCACCCCTTGGCATCCACTGCCACGCACAGGACGAACTGGGGCAGATCGGCCCGGCGATCCCGGGAGAACCCCCGTCGCCGATAGGGCGTCTCCTGATCCCGGTACACATAGGTGGAGGTGGTGTCCAGGAAGACCAGGTCCAGCTCCTGGGAGAAGAGATCCCGGTCCCGGAAGAAGAGCTCCCGCTCCAGCTCTTCCCGGATCCCGGCCAGGAACGTGCAGGTCCGGTACAGATGCTGCAGGCGCAATGCCTGCAGTCCGGGGGCCTCTACCGTCTCCAGCCATCCTCGACCGGAAAGATCGCTCCCGGGGGCACAGAGCCGTTGCAGCGCCAGGGCGAAGACCGCTCGTTCCACTTCGAACTGGAACCCTCGTCCCTGGGCCAGATGCCGGATCACCTCCGGCAGCCGCTGATCCTCCCAGAGCCGGCCAAAGATCAGGCAGGGTCCCCAGGTGCGGGCGGTACATCCTTCCAGCTCCCCCCGGAGGAAGGCTTGAAATCCACGGTAGGCCTCGCTGTAGCGGGAGAGGCCCGAAACGATCTGATCGAGTTGCCCGGAGGCGGCCAGCAGATCGAGCCGGCCGATATTAGACACGACTCTCTGGCGGACGGCACCGTGATCCCGATAGGATTCGACGATCTGGAGATATTCGTATCTGTTGCCTTTAGATAAATAGCTCTTGAGCCTGACGAACATGGCCCCAGGATGCCGGAAAGAAGGGCAGTTGTCAAGGGCAAAATACACATAGTTAGCACTACTTTTCGGGTGAGAGAGGACGCGGATCATCTTAAGTCGTGGATTTTACTGACAGCAGGTCTGTGGATAAGCGCGGAGACTGTTGAAAATGAGTCTGATGGAAAGCTCGGCCGCACCACCCAGTCCAGGACGTGCCGCCTGCTACCACGGGTGCATCCTCGCTGCTCCTCAGGTCTGTCCAACGACCTGCATCACCAGCGGCCCACCAAACTTCCCGCATCAGCGCCGCCGCGCTTCTTGCCGTCTGGTGAATGCGCTGGTTAGCTGATTATATTCTTTAATTTTCTGGTTGGTATTGTTTGTTTTATATTTCAACCACCAATGATCAGTCTTTGGCTTACCTCTTAAATTGATTATTTCCCCTACTTCGGGCGTGATCAGGGTGACGGATTCTTGTTCGGAGAAGGTGACCAACCGTTCAATGGGTTCATACCAGGGATGAAGAGCCATATCAAAGGTTGCCCAATGCAAGGGAACCATCAAATTCCCCCTGAGATCTAAATGCTGTTGTCCTGCTTCTTCGGGTGTCATATGAAGCGCGTGCCAAGTGCCTTTGTCACTATACGCCCCTATTTTAAGGAATGTCACATCGAAAGGCCCCAATCGTTCTCCAATATTCTTAAATCCATCAAAATAGCCGGAATCACCACTAACAAAAGCCCTCTTTTCCTTCCCGATAATCGACCATGAACACCATAATCGTTGATTCGAATCAAATAACCCGCGACTGGCATAATGAACTGCCGGTGTGGAATGGAACCCCAGAGAACCCGAAGAATAGGTTTCCCACCAATCCAACTCAGTTATTTTAGATGGATTTATTCCCCAATCCTCTAATAATGCGCCGATGCCTAATGGTACGATAAATCGTTCGACCTTTTCATTAATCGTAACAATCGTTGATTTTTCTAAATGATCATAATGGTCATGGGTGATCAAGACGACATCAATGGCTGGAAGTTCCTCTGCTGTGACCGGAGATGGATGAAATCGCTTCGGGCCAATCCACGAAAAAGGGGAGGCGCGTTCTTCCAGTACAGGGTCAACCAGAATTCGCTGGTTTTCCATCGAAATTAAAATGCTGGAATGTCCCAGCCAAGAAAAAGAAAATTGCTCTGCCGGATGATTTTCCCATTGTTCCGGATGCAATGGATGCACGGGGAGTTCGATTAGTGGCTTTGGGTCGATTCGTTTATCGAAGATATATTCTTTCGTGACTTCCCAGGTTTCTTGTGAAAACAGTTTAGCAGATATCCCATTAGGATTGACAAACGAGCCATTATTAGATTGAGGTGATGACTGAGTTCGCGCTTCTCTTTCTTTTTGTGTCTCGGTCATTGAGGAACATCCTATCAATTGAATGACAATCAAACTGCATACAAGGAAAGAAATCAATTGTCTCATTAAATTTTAGGTCTCATATTTCAAGCTAACACCATTTTCCCATAAGCCGCGCCGGCCAATGAACTTGCAGAAAACGGTACGGCGTAGCTCCCGGCGTCGGTCTTGATGCGGTTGTTATGTGCTGGGGTATACTCATTTTTCTTCACTTATTATATAATTCTCTATTCGTTTGTTTCTTGATTTAATGAAACTAACCACCATTTTTTTGTATAAAAGATATTGGTTGACATCGGAAAATGTCGGACGAATTTTGAAACGAGGGTGTGTCATTCTTAGTTGAAAATTGACGAAGCGACTCCTTTGTGGTGAAGTGTGTTTGAGCAAGAAACCCACAACCCCACAGAGAAAGGAGCCGCTCCATGAAAAGGGTATTTCGAATCAGCAGAAAAGGCAAGGTGAAACCCATCGCCTCTCTCCCATCTTTCCGCACCCGAGGATCTGGATGCCAAATTGGCCCTCATCCAGGCCCTGATCCCCCTGGGCCTCCTGGCGGTGGCCGAGGCCCTGAATCAGGAGGTGGATCGCCTAGCCGGAGAACGGTACTCCCGCACCGGAGGCCTTCCCGACATCGTCCGCTGGAGCCAGCAACGAGGCTCCATCTACCTGGGCGATCAGAAGGTGGCCGTCACCTACCGGAGGCTGCGGGATCGGGCGAAGAATCGGGAGATCCCACTCCGGACCTACCACGGCCTCCAGCAGCCCCATGCGACCGACGGGGCTCTGCTCCTCAAGATCCTGCGGGGTCTGAGCTGCCGCTCCTATGGGGAGTGTGCGGAGGCGATCCCCGCTGCCTTTGGCCTGAGCCCTTCTTCCGTCTCCCGGCGCTTCATCCGGGTCAGTGCCCGGAAGCTGCAACAGCTGTGCGAGCGTCGCTTGGACTCCTACGACTTCGTCGCTCTCTTTCTGGATGGGAAAACCTTCGCCGAGGATGAGATGGTCATCGCCTTAGGCATCACCCTCTCCGGACAGAAGGTGATCTTGGGCTTCGTCCAGACCGGAACGGAGAATGAGCGGGTCTGCTCCGAATTCCTGCAAAGCTTGTTGGAGCGAGGCCTGCGGGTCGATCAGGGCCTGCTCTGCATCCTCGACGGAGCCAAGGGCCTCCTTAAGGCCATCCAGAAGGTCTTTGGATCCCAGGCTGCCATCCAGCGCTGCCAGTGGCACAAAAGGGAGAACGTCGTAAGCTACCTTCCTAAGTCCCAACAGGCCCTCTGGCGAAGGAAGCTGCAAGGGGCCTACGAAAGGCCTACGTATGCGGAGGCCCATGCCGCTTTGCTCCGTTGCCGGCAGGAGCTGCGCCTGATCAATGTCTCTGCCGTCGCCAGCCTGGACGAGGGGATGGAGGAGACCCTCACCCTGCACCGGTTGGGGGTATTTCCTCAACTGGGACTTTCCCTGAAGACCACCAACTGCCTGGAATCCCTGATGGCCCAAGTGGGGCAGCGAACGGACCACGTGGATCGCTGGAGAAATAGCGATCAGAAGCAGAGATGGGTGGCCTCTGCCCTGCTGGATATCGAACCCAGGCTTCGCCGCGTCAAGGGATACCGGCATCTTCCCACCCTGCGGGCGGTCTTGCAGGGGCAGATCCGAGGGGAAAGGACCGCAACGAGAGATCAAGTTGCATAAGGCCATGGCAAAGGGGTCGCTGAGGAATTTCAACTAAGAATGGGATTGACTCTTTTGAAACCATCAAAAGGAAAATAAAATTTATATTTTGTTTTCATCAATCAGATCTTCCAATAAAAAAAAATCAACATACCCCATAAAATCGTCAAATAAATCGAAAAAATTCTTATATCTCAATAAAGTGTCATAAAGCGGACTTTTTTTCCCAATAGAATAATCGGATACATTCTAATGTTAAATCAAACCTGTCATCAATTAATCTATTTACTCCGCGAGCTTGATTGATTGTATACTTTCCGTCAATTCTGTTTTTTGGAAAAATAATATAAGCTCCAATTGTAGAGCCCGTATCAAAAAGTTCATCTACCTCATTTGGGATTTGTTCTGCAAGCCATGCTTTCTTTTTTATTTTTATACGAGTGTGTTATGGCATCACTGCCCAAAAAGAATTCTCCAAGTTCTGAATTGTGATATAAATAAGCACCGTTTTTATTATCACGTAACTCAAAAGTTTTCCATTTGGTAAAGGTTTACTCCACAATATTTTATGATATTTTCGGAGTGTTGGACTGGTGCTGTCAGGGTCACCGCCATTGCATCAGAGTAAAAATTAAAATTTGTGTCAATTATCATTTTCGTATTTATATCAAACCGCTATTTCTCGGCACATTATTTTTTGCACATAACAATTATTATACGGAAAATGTTTGTTCGTTCGATTTACGGTTAATGATATTCTCTTTTAACGCTAAAAACAATTGATTCTGAAGACAAATCTTATTGACTGCCGTAATTGATCGGTAATATCATATTATACAGAATCCGTATATTATCGGCAGGAACTTATATGAGAGAGAAAATGTTACCTTCACAACTCCTTCCCGATTTTCAGCAATATCTGCTTTCACGAAAGCTCGTGCCGGGGAAAAGCGTAACCTTCTACGCCTACTGGGCTAACCGATATCTCACGTTTTAAAAACGCCTGAAGAATGCTGATGCGGCAGAGGCGCTCCGGCTGTTTCGAGACGCGGGTTCAGGTCTTGCTTTATCGCATTTCCTCTTCGCTCCGGTGCAGGCCTGACGCCGTCTTTGTCCTCTGTCTATGGAATTTTCGACCTGCCTTACTTTCCCTCGGCTTTCACGGGATCCAAGCTCTTCAAGAGAGGCTATCCAATCCAGAGGATTTTCACTTCCCCCTCCACCTGCTTGAAGTCCTCGTCCCCGGTGACTAACTCCACCTTGCGCAGCTTGGCCAGGGCGGCGGCAAAGCAATCGGCGTAAGACATCTTTTTGTTGGACTTGAATAGCGCGGCCTGCTTCGCCAACTCCAGATCTGCAGGAATGATCTGAATGGGAAGGGTGGAGATCAGGTGCGCCACCTCCTCTGCCTTTTGGGGCCCGGCCTCCCTCAGTGTGATGTAATAGACCTCTCCCCAGTTGACTGTTGTGAGGAGAAGGTCGCGGCCCGAATCCCGGGCTACCTGGAAGAGCTCGATCATCTTGTCTGCCCCATCCTCACCCTCAAGGTAGGCGATGAGGCTGTAGGAGTCCAGGACCCTGACCGCAGCCCTCACAGGGCGCGCTCCTTCGCCTTTTCCTCCTTCAGGGCCTTGAGCAGCCTGCCCTTCGTGCCGGCCATGCCTGCCATGCCGCGGATATATTCATCCGTAATGGGCTTGATTACGATCTCCTCGTCTCGATCGTAGATGAAGACCTGGGTTCCCTGCTTGATGCCGAACTTCCGTCGAAGCCGGGAGGGAATTACGATCTGCCCCTTCACCGTTACCGTTGATTTCTCCATTGGATCTCCTTCGTGCTACTATCTGGTAAACGTATAACGTAGTTAAAATAGTAAGTCAATAGATTTTTTTCCCCGGCCTTCTTTGTCAATTCTTTGAATTGGGCTTCGTGCTGGCAAGCCGCTCAAGCGGCACAGACCAGAAAACTGCTCAGATTGATCTCATTCTTGGAATCTGTCATAATAGGTTCATGCTCTGGAACTCGGACCATCCTCTGTCTCGACCTCGATGCCTTCTATGCCTCGGTGGAGGAGCTGCTCCACCCGCAATGGCGGGGCTGCCCCATCCTGGTCGGCGCCAGACCCGAGGAGCGAGGCGTCGTCGCCTCTTGCTCTTACGCCGCCCGCACATCCTCCGGCTTGAGAATCTCCATGCATCTCTGCAGAATTTCCTCCGGCCTGCCCTGGAAACGGTCTACCGCTTCGAAAAAGCTCTTGGCCTTCTTGTGCCAGCAATCCAGGCTGGTCAGTTCCTTCTTGAGATCATCTACCCCGAAGATCCCCTCCAGGTCTTCCCTCTCGAAGATGACCAGGGCCTCGGCCAGCTCCCGGCCCACCCCCACATAGTCCACCACCAGGCCGAAGTTCTTCCTCGGGTAGGTCCGATTGGTTCGGGCGATCGCTTGTAGCAGGGTGTGCTCCTTGAGGCGTTGTTACAGATACATCACCTGTTCGATGGGCGCATCGAAGCCCGTCAGGAGCTTGTCGCAGACGACCAGGAACTGGAGGGAATTCTGCGGATCGTTGAAGGCCTCCTTGATGAGATTCTCCTCCTCCCGGGTCCGTCGATACCGCTCCTTCCATTCCCGCGGATCATTATTGTTTACCGTGATGACCACCTCGGATCGCTCGAGTCCCACCAGCCGATCCAGCTCTTCTTTATACCGGATGGCCGTGGCCCGGTCTGCGGCCACAATCTGCGCCTTGAACCCATTGGGCCGAATCCTCTCGTTGAAATGCTTCACCATGTCCCGCGCAACGCGCTCGATCCTCCGGCCAGTCCGGGAGAGGGTCTCCGCCGTGGCATACTTCCTCTTGAGCAGGGCCTTTTCCTCCTCGGTCCGGTCGCCGAAGAGGTCTTCGAATAGGCCATCCAGGGTATTGCCCACCACCTGCAGCCGCGCCAACCGGCTCTCGTACCTGACCGGCACGATCTCCCCGTCCTCTTCGGCATTGCGAATCGTATAGGCATCCAGGTATCTCTCCCCCGGAGGGCTGAAATGCCGGTACGTATTGCGATCTCGCTTGCTGAGAGGGGTCCCGGTAAAGGCGAAGAAGGCGGCGTTGGGCAGGGCTTTCGGAGAGGGTGTCTTCGTTGAAGACGGGCTTCATGATCGGACCTTTGTTGCCTCCCTACGAGGAAACCGGAACGCGGACCTTGCCGGTCAAGAGAACCTGCATGAGGCCCTTTTTCAGGGATTCCAATTGCCGTTTGTGGTCGGTCTCTTTTACAACTTTTTGGTCGATGGAGCTTAAGGTTTCGACAATCCTTCTCTGTTCTCCGATTGGAGGTTGGGGCAAGACCATATTCGAATATTCCGTGGCGTTGATATTTGGTTGCGCACCTGCCCTCAGCATTCCTTTGACCCAGTTATAGTAGGAAGGCGAGTGTGTGTAATGAAACAAGAATTCTGGCAAGAGCTGAGTGGGATTTGGTCTGAAGCGTATCATGTACCCTGCAAATGCGCATTCGCCGTCCTTTTCTCTATAGAGGTAGGTTTTGCCAACGGTCGCCCCGCTTCTTGCGAATAAGAAGTCGCCTTTCCGCAGAATGTATGGCTGGGCGGCTTCTCTTGGAATACTCTGGCATGTGGATTCTAAAAGCTGTCCATCATCGGTAATGTCTGTAATCCGAACATATCTTGGCAGATCGATATTCTTATCGACGCCCGCAGAAGTGGCTCCGTATTCTGGCTGGCCCAGGCTCAAGTCCCCTAATCTGCCAACCTCCCACTCCTCCGTTATCTCCCCTATCTCCGTCTTTTTGAACCTCTCGTGGCCGATACCACGGGTGAGGAGGTGTTGCATGAGGCCCTTTTTTATCTCTTTGGTCTTTTCGATGACCTGAGCCGTTTTCTCAATCGCCTCGTCCACGGTTGCAAGGATTTCGGAGATCCTTCTCTGTTCAGAAAGAGGAGGAAGAGCTACAAGCAGGGACCGGATACTACTTTTTGAAACCTCTCTAAAGGTGCTAGCACTCCCAATCTTCTCCAATTCATGCTTACGCGAAATGACGTTATAGAAGACGAACCAATTGCAGGCTCTTTCCTTACAGACCAAATTCGCGAAACCTTGGTGTGTAGCCATCGGTTTCGTATTAATTGCGCAAGCTCCAATAGTGGCCCTGCTCGTTAAGAGAATAGTCCCTGGCGGCAAAAGGTTAGTGCCGCAGGACGACAATCCCTCAGGCGTGATCTTTTGCGCTGTCTCTGAGATTTCTCTCCCACCGGCACTTGTTATGTCGGTGGGTGTAGCAAATGGTATTTCACCACCCCAATACTCTTTCCTGCTGGTTGAGGGTGTGCTCCCTCCCACGACATTACATATCTCACCTAACCGCACAATCTCCCAATCCACCGGTATCTTCCCGATCGGGGTGTCCTTGTATTTGACGCCTGTTCTCAAACTGCTGACCTGCTCTGCCATTTAACTTGTTCCAAACAGATTAATAATAAAGGCCTCGAAAGCTTTTTCGTACTCCTCCGGCCTCACTTCCGCCCCCGGAATCGGTGGAATATCGAGCCCGCTCTTCGAGAACTCACTGCCCACAGCTTCCAGGGAATCACGAAGCCTGGAGCTCCTCATGTAGTCGCTGATGCCCTCCTGGCTCATCTCCTCCAGCGTTGCCCATATCTGCGAAAGCCCATTATAGAGGGCGATCCAATCGATCCAGACGGGCCTCTTGAGCTCCCCCACGCGGCCCCGGGACAGAAACTCCCACCACCGTTCCTGGGACAGCCAGTATTCGATCTTCCTCCTCCCCTTGATGCGGGTCAGGACCAGGCCGGAACGGGCAAGGTCGATCAGGGCATCCTGGGTCCCCCGGACCGAGAGGCCGATGGCCTTGGCTATCTCTGCCGGATGTCCTCCCTCATGGGTAAGAAGGTAAACCAGACACTCGGCCCGGGAGCCTAAACCGAAGAGGGCCCGCATCAAGAAGCGAATGGTGCTGTGGGAGGTGATGGAAACCTTTCTCGTCAAGCGGCGGACAGTCAACTCGGGGCGGTTGAATCCGCAGGAGAGAAAGGCGGGGTCCGGTTTGTCGGAAAGAGGATACGGCCTCCCGTCTTTCTGGTAAAAGAGGGATTCCATAGAGGCGGCGTCTTCCTCCATCCCGGATTTGCAGGCCAGGTTCTGCCACCTTCTTTCCTTGCGTTCCCTCACCAGGAAAGCGGCGGCGGCCCCCAGTAGATTCCGGGTTGCGTCCCCCTTTCCCTGCAAGATGCCCCGCAGCCGCTGTAGGTCGAGCCACTTCCCGTTGACGGCCAACCAATCCATCACCTCGTCGAAAAGCCTCGGCTCATAGCGCCCCATCTCGAGGGTGAAGAGAAGCATCGCTTCCGGATCGATGGTCCAGGGATCCTCAGTCCTCGCCTCGCCCAGGAGGCCGAGAGCCGACCACTGCCTCCAGAGGAAGTTGAGGGCATTCTCCAGAAATAGGGATCTAAAGCCGTTGGGCGACATCCGCGAATCCCATGTGCTCCAGGAGATCCTTGAGGCTTTGCCTGTATCCCTCCGAAACGTCGTGGGACATGCTCCAGCGAGCGGCCTGCTCGATCTCCTCTGCGGTTGGTTTGAGGAGGAGGAGATCGTCCAGGTGCTTGCCGGGACCTTGGTCGGTCGCAGCGTAAACCTTGAAGCAAATCTGGTCATAGCGTCCCAGGAAATGAACGATCAGCTTTGTGCCGAATTGGCGGGTGACAACTCGTCCCAGCAGTCCCTCAGGAAGTCCAAAATCAAGGGTTGAGGCGGGGCCGGTGTTGAGCCAATTGTCCGGCAGGTTGAAATCCCGGGCCACCTTTCTGGCGGCCAGCAGCAATTCGGGATTCAGAGGATCCGCTTTCATGAAAGTGGGATTCCCTGTCTCATCCCGCCTCACATAGGCAACGATATCCACATCCTTGGTGGCCCGCTGAATCAGACCGAGGACATGGAGTGCCGAGCCTCCGCATGCCAGCAGCTCGAAAGATTCTTTGGCGATCTCCTCCAGTTGCTCTCCCAGGGCGCTCAAGACCGCCTCCACCTGCTTTTGATCCCGAAACATGGCTAAATCCGATATCCGAGTTGCTTCAGGTAGCCGTTCACCTTTTCTTCGATGGCGGCCCGCTCCTCTCTCAGCACCCCCAGCTCATCCAGGGCCTTTTGCACATCGATCGGCTCTTCTTCTTCGCTGACATCGATATAGCGCGTGATGTTCAAGTTGTGGTCATTGGATCGGATCTCATCGAGGGATACGGGCCGGCAATACCTCTCGATGGACCGGTATCCTTGGTAGGCATCCACCATCTTCCCGATGTCTTCCCTCCGCAGGTGGTTTTGATTCTTTCCCTTCAGGAAGTCGTTGGCCCCGTAGAGGAAGAAGACCTTGCCCTTGCGCTCACGGGCCTTGTCCTTGTTCAGAATGAAGAGGCAGGCCGGGATGCTTGCACCAAAGAAGAGGTTGGGCGGAAGCCCGATGACGGCCTCTAACAGATCCTCTTCCAGTATCCCTTTTCGGATCTTCCCCTCCGCTCCTCCCCGGAAAAGGATCCCATGAGGGAGCACCACGCCCGCCTGGCCTCGAGGGTTCAAGGTGGCGATCATGTGCTGCACAAAGGCGTAGTCCCCATAGCCCTTGGGGGGGATGCCGAATCGAAAACGGCGATAGGGGTCGTGCTGGGCCTCTTCATACCCCCAGTTCTTGAGGGAGAAGGGAGGATTGGCAATGACGATGTCGAACTCCATGAGCTTTCCATCCTCCCTGAGCAGCCTGGGTCCCCTCAGGGTGTCTCCCCTCTCCAGTCTGGCGCTGGACAATCCATGGAGCAGCATGTTCATCTTGCAGATGGCCCAAGTGCCGATGTTCCTTTCCTGGCCGAACAGAGAGATGTTCTTCGGGTTTTGTCCCTTTTCCCTCAGGTGATAGGCGGACTGAACCAGCATGCCACCCGACCCACAGGTGGGATCGCAGATGCGCATCTTCTCCTGGGGATCTAAGATCTCCACCAGGAGGGTCACCACCTCTTTGGGGGTATAGAATTCCCCTCCCTTCTTCCCGGAGTCGTCCGCGAACTGACTGATCAGATATTCGTAGGCACTCCCCAGGATATCCGGATCGGTTAGGTCCTCGTTCCGCAAGCGGATGGCCGAGAAGTGGGCGATCAGCTTGGAAAGGGTCACATCCGGCAATCGGTCCTTGTCGTTGAAATCCGTGGCGGTAAGCACCCCTTCCAGGGTGGAGGTATTCCATTCTTCCAGAGCTTCGTTCGCCTTGTTGAGAAGTTCACCCAGATTCTGGGTATGAGCCTTAATGAAGTCCCATCGGGCCGATTCCGGAACGAAGAACTCGTGCTCATCCGGGTCCTTCCAGGCCACTTCCTGATTGCCTGTTTCCCTCACGATCCGCTCCGCTTCTTCTTCGAAGACGTCGGAGAGACGCTTCAGAAAGAGCAGGCCGAAGATGTAATTCTTGTAGTCCGCAGCATCAATGCTGCTCCTGAGGATGTTGGCCGACCCCCAGAGATGGGCCTTCAACCTCTCTAAACTGATTTTCTCCATACGATTTCCCTCTTAATCCAAGAATGAGAAAAATAGATCGCAATCCTTCTTACTACGAAAATCATACTGTGTCAACATAAACTGATCATTATAGTTTATCCTCAGTAATAAGGAGGTTAAACTACTTATAATCCAAAGCCATCAAATGCTTTTTATTGACAGGTATCCACTTGGGCCAATAATCAGGTGATCCAAAGGCCTCAAATCTACGGAGAGACAGGCTTTGGCTAACTTCTCTTTTAGGGAGAGGTCCTGCTGGCTGGGCTTCAAGTCACCGGAGGGATGATTGTGAACAAAAATGAGGCCTGAGGCATTCAACTCCAGGGCTCTCTTGATAATCTCTCTCGGGTAGACGACTGATTGATCCACGGTCCCCCTGGAGAGATCTTCAATCGCCAAGACGGCATTGGCACTATTCAGGTAGATCACTCTAAAGACTTCTTCTCTAAGATTCGACATGGACAAAGCAAGATAGTCGATGACATCTTCCGGTCCATTGATTACAGCCCCACGCAAAATCCGCTCCTTGAGCTGCCTCTTGGCAATCTCCGTAGCCGCAAGGAGCTGGGAGATCTTTGCTGGCCCTAAGCCTCGAACCCTCTTTAAGTCTTCTCTATTCGCACTGAGTACTCCTCCCAGGCTGCCGAAGTGCGCGAGCAGTTCGCGACCCAATGTGACTGCATCCTTCCCTCTCTACCCCGGTACGCAGAAGGATGGCCAACAAGCCCGCATCAGAAACGAATTCAGGCCCCTTCTCTAGTATTAGCTCCCGAGGTCGTTCCGATTTGGGCCAGCCTTTTATCCCTTTAGCTTCCTTGTTCTTGCCCACGAGCTTCATTCTCCAAAGATTTCCTCGCGGTAATCCAAAAGCGAAACCGGTAAAGCGATAGGGTCTTGCTTTATCGCATTTCCTCTTCGCTCCGGTGCAGTCCTGACGCCGTCTTTGTGCTCTGTCTGTTGAAACAGTAAGTCAATAGATTTTTTTTCCCCGGCCTTCTTTGTCAATTCGTTGAATTGGGTTCCGTGCTGGCAAGCCGCTCAAGCGACACAGACCAGAAAACTGCTCCGATTGATCTCATTCTTGGAATCTGTCATAATAGGTTCATGCTCTGGAACTCGGACCATCCTCTGTCTCGACCTCGATGCCTTCTATGCCTCGGTGGAGGAGCTGCTCCACCCGCAATGGCGGGGCTGCCCCATCCTGGTCGGCGCCAGGCCCGAGGAGCGAGGCGTCGTCGCCTCTTGCTCTTATGCCGCCCGCGCCTTCGGAGTCCACTCGGCCATGCCCATGGCCCAAGCCCTTCGCCTCTGTCCTCAAGCCATTGTCGCCCCGCCCCATTTTGCGGTCTATTCCGAACACTCGACCCGGGTGATGGACGTCCTCCGTGCCTCGGGCTGTCCCATGGAACAGGTATCGGTGGATGAGGTTTTCCTCGATGCCACTCACTGCACCCTCCTGTGGGGCGATCCCCTCTCGCTTGCCGCCAGCCTGAAGCGCCAAATCCGCGAGGAAGTGGGATTGCCCTGCACCATCGGAGTGGCAGCCAACAAGCTGGTGGCCAAGATCGCTTCCAACTACGGCAAGCCGGACGGTCTGGTCCATGTGCCAGCAGGGGAAGAATCCCAATTCCTGGCACCGATCCCGGTATCGAAGCTGTGGGGAGTGGGACCCAAGTCAGTGGAGAGGCTCCAGGCCCTCGGCATCCGGTCCATAGGGGATCTGCAGAAGGCTTCCCTGGAGATGCTGAGGAGGGAGTTCGGACAGTGGGCCCTGGAGATGCAGCGCAAGGCGTTGGGCGTGGATGGCAGCCTGATCGAGACCGACCACCTCCCCAAGTCCTTCAGCCGCGAGACCACCTTCGCTCAAGATCTGGGAGATATGGAGAAGTTGAAGCACGTCCTGCTCTCCCTCTGTGAGGAGGTAGGACATGACCTGCGCACAGAGGGCATGCAGTCCAGGACGATTGCCATCAAACTGCGGTGGCCCAGCTTTGACACGATCACGCGCCAGACGACACCGGGCAAGGCCACGGACTCCACCTCCGAGATCTATCGGGCTGCTAAATCCTTGCTGAGGGCGGCGTGGAAGCCCGGCGCCAGGGTCCGACTGCTGGGGGTACGAGCGGCAAATCTGGTGAGTGGGAAACAGCTGGATCTCTTTGATGCCCAAGGCGACCGACACACTCGTTTGGATCAGGCCGTGGATTCCATCCGCGAACGCTTCGGAGAGAAGGCGATCCTTCGTGCCTCCCTGGCTCAATCCCATAAATCATGACTGATGAGGGCCCATCCGTCATCCTGAGGCAACCATGCAGCGTTTTCTGAAAGGCTTTCTCGCTTCTGTTCTCGCGGGTGCCATCCTTCCCCTATCCCTTCTCATGCTCGGCTTCGCCGCCGAGGATGAATTCCAGGACGAAAGAGAAAGGATGGTAAGCGAACAAATTGAAGCAAGGGGGATCCGGGATCCAAGGGTTCTTGCCGCCCTGAGAAAGGTCCCCAGACATCTCTTCGTCCCCCCGGAGAACCGAAAACGAGCTTACCGGGACCATCCCCTTCCCATAGGCTTTGGGCAAACCATCTCCCAGCCCTACATCGTGGCCCTGATGACCGAGCTTTTGGACTTGAAAAAGGGTGCGCGGGTGCTGGAGATAGGAACCGGCTCCGGATATCAGGCGGCCATACTCGCGGAAATCGTGAATCGGGTCTTTACGGTCGAGATCGTTTCCCAACTGTCATCCCGTGCCGAAAGAACCCTGAAAGAGCAAGGTTACCGAAATGTCCGGGTGGTCCACCGGGACGGCTATTACGGCTGGCAGGAGCAGGCTCCCTTCGATGCGATTATCGTCACCGCGGCGGCGGAGTTTATTCCTCCCCCCCTGATCAAGCAGCTCAAGGTGGGAGGCTTGATGTGCATCCCGGTGGGTCCCCCCTTCTCCGTCCAGGATCTATTCCTGGTCAAGAAGAAGAGTGAAAAGGATATCGAGACCATAGTCATCACCCAGGTGGCCTTTGTCCCCCTGGTCCGATGGAAAGGGGATTAGGGCATGAAAGGGCAGCTCCGATTTGTGCCTCTGGTGGTCTTCCTCACCTCTTTTTCTCTCCTGTGCTACGAGATCATCCTGGTTCGCATCTTTTCCATCATCCAGTGGCAGAATCTCTCCGCTTTGATCATCGGCCTCGCCCTGTTGGGAGTGGGAGCCAGCGGGACCTTCCTCGCGATCCTCCGATCCCCCATGGAAAAAAGGTTTACCCTCTGTCTCCTGGGTTCTCTCATCCTCTTTCCCGTAACCCTCTGCCTGGGATTCATCTTCTCCTGCAAGATCCCCCTCAATCCCTTCGAGGTCGGGATCGACCCCTATCAGTGGATCTACCTCTTCTCCTATTTTGCCGCCCTGGGAATCCCCTTCTTCTTTGCCGCAACCGTAATCGGGATGGCATTGAGCCATTACCCGATCGGCCGCACCTATTTTCTCAATCTCGCCGGATCCGGCGTTGGGGCATTAGCCGTCGTCCTGCTCTCCTTCTTCCTCCATCCCTACCTGATACTGGCTGCCGTCAACGGAATCGCATTTGCTGGTGCGGTCCTCTTTTCCGTCAACTTCGGGAGACGGGTTTTGGCATCCATCCTCCTATTCTCACTCCTCTTTGCCGTGGGATTCTATCTCTCCTTCGACTGGCTGAAGCTCAGGCAAATGTCACCCTATAAGTCCTTATCCCGTACCCTTCTCCTTCCGGGCGCAAGGATCGTGGCCGAGCGATATTCTCCTCTGGGACTGGTCCAGGCGGTGGAGGCGGAAGGCCTCCACTACTCGGGGGACCTGAGCCTCCTTTGTCCCTATCAGGTGCCGGTGCAAAAGGCCATATTCTACGATGGCGACTCTATGAGCGCGGTGATCCCTTGGGATGGGGAATGGGAAAAGGTCGGCTATCTCGACTATCTCCCCTCCAGCCTTCCCTATCACCTGCTTCCGAGGGAAGCCAGACAAAGGGCGCTGATCGTGGGGGTGGGCGGAGGGGAAGGGATCCTGAAAGCCCTGTTTCATGGGTTTGCCTCCGTCGAGGGCGTGGAGATCAATGGGGATGTGATCCGGCTCATGAGAAATGAGATGGCCGAATTCTCCGGGAGGATTTACGACCATCCCCGGGTGAGGATCTTCGAGAAAGAGGCGCGGGGGTTTCTCTCTTCCACCACCCAAAAATATGACCTGATCGAGGTCTCCTTGACCGAGTCCTATGCGGCGGCCTCCTCCGGGATCTATGCGATGAACGAAACTTACCTCTACACGGTGGAATCGATGGAAGAGTTCATCCGCCACCTGAATCAGGGCGGGCTCCTCGCCATAACCCGTTGGAATCAATCCCCTCCCCGGGGAACCATCAAAATGTTGAATCTTTGCATTGCCGCCCTGGAGCGGCTTCAAGTCAGGGACATTTCCCGCCACCTCTTCTTCATCCGCTCCATGAGAGTCTCTACCCTTGTGGTTTCCAAAACCCCATTGACGACGAGCCAGATCAGGTTGGGAAAGGCCTTTTCCGAGGCTCGATTATTTGACCTGGTCCATTATCCGGGGATGAAGGCAGAGGAGGCAAACCGGCATATACGATCTGACTTCCCCATCGATTACGAAGCTGCCCGGAGCCTCCTCTCCCAAGACAGACAGTCATTTATCGAAAGCTATCCCTTCGAGATCTCCGCCCCCACCGACAGCCGCCCCTACTATCATGACTTCTTCAAGGGGAAGGGGCTGCCCCTCTTGCTGCAGGCAGGCCCGCAGAGAATCCCATTTTCGGAATGGGGCCACTTTGTTTTGCTGATCTGCCTGATTATCGCAGTGACGGTCAGCTTTCTCCTCATTCTGCTCCCCCTTTTCTTCTCCCGGGTTGGGAAGGGCAGCCCCAACTTCTCGGTTTTTCTTTACTTTGCCCTGATCGGAATCGGCTATTTCTTCATCGAACTGCCCTTCATCCAAAGATTCATCCTCTTTCTTCACCATCCCACCTATTCCTTGAGCGTCATCATTTCCTCTCTGCTCTTGTTCTCCGGCCTCGGCAGCTATTATTCAGACCGGATCTTTCCTCCCCGATATCGGATTTTCCTGTGCGCTCTCATCCTCATCGGTATCCTGGTCATCTATGGGCTATTTCTCAACCCCTTGCTCACCTGGATGATTCCCCGAAGTGACCCGTTCAGGATCCTCCTTTCGGTCACCGTTTCTCATGCCACTGGGTTTCTTCATGGGCATTCCCTTTCCCCAGGGGCTATCGGCGGTGAAGGAAATGGGTAAAGCCGCGTTGCCCTGGGCCTGGGGCATCAACGGTTTCTTCTCCGTGATCAGCGTGATCCTCGCCAATATCCTGGCCATTTCCTGGGGTTTTCCCAGCGGTATTGTTCCTGGCTGGAGGATGCTATCTGGCGGCCGGGAGTATTGTCCTTGGGATTGGCAAAAAGATAGATATTGGGAGGGAGGCAGGACACGGAGGCTTTTCGGAGCATGGACAGGAATGAGGCGTATTGAATCTTAGGAGGGGAGGTAATTCGGATGTCGGTTGCCCGGATCAGGAAGGATCAGTTTCCGGACCGCGTGGGCCAGGCCCCGGGCGTTCATTTGAATCTCTGGCTCAAGCTCCATCCAGGCCTCTTCCGACAGAGAGAGGCCGCAGTTCTTCATCAGGATCTCCTCGGCCGCCATGCGGACGCGGCCTTCCAGGAAGGTCTCCAGTTGGTCTCCGTAGGGGCCATGGGCCACAGCTTCGTTAAGGATCCCCTCCAACCGGTCCAGAGTCTGGATCAGTTGGGCCGCCCCCTCGGGCACCGGCCCATATTCTCCGAAATGGCTCAGATAGGCACGTTCCGCCCCAGTCGCCGCGATCCTCTCAATGGTGGCGCGCGCTGCTACCGGATCGAAATCGGTAGGCGGACAAGAGGCCAGGAGACAGGGAGGGCTGCTTTGCCGCAGGGGGCCGTGGCTGACCCCGAAGGTGTCTCCGGTAAAGATCCCCTGGGATTGGGAATCATGGATACAGATGTGATGCTTGGCGTGACCGGGAGTATGGAGGAAGGTCAGCGTCCGGTCCCCAAATGGCAGCCTCTCACCATCTTCAATCGGGCGGATGCGCCCTGCCTCCACGGCCTCGATCGGTCCATAGACAGCCTCCAGGATCTCCTTTCCGTGGATCTTTTCCGCGCTAAAGACGATACGGGATGGGTCGATGAGGTGACGGGTCGCCCTGGGATGAGCGCAGGACAACCGCGTTGGGGCAGGCTCTGAGCAGGGCCGAAGTCCCTGCCGCATGGTCGAGGTGGATATGGGTAAGGATGAGATACTCGACTTGCTCAGGCTGCAGGCCGCACTCCTTCAGGGTCCTCAGGAGAATCGGTACCGCCCATGTCGTGCCGTTATCGACGAAGGCTGCTCGGTCCTGTTCCAGGATGAGATAGGCCGCGGCGCGCCCCGGCTGGAGGAATTGACAATCGATGGTGATGACCGAAACAGGGCTCGAATAGGTTTCTTTGTTCACTGGCAAATCATCTTTCCCTTTCCCAAAGGCTTCGTCACAGCCCGCTCCGCGGATCAGTGCCGAATCAGCAAATTCCTCCCTGACTCCAAACTCCCTCCCCCGACTCCTCGCCCGGAAATTCCCGGCATATGGGGGAGGCGCACCTCAATCAGCGAAAGGCTGCGATTCCCTTGAGGTTTCACCAGGGGACAGGAGGGTGTCCTACTTCTCCAACGCTTGGTCCATCATTTTCGCCAGGTCCTCCATCTTGGACTTGACCTTGACATCCAGCTTCTTGAGGCCCTCCTTGATTTCATCCAGGCTCATTTTGATGCTGTCCCGAGCCGCGATCCCCTGCTCCCCCTGAGGGGCAAAGGCTTTGTCGATGGAGGCTTCGATGGCACTGATCCGCCCCTCCGCCTGACCGAAATTGCGTTCCATGACATCACATCTGGCCTCTGCCGCCAGGATTCTCAGCTTGAAGAGGTCTTTCTGGCTTTCCGCCTTCGACACCTGTTCTCTCAGGGCTCGGGTCGACTTCTCCATTTCCGTCATCAGGCCCTGAATTTGACCCTGCAAGGCATTCACCTTCTGAAGCTCCAGGTAGTATCCCGCGGCAAATCCGATGCAAGCTGTCAGAATCGCGATCAGGACTGTGCGCAAAACTCCCATTCTTCTTCCTCCTCTATGAGGTTTGCCTCTTCAGATTCAACTCGAATGAACCATTCAGGCGGGGCATACCCCCCAAACACCGAACCGCCTGCCTGCGAAGGCCAGGCAGGCGGGGAAGGGGGGAAATGCGCGGTGATATCCCCTTTTCAACATCGGATAGGTGAATCCGTGCACCATCTCTTCCGCAGGCATGGGACGGCATTGGTATTACTTCCAACTTATTCTCAGAAAAGCAAAGGGAGCCTCGAAGCTCCCTTTGTCTCATACTCGACTATTCAACCTCTATTTTTGGATCAATCGTTCCTTTTCCTTCTCCATCGCATCTTTTCCGGCCTCGAAGGCCGCCGTTACCACCGACTTCTTCTCCTCCAAGGCCTTCTTTCCCACATCCAGGGTCTCTCTCACCTTATCCCTGATATCATCGATCGCCCCCTCTGCCTTCTCCTTGACCTCCTCCGCCAGATCTTTGATGCGTTCCCGGGTTTCCCTCCCCGAGAGAGGTGCAAAAAGCAGAGCCAGACCAGCACCCACGGCCCCTCCCAACAGAAAGGCCAACAAGATGGCAGGAGCATTTCCCCTTTCTTCGTTCATTTCCCTTTCCTCCTTGGAATCCAATGGTTCAACAACATAGCCAATCCAGCCTTTACGCCTACTGCGAAGCTGGCGGCCCCAATAAGGGTGGAGGGCAACAAGGACCGGATGGCAGAGTCAACTAGCCGAACCGTCCTCGCTCCTTCTCCGATGGCTGCCAGAAGATCTGAAACCCTCGACACGCCCTCAGCCAGTGGTCCCGAAGCATCCTTCACCCGGGCAGATATTGCAGTTAAATTGGAAAGCATAGGCACCAGATCGTTCTGGGTCTTCTCCAAGATGGCCCTGATGGCAATGGCCAACTTACGGATCTCCATTAGGGCCCGGATCAGCAAAAGGATCAGAATGAGAAGGCTCAGGGCAATGACAAGCAGAGCAATATCGGTTATCGTCGCCATTGTAGGTTCACCGCCAATCTCGATCGGTTGTGAGAATGATCCTCCGATATGGATGGTGCCGAAGGCGGGACTCGAACCCGCACGGGTATGCCCACTGCCCCCTCAAGACAGCGTGTCTGCCAGTTCCACCACTTCGGCAAGATACTGAGGAATCGGAATTCCCTGGTCCCGCTGAGGTTTTTATAATCGGTTTTCATCGCCCATGTCAATCAAAAAATTGGGTTGCTTCCTTTTGGCCTTCATGGTATAGCAGGCAAGACGTCAGAAGGGCTCTACCCGTCCGAGAGATCCTTTTCCAGAGCCTCGAATCGTCGCATTTGCCGGTACAAATGAGAACGCCCGTGATTCCCATGAAGAACCGCTCCCCGCAGGGGGCACTCGTCCGGAAACAAGGCTGCAGGGACCCCTGCCTTGGGTTTCCTCTCCTCTCTATTGCTATTGCTCCTGGTTTCTCTGCTGATTCGGACCCCTGCCCTCACCTATGCGGAACAGGATTTGGCCCAAAAGAGTGAAGATCGAGAGGGTGCCACCAGCTTCTCCTTCTTGACCTGGGGCAGGGTCTTGCTTTCCACCGAACAATTCTCCCAGGCAGCCTCCTATCTGGAAAAGGAGGTGGAGAGCAGACCTGAATCGGTAGAGGGCTTCATGCTCCTGGGAAAGGCCTATTGGGGGATGGGGCGAATCAAAGATGCCCGGGCAACCTGGGAGAAAGCAGCTTCCTTGGAACCGGGTTATGTCCCCTTGGTAAATGCGAGATTGGCTCGTCTGAATCGACTCCAGGACCTGCTCATCGTCTCCAATGAAATCAACGCCGAGGAAGCGGTCACTCCATTTTTGGTTCGGGACGCTCTCTCCGGTTATTTTTCTCGCCTGGGGTTCAACATCTCCCCCAAGCTCTCCGGGGAGTTCCTCGCCCGTTTGACCTCCAGCCTGGAGGCCCTTGCCCCCCCCGCATTGGATGAGATCCGCAAGATAACCAACGCGGACATCCTGATACTCTCCGAGGCGGCCAGCTATTTTGAATTCCAAGATTTCAAGGAGAAGGGAGTGAAGGTGGCGGCCAGGCTCAGCGCTAAGGCCATTGACCTCCATCGGTACTCCAAGTTGGGCTCCTACCAGATGCTGCGCACAGCCAATGCCCCCACCCTGCTGGAGGCAAGCGAGAAGGCACTGAAAGAAGGGGCAGAAAGGATCGCCCGGGAGATCCTACAACAAATCGTCAGCCGGGAGAGACTCAGACCCTCCCTGGTCTTAGATAAAGCGGATATCGTGATCCCCAGGGCGAGCATTCCTCAGGGGAGCAAGATCCCCGTTGCCGTAACCATCCATAATGAGGGAGATGAAGAAGCGAAGAACTTAGAGGTGCGGGTCCAAGAGGTCTCCCCGGACAATCAGATCAAGCCCATAGAATCCTTCCTGGTTGCCTCCCTCCCGCCTTTGGCCTCCGTCACCTTCAACCTCCAGTGGGAAGCCCTCAGCCCCGGACCCCAAAAGATCGCGGTCTCCGCTCAATCGGAGGACTCCAAGCCGAAAGCGGTAGAATCTCACCAGTATATGGCGCAGCAAGAGGTACTGGTGCTTTCCGAGAGGGAGATCTTGGTCAGTCTTTATCGTATGGCCTTCAACTACACGCCCGTCGGTTCTGCCGAGCGGGCCTTGCTCAGTGCTCAATTAAGGGTGGCCTTGAACCCAACGGATGAAGCCGCAGTTCAGAAACTCCTTGGGTTGGCAGTCGATGCGGACGGTTCCTTTATTAGTGTGATGGGGTTGGGACTCAGGCCCTGGAACGTCTTCTCCGATGAAGTGGCCTCCCCCATGGCAAAGAGGACCGCACGAGAAGACGCCCAGAATTGGGTGGCCCTGGCGAGAAAGGCCCTGGGCAAACCCCCCCACGAGGGCGCAATCCCTACCAGACTCCAGGCTTATGGGGCGCAGATCCTCATGGAACGAGGCATGCCAGATGGCAGCGTCCTGCTCAAGATGCATGCCCCCTTGGAATAGGACGACGGTCGGGATTGGGCGGTGAAGGGCCAAAGGACTTGTCAGGGCTTCAAAGAAGGCCTAAGAGCCGGGCGGGGTTCTCTTTCACCATCCATTGGATTTCCTCCTCCTCGATCCCGTGGATCAGCATCTCCTGGATGAAGTACCGCATCATCTGTACGGGAGGTGGATTAGAGGCTTGGCCCCCATCGGTCGCCATCACACAATGCCCTGGCCCTACAAAACGGATGGCTTCTGCAATCCTGGCCGAGGGGACGGCATCCTTCCAGCCGGGAAGAGAGAAGACGATATCATTTTCCAGATAGGCCCCCATCTCTGCCGCTTCCTTCATGTCCTCCAGGCACCAGTCAAGGAACGGGGCCTGAGGATGGGTGATCAGGATCTTCTTGACCCCCAGATCGACTGCCCGCCTCACCAGGGCCTTGGCCTCCTTTGACGAGACATGTCCCGTTCCCAGGAGCAGATCATTTTCGGCAATGCACTGGAGGATCGGTTCCAGCTCGTCCCTGAGAATGCCCTCTGCCTGAAAGAGGGAGATGCCCTCTTTCGCCTCTGCCGGGTAGGGATTCAACCCTGGAACCATTTCCTGATGATGGATGAACTGGGAGGAATCCAGGGTAGGCATCCAAACCTGCTTGATTCCATAGGGGAGGGCCGCCTTCAGTGCCAAGAGATTCAGCCCCCCTACTGAGAGATTGAGGGCGATTCCCCCATAAACCTCGAAATCCCCTGCCCAAGAGGCGATCTGGGCTCGATCCGCCGTCTGGGTGAGATGGTCCTTGATGAGGATGGCCCTCATGCCTGCCGCTCTGGCCTCCTGAGCCACCTCCAGATCGTTCAGCTTCCGCTTCATGTGAGAGGGAGCAGAATGGATATGCAGGTCGACAGCACCTTCCAGCAGCCTCTCGCCTTTCGGATCTATCATCTCGTCCTCCTTTTCATCCTCCTTTTAGGTCCCTGCTCGAGGGATTTATGAGGGATTTGTCGGGAGAAGTTGCGTTTCAATCTCTTGAGCACTCCAAATTGGTGGCCATATTGACGTGCAGGGAAATCCCTGTCAAGGGAAATGGGTTGATTTCCGGAGACAAAGGCTATAATATGAAATTAGAGATTTAGGATGCAAATCCATGGGGCACCATTGTGTTGTTGCCAGGCAAGGAGCGATTTCCATTCATGATTACCCTCAATCCGTTTAGAAAGCAAGCTTACAGGATCGTAATCTCAATTCTCCTCCCATTCCTCTCTTCCTGGACCTTTTCGGGGGCCGTCCGGGCAGAATCTCTCCTTGGTTCTGACCTGAGCTATAGCGCTGCCGCGAATGAGCTGGCCCAGAAGTTGGTCGCTTCTTTCCCCAAGATCACCGGATATGTCCTCTCAGCCGCAGGGGAGATGATCTACATCGATCTGGGGGAAAAAGAGAAGGTCTACCCGGGAATGGAGCTTAATCTCTACCGCGAGGGAGAGACTTTCTCCCATCCCATTACCGGGGAAGTTTTAGGGAGGTTTGAGGAACCTCTGGGCAGACTCAGGATCTTGGAGGTTCGCGAGAAGTTCTCCACTGCTGTTCAGATCGCGAAAGTGGTGGGGGTGGCCGTAACCAAGGGAGACCGAGTCCGCATGACCGGGGCCCGGATTCCGCTAGCTCTTCCTGCCATTGAGGTGGCGGGTGCCAAAGGAGATGAAGCGAAGACCATTACCCGCGAGCTTGCGCTGGCATTGGCACGGACCGAGAGATTCGAGGTTTGGGACGAGAGGCGCCTCCTTTCTGGCTTGCAAGCCGAAGGAGTGTCTGAGCCGGTCATCTTCACCGATCCGAAGGTACTGGAACTCCTGGAGAAGAAGCTCAGGGTTCCACTCCTGGCTTTGGGCAAGGCCAGCGGCCTTTTCCTGGATCTCCAAATCCTATCTACGGCCACCAGGTCCCCACTCACGATCGCCAGCGTAGAGACTCAGCCGCTGCCCGTTCGGCCTCCTACCGAAGTCGCAAGGCCCATTTCCCCAGAAAGCGGGATCTTCAAACCAACACCCCCTCCGCAAGCCATTGGCTCCCCTATCACCTCTCCGACCTTTTCTCCCGCGGTCGAAGGGGTCTGGAAGGGCCCGAGAATCGACAAGGCCTTGAATGCCCTGGTAGTGGCAGATGTCAACGGCGATAGACAACCGGAGCTCGTGGTCGCCGCGAAACAACAGATCATGATCTACGCGATCGATTCGGCCGGATATCGCATACTCTACACCATGCCCAAGGAGACCATACTGAATATCATATCCCTGGACGCGGCGGACATCAATGGCAATGGGATCTGCGAGATCTTTGCCACCAGTTGTGTTCAGGGCCGGTTGAATTCGTTCGTCCTGGAATATCGCGAGGGGAAATTCATCAAGATCTGGGAGAATGTGAACCTTTTCCTGCGGTGCCTGCCGACCGATCCCAAGGGAGGCTATCAGCTTTTCGGCCAGTACTTGGGCCGGCCCGATCAGCCTTGGGGCAGAGTGAACCAGTACATATGGTCAGGTAACGGCTATAAAGAAGGCCCGGTGCTGAATCTGCCTTCCAAGGCAAGTCTCTATGGCTTGGCCTGGATGGATATCGACGGCGACGCCAAGAGGGATGTCATATTTCTTAGCCAGTCGAATCGCCTCGAGATCTACGGCGAGGACGGAAAGCGAAAATATAAGAGTTCAGAGAAATATGGTGGCACAGCGCTCGTGGTGGAGGTGACCCCCGTCTCCCTACCGCCCAGCAACCCTACTTCACCCATGCATCTTCCAGAATCCCAGGAATCCGAATCGTACTATCTGCAAGCTCGCCTTTTCCCCTTGCCCGGCATGGCGCAATTTTATGTCTGCAAGAATTCGGAGAGCGCGCTCTCGATCGCGAAGGGCGTTCGTTTCTTTGATAAGTCCAAGATCCTCCGCTTGGCATGGGATGGGGATTCATTGCAAACTGCATGGGAGAGCAAGGACTTCCCTCAATATATGGCCGACTACTACATGGGCGATTTCGACGGCGATGGGGCTCAGGAAGTGGCAATCTTGCTGGTGGAAAAGAACCTGATCGGCGCAGACAATAGCGTCATCTGGATCTATAAGATCTGAAGTGCGAAGGAGGGGGCTGTGAGGAAAGCGGTCATCGTGGGAGGAGTCCGAAGCCCGATTGGGAGCTTCGGAGGGAGCCTCAGCCAGATTTCGGCTGCGGATTTGGGAGGGCTGGTTCTGGGAGAGGCTCAAAGAAGGGCAGGAATAGAGGCTTCCCAGGTCGATGAGGTCATTATGGGCTGCATCGGACAGATCGCTGAAGATGCCTACATTGCTCGAAGATGTGCCATCCATGCCGGCCTTCCGATCAGCATCCCCGCCCTTTCTGTGAATCGCCTCTGCTCCTCGGGACTGCAGGCCATCGTGAGCGCCGTCCATGCGATCGATTCGGGCCACGCTGAGATCGTCCTGGCCGGGGGGACCGAGAACATGAGTCAGTACCCCTATTATGTAAGGAAAGGTCGGTGGGGATATCGTCTCGGACATGGAACCCTGGAAGATGCCCTCGTGATGGCCCTTACCGATCCCTTCTCCAATGCCCACATGGGGATCACGGCTGAGAACGTCGCAGAAAGATGCGGCATCGGCCGGGAAGAGCAGGATCGTTTCGCCTGGGAGAGCCAGCAGAAGGCAGCCTCCGCCCTTATCGAGGGAAGATTTCGGGATCAGATCCTGCCCGTCCCCTTGGCACAGCCCAAAGGAGAACCTAAGATTTTCGATCGGGATGAATACCCGCGCCCCGAGACGACCCTGGAAAAGCTATCGGCATTGAAGCCGGCCTTCAAGGCCAACGGGACGGTGACGGCGGGCAACTCCTCCGGAATCAACGATGGTGCCGCAGCCGTGGCAATGATGTCGGCGGATCTAGCTCAAAGGCTCTCCTATCCTGAGTATTATCTCATAAGGGCCTCAGCGGCGGTGGGGGTAGATCCATCCCTGATGGGCCTGGGCCCCATTACCTCCATCCAGAAGGCTTTGAAGATCGCAGGAGTCAGGATGGAGGAGATCGACCTCATCGAGCTCAATGAGGCCTTCTCTTCCACCACCCTCGCTGTCATCCAGGAATTAGGCATGGAGAGGGAAAAGGTCAACGTGAACGGGGGTGCAATCGCCTTGGGCCATCCGGTTGGGGCGACCGGATGCATCCTGGCTGTCAAATTGATGGCGGAGATGAAGCGGAGAGAGGCCCGCCTCGGCCTGATCTCCCTCTGTGTGGGCGGCGGACAAGGCCTTACCGCCATTCTGGAGCGAATTGCCTCTTGAGACGCTGGCCATCCTTCTGGCTTCTCCTTCTGCTCCCATTGCTTCTCCCTCCCCATCCGGTCTATGCCGAGAAGAAGCCCATTAAGATTGGGTTTTTCTCACCTCTGAGTGGTCCCCAACAGTTTTCCGGAAAGGCCTTATTGGACGGGGCTACTCTTGCCATCGGACAGATCAACCGCCAGGGAGGTATCCGGGGGAGCAAGCTGAAACTGATCTTCAGGGATGACACCTCCAGCTCAGCCCTGGGGATCCAGATTCTTCGCGAGCTGGCGGATCAGGAACAGTGCGTGGCCGTGATCGGCAGCCCCCAGACCGCAACGCTCCTGGCCACCATGCCGATCGCCAATGAGAAGCAGATTCCCCTACTGGCTCCCAGCTGGGCCAACGAGATCACCCGCAAAGGAAACAACTGGCTCTTTCGGGTGGGCGCCTATGACCAGCTGGTGGTGGCCTGCCTGGCAAGCTTCGCCATCCGGGAGCTGAAATGGCGGAAGATCTCGGTCCTTTACGGGAACAACGAAGGGGGAATCCAGGGAGGGAAGGATTTCGCCCGGGCGGTTAGGAAACTCGGGGGCAACCCGATCAGCCTGGCCAGTTTTGACTCGGGGGATCGTGACTTCACCGTTCAAATCAACAAAATCCTCAAGAGGAGGCCCGATGGTGTGGCCGTCTGGGGCTCTGTGCTGGAGACCGCTAACCTGGTCCGACAGCTTCGGCAGATGGGGTATCACGGAACCATTGTCGCCTCCGCCAATCTGAGTGACATTGAGTTTGTTGAGAAATGCGGAGAGGCTGCAGACAATACGGTTTTTTGCGCACCCCTTACCCCTTTGAGTCGAAGGCCTTCGGTCGACGAGCTGGTCAAGAATTTCGAGGCGAGCTTTGGGTATCCTTTGCCTTCGGATGCGGCCGCCTCAGGGTATGACGCGGTGATGTTGTTGGGGAAAGCAATCCAAGTGAGCTCCCCTCGGGATCGAAAGGCCCTCCAGAAGGCTCTATCCCATATCAAGAATTACGAACTGTCACAGGGCGTTTACACCTATGAGGCATCTCACGGCGATGGGCTGAAGTCTCTTTCGTTGCTCACTTATCTGAGCCGACAGTTGATCCTTCTCCACGATCAGTATAGTCCTGATCTTCGAGCGCTGAGCCCCTGAGGGTTTTCTGCCGCAAAGCAGAGGCCCTGGGAGGACTTGACATTTGAGGAAAAAGGATTATACTTCAGATAGGTTGGAAATGAATCCGACGAAGGGGGCGCAACGGTTTCGACGGGGATAGGGGAGATAAAGATGGCATGCCGAGGTTCCATGGCCTCGTAAAAAACGTGGAAAAAACATAGTCGCGAATCTAAGCGAACTTCCATTAGCTGCTTAAGCAGCTAACGCTTTCTGCCTCCCACCTGTTGGGGACGGGTAAAGCGTCGGTAAGACAGGTTAGTCCTTGCGGACGAGCTCAGGAAAGCAGGGGCGAAATTGAAATGAGCTGGTCTCCTCTATAGCCTGCCTGTAGGCGATGGAGGAGGCGAGAGCAAAATACAGGAAAAGCATGAAGGCATCTTTATTGAGACATCTTCGGACGCGGGTTCGATTCCCGCCGCCTCCACCAGCCTCATACATCCAATCAAAAGCCTTGCCAGCGAGTGAGCTGACAGGGCTTTATTCTTTTTTATCATCGAAGCCTCACCGGGGGCCTTTTCCAGCAGGCAAGTCTTCTCCGCGGCCTGGTTCCCAGGGCGGATTCGGGATTTCCCCTCGACAAACAACCCTGGAAGCAATCATGAATCGACCCAGGGGACCCCTGAGGGTTTTAACGTCGGTTTTTGAGGAGGTCCCGAATCTCCGTCAGCAGCGATTCCTCCTTCGTCGGCTCAGGAGGCGCGGCCGGAGCTGCTTCTTCTTCCTTCCGAAGTGCATTCATCGCCTTTATTGCCATGAAAATCGCGAAAGCAATGATCACGAAATCGAATAGCGTCTGAATGAACTTACCGTAGTTCAGAGTGACAGCTGGGGCATTTGCCGTCGCGTACCTCAGGGTGATTGCCAGGTTGGAAAAGTCAATGCCGCCGACCAGAAGACCCAGGGGCGGCATAATCACATCCCCCACAAACGACGATACGATCTTGCCAAAGGCCGCCCCGATGATGATACCCACTGCTATGTCGACAACATTGCCCTTCATTGCGAAGTCCTTGAATTCTTTCATCATTCCCATGACCGTCTCTCCTTTCTGCTCGGATTTGCTCAGACTGCGGGTACCTATGTGGCTCCTCGATCTGCCCGGGATGCGAGTCCGACTCCCCCTGGAAACCAGCTGCCGTCATTATTGAACGGACTGGCCACAATTGTCAATTTGAATTGACCTAAAGGGACGCCTGAAGATCTCTTGAGGGAGCTGATCGCAAGAGCAGCGAGCGTAGGCCAGGTGCGTGGAAGATGATTACCCGTTTCATTTTTCTGCGCGCCTTTGCCCTGAAAGGCGGAAAAGGGGACATGGATTTCCATGTCCCCTTTTCCGCGAATTGGACTTCCCCGCAGCAAGCTGCGGGCCCCTTAAATTGACATTAGGAGTTAACAGCTAATAGCTGATCCCCTTGACCCAGTCCTTATCGTAGACCGTCTCTTTGCCGCCCTGAATAGCTTGGATCTCCTGTTCGATCTCGCTCACCCGATCAGACGTGACTGCAAGTTCACATGTGATCTGGAAAGCCCGGCTTTCCCCCGGCTTTAACGGAGGATAATGCCCGTTCTTGCGCTCGATATTCCGATGGTTGGGGTAGGCCGTTCCGGGCTCGATACCGGTCACATAGCCATCTTCCAACGCTACCAGGTTCTTCCAAACCGTGAGATACGGGATCTGCTGGAGCGAATAGCTGTAGCTAAATCCCTGATTCCCCTCACGATTCTTCAGAAGGAGTTTGGTCATGCCCGCGCCATCGCTGTTTAGCTTGGTCAGCCACACTTGCATCTTATAACCCGCTCTTGGCTCCCTGTAGGCAACGATCTCTTCAGGGGTGCTCTCCGGAAAACCCCCCTTGGATTGCGGCGTTATCCGGGCGAAGGGGGCGACGATGCGGGAGCCCTCTCCCAGGAATGGGTAGCCATAATCGAAGTGGTAGAGCATCCCACATTCCGCATCCACTCCACCCTTGTTGATGATGCTGTCATTGATGCTAAACTTCAGCGAATCGGGCTCCGTAGAGAATTCCGAAACGAGGGCAAGCGTTGGACGGAACAGTCTCTCTTCATAGAACACACCCTTCACTTTCACTGCATACGGCGGCAGTGTATCCACCGAAACTGCCACATAGGAGGCAGGGTTGTAATCGATCAGCCCATGCAGGGTGATGGATTCACCTGTTACCTCATCCTTGCCGGGATTGCCAAACCAGCCCAGGCCGCAGCGAGGTAGAAATGCCCCAAAGCCATGGAGCCACCCCAGACCATCATCCAGGAGCAAGTTCACGTGTTTCGGGTGTACGATCTCCGTCACAGGGGCATCCCAACCCAACCTCGTTGATTTGCACCGAACATCCCAGATCGCCATCCCACGGGTGGGCACAATCGTAAAGGTGAGACGTCCATTATTGACAATGATCACGTCCACCCCGTCCTGACGTCCGCCCCGCAGGACCTTTTTCTCAATGGACCAGCTGCCAGGTAGCCCCAAATCGCTTGCCTTGATCACCTGTTCCGCCACATAGATCGAAGCTGTGGTGTCAGTCAGCACGTATTGGGCTGCCTTTGGATTGGCGGCAACCGCTGTGGCTGCGAAGACGCCGAAGACCAAAACATACAGAACCATGCAAAGGGGGACCCTTATGAATCGCATTTCTATTCCTCCTTGTCTTGGGCTGCTTTCAAGGTGGGGGGTTAAAGCCGCCAGAGACGCTCGCTCTTTGCTTCCTTTGCTTCCTGACTTTCATCACCCCCTTTCCATTGGATGAGCGACAGAAACCATGCAACAGAGCCCCCTACAAAAAGCGGGGTGAGGGAAATGGATTCCCGACATCGGTATGAGGCTGGCTGATCGCGCGGCGTCTGCTCTGATGAGTCGATTGAGCGCTGTGCCAGGAGCGGTTTGGAGCGAATGGAATGCGTCTGTCCACCTATTGGCCTCCAGGGGTGGAGGAGATCTGTATGAGGAAGAAGAGAAAAAAAGAATGAGTGGAAAGAAGACAAGAAGTATTTGACAAAAAAATGGCGTTCAGTCAAGAGAAATTTGCAGCTGAGAAATTTGCAGCTGATTTGCTGGGTGATGGGAAAAGAGAAGATAACGGTGACCATCGGGGAGGACCCCATCGGCAACCGCTATGCCGCCGTAACCATCCTGGCAGTCGCCGGCCATTCCCCCCACCATCATCATTCGAGACTTAACTTTCTGGTCATCTCGAATCCATCATAAATTCTGGCTGAAGCGATTCATGCCCCCCTCGCCCGCCAAAGCCTCGATCGCCGACCTCTTCACTTCATCTGCGGGGTCTTTACCAGCTTGCTCGTATCGTAAAACTGGCCTTGCAGTTTTTCGAGAATACGCTTGTACAGTGCCTCATCCATCTCTGGTGTGCGGCTCAGTATCCACAGATATTTGCGACCGGGATGCCCCACCACAGCATATTCATAGTCCGCTCCCAAGTCGATGATCCAGTAGTCCCCTGAGAAGGGCCAGTAGAACGAAACCTTCAGTTTGGCATTGGTCGTCGTGTCCACCACCCAGGCTTTGCCTCTGATGGACGATACCTTCCCATCGAAGCTACCTTTCCGGCACTGGTTGAACACCTCGATCTTGCCATCCGGAAGCAAGGTGTAGGTAGCGCGGGTTGCCACGCAACCCTTCTGAAAGCGCTGGGGGAAGCTGGCTATCTCGTACCAGGTTCCGGTGTATCGGCTCAGATCCACATTGGGAGTCACCTGAAGGGGCGGGATCGACTGCCTTGCCCCAGAGGCACATCCCAGGCATGCCCATGCAAGGCCCGATGCCAAGACCCATGCGAGACGAAAAGACCCTTTCATTGCCATGGAATCATCCTCCTTTCAATCTCCATTCTCCCTTATTTTCCTTCATTCGAGAGGCTCGGCCAGCACGATATTCGATTAGTAAAGCACCGAACCCCATTGTTCCAATGGTCCAAGATCATAATACTCTTTGAAGGTCTGTGTCGCAACCCGGTCATCGGCTCAGGGATATCGCCGCCATGGACGATTTTGACCTCCTTCTCTCCCCCCTAAGCAAGGCTGATGAAGCCTGCTGCCAGGCGGAGAATCAAGACCTGCGATGAGACCAAGACTGCTACCCTCCCTTTTCCATATCGATGTTCCCCTGAATTCGACTGATCTGATCTTAGGATGTGGCAACCCGATTCGCCAGACGTCAGCCGCCCATGAAGATGCGCTCCGACCGGCTGTTTACCCTTGTTTGCTTTCCCTGTCAATTCTTTTTCCTGGTTCCTTCTCTGGGGGAGCATCGATTTGCTGGACCTATCATCAATTACTGTGTATACTAGCATTCGCACTGGCCATAAACCACATAGGAGGGGATCAATGAAGGATAATGGGACCGCAAGGAGTCTAATGGGGTGGGTGATGGTAGTCATTACCGTGGTCGGCATCCTGGGCCTGGTTGCCGTCGATGCCCGCGCCCAGCATACGGAGAAGCTGGATGGCAAGCTGTACCTGAGGCAAACCATGCGCAAGCTGTGGTCAGATCATGTAATTTGGACGCGGGAGTATATCATGGCCTCCATCGCGGGGACACCCGATGCACCGGAAGCCCTCAGCAGACTCCTCAAGAATCAAGAGGATATCGGATACGCCACGTCCTTCTTCTATGGAGCGGAATGGGGAAAGAAGTTTACTGAGATCCTCAAGGCCCATGTTGGGATTGCCGTAGAGATCATAGAAGCAGCGAAGTCAGCAGATCAAGCCAAACTGAAAGAAGCGGATGAGAGATGGCATGTGAACGCCGATGAGATGGCCACATTTCTGAGCCAGGCCAATTCCTATTGGCGGAAGAAGGATGTCGTGAGTGTTCTCGATCGGCACATGGCACTGACAATCGAGGAAGTCATGGCCAGGCTGCAGAAAAATTGGAAGGAAGACGTCGCCGTCTTCGATAAGCATTTCGATCAGATGATGGTGATGGCGGATGGATTGGCCGACGGGATCATCAAGCAATTTCCGGCCAAGCTGTAGAAAGGTTGGGACAGCAAGTTAGCTAAGCTTTACAAGGAAAAGGCGCCCTCAAGAACGGCGCCTTTTCTGCTGCCAAACCCTGCCCTTCCTTCCCTTCCGTAACGTCAGGTCCCCCTTAGCGCTCAAGATGGATTTGGGTCTCCTCTACCTGGATCATAAGTCACGACGCTCTCCTGCTCATTTGGGTCATTGCGGGCCACGATACCATAGGCTGGCTCACTCTTACTCAGATTGATCGGCTGGTGGGGTACATTCGCTGGAATGAAAATGAAGTCGCCTTCTTCGTTAATGACTGACTCCCGAAGGCCGGGGCCATATCGGGTTTCAACTCGTCCTTTCAGCAGGTATATGGCCGTTTCATAACCGCGGTGCAAATGAGGTTGAGCGGCCCCTCCTGCCGGTATAATCACCAGATTCATGGAAATCCCCGTTGCGCCAGCCGTTGCTCCCGAGATACCAACATAATTTGGCAAGTGTTGATGCGTCATCGTCTCAGCCGATGGGCGTACAGTGACAATGCCTGCTATCTCGCCAGAGCCGAGGGGAGAAGCTTGGTTCTCTTTCGTTGACATCGATCATCCTCCATTTCAGCAGGAAAGCTCCCCGCCTACAAGACGGGCTTCCCAGAAATGAAATAGATGTTTCACTTATGATGTTGCGCCCCTTGACCCCCCCTGCAAGGTTCATCTTGCGGGGCACGACCCGGTCACATTTCTCACTTGCCGGTCTCAAGGAATTGGGCACCCTTGGGGGCGCATCGTCAAGCAGCCCAAGACAGCCCCGAGGAGGGGGTGTCGCCTTTCAACAGAATGGGCCAAGAGCTACCCTGCTACTACCCGCTTCTGGTCTATCCGATCCTGCAAGGCCTAACCATGACGATAGATTATCGGCTCATGCGATGGATGTCAATAGTAAAGACTTGACCCCTTTATTGTTGCAGGCCCCTGTTTACATCTCCAGGTATCCTTCACATTTCACGAGGCGTGCCTCATTCCATTATTCCCCGCTTTTTGTGATCCTCTCCAGTCCCTTCCGATATTTCGGGTCACGTCCCGGTCACGGTCGGATCCGAGAGGCAAAAAGGAATTGACAAGAAACATCCAGAGGAGTAAATAGAGGTCAGAGAGGATCCGTTTCTCAAGTCACACTCACCTTCAAGCATCCCTTTTCTCGTCCATTGTGACAGGCTAAATACTCAATGGAGCTCACGGAAAGGACAGGCATCGAATGGAAGATCACAGGCACCGGACTGATCCTGGATTTCAGACGGTGCCTTTTTGTTTTCATGCCTCCGAGCGGCCTCAAATGTCTGAGGTCCCGCTCGGGCTGACTTGGATCCCAATTGGTCCCCGCATCCATTCCTTTGAAATCTCTTGCAAGGAGGCACTCCCATGACCCCCGAGGGGATCACTCGTAAGCTCATCGCCATCCTGTCCGCGGATGTGAAGGACTACACCCGCCTGATGAGCCAGGACGATGTGGGGACCATCCGCACCCTCGCTGCCTACAAGGAGGCGATGGAGACCCTGATCCGCCGCTACCGGGGCCAGGTGGTGGATGCCACCGGGGACAACCTCCTGGCCCGCTTCGACAGCGTCCTGGATGCGGTGAACTGTGCCGCCGAGATGCAGCGGGACCTGGCAGAGCGAAATGCGGAACTCCCCGATCACCGAAAGATGGAATTCCGCATGGGGATCAGCCTTAGGGGATGTGGTGGAGGAAGAGGGCCGGATCTACGGGGACGGGGTCAACATCGCCGCCCGCCTCCAGGCTTTGGCGGAGGGGGGAGGAATCTGCATCTCCAGCATGGTGCATCATCACGTCGAGGGCAAGCTGGGCTTCGATTACGAGGATCTGGGGGAGCAGACCCTGAAGAACATCGCTAAGCCCATCCGGGTGTATCGGTTGCTCTCCCATCCCGGTGCGGCGGCCCACCGGGTGAAGGAGGCTAAAAATGCCCTCCGGAGGAAATGGGGGTGGGTGGCCCTGGCCGCAGGGGTCCTCCTCGTCATTGCCGCTGCGCTCCTCTGGCGCTTTGTCCTGATTCCCGCTCGCTCTCCCCAGGTCGCCTCCGTCCAGAAGATGGCCCATCCCCTGCCCGATCGGCCCTCCATCGCCGTGCTTCCCTTCGAGAACCTCAGTGAGGATAAATCGCAGGATTATCATTGCGGACGGCATGACGGAGGATGTCATCTCCGCCCTGGCCCGGTTCAAACAGCTCTTCGTCATCGCCCGCAACTCCACCCTTACCTATAAGGGCAAAGCGGTAAAGGTGCAGAAGGTGGCCGAAGAGTTAGGGGTTCGCTATGTGCTGGAGGGCAGTGTCCAGATCTCGAAGGATCGCATCCGGGTCACGGCCCAGCTCATCGATGCCATCGCCGGCAACCATCTCTGGGTTGATCGGTACGACCGCCCCCTGAAAGATGTCTTCCAGGTGCGGGATGAAGTGACCCGGAAGTTCGTTGGCTCCCTGGCCGGCAAGCTATCCAGGCCGAAATGGCGAGGGCATCGCTCAAGCATCCGGATAGCCTGGATGCCTACGGTCTTATCTGGCGGGCCGCTGAACTGAAAAGCCGTTTCACTCCCGCTGATATCGCCAAGGCCCGGGAGCTGGCTGAGAAGGCGATTGCCCTCGATCCGAATTATGCGGGGGCTTACGCGCAGTTGGCGTGGTTGCTCTGATCTCGAGTGATTTCAGGTGGTGCATTCCCGGCAACGCCCGAGGAAACCTATCAAAAGGCCCTGGATTTGGCTTACAAGGCGGTGGCCCTGGATCCGAGCGACTCGGCGATGCGCATGGCACGCTTGGGCATAATTCTGCTTTTCGGCAAGAAGCACGATGAGGCGGTGAGCTCAATTTGAAGAGGGCCTGAAGGCGAATCCAAACGACGCAGACCTTCTTGCCATATCGGCAGAAGTCTACTGTATGCTGGTCAGCCGGAAGAGGCCATCCAGCGGATCAAGGAGGCGATGCGCCTGAATCCTTATTATCCCATCTGGTACTTCGTGGTTCTTGGGTCGGGCCCAATACATAGCGCACGATTATGAAGGGGCGATCGAGACGCTCAGGAAGATGTCGCCTCTGGGGGAAGGCAGGCGGATGCTGGCCGCTTCCCTTGCCCAACTGGGACGGATGGAGGAGGCGCGCGCCGAGGCAGAAAATTCTTGAAGGATAACCCGACCTTCTCCGCCTCCTATTGGGCCAGCCACGCCCCTTTTCTCCACGAAAAGGATCGCCAGCACGCGGTGGAGGGCTTCCTCAAGGCCGGCCTTCCACGGTGAGAGTCCCCTGGCCCCATGAGGAAATGGGGATTTGTCCCTAATTTGCACCCTAATTTGCACAGAGTCGCTGCTCCCCCCGCATCCTCCAATTAACAGGCGCAGCGGCGTGGCCCTTGCGAACGACATTTTGTGCAGGAACTACAGGAACCAGGAGAACCAACATGAAACTATCTCATTCAATCGAATATTCACTTCTGACGGTGGCCATTGCCACCCTTTTAGCAGGGTGTGCGACAGAATCACACCGGACACTCCAACCTCAGCAAGTGGCCTCGGCGGGCACACCCTATCAAGGTCCTAAGAACACCTTGATGGTTGGCAAGTTTGACAATCGCTCCAGCTACCTGCGCGGATTGTTTTTCGATGGCGTGGATCGCCTGGGCGGCCAGGCGAAGGGCATCCTGATCACTCACCTCCAGCAAACCGGAAGGTTCAATGTTGTAGATCGCGATAACATGGAGGAAATCGCACGCGAGGCATCCATCAAAGGACAGCAGCAGAACCTCAAGGGGGCGGACTTTACCGTGACCGGCGATGTCTCGGAATTTGGCCGCAAGGAAATCGGCGACGTGCAGTTGTTTGGGATCCTCGGCAGCGGCAAGACGCAGATCGCTTATTCCAAGGTGAATCTGAACATCGTGGATGTGCTCACATCGGAAGTCGTCTTCTCGGTGCAAGGGGCTGGCGAATATGCGTTGAGCAACCGCGAAGTGCTGGGTTTCGGGGGCACCTCGGGTTATGACTCGACCCTGAACGGCAAGGTTCTGGATCTCGCCATCCGCGAGGCGGTCAATCGGCTGGTTGAAGGTGTGGAACAAGGGAAATGGAAGCCAGCGAAGGATTGATATGATTCGCACGGGTTTTCTGCTGGCGCTGTTGGCGCTGTTGGCAGGCTGTGCCTCTCCGACGATTTATTCGTGGGGCCATTACGAAGACATTCTTTACGTCATGTATTCGGCGCCGGATAACATGCCCCCGGAGCGGCAGCTGGAACTCTTGGAGGCCGATTACCAGAAAGCGCGCTCTCAAAACAAGCCGGTTCCTCCCGGATGGCATGCATACCTGGGATATCTCTACTATCAACTTGGGAAGGCAGACCAGGCGCGACAGGAATTTGAGACCGAGAAAGCCCAGTTCCCGGAATCCGCAGTGTTCGTGGACCGGATGCTTGTTAACCTTGTAAAGAAATGAAAACCTGCTACGTCCAAATCGCTCTGTGTGGCATCCTCTCGGGACTGATATTCACCGGTTGTGTGACCGAGCCTTACGATTATACCAACTTTCGCGCCCATCTTCCTCGCTCCATTCTCATTCTGCCTCCACTGAATGAGAGCACCGACGTGGCAGGTACCTACAGTTACTTGTCAACCGTTACCATGCCAATCTCCGAACTTGGGTATTACGTTTACCCGGTTGCGGTGGTGGATCAATTCTTTAAGGAAAACGGCATGCCTATGGCCGGCGAGATGCACCAAGCGCCGCTCAACAAAATCCGAGAAATCATCGGGGCGGATGCGGTCCTCTATCTTACCCTCAAGCAATACGGAACGAAGTACCAGGTGCTCAACAGTGCAACTGTCGTGACGGCCGAGGCAAGGCTGGTGGATACCGAAACCGGAACGTTGCTGTGGACAGGTGTGGTCAGTGCACAGGAAAACTCTGGAGGATCTGGAGACATTTTCGCCGATCTGATTTCTGCCCTAATTTTTCAAGCGATTAACAAGTCAACGGACAACGCCCACGATGTCGCGCACACGGCCAATGCGCAATTTGCCATCCAGAACCGTGGACTGCTTTACGGCCCCTACCACCCCAAATATGGCAAGGAGTAGATCGCACTGAACCCTGCAACCAGACAAACGGAGGATCTCCCATGACCCCTGAGGGCATCACCCGTAAGCTCATCGCCATCCTGTCTGCGGATGTGAAGGACTACACCCGCCTGATGAGCCAGGACGATGTGGGGACCATCCGCACCCTCGCCGCTTACAAGGAGGCGATGGAGACCCTGATCCGTCGCTACCGGGGCCAGGTGGTGGATGCCATCGGGGATAGCTTACTGGCCCGCTTCGACAGCGTCCTGGATGCGGTGAACTGCGGCCGCCGAGATGCAGCGGGAACTGGCAGAGCGGAATGCCGAGCTCCCCGATCACCGCAAGATGGAATTCCGCATGGGGATCAGCTTGGGGGATGTGGTGGAGGAAGAAGGCCGGATCTACGGGGATGGGGTGAACATCGCCGCCCGGCTCCAGGCCCTGGCGGAAGGAGGAGGGATCTGCATCTCCAGCATGGTGCATGATCAGCGTCAAGGGCAAGGTGGGATTCGAATACGAGGATCTGGGGGAGCAGACCCTCAAGAACATCGCTAAGCCCATCCGGGTGTATCGGCTCCTCTCCCATCCGGGCGCAGCCGCCCACCGGGTGAAGGAGGCCAAAAACGCCCTTCGGAGGAAATGGGTGTGGATCGCCCTGGCCGCAGGGGTCCTCCTCATCATTGCCGCTGGGCTCCTCTGGCGCTTTGCGATTCATCCCGTCTCGCGCCCCCCAGGTCGCCTCCGTCCAGAAGATGGCCTTTCCCCTGCCCGATCGGCCCTCCATCGCCGTGCTGCCCTTCGAGAATCTCAGCGCGGATAAGTCCCAGGATTTCATTGCCGATGGGATGACGGAGGATATCATCTCCGCCCTGGCCCGGTTCAAACAACTCTTCGTCATCGCCCGCAACTCCACCCTGACCTACAAGGGCAAAGCGGTGAAGGTGCAGCAGGTGGCGGAGGAATTAGGGGTGCGCTACGTGCTGGAGGGCAGCATGGAGATCTCCAAGGATCGCATCCGGGTCACGGCGCAGCTGATCGATGCCATCGCCGGCACGCATCTATGGGTCGAGCGGTTCGATCGCCCCCTGACCGATGTCTTCCAGGTGCAGGACGAGCTGACCCGAAAGATCGTGGCCTCCCTGGCCGGCAAGCTGGAACAGGCCGAGATGGCAAAGGCATCGCTCCAGCATCCCAATAACCTGGATGCCTACGGCCTTTATCTGGCGGGCCTATGAGTTATCGAATCGTTTCACTCCCTCTGATAACGCCAAGGCCCGAGAGCTGTATGAGAAGGCGATTGCCCTCGATCCGAATTACGCGCCGCGCTTACCAGAGTTGGCGTGGACCCATTTTCACGATTGGATGTTTGGGTGGCTCCCGGCGAAAGCCCAAGGAGTCCTATCAAAAGGCCCTCGATCTGGCCTACAAGGCGGTGGCCCTGGATCCGAGAGACGGCGATGGCACATGCACGCTGGGCTATTTTCTGCTTTACGGCAGGAAATTCGATCAAGCGGCTGGCTCAATTTGAAGAGGCCTTGAAGGCCAATCCCAACGACGCAGACCTTCTTGCCCTCTCGGCCAAATTCTACATGTATATTGGCCGGCCGGAGGAGGCCATCAAGCGGATCAAAGAGGCGATGCGCCTGAATCCCAATTATCCCAACTGGTACCTGTGGATCTTGGGTTCGGCCCAATATGTTGCGCAGCGATTATCGAAGGGGCGGTCGAAACGCTCAGGAAGATGTCGCCGATGGGTGAGGCCAGGCGGACTTGCCGCTTCCCTCGCCCAACTGGGGCGGATGGAGGAGGCGCATGCCGAGGCAGAGAAGTATTTGAAGGATAACCCCTCCTTCTCCGCCTCCGTATTGGGCCAGCACGCATCCGTTCCTCCACGAAAAGGATCGGCAGCACTGCCGTGGAGGGCTTCCTCAAGGCCGGCCTTCCGCGGTGAAGGTCCCTGGCCCAATGAGGAAATGGGGATGTGTCCCCTAGGATTTCCCTGATTTCCCTACTGATTTCTCCGGAAGCATTCGAGATCCGGCATCAGCGTAATGAAGAACCCAGGGAAGATCTTGAAGCAGCACAAAGGAGACCGATATGCACAGAAGGATGCCGCTCCCGGTTGTGATCGGATTCGCCTTCATGGCACTCACCTCCTGGCCCGCATGGACTGACCAGGACAAGGCGGCAGCCAGCGATGAGTGTGTGACCTGCCATCGCAAGCTGTCTCCCGCGCTGGTGATGGAGTGGGGACGGTCCAAGCACGCCCGGATGGGCGTCGGCTGCACAGATTGCCATGGCGCGAAGGAAGGTGAAGTGGACGCCTGGCAGCACGGGGTGGTTTGGGTGTCGTCCCTGGTGACGCCCAGGGACTGCGCACGTTGCCACGAGCGGGAGTGCAAGGAATTCTCTGTGAGCCACCACGCGATGGCGGGCGAGATCCTCGCCAGCCTCGACAACGTCCTCGCCGAAAAAGTTGCGGGTAAACCCGACAACAACGCCGACGCGGTCAACGGCTGCTGGCAATGCCACGGCAGCTTCCTCAAATTCCAACGTAACGCCAAGGGCGAAACCCTGCGCTCCAGGTCGGGCAGGCCGTTGCTCGACCCGACCACCTGGCCGAACAGCGGTATGGGCCGTCTCAATCCCGATGGCTCGAAAGGTTCCTGCCACGCTTGCCACTCGCGGCACGCCTTCGAGGCGAAGCTGTCTCGTTCGCCCGAGAACTGCGGCAAGTGCCACATGGGGCCCGACCATCCGCATATCGAGATTTACAACGAGAGCAAGCACGGCATCGCATTCTACGCCAACCGTGACAAAATGGCGTTGGACCAGGACGGTGACTGGGTGCTGGGTAAGGATTACTCCGCCGCGCCAACCTGCGCCACCTGCCACTTCGCCAGTTATAGCACGCGGGAGGGGAAAGCCCGGGGCAACAGCCACGACGTCGGCGAACGCATCTCCTGGACGCTGCGGCCCGTCATCAGCACCAAAATCAGCCTCGTCATCTATGAAGACGGTTTCAAGGAGGATTATCCCGACACGAAGGCGCTGCCGAAGGTGGGCGACACGGTGCAGACCGCCGAGAGTGTGGTCGAGAAGGAGAAGCTCGTCATCAAGACCCTGCCGCGCACGGTGAAGGCGGTCCTGCCCTGGCAGGAGCGTCGCCTGGACATGAAGGGCGTCTGCCGGAATTGCCACAGCCGCACCTACGTGGACAACTTCTACCAGCAGTACGACGACCTGGTCCTGCTTTACAACGACAAGTTTGCCAAGCCCGCCCAGCAGCTCATGAAGGACCTGCAGGCCGACGGCGCGATCAACCCGAAAGCGCCGTTCGAACACGAGGTGCAGTGGATCTTCTACGAACTATGGCACCACGAAGGTCGCCGCGCCCGTCACGGCGCCAGCATGATGGGGCCTGACTACGCCCACTGGCACGGCATGTACGAGGTGAGCAAACATTTCTACACCCAGTTCCTGCCCGCCATCATTGAAACCGCGGCCAAGAAAGGCCCCGAACTGAAGGAAAGATACGAAAAGAAGATCGCCGAGATGTTGACTGCGGAAGAGCACATCTGGCTCAAAGGCCTGACGCCCGAGGAGGCCGAATCGCTCCGCAAGATGTACCAGGAACGACACAGCCAATAGCACCGGGTTTCCGTAGCCTTGGGGGGCGTGCAAGAGAGGAGAAACACGGGACCTGAGGTTTCATGACCCGCAGCGACGATTTTGCTTCCAGTTGCACACCCACATTACTCTCGGTCACGCTCTGGTCGCGGTCGCATCCAAGAGGCAAAAAGGAATTGACAGAGGAGAGTTGCAGGAGTACATAACAGAGGGGCACATAGCAGAGTGGGAGAGGGGTTTAACTCCCGGTATGAAACAGTAACCCCATCGCTGGAAGCAGGGTGATGTGGCGGGGAAATAGTAGGAACCAGAAAAGTCCTGTGCAACCATTTCAAGACTGCGGAAGCCCTGTGGGAAGCTTTGTGCCCAGAGGGCTCTTTTGTTTCATAAGCCCCGCAAGGTCTGCCATCGGGGTTTTTCGGGCATAAGGGAGGTGATAGCCTATAGGGAAAACCTTTCGTCAACGGATTAGCTTGGCAGGAGGATCATATAGGGAAGGAGAGAAGAAATGTCCAGGTTCAAACTCATCGCATTCATCACCCTGATCACGCTCGCTTTCGGGGTCGCCCTGATAGGCGATGCCCTTGCTGCGGGATCACGCTACGTCTATGTCGGCACCTATACGGCACCGAACTTCGCGCCCGGCGGAAAAGTGCCCAGCACGGCGCAGGGGATCTACGTCTTCAAAATGGACCAGGCCCAGGGCAGTTTGACGCCCGTCCAGGTCGTTACGGCCGAGAATCCCTCGTTTCTGGCCGTCGATCCAACGATGAAGTACCTGTACTGCGTGAACGAAGTGGGAGCGGACAGCGGGGAAAAGCCCCTGGGCGGCGTGAGCGCCTATAAGATCGACCCATCAAGCGGGAAGCTCACCTTGATCAACACCCAGCTGACCAACGGCACGTGGCCTTGCCACATTTGGGTGCATCCCTCCGGGAAGTACCTCTTCGCGGCCAACTATGGCTCAGGGAATTTCCCGGTCTATCCCATCCTGGACGACGGGAGCATCGGACCGATGACCGACTTTGTTCAGGACGCGGGTAACGGCACCGGACCCGATCAAGTCCGGCAGGAGGGGCCGCACGCACACATGATCCTCACCAATCCCGGTGCCCAGCATGTCTTCGGCGTGGACCTGGGGGCCGACCAGGTCATGGTATGGAACTTCGACCTTGCCTCCGGCAAGCTGAGCCCGGGCACCGTGCCCTATGCGAATGTCGTGTCGGGTGCCGGGTGCCGCCACATGGGCTTCCATCCCAGCGACAAGTTTGCCTACGTCCTCAACGAGCTCTCCTCGACGGTCGACGTCTTCAACTTCGATCCGGTTCGCGGCTCCTTCATCGGGATTCAGGCCGTATCGACGCTGCCTGGGGACACCAAGTACGTCCGCCCGGCGTTCGATCCCACCTCGCCCGGGAAGGTCCCAACCGGCACCAACACTACTGCGGAGATTCGGGTCCACCCGAGTGGAAAGTGGGTTTACTCGACGAACCGCGGCGCGAACACCATTGCAACGTACAAGGTCGACCCGAATTCGGGCAAGCTCACCCCAATAGGCTGGGCATCGACCAAGGGGGAGATCCCGCGGGGCATGAACATCGATCCATCGGGGACATTCCTCTGCGTCGGCAATCAGAACTCGGACAGCATCCTCGTTTTCCGCATCAATCCCCAGGACGGAAAACTCGAGGGTCCACTCCACACGATTAAAAGCCCGGTCCCGGTCGATTTCGCGTTCGGGCCGGCGTCGTAGCGTCTTCGGCCGAAGGATTTCCGTATGCCCAGGGCGGCGGAGATTCCCGCTGCCGGATCTTGCAAAGCCGAGACGAGTCTCATCCGTTGCCAAGGGCCTTGGAGCTTTCCAAGGCCCTTGGCATATCGGATGGGTCGGAGGTTTCGGAAGGTCCAAGAAAGGGGGGACAGCAAGGAACACCGAGAAAGCACAACCCGAGGGACGCGAACCCGAGGAAACGCCCGAGGGACATCCTATAATTTCCCTGTTAAGAGAAAAGTTGACGCATTAGAGGTCTCTTGATTTCAATGAGATAGAAATCGATCTGCGTTCGGGACAGACCTCTGCTGTAGTCCTTTTGTAGCAGGCTTCTCGTTTCTGCCAAGTCAGATCACGGCCTCCGCAAGGTTCAGCAGCAGAACTCGCGGGATGGTACAAGCATCGTGTGAGGCCATCGGATTTGGACCACATCTGGTCGGAATATGAAGACTATGTGGTGGGAAACAGTTTGCTCCATTTTGGTGACAGTGGGAAAGGAAAAGGGGCTGCGCAATTTGCAACCCCTTGATTTTCTTGGTGTGCCCAACGGGATTTGAACCCGTGTTGCCGCCTCGAAAGTGTCAATTTGCGGTTTTGCCAAGTGGGCCTTCTACCTACATTTCTTGGCAATTCCCTGATTTTCCAAAGCCATTTTCCTTTCTATCCTTTACGATATTTTCCATCCTTTCCTATTTCTTGCGATATTTTCGGTGACATTTTAGCGGCAGTGGCAGTACCTCTCAGATCATCTCGTTGCTTTTCCCTTCCCATCTGCTCACGAGACAAAACGCCTACACCGGCCGTCATGTGCCTGGCTTCTTGAATCGAACTATTCCCGGAACTGGCCCTCGGGCTTCATATCTTCATAAAGAATGATCAATTCTGCCCGGCGGTTACGCTGCCGGCCAGCCGGAGTTTCGTTGCTCGCCAGCGGGTATTTCTTCCCGTAGCCCTTGGTGGTGATTCTTTCCTCGGCAACTCCCTTGGCCACCAACCGCTCTTTCACGGCATCGGCCCGTTTCTGGGAAAGCGTCAGGTTTAGCTCGTCTCCGCCGGTACTATCCGTATGTCCTTCAATCAGCACATTGCGGTTGGAATGGTTCTCGATGAATTCTACCAGTTTGTCGACGGTCCGTATGGCCTCTGGAAGCAGATTGGATTTCCCTGTGTCAAACAATGCATCAGGCATCCTGAAAAGGATCCCGCACTCGCTCTTCCTGATCTTGAGGTCGGAAAGTTCCTTCCTCATTTGATCCGCCTCTGCGTTGACCCTCTCTGCCTTCGCTGACTCGGCCAAGGCGACGGACCTCGCCTGCTCGGCCTCTCTGCGGGCCTCCTCCGCCTTTTCGGCTTCTGCCGCGGCCCATGATTTCGCCTGCTCCGCCTCCCTCTCCTTAGCCTGGAGGTCGGAAAGTTCCTTCCTCATTTGATCCGCCTCTGCGTTGACCCTCTCTGCCTTCGCTGACTCGGCCAAGGCGACGGACCTCGCCTGCTCGGCCTCTCTGCGGGCCTCCTCCGCCTTTTCGGCTTCTGCCGCGGCCCATGATTTCGCCTGCTCCGCCTCCCTCTGTGAAAGCCTCAGCTCTTGGGCACATTTCTCGGCCATGAGCTCCGCCGTTTCTCGGTGGAGTCGAGTGATTTCCCTCTCGGCCACTTCCCCCTCCGCAGCGGCCATGGCAATTCGGGACTTCTTTTCCGCAATATAGCCCAGATGCTCCTTCTTGTTTGCACACCAAGCCTGCTCCGCGGCCCCTAAAGCCTTACCCGCGTCCGTCAAGGGAACCGGCGCATAGGTTTGGACATCCCGGTCTGTCCTGGCCTGCGAATACACGTTGCGGGCACTCTCCACTTGGTCCTTGGCCTTCATTTCCTGCTGGGAGGATCCGCATCCGACGATCAGGAAAAGGATAGGAATTGCTGCTGCTGCGCCTCTCTTCATCCCCGTGCACATGATATGGGCCATGGTCAATTTGCTCCTTGAAGAATTATTGCTTGGATAAGCGGTCAATTTCCTGACGCAAGACTTCGACCTTTTGCTTCATCTCCTCTACCTTCTTTTTGGCTTTCTCTGTCTTTGCTTTTGTGCCGGCATATTCCGCGTCGACCGAAGCCTGTTCTGCCAGGCGGCCAGCTTTTTCGTAGTCCTTGTCCGCCAGAGCTACCTTCGCCTGGACCAGCTTGTCTTCCGCGACCTTTAGCTCGCCAGGGGCATTCAAGGAGGCGTTGCTGAGTTTGGCATCGCTGACAGCCCTATCCCCCTGCGAAAGCTTTTCGCCTGCCAGGGTTCCATTGGTGGCGCACCCGACAACCAGCGTGAGGGCAAAGCTTGCCCCAACACTGAAAAACCACTGGATCCTTCTCTTGTTTCTTCTCATATGGTGCTCCCTTCTGAGGTTCCCGCCAGAAATCCCTTTAATTTGCCAAGACCTATGCCCCGTACGAAAGCACGGGGAACCTTGTAATGGGAGGTCAGGGGGGGGACAGTACCCCCTCCAAGGGCGGCGTCCAATGCCCTGCCCGCGCAGACCAAGGTCCCCAAGAAATCAAGGAGTTTGTAGGGTGGTTTCCTGCCCCTTCCTGTCCGTAAATGGACAGGTCCGTCATCGCCCTCCTATGATCGCCTGGGATCATTTTCCAGGCAATCACGCCGCTGCCATTTCCCGTTGACCCATCCTTTCCGGGAAGCCCCGCTCTGCAAGAGGGGAGCTTCACTCCGGCAGGAATTACGGCCTCCTTTCCCCCTTCTGGGAATCGGAAACCAGACGGACTACGTTCTCCCGAGAAGGTGAGCAATAAGACCATGTCACCGAAGTTATCTTGCCCTTTCACGTTCTTTGCTCTGTATCCGGCACCGAAGTCGTTCTCTTCAAGGATTGATGAACCGGATAGGGGGCGCAACCGGCAGTAAGGAATACGAGACGCAGGGCGGCAGCACTCACACGGGAGCCTTCAGGAGGGGGACTCACCTCCCTCAAGCACCATTTCCGTGTCCGCATGCATTCTACTCAAGACATGCAGTCCCGTCAATCCAATTTTCACCATCCGACAGACGCTTTAAAAGCAATATCATGGGAGTTTGTGGTAGGCGGTTTCGCAGGTCACCTGGCAGACTCTTGAAAGCAGGATGCCTGTGAGCTGCCTCAGTCGCGAACTCTGATAGCGGACAAAACCAAGTGCCACTCTTGTCACCTCTGGCGCTACTCCTATCAAAAGTCCCTTGTCCATCCTGAATTTCCTGATATATTCGCGGAGGGCTCTTGGGTTGTTGGGATAGGTCGGGCCAAGGTCCAGGCGGTTGACCCGAATGGGAAGGACACGGACGGGGAAGGGACCAGGGGAGAGCATCCCGGAAAGGGAAGAGGTTTCTATGAAGTGTCCCGCATGGCTGACCTTTGGGCAAGGTAGGAGGGCCTGAAACTCGGACCGGGGAAGGGGAGGAGAAGGCATTGACACCGGCGGAGTCGGAGTGGTAAATAGCATACAAGAAGAACCCACTTTCTAAAGAGTTGCCTTTGGCCGTCTAATTCTCGGGTCAATTACGGCAAGCTCAGGCCTTCATTGGCTCAAGGAGGAATGTTAATCACTTTTAGGCACACACCTGGCTGGAGGAAGGTGTGGTGGAACCGGGGTGATAAATCAAATAGGAGAAAAGGCCCTGTTTAAGCTTTTCCAGGACTGCCAAAGCCCTTTGGGAAAGTCTGTGCCCAGAGGGCTTTATCGTTTGGTGAGCCCCAAAGTGTATAGAGGACATCTCGATTTGAGGGAACTGGACTGCCACATGAGCATAGCTATCGCCCGCCATCCTTTCCCTAAATCCAAGAAATATCATGGGCGAGGATTGGGGTCTTGCGCGGAAACCATATAAATCATGGTCATATGTCATTACAGAATACGTAAGGGGCGTTGTGAATCTACAGTCACGAAGCATCATTGCGGTAATACTCACTGGCATTCAAGAACAGAGGGGACGTAGGCGAAATATTTTCCACGGCCAATAGTCAGTATTTCGCTTACGTCCCCATACGTTTACATCGTGACGATTTCAGCAGGGGGCTAATGCGTTAAGTTTACAAGAGTATGAAGCAAACAACAGAACAAGGGGAAAAACTATGAAACTCAACTCAATCTTCGCCTTGGCGCGTGCTGTCGCCCTGTTGGCGGCACTCTTCGTATTCGCCAGCGGATGCGCCCACTGGCCCGCCACACCGCGGCTGGAGCAGGTCGGCGCGCCCGGCTACCGTTTTGCCGAGGTGACCCGCCCCGGCCAGTCCGACGACCTGCTGGTGGTCCTCGCCATCTCCGGCGGCGGCATACGTGCCGCGGCGCTGGGCTACGGCGTCCTGGAAGAGCTGCGCCGTACCGAGGTGATAGTGAACGGCGTGAAACGTCGCCTCCTCGACGAGGTGGACGTGATCTCAGCGGTGTCGGGAGGCACCCTGCCCGCCACATATTACAGCCTGCGCGGTGAGAAGACGTTTGAGGAGTTCGAGGCGCGAGTGCTGTCGCGCAACCTCGAGCGTGAGCTGGCGCTTCGCATCGTGACCCCGACCAACTGGTTCCGGCTTCCATCCGGGACCTTCGGAAAGTCGGACCTTTTCGCCGAGCTCTACGACGAGACGGTGTTCAACCATGCCACCTTTGGCGACCTCCAGCGGGCCAACGGGCCCTTCGTGATCATAAACGCCACCGATGTCACCACCGGCGCCCGGTTCAGCTTTACGCAGGACCAGTTCGACGCTATCTGCGGGGATCTCTCGGGGGTGACGCTGGGAAGGGCCATTGCCACCTCGACGGCGCTGCCGCCGCTGCTCACGCCCATCACTCTGGAGAACCGCGGCGGGACCTGCGGCAGGAAGGTGCCGGCCTGGCAGGTCGCTGCCGAGGCTGCTATCGGCGTGTCCGAGACGCCAGGTCGCGCCCTGCTCCGCGCCCGCGCGCTCCAGTCCTACCAGGACCCGGCCCGCCCTTACATTCACCTCTTCGATGGCGGTCTCTCCGAAAATCTCGGCCTGGCCGAGGTGCTCAGGGCCTTCGAGCTCCTCAAGGTCGACCCGGACGAGACGGTGCTACCGGCGCTCCGCCGGGCCCGCAAGGTGGTGGTCATCTCCGTGAACGCGCTGCGCTTTCCCGAGGTGGACTGGGACCGCTCCCCCGCGCCACCAGACACCGACACGCTGACGGATCAGATGTGGTCGATCCCGGTCGACCGGATCTCTCTCGACGCGGTGGAGCAGGTACGCGAGAGGCTGGCCGCCTGGCAGGCTGACGCTCCGGCCGGCGGCCCGGAACGGCGCGGGTACCTGGCGCAGGTCACCTTCGACTCGCTGAAGGACCCGGCCGAGCGCCTCTATTTCAAGCGGGTGAAGACCAGCTTGACGCTGCCCAAGGAGCAGGTGGATCGGCTGCGCGAGGTTGCCGGCCGGCTCCTGCGCGAGGCGCCCGCCTTCCAGCGGCTGCTCGTCGACCTGCACGAATAGGGTCAGACCTACACTCTTGACACACCTCCCTCTTCCTGATACACAGATCAAAGGCAGGTTTGCACTCATATTCCTTACCTGAGGTCCATCCATGGCACGACCACTGAGAATCGAATACCCAGGATGATCAATCGCTATTGCCACCTCTCTCCCCAGGTGCTCAGGAATGCAGTCAAGGTGCTGGATGATCGGGAAGACGGTTACGTTTTGGTTACGTTCGCAAATGGCAAAGGGGCTGCGCATCTTGCAACCCCTTGATTTAATTGGCGTCCCCAACGGGATTTGAACCCGTGTTGCCGCCTTGAAAGAGCCAATTATCAGTTTTATCTAAGTAGGCCTTCCACTTGTGTTTTTCGCAAAACTCCTCGATTTTTCTGATTGATTTGCCTTCCGATATTTTACGATATTTTCCATCCTTTACGATCTTTTCCGATAAATTCGGTTACGTTTTGGTTACGGTCATAGTACCTCCGACAATCTCATCGCCCTTGCCCCCCTGCCAGTCATACAAAAATCAGCCGGACGCCTGATCTGCCTCTTTGTCTTGCTGAAAGATACCTTCTTCTTCCCCTAGAGTTTTCCATTGACGACCCTCATGGGAGAGAGTAAATAATAGACGCGGCTTCCTGTAATGCGAAGGAGGCTTGGCGTTTTCTCCCCGCACCTCTTTCAGAGGGGACGTTTTCCTCTGGGATGGCATTTCCACCTGCCTATTGAGGAGAAATGGGATGAAATGTCCCCAGTGTCAGACGGAGAACCTGGATTCCAGGAAATTCTGCCGTAAGTGCGGAGATCAACTTGTACTCATCTGTCCGCGCTGCAGCTCCCAAAACCTTCCGGGAGATGAGTTCTGTGGAGATTGCGGCCATAAGTTAACCCAGCTTCCTCCCCTCGACCCCTCCCGTCCCTCCTCCTACACCCCCAAGCACCTGGCCGACCAGATTCTCACCTCCCGCTCCGCCCTGGAAGGGGAGCACAAGATCGTCACCGTCCTCTTCGCCGACGTGGCCAACTTCACTTCCCTGTCCGAAAAGCTGAATCCCGAGGAGGTCCATCAGATCATGGACGGCTGCTTCCAGATCCTCCTGGATGAGATCCACCGCCACGAAGGGACCATCAACCAGTTCACCGGCGATGGCGTGATGGCCCTGTTCGGCGCTCCCCTGGCCCACGAGGACCACGCCCAGCGGGCCTGCCATGCGGCCCTGGCCATCCAGAAGGCGATGGAGGGTTACGGGGAAAAGATCCAAAGGGAGCACGGGGTTCGCTTCCGACTCCGCATCGGCCTCAACTCCGGTCCTGTGGTGGTGGGCAAGATCGGCGACGACCTCCGCATGGACTATACCGCCATCGGGGACACCACCAACTTAGCCGCCCGTATCCAGCAGAATGCAAAAGCGGGCCAGGTCTGGCTAAGCGAAGGAACCCACCGGATCGTCCAGGATTACTTCCATGAGGAGACCGTGGGAGAGCTTCCCCTGAAGGGAAAGGAGAAGCCACAGCCCCTGTACCGTCTTACCTCAGAGCGAGCGGGCATGTATACCCGCGTGGAGGCCGGCCTGGTACGAGGGATGACCGAGCTGGTGGGCCGGCGTCCGGAGATGGAGGCCCTCAAATCCGCCTTCGCCCGGGTCCGACAGAAAGAAGCCCAGGTGGTGGACATCGTGGGCGAGGCCGGGGTGGGCAAATCCCGCCTGGTCTTCGAGTTTCGCAGACCTCTCGGCGAGCAGGTCACCTTTCTTTCGGGCTTCTGCGTGCCCTACGGCCGTAACATCAGCTTCCTTCCTGTGATCGATCTGGTCAAAGGGGCCTTGGGGATCGAGGAGGGGATGACCCAGGAGCAAGTGGGGAAACGCATCGAGGAGAAAGCTTCTGCCACCCTGGCCTCCCGTATCCCCTTCTACCGTAATCTCCTCTCTCTCCCGATAGAGGATCCCACGTTCCAGGCCTTAGATCCAGAGGGCCGCAAGTTTGGCACCTTCGAGGCCGTCAAGGACCTCTTCCTCGCCCAGAGCCAGATCCAACCCTTGGTCCTCTTCCTGGAGGATGTCCACTGGATGGACAAGATCTCCGAGGAGTTCTTCGCCTTCTTCTCCCGTTGTATTGCCAATCATTCCCTCCTGATGCTGACCGCCTACCGACCCGAAGGGTCTCCCCCTTGGGCCCAGGGTCCTCAGTACCAGAGGTTGGGAGTGGAGACGCTCAACCCCCTCTCCTCGGTCCGCCTGGTACGCAATATCCTGGGAGGTCTGGAGCTAGACCCCGACTTGGAGCAGAAGATCGCGGAGAAAGCTGGGGGCAATCCCTTCTTCCTGGAGGAGATCGTAAGAGAGCTGAGGGACCGAGGCGATCTGGTACAAGTCGGCGATCGATACCTCTGCCAACGCCCCCCCTCTCAGATCGAGATCCCCAACACCGTCCAGAGCGTCCTGGCCGCGCGCATGGACCGTCTCAGCGAGGACCTCAAGCGCACCCTCCAGGTGGCCTCGGTTATCGGGAGAGACTTCGCCTTCCGCCTCCTGAAGATCGTCCTGGACTTAGGAGAAGAGCTGAGAGTCCACTTGAAAGATCTGGTGGGACTGGAGATCATCTACGAGAAGGCCCTCTATCCCGAATTGGAATACATCTTCAAACATGCCCTGACCCAGGAGGTCGCCTACGAGAGCCTGCTCAAGCAGCGGCGAAGGGAGATCCATGGCCGAATCGCCAGGACCATCGAGGAGCTCTATGCCGGGCGGCTGGAGGAGCACTTCGAGATCCTGGCCCAGCATTACGAGCGATCCGGAAATGCCCGAAAGGCCATAGAGTACCTGGCCCAAGCTGGGGAGAAATCGAACAAACTTTATGCCTTCCATGCCGCCCATGAGTTCTTTGGCAGGGCCCTGGAGCTGGCCCAGAAGGAAGAGGCGGCCCTCGATGCGGAAATGGAGGTGCGCTTGCATTATGGAAAGGCAGGGGCCTGCGAGGCGATGGGGGAGTTCGATGAGGCGGCGGAGGAGTCCAAAGAGGCCATCCATCTCTGCCGATCTCATGGCCTGATCGATCAGGAAAAGTTAAGCCTCTCTCTGTTGCTCAGTCTCATGCAATACTTCACCGATAAAGAGGAAGCGGAAAGGGCCTACCAAGAGGGAATCGCCCGGGCTCGGGAGCTGAATGACAAAGGCCTGGAGGGCCATATCCTCGGGTGGAGGGGGTTTCGTGCGGCCCTGGATGGACAACCCTATGAGGGGTATCAAATGGTAGTCGAGGGGGAGCGATTGACCATAGAAGAGGGAAACCCGAAGTGGATTGTCTTCCTTCAGGCCCTTCGGGCGCACACTGAGAGATGGCTGGGTCGACCCACAAGAACCGTCGAGATGGCCGACGGCCTGGTCGACGCTTCGAGGAGTGGCTCCATTATGGGTCGTCAGTGGGTTCTCTTTTTTCGTGGCATGGCTCTGGCCGAGATCGGGCGCATCGACGAGGGCATATTGACGATACAATCCGGGATTGACCTCTGTGAGAAGTTCAGAGCGCTCTTTTTCCTCGCAGGCTTATATAACTGCCTGGGCTACTGCTATGGCGAGATTCATCAGCCGGAACGGGCCTGGGCCTTCAACCTGAAGGGAGAGCAGATATCCCGCCAGCTCATGGGAAGGGTTTCCTTGTGCCGTGGCCCATATGCAGAGATGGTCGCCCAGAGCAGCGTTAATCTCCTGGAGAACCTCTTCGATCAGGGCCGTCTGGAGGAGGCCTGGGAACGGATGCAATCCCTGAAAGCTGAATCCAGGAGTCTAGAATTCGATTGGTTCCGCCATCAATGGGAATCCCGGATGAACTATCTGGCGGCCCAGATCCTCCTGGCTCGCGGTGATCTCCCTCAGGCCGAGCCCTTCATCCGGCAGAACCTGGAAACGGTGCGGCACCTCCACGCGAAAAAGCGGGAGGGAGGTTTCCTGAGGCTGCTCGGCGAGGTCCAGATGCGGCGGGGCGCCAAAGAGGAGGCGCTCCACAGCTTCAATGAAGCGATCACTCTTCTCAAAGAGGTGGGCAATCCGAGACAACTCTGGCAGGCCCATGCCTCCTTGGCTTCCGCTTACAAGCAACTGGGAAGGGCAAGCGAGGCGAAGGGCCAATGGGGTGCGGGGGCCGAACTCATCCATACGGTGGCCAACGGCCTGTCGGATCGTAAGCTGAGGGAAGGTTTTCTTCAGGCGGTGCCGACTCAAGCCATACTGACAAAAGCCGCCGAGCCCTGACAAGTGATCTGGATATGAAAATAGCAATCATTTGGCGGCTATTTCGATTCGATAATCCAGAGGAGGCCCGACCGCTGCCCTCTGAGATCTGCGGCCGGTTCACCAAAGGCTTCGATACCCCGGATCTGCAAGAAGCCAGGGCCTTATTGGATGTGCTGGAGGTATCACTATGACCCCTGAGGGCATCACCCGCAAGCTTATCGCCATCCTCTCTGCGGACGTCAAGGACTATACCCGCCTGATGAGCCAGGACGATGTGGGGACCATCCGCACCCTGGCCGCCTACAAGGAGGCGATGGAGATTCTGATCCGTCGCTATCGAGGGCAAGTGGTGGATGCCACCGGGGACAACGTCCTGGCCCGTTTCGAGAGCGTCCTGGATGCGCATCCTTTACAAAGACGTTTAGTATGATTCTCTGTGAACAGAGGAGATTTTAAGATGAAATATTTATTGATTGTATTTTTATGGACAGCATACCTCTCCCTGCACAGTTTCCTGATTAGTACCAGATTCACAAAACTGATGACACGCCTATTAAAAGATTACTATGCCTTTTATAGGTTATTCTATGTTGTGCTCTCAATTCTTTTACTTATTCCTCTTATCAAATTTACAGGCCATGCGGATAATAAAATACTTATAACCTATTCGGTACCTTTGAACGTTGTGAGGTATATATTGATTTCAGGTTCACTGATAACGTTCGCTTGGGCTCTTTTCTTTATTTATGATCCTTTGTCTTTTTTTGGAATCCGCCAGATTCTAAACTTCGGAAAGACGAATAGTTCATCCCCGGAAATTAAGAAAAATGGTTTATTGGGCATTATTCGACACCCGATGTATTCCGCTGTAATAATATATTTTTGGTGCCAAACATTCAAGGTAGCGGATTTACTCGTAAACGCAATACTAACAATCTATATTGTGATAGGAACATTTCTGGAAGAAAAGAAACTTGTCCTGGAATTTGGCGACTCATACACTAAATATCAGCAGGAAGTGCCGATGTTGATTCCATTTAAAAAACCAAGGATTACATAAAAAACACCCATCCCGGATGGGAATGGGTGGCATGAAATTCTGAGGTTCTCTTGAGATTTCTTGTCCTTCGCTCAGGGGCTGGGGAACCTCCAGACGTTATTGCTATGGTGGTAATTGGTATCATACCCGCCGAGGGTGAAGATCTTGTCCTGGTATGGCCCGGCGCCGTATAGCCCCTGGGATTCGAAGATGGTGTTCCTCCACACGTCCGCGATGTAATACTCGCTGTCGGGAAGATAGCCTCCGGTACTGCCGGTGCCTTGGATTCCCTAGACCTGGCTGAAACTTTGGGAGAGATGAAGGGTCATCTGGAGCGTGCCTTTTGGGTCTTCCTTGAACATCCCAAGGTATTTGCCGTGGCGCAGCAGTTCCATCATGCGGACAATCTGACAGCGCGCAGCCGAACTGGCGCATCGCGCCCATGTCTTGTTCCAGAAGCGAGAGGCCCGAGAGAAGCGCCAGCTTCTCAACTTTTTGCTTTCGAACTGCACTTGAAAGAACGGTCACCTGACCGCCACATTACGCCAACCCTTTGATATACTTGCATCTGCGGCCACGGCCCACCAAAAAGCAAAGGCCGCCGGAGGCATTTCCGACGGCCTTTTTCTACATATTGGCGTCCCCAACGGGATTTGAACCCGTGTTGCCGCCTTGAAAGAGCGGTGTCCTGGACCTGACTAGACGATGGGGACTCGATCCGATAATTGCTGATATGGTGACCCGTGTTGGATTCGAACCAACGACTCCCTGCTTAAAAGGCAGGTGCTCTGCCAACTGAGCTAACGGGTCCTAATTTTTGTTATTATACCATTTTCCAATTCCGAAGGGTGGGGGTTTTTCTTAAAATGGTCTCTCCCCGATCCGGACCGGTGGATATGATCGAGAAGTCCGCCCCCACCAGATCGCTCACCCTTCGGACGTAATTCTGACAGGCCTGGGGCAGGCCTTCGAAGGAAGTGATGCCCGCGATACTCCGCTTCCACCCGGGCCACTCCTCGTAGATCGGCTGGCAGGCATACAGTTTGCTCGTCTCATTGGGAAACTCGGAGAGGACGCCCTCCCCATAACGGTAACCCGTGCAGATCTTGATCGAATCCAGATCATCCAGGACATCCAATTTCATCAGGGCCAGGGTGGAGAGGGCATTCATCCTGACGGAGTATTTCACCGTCAGGGCATCGAACCAGCCACAGCGCCTGGGCCTGCCGGTGCTCGCCCCATACTCGGATCCCCGCTCCCGCAGACGATCCCCTGCTTCATCTTTTAGCTCTGTGGGAAAGGGGCCCTCCCCCACGCGGGTGGTATAGGCCTTGGTGACTCCCAGCACCCCGTCGATTTGAGTCGGCCCGATTCCCACGCCGATGCAGGCACCGCCCGCGGTGGAACTGGAAGAGGTGACATAGGGATAGGTGCCCAGATCCACGTCGAGCAGGGTCCCCTGGGCGCCCTCCAAAAGGATCCTCCTCCCCTCTTCCAGGAAGCGATGGATGATCAGGCCGCCATCCACCAGAAAACCCTTCAGCCGCTCATAGTAGCCCATGTACTCCTGGAAGATCTTTCCTTCGTCCAATTGGTGAATCTGCGAGTCTGGCGGTTGCTGGACCCTCTTCTCTTGCAGGTTCAAGGCGAGCTTCTCTCGGAAGAATTCAGGGTCATAGAGCTCTCCGAAGCGAATTCCGAGACGGGCGGCCTTGTCGGCATAACAAGGGCCAATCCCTCGTCCGGTAGTCCCGATCTTGCGCACCCCTCGCCGGGCCTCATTCTCGATATCCATCACCTGGTGATAGGGCATGATGAGATGGGCGTTCTTGCTGATGAAGAGATTATCCTCAACCGCGATCCCCAGCCCCTGCAACTGCTCCATTTCCGAAAGAAGCTCCTTGGGATCGATCACCACTCCATTGCCCAACAGGCAGATCTTCCCCCGATGGAGGATCCCGGAAGGGACCATGTGCATCACGAATTTGCTTCCACCAATCACCACGGTGTGGCCCGCATTATGCCCTCCTTGATAGCGGGCTACCACATCGAAATGATCACAGAGGAAATCGACGATCTTCCCCTTACCCTCGTCTCCCCACTGGGCGCCTACCACAACAATATTAGCCATTTGTCCCTTGCCTTAGCTATACTTTGATCAGCTTCGCGAAGACGATATTGGGGAGATTCCGCACCCGTTCCAATATCTCGGGAGAAAGCGGTTGATCCACATTCACCAGCGACAGGGCGCGACCTCCCGGCTTCTCCCGGCTGAGCTGGATGTTGGCGATATTCACCTGGCTCTCGCCCAACAGGCAGCCGATCTTTCCCACGACCCCTGGGGTATCGACATTGGAAAAGATGAGGATATATCCCGCGGGGATCGCTTCCAGGCGGAACTCGTTGATCCGAATGACTCTCGGTTCCTGCTTCTTGAAGATGGTCCCCGCTACCTCATTCACGCCCTTGTCCGTTTTGATTCCCACACTGATCACACTCGCGAAGTCTTCATCTTGAATGGATTTGCTCTCCACCACCCGGATCCCTCGCCCTTTCGCGAAGGGGAGGGCATTGATGGTATTGACCGCATCCTGGAGGATGGGCGAGAGGACCCCCTTCACCACTGCCACGGTGAGGGGAGCCAGGTCCATATTGGCGATATCTCCGCGATAGTCAATGCGAATCTCCTCCATGCGTCCCTCGGAAAGCTGGGAGTCCAATGACCCTAACTTCTCGGCCAAATTCAGGTAGGGCTGGATCTTGGAGAGGACCTCGGGCTCCAGAGAGGGCGCATTGACGGCATTGCGGATGACTCCCCGCTTCAGGTAATCCACGATTTGGCGGGCAATTGCAATTGCCACATTCTCCTGGGCCTCGGCGGTGGAGGCACCGAGGTGGGGGGTGCAAATGAAATTATCCAATTCCAAGAGGGGGCTTTCCTTGAGGGGCTCCTTCTCGAAGACATCCAGGGCGGCCCCGCCCACCTTGCCACCCTTCAGTGCCTGATAGAGGGCCTGCTCATCCACGATTCCGCCCCGGGCGCAGTTGATGATGCGCACCCCGTTCTTCATCAAAGAGAGGCTCGCCTCGTTGATCAGGCTGCGGGTATCTTCGGTCAGGGGGGCATGAATGGTAATGAAATCGGACTCTGCGAAGAGTCGATCCAAGTCCGCCAATTGAATCCCCATCTCCTGGGCCACATTCGCCGAGATAAAGGGATCATAGGCCAGGACCTCCATCATCATCCCCTTGGCCCTCCGGGCCACCTCGGAACCGATTCGACCCAACCCGATGATCCCCAGGGTCTTCTGGTAAAGCTCCACCCCCATGAATCTGTCCTTCTCCCATTTTCCCTGCTTCATGGAGGCGGTGGCCTGAGGGATGCTGCGAGCCAGGGCCAAGAGCAGGGAGATGGCGTGCTCGGCGGTGGTGATGGTGTTCCCCCCGGGGGTGTTCATAACCAGCACGCCCCGGGCGCTGGCTGCAGACACATCCACATTATCCACGCCAATGCCGGCTCGGCCCACCACCTTGAGATTCTTCCCCGCATCCAGGACGGCCTCGGTCACCTTGCTGGCGGAACGGATGATCAGGCCATGGAAGTCGCCGATGATCTCCAGAAGCTCCTGGGGAGAGAGACTGCTCCTGACTTCAACTTCTAAGCCCTCCGTCTGTCGGAGGATCTCCACCCCTTTCGGGGAAAGTTTGTCTGTGGCCAGTACCTTATACATCTACGCCTTCCCCTCCATCAAGATAATCTCGGCTGCCTTCACTCCCTTTCCCAACTCCACCGGATATCCCAGACCGGCGAGGGTGATCTCCAGGGCGGAAATGGCCGTCACGATGTCGTAGGTATCCGCATATCCCATATGGGAGATGCGGAAGATCTTGCCCTTGAGCTGGGATTGGCCCCCCGCGATGGTGATTCCATGTTTGGTCCGCAGCGTTTTGACGATGGCGCCTCCATCGATTCCGGAGGGAGCCTTGATGGCCGTGACTGCCGGCGTGGGTGCCTGGGAATAGAGCTCCAGGCCCAATGCGGTGGCCCCTGCCCTCGTGGCCCTCGCCAGCCGATCATGGCGGGCAAAGACGTTTTCCAGGCCCTCCTCCTTGATGAGGGCCAGAGTTTCTCGGAGCGCCATCAGCAAAGAAACGGCGGGGGTCCAGGCATTTTGATTCTTCTCTATGTTCTTCTTTTCGCCGGCAAAGTTAAAATAGAACTTGGGGAGCCTTGACTGGGCCACCATTCCCCAGGCCTTCTCGCTTACCGTGCAGAACGCGAGCCCCGGAGGGAGCATGAGGCCCTTTTGGGATCCCCCAGCTGCCACATCGATCTTCCAGGCATCTACTGGAACATCCGTCACCCCGATGCTGGTGACGACATCCGCGATCAGCAGGGCTGCTGTCTTGGAGATGATCTCCGCGATCGCCTTCAGGTCGTTCAGGGTACCGGTGGAGGTTTCGCTGTGGGTCACAAAAACCGCCTTGATGGAGGGATCTCGTTTCAGGGCTGCCTCGATGAGGCCCGGGTCCACGGGGAAACCCCACTCTATGTCGATGGCTTCGAAATTCACGCCAAAGGCCTGACAGATCTCGCCCCACCGCTCCCCAAACTTTCCCCCCCGAACGACCAGGGCCTTATCCCCAGGAGACAGGGTGTTCACCACCGCACCTTCCATGGCGCCGGTGCCGGAAGAGGCAAAGACCAACACCTCGGTCGAAGTCTGAAAGAGGTATTTCAACCCCTGCCGAACCTCGGAGAAGATTTGTTCGTACTCCGGGGCGCGGTGATGGAGGATGGGCTTGCTCATGGCAAGCAACGCTTCTACCGGAATGGGCGTTGGGCCTGGGGCCATCAGGTACCTTTTCATCATCGATCGATCCACCCTTCGAACAAGAATTTGTGCACCCAACTCACACCATCTGCGCAAAAAGCCTGATCATACCTGGGAAAATAGCCGCCAGACTATAGCCAAAAGGCCAGGCCTTGTCAAGACAAATCAACCTGCGCGAACCCTTCCAAAAAGCCCACGGAGAGCCTCTTCCCGACCCGGTAGATTCCCGGTCTTCCCTCACTCCCCCGTCGCCGGGATGAACCGGTCACTGGACGACTCGTGCTCGACGGGGGGCAGCGCAGCGCCAAAAACATGTTTTGCAACCGAGATGAGAGGGATTGCAGTTGGCGGCGCCAGGAAGAAATCGGGAAATGATGCCTGGAGAGGAAGCAGCCCGCCAAGGCCGCTACGGAATCGGATGGAGGCCAGGAGATATCTCTTCAGGAGGCAACGATTGAAGCTTCAATCGTTGCCTATGGTGCCGGTCAGACCTGAGGCTTATAGATGCGCGCCCAGATGGCGACCCATCGAGGCCTCCTCGATCCATCCGGTTCGGTAACTTCCCTTGGGGCCAGCACAAAGGAGATCCCTCGCTGGGGATAGTTCAGAATCGGCGGGCTATAACCGACAGATCCATAGGTGTCGAGGATCTTCTCCAGAGGATCTCCGACAGAGATCCCCGAGGCGGTTTTCCACTTCTCTCGCAACAGAATGGAAGCAACATCATCGTTGGCCGCCTCAATCATGATTTCTGCGAAACCGTAGTCGTAATATCGCCAACCCTTGTCCTCTTGGCGTTTGGGAGCCTTTCCCAGGATGCGCACCACCTTCTCCGCCGAGTCCCCCAAGGAAACCTTCCCAGCCCAGCATTGGCCCTCTTGGAGAAGAAGCGCCTCTTCTTTGCTTCGACCACAGCAAAGGAGGAGACAGGCAAGGCAGCAAAGGAAAGATAGAAGCAGCCTCAGTACCATGACCCCGGAAGTCTCTGCTACCTATTCCTCTGCTTCTTTTCCCCCCTCAATCTCCACTCCCTCCACCCCTTCTTCCAGGACTATGCCCGAGATCGGATCGAATTCCTCCATCGCCCCCTCCAAATGCTCCTGCTCTTCTACCAGCTCGGCCTGATACTCCTCGAATTCCTCAGCCCGCTCTTCCACCTCATATCCCACGCCTGCCACCTTCGCCTCATCCGCAGCCAAGGTTGCCGGGATGAGCTCCTCGGGGGGGATATGCCGGAACCACGCGGCCCGAGTCTCCTGGACGACCTGTTTGCCCTGCCGATCTTCCCAATCTGGTAGCGGCTGTTGTGCCCGTACCGCCCCTGCATAGATTTCGTCCAGGGCAATCAAGGTGGGTTTCAAGGCCTTACTATTCACCAATGGCTGTGCTCCACGATTGATCTGTTTGCTCCTCTTCGCCCCAACAATGACCAAGCGGTATTTGCTATCGAAGCCATCAGGCAATTCGTCCACCAGATACTTTATCATTTTCTTCTCCATCCCTCCTGCATCAGGTTCTTCAAGAAACCGGCATCAGCGCGAAAGGTCTTGCAGCGCTCTGCGACGATAACCGATCTCAGCGCTGCAATCGCAGCTTCCAAGTCATCGTTGATAATCAAATATTGGTATTGAGTGTATTCTTTCATCTCGGCCGTGGCCTTTTGCAGACGCCGCTGGATCTCCTCCTCAACATCGGTCTTCCTCATCCTGAGCCTCTGCTCCAGCTTCTCCACCATGGGGGGGAGTATGAAGACAAAAATCCCGGGAGGATATTTCTCCCTCAACTGGGCCGCTCCCTGCACATCAATGTCCAAGATCACATCTCTTCCTGCCTGGAAATGGGCTTCCAATTGCAGGCGAGACGTACCATACAAGCAGCCGTGGACCCGGGCCCACTCTACGAATTCCCCCGCCTCGATTCTCTTTAGGAATTCCTCCTCCGGGATAAAGAAATAATCCCTGCCCTCCACCTCCTCCGGGCGAGCCACTCGGGTCGTATAGGAGATGGAGTGAACCAGTCCGGAAACAGAGGCTACCGCCCCTCTACAGAGGGAGGTCTTCCCCGCACCGGAGGGAGCAGAAACCACTACGAGAAGCCTATTTCTTGTCATTTACGGTATATGGCCCAAAGCTAACAAATGGGGGAGAAGGCGAGTTGCCTATTCCGGTCGAACCCTGTTTTCGTCTCCTGCCAAGCGCTGGACGATGGTTTCCGTTTGTACCGCCGAAAGGATCACATGACCGGAGTCTGTGATAATGATAGAACGCGTCCTCCTCCCGTTGGTGGCATCGATCAACTTCCTGTCCTGCTTTGCTTCGTCCTTAAGCCTCTTGAGAGGGGCAGAATTTGCACTGACGATGGCGACGATGCGGCTAGAGGGAACCGTGTTGCCGAATCCCACATTGACGAGTTTTTCCAAGTCAAGCACCTCCTGGTGAAAATGTCTTATTGGATTCATGCCTATCTGAACTTTGGAATTTGCTATTCCACATTTTGCACTTGTTCACGGAGTTTTTCTATCTCCGTCTTGAGGCGAATGATCTGGTGGGAAATCGGCGCGTCCGAGGCCTTGGCGGAGATGGTATTCGCCTCTCGATGCATCTCCTGCAACAAGAAATCGAGGGGACGGCCGGAGGGGGAGTCCTGGGAATGCAGGGTTCGCCCCTGCTGAATGTGGCTCTGCAGGCGGACACACTCCTCCGTGATATCCCATCTCTCTCCCCAAAGCGCCAATTCCTGCTCCATCCTGATCTGATCCATTTCCTTCCCCTGCAGCATCTCCCCGATCCGTTCGATAATCCTTTTCCGGTGCTCTTCCCTGGCCTCCGGCCATCGTGACATAATGGACTCAAGAAGGTCTTTCACCTGCTCCATGCCTTCCTTGATCTGGGCCTCCAACGCCAGGCCTTCCCGCCGCCTCATATCATCAAGGGCGTCCAATGCCTGAACCAGCGCCCTCTGCACATCTTCCCAACATTCCTCGGAGGCCCGAGGCTCTTCCCAGGACAGAACCTCCTTGACCCCTCCTATCAATTGGATGTCGATGCGCCCCGGGAGGCGCAGATCCTTCTTCAAGGCCTTTAGCGACTGGAAATATTGCTCGGCCAGACTCACATCCAGGGTCAGCCCACCCTGTTTTTCTCCTCTGTCTTTCTCGGTCAGATACACGTCGAAGTGGCCTCGTTTGAACCTGCGGGAGATCTCCTTCTGGACCCGGGATTCGTAGCTATTCCACCCTCGGGGCAAACGGGCTTTTACCTCCAGGAATCGATGGTTAATCGAGGAAACCTCCACGAAATAGCTTCCCGTCGAGCCCGCATATTCCCCTCGCCCATAGCCGGTCATGCTCTTCATCATTTCTCAGGACAGGCGAAAGACCAGCTGGCCCTCGCCTACCCGCTCCCCTCCAATCTCGACCTCTCCGTGGAATTCATAGAATTGACCAAACTGGTACACCTTCTTCATCCTGACCCACAGCTCCTCGCCCACCTGGGCTTCCCGATCTATCCGCATCTCTTTGATGGCGGCATAGAAACCGGTAGGAGGATTCTCGGCGTTGGATGACGAGAGAACCGCAACCGAGGCTGCCTGGGCCATCGCCTCCGCCACCAGAGAGAAAGGGAGGGAACCGCGAGGAAAAGCACCACTGCCATCCAGCTCCTCTCCCGAACTCACCCGCTTGAGGGCGATGATCTCCTCGCCGGGCTTCACCTCGACGATTTTATCGAGCAGCAGAAATGGGTACCGATGGGGCAGCAGAGAAAACAATGGAAGCCGGTCGGTCATGGCTGGCGATCTAATTCCTTTTGGGTCTAATTCCTTTTATGGTTCTCTACATAGTTGCAGAGGGCATTCACCGAGGCAAAGGCCTCTTTGCCCACATCTTCATCCGGAACAGAGATGCCAAACTCCTGCTCTAAGCCCACCACCAGCTCCAAGGCATCGATCGAATCCAGGCCCAAGCCGTCTCCAAACAGGGGAGAGCTGTCATCGATATCTTGAGGAGAGACATCCAGCTTCAGTCTTCTAATGATCAGTTCCTTGATCTGCTCTTTCAGGCTTTTCTCTTCTGCCATGCTTTTGAGGCTCCCCTCGTGGGTGAGATATCTCCCACTTGCTGATCCAACCGGTAGCAATGCGAATTTGCCTTCCTCGTGACTTCACCGAAATCTATCACATCACTAATCCGCCGTCGACACACAATATCTGTCCGGTCATGTAACCAGCCGCGGCAGATCCCAGGAAGATTACTGCAGCTGCCACTTCATCGGGACTGCCGAACCGACCCAACGGAATCGCGGCCCGAAATTCCTTCTTGATATTCTCCGGAAGCCGATCGGTCATCTCCGTCTCGATGATCCCCGGAGAGACTGCATTAACAGTGATTCCGAACCGGGAAAGCTCCCGGGCCAGGGATTTGGTGAAGCCCACTACCCCTCCTTTGGAGGCCGAATAATTGGTCTGCCCAGCCCGTCCCGAGAGAGCGCTGGGAGATGCGAGATTGATGATCCTTCCAAATCTCTGGCCGATCATCATCCGGCATGCCGCCTTGGAGCAGAGATAGACTCCCTTGAGATTGGTCTCAATGACTTCATCCCATTCCTTTTCCCCCATCAGCATCAGAAACTGGTCCCGGGTCACGCCCGCATTGTTTACCAGGATATCGAGGTGACCGAAGGTCTCTTGCAGGGATTGAAAGATCCCCTTCACCTGATCCGCACGAGAAACGTCCCCCTCCAGCAGGATCCCTGAGGAGCCCAGATCTTCGATCTCCCGCAAGACGGCCTCTGCTGCCTCCCGATTTTGCCTATAATTGACCGCCACCTTGGCGCCCTCAGCGGCCAGGGCACGGCTGATCGCTCTACCGATGCCCCGAGATCCACCCGTCACCAGGGCGACCCTGCCCTCAAAGCGGCTCATCAAGACCTCTACCCTCTAAGAGCCGAGACAAGACCTCGTCGTCGTCGGTTGCATAGCATGTTACCCCTCGGTTGATCCAGCGGGTAAGGCGGGAAAGCACCTGCCCGGGGCCCACCTCGATGAAGGTATCAACCCCCTCCCCCACCAGGCGCTCGATACAGTCCCCCCATCGAGTTTGGCTCTTCAGATGCCGAGAAAGGACCTCCCGGCACTCCTGCCCGGTATTTACATACTGGGCATCCAGGTAGGATAGGACGGGAAGACGAGGGTCTTCCAGAGGAATGCCTTCCAAAAAACCCGCGAACTGCCGCGAGGGCAGCTCCATGAGGGGGGAATGATATGCGGCCTGGGCCCTGATCTCTTTGGCCCCCAATGCCCCCCGGGCCAGGGCCAGCGAGCAAGCTGCCTTCACTGCCTCGCGGTCTCCTGAAATGACCATCTGGTTGGAGGCATTGAAGTTGGCCACTCCCGCAAACCCCTTTTCCTGCACCTCCTGGCAAATCTCCAAAACCTCTCTCTCCGAAAGGCCAATGACGGCTGCCATCTTCCCCGGCCGAAGCCGGAACGTCTCCCCCACCATGCGGCCTGCCTCTTGAACCATGGTCAGCCCCTTGGAGAGGTCGAAGACCTCGGCCGCCATCAGGGCGGAATAAAACCCCAGGCTATAGCCTGTGACGGCCCAAGGACGAGGCCCCCGGTCCCTCCAGACCGACCAGTAGATCGCATTTGCGACAAAGATAGCTAACTGGCTGCCGGTGTCCTGAAAAAGAGGGCCGCTGCGCTCCTCTTTGGGGACCTTCCCGATGAGTCGACCCAAATCCATGTGCAAAAGATCGCTGGCCTCCTCCAGGAAGCGGGAAGCCCCAGGCACCCGTTCCAGAATCTTCTCCGCCATCCCCACATATTGGGATCCCTGCCCGGGAAAGAGAAAGGCTTGCTTGGACAATGAGTTCCCCCTGAGGGCGAAAAGAATTAGCAGAAAAAAAGAGCAATTGCAACGAAAATCTTCAGAGAGGAACCTATCCTGCTCGATTCTCGGGAGGAGGGCTGCAAACGATTATGAGTGCGCCACTGCTGGCCCGATTCCCTGCTCTCCTCTCAGCCCCCCTGACTTCTGGACTTCTGGGTTTCGGCGGCAGGTCGGCCCCGCCTCCGCCCCGGGTTCTTCCCTTTCGAGCCCGCAACAGATCCACAAAGGCTTCCAATCGGGTGTTGACACCTACCTCGGTCGTATGCTCATCGATAATCAGCGTGAGGACCGGCAACGAGAAGTCCCGGCTCACCCGGGTCAAGATGCCCTGGGCGACAATCTCGGGCATGCAGGTAAAGGGCATCAGGTGAACGACCCCATCGAATCCTTTTCGGGCGAAGTCAATCGCCCCTCCTACCGAGATGAGACTCTCCCCTCCTGCCGAATGCTCCAGATATCCCCGCGCCAGCCTCTTGGCCCTCTTGGTCTTGGCCTTCCTCCATGGCTCGAAGTGAAACCGCTCATTGAGCCACTCGGAAAGCCATATCCCCCTCTCCACCTGAGCCCCCATCCTTCCCAACTTCTCCTCCAACTCGAAATTGGCGTTGGGCTCCTCTACCATGAAGAGCTCTCCCACGATGCCGATTTTCACGGCAGATGTCTGGTTCGAAGCCAGGGGAATGGAAGAGAACATGCGCCGGATCTTTCTCTTCGTTCGGCGCAATTCCCCCGCAGAGGAGGTCGCATCGATCCGGGCCAGCGCCTTCTGATAAGCCTCTGAGGCTTCATTTGCTTTCCTTTCCCGGGGTCGGACCCCAAGGGACATCCTTCGCGCCTCGTCGGCCGCAGAGAGTCTCTTCATCATGAAGTAAAAGATCTTGAATGCCTCCCAGCGAGACCGAATTCCCGTGATCTGGCGGATGGTAGCGAGGGTGGAGGACATTTGATCCGGGTCATCGGTGGTGCCCATAACGAACTGATAGCCCAGGTCCTTCAGGATCTCCTCCTGCAGACAGCCATAATAGCCGAAACGGCAGGGTCCGCATCCCCCGTAGGTGAGGATCGTATTGGCTCCCCTCTCCAGGGCTTCGATCATGTTGCCCATGTTGAGCTTGAAGGGAAGGCAGGCAAATTCGGGCGAGACTTGGCTCCCCAGCTTGAGGGAACGGGCGTTGGGTCGGGGAGGGACGATGACCTGCACGCCCCTCCTCTCCAGCACCCGGGCATAGGCGAGGTCGATCCTCCCCATGTGGGGGACCGTGATTCGTAAGGACTTAAGATCATCCATGAGAAGTAAAGGGACCCCTATGAGAGCCATGACCGAAGCATGCCCCGCAAGACCGCCCTGGGGGCGGGGTCAAGGGGGCCGACCCGATCGACATCTGCTTCATTTTCGGGAACCCACCGCCCTGGGGGCGGGGAGCTTCACTTGCCATGTACCTTCAACCTCCTCCAGCTGACCATATCCAGGAAGGCATCCAGGCGGGTCTGCAGGCCAGCGGGGGATGTGTGCTCATCCAACACCAGTGAGAGATAAGGCACCGGATACGTGGTTTTGACCCGGCGATCGACGAGGTCTTTGCTAAATGAATCCGGGCCGCACCCAAAGGAGGAGAGGAAGATCATGCCTTCGATCCACTCGGAGCAAAGGAAGCTCAAGGCCGCCCCCACAATGCGTCGGCTCAGGCTCCAGTATACCTTTTTCCGGAGGAGAGCATTCTTCTCTTCCACCTCTTCCCAGCTGACCCTCTCAGGCGTAAGCAGCCGATAGCCCTTCTTCCGGATCTGGTTGAGGAGATCGAAATTGAGGTACTCATCATACAAGTTGTAGGGATGGCCGATGATTGCGATGAAAGGATGGCCATCCCCGGGGATCGTCCCCGTCTCATCCTCATCTCCTCCGCTTTTCTCTAACGCTTCCATGGCGGCCAGGGGGAGCCAACCCCCCTTCAGCAGGGCTTCGAATCGACCCTGGACCTCAAGGGCCTCATGGAGGGCCGCTTGGATCGTTCTCTCTCTCACTCCCAGGACTCTGCCCACTTCCATGAACCCCTCATTGAGTCCCCCATGGGCTACCTTGGCATTGAAACAGGGGGACAGCAGCGGGGGAAGACCGTCGATGCTGGCCCGGACAACATCCGGGAGCCCCAGGAATTTGGGACAAAAATAGGAATCGGGGGAGAGGCTCACCAGCCGCGGAAGAAACAGGAAGTCGATCTCCCCCTGCAAGGCCTCGACGTGGCCCAGGTGGAGCTTCATGGGCAGGCATAGGTCTGAGACCCCCAATTGGATGCCCCTCTCCAGGATCTTCCGGGTCGTGGGAGCCGACAGGACGATCTCTGCTCCCAGGCCCCGAAAGAAGGATCTCCAAAGGGGATAATAGTGAAAAAAGAGAAGGGATCGGGTGATGCCCACACGGGTCGTCATAGCCTCATCCATTTCCCAGGACACCAAAAACATCTTGCACAGTAAGGGACTTGATATTACTATTTGCCCGATTGGCTCAACGGTCAGGAATTGGATTGGCGATGATCACCGGATTCAACACCGACATAACCTACAACAAGCGAATCTACCATGTCCAAACCGAAGATGTGGCGGGACCAGATCCCTATGCCCTGACCCTTCTCTATCATAAAGGAGCCATCATCGCCCGAATCAAAACCAATTACGTATCCCTCTTTCCCCAAAAGCTTACCGAGCCCCAGATTCTCGAGCTCATGCGCCGACAGCATCAGAAGATGATTTCCGATCTTCGTTCCGGAAAGTTCGCGGCGGCAACGGGCGTCGAGCCCCCGCGCGAATTCGCCGCGGATCTGACTTCCTCCGAGAAGACCTTTGACCAACTGATCCTGGATTACCTGGCCGGCCAGGACCAGCCTCCCGATCCCAAGGCGTGAGCTGAGCCCGTAAGGTTGCACCGGTAAAGGGCCCAGGGCCCTCTTCCCCTCCTCATCCTTTCCGCGGACTCCCCGACCGCAAGACCTCCTGAGCGGCCATCCTTCCCGATACCACCGCGGAGGCCACTCCCCCGCCCGGGCAGGTCCAATGACCCGCCAGGTATAGATTCTCGATGGGGGTCCGAGGCGCAAGACGCCGGGGGCCAACTTGATCGGGGCTCTGCTCCCACCCAAAGGCCGCTCCCTCGAAATTGGAGGTATAGCGTTCCAGGGTGACGGGGGTACAGGTCTCTTGCACCCGAATATGTTGAGAAAGACCGGGTATGACCTTTTCGGCCCCCTGGATCAGGAATTGGGCTACCCCCTCCCTGGCGCCCGCCCAATGGGTCCGACCTCCATAAGGCGTGAGGCAGCTCAGGATGACGACATGACTTCCCTTGGGTGCCAATTCGGGATCCACCAAAGTGGGAATCGCTATGCCCAGGGACGTGGCTTCCTCTCCGAACTCCCCCGCCATCTGCGTCCGGAAGATGGACTCGATGTCAAAGGTGGAGAAACAGTCGATATGGTGGCAGACCCCCATCTCCTCCAGGGGCAGATCGACACCCAAGTATACCAGGAAATAGGAGATGGAGGGCCTCATGGCCTCGATTCTCCGCCGCTGGCCTGAAACAAGCCCATCTCCCTCCAATAACCGCGAAAAGGTTTGGCGGGCATCCATCGCCGCCACCACCGCTCCCGCTTTGACCTCTTGCCCATCTTCCAGCCCCACCCCCGTCACTCGATTCCCCTGGGTGCGGATCTGGATGGCCCGCCGCGAAAACAGGATCTGGCCCCCCCACCTCTTCAGCCCTTGGGACAGGATATCGGGCAAGCGCTGCACTCCGCCCTTCGCCTGATAGGCCCCATCCTGTAAATATCCCATGAGCATGCCTCCCACGCTGATCAAAGAGGCCCTGGAGGAGGGGACTCCCAAATACATGCAGTGCCCACAGAGCAGCCCTTTGAGGCGATCGTCGTGCAAGTGTTCATCCAGCAACTGTCCCAGGGTAACGGACCGGTATTGGGTGAAGTAAGGATACTGGGAGGCAAATCCCCTCCGGGATTCCGGATCGAAGAGAGGAGGCATGCTTTTCAGCTCCCGGAAGATACCTTCCAGGGCGCCGATCACTCTTTCGATGCCCACCGCTTCCGCCGGGAATCTCCTTTTCAGCTCCTCCTCGTACTGCCCACAGGGGGCGCAGAGGGAGAAGCGAAAGTCGGGGAAGATGAGCTCTTTGATGGGATTCAAGGGGATGAATTCGATTTCTCGATCCAGCTGTAAGCTACAAACGAACTCCCCGATCCAGCCCGATCGACTGCAGCAGGACAGGGAGCTGATCGCTGCGTCGAAGGTGAACCCATTCCTTTGGAAGGAGGTGCAATAGCCGCCTGGGAATGGATTCTGCTCCACCACCAATACCTTTGCACCCTCTCGAGCCAGCAGTGCGGCGCAAGAGAGGCCCCCGATCCCCCCACCGATGACCACCACATCATAGGAATCGCGGGATGGGACAGAGGCAGCAATATCGGAAACGGCCTGACTTCCTTTCATAGCAGTCCTTTCCCCCAGCGATCACTCCACAGATCTGCGCAGGATTAGGGAGATATGACTTCCCCCACTGGATGATCCATTGATCAGGATGTTTTGCAGTGGAGCAGCCCTGCCCGTGTTGGGAACGCAATTCAGTTTGCAGTCCGGATCCGAGACCCGATAATGGATGGTGGGGGGTATCCATTGGTGCCGGAGAGAAAGGGCAGAAGCCACCACCCTCAATCCGCCGCAGGAGTTGAATTCACCCAACATGGATTTGATGGCACTGACCGGAATCCGCGAGGCTTCATCTCCCCAGATCCGCCGGATGGCCCGGGCCTCCGCCCGGTCCAAGTCGACGGAGGAATTGGCGCAGGCACTGATCGAGAATACCTCATCCGGGGAAAGGTCCGCATCCTTCAAGGCCAATCTCATGGACGCCTCCAGCCCATCCCCTCCCCCCTCATAATCGCTCAGCTGGCAAGCGGTACCGCTCATTCCCCATCCCGCTACCTCCTCGTAGATGGGGGCCTTCCGAGACCGGGCATGGGATAACTCCTCCAGCACCACGATTCCTGCCCCTTCCCCCAGGATGATCCCGTTTCGCCGAAGGTCGAAAGGGCAGGAGATCTCCTCTTCTCCCCTGCGGTGAGGGGAGAGCACTCTCATCTTCCAATGGGAGAAGTGCAGGATCTGGCTCAGCTCATCCACTGCCCCGGCCAACAGGATCTTTGCCCTGCCGTGGCGGATCAGGTCGCAGGCATAGACGATGGCGTTCTCCCCGGAGACCTCCTTGTGGGACAAGGTGACGTTGGGGCCCTTGAATCCCATTTCGATGGCCACCTGGGCCGCAGGGGCATTGGGGACGGTGCTGGGGAAAAGCATGGGATTGGCCCCAGAGGGCCCCAGATCCAACAAGGACCGGAAAAAGGCCTCGGTGCTGACCAAGCCGGAGAAGCCACTCCCGAGGATGACTCCCATCTCCTGTGCCGGCTCGGATGAGGCCGGCAATCGGGCATCCTCATAGGCCAGACGGGCAGCGGCAACCGCTATCTGGCTCACCCGGTCCAACCGACGCACCTTGGCGGCAGCCATGAAATCCTTCGGTTCGAAGCTGCGCACCTCTCCCCCGAAACGGGAGCCGGTGAGGGAGGGGTCGAAGCGCGAGATCTCCTGGATGCCCGATCTTCCCTGCCTCAAGGAGTCCCAGAAGGTCTCTACACCCAACCCCAGCGAGCTGACGACCCCCAGACCCGTGACGACGACCCTTCGACCTTTCTTGGGGGCGTTCGCCACTATGTTCCTCCCCCGATCGTCGGATGGGTGAACTGCTTCAACAGGATCGCCGTGTTGTTTCCCCCGAAGGCAAAGGAATTGGACAGGGCCACCCGGATGACCCGATGGCTGGCCTGATTGGGGACATAATCCAGGTCACATTGGGCATCCCGGTTCTGGTAGTGAATGGTGGGGGGAGCCGTCTGGTGGCAGATGGCCAAGACGGTGGCCACCGCTTCCAGGCCGGCGGCGGCCCCCAGACAATGGCCGATCATGGACTTCGTCGAGCTGACGGGAAGGAGATAGGCCCGATCTCCGAAGACCCTTTTGATGGCCACGGTCTCCACCAAATCATTATACTGGGTACCGGTCCCGTGGGCATTGATGTAATCCACGGCCTCCGGGGCGAGGCCCGCATCCTCCAGGGCCGACGTTATGGCCCTCACCGCCCCATCCCCATCCGAGTCTGGGGCCGTCATGTGATAGGCATCGCAGCTGATGCCATATCCCGCGAACTCCGAATAGATCTTGGCCCCACGATCCAGGGCATGCCCCATCTCCTCCAGGAGCAGGAACGCTGCCCCCTCCCCCAGGGAGATGCCCCGGCGCATGGCATCGAAGGGCCGGCAGGGCATCTCATCCAGGGCCCGGAGCGAATTGAATCCGGCGAAGGTGAGCCGGCACATCGCGTCGCTTCCTCCGGCCAGCATCATCTCCGCCCGTCCGTAGCGGATCAGGTCCGCTGCATAGCCGACGGAGGTCGCACTCGAGGAGCAGGCGGTTACCACCGTCGAACGGGGACCCCTCAGGCCGTACTCCAGACAGACCCAATCCGTCACCATGTTGGGAGGAGTAGGAAAGACGGAGAGGGGATGGGCATGGCGCGCCCCCCTCCGATAGAAATCCTCATAGAAGACCTCCGACGAGCTCATCCCGCCGGCCCCTCCCCCCACAATGACCCCGAATCGGTCCAAATCGACCTTTTCCCAGGAGAGATTAGAGTCCTTCAGGGCGTCATGGGCTGCGACGAAGCCCATCTGGTCGCAACGGGACATCCGCCGGAGCTTCTTGGCAGACAGGTACCTTGCAGGCTCCAGATCCTTCACCTGGGCCCCCAGCTGACTGCGATAGGAAGAGGGATCGAAGAGCGTCACCGGCTCGATTCCGCAGCGGCCCTGGGAGAGTCCCTCCCAGAAGGCGTCGGTGCTGCTCCCCAACGCCGAGACCACCCCCATTCCCGCGATTACTACCCTGTGCGGCCCATCTTCTTCAGGCTTTTCCACGGCTCTCGTCCCCTAAAAATACCCGCTCTTCCTGCAGGCCTGGCGGATCCCCCAGTTCATGGGGCCGAACACCTGCACCCGCTTCCCCGGAAAGAGCAGCAGCCGACTGATCATGGAGGGATAGGAATAGACCTCCCGATAGAACCCGTTCATCCCCTCCTGCAGCCTCTCCGCTGACATCTTTTTCGGATGAAAGACCACGTGAGCGAGATCATATTTGGCCCAATCCCTTTCGAAGATCCTCCCTTGCCCCTCCAGTTTGGCATGGAGGCGGGTCCCGGGGAGGGGAGTGCGGATCCATACATGGGCCCCGTCCAAACGGGTCTTTTTCGCGAAATGCGCCAGGCGATCAAAGACCGACAACTCATCCTCGTCGTACCCCACCACAAAAGAGCCCTCCACCCCGATGCCCCGGTCATGGAGCTTCTTCACCGCCTCCTCGTATGCCCCGATCCGATTGACGCTCTTGCCGATCTCCTTGAGATTGGCCTCGGAGAGGGACTCGAAGCCAAAGAAAAGGCCCCGACAGCCACTGCGGGCACAAAGGTCCAAGAGCTCCGCATCCTCGACCAGATTGAGCGTGGCGTGGCTCAGCCACCTTTTCCTCAAGGGGATGAGCATCTGAAAAAGCTCCCTCGCATAACTGCGACTTCCCACGATATTGTCATCCACAAAGAACAGGTAGTCGAGTCCACCCCCCAGGGCCTGGATTTCGGCCTTTATCTCTTCCAGGGGTCGGCTTCGATAACTATGTCCATAGAAGGTTGTTACCACGCAGAATTCGCATTGGAAAGGACACCCCCGCGTGGTCTGCAGCGTGTTGACGAAGAAATAGGGTTTATCCCGGATCAACTCCCGACGAGGAAAGGGCAAACCCCAGCGGGCGGGGCGGGCGGGGCTCAGGTATTCCCTCCCCAGATGACCCTTCTGGAAGTCCTCCAACAGCCTCTGCCAATAGCCCTCCGCCTCCCCGATTCCGACAGCATTGGCATGTTGCAGAGCCTCCTGAGGCATGAACGTCGGGTGAAAGCCCCCCAGAACGACTGAGGATCCTGCCCTTTTGAACTGATCGGCCAGCTCATAGGCGCGCGGGGCCAATGGGGTCATCGCCGAGATCGCCACCAGGTCGGTAGGGGCGTTGAAATCGATGTCCTCCACATTCTCATCCCGAATCACAACCTCCCAATCCGGGGGAGTGAGGGCCGCCAGAGTGGTCAGGGCGAGGGTGGGGAATTTGAAGATCATGGACCCCCAATAGCTCTGCTCTGGCCAGCGAGGGGAGATGATTTGAAGTCTCATTTTGGTTGAATCGCCTCCCCCGCCTCGATCATCTCCCTTACCGTGACAAACTGGTATCCTTGGACTCTGAGTCCGACGATGATCCGGGATAAAGTGCCGATCATCTCCTCGCAATCCCATTCCCTGCCCGTCCGCCATCCATCATGGAAGTTGATGATGGAGCCGGGCCGGGCTTCTTGCACGATCCTCTCTGCCAGGGCTGCACTATCGTGGCCGTTGGCGTGATAGGGAGGCCTTTGGCTGTACCCCACCAGGGTGATTCCTTGGTCCCGGCAGGCCTCCAGGATCATATGGTTTTTGAACCCCTGAGGAGGGCGAAAGACCTGCGGACGCTCTCCAATGATGGCCTCGATCGCCCCCTGCGCTCTCTCGATCTCCTCCAGGATCGCTCTACGCCCGAAGAGTCCTTCGAAGGCCATGTGGGGAGGATGGCTCCAGGTGTGATTGCCGACGAGATGCCCTTCTTCATGGATCCGGCGGACGAGATCCGGGCGGGCCGCTGCCTTCCTTCCTACGACGAAAAAGGTCGCCTTTGCACCGTGATTCCTCAGAGTATCCAGGACCCGTGGTGAATGAAGCTCGCTGGGTCCGTCGTCGAAGGTCAGGCCTACCCACTTCTTTCCATCCCCACCGCGACTGAAGACGGAACCGAAGAGGCAGCTGTTGGGACAGAAGGTCCCGTAAAGCCAGGTCGCCAGATGGGAAATCATGATGGCATTCAGACCCACCTTCAACGGAGCCGATCCCCAGATCAAGAGCGGGGAGAGGGCCACCAGGATAAGCCTCATCTTGCGCATGAGGCAAGCTCTCCTTAAGCCGCTCAGATATCCTCTCATCCCGGCTCTCCTCGACCCCTCAATCCGGCCTTCCTTCCGCCCGGGAGGGAAGCTTCGCCCCTTTCAATCCCTCTTCGCCCCCGTCCTCCCTCCAATAGGGGACGTAATTGAACCACTGGTCGGGGTACTTCCTTAGATAACCTTCCATCACCCTGATCACCCGGCCCAGGTTCTCCCGAATGTCTTCCTCCCGATCGCCGGTATCCTGCATCGTCACCGGATCTTCGACCAGGAACCGATAACCCTTCCCATCCTCCTGGATGATGAATGCGGGGATTAGGGGAGCCTGGCTGACCATAGATAAGATCACCGGTCCCGGGGGGAAGGATACCAAGGAGCCGAAGAACTCCACCTTCACCCCTCTCCTCCCGTAGTTTCGGTCCCCCTGCAGGCAAACGATCTCATTGCGCCGCAGCGCCTGCATCATTTGGAGCAGGGAAAAGGGGGACCCCTGTATGGAGAGCTGCCCCACGCCCTTTCTCTCCCGATAGCGGCGGCGGGACTTCTCCACCCCCTTGATCCGGTCCGGGAAATAGACGATCTTGACCGGCAGATCGAGGATCTTGAGGATCATCCCTCCCAATTCCCAGTTTCCCAGATGGGCGGTCAGAAGAATAGCGCCGCGGCCCGCCTCCAGGGCCTTGAAGATCACCTCATCATGGGAGGCCTCAGAGATCAGGCCCCTCAGTTCCGGCTCGCTCATTCGGGAGGCGCAGATGAGGTCGATGAGATATTGGGCGTAGCGGCGAAAGGTATTCCGCGCCAACCTGACGGCCTCTTCCCGGGGACTGCCCTCTCCCAATATATGTCGGATATTGGAGATCAGGGCCTCCCGGTCCAATCGGGCGAAGAAGAAGTAGAGGTCGGCGAAGGGAGTTCTGACCTTGGAGATCGCCTCCCGCGAGAAAAGACGGAGGGTGAGCCGCAGGGCATGAAAGAGAAAGGCATTGACCGGGTAGTGATACCAGGCCCTCTGAACTGGGACCTCCTGCTTCACCTCCCATAGCACGGATCGACTCCCTGGGACCGGAGATTTCGGTGCTGTCAGAAGATCAGCCTTTTCCACCATCCTCCCCTTCCCCCTGGACGCCAGGGCTCTGACCTCTCCCTCTCCGATAACGCATATAGCCCCAGGTCGGCCCCATCTTTCCCTTTTTTCGAAGAAGCCTCTGGAGTCTCACCGAGTAATTGATGCTTCTCCCCGGGACGATCCAGTTCCGGGATTTCTGCGCATGATCCACCACCAGATCGATCACCTCATCGCCGAGCGTCTCGGAAAGATAGAACTTGGGCGGGTAGGCAATCTCCTTGAGGCTCAAGTATCCATCCTTAACCAACATCTGGGCCAAGGCCGTTTGGGGATAGACCCGGACCCCGATCATGGCGATTACCGCGGTGGGGTCGGTCTTCGCCATCAGCCCAAAGGTCTCCTCCAGGGTGGATCGATCCTCCTCTGGACCCCCCAGGATGAGGCTGTGGCAGAAGGGAATCCCTGCCTGCCGGCATGCGGACGAGGCCTCCCAGATCTCCTCGGGTCCGAACTCCTTCTTCAGGGCGGAGAGGACCGAGGGGGAGCCGGAATCGGTCCCGAATTCGATGCTCTCGCAACCGGAACGGGCCATCAGATCCGCCAAGGCAGGACTCAGGTAGCCAGGATGAGCATAACAGGCCCATTGGATCCGCAGACCTCGGCCGACTATCTCCTCGCAGATCGCCTCGGCATGGTGGGGGGGGTAATTGAACACGTTATCCACAAAGAAGAAGTGGTTGATTCCGTGGCCCTCCTGCAGTCCCTGCATCTCAGCCACCACCTTTTTGGGATCTCGCAGCCGCACTCTTCTCCCTTCGATCAACGGGTACGTACAATAGATGCACCGAAAGGCGCAGCCCCTTTTGGACTGTATGTTACAGACGCCCCCCTCTCGAAGATAGGCCTTCACATCCAACAGATCCCGGGCAGGCAGCGGCAGCCCGTCCATTCTGAGGGAAGGGAGAGGTGCCAGGGTGCGAAATCGCCCACCCCTTCTGCGGATCAGCCCCGGCACTCCATCTTTCATCCCCTGGGCCAGGAACTGCACCATCGACCTCTCCCCCTCTCCGATGATTCCCATCTCCAGGCTCAGCAAGGTCAGCATCTCTTTGGGCATGATGGTGAACCCCGATCCCCCCACCAGGATGGGGGCTCCAGATAGTCGGCGCAGGAGTTCGACCACCCTCCTCAAAGGATCGATATAGGAGACGGTCGATGGATACGCCGTGTTGTCCACATTGCGGATCGAAAGGCCAATGACCTCGGGGAGGAATTCCTGCAAGCCCTCCCCCAAGGAGGCCTCGATGTCGGGGGAGAAGCAGAGGTCCAAGATGGATACCTCATGGCCCGCCTCCCTCAGGGCCGCTGCCAGGTAGGCGAGCCCAAGGGGAGATACCGGATCGGGAAGCAACTCTTGATTGGGGGAAATCAGCATTACCCGCATGGGGGAATATCAAATCTGGGGCTGGGAGGTAAGTTCCATGATTCGAGGGGCATGACCCGCTTTTCGTTGAGAATAGAATTCTCTCCACGCCAGCCGATATCCCTCGAAAAGTTGGTCGGCAGACATTGACTTGGGCTGGAAGACCACATTCATCGTATTGTATTTGGCCCAATCCCGCTCCAGGATCCTGCCCTCTTCTTCCAGTCTCTCGAAGAGGCGGGTTTTGGGATAGGGGGTCAATATGAGGAATTCCACTTCATCCAATCTCGCATCTTGGCAAAACCTCACCGTCCGCTCGAAGACCCCGAGATCATCGTGATCGAATCCGAAGGCGAAGGAGCCTATCATCTCGATCCCCGCATCGTGAATCCTCTCGATGGCCTCGTAGCATTTCTCCTTCTGGCGAAGGCCCCCATTTATTCCGCTCAGGCTGGCCGAAAGCCAGGGTCCCATATCGACATACATAAGCCAACAGCCACTTTTAGCCATCAGATCCAACAGATTCAAATCGTCGGCGATGCGGATGGAACCCAGGCAGACCCACTTCTTTTGCAGAGGAAGCACTGCTTCCAAGAGCTTTACGGTAAAGGATTTCTTGAGCAAAAGGTTGTCATCGACGAAAAACAGGTACGGGCCTAACTCCTCAATCTCGCGCATGATCTCCGGCAGCGGACGGATGCGATAGGCTCGGCCAAAGGTGGCGGTCACGGAACAGAACTCGCAATTGACCGGGCATCCCCGGGCCGCCTGGATCATATCTACAGGCAGATACCCCTTCCCCCGGAGAAGATCCCTTCGGGGAGGGGACAGGTTGGACATCTCCACCTTTTCCTTGCAGCGATAAAAGGGCTTCGGTCTTCCGTGCTTCAGGTCATCGAGAAGCTCGGGAAGGATCCCCTCTGCCTCCCCTACCACCACGGCATCGGCATGGGCTGATGCCTCCTGCGGAACCACCGATGGGTGGGGACCTCCCAGAATCACCCTGATATCCCGGGCCCGAAAGACATCCGCTACCGCATAGGCCCGGGACGCCTGATAGGTCATGGCCGACATCGCCACCAGGTCCGTTTCCTCTGCGAAGTCGATCGGCTCCAGCCTCTCGTCGGTGAACTTAACTTCCCACTCGGGAGGGAAAAGGCCAGCCAAGGTAATCAGACCGAGGGGAGGAATCCGGGACCGATAGCGAATCGGGAAATCGCCGGAATGGGGATAGATCAGTCGCACTTTCATGGGCTGCGCTTCCCCTCCATCAAAAGGCCTACCTCCATCTCCTCAGCTCCCATTCCCTTTGACCCTTCCCTCTTCCTTGCCTTTCTCCCAGATCGGATCGGATATCTGGGCATAGGCAACCGAGAATTCATCGATCTCGCTGGCCAGCCCATCAAACATCGCCTCCGCACCTGGATGGGTCGGTCTGGCCTTATGAAGGCGGACAGCGGAGCGGGAGACCTCGGGCCGATCCACCAACATACAGGGCCGGTAGAGGTTCTCGTTGTAGGGAATCCGTTCCCGGATGTAGCGGAAGAAGGGGGAATCCAGGGCCTCTTTCAATGATTTGTCCCGAATGTTGTCCACCGCGTAATGGCAGAAGACACAGGGCTCGATATCTCCTTGGGAGTTGATATGAAAGTACTTCCGGCCACCGGCGATACATCCCTTCACCACCGCCCCATCTCCCATGAAATCGCCCAGGAGGATGGGTTTGGTCTCCCGGAAGTATTTCACCCGCTCCCGCAGTTGATTTCGCTGCTCCGGGGTGGGCATCAGGTCCATCTTGGGCTCTCTCCCGATGGGCATATAGATGAAGTACCAGCCGAGGCTCACCCCCTTTTCGATGTAATGATCCAAGAATTGGTCGGAAAGGATCAGGTCCGCATTTTGGCGGGTGAGGGTGGCGGAGAAGGCGTAGAGGATCCCAGCCTCCCGCAACAGCTCCATGGCTCGCAGGACCTTGGCGTAGTGGCCCTTGCCTCTTCGGGCATCGGTCTCCTCCTCGAACCCCTCGATGCTGATGCAAGGGAGGGCATTTCCCAGCGCCGCCAGCCGCTCCACGGTCTTCTCGTCCAGAAGGCCTCCGTGGGTATAGATCATGAAAGCGACATCGTTATGGGCTGCAAACAGATCAAAAAGATTCGGGTGAAGAAAGGGCTCGCCTCCCGAAACCACCACGAAATAGATCCCCATCTCCTTTCCCTCTCTCACGACCCGGTCCATCAGCGGAAAAGGCAGATCCTGACCGCGGGAATATTCTCCCGAGTAGCAGCCATAGCAGTGGAGATTGCAGCGCATGGTGGGGGAGAGGACGAAGAGGCCCGGGGGATAGAAGCCCCCTGGGGATTCGGAGAACTCCTTCCTCTTATTGGTGCCTACGAGCAGCTGGTTGATGATGAAGCACTCCACCAGCTTCCTCCGATGGAGGGGATTCGCCTCCTGCATGATTTTTTTGGCCACGATCAGGCTGGGATGCCTATTCTCAAAAAGGGAACGAATCCGTCGGATCTGCCGCTTGTAGTAATCCTTTTGAGCCACCACCTCGGCCAGGTAAGTCATGCGGACCAGATTCTCATCCGAGCTATTACCCAAGGCTGCGAGCAGCCCGCTGACCACTTGGCTCAGAGTGTAGTTACGAACCTGCTGGAGGTAATTCATTAAAGGGTCCCCCTGGGACGAAGAATCATGAGATGGGCTTCCTTCAAGTATGAGTGGATGGAAAAGACAACTCCTGATAACATACTCTGTTCCAGTTAGTCAAATGGAAAAGGGGCATGCCTCTACTTGGATTCGGCGGTCGATGGACGCAACTGGTGGTAAGCATGAATCGGCAAGTGGGCTGCCTTCATCTTTTAAAACAGGTAACAAGATGCGGGTCATGGCTTGCCAATACCCGCTGTTTCGATTTTTCATTGGGTTTGGCTTTGGATCTGGTCCTTCAAAGCCCGAGAGGAAGATATCATGAGGCATAAGTCGAGCATCAGGTGGATGATCCTGTCAGCCCTCTTGGTCCTGAGCTGTTCTTTGTTATTCATGAGCAGCCGCGCCGCTGGCTCGGAGGGGGCGCCAGATCAAACCAAGATCAGGCTGGTCGTGTGGGAGAAGATGCCCAGGGGGCAATCGGCACGTCGATTCGGCTATCTCTATCCGAGTCTCACCCAGAAACTTCGCGAGGCCCTCTCTAAAGATGGGCGATTTGCGTTGATCCCACAGCCAGAGGTAGACCGGATATTGGCCAGCAGGGGCATATCGAAGGAAAAGATCAATCCTGATCGGCTTGACCAGTTAAGGGAGATTGGGAGGCAGGCAGGCGCGGATTTCGCATTCCTGAGCTACTATTATGAGATGAGCTGCCACGGGGGATCCATGCGCTCCGATAACGTCCTCCTGCTGTTGGCTGTGGATGGAGAGGAGAGGGAATCGATCGAGAAATCCTACAACCATGAGCTCTCCGAAAAGGAGATCTACGCCAGCGATGCCGGGGCCATCCAGGAGCTGTTGAGGGCAGCAGAACCTCTTTTGACAAAGCCCAGGGTTCACTCGAGCCAGATTGACATGAAGCCTGAGCACGAAAGGACAGAGGAGGAGCCATCATGCGAAAATTAGTTCTGACCCTGCTGTTCAGTCCTCATCCGTCAGGCAAGGGTCTTGCGGAATCTCCTGGAAGATAGCCACAAAGTGAATACGCCCATCACCGCCAGTGCAAGCATTTGCGGCCACAGTATATCGGGCCCCACCCCTTTGAGGAAGATGCCCCGGATGATCACCAGGAAATAGCGCATGGGATTCAGATAGGTGAACCACTGGATCACCTTTGGCATGTTGGCAATGGGAAACATGAGCCCCGAGAGGAGGATCGCGGGCATGAAGAAGAAAAAAGTGGTCATCATGGCCTGCTGCTGGGTCCGGCTGACAGTGGATATCAGAAGGCCTATCCCCAGTGTCGTCATCAGGTAAAGGGCCGTGCCCAACAAGAGGAGCAGCAGGCTGCCCCGAATGGGCACTGCAAACCAAAACACCCCCACGATCGTAACCAGGATCACATCGACAAACCCGATCAGGGCAAAAGGAGCCGTCTTTCCCAGGATGAACTCCAGGGGGGTGATGGGAGTGACCATGATCTGCTCCATGGTGCCGATCTCCTTTTCCCGGACGATGGCCATGCTGGTAAGCATGAGGGTGATGAGGGTTACGATGATGGCGATCACGCCCGGCACATAGAAATTGCGGCTTTCGAGGTTTTCATTGAACCAGGCACGCGTCTGCAAATCAATCCGCCCCGGTTGCTGGATTTTGCCTTTCGACCTGACAAACTGGGAAAGCAGAATCTGCCGCGAGAATTCTCCCACGATCCTGGCAGCATATTGAAGCACGATCCCCGCAGTGTTGGAGTCAGTCCCATCCACGATCAGCTGAAGTTGGGCTGTCCTCCCCGCCTGGATGTCCTCACCAAAGCCCTTTTCCATGCACAAGGCCGCCTGGGCCTTACCGCGGTCGATCAGATCTTGGGCCTGCCTGTCGCCCTCGATATGGGCCACGATCTCAAAATATCCCGAGCGGAGGAAGCGGGCGACGAGTTCCCGGCTGAGCACGCTGTTGTCACGGTCTTGCACGGCAGTGGCAACGTTGCGCACATCTGTGGTTACGGCGTAGCTGAAGACGAGCAGTTGAATGACCGGTGCCACGAAGACGACCCCTTTCATCCTCGGGTCCCGAAAGACCTGGATGAACTCCTTGATCAGCATGTGTTTGATGCGCTCCCACATGGCTAGGCCAGCTTCTTCTTGAATTTGCGATTGGTTAGAACCAGGACGGCCAGCGCGAAGGCCAGCAAAAGGCCAGCCTCCAACCCGAGGAAGCCTAACCCCAGGCCCTTCAAGTAGATACTCCGCAGCAATTTCACAAAATACCTGGCCGGGAAGAGGTAAGAGATGACTTGCAAAGGCTTGGGCATATTGCTGATGGCAAACACGAGCCCTGAGAGCAAGAGGGCCGGCAGGTAGGTCACGATCATCGCCGCCTGGCTGGAGAGGAGCTGGCTTTTGGTCAGGACACTGAGCAACATACCAACGGACAGGACACCCGTTAGAAAGATGGCGGCCATGGCGAAGACCAGGGCTACGTTCCCGCGAAGGGGTACGTCAAACAGGAATTTGCCCATCAGGACGGCCAGAAGTACATCCAACATGCCGATGGCAAAGTAGGGCAATAATTTGCCGAGGATCAACTCCGGGCCTTTCACCGGTGTGGAGATGAGCTGCTCCATGGTGCCGCTCTCCCACTCTCGGGCCACCGTGAGCGAGGTCAGGAGGGCAGCGATTACATTCATGATCACCGCAATCAGTCCGGGAATGATGAAGTTCCTGGATTGCATTTCGGTGTTGAACCAGGCCCGGGGCCGCAGATCCAGCGGTGGCCGGGCTGGCCGGCCACCCAGGCGCCGAATCTGGTTCACTGCGATCTGTTGGGAATAGGCCTGGGTGACCACCTCGGCATACCCCATGCCGATGGTGGCAGTGTTGGAATCACTCCCGTCGACGATCAACTGGACGGAGGCCGACCGCCCCGATCCGATCTGCCGGGCAAACTCCCGCGGGATCACCAGGGCCACCAGGGCTTGGCCGGAGTCGATGGCCCGCTCAATTGCCCTATAATTGCCCACTTGCTGCCGAAGGGAGAAGTAACGGGACCCGTCGAAGCGGCTGATGAACTCTCGACTCACCTGGGACTCGCTCTGGTCCCAGACCACCATGGGGACGTGATCCACATCGAGGGTCAGGGCATAGCCGAAGAGGAGGAGTTGGAGCATAGGGATGGCAATGGCCATGGCCAGACTCCGGGGATCGCGAAGGATATGGATGAACTCCTTGCGGGCAACGGCCCACAGGCGAAGCAGCTTCACCCTTTGACCTCCTGCTGGGGCTGCCTCTGCCCGGTCGCGCGCCTCGATCAGGGAGACGAACACATCCTCCAGGGAGGGCACGATCTTCTCGATCCGCTCGATTCGGTAGCCCCTTGTCCGCAAGGAGCCTTCCGATTGCCGGACGGGCAGCCTCTCCGTCCTCAGCCACTACATGGAGTCCCTTGCCGAAGAGGGCCACTTCCTTGATGCCGGGCACCTTCTCGATCTCCTCCATTGCCTCCTGCGGCCTTTCGCAGAGGACCTCCAAGACCTCCTCCCTCATGAGTTGGGCTTTGAGGGTCTCCGGGGTTCCCATAGCGATCAAGTCGCCCCGATAGATGAGGCCGAGGCGGTCGCAATACTCCGCCTCGTCCATGTAGTGGGTGGTAACGAAGGCCGTCACTCCCTTGCCCGAAAGATCATAGATCAGATCCCAGAATTGGCGGCGGCTGATGGGATCCACACCGGAGGTGGGCTCATCCAGGAAAATGATGGGTGGCTCATGGAGGATGGCACATCCCAGTGCCAGGCGCTGCTTCCAGCCCCCGGAGAGGATAGCGGTTCGAGAGTTCCGATGCTGCTGCAGCCCTGCCATCTCGATGACCCACTCCTTCCGCTCCTTCTTCTTTTCCGGGGCGATCCGGTAGATGCCACCATAGAAATCGATATTTTCCTCCACGGTCAAATCCTCGTAAAGAGAGAACCTCTGGCTCATGTAGCCGATGTGGGATTTGACCTGTTCCGCCTCTGTGCGGACGTCGAACCCGGCCACCGTCCCTGTGCCTCCGCTGGGTGCGAGGATGCCGCACAGCATACGGATGGTGGTGGACTTGCCCGCCCCATTGGGGCCCAGGAAGCCAAAGACCTCGCCCTTTGCCACCTCGAAGCTGATGCCATTTACGGCGACGAAGCCGCCAAAGCACCTCTTCAGGTCTTTCACCACCACCGCCTTGCCATTTTCGACCGCGCTCATGGCTGTCGGCTTCCCTCCCCCGTGAGGACCGAGACGAAGACATCTTCCAGGGCCGGCTCGATGATTTGGAGGCCACTGATCTTGAGACCGACTTCACGGAGGGTCTTCTCGGCCTGCTCGGCAGCCCTTTGGGGTTCTTGGGTCACCACGTGGACCCGGTCTCCGAAAAGGCCCACCGAGTCCCCCTTCAGGCCCTGGCGCAGCAGGCTTGCCGCCCGACGCGGCTCCGAGGAACGGATCTCGAGGATCGTGCCGCGCATCAGCCCCTTCACCTCGTCCGGCAACCCAACAGCCAGGAGCCGGCCCTGGTGCATGAGCCCCACCCGGCCGCAGCGCTCCGCCTCGTCCAGGTAAGCAGTAGAGAGGAAGATGGTAACCCTCTCCCGGAGCAGTTGATAAAGAATTCGCCAGAAATCGCGGCGCGAGACCGGATCCACACCATTGGTCGGCTCATCCAGGAAGAGAACCTTAGGGGTGTGAATCAGGGCACAGGCCAAGCCGAGTTTCTGCTTCATACCTCCCGAGAGGTTGCCTGTCAGGCGCTTCTTGAAGGCCGTCAGGTTGCTGAAGACCAGGAGGCGGTCGATCTTCTCCTGCCGGCCTCTCCGGGGCACTCCGTAGATATCGGCATAGAAATCGATGTTCTCCATCACCGTGAGGTCCGGGTACAGGCCGAACCTCTGGCTCATGTACCCGATATCCCCCTTGATCGCCTCCGCCTCTTTCAGGATGTGGCGGCCGGCCACCCAGGCCTCGCCTGACGTGGGCTCCATGATGGCGGTGAGGAGTCGCATGGTAGTGGTCTTGCCCGCCCCGTCCGGCCCCACCAGGCCGAAGATCTCTCCCTCCGCAATGGTCAGGGTGAGGCCATCCACGGCAGTCAGGCCATTAAAGGACTTGGTGAGGCGATCTGTGCGTATCGCATCCATTCCCTGGCCTCACTTCGATTCCCCTACCATGATTTCCCCATCTGCCGGCATTCCAGGTTTCAGCTCCATATTGGGATTTCGGATGTCCACCTTCACCCGATAGACCAGCTTCACTCGCTCTTTTTCCGTTTGGACATTCTTGGGGGTGAACTCCGCCTCAGAGGCAATAAAGGAAATCCGCCCTTCATAACCCTTGCCTGGAAAGGTGTCCGTCTTGACCTTCACCCTTTGGCCCACTTTGACGCGCCCCAGGTCCGTTTCATTAATATAGGCCCTTACCCAGACATTCTCCAGATCTCCGACCGTAACGACCGGCGTTCCCGGTGAGACATACTCGCCTGCTTCCACATTCTCCGAAAGCACCACCCCGGAAAGCGGGGATCCCAATGCTGCATACCCCAGACGCGTCTCCGCCATGGCCAGGGCCTCTTTGGCCTGCCTAAGGCGGGCACGGGCCTGATCGATCACCTCTCTGCGAGGCCCCTTCTTGACCAAGATGAACCGTTCTTTGGCCTCCCTCAGAGCGGCCCGGGCCTGCTCGATCTCCTCCGGCCGAGGCCCCTCCTGGACCAGCTTCAGGTTCTCCTCCGCCTCCTTCTGCCTTGCCTTGGCCACCTCATGGCTTGTTCGGGCCAGATCATATTCCTGAATGGATACGTATCCCTCCTGGTACAGTTTGGTCTGCCGTTCCGCCTCCAGCCTCAGCCGTTCGGTTTCCGCTTTGGCCCTTCGAACCTGCGCCTCTGCAGTAGCGATTTCCTGGGATCTCGATCCAGCCAGCAGTTCGTCGAGCCGGGCCTGCGCCCTGCGCACTGTGGCTTCGGCTTGTCCGATCTCTTCTGGTCGAGATCCCGCCTCCAGCTCCGCCAGAGAGGCCTGGACCGCCTCAACCTCCGCTTTCCGAACGGCAACCTCCTGGGCGAGTTCCGTGCTGTCCAGCCGGGCGACGACCTGGCCTGCCTGAACCACATCACCCTCCGAGACCAGGCGTTCCTGGACGCGGCCCGCGATCTTGAAGCTCGCCTCCGCGTCGGTGACCTCAATATTTCCGGAGACCCGGATGACATTGGGATTGTTGTGTGATCTGCTCAGGGTGAACTTGTAGGTCAGAACTGCCCCGATCATGACCACCAGCAACAAAATGAGAAGTCTCTTTTTACCCTTCATCGCTTTACCCCGCATTCGCACGCATATCCAGCACCTTGAGTTTCGCCGGGAAGTTGACGATATTATGATCAGCTTTGAGCCACTCTTTCGACGTCATCTCCGCCTCTTTTGATAAAGCCTATCCATGGATTCCCTCAACGCGGCCGCGTGATTGAATTCCTCGCCTCTGGCTGCATAAAGAAGGGTAAGCACTCCCTCTTGCGCCCTCTCATGGAGGTCCCAAGGGACAGGTTAAACGATCATGGGCGTCCTTCGGCCTAATCTACTGCAATCAGATTCACGGGTCAAACCATAATCGATCTGGAGTGGGAGAGAAAAAGGATTGATCTCTGGCGTCCCTTATTGTATGAACGAGCTATGAAGATCGAGCTCATTTCCCCCGCCGCCGAGGATAGCGCCCGCCTCACCCCCCTGGCCCTGGCCACCCTGGCTGCCCTCACCCCGCCTCAGATCGAGGTGAGCTTCTCCGATGACCAGATCAGGCGCATCCGTATCCCGGAGGACCTCAAGGATGTGGACCTGGCGGCGATCTCGGTGCTCTCGAAGACTGCTCATCGAGCGTACCAGATCGCGGATGCCTACCGGGAAAGGGGGATCCAGGTGGTCCTGGGGGGCATCCATCCGAGCACGATGCCAGAAGAGGCCTCTGAACACGCAGACTCGGTCGTGATCGGAGAAGCGGAGGGGATTTGGCCTCAACTGCTTCAGCACTTCGAGGCAGGCCGGCTGGAGAAGACCTACCACCAGGAGGGCCTCATCGATCTCAGCCAATCTCCCATCCCCCGCCGGGAGATCTTCAGGCCCTACCGCTTCCGTTATGCTCCAGTGGACGTAGTACAGACCACCCGGGGCTGTCCCTTTCATTGCGACTTCTGCACGGTAAACCCGGTTTTCGGTTCCCGCTATCGGATGCGCGAGGTAGCGTCGGTAGTGGCGGAGGTCGAGAAGTTGAGCCGTCCCGGCCTGCTCTTTGCCGACGACAATATCATCGGGAATGTCCCCTATTTCCGAAGGCTTTTCACGGCGCTCATACCTCTCAAGCTGCGCTGGATCGGGGAGGCCTCGCTCGCCGGATTGGAGGATGAGGAAAATCTGAAGATATTGGAGAAGAGCGGCTGCAAGGCCCTCTTCATCGGATTTGAATCGCTGAGCGCGGAATTGAGAGGGGTGGGAAAGGTCCAGAACCATCCGGAGCGCTATGGGGAGATCATCCGCCGGCTCCACGATCACGGGATCATAGCCTATGCCGCCTTCATGTTCGGCTTCGATTTCGATGACCCCTCCGTCTTCGAGCGCACCGTGGAGTTTGCCATCGCCATAAGATTCTCCTGGCCCAGTTCGCGATCCTCACTCCCTATCCTGGGACCCCTTTTTATGACCGGCTGCAGGCAGAGGGGCGCCTGTTGCGGGAGAGATGGTGGCTGGAGCCCAATCAGGAGATCCTCACGCCCCATTTTCGGCCCAAGCTGATGGAGCCCGAGCAGCTGCGGGAAGGATGGAAAAGGGCCTGGCGGGAGTTCTACAGCTTCTCCTCCATCTGGAAGAGAAAGGGCCTTTGGCCGGCCCTGCATGCCAACCTCATGTATCTCCCCCTCAACCTGCTTCAGCGCCGCTTTGCCCTCCGCAAGATCTGCGCCGAACACACCCGCCCACGGTCGTGGTGAGCAACAATCTGGCATGAGCATTCTGAGATCGCTAGAAATGATTGCTTTTGGTATACCAAAGATATAATATCTATACCATGAAATGTGAGTTCGATTCCGAAAAGAGCAAGCAAAACAAGAAAAAGCATGGGATCGACTTCAACGAAGCACAAGTATTCTGGGATGATCCAGACTACATCGAGATCCCTGGGAAAACGATTGATGAGGCAAGATTTTTGGTGGTAGGCAAGATAGGAGATACACATTGGTCAGGGTTCATCACCTATCGGCGCGAACACGTAAGAATTATTTCCTTCCGACGGTCCAGGAAAGAGGAGGTTGACCTATATGAAGGCTAAGGAATTCGATCAGAAATTTGACGAGGGCAAAGATATGCTGCAAGACCTTGATGTTTCTAAGACCCGAAGGCCCCAGCAGGAACAGAAGAGGGTGAATGTGGATTTCCCTCTGTGGATGATCCACCGATTGGACAAGGAAGCCAAGCGCTTAGGGGTACCTCGGCAGTCCATCATCAAGGTTTGGGTGGCGGAACGGCTGAAGAAGGCATCCTGATTCTGACGAATCGCTCCGGTGGCAGATGCTCCGAAGACAGCCGATCAGTGTGTAGTTTCTGAGACGCAGAGGGGGTAAGCAGAAATGACGAAGGTGGAGGAAATCCAGGCCGCAATCGAGGCCCTTCCAAAAGAGGAATACGTACAGCTGCGGAGATGGTTCACTGAGAGAGACTGGCGTGAATGGGACAGGCAGATCGAAGCGGACTCTGCGGCTGCAAAGCTGGATTATTTGCTTTAAGAAGCATTGACTGCAAAGAAGATGGAGGAGCTGAGGGGACTCTGAACCACAGACCGTGAGGTGCTGCCAGAAGCTCGCGGAACGTGGTTCGAAGGCGATCACGAATCCGGTAGAATGATCATAGGCGAGCGTTCATGTGATTGTGGGCTGTCAGATCGAGGATGGGGGGGGTTAAATGAGCACAGCAAAAGAGGAAGTTGAGGCCCTGTTGAAGAAACTTCCGGATAACTGCAGCCTGGAGGACATTCAATACCATCTTTACGTGATGGAAAAGATCCGTCGAGGTATCGAGATGGCGGAAAAGAGGGGTCCATTCCACAGGAAGAGGCGGAAAAACGGTTGAACAAATGGACTATGAAGTAATCTGGTCGCCGGAAGCAATCGAGGACCTGGCGGAGCATCGCCGCTGAACCTTACCGCTGGATTATTGAGAAGGAAGGCAGCAGAAATGAAGGGAGAATTCAAGCCAGGCTTCTTCCGCGATGACGGGACCGAAATCAATCCCGATCTGATCGTCAAACCGACTTTGTGTGTAACCTGCCGGAAAGACGACGATCCAAGAGAAGAGATTCTCTGCACGCTGACGAGAGCGGATCAGCAGGGAGAGAAAGATTTCAAGTGCTTCGCTTACGAGCAGAGGTTTTGAGGTTCTCTCATGATTGCTTTGCAGCCTCAGATCATCAAGAAGAACGGATTCTGAGAATATTCCTGAGGGTTTTTACGCCGATCCGTATAAGATGCTGTGATAATGAGCATCGAGAGGCGCAAGTGGCTGACTTTACTGAAACTATCGTGGTGGTGTTCGCGTTTTCGGCAGCAGGTTATGCGGGCCGGAAACCCGTGATTCGCAGCTTATGCGGATCAATCTAATTAGGTGATGAGCCGACGCTTCGCATCGGCTCATCAGGTTGATATCGCTCGGTAAAGATGGTACCTTAAGGAGCATGAACAGGAAGCACACAGCCATATACCGAATGTCGGACCGTCGGAACGACGACTTCGTTCCCGGCACGCCGGCAGACCGCATTAGTCTCGTCTGGCCGCTGACCCGAGAAATCGCGTCCTTGAGCAAAAAGCACGATGCTGAACGAAGACTACAGAGACATGTTACGCGCCTTGTCCGACGAGAAGGTTAAATTCCTCCTCGTCGGTGCCTATGCGCTGGCAGCCCACGGTTATCCCCGGGCCACCATGGACATTGATATTTGGGTCATGCCGTCCCCCCAGAACGCTGATGCCGTCCTGCGGGCATTGCGCCGTTTTGGCGCCCCGCTTCACAATCTGACCAAGGAAGACCTTCAAAAGGATGGGACCATCTTTCAGATCGGAGTTGCCCCAAGGCGAATCGACATCATCACTGCGGCATCCGGACTTCAGTTTGAGGAGACGTATGGACGGTCACTGTCCGTGAACATCGAGGGAATCGAAGTGCATATTCCGTCGATCGACGATCTAATCCGCAACAAGAGGGCATCAGGAAGAACCAAAGATTTAGCCGATGCAGAGGCATTGGAATCCCTGAAGACCTCCGAACAAATTGACATTCGGCACAACAATCAATGCACACGATGAGGCGCAACTGTGAAACATTGGGTAACCGACCACTGGCCTTCCCCCGAAGATAGTACTCTGGACGGGACCAGGCTTGCGGCTGCCGGGCGGGCGTGAAGGTGCCGATGCGGAACTTGGATCGGGCGACATCGTCTTGGTGTACCAATCGAAAACGGGTCGAACGGAGGTGAGGAAGCGGGCCAACGGTTCGATCGAAAGAACTAAGAGAACAGGGGCTGGAAGCCCGGAGAACCTGATCTGGGAGGTGGCGATCAAGGAGGCAGAAAGGGCAGATATACGGTGGGAGATATTATAAAGTTTCCAACTCGGACTGTTCGAGGATGGGCAGAGATTGAACGAACACTTCGAGCTATCTTTACGCAAGTGTCTGCTTCCAAAGAAATGCAAGATGAAGTTCTCTGCCGGATGAAGGAGTTTTTCTGCCGCTGCAGCGTCGGGTTCGACGTTCCTCTTCAACTTCCTGCGAGCTTATCCACAGAACAACGCAAAGCAGTTGTCTGGTCGGTGCGGCGTGCATTTGAAGACCATGAAGAAGAGTTGCAGGACTTTATGAACCAGATTTTGCTGGAACGCCTGCAACTGGAAATTGAGCTATACAAAATGAGGCATGAATGAGCTCTGGGACGATGGGCCTGAAATCAATCCCGATCTGATCGTCAAACCGAGCTTGTGTGTAGCCTGCCGGAAAGACGATGACCCAAATGAAGAGGTCCTTTGCACGCTGACCCGAGCGGATCAGCAGGGAGAGAAAGGATTTCAAGTGCTTCGGCTACGAACGGAGGTCCTGAGGCCATCCAGGAGGAGACTACAGGTTGGGGAAAACTCGAGTCGGCCTTCCAGTCGGAGCGAGAATCCGCGCACCCAAGATATTCCTTGTGCTCAGAAGTGCCGAGCCCTAAAGGGAAACTCATGTACGCCTGATAGAGCGAAGGAAGAGATATGACGCGAAGTAGAGAAATTATGCGCGAGCTTGTGTTCGAACGAACGATCGAACGCGGTCCTTACGACCCCCGCCAGGGTGAAGTCCTATCGAACGAAGAAATGGGGCGCTGCATTCGCACACCGCAGAAGTAAGGTGGACCGAGCTTCAGCGAGCATACCTGCTCCCGGTCATGGTAAGCCAACGGAACGAATGCCCCATTGGGCGGGAACTGCTTGTTTTGGCACGGAAGAGCAGTATAATAGTTCACTATTGGGCCGCCATGGTCGGGCAGGTTGATATTCTTTGCTGAAGGAAACATGAAATGGAATTTGAATGGGACCCGGAAAAGGCCGCCATAAATGAGCAGAAACATGGAGTCACTTTTAAGGAGGCGGCAACGATTTTTGGTGATCCATTGACCATAACCTTCGAGGATCCAGATCATTCTCTTGATGAGGAGCAGCGATACCTTACCTTTGGCAAATCGAGATTTGACCGGCTTCTCGTCGTATCCCATGCTGACCGTGGGGATCGGGTAAGACTCATCAGTGCGCGACTTATGGCGCGCCATGAGAGGAGGATATATGAGAAAGGTTAAGTCTGACGAAATGCGCCCGGAGTACAGGCGTGAGGACCTCGGAGTCGGCGTTCGAGGCAAGTATTTGGAGGCCTACCGGGCAGGAACCAATTTGGTCATGTTGAGTCCCGATGTGGCAAAAGCGTTTCCCACTGAGGAGGCTGTGAATGACGCACTTCGCTCCCTGGTTGAAGTAGCGCAGAGATCTGTAGGGTCAACAAAGCGCTCCAGCCGACGCGCTAAAGGCCGCGAGTGAGCTTGACCATTTTGAACGGAAAACATATGGATACGCACTGTGCGTGACGACTTTAGTAAAGATACGCTCGATATTCTAGCCAAACGAGTCGGGGTTCGGTGCTCCAATCCTGCGTGCCATAAGCCAACCACGGGTCCAAGGACTTATCCTGGAAAAATCGTGAACATTGGGGTGGGAGCGCACATAACGGCCGCCACCGAAGGAGGTCCGCGATATGACCCCGCCTTGACGCGCACCCAGCGCACATCCGCTGAAAACGGAATTTGGTTGTGTCAGAACTGCGCGAAACTCGTCGACAACGACCCAAGTCGTTACTCGACAGACGTGCTTCGCACGTGGAAGTCAGAGGCTGAAGCCGACGCACTCCGTGAAGTTGAGGGTCATCGTGGTAAACAAGCCCCGCGGCCGGAGGACACAGCCGAACTCGACATCTCATACCAAAAAGAAGAAGACAAGACCGGCTCTGATCGACATGACTACACACTTAAGGTAACCGTTCATAATCTCGGCACTGAGCCGCTTCGTAACTTCCACATCGATCTTGAGTTCCCTAGGCGGGTAATCGAAAAGCCAGAGGTTCATTCATCGTTCATCCCTGGCCGCACTACGCGCGAAAGTTGTCTGTTTCGTGTGGCGTTTACCGGCGAGAAACAGACGCTGTATCCCGGCGACAAACAGGTCGCTATCCAATTGCCTTACTTTGTGGACGAATCGATATTCACCAAGCGAGCCAAGCTGTTCGGAATTCCTGTTCGGGCAACACTGTATAGAAAGGGTTTACCGCCGCTGTCGATCCACAAGGCATTCGAAGAAATACAGTGTTTTTGACCTTGTTACCCACTATTACGCCGCACCGGACGGCCATCGGGCGCTCTACGATCCTGACTTCTTGGTCCGGTCAAAAAATGGTGCGTATCTGCTCGTCGAGCTGAAAGGGAGAGTGGACAACCTGGTCCCCCTCAAGGCCAGAACCGGGGTGGAATGGTGCAAAGTTGCCTGCAAGGGAAAAATTAGGTGGCGATACCTGTATCTTCCTTACCATCTTTTCCAGCAAAGCGCGGCCGCTACCATCGAAGAACTGGTGCGCGCCGCCGACCCCTCGCTCAAGGCCCTTCTCGATGAGGCGGAAACAGGCCAGAGGCAATTGCCCTTAGTAGAAGCGGCCGCCCAGAAGGAGGTGGAAGATCGATTTGCCCACGTACTGCAGCAGGCCGGTATGGCAAAAGCCCCTGACGCGATACAGGAGCCCATGTGGCAGGCAGTGCAGCTTCTTGACTATGCCGTGCACGCCGGGATGCCGGACTACAGCCATGCCTTCCAACCACTGCTCCGGCCTCTGGATGACTATGCCATTCAGATACTGGAGAAGCGCCTACGTCCGCGCATCCCGATGGCTCCCTGGAGGTCCATGACTATTTTTCCCCTTACCTCGGAGATATGCCGGCGAGAGACCGGGCCGTGTTGGAGAAGAACCAGCGCTACCTGAGGGATAATCTGGTATTTGGGCGGTCGATTCAGAAGCTCGGCACCTTGCTCTTCTGTCTGGACTACGTCCAAACCGGCAGGAAGGGCGTCGGCGGCATCTGGAGCGATGCCCAGGAGGTCTTCTCCGGTAGGAAAATCGAGATCCTACGAGCTGACTTGAAAGAGGTGAATGTCTTTCGCAACACCCGGGTCGCCCATGTCGAAAACAAATTGGACAACCCGGAAGAAGCGTGGCGGGCCATGGCTACCTGGTTCCGATGCCTCGGTCGCATGAGTGAGATGGCAGGATGAAAGAAGGTCAGTTCCCGAAGGAATATCCGATGAATCCTCGGCTTGAGATCGATCAGGAAAGGATAGCCGATTTCTGCCGGAAATGGATGGTGGCCGAGTTCTCCCTCTTCGGATCGGTCCTGCGGGAGGATTTCGCCCCGGAGAGCGATGTGGATGTGGCGGTGGCCCTGGCACCGGACGCCCACTGGAGCCTCTATGAATGGGTGGACATGATTGAGGAGTTGCAGGAGATCTTCGGGCGAAAAGTCGATCTGGTGGAGCAGACGGCCATCAGGAACCCTTATCGGCAGCACGAGATCCTCACTACGAAGCAGGTGATCTACGCCGTCTCGTAGGATCGGCTCTCCCTTCTATGAAATGTAGGTCAGCGGGGGCTTCTGGATATGAATCCTGAGGGCAAAGTCAGGAACTGGCACGAGGAGCCCCCGACCTCTGAAGCCAGACCGTCCGGGCACGGAATTGCCTCCCCGCAAGCCCAATGCTGTCCCGCCTACTTCTCTCCTCTGAGCCCTCGGCCCGCTGCAAGCTTTACTGTTAAACAAAGCACGAACATCAGCGTCAAAACCACCACGATCGCCGATGCAGCCGGGATATCTAATTTGAGCGACGCCAGAATCCCCGCCATACTCGCGACCACTCCGGTCAGCCACCCGACCAATAGGATCTTCATAGGTTCTCTGTAGAAGAGCCGACCTACCATTGCAGGCACCACCAAAAAGGAAAAAACCTGGAGGATCCCGGCAATTTGGACTGATTTGACGAGGACCACACCAAAGCTGCCGAAGAACAGGAACTCCAGGAGAAAGCTGCCTCCCCCGCGAAATGAGAGGTCGAAGAATCGCTTTCGCAAGAGCAGGTGAAGCGCTCCCACCATTCCGTAAACGACAAGGGTGGATAAGAGGTCGTGCGGTGTGACCCAAATGATATTGCCGTTCAATATTCCCTTGAATTCCTCTATGCCATGAGGCGTTCGGTCCAGGATCAGGATGCCTGCAGACAGGGAGAAGACGTACAGGATCCCGATGAACGCCTCGATGTTGATGGAGCGTGCCAATGGCTTCGTGAGAGAAAGGATGAGCGCCCCCAGGAAGGCAAAGAGGAGGGAGAGGAGGAGTCCCTTCTCCTCTCCCAGGACAAACGAAAGGGCTATGCCAATCCCGATGAATTGGGCCAGAGCCAGGTCAACGAAGATGATCCCCCGCTCCAGGATGTGGAGCCCGAAATAGGCGTGTATCAGGATCAAGAGCAGACATGCCAGAAATGGATAAACGAGTAGGGTCTCCATCGTTCTCTTTCTTTCGCAGAGACGTGAGGACCCGGTCCATGAAGGAGAACCAATCCTCTGCTCCCTTCGCAGATCCCACATCGTGGGGGACCACGATATTCGACCCCGGATCTCTCCGACAAAGACTTCGACTCCCTCTTTCCGTAGTAGTCTGTAACCAGGATGGCTTCCACGCGTTGGCTCTTCATGGTTCCCACAAGCCTTTCAAGATGGGCCGCCGAAGGTGGGATGCCAGGCTTCGGCTCCACATAGCCCACCAACTCGAATCCGAATTCCGCAGCCAAGTATTCATACATCCTATGGTAGGCGACGAATCTTTTGCCGCGTAATGGCAGTTCATTCCACCCATTTCTCTTCTCTCGCAGCCGCCGATCAAAGCGTCCAAGATTTTCCCGGTAGAGGTCCGCATGGACCGGGTCCATCTCCTTCAGAGCATTTGCCATCCCCTCTGCGACCCGAAGGATATTCATAGGGGAAAAATGGTAGTGGGGATTGCCCAGAGGATGTACATCCCCCAGGCTACGATCGACCGCAACAGGACGTTCGATTACCCTGACAAAGCGCGAGCAGTCGAAGTTCCCGGCCTTGCCCGGCATGAGCTTGGGATTCCTGGACGATTCAATAATGAGGGGGAGGTAACCTACCTCCAGGTCAAGACCGTTGTACATGAGCATGTCCGCATTTCGAGCGGCCAGGATCATGCTCGGCTTCGCCTCCACCATATGGGGGTCCTGGTTTGTCTTCACCAGAATGGTTAGATTGATCTGATCCTGAGCGATCTGTTGGGCCAGACCCCGATCCAGGGAAGGGTGACTACGACATTCAACCGGGCCTGGGCCGGGTGGACCAGAATCAACCATAGAATGAGCACCAGAAAGCCCTTTTTCATTCCTCAGCCTCCTAAAACGCATGGGCGGCGTGGGCGCCGATCCCAAAAATGAACTGCAGAAACACCTCATCGTTGCGACTTTCGTCTCGGGATGAGCGATCGTGGGTGTATTGTAGACGGATGCGGGAGAACTCAGTGGGATTGAACTCAAGAGTCCCGGTTGCCCGCCAGGGTGTGCTCCCCAAATCCTGTTGTATGCCGGCCTTTTTGAAAGTGTCGGCGAAGAGCTCCAGCATGTCGTACCGGGCGCCGATTCGCCACCGCCGGGAAAACTGATACAGTCCCTGTATGTACAGGCCGTCCTGCCTTCGCCGCAGAGATTCGCAAGTGGACGAGTCCTCCAACTTTCCATCCTGGCGGAGATAGAGATACTCGCCCTGCAGTGTAAGTCCCCGATACTTGGAAGGCTTCCATTTCCAGACTGCTTCTATTCCCACCAGGCCGCCATTTCCACGAAATTCCGCGTCCTCGACCAGGCTGTCCGTTCTCGTCTTGCCGAAAAGGAGATAGGGCCCGAAATAGAGCTCGAATGCTCGCCCGTATCAAAAGAGCCCTTGGCAAAGAGGGAGAAGGCGTGGGGTGCATCCTGAGCATCCTCGCCGAAGAGGTTACTGCCATTGTTTCCCTGGAGCGCCTCGCCCCCCAGCAGGAGGTAGAAGGGAAGGGAGGGCAGGCAGGTCAGTTGAACCCCGTTATCGCCACCGAGGCCCTCGTCGCCCAGGAAGGCGCGATACGGCAGGGCGATGTCGGCGAAGTCCCATACATGGGGGTGCTGGGCATCGAGGCGACTGAAGTTGCTCTTAAACCTCCCTCCCTTTGCTTGGAATCCCGCAGGCAGAGAGGTCGCCACAACGTAGGCTTCTTCCAGTTCAACGCCCTCTTCCGATACCGGGATGGTGGCGTACAAGTTGAAATAGGGATCCACCGGGGCAAAAAGGAAGAGCTCAGCGGCCCTCAGATTGAATCCTCTGCGCTGCTCCAGTCCATTGGTTGTATAGCCAGGAATCCCCTGATTCTCCAGCTCGTCATTGGTGCGATCCCGACCAATAGGCGAATGTATCGAGGATCAAGGAAATATAAGGATTGGTCATCAGGGAGCCCCCAAAAGGCCAGCGAACGGGCTCCATGGTTTCGTTTCTTCATCTTTCTTCTCCATTGCTTGCTCCCCGGACTCTTTGGGCAGCTGGAGCTTGTCGATGGTCTCCTGCTGCTCCTTTATGGTCTGCCCCTGGGCATCGACCGTTTCTTCCAAAGCCCTGATGCGTTCTTCCAGGTCGTTTCCAAAGGCTTGGGCGCTGCAAAGGAGAGCAATGAACAGAGTCAAGTACATTATGCCTCTTTTCATGACTCCTCCTCGTCAGAAAGTGAGTATGAGAGCAAAGGGAGTCCTGCGTGCCGCCCAAGAGATGGCGGCACATGGACTTCCTCTATGAGGGAATAGGCTTGATTAGGAAATTATTGGGGTGCTATTGGGGGAGGGGCGCGGCTTTTGAGCTCACCGCAAGAGATAGGATCGATGTGAACGGAGTATTCAGGTGCCCTTAGAACACCTACCAGATCCCTGGCGGGAGGAAGAGGTGGGGTTACCGTGGAATAGGTGGAAGAAGAGAAGACATGTGCGGCGGCACAGATAGGACAGTCGTCGTAGGCATGGTAGCCATGATCATGGTGGTGAAAGGCGATTTCGGCATTGGAGAGAAGAAGGGGAATGAAAAGGATCAGGACTATCGTCAATTGTTGCGAAAGGGATCGTTTCATCATCGGCGACTCTGAGAGGCGAGAATCAATCGCGCATTATTCTACAACGACCTCCGCCTTGCCGTCAACTGCTCACCGGATTCAAGTAAGTCATTCCACAAAGCCTTTGGTTTTGTGGGCACTCCATCTCCGCGCGCCAGTATTAAATCCTGCCTTTGGCAAAGGGGGAGCGGTGCTCCATTTTTCCGCAAGGGGCACAAGATGACAGTGAAGCCTCCCGCCTACAAGGCGAGGCTTCCCGGCAAGGAAGTGGGTTGTGTCTGGATTGTGCCCCTTTACCCCGCCTATAAGACGGGGATTGCGGGGCACGCTCCGGTCAACAGGTTTGCATGGCTGGGCGGTTCTGTCTGGACAGAGGGAGCTCCAGGCTATTCTCTTTCAGCAGGTTTTCGTTCAGAAGGATCTCCTCTGCGGGACCGTCCGCGACGACCTGGCCCTGCCGGATGATGATGCATCGCTTGCATACATCCAGTATCAGGTCGAGGTCGTGAGAGGCGATGATCTTGGTGTGGTCAAATCGATTGAGCATCTCGATGAGAGCCCTCCGTGATTTCGGATCCAGGTTCGAGGCGGGCTCATCCATCACCAGGATGTCGGGATGCATGGCCATGACCGTGGCGATGGATACCGCCCTCTTCTGTCCTTCCGAAAGCCTATGGGGAGGCCTGGCGCTGAGATGGAGGCACCCCACCATCTCCAGGGCGCTCCTCACCCGTTCATCCACTCTCTCGGGGGTCAATCCCAGGTTCATGGGGCCGAAGGCGACGTCCTCATAGACGGTCGGCATGAAAAGCTGGTCATCCGTCCGCTGAAAGACGATCCCCACCTTCCTTCGTATCTCCTCCCGGGTCCTCTTGGTCGAGCACACACCTCCTATCGATATCTCCCCTTTGGTCGGAAGGAGATGTCCCGTAAGACTCAGGAGAAGCGTTGTCTTTCCCATGCCGTTGGCCCCGGCTATCCCAACGGACTCGCCATGGACCATGGAAAAGGAAATCCCCTGCAGCGCCTCGGTTCCGTCAGGATAGCGGAAGTGGACACCTTTCAGGTCTACGACATGGTGGCTCATTTGACGGATCCTCTGAAGGTCTCCCCCAGGAGGTGGACGATAGGAACGGTGCGAAAGAGGTAAAACAAGAGGATGAAGGCCACCCCAAATAGGAGATCAGAATACCCGAGATTGTGTCTCTTGAGAGTTTTTATCTCTCCTTTGAATCCCCGGGAAAGCATGGCCCGGAAGATCCTCTCTGCCCTCTCCACGGATCTGACGAGCAGGATGGAAACGATCTTGATAAAGGTCCGGATATCCTTCCCCCTGCCTCCAAACGATCGTGCCTCCCGTGCCCGTACCATCCGTAGTGCCTCCTCGGCGAGCACAAACAGATATCGATACAACAAGAGAAGTTGAACCACAAACAGCTTCGGCATCCTCAGTCGAGCCAGCGCCTCGCATATCCCCGGAAAGGAGGTCACCGCAATGAGGAGGAGGGCGGTACTCACGGTCAAAACGAACTTGACCATGATGGAGAGAAAGGAGATCCATCCCCCGGAAATGGGAATGCCAAGAGGCGCAGTGAGGACCTTGGTATCGAGCAAGGGATTGAATATGCCGATAAAAAGAGCAAAGGGAGAGACCAAAAGCACCTTTTTCGCAATGGCTTGCAGCGGGATGTCGCCTGCCGTGAGGAGGAAGACCGGATAGAGAAAGAAAGGGATCAGTGCGGACACCTCATATTTGGGACACGAAACCACAAAGAGGATGAAGGCGAATGATACCAGGACCTTTGCCCGCGGATCGAGTCGGTGAACGAAGGTGTCCTTGTAGGAGAGAGTGTCGAGATACCCCAAACTGAAGAATTCCAAATCGAGGCTCATGCTTTGCCTCTCCTTCTCCTCACGGCCCTGATGGAAAACCCGAATAGAGTTACCAGTCCCAACGCCATCAATCCACCGATGATTCCCGAGAGGGATGTGCCCGGGTCCACAACGGGCCAGGAGGGCGGGTTCTTTGCATTCTCCCCGCTGCCTTTCGAAGGCAGGCTGTAGTTGGGCAGGATGGTTATCTTCTCCTGCAGCTTGGACAGTTTCTCGGTCACGGGATTCCGCCTTCCGGGCAGGTCCGGTTTTCCGTTGAGCTTTTCGATGGACCATTCGAGTCCGTCGGGATGGGTGGAAGCAAACCAGGAGAGCGCCCCTCCTGCAATAATCGTGAGCATGGCCATCACGACCAACAGCTTTCTCAGGGGCCTTCCGGAGGAAGGGGACTTCACCTTTTCGAGGTCGTCTACGATGTCCGGCCTCAAGCTTCTCACATAAACAACGATCCCGGCGGTGATGAAGCCCTCGATCAGCCCGATCGCCAGATGAATCGGCTGCATGAGCAAGAGGAAAGTGGTGAGGGGCAGTTCCGCAATCCCGGACATTTTCGTTTCCAGAACCACCGAGAGCGCCCCCAGTTGAAGACCAGCGACCACACCCATCACCGATGCGATGGTGATCATTCTCGGCGAGCTGTCTCGCCTGACCAGCGTCCGGTAGATGAGGGGATAGGCAAGGAAACAAGGATAGATCCCCAGGTTCCAGATGTTGGCTCCCAGGGCGAGCAATCCTCCATCCGCAAAGAAAAGGGCCTGAATGATCAGGACTGAGGCAATGACAAGGAAGGCTGCATAGGGACCGAGGAGAATGGCAAGAAGCATTCCTCCGCCGATATGTCCGCTGGAGCCAGTTCCGGGGATGGTGAAATTGATCATCTGGCCCGCAAAGATGAAGGCGCCGAGGACCCCCATCAGGGGGATCATCTTTTCATCCATCTTTTCCCTCAGTTTCTTCGCGGAATAAATGATCGTGCCCAGTGATCCCGCCCACATGGCACCTCCCACTGCGGGCGAAAGCAAAGCATCCGCCATGTGCATAGCTGCCTCCTCGCTCTATATCATCCAGGGTGTCTCTTGTAACTCGTTACCGGTGGTCCCGCAAGAACCCACTATTCAACAGTTGTTACGGGCAAGCGGTCACGAATACCCGATTTCCCACCCGGCTGACCTCGATTCCCACGCCGTAGATTTGACTCAGGAGGGAGGACTCCCAAGGCTGCTCTCCCTCTAAGGGCTTACGGACAGATCCATCTTTTAAAAATACGAATTCGTCCCCGTGCAGGAAGGCGGTATTGGGATCGTGGAGAACGGCCAGGATCGTCAAGCCCGATTCCACTAGACCTTGCACCAGTTTCAGGAATCTGGCCTGATTCGCAAGATCCAGGTGGGAAATCGGCTCGTCGAGGAGGATGATCCGGGGCTCCTGGGCCAGGACCCGAGCGATCATCACCAGTTGCCGTTCTCCTCCGGAGAGGTCCGTGTACGGTCTCGTGCGGAGATCCTCGATACCCACCTGAGCGATCGCCTGACGAGCTTTTTCCCGATCCCTTGGGCTGGGAATCGAAAATACGTAGGAGGCCCTTCCCGTAAGGACCACCTCTTCCACCGTAAAGGGGAACACGGGTTGATGAAATTGGGGCAGGTATCCGACCAGCCTTGCCCGTTCCCCGATAGAAAGCGTGGCCGCATTTCGCCCCATGATCCTGATGGAGCCTGCTTGGGGTCTCAACATGCCCGCAATCAGCTTCAGGAGCGTAGATTTACCGCTGCCATTCTTCCCGAGGATGACCGTGAATCTCCCCTCACGAATGCTCAGGCTGATATCGTGGAGGACTGGGGCATCTTGATAGGCATAACTTAGGCCTTCGATCACCACCGCCATCAGCTTATGCCCCCACGAAAAGGCGCTGAGTTCGCTTGAAGAGGTAGACGAAGAAAGGGCCCCCGATCAGGGTGGTCAAAACGCCGATGGGTATTTCAAAAGAGGTGAGGGTCCTCGATAAATCGTCCACTATCAGGAGAAAGGAACCCCCGAAGACGAGCGAAACCGGAAGGGTCTTGGTATTATCACTTCCCACGATCATTCTCACCATATGCGGCACGGCCAAGCCAACCATGCCGATCACCCCGGAGACGGCAACCGAGGCGGAGGCCACCAGGGTCGCGGGGAGGATCATTAACAGCTTCTCCCTTTGCGGGTTGAGACCCACGGCCCTGGCCTCTTCCTCCCCCAATGCCAGTACATTCATTCGCCAGCGCATCGAGAATAGCCATGCGCAGCCAAGCAAGATGGGGATGGCGGAGGATTTGACCTTCGCCCAACTGGCCGTGTGCAGATTTCCCATCGTCCAATGAACGATGGTCTGGAGCTTGAACGGGTCGGTTAGGAATTGCACAATGGTCAGGAGGGCGGTGAAGGCCCCGGAGATGATGATTCCGGCCAGGATCAGCGATACCGTCGAGACCTCTCGATTCTTTAGGGCCAGAAAATAGGTAAGCCCTACCGCCAACAAACCGAAGAGGAAGGCTGAAGCCTGAATGGGAAGCCAGCCGGCAACGGAAGCCAAGGCCGCTCCGAATACGGCCCCAGACGAAAGACCCAGGATGTCGGGAGCCACCAAGGGATTCCGGAAAATGGCTTGCAGCGTCGTCCCTGAAGCAGTAAGGGATGCGCCCACCAGAAAGGTGAGGAGGACCCTGGGAAGACGGGTGTGGAGCACTACCGCTCCCACCAGTTCCGGATCAAATCCGCTGCCCAGCGGGTTTTGGCCCAACTCATGAAGCAGCCACCTCCCGATTTGGGCTGGTGTTACAAGCTCGGAGGGGCCAACCAAGAGGGAAAGGAGCACGAGCGGCAGGGGAGCCAGAAACAGGAAAATCTCTCTTCGCCCGATCCCCATCAATGCGAGAGCCTACCGATCTTGTCACCATATAGCCTTTTCAGCATCTTCCTCTTTTCCATTTCGAGGTCCATATCGCTGAAGACCAGCGGATGGCACCATTTGGCGACCATCTTCACTGCAAATTGAAACTTGAGGGTCCAGAGATCGCACAGGAAAATCTCCGGAAACTCATGCACCCTTTTATCTTTGACGGCCTTTATGGTGCGCCACTGTGGGTCTTTCAGAATATCGGGGGGATCCTTCCTTTCATTATACCACATGACGATCACCTCCGGGTTCCAGGAAAGGACCTTTTCCAGGCTGATCACCGTGTGCTCCTGGTGGATGGATGCGCACACATTCCGGCCTCCTGCCAGGCGGATGAGATCGTCCACCGTGCTGCCGCCGCCAGAGGTCTCCAGATTTCCCTGAGCCCACATATAATATACCCCGGGGCGCTCACGGGGAGGTATTTTGATCGCCCGCTTTTCGAACCGACCGATCTCCTCACGGGTGTAACGGATGAGCTCCACTGCCCGCTTTTCGGTCCCCGTCAGCTTTCCCAGCGCTCTGATCTCCTCATAGACATCCTCCTTGTGTTTCAGGAAAACTCCGTAAACCGGGATGCCTCTTTCCTCCAGGACAGCTATTGATTCCGTCTGCTTTGCCCAAATAATCACCAGATCGGGCTTCAAGGCGATTACACTCTCGATGTTGACGAAATCCCAATTTCCAGGAGTGGGAAGCTTTCTCTCGCGAATCCTCTCGTCCATGGTTGCATAGTAGGAATAGACACCTCCCTGATAGATGTTGGTGGAAATGCCCACCACTTGGGCCTCCACTCCCAACATATATAAGCCGGTAAGGGCACTCTCGATCAGGCAGACGATCCTTTGGGCAGGCCGGATAAGCTGTAGCTGCTTTCCTCTGAAATCTGTGACCCGGATCTTCCCCTGGGCATGGGCCGTGGCAAGGATGCACCCCCAGCAGAAGACAAAAACAAGAGAACAGATCAAGATGCGAACCCACAATCTCGGTCTTCCCCTCATGAAGATGCCTCCTTGCCACATAATCCCATAACTCAAACCGGGGGTCAATCCGACTTCATACTAAAAGACCAGCTTGAGGCCTGCCGTTCCTTCGATTCCCGTGTTCTGGAATTGCCAAGGCATCTCGTACTTGCGGTCGAATATGTTGTGGACACTGACCTCCAGGCTCATTTGGAAGGAGTTCTGCCGAAGGAGGACTTGCTCCAAATACAGATCAAGCGTCTCGTAAGGCCCGAACTCAAGCCTACCGGTCTTCGAGGTACTGTCATAGTAGCGCCCCACCATGTTTACATAGGGAGCCACGGTCATCCCCCACGGCAGATTCAGGACAAGCCCCAGGTTGGCCACGTACCTGGGCACGAAAGGCACATCGGAGCCATTCTGGTCAGAGTCGACGCTATTCTCAATCCTGGTTTCTGTTAAAGTGATGTTGCCAAACCAACTGAGATACTTCTTGAGTTGGTGTTTGACCTCGAACTCCAGGCCATAGGAGATTGCCTTACCCGCATTGACCGACTGGCTCTGCGAGGGATCCTGACTCACCACGTTTTCCACGATCGCGTCATCCACCTTGTTGTAGAAGCCGCGGAGACCAAGTTGAAGGATCCCCAGCCGTCCACCGATCCGACAATCAGTGCCCACATCGAACCCGAGCCCGCTCTCCGGATCCAGGCCCGAATTTGGCAGCTGACCATTCTTGCCGGGCACCCCAAAATCACCCTCGTCTAAGGTTCCCCCTACCGACTTGGCCGAGGGCGCCAGGAAGCTAGACCCTGCGTTGGCGTAGAGGGAGAGCCAATCAAAGGCATTATACCTTCCGCCTGCGCTCCAGAGGAATTTGTCCCAATTTTGGGTCCCCACATCAGGCTTTCTTCCACTGAGGAGGTCATACTCATAATTCGTATGGTTATATCGCCCGCCGAGACGAAGGACAGCCGGGCCGAGCACAAGATTTTCTTGCAGATAGATGCCGAGATTGGAGGCAGTCGAGTCATTGCCCTTGGTGCTGTTTCCGTCCACTTCGGAGAAGGTAGTATAGTGGGCATGCTGATAATCGGCCCCCACGCTCAACGTGCTATTGTTGAAATGTCTGATACTGAAGGCAAGGTCCGCCGGCCAGATCTCCTGTTCGACACCGTCATGCTCCCTGAGCCCAAGATTCGCAGGGTAATTGTCCTCGTCCCAGGTGCGGTCGTACGCCCGGTATCCTGCTTTGGCTTGAAGATTCAACCACGGCGTTAGCTGGTTTTGATAGACCGCATTGGCGGTATCGTAGTTGTGATCGTAATCCCGGTTAGGCCTTCCTGCATCCCCCTCGTGGCTGGTGTGGTGTACGAAGACGGAGACCTTGTGGTCATCTCGAAAGAAATAGCTCGTTTTCAGGTAGAGCCTCGTCTTCTGGTACTCCGGGTCATCGATCATGTTCAGCCAGGAGTCCTTGGTCCCGTAATCCGTGTAGTCGGACTGTTCGTAGTTGGCCCCAAAAAAATAGTTGAAACCTCCCGCCTTCCCCTGGTTGTAGGCTCGTCCGTTCCAGGTGTTGTAGCTGCCTACGCCAAAGTAAGCCCGGGTCCGGAATTCATCGATCTTGTCCCTCAGGACGAAGTTGGAAATTCCGGCCAGGGGGGCTTCGTTTCCGGCGAAATCCTGGGTCAAATAGTTCGGATACAGGACCGCCGCCGGACCCCGATGCACCTCGACCCTCTCGAACGCCCACGGGTCCAGGCTCATGTCATCGACGAAGGAGTCGATTGGGAGCCCGTCGAGGAGCTGAACGTTATACTTGGGGCTCAGTCCTCCATAGGACCCCCAGTTGGCATCGTTCCGGGAGAGGACATTCACGAACGCCCCTGGTGTATACTTCATGATCTCCGCGATGTTTCGGTTCGGGTACACCAATTCGTCGATCTGGGACTCCGAAATCACATCTACCTTCTGGGTGATCTGTTTCTGGGTTTCGGGGATCTTCGTCGCCGTCACTATGACGGGCTCCAGCACATACTCACTCCCCTGGCCCTCCTGTTCCGCGTTCGCTATCGCCGGCAGGAAAAGCCCGATCATTGCAAAAAGGATCAGATAGGCCGCTGCCTTCTTCTTTCCTGGAACTCGGCACGACCCATAGATCTCCGCTAATCTCCAGAAAGTCCCTTGTTTCTTCTTGCTCTGCATCTCCAGTTCCCCCTCATTTCGATTTAGACTGGATAGGGAAGACGCTCCTTCTCGTTGCCTTCTGGTTCAGAACTGCACTCTGGACCGCGTTTCACCTCCTTTCCTGTCCTGCAGTTTGATCTTCGTCTGTTACCCCATGGGTACAGTAGTGTCCATGGGGTTGAATCCCTGTTTGATCACTGAGACACCTGATGTGAGCAACCAAGCTGATGCATCACCTACCCAACTTTCCCGAGGGGGAGGCCGGCGGCTAGGGCGAGTAGCCCCCGGCCTCAGAAGCCAGACCGTCCGGGTACGGCATTGCTTCCCCGCAAGCCCAACCATGGCCCGGATATTAAGGGCGACTTGAGGTCGCTAACACCTCAGGATTCGAAGCCTTCTGGCCTCTACGGCCTTCATGGCCGCTTTATGGTCGCTTCTTTTTGCGTCTTGCTCAGCCCAACTCTCTTCAGGAGGATACGGTGATTCAAGAGGCTGATCTCTTTGATCTCTGCTTTGATCTCTCTTTGTTCCCCAAATACGTCCTGCAGATACAGTATTTCGCCCTTGGGTCGGATCACATCCACATCCTTCAGGTAGACGTTCTCCCTTCCATCACCTTTGATCAGAAAAGCGGTCGCCTCACACATCTGCACCCATCACCTCCTTCGCACCATTCGGAGCCCTGTTTGCTCGTTTCTACTCCGGCCTCGCCTGTCCTGCTGGGTGAGAGTTTCCGCCCCCTGGCTGGCAAGGGATCTATCGACAAGACACCCTGTAGACAAAAAAGACGGGAACTCCCACTGCGAGTAAGATCAGGAATAACCCGGTCAGTATCGTGATAGCCCACCTCTTCCACCAGGCACTTCCGTCTTTTTTCTCCATAATGCCCCTTAGCCATAGCACGGATCGATGGCCCATCGCGGAAGCCCTAGAAAGAGCAGGGTCACATCCACACCCTGCAACTAGGTGATCATGGGAGCGGGAGGCTGGATGGAACAAGCCTCCCGCTCCCTTCGGAGGGAGAGAAAGGATGAGCGGGGGAGGAGAGTGATTATGTTCCCAGGCGATCCTCCCCTACTCCGAGCACACAACCCGTTCCGCCTGGGATTCCAACTTCTGCACAATGAGGAAGACCTTGGGGCCTACAGCCAACGATCCGGCAATGGCCAGCCTTTGCCTTTGGCTCCCTGAGAGCTTGAAAACCTCCGACTGCTCAGCTCCCAAAAGCCCATGAGATCCAAGGCCTTTTTGGCTGAGTTTCCACCACCCTGCCTCCGGATAGCCTCGATTGGAACAATGAACCGCAGCATCGTCTTACGCCCGAAGCAGGAAGATCAGATGTTCGGGGTCCTGAAAGAGGATCTTAGCCCGCTGGGCCTTCCCCTTTCAAAATTCCCTTGACCACTGGTCCTCACTCTGCTAATAGAAACAGTAAGGGCTCATCGCTTGGTCCTTGGGCACCGGTGGAGGATGGGGCGCCGCAAGTTCTCCATCCTCCGCAACCTTTCCACCTGCCTTCTGAAATCCTCTGCTCACTTCTTTGTCGCAGGAATCTCCGTCTTTTGTTCTCCGCGATTCAAAGCAGCGCACCCAGCGTTAGTCTGGACCCACTTGTCTCCTGAGGGGGAGGCCGAGGACTCGGGCGAGAAGTCCCCGACCCCAGAAGCCAGACCGTCCGGGTGCGGAATTGCTTCCCCACAAGCCCAACCAAGTCCCGGATATTCAGGGCGACAATAGTATGACGAAGTCGCTATCGCCTCAGGAGTGAGGTCCTTCTGGCCTCATTCGGCCTTCGCGGCCGATCTGACACCCCTCTTTTCGTTTCTTGAACCCCCTCTCTTTCGCAGCAAGATTCGGTGGTTCAAAAGACTGATTTCCTTGATCTCCGCCTCGATCTCCCTCTGTTCTCCGAAGATGTCACACAGATAAACCTTTCTTCCACGGGGGCGCAGGACATCCACATCTTTCAGCAAGACTACCTCTTTACCATCCTCTCCCATCAAAAAAGCCGTTGCTTCACACATCCGTACCCCTCACCTCCCCTGTATCGTAGACAGAGATCCTTCCCCACGCCTGGTTTCGAGACTGCTTCCTGCGCTAAGAGTATCCGCAGCAGCCTTTGTGGCTACCTGCACGCAACTCGCCAGACAAAATATGCGGGGACGCCTACGAGCATTGAAAGCAGAAACAGGCCTTCGAGAATCCGCAAGATCCATTGGTTCTGCATGATTTGTCCCGCTCTCACCACCATTGTCTCATCCCTCCCAAAAGCCAATCTTCCCTCCTGCCCCTCACCGGTAGCAGCGGTCGATGGCCCATCGCGCAAGCCCCAGGAAGACCGCGAGATAAGCGAGCAGCACCAAGCCGGACAGGTAGAGGAAAGAATGGCCCAAAGTCAAGCCCCGGAGCAGCAGACTGGAGTGGGTCAAGGGAAGCGCATAGATGGCCTCCCGCAGCAAGATTGGAAAATTAGAGGTTGAAAAAAAGGTCCCACAGAGGAAAGACATGGGAAAGATCACAAAGGTATTGAAGAGGGATAAGTCCTCATGGGAGTTGACGAGCAAGGCCGCAAAGACCCCAAAGGCGGAAAAGACCGAAGCGGAGAGCAGCAAAGCGAGAAAGAAGCTGACCTTCAACTGTAAATGGGCGCCAAACAGGAGTCCAACCAAGAGGACCCCCAGGGAAGAAACCAGGCCCCTAAAGATCCCCGCTATGGTATAACCGATCACGATCGACATCGGATGGACCGGGCTGGTGCGATAGGCATCGAAGGTCTTCAGATAAAGGCGGCTCATATTGAGATTGATCGCCACGCCGGAGAAACTCCCGGTCATGGCGGCGATGGCCACAATTCCGGGAACCACGAAATCAAGATAGGAAAGGCCATCCATCTGCAACCGACGGCCGAGGCCCCAGCCGAAGGCGGTGAGGAAAAGCAATGGCGAAACCAGCGCAGAGCTGACGAATTTGGAGAAGCGTTCTCTCAATAGCAAAAGATCCTTGTAAAAGAAGATATAGAAGTCCATTTCAATCTCGCATAGTAAGGCCGGTCAGGCTGATAAACACGTCTTCGAGGTTCGTATCCCGGAGCCGCACTTCCCCGGGATAGGACCCCATATCCTCCAGGGCACTATTGCGATCCTGATAGAAACGCCAATGCGTCTGGCCATTGCTGCGGTATTCGAGGGTAAACCGGCCCTTCTGATCCTTCAGGAGATCCGGATGCCCTATCGCAATCATCCGACCCTGATGGATGATTCCCACGCGGTCACAGAGCATGTCGGCTTCCTCGATATAGTGAGTGGTAAGGAAGATGGTCACTCCTTCTTCGCGCATCTGTCGAATCATATCCCAAATGCGCCGTCGGGTCTGGGGATCGAGGCCCACGGTGGGCTCATCAGAAAAAGGATCTGGGGTTGATGCAGAACCCCTCGGGCGATTAAGAGACGGCGCTCCATGCCCCCGGACAGATTTCGGACCCGCATCTTTTGCTCCCCCCAAAGGCCCACATATTCCAGCACTCCTTGGATCCTCTTCCGCCGTTCCTCTTTCGCCAATCGATAAAGCCGGCCATGAAGATCGAGGTTTTGATAGACCGTCAGGCCCTTTTCCAAATTCAGCTGTTGAGGCACCATTCCAAAGGCCATTTTGGCCTGGGTTGGCTGGTGACTCAAGTCATAGCCGCCAATGAAGATTTGGCCCGAGGTAGGACGGGTCAGGGTGGTCATCATGTGGATCGTAGTCGTCTTGCCTGCGCCATTGGGACCCAGAAAACCGAAGACCTCACCTCTTTGGATATGAAGGGAAAGATCCTTGACCGCGTGGAGGCTGCCGTAGCATTTCGTCACTGCTTCCAGGCGAATCAATGGGCCACTCCCTCCTTACGCAGGATATTCAGGATCGACTCCGATCGCAAATCTTCCAGCCGATAGTATTTGCCTCCCATGGCCGTTGCGATCTTGGACCCCATGCCCAGACGTAAAAAATCCTTCTCCACATCCAGGAAGAGCGAGGCAATCCCCGCCTGCCGCACCTGATCGGCTATCTCCAGCGTCTCCTGCAACGGGTCTTTACCGGACAAAGAGACATTGGGTTTGCCGTCGGAGACGATCACCATCAAGGGATACAGATCAGGATCTTTCTTCTTCTCCAGCTCTAATACCTCATAAGCCAGCTGGAAGGCTCGGGAGAGGGGAGTCCTTCCCCCCGTGGGCAGGACTTCCAGTCGCTTCTTCGCCAGTTCCACCGACCCCGTGGGAGGCAGGATCAACCTGGCCTCCTTGCCCTTGAAGGCCACCATGCCCACCCGGTCTCTCTTCTGATAGGCATCCATGAGCAGGGAAAGGATGGCTCCTTTCGCCTCGGACATCCTCCTCTGGGCCCCCATGGAACCGCTGGCGTCCACCACGAAGAGGAGGGTTGTGCCAACCTTACGTTCCCGGATCTTCTCCCGGATGTCCGGATCTTCGATCATGAGGGCATGCTCTCCCCGGCGATGTCCCTGGTGGGGGGCCGCCGCCCGAAAAGTGGCGTCCAGGGCCAGATCCTGGCATTTCCCCTTGGGCAGACAGCTTTTGACATATCTGCCGGCCTTGCGCTCCGTTCGGCTGGAGACCCGTCGTCCTCCGCCCGCCCGCGTCCGACGGTCGCGAGGGAGGCTGATTTCCTTCAGGGCTTGAGGATCGGAGGCCTCAAAGACCTGCTCCCTCTCTTGGGGTGGGGGAGGGCCTACCGGCGGCGGCTCCTGCTCCGCTGGCGGAGGGGTCTCGGGAGGCGGCTCCTGGGAAGGGGGCGGCTGTTCTTTCTTCGTCTTCTCCATCGAGTCCTGGATCTTCTCCTCGCTCAGGCGCTCCTCTTCAAAGGGCCGTCGCCTCATCCGATGAGGAAGAACTAATGCCGCTGCCTCCTTGACATCCTCCTCCGCCACCGTTTCCCGTCCATGCAATGCGGCCAGGGTCAGGGCGGTCTTGGCCATCACGATGTCGGAGCGGTGGCCATCCACCGCCATGTCGATGGAGATGCCGACGATCATCTCCATGAGAGGCTCGGGAAGCGTCACCCGTGGCAACAGGAGTTGAGCCTGGCGGATTGCCTCCCGCAGCCGCTCCTCCTCGGGGGCAAATCTTTCGGCAAAGGCAAAGGGATTCCCTTCGTAGGCCAATCTCCTGCGGGCAACCTCCATCCGCTCTTCCCGATCGAAGATCCCCTGGATGTTCACGCAGAGGCCAAAGCGGTCCAACAATTGAGGCCTCAAATCCCCCTCTTCCGGGTTCATGGTCCCCACCAGGATGAAGTGGGAGGGATGGGAGAAGGATACGCCTTCCCTCTCTACGATGTTCATCCCCATGGCAGCCGAATCCAGCAAGACATCCACGATGTGGTCCTCCAGGAGGTTCACCTCGTCCACATAGAGGATCCCCCGATTCACCTCGGCCAGGACCCCTGGCTCGAACCTTTTGGCCCCCTTCTTGATCGCATGCTCCAGGTCGAGGGTCCCCACGACCCGATCCTCCGTAGCACCCACCGGAAGGGTAACCACTTTTACCGTACGCATCTCGACCGGGAAGGTGTCGCCCCGCTCGTAGACCTCCAGGCAATTGGAGCACATGACTACGGAATCATGGGGGCTGCAGCCAAAGGGGCAGTTGGCCACCACCTCCATCTGGGGCAGCAGGTTGGCCAGGGCCCTCACCGCCGTGGACTTGGCCGTCCCCTTCTCCCCCCGGATGAGGACGCCCCCGATCTTGGGATTGATGGCGTTCAAGAGGAGCGCCTTCTTCATCCGTTCCTGGCCGACAATCGCCGAGAAAGAGTAAACCCAGCTTCCGCAACTCATTTTCTTTGAGACCTCCCGTGGATCTTCTCCTTAACGGCCTTCATCATCTCTCCCCAGTCCTTTACATTCTCCATGGTCAAGATGTCCACCGAGCCCCCCTGGAAATCTCCTTGCACCTCGCCCATCTTCTCCTCCAAATCCCCTTCCAGCTCCAGTTGAATCCTCATCAGCTCCTTCAGCACCTCCGGATCGGCCTCCCAGAGATCACGCCGATAGGCCTCCAGCAGCCTCCTCCCGATCTCCTCCAGTGCCCAGGGATTATTATCTTTGAACCATGCGCGCATCTCTTCATCCAATACATAGGTACGGGTGATGTCATCGAATACCCACCCGTCCACCACCTTGGTGGTGGCCTGCCAGCCGTAGACCCGACCGATGCGCTTGGTCATGTCGCTCGCTCCCCGGTATCCGTGTTCCTTCATGCCCTCGATCCAGGCGGGATTGAGGAGCTTGGTGCGCACCACCCGCTTGATCTCGTCTCCCAGGTCTCTGACCTCGGGAATACGGGGATTGCGCGTATCTCCGTGATAGGTCTTGACCTCGCGTCCCGAGATGCTATGGGCTGCGGCAGTGAGGCCTCCCTGATAAGAGAAATGACAGCAACAGCCGAAGATGTCATGCTCGTCCGTCGGCTGGTTCTTGAAGGTAAGATCCACCGAGCTCAGGCTGTCCATGAACTCGTCGTGGGCTGGCTCGCCGTATCGGTCCTTGCCATAGGCGAAGCCGCCGAAATAGATGAAGACATCGGAGAGATCCTTCTCCTCATTCCAGGCACTCGCGTAAACGGCCAGGTTCACCCCGGAGCCGTAAGTGCCCGGACGGCTCCCAAAGATGCGGGTAGCTGCCTTCAGCCTTTCCTCCGGGGTATCCTGCCCCTTGATCCGGGAAAGGGTATGCTTGCGGACGAAATTCCTGTCCTCCGCCTCATCGAGAAACGCCACCTTGCGCACCGCCTCATCGATGAGATCCACCACACAGGGAAAGGCATCGCGAACGATCCCCCCGATGCGCATGGTGACATCGATGCGGGGGCGATTCAGCTCCGGGAGGGGAATGATCCGAAGGCCTTTCACTCGGCCACTCTCCGCCCAGACCGGCTCTACCCCCAAGAGGTACAGGATCTGGGCCACCTGTTCTCCCTCGGTCCACATCATATCGGTGCAAAACAAGACCATGCCGGTATTCTCGGGGAGGCCGCCGGTATCTGTCTCGTATCGCTCTATCAGACGGGTCGCCAATACCCTTCCTACTCGCCAGGCCGCTTTGCTGGGGATCTTCTGGGGATCCAGGGCATAGAAGTTCTTACCGGTGGGAAGCACGTCCACTTTGCCCCGAGTGGGACAACCCGAGGGACCGCTTGGGATATAGCCCCCCGAGAAGCCTTCCAACAGATGATCCATTTCCGCCCGGCAGCCATCCACCCTACCGGCCAGATCCTTAACCTTGTCTTTCCAATCCAGCAGCCTCTGGAGCGACCCCTCTCCTCCTCGATACCGGGGTCCCAGGATCTCTCTGACCTTTTGCTCCCACCGTTTCACATCTGTTTTGGCATCCGGATTCATGGTCTTTGGCATGCCTCTTCCTCCTCCAAGAAGGCGCGAATCAACTCCTTGCTGATCTGTTGGGCTTCAGCCAATAACGATCCATACGTCTTTCCCTCCGCCTCACAATAGGTATCCGGATGCGTCTCCGCCTCCTCGAAGTCCAACCCCATGAGCTCGAATACGACCCGGCGCAACGAGGGCTGATCTCCGGTGTCGAAACGAGAAAGAGCGGCGATGAGATCTATCCGATCCTCCCCCTTGGGGGGGCCCCAAAGACATGCAGACCCTGATTACGCTGGCTTTCCCGGTAGCGATTCAGGAGGAGGTGGCATCCCCGCACCACTTCCTGGAAATCCACGGCATGCTCGTGCTCCTCCTCCGGCCCCTCCTCCTTTTCCGGTAGGGAAAGATGCAGCTCGCCTTGCAGATTCAACTCTCTGATCTTCTCCAGAATGAGGTGCTCCAGCGCATGGGCGCGGGAGGGATCGATGACACGGGCCTGTTCATATTCCCCCAAGAAGTCCTCCAGCTCCTTGATGGCCCCGTAGGTCCCGCTTTCGGTCATGACCGGGGTCATGTAATCGATCAGGGTGGCGTAGCTGCGCCGCTTGGCCATGATGCCTTCCGGTGGATTGTCGACACTGTAGAGGTAGAAGTGCGGCATCGCTCCGATGGCCAGGTCCGGGAAGCAATCCCCTGAAAGCCCCACCGATTTTCCGGGGAGGAATTCGAGATTGCCGTGGGTGCCCACATGCACGATAGCATCCACTCCCAATACCTCCCCCAGGTACCAATAGGTAGCCAGGTACTGATGGGTCGGGGGGCAGGCGGGATCGTGCAGGATTTTACAGGCTTGCCCATCGCAGCGTGCCCCCAGACATCCCCTTTTGGGTTGAACGCAGACCACCGCATTTCCGAAGGAGATGCCTGTCACCACGATCTTTCCCTGATGGACCATCGCCTCCCCCGGGGGTTCTCCCCAGGTCTTGACCAAATGGGCTTGAACCTCAGGGGAGAAGGCCTGGAAGCGCCGGCGATAGTCCTCCTCCGGAAGGAGGGCGAGATAGCCCTTCTTCGCCACGATCTCCTCCACTGGGGTCCAGCGGAAATCGGAGATGGCCTTTTTTTCCATGATCAGCTTGATCAGCTCCTCTCCGCTGGCGGGGGAATCGGTCACCGAATAACCCTCCTCCGCCAGGCGTTGCAGGATGCGGGCAACGCTCTCCAGGGTATCCAGATTGGCTCCGCTTCCCACCGTTGCCTCGACGCTGGCACAGGGATTGTTATGGAGGATCAAGGCCACCTTTCGCTCCGCCTTGGGCTTCCTCTTCAGGCGAATCCAGCGTTCGATCCTCGTAATTCCATGATCGAGCCGCTCCTTTATGGGCTCGTAGCGCTCCACCGTGACCCCGGTCACAGGGTCCTCCTCCCGGGACTCTGCACCCAGGATGAGGGGCTCGATGACCCCATCGAACTCGGGCATCGCAACCGACCAGGCATAGGTCATCAGGCCATGGGTGTTGGCCCGCCACTCCTTCTCCGTTTGATAATGCGCCGTAAGTCCATTGAGGGCGGGAACACCCAATTTCCTCAGAGCGCGCATGCCTGCTTCTATGTCTCCCCTCACCGACTCACGGGGCAGGGAGATCAAGAAGAAGGACTGCAGATTGAGTAACAGGTCGATGGCTGCCTGTTCTTCCTTCATGAAGAAGAGCTCGATCGTCTCGTCGTTGCCCGCCACATTCAATTCGCGATTCACAAAACCATAGGAGAAAACGGGGATGGCTCCGATCCTGCGGTCCTCCAAGGACCGGACAATGGCATCGACCAGGGTGCGATTTCCATTGATCCAGTTCGATCGATAGAAGAGGATGCCCACCGTGGGACCATCCTCTTGGAATCCCCGCCTCCGGTACCAATCCCAGTAGTCTTCCAGCTTATAGAAGGCGCCGGGTGCGTCGGGGTGATAGATGCCCTTCCAGGGAATCTCTTCCGGCTTCCGAAAAGGCAGATCGAGACCGCCCACTTCATGGCCCAGGTAGCAAAGGGCCTGGGTCAAGTTCTCGATGCCATCCATGGCCATATACCGGTTGACCTGGGCTGCAATGGTCAAGTCGACACTGGAATACCCCCAGATCTGGGGATCGCTTCCGAAGGCGACGGTGGGGACGATCCGCGAAAGCCGGACCACCTCCCCCTCCACCTCCTCCCAGGTCGCATTGGTGGGGGCGTAGATGAGCAACAGGTCAGCTTTTTCCTCGATCCAAAGGAAAAAGTCATTCCGTCGATCCAGATCTTCCAGATCTCGGATGCTCCGTATCTGCAACTGTATCTCGGGAATCCTCTTGCCCGCCTCAATGATCGTGGGAACCCGACTCGCCCACAAGATCGCTGCGATATTGAAGCCTCCTTCAACAGAGCTGCGAGGATTGCGCTTGTTATTCACCTTCATCCTTTCTTTAGCTCCTCCAAAGACTAAAAGCTCGCCTGGGGTGCCACTCTCTCTACTCTGCCGGCAATATCGTAACCGATAACCCCCGCACCAATCGCCCCGGCGACGATACCCTGAAAGACCTTCCAGGCGACGTACCACAGGTCATAATGCATATGCCAAATGAAGGGGGCGCTCACCAGATAGAAAAAGGCATAGCCAAATCCTCCGTACAAGGTGCCAATCCAGACGGCACTCATTCTTCTCGTGCCGTAATCCCTTGCCAATAAACAGGTCGCCTCCAGTACGGCACCTTTGGCCAGATATTCAGGCCACCAGAGGGGGTTGATTCCACTTGCCACCACCTGGGAGAGTAGCCCGTATCCGAGGACCATCAGGGTGGCAGTGCCGAACCGGGGCACCATCCGCAGACCCACCAGGATAATGGCGGCATAGGGGATAGTGATGAAGAACCCTCCCAGAAAAAATCGGCTCAATCCCAATCGCCAGGGCAGGCTGGCCACAAATAGGAGACAAGCAAAAGTCGCCAGGGTCATGGTTTGGGAAATGGAGAAGGATTGCACTATCTTCTTTCGATAGCCAATGAAGAGCACCAGGAGCGAAAGAAAGAGCACCAAGAGGACGGCAATGGGATAGTTCAGCGCCATCGAACGCCCCATTTCGCAAAAAGGCCACTATTCTCTCCGGAAAGAATCGCCCCGAGAAAGACCAGGAAGAACAGGGCCAGGAGGGCCAAACCCCAGCGGTCCAGCGGGGAGAGTCTCCATGCTCTCGCTCTTTGGGAATCCCCCTGGAATCCTCTGACCTCTGCCGCCAATGATAATTGGCGTGCTGTCTTCAACGCACCCACAATCAAGGGAATGGCCATCAGCTTGAAGCTTCGAGCCCTTCCCCTCAACCCCTGCGATACTGCCCCCCGAATCTGCTGCGCCATGAGGATACGCCGGCCCTCTTCCAAGAAGCCCGGAAGAAAGCGCACCGCCACCGTCACCATATTGGCCAAGATGCGGGGGATCTTCAACCAGGTCAGTCCAAAGATCAACTCCGAGGGGTGCGTGGTGGTTACAAGAAGGAGACCCAGGGAGAGGGTAGAGAGCATCCGCAGGGACTGCACTGCCCCATAAACGAGGCCCTCACGATACAACCGAATCCCTCCGGTAAGTCTCCCCAGAAAGGGAAAGTCCTCGCGAAGGAAGGTAAAGAGGGCCGTGCGAGGTCGAAAATAGTAGAAGAAGCCCTGAGAAATCATGGTTCCGAGGACGATACTGGCCATCAAGATCCAGAATGTCTTCGTCCGCACCAGAGGGGGGCCCACCCAGAGCAAGGGAAGGACCGCTACGAGGAAGAATGCGAAAAGCATCCAGGGTTCCTTCGCCAACACGGTGAGGAGGGAGAGCCCCAGGCTCCAAAGGATCTTCACCCGGGCATCCAGATCGTGGAAAAAGGTCCGGCGATCATAATATCTGATCATTCACCACCTCACCCTTGTCCAGCCGAATCAGCCGATGGGCATAGCGATCTACCACCTCTTCATGGTGGGAAGCAAAGAGGACGGTCCCCCCTTTTTGATGCATGGCCTCGATCCCCTCCATCAACTGTGTCCAACTGGATCGATCCAATCCAGTAGTGGGCTCATCCAAAAGGAGGATTCGGGGCTCCATGATGAGGAGAGAGGCCACAGCCAACCTCTGACGCTCCCCCCGGGAGAGGGTCAAAGGATGGCGCTGGCGAAGATCTTGTAACTTGAATAAATCCAAATAGGCCTCCAGGCCCGTACCGTTCTTGCCCAGGTTCCGCGGGCCGAACGCCAGTTCCTCTTCTACGGTCTCGGCAAAGAGCTGATCGTCCGGGTTCTGAAAGAGGTAGGCCACCTGGCCCACCAGCTGCTTGAAATTCGCCTTCTTCCCCAATACCTCGATCTTTCCTCCGGAAACCGGAAGGATTCCCATGATCGCCTTGAGCAAGGTCGTCTTACCGCTGCCGTTCAGTCCACAAATGGCGGCCATCTCCCCTCTCTGAAGGGAGAGACAGATGTTCTGCAGGCCTGAAGTGCCATCCTTGTAGGTCACATCCACATCCTGTAGATGGATGAGCGGGGGAGCGGAAGGCCCCATAAGATGAGCCTTCTGCTCCTTTCGGAGGGAGAAGAAAGGATGAGCGGGGGGGAATGGGTTTTTCTTTTCCCAGGCAATCCTCCCCCGCTCCAAGCAAACGATCCGATCCGCCCGGGATTGCAGTGCCTCAACCTGATGCTCGGCGATGATCAAGGTATGGCCTTGGGCCTTGAGGGTACCCATCATATCCAGGAAGGCCAACCTTCCCTGCTCATCCAAATCGGTGAGCGGTTCCTCGAAGAGGAATATATTGGGACCTACCGCATAAGATCCCGCGATGGCCAACCTTTGTTTTTGACCCCCAGAGAGCTTGAAAACCTCCCGACTTCTCATCTCCCAAAGGCCCATGAGGTGCAAGGCCTCTGTTACCTTTTGTTCCACCATCGCTTCCGCATAGCCCCGATTGAGGCAACCAAACGCGACATCGTCCCAAACCCGGAGCATGAAAATCTGATGTTCGGGGTTTTGAAAGACGATCCCCACCCGCTGAGCCATCTCCTGGACCGAGAGTCCAGCCGGGTCGACCCCATCCACCTCCACCGCACCCTCCCTCTGACCTGCGAGCACATGCGGAATCAGTCCATTCAGGGCATAGATGAGGGTCGATTTCCCCGCTCCTGTCTCTCCGGTGATGATTACGGCTTCTCCCTCTTTGATCTCAAGATCGATTTCCTCCAGGGCGCGGGTTGAGGCCCCTGGATAACGATAGCTCAGCCGGCTGACTCGTATCATCAGTATCTCAGGGTCAGCTCCACAAAGAACTTCCTCTCCGGGGCCAGATAGGACTGGTAGTATTCGCGGTCGAACACGTTGTCCACAGAGAAGGAGATGTTGCTATACTTCGTGAAGTCCCAACCGACCTTGAAGTCCCAAACCCAGTAGGGGTCCCAGCTCCCCGGAACCCCATCGTGCTTATCCGAGTTATCGTCGGTGGTGAAGACCTTGCTGGCATAGTGGCCAACGAAGTTGGCCTTCACCGGCCCGTAATGGAAGTCCAGGCCCAGGTTGGCCATGTGGCGTGGTACATAGGGAACCTGCTTGTTTTCGGAGTCGGGATTGCCCGGGTTATCGATGATTTTGGCGTTCAGATAGGTCCCATTAGCAAAAAGGTCCAAGAACGAGGCAGCCCGAACCCGGACCTCGGCCTCCACCCCCCGGGTCAATCCCCTGGCTGCATTCTCCTTACGAACGACATAGGGCACATCGGAGACGGTCGCATTGTAGATCAGGTCATCGATGTAATTCTCGAAATAGGTCAGTCTCAGATTGAGGCGCTTCCAGAGAGTGGTATCGGCACCAATCTCCCAGGATTTGGTGGTCTCCGGCTTGAGATCGGGATTCGACCCATAGACAGATCCGGAGGTGGAACGCCAGGTCCGATAGAGTTCATACACGGTGGGGTAGCGGAAGGCCTTGCCCGCGGCAAATCGAAAGATGGTATCTACCGGGTCAAAGAAAGGGTGAAAGAGGATCGACAGTTTGGGGCAGAACGATCCCACCCGGTTGCTGGCGAAATTCTCGGAAACATTGGGATCCTCAGATTTCCCATCATAGGCCTTCCATAGGTCATACCGGCCTCCGACATAGATCGTAAAATTGGGTGGAAAATCGATCTTATCTTGGAGGTAGAATCCCCAAATCTCGTCTTTTCCCTCAGCCTTGGATAGGAGATCGGTCTTGGACGTCTTGTGGTCCCAGTCCTCCAAGAGCCACTCTCTATTTCTGACGGCATCGTAATTATAAGAGACACCGGCGGTGAGGAGATTTTGCTTTCCTACCGGGATGTCCGATTGCAGCTCCGTCTGGAACAGTCGATTGGGCGATTCACTCACCGTCCCCGGCCCGCCATCGTCGAAGGTAGCCCCGGCCCTGGGAAGGGTGTACCAGTTGTCGGGCTCATCGGTGAGCCCCATGCTGAGTCTGACCCGGCCCTTTTCCCAAAATTTCTGCTCCACCGAGGCATTGTAGATCTCCGTGGTCCGTGCCCCAGCGCCATTGATGAAGTTATAGGGGGCGACCGTGAATCGTAGATCCTCGCCGTCATTCCCAAAATAGACAGACCCTTCGTCGATCTTGGTCCCGTCGGCCCTCTTCAGATCTACATGGTATTTGTCGTAGCCATATCGATACCAGCCGTGGATATACCCGAGGGATAGTTGGGTGCTCGGAGTAATGTCCCAGAGCCCTCTCAGGCTGAAGGTCTCCTGATCCCACGTGTTATCTCCCTTGTCTCCGATCAGGTAGACATGATTGCCATACTTGTCCTTGATCTGGGTTGGGGGCTCCACCGGAATCGTGCTCGTTCCCGCTGTGGCAGCCTTGGTGACCATCTCCGTGGGATAGCCGTTGGTAGATCTCTGATCGTAGGCCAGATAAAGGCTGATGCGATCCAAAAACCGATCCCCCACGCTCAGAAAGTAATGGGTGGTATCGTCCGTCCCATAGCCCGCCTTGGCCCTGATCTCCAGTTTCTGGGGAACCTTAGGGATGACATTGATCACCCCTCCCATGGCATAACGGCCATAGAGCGAGGAGAATGGACCCCGCACGATCTCCACCCTCTCCACATCTTCTACCGGCAGCACATTCCAGTTCACCGCGCCGGTATAGCCCGTGTTCAGGGTCTGCCCATCGAAAAGGACGAGGGTACGCTCTGTCCCGGTAAATCCCCGCATTTGTACATTGGTGACGGTCTCAGTCATTCCTTTTCCGCGGCGATCGAACACCCCCACTTCATTCTTCAAGGCGGCATCCAGATCTTTGACATTCTTCATCTCTAGGTCCTCGGAGGTCACCACGGATACACTGGCGGGCGCCTCCCGGACAGTGATGGGGGTCTTGGTGGCAGTCACCACCACCTCATCTAACTCGAACTCCGCTTCCTTCTTCTCTGCCTCCTGGGCGAGGGCGAGTTGACCTCCCACTGAAAAACCGAGAAAGAAGAAGAAAACGGTAAGGGCCAATCGTTTCATCGCTCCCCTCTCTTTCCAAAATTCCCTTGACAAAATTCCCTTGACCGTTGGCCCTTACCCTGCTACAAAATAAAGTAAGGGCTCATCGCTTGGACCTTGAGCACCGGCGGAGGAGGGGGGCCTCGAACTCTCCCTTCTCCGCACCTTTTTTATCACCTCCTTTATCCGCTTTTCGTGCCACCTTCTTACCGCATGGGCTTGACCTCAACCTTTTTTTCTGCTCGATTCAGGGCAGAGGAGATCTTTTCGATCCGCTCCCTGATCTGAGCGGCCAGGTCGGACTGGGGTTCCGCCTCCAGATAGAGTTTCCACTCCGTGAGGGCGCCTGGCCAGTTCTTCTGGGCCTCTGCGACAAGGGCCAGTCCCACATGGGCCCTTGCCCACCCCGCATCGGCCTTGAGGGCCGAGCGATAGGCCGCCTCAGCCTTCTCCAACTCGCCCCTCTCTCGATAGAGATTGCCCAGGTTGTACCAGAGGGCCGGCTGCTGCCGTCCTAAGGCGAGGGCCTTGAGATAATACCCTTCGGCCTCGCTTGCCTTTCCCTGCCCATGGAGCGACAGGCCCACCTGGGAATAGGCCTCAAACAGGCTGTCCTCCAGGGATTTGAGCAAGACCCGGATCCTGGCTAATTGCCATCTCGTAGTCCCGGATCGCCCCCTGCCAGTTCCGTTGAGATCGATGGATGTCTCCCAGGGCGACCCAAGATGCCGATAGCCTGGGATCTAACTCCACCGCCTTCCCCAGCTCTGAGGCTGCCCTGTCTATCTGTCCCTCTCCCTGATAGAGGACCCCCAGGTGATGGCGCAGGTCGGCTCGCTGGGGGAAGAGAGATGCCGCCTTTTCCAGGCTGCCCATGGCCTCCTTCTTCTTTCCCTGTTTCAAACAGATATCGGCCAGCGCCAGACCAGCCCTCGCCCCATTGCGGATCGGATGCGAGGGCGGAGGTGAGATACCTCTCCGCCTCCTCCCCTCTCCCTTGCTGGTAGCAGATCTGGGCCATTGCCTTCAGATCGCTTACTCGGCCGGGCACCAAGGAGAGGGCCTTTTCGAAATCCCCCAGCGCCAAATCTTCCTCTCCCGCTCTCCAGTGCTCCTGGCCCTTCCTACCCCATGCCTCAGCCATGCGGGATCGCACGGCTTCCTTCAGGTTCGGGTCCTGGCTCGCTGCTTTCTCATAGGACTCCAATGCCTGGTCCCAATTTTCTTGCTGCCAGTAGATGTCGCCCAGGGCGGCATGCGCGGTGGCGAACCGGGGTTCAAGGATGACGGCCTTTTCCAGATGCTGGAGGGCCTCCTGCTGCCTCTGTTGCTTCAGCAGGAGCAGGGCCAGATTGTAATGGATTTGAGCCAGTCTGGGATCCTTCGCCAGGGCCTGCTCGTATTCATGGATCGCCTTTTCCGTCTCTTCGCGTTGGAAATATATGTTGCCCAAGTTGGCATGGGCCGAAGCCAGATTCGGATCCAAGGCGATGGCCTGCAAATAGGCGGAGGAGGCCTCCTCCCACGCTCCCTTGCCCTGGGAGATCTCCCCCAAGACGTTATACACGGCGGCCCGCCGAGATCCCAGATCCTTAGCCTTCTTCAGGGCCTCCTCCGCTTCCGACCGTTTTCCCTGTTGATACTGGAGCAGTCCAACTTCTTCGTACAAGAAGGGCAAATTCAACCCCAGATCGATCGCTTTCTGATAGTGGCAAACCGCCTGACCCGGATTGCCCTGGATCTGGCCGATCTCCCCGAGGTGGACGTGGGCCGAGGCCAGGGTGGGGTCGATCTCCAGGGCCCTGAGGTAGGATCTATTGGCCTCCTCCCACTTCTTCTGCCGTTGATGGATTTCTCCCAGCCCATGATGAGCGGCAGCGAGTCTGGGGTCCATTTGGGTGGCGGTCAAAAGATGGGCGCCCGCAGATTCCATCTGCCCTTCTTGGTAGTAGAGAACCCCCAGCCGGTAACGTAAGTCGGCAGATCCCACTTGTAGGGCCAATGCCTTTTCGTAGGCTGCTATCGCCTTCTTCCTGGCCCCGGAGGCCTCATACAAGCGGCCCAGCTCCAGATGTTCCTGCGCTCGATTTGGGTCGAGTCGGATGGCCTTTTCGTAATCGGAGATGGCCTCCTCGATCTTTCCCTGCCGCTGATTGATCTCGCCCATCCCGTGATAGGCCTCGGGAAGCTGGGGATTCAGGGCTAAAGCTTGACGGAAGGCCGCAAGGGCCTCTTGGTAGCCTCTTTGTGCCCGATAGGCTTGGCCCAAACCGAGGTGGGCGTCAAAGTCCTTTGGATTCAGGTCGATCGCCTTTTGATAAGCTAGGATGGCCTCCTGATCTCTGCCCTTTTCCCGCAAGAGCTGAGCCAAGGCTTTGTGGGGCCCACTCAGGCGATCCTCGATCTTCAATCCCTCTTGATACTGCAGGATCGCCCTTTCGGCATCTCCTTCCTCTTCCGACAAGGAGGCCAGAGCAAAATAGGCTTGTGCCAGCGGGGGAGAATGCTGGGCAGCCTGCCGATAGGCCTGCTTGGCCTTCTCCAGATTTCCTTGGCGCCGGAAGGCATGCCCTTGCTCCAGAAAGATCAGAGGGATAACGGGCCTGAATCTTAGTGCCTTTTGCAGCAGGGGGCCTTCAGGGTTTTCCGGATCGGAGGCCATCCAAAGGAAATAGGCTGCCCAAGGATCCTCAGGATCGATTCGGCGGGCCGCATCCGCCATCTTCTTTGCCTCGGAGAAATTGGAGGCGAGGAGGAGGAGATCGGCCATGGCCAGGCAACCATGGATCGACTTGGGAGACAGTTCGTAGGCCTTTCGGGTATGCCTCATCCCTTGACGGAGAAGGTCCTCCCCTTTCTCTCCTTCCCGCTGGAGGAGGGCCCCCAAATGCCCATACGCCCGACCCAGCCAGGCCTGGGCTGAGGGGGAATCCGGCTGCAGCACCAGGGCTTTCTGAAAGCATTCGATTGCCTTCTCCAAACCTCGGCAGGTCATGCCCAAGAATTCCTTTTCCCCCTCCGCCATCCAACGCCGGGCCTCGTCTGGGTCTGTTCCTGCAACAAGCGCCGCCCATGGCACCAGCAGGATCAGGATCAGGAGGACGGAACAGATATGGGAAGGAGGGGTTCTTTCCATTTCCCTATTCTTTGATCAGTTCGAACTTGACGGGCACGGTCATCCAGACCATGATCGGCTTGCTTCCGCTGAGGCCGGGTTTGAACTTCCACTCCTTCACCGCCTTCTGGGCAGCCTGGTCCAGGGACGCGTCTCCCGCTGACTGGGCCAGTTGGACCTCCCCTACCGAGCCACTGGGCAGAACCTGGATTTTCAGCTGAGCTGTTCCCTGGATGCCTGCTTTTCGCGCCCCCATTGGGTACTCTGGCTTCACCTCCTGGACCAAGACCGGCTTGGTGATCTTGGTATCGGATACCGTCACCTCATCCATCTCAAAGGTCGGCATCTCCTCTCCGGCCGCCCAGGCCTTCCCCAATGGGATCGCCGTCCCTGCAAGCTGCAACAGGAAAAAGAGGGAAATAACGATCCAGGGACTCACTCCGTTTACATGTTTCATCTTCACTTCACTCCTTTCTGATCATTCTCCTCGCGAAGTGCAGGGATTTGCGGATTGCTCATAGCTCTCAGAGGCGGCAGCACCGTTTTCCGAAGGTGGCCCTGGCCTATCCGCCGGTCAATCGAAAACGAATCGGGATCATCACCCAGGCCTTGACCCGCTTCTCTCCCTGGCGGGCAGGCGCGAAATGCCACTGGGAGACTGCGGCCTTCGCCGCGCGGTCCAGCTCGAGATTCCCGGAAGACTTCTCCACCGAAACCCTTCCTACCGACCCATCCGCGAGTACCTCCACCTTTAGCAAGCTGACCCCTTCGCTGCCGGCTAATCGGGCACTCTGAGGATAAGAGGGCATGATTCTGCGAATCCCCACCGGACGGGTGGGCGAGAAGACCCCGCTGGTGGCATGGACCCCCTGGGAGTCCGGCACACCCCCTCCTCCCGGGGTGAGGACAGAGAGTCCCCGACTCCCCATGCCCAGTCCCCTCTCGGCCGTGCCGCCGCCTCCCCCCTGAGTCCCTCCCCCAGGGAGCACCGCGACATCGCCGGCTACCGAGAGGACCCCTGCCCCTGCCTCACTCCCGCGGGTCGCCTGACCTCCACCTCCCGGGGAGGGATTCTCTCCGGCAATAGGCTGCCCGAAGGCCTTGATCTCCGACGGGCCAAAACCCGACTTGGGGGTGCCCGGAGAAGGGGGTGAGGAAGGGGAGGGAGCCATGAAAGCAAAAGGGGTCCCCTCTTCGATCTTCAGGTCGCCAGGAAGGCGGGAAAGCACCTTTTCCAGGTCCTCGATCTCGGCCGTGGCGGATAGATCTCCCTTATCGATCAGCTTGGGGGGGGCGATCTCTTTGGGAAGCACCTTCTCTGGCTTCGGTGAGGGAGTCGCCTTCTCCGGGGGAGGCTTTTCCGGCTTTTCGCTGCTCAATTCGATATAGCTCTTCACCGAAAGATCGACGCCGGGCAACCCTCTCATCCAGAGGGAAATGGCCACCACCAACCCGATATGGAAGAGGAGGGAGATGCCGAAGGAATAGGTAAGAGGGCTTTCGCGCCTCATCGCTCCCCTTTCAACTGGGTGGCAATCGCCATCCGCGAGACCCCCAGGCCCTTGACCTCATCCATCACCTCCACCACCCGGCCATGCAGGACATCTGTATCGGCGTTTATGATCACCAGCAGTTTGGGATTTCCCTGAAGGTCGGCCTTCAACTGAGGCCCCAATTGCGAAAGGGCGATCTCCTTCTTGTTATAGTAAAGCCTCTCCTCCTGGGTGAGCGTCAAGGTGACGTTCTCCCGGATTTCCCTCTCGCCGGTGGCGGCCCGAGGGAGGTTGACCGGGAGGCCTTGCTGTTTGCTCATGGACAAGGTGGCGATCATGAAGAAAACCAGGAGGAAGAAGATGGTATCGATCATGGGGACGATCTCGATGCGAGCCTTCCTGCCCATGGGTCGCCTAATTTGCATGGCTGGGCGGCTCCGTCTTGCGCTTGAGCAAAAGCTCTAACCGGGAGGCATAGGTCTCGATCTCCTCGATCCTACGCTCACTTTTGCTCTGGAAGTAGTTGAAGGGAATGAGGGTGAAAATCGCCACCGAAAGTCCGGTCGCGGTGGCGATGAGGGCCTCCGCGATTCCTCCGGTGATGGCATGGGGCTGCCCAATCCCGGCCAAAGACATGATGCCGAAGGAGCTGATCATGCCGGTAATGGTTCCCAGAAGGCCCAGCAGCGGAGCCAGGGTGACGATGGTATCCAGGGCCGGGAGGTACTGCTTCATCCGTGGGATCTCCGCCAGGGCAGCCGCCTCCATGGCCTCTCCGGAGGATGGATTGCTATGCTCGATCCCCACTGCCAATACCTTGAGGATCGGGTCCCTCGCTCCCTTCGCCAACTCGAGGGCACTCGGGAGCTGGAGCTTCTCCACTTCCTGGAGCATCCTCTCCGGCAAATCCCTCGACCGAATCCGGTACCAGTAGAGAAAACGCTCGATGATGATGGTCACGGAAATGACCGAACAAACCAGGAGGGGGATCATCATCACCCCTCCCTTGACCAGGAGTTTGATCACTCCCATTTCTTCACCCCCATGTTAGATGAAAGACCGCAACGCGGTCGCAAGTAGAAAAAGCCACGAAAGCTGGATCTACTGATCCATTGAAAGGCCTTCGTGGCTCTTGATTGTCGACGAACTTCTCTTTTTGCCTGCTTCTTGTTGCTTGCTTCTTTTCCCCAGCCCGATGGGCCAGGTCTCCCCTTCGTGGGGAAAAAGTCCTACAAAACGACCCGCTTCTTCCTCTCGTTCCTTTTGGCCAAGCTCCCCTTCCATTAGGGGAATTCGCTCTCTCAAAAAGACAAACAGCAATTAGCATGACCTTCTTCCCCTGTCAAGGAAAAAATGACCCTTGTTGTGGCCCTCCATCGGACTTACAGGGATCTAAAGCAGACCCTTCTCGCTTTCCCCCCGCAGCAGCAACCACAGGAAGAAAGGCGCACCCAAAAGGGCAGTTATGACTCCTACCGGTATCTCCGCAGGGGCGATGAGGGTCCGGGAGAGGGTGTCGCAGATGGCCAGGAAGGCCCCGCCGAAGAGGAGGATCATCGGAGCCAGCCATCGGTGATCCGCTCCCACGATCAGCCGGCAGATGTGAGGCACCATCATCCCCACAAATCCAATGGGCCCGCAGATGGCGACCACCCCACCCACCATCAGGGAGGTGGCAAAGAAGAGGGTTTTCTTTACCGCCTTGACATCCACCCCCCGGCTATGGGCGATTTCCTCACCCGTCAACAACAGATTGAGCTCCCGGCCCAGCAAAAGGACCATAAAGGCCCCACTGACCACGAAGGGCAGCATCTCGAAGACCGACTGGTAGCCTATGTTCTCCAGGCTGCCCATGAGCCATCGTACGATGCGAAAAGAATGGATGAAGCCGCTGATATACTGAATGAAGAGGATCAGGCTGGAGAACAGGAAGCTGACCGCAACTCCCGCCAGAAGCATCGTCGCCGTAGGAAAGCTCCTCTTCATCCGGCTCAGGCCGTAAACCAGCCCGATGGAGAGGATCGCCCCCAGAAAGGCAAAAAGGGAGAGGCCAGACACCCCGAAGAGGGAAAAAGAGAGCCCGAGGCGGACATAGAGGGCTGCGCCTAAAGAGGCACCGCTGGCCACACCCAGGGTGAAGGGGGTGGCCAAGGGATTACGAAACATGGCCTGGAAGGTCATCCCGCTGATGGCCAGTGCTGCTCCGGCCGTGAAGGAGGCCAAGAGGCGGGGAATTCGAATGTTCCAGAAAATGAAGGGCTCGGAACTCCCGGGCGGAGGATGCAAGAGGGACTGGAGGCCTATGGTCTTCATGCCCACAAAAGGAACGATGAGGGCAATGGCCAGCGAGAAGAGGATCGCAGCCGTCAGAATGATTTTGCGGGAGCTTTGACGTCTGTCGGTATCCTTCATAGGCTCAACTCGGGCAAGACAAAAGGCCTCCCCGTCTCCGGATGCGTCAGGAATCGGAAGGACCTTTCATAGAGCTGCTCCAAAATCCCCGGCTCGACGATCTCCTGGGAAGGGCCGCAGAAAACTACCGATCCCTGCTTCAAGGCCACGATCCGTCGACTCAGCAGGATCGCCTGATTGACGTCGTGGGTGACTGAGATGATGGTGGAGGCGAATTCTCGATTGGTCCGGGCCAGGATCCGGCAGATCTCCTCTTCATGCTTGGGATCCAAAAAGGCGGTGGGCTCATCGAGCAGGATCATCTCCGCCCCCTGGGACAGGGCGGCAGCGATGAAGACCTTTTGCCGCTCTCCCCCGCTCAAGGTATCCAGATAGCGATCTGCGAACTCCATGGTCCCCGTGGCCTCCAGGGCCGCGAAGGTTGCCTCTTTATCCAGCCGGCTAAGCGGAGAAAAGGGGCTCAGATAGGGATATCGACCCATCAGAACGAATTCCTTCACCGTAAAGGGAAAGGAAGCGCCATCGGCCTGAGGCACATAACTGACCAGCTTGGCCAACTCTTTCTGGGAGTAGCTCTTCAGCGGCCTCCCCTTGATCTCGATCTTGCCCTCCCCTTTCCGGTAGATGCCATCCAGGCACTTGAGCAGGGTGGTCTTCCCTGCCCCATTGGGGCCTATGATGCAGAGATAATCCCCCTTTTCCACGGTGAGGGAGACGTCCTTCAGGATGGTCCGTCCTCCCAGTTGGAGGGAGTAATCCAGCACCCGGATGATCGGATCCCCCATCCTCATCCCCCCGAGATCTCAGGATGGATTCGCCTCGCCATATCCTCCAAGATCAGGATGAATCGAGGCCCGGGGACCACCGCGTAATTATGGGAGAGCACGTATACCCGCTTATGGGCCACGGCATCCACTCCCGAGAGCTGGCCCCATTGTCCCACTACATCCTCCTCCTTCCATCCCGACTCCGCCAGGTCAGGTACCACATCGAGGATGACTTGAGGATTGAGGCGCACGATGCCCTCTCCCGAGATGATGGGAAATTTCATCTCCCCTCCCCCATAGGCATTCTTTCCCCCGGCCAACTCGATCATCTCGCTATAGAATCCGTCCTGACCGCAGATATAGATATCCTTGATGACCCTTGGGCCCATGTTTCTCCCCACCGAGACCATCACCCGCGGGCGGTCGAGGTTGGCTGCCTTTTGCTGGATGACTCCCATCCTCCCTTGGATATCCTTCAACATCTGCTGGGCCAGGACCTCGGCTCCACAAATCCTGCCGATCAGGAGGACGGAGTCCAAGACCCCCTGGATGCTGAAGTGATCCACCCTCAGGGTGCTCACCCCGAGGGAAGAGAGATATCGCTCCGCTTCCTCATGCTCCGGCAACAGGACGACCAGATCGGGCCGCAACGACAGGATGGTCTCATAGGCAGGCTGATAATAGTCACCCACCTTTTCCTTGCTGAGGGCCGATGGAGGGTAGCGGCAATGGCTTGTCACCCCCACCACCTTCTCTCCCAAGTCCAAGGCGAAGAGCACCTCAGTGACCGAGGGGGCCAGGGAGACGATCCGCTGGGGGGGATGGGTCATGGACCGCTCGAATGGCAAAGCCTCGTGGCGGATCGGGCCTGCCATCCCCCCTGCCGAAAGGAGCGATCTCGCCGAGAAACTCAGGCCAAAAACGACCACCAAAAGGATCCATGGAATCCATTGCTTGTATAGTTGTTTGAATTTGCGAATCCGCGGCATCCGGAATGATCCTCTTATCAAAAGGAGAGCTTCAGGCCTCCAAAAACCGATCTTCCTGAGGTCCCGTAACCCAAGACCTCCTCATAGTCTTCATTGACGAGGTTTTCCACCCGGCCGAAGATTTGGAAACGGGGCGTGACGTCGTACGACGCAGCCAGGTTGACCAGGGCATATTGGGAGAGCTTCACCCGGGTGGGAGGGAAGGTGCTATAGTCGTAATCAAATCGCTCCCCCACATATCGATACGCCAGATTCAGGTTTGCCCCCTTCCAGAAATGGTAGTTCATTTCCAGGCTCCACTTGTTTCTTGGCCTCCGCACCAGCGTCAGCCCGGTCTTTTCATCCTCAGCATCGGTCCTGGTAAAGGTCCCCCGAATTGCCAGGTCTGGGATCGGCCGGACTGCGGCAAACAATTCCACTCCTTTGGTTTCCACCTTCGCGACATTGGCAAACCGATTGATTCCCGCATCGAACTCGATCAGGTCTTCGAAGTGATTGTAAAAGTAGGTGGCCCCCAAGGAAAGGATCTGCCCGAAGAGGTCCTGCTCCACCCCCACATCCCAGCCCTTGCTTTTCTCCGGGTTAAGATCTTTATCTCCATACTGAGGGTCGTAGAGCTGATACAGGGTGGGGGCCTTGAACCCTGTGCCCCAGCTCCCCTTGATCTTGGTCTTCGTCTTCTGAACGAGAATGGCCGGGGCGAGGCGCCAGGTGGTCTGCGATCCAAACTGGCCATGGTCATCCAGTCGGATTCCCGCGGTGAGAAAGAAGAGATCTTTCAGCCTCACCTCATCCTGCAAGTAGGCGCTGCGGGTAGTGGCCTTCTTCTCCTCGAGGGAGCTTGTGAAGGAAAAGCCGAAGGCCTGGGAGGAATAGCCGCTTCGCCCTTTCTCGACTTCGTATTCCAGGCCGACAGTGAGGGTGTTGGTTGGATGGAGGTAGAGATTATTCTGCCAGTCCAATTTGGTGATGCGGCCATCATAGGAGGCCTCTTCCGACTCCGTCGGATGATCGGCATCCTCATCATTGCGATAATCCCGATCCTGATTGGAAAGAGAAACGCCCAGCTTCTGCTCCCAGAAACCGCCGAATAATGATAGGCGGCCCTGCAGCCGCGAGAAAAACTGCTCCACATCCTGCCGGGCGTTGGGGTCATCTCCCCCTTGACCTCCATGATTATCGAGGTCGGATCGGCCGTCGAGGTAGCGGAGAATGAGCTCGCAATCCAATGAGGGAATCGGCGTCCACCCTGCCCTTCCCGTGACGGTGCTGTTCCGATATCCGTCCTTCTCCGGATTCCGATACCTCTCCCCGGAAAGGGTGTAGCCCTTTTCCTTGGCAGCAGAGATCCCGTCCGAATTCACATAGGTGCCCCCCAGAGAATAGTGAAACTGCTGGGTTCCCCCACTGAGGTTTGCCCGGGTCAGATAGGTCTGATAGGTTCCGGCCTCGCCCGCAAGGGTTGCTTTGAATGGCCCTTCGCCCTTCCTGGTGATGATGTTGATCACGCCCCCGGCGGCATCGGAGCCGTACAGAGTGCTCTGCGGGCCCCGGACCACCTCTATTCGTTCGATGTTATCGGTAGTCAAATACGCAAAGTCATAGGAGCGGTTGAAGGAGACGGGATCATTCAATTCGATTCCATCCATCATGACCAGCGTCTGGCCGTCCCCAGCCCCCCGAATGAACACCTGGGCCATCATTCCCGGGCCTCCTCCCTGTACCACATCCAGCCCGGGGACGGAGCGGATCGCCTCGGAGATCGTCGCCTGTTGCTTCTCCTCCACCTCCTCCCTGGAGATCACCGTCACCGAGCTGGCCACCTCCTTGAGGGGTTCCTCCAGCCGTGTGGCCGTCACCACCACCTCTTCCAGCTCTTCCACCTCCCCTGGCTCCTCTGCCCATAAGTCCTGGGGTGCAAATAGGAGCCAGATCGAGGACACGGCAGCAAACCATTTCTTCATTCGATGAGTCCTCCTCCCCCCTCGGGGATCGAGTAGTTGTGAGGCACAGTCGAGGTCTCCTGGCTTTCGTTCTTCCTACTCTCCGCGCCTTCCCAATCCCATCCAAGGGGATCAGTGGCCATCCTGCGGATTTCGTCCCGATTACAGTCGCGGGGCGGCGAGGGCTTTTCTCCCTCTTCCCTCCAGCTGTGCCCAAGATGAATAGGTTTGATGACAACCCCTGAAAAAACAAAAATCCCCAGGCCCAATGGGCTTGGGGATTCCCTCTTTTATCCCCTGACCGATATTGACAATCCGGCCCCGGGATTGCGGTCATTTCTACTCTGCAGGCAGGTCTTCTGGCTTCCGGATCTTTCTACTCTCCGCGCCTTCCCAATCCCATCCAAGGGGATCAGTGGCCTTCCTGCGGATTTCGTCCCCGGTTACAGCGGCGGGCCCGTCCCTGAATCTAACAGGGTTCCCTCTTAGCCTTAGCGGACCTGCAGAGAATCATTCAACATCTATCTGTTTTGATATCACGGCAGGAACAAGAAATCAAGCCAAAAGGAAGGCAGAGGAAATCGGAGCCTCCCCTCTTTCGTCATCCTCGCTGGAGGAGATGCCAGAACCGTAGTATGAGGTCCGAAAAACCCACGAGGAGCAGTCCTCCCAGAACGCTTCCTGCCAGGAGCAGAAGGTAAGATCGTCTTCGGTCCAGCCTCAACAAATGAGCCAGGAGCACTCCACTCCACATCCCGCCCCCCTTGATCGGCAGGAGGGTCATGACCACCACTCCCAACTGCCCCAGGAGGATCAACCGCTGATGAAAGGGGGAACCGGCCCATCCCTCTCTTTTTCTTTGGAACCATTCTCCCATCCTTTTCAGAAAGAGGACCCTCTTGCCGCTTCCCTCATAGAGCAGGAAAAAGAGGGGGACCTGGATCATATCCAGCAAAATGGCCAGGGGCAGGTACAGGGCCATGTTGAATCCCGCCAATCGGGCAGCCAGGATCGAAGCCGTCCTCCCACCCAGGCCATGAAGGATCAAGAAGGAACCGACTGGGTGCTGTAAGAATCCTGCCTGCAGGGTCCGTATCATGCCAGAAATCATCTCATCTCCCGAGAAAACGGCGAAGGATGAGGAACCCAATCAGAAAGCTATCCCGAAAGGGCCAATAATGGCTTGTAAGCAGGCCATCGACGAATGGGGCCGAGATCGGGATGCTGACGATCGAAAAGCCGGCCCGGGAAGCCTGGATCAAGAGATCTGCCTCCAGCTCGAATCGCTTTCCCTCGGGGCGGATCCTTCGCAGAAGATCGGTCCGAATCAGTCGGTATCCGCTCTGGGTATCTTCGATGTCCTGCCGGCAGAGGCCGGCGATACACCAGGTAGAGAGCTGATTGAAGATCCGCCGGATCTTCCTCATGCCCCTCATATGTGCCCGCCGCGAGCCGATCAGGATCCCTGCCCTGCCCTCTTTTGCGGCCTCCAGGAATCCCGGAATGTCCAACGGGTCGTGCTGACCGTCCGCATCCAGGGTGAGGATCGCATCCCAGCTGCCCTCCTCCAGAAGGATATCGAAGCCCGTGCGCAGAGCGGCCCCCTTTCCGCGGTTTCGAGGATGGCGGACTACCTCAGCCCCCGCCTGCCGGGCCCAAGACCCCGTATCATCCATAGACCCGTCATCCACCACCACCACCCTGGGGCTGACTTCGAGGCACTGACGCACGATCTCCCGAATCCCGCTGCCGGCATTGTAAGCGGGTATCAGGATGGCAATCTTCACAATTCTCTCTCCTCCCAAGGACGATCGCCTGCTGGCGGGTTTCTATCATGGGCTTTTTTTCCTGTCTATACGATTCTTGGACCGATAATTCTTATCATGGCGCCCCCCATTGACACCTGCTTTGCCTTTCTACTATCATAGCAACCGGTAGTGGCGCCTTCTCATTGTCATGCTTTGGGGGCACCCACCCGGAAGGAGTGAATGATGCCATATGGATACCATGGAAAGCTAATCGTCTGCGATCTTTCATCCAGGACCTGGGAAGTGGCGGAGATCTCGCCGGCAGAGGTCCGAGACTACCTGTTGGGAAGTGGCTTGGCGGCAAGAATGCTCTATGAGGGAATCGACCCCAACCTTCACCCCCTCGCCCCGGAGAGCCCTTTGATTTTCATGGGGGGCCTTCTTACGGGGACCTTCGTTCCCTCGGCCTGCAAGGCTTCGGTAGCGGGAAAATCTCCCCTGACCGGCATTTGGAATGAAGCTACGGTGGGCGGATTCTGGGGGGCGGAGCTGAAGGGCACCGGGTTCGACGGGTTGGTGTTGAAAGGCAAAGCCCCGGAACCGTCCTACCTGTTTCTGCATTCCCAAGGATTGGAGATCCGTCCTGCTTCTAAAATATGGACCCTGGATTGTTTTGAGACGGCTGAGGCCCTGCGTCGGGAAACGGACAGGGAGGCCCGGGTGGGGGCGATCGGCCTGGCGGGCATCCATCTCTCGCGGATGGCTTCTATCACCTTCGACGACCGCCATTCGCGGGCTGCCGGGCGCGGGGGGATGGGCGCGCTCATGGGCAGCAAGAATCTAAAGGCGGTAGCGGTCAAGGGTGACAATAAACCGACCGTCGCCCATCCGGATCGTCTCAGGGCAAGCATTCGCGAGAATCTCGAATCCATCAAGTTGATGACCAAGAATCTTTCCGCCTACGGCACGGCGGGGAGCGTCCCCCTGGTGGAATCCCGGGGGGACCTGCCCATCCAGAATTGGCTGGCCGGAAGCTGGGAGGAGGGGGCACAGAAGACCAATGGCCAGGTGATCGCGGCCGAGATGCTGAAGAGCCACCGAACCTGCTTTTCCTGTCCGATTCGCTGCGGCAAAGAGATCCAGCTGAGGGAAGGAGAGTATGCCGGTCTGGAGGGGCACGGGCCCGAATATGAAACCGCCGCCGGCTTCGGGGCCCTCTGCCTCAACGACAATCTGGAGAGCATAATGGCCGCCAATGAGCTCTGCAACCGCTATGGCCTGGATACCATATCGACTTCCTCCGTCATTGCCTTCGCGATTGAGGCCAAGGAGAAAGGGATCTTGCCCCAATTCTCCCCCCAAGATCCTGATCTGGGCTGGGGCAACCACCGGGCCATCATCGAGACCATCCACCTCATCGCCCATCGGCAGGACTTGGGCGATCTTTTGGCCGACGGGGTCAGGGCCGCCGCCGAGCAGATTGGGAACGGAGCGCAGGAGTTTGCCATTCATACCAAAGGATTGGAGATTGCCTATCATGACCCCCGGGCCTTCACCTGCATGGCCCTCAACTATGCCACCGCCAATCGGGGTGGCTGCCACCTGGAGTCGCTTTCCTATTTCCTCGGCTACGGGCTGCCTGTGCCCGATTTAGGCTACGACAAGCCATTGGATCCACACAGCCAGGAGGGAAAGGCCAAGCTCTGTTATGACCTGCAGAACTATATGGCTGTCTATAACCCTCTCGGGATGTGCAAGTTTATCTTTCGGGCGGGCGTAGGGCCGCAGCTTTTGGCCGAATGGGTCAATGCGGTCATGGATTGGAATTGGGACATGACGGATTTGATGCACATGGGGGAGCGCCTCTTCAATCTAAAACGCCTCTTCAACGTGCGATTGGGGATCCGCCGCCAAGATGACACGCTTCCGCCCCGCCTCCTCACGCATGCCCGTGGCACCGGCTTTGCGGCGCAATCCCTTCCCGACCTGGATAAGATGCTTCCGGAGTACTATGAGCTGAGAGGATGGGATGATCAGGGAATTCCCAGGAAAGAGAGACTGGCTGCGTTAGGCCTTATCCCGTTGGATAAGCTTTCCCACCGCTCCCGGGGGGAGGACTTGGCGAACTTACAAAAAACAAGACTACCTGAACAGGTAACCCAATGAAAAACATGGGAAATTTCTTGACGCATCCTGCCCCGACCCTATATGTTTGGACCTCATTATCATGAAGCTGTCAAAGGATCGAACCCATGGAAAGCAGTCCCATCAAAACCTTGCTCATCCAACATAATCCGGCAGACGCGCGTCTGATAGAGAGGGCCTTGACCGAGGCCAGGGGTGCATTCTTGGATCTGGAATGGGTCGACAACCTCTCCTCAGGGCTGAAAAGACTATCTTCGGGAAAGGTCGACATCGTTCTGTTGGATCTGGCCGGCTCCTCCGATCTGGAACTGGACGCACTAGCCCAAGTTCATGCCGCAGCGGCAGGAGTTCCAATCATCGTACTGACGGGATCCTATGACGAGGAATGGGCAGTTCAGGTCCTCCGGCTGGGAGCGCAGGACTATCTGGTCAAGGACCAGTTGGATACGGATTCGTTGGTGCGTGCTATGCGTTATGCCATGGAGCGAATGCGGATCGAGCAAGAGTTGCGGGCCTCGGAAGAGAAGTATCGTCTCTTGGCCGAGAACGCCCATGAAGCTGTCCTGGTAATTCAAGATGGGATATTGAGATTCGTCAATGCCAAGACCTCGGAGGTCTCAGGCTATTCCAGAGACGAATTCATCTCCCGGCCCTTCGCGGAGTTCATCCACCCCGACGACAGAGAGATGCTATTGGACCGCTACCTACGCAGATTAGCGGGCGAGACCCTCTCATATCCCTATGCTCTTAGATTGATTAACAAGGACGGGGGAATTACCTGGGTGGAGATGAATTCGGCGCTCATCACCTGGGAGCACAGACCCGGCCTGTTGGTCTTTCTGGTCAATATCACCGATCGCAGAAAGGCTGAAGAGAGACTGCAACGCCGCCTGGAATTCGAAAAGCAGGTCAGTACCATTGCGACCTACTTTCTCAACGTGCCTGCCGAAGAAATCGATGACGCAATCCGCGATGCCTTACAGAGGACAGGGGAATTGGAGAGGGCAGATCGGAGTTATCTCTTCCTGTTCTCAGAAGACGAGACCAGAATGGGTAACACCCACGAGTGGTGTGCCGAGGGCATCGAGCGGCAAGTATCGAACCTTCAGGCCATCCCCCTGGAGGCATTTCCCTGGTGGACGGAGAGAATCCGTCGGCTCGAGGCCATCCATGTTCCTCGGGTCACCGACCTCCCGCCAGAGGCAAATGCGGAAAAAGAAATCCTCCAGGCGCAAGATATCCAATCTCTCGTGGCGGTGCCCTTGGTCTCTGGCAATCGCCCGATTGGATTCCTGGGATTCGACTCGGTTGGGAGAGAGAGATCGTGGCCGGAAGAGGACATCGAGATCCTGAAGGTGGTGGCACAGGTCCTCGCCAGTGCATTGGCCCGAAAACAATCGGACGAAGCCCTTCGCCTGAGTGAGAACCGGTACCGGACACTGGTGGAGCAATCGGCGGACGGGATCTATTTGGTTGACGTCAAGACCAAACGAGTCCTCGAATCCAATCTGGCACTCCAGCATATGCTCGGCTACTCCTCGGAGGAACTGGTAGGGATTTCCCTCTACGACCTCGTCTTCGCAGATCGAGAGGACATCGATCGGAGATTCCAACATATTCTGGATTTGAAGGGCAATCAACCCTTCACTCATGAGCGGAAATACCGCAGAAAAGATGGCTCCCTGGTGGATGTATGGACCACAGGAAGTACGATCTTCTACGGGGATGGAGAGATCATGTGTTCTCTGGTGCGCGACATCTCTGAGCAGAAACGGTCCCAGCAAATCCTGCGGGAGAGCGAGGCCCGCTATCGCGCCGTGATGGAGCAATCCCCGGATGGGATCTATCTGGTGGATGTAGAGAACAAACGAATCATGGAGGGCAACTCCGCCTTCCAGAGGATGCTCGGATACACTTACCCGGAAATCCTGAGGCTCTCCTTACCGGATTTCGTGGTGGCAGATCGGGATGAGATGGATCAAAGGTTCCTGGACGTCCTCACCGGAAAAGGCCCCTTCACTTTCGAGCGAACCTTCCGCAGAAAAGATGGCTTCCTCCTGGAAGTCTGGGTCAGCACCTCCGTCATCTCCTTCGGGGGAAGAAAGGTGGTTCTGATCCTGGTTCGCGACCTGACCGAGCTCAATCAGGCCCAGAAGGCACTTCAAGCGAGTGAGGCCCGCTATCGCGCCGTGATGGAGCAATCCCCGGATGGGATCTATCTGGTGGATGTAGAGAGCAAACGCCTGTTAGAGGCCAATCCCGCATTTGCCAGGATGCTCGGATACACGGCCGAGGAGATTCAAGGGTTGACCCCCTATGATTTCACCGCAGCCGACCGCGAGAATATCGAAGAGATGTTCTCGATGGTCACCACCAGCCAATATCCACTGGTTTACGAACGCCAGTTTCACAGAAAGGACGGGTCCCAGTTAGAAGCGTGGGTCAATGCGAATGTCATCACCTTCGCCGGAAGGAAGGTAGCCTGCTTCATCGTCCGCGACCTCACCGAGCGCAAACAAGCAGAGGAGGCCCTTCGGGAAAGCGAGGCGCGGTATCGGGCGGTGATGGAGCAGTCTGTGGACGGGATCTTTCTGGTGGATGTAGGATCCCGACAGATCCTTGAGTCCAATGGCGCCTTCCACAAAATGATTGGCTACACCTCGGAAGAGATGCTAAAGCTGAGCCTCTACGATATCGTCGCAGCCAATCGAGAAGACGTGGATCGCAAGTTCTCACAAATAGTCTCTCTGAAAGACTCTCATGCCTATGAGCGAGAATACCGCCGCAGAGATGGCTCATTGTTCGATGTCTGGGTCAGCGGGAACTTGATCACCTATGGCGGCAAAGATGTGGTATGCGTCATAGCCCGAGATCTCATAGATCGAAAACGAATGGAGCAAGAGCTACTCAAGGCCGACAAATTGGAATCTCTGAGCACCTTGGCGGGTGGCATCGCCCATGATTTCAACAACTTATTGACCACGGTTCTCAGCAACCTCTCTTTGGCGACCAGCCAGCTGGGCAGCCAGGATCCTCTGGGTCAAAAGCTGGAAGAGGCAGAGCGGGCTTGTTTGCAGACCCGCGGTCTCACCTACCAGCTCCTGACTTTCTCCAAGGGAGGAGCGCCAGTTTGCAGAGTCATGTCTCTTCCATCCCTGGTCAAGGAAGCGGCCCGCTTCGCCCTGGTCGGCTCTAAAGCCTCGTGCGAGTTCTTGCTGCCGGAGTACCTCTGGCCGGTCAATATCGATGAAACCCAGATCAGCCAAGTGATCCACAATCTCTTGCTAAACGCTGATCAGGCCATGCCCAAAGGTGGGAAGATCCACATCGAGGCCCGGAATGTCACGATCCAGGGCCACACCTTGCTCCCCCTCTCCGATGGAAGATATGTGACGGTTTCCATCCGGGACGAGGGGCTTGGTATTCCTCCGGAACGCCTTCCGCGGATTTTTGACCCCTTTTTCACCACCAAGCCGGGGGCCTCTGGCCTGGGTCTCTCCACTTCCTATTCCATCCTCAAGAACCATGGCGGCTATTTGACCGTAACCTCGGAGATGGACAAGGGCTCTGCCTTCACCTTCTATCTCCCCGTCTCTTCGCAAGGGGAAGAAGAGAGAGGTGAAGAAAGCAAACCCCAGGAGGAGGTCCCGATTCGCGGAAAGGGACGAATCCTGGTCATGGATGACCAGGAAGGAGTCCGGGTGGCGACCAAGCATGCCCTGTCTCACTTGGGATATGAGCCAACCTTAGCGAAGAACGGGGCGGAGGCGATCCAACTCTATCGGGAGGCTTGGGAGTCGGAACGCCCCTTTGCCGCCGTGATCATGGACCTCACAGTCCCCGCGGGCATGGGAGGCTACGAGGCCCTCCAGCAGATGGTCCAAATCCATCCCCAGGTAAAGGCCATCGTCTGCTCCGGATACGCCCAGGACCCAATCCTCTCTCATTACCAGGAATATGGATTCCTGGGCGTCCTCTCCAAGCCCTACCGGATTGAGGAGATGCGCCGAATCCTGCAGGAGGTGATTGAGCGAAAAGGGAAGGGGGAAGGGGTGTAGGTCCTTTTCCTACGCCACTCGATATCTTTCGATCATCTCCTCCCTGATATCGGTGGATGCCCCGGGGGCCTGGGGCGCCTGCAGATAGCCATTTCTCACCACAACAGGCTCCACGAAGAGATCCAGACCCCAGGGGATGTATTCAAGAAAGAGGGCATTGGGGGTCGCACAGACCAGGTGCTGGTGGACCTGCATTAAGTCCCCCGCATGGGGACTGATGAGCAAGTTGTTAGATTCCGCCAGGGAAGCAACGGTCATAAACTCGGTCACCCCTCCCACTCTGGTCACATCCGCCTGTACAATCTCCACTGCCCCTTGCTCGATATAGTCCCTGAAGGCATACTTGGTGTAAACGTGCTCCCCGAGGGCGATGGGCGTATTCAGCGCCTGGGCCAGTCTTGCATGGCCCTTGATATCGTCAGGATGCAGGGGCTCCTCCAGCCAGAAAACGTCAAAATCCTCTAACTTCTTCCCAAAGGTCATGGCCGTTGGGAGGTCCCACTTCTGATTGACATCCACCATCAAACGGACATGGTCCCCGATTGCCCTTCGCACCACCTCCACCCGCTTCAGATCTGCCCAGGGATCCTTTTGCCCCACCTTCATCTTCACCCCCTGGAAACCCTCCTCGATCATCCGTGACATATCCCTGACCAGCTCTTCCTCCGACCAGGAGAGCCAGCCGCCATCGGTGTTATACGAAGGCACCTCTTCCCTGCAACCGCCCAGTAACTGCCAAAGGGGCTTTCCACAGGCCTTGGCCATGAGATCCCAGGTAGCGATGTCCAGGGCCGCCATCGCCACAGTCGTCACCCCTGCCCGACCGATCCAATGGAGCTCGCCCCAATACATATCATTCCAGATCTTCCTGACCCGGAAAGGATCCTGCCCGATCAGGGGCTTTTTCAGATAAAGGTCCATGGCCTCTTTGATGAGGCGGCCTCCTGATCCAACCGTCAGGGTATATCCGGTCCCACTCATCCCTTCATCGGAGTGAATTCTGGCCAGGATCATTTCAAATTGATGGAGCACATTTTGGGAATCGGCGATCACCCTTTTCGTGGGGACCGCCAACACCATCGTCTCAATGTCGGTGATTTTCATTGCCAGTCCTCCTCTTGCCTTTGCATTGAAGAAATACGCACCCCCGGAAACCAAGTGGGCCTGCCGGGCCCATCTTCCTCACCCATTATCTATCCTCCGCCCCGCCTATTGTCAACTGCAGGAAAGAAATCGATCTTTTTTGCTCGGCTTTGTCCTCTTCTTCTGCTAAAATGAAATATAAGTTTGATTCCGAATTGTCATTTGGGCATCTAAATTAGTTGGAATTCAGAAGCGGCGCAAGACCGCTATGATAATAGAAAGGAGAGGTTCCGCATGAGTTTAACCAATCTGAGGTATCACTATTGGAGGCCCATTGCCGGCCTTATCGTGGCGATGGGCTTGCTTCTCTTCCTCCTCGGTCGGATGGGGGGAGCCCCTTTGGAGTACCCTGGGCGATAAGGATCGAACGGGCGCGGTCACCATCACCAACGAGACTTTTTCCAAATTGGCAGAAAAACTGAGGCCCGCCGTGGTCAACATCAACACCACCACGGTGGTGAAACAGCGTCCCCCAATGGGCGGTCGCCCCTCACCCTTCGGGGAGAAGGATCCCTTCCGCGATTTCTGGGAGAAATTCTTTGGCGGTCAGCTTCCCGAGGGTTACGAAGCCAAGTCCTTGGGATCCGGGGTCCTCATCCACAAAGAGGGCTACATACTGACGAACAACCATGTGGTGGAAAATGCAAAAGAGATTACCGTCACCCTGTTCAACGGGCAGGATTATCCTGCGACCGTGGTCGGGCGAGACAAGAAGACCGATCTGGCCCTGATCAAGATCGAGGTCAAGGAAGCCCTTTCGAGCGCCCCCCTGGGTGATTCGGATCGGCTCAAGGTCGGGGAATGGGTCATGGCTATCGGCAATCCCTTCGGCCTGGCAGAGACCGTAACCACCGGTATCGTCAGTGCCAAAGGCAGAGTCATCGGAGCGGGCCCCTATGACGATTTCATCCAGACCGATGCCTCCATCAATCCTGGAAACAGCGGGGGGCCCCTCTTCAACTTCTATGGAGAAGTGGTCGGGATTAACACGGCCATCGTCGCGGCGGGCCAGGGAATTGGGTTTGCCATTCCCATCAACATGGCCAAGGAGATCATCCCCCAGCTCAAGGAAAAGGGGCGGGTCACCCGAGGTTGGCTCGGAGTGGGGATCCAGCGAATCACCTCCCAGTTAGCCAAGTCGTTTGGCCTGAGCGAGGAGGAAGGAGCCCTGGTATCCCAGGTCTTCAAGAGCTCACCGGCCGAGCGAGGAGGACTGAAGCAAGGCGACGTCATCCTGGAGTTCGCTGGAAAGAAGATCAAGGAGTTTGGAGATCTCTCTCGCATCGTGGCCTCCACCCCGGTGGGAAGTAAGGTCACCGTCAAGATCTTCCGGGAAGGAAAGGCCTTAAGCCTCCAGGTTACTGTAAGCGAAATGAAGGAGGAGATGGAGGCCCCCGAAGCTCCTTCGAAGAAACCCCTGGGTCTCAGCGTCCAGAACATCACGCCGGAGATCGCGCGCAGCCTGGGATTGGAGGAAACTGCCGGGGTAGTGGTGACAAGGGTCGAACCGGGCAGCCCGGCTGCTAAGGCTGGAATTGCCAGGGGCGACGTCATTCAAGAGGTGAATCGGAAAGCCGTAAGCAATGTGGATGAGTTCAAGGAAGCGTCAGAGAAGGAAAGCGGCGAAGAGGGCGTACTTCTCCTGGTGCGACGGGGGGAGGAAAGCCTGTTCCTCGTAGTTCCACCCCAATAGACCGGCAGGTGCCATCGAGTAGGCACCTGACTTTTAGGTAGCGATCAAGAGGCAGGCCGCTTGTGATCCAGGGGCCTGCCTCTCTTATGATTTTTGCGTACTTGTGTTGTTCAAGTGGCCAAAAATCAGGTCCTAATATCATCTACCCGGAGGTACAAGATGCCTGAATATCTCTCCCAGGAGGAGATGGAGGCCTTGCGTAAGTGTTCCACCTGCTCCGTTTCCAATGCCATCGAGCTCTTCAACGTCCGCCCCCGAAACCAGGGGTTCATGCTCCCCGGGATCGAATGCCGATTTCCCGAATTGGGCGCCATGATCGGCTACGCAGTAACTGCGGTGATCACCGCCGATTCTCCAGATGGCCGTCGGGTTTCACCTCCACTCTGGTGGGAGGAGATACTCAAAATACCTGAGCCCAGGATCGCAGTGATCCATGACCTGGACCGTCCTTCCCTGGGATCCTTCTGGGGCGAGGTGAACGCCAACATTCATAAGCGATTGGGGTGCGTGGGCGTTGTCACCGACGGAGCGGTGCGGGACCTGAGTGAGGTGAAAGAAATAGGATTTCACTTCTTCTCCGGTTCGGTAGCTGTCTCCCACGCTTACGTCCATCTGGTCGACGTAGGAGTCCCGATCAAGGTAGGCGGCCTTCTGGTGAAATCGGGCGATCTGGTCATGGGAGATCCACATGGAGTCGTTTCCATCCCCCTGGAGATCGCGAAGGACGTGCCTCAGGCCGTCCAGATGATGGAGGATTGGGAGCGTCCGATCATCGACCTGTGTCAATCCGGACAGTTCACCCGCGAAGGCCTGAAAGAGCTTTATCTATCACCCCGTCCCACCTGGCCTCCCAGCAGATAGAGGAAGGACCGTCAGCTTGCCTGTTGAAGCTCCCCCAACAGGCTACGAAGATAGCTTCTTCATATCTGCTTTTGATCCTCTTTTCCCCATTCATTGCCCGAGATGGAAAGAGCCCCTCTTCCCAGACATCGAGGAAGGTGAGGGCCCATGGCGGTCAGATGTCCAATTGAGATTCACAGCCAATCCCCACTCGATCTTGAGCCTTCACCCGGGATGGCCTGGAGGTCGGGGCTGCACAGAGGAGCCAGGGATCGGAGCGGGAGAAAGGTCAGGCAAGTCCCATGAAGATCGTCGTTTTGAATGGAAGCCCCAAGGGTGAGCGCAGTGTTACCATGCATTCTATGTACTATCTCCAGAAGAGGTTTTCCCACCATGAAGTGAAGATCTTCCACGTGGCCCAAAGGATCGAAAGGATCGAAAACGAGGCGAAGGCTTTTCAGGAGATCATCGATGAAGTAAGATCAGCCGATGGCGTTCTGTGGGCTTTCCCGCTCTATGTCTTTCTGGTAGCCTCCCAATATAAGAGGTTTATTGAGCTCGTCTTTGAGAGGAAAGCTGAAGATGCCTTCCGGGCCAAATATGCGGGCGCTTTATCCACCTCCATTCATTTCTTCGACCATACCGCTCATGATTATATTCATGCGATTTGCGATGATCTCGACATGAGATATGTCGGATCCTTTTCGGCCGACATGTTTGATCTATTGAAGGAACCAGAAAGGGAGAAACTGGCCCTTTTTGCCGGAGACTTTTTTGAACGGATGGAAGGCAGCATTCCTGCTGCAAAGGCTTTCGCTCCGGTGGTGCTGAGCAAGTTTGATTATGAACCTGCTTATGGAGGAGCCAAGATCGACACCCGCGGCAAAAAGACAGTGATCCTGACAGACTCCGGTGACGAACACACCAATTTAGGCAAGATGGTGTCCAAATTCAGGGACTCCTTTTCTCGGGAGGTCGAGGTCTTCGATCTGAACCACCTGGATATCAAGGGAGGTTGTCTGGGGTGCCTTCACTGCGGGTATGACTATACCTGCCGATACCAGGACGGATTTGCCGAGTTCCATGATTCCAAGCTCAAGCCTGCGGACATCCTCGTTTTTGTGGGACGTGTCGTGGACAGGTATCTATCCTCCAAGTGGAAGCAATTCTTTGACCGGCGGTTTTTCAACACCCATACCCCCTCCTTTGCCGGGAAACAGATTGCCTTCATCATTTCCGGCCCCCTGCGCCAGATTCCCAACCTACGCCAGATCCTCCAGGCTTACGTGGAATGGCAGCAAGCTAATTTGGTGGATTTGATTACGGATGAGGGTGAGGATTCGGCGGAGCTGGATGCCTTGTTACAAGGCCTGGCAGAGCGTCTCATCCACGATGCGGACCACCAGTACATCAAACCTCGCACTTTCCTGGGCATAGGCGGGATGAAGATCTTCCGAGACGACATATGGGGAAGGCTGCGATTTCCCTTTCAGGCGGATCATCAGTTCTACAAAAAGCACGGATACTACGATTTTCCACACGAAGACTGGAAATCAAGGATCACCAACGCAGCTCTGATGCTGTTGACCAGGATTCCCGTGGTCAGGAGAGAGATTTATCGGAAACGAATGAGGGAAGAGATGATCAAGCCCCATCAGAGGGTACTTAAGAGGATTCGATGATCTCCATTATGAAAACATGAGGGAGAGAAAAATGCCTGAAGGGACAAGGATCGTGATTGTGGGCGGGGTGGCAGGCGGGGCCTCGGCTGCGGCTCGGGCCCGTCGCCTCTCTGAGGAGGCGGAGATCATCCTCTTTGAGCGAGGGGAGCATATCTCCTTTGCCAACTGTGGCCTGCCCTATCATATCGGGGGAGACATCCCTGACCGAAAGCGCTTGCTGGTTCAGACTCCGGAGGCCATGCGCAAACGTTTTCGCATCGACGTTAGAATTCAGACTGAAGTCATCTGGATCGACCGGGAACGCAAAGAGGTGCGGGCCCGCAACCTGGCCACTGGAGTAGAGCAGGCGGAGTCTTATGATGTCCTCATCCTGAGCCCTGGCGCCGAGCCGGTGCGCCCTTCCATACCCGGAGTTGACTTCAAACGCGTTTTCACCCTCCGCAGCCTTTCCGATATGGATGCGATCAAGGCTCTGGTGGATCGGGAGAAGCCCCAGCAGGCGGCCTTGATTGGGGGGGGCTACATCGGTCTGGAGATGGCGGAGGCCCTCCGCAAGAGGGAAGTTGGAGTGACCCTGATCGAGGTCGCCAATCAGGTGATGGCCCCGGCTGACCCGGAGATGGTAACCCCGCTGCACCATCAACTGAGGCTTCATGGGGTAGACCTTCGCCTCGGGACCTCCGTCATGAGTTTCGTCGAAGACGGGAATATTTTGAACCTCCAGCTCAGCACTGGAGAATCCCTCCCCTGCGGGTTGGCCATCCTGGCCATCGGAGTCAGGCCCGATGTCAAGCTGGCCCGGGAAGCGGGCCTGGTAATCGGAAAGAGCGGGGGCATCCTGGTGGACAGGCATCTACGCACGACCGATCCGAACATCTTTGCCGTGGGGGACGCCATCGAGGTCACTGACTTCGTGAGCGGCTCCCCCACCCTCATCCCCCTGGCTGGGCCAGCCAATCGCCAGGGACGGATCGCTGCGGAGAACGCCCTCGGTGGCAACAGGGTCTATAAGAAGACGCAGGGGACTGCCATCTGCAAGGTCTTCGATCTGGCCTTCGGCATGACCGGCATGAGCGAGAAATCCCTGAAGGAGGCCGGCATGCCCTACCAGAAGGTCTATGTCCACCCGGCCAGTCACGCCAGCTACTATCCCGGGGCCCACCCCATCAACCTCAAACTGCTCTTCCATCCTGAAAGCGGAAAGATCCTGGGGGCCCAGGCGCTGGGGGCAGATGGCGTGGACAAGCGGATCGATGTCCTGGCAGTGGCCCTCCGGGCTGGACTCTCGGTCTTCGACCTGGAGGAGATGGAGCTTTCCTATGCCCCTCCCTACGGCTCCGCCAAGGATCCGATCAATTACGCCGGATTCGTGGCATCCAATGTGCTCCGGGGCGATGTCGGACTCTGCCATGTGGAGGAGGTCATGTGTCCCCGGCAGGACCAGCAACTCTTAGACGTGCGTACCCCGGCCGAGGTAGAGGCCGGCAGCATTCCCGGGTCCATGAATATCCCCATTGATGAGTTACGCAATCGCCTGAATGAAGTTCCCCGGGATAAGGAATTGTTGGTCAGCTGCCAGGTGGGACTCCGGGGCTATCTTGCCTGCCGGATTCTGAGCCAGAATGGATTCCGATGCCGTAACCTGACCGGGGGCTACAAGACCTACCGGGACTTCATCGGCATCCATCCTCACCCCGAGTCTCCTTTGAGGGAGATGCGCGACGATACGGGCACCATGGGACCCACCCGGAATGAGCCGTCCCCTGCCCCGAAAGTGGCGAAATAGATCAACGCCTTGGGCCGTCGGTGCCCGGACCGAATCCTGGGCCTGAAGCAGGACACAAAGAACGTGGCGCTGGGCGAATCCGTCTCCGTCTTTGCCGCCGATCCAGGTGTTGCTGATAACGTCTTGCCTGGTGCTGTCGTTCAGGTCGTAAATCCGCAAGTCCCTGCTTGCCTTCTACCCAACGCCCCCAAAAGAACGCCTCCTCGTTTCGCAGACCAAAAGCCGCCCCGCTCTCTTCCCTCCGCTTGCTGAAAATAAACTTGCCTTAAAGCCCCATCCAGAAGAAAATAGGATCATACTGCCACCTTAACCTATGGATTTGATAAGAACGGAGAGGTAGAGGCTCCTCACGGAAAAGTGGCGCTGGCCATACTGATTTTCCAGGACGTTGCTGTGAGTCCCCATGATGCTACTTACTCCCATTCTGTCCGGCATGAATGCTCAGGCTCCATGCATTCCTTTCTCACCCTTTTCGCCAAAGCAACCGGCATCATCCTTCTGGCGCTGGTCAGCGCAAAGTGGATTGTGCCGAAAGTCCTATACCAGGTTGCCCGCACGTCGAGTCGCGAGCTTTTCCTGTTGACCATTCTCGTCATATGCTTCGCAGTGGCATCCCTTACATATGGTCTCGGCCTTTCTCTTGCTCTGGGGGAGTTTCTGGCAGGCCTTGGTGGTATCAGAAACGGAATACCATAGGCCCGACCCTCAGCAGTGTCCTGCCCTTTTGAGACGTGTTTATCAGCCTCTTCTTCGTCTCGATTGGTATGTTCCTGGATATGAAGTTCTTGATGCGGGCGATTACCGGTTGAGGTGATCTTCCTCGCATTGGGGGTAATGACCCTAAAAGCCTTTCTGGCGAATCTTGCTGTGATCCTTGCCGGGTTCCCCCTGCGCACAGCTGTCCTAAGCGGGGTGGCCCTTTTGTCAGGTGGGCGAGTTTTCATTTATCTTGTTCATGAAAGGAACTGAATACGGCCTCCTTTCAGGTGATCTCTATAACCTATTCCTGGCGGTCTCCGTCCTGACCGCGATCGGGAGCCACTCCTTTCGCTGTAGCCTATGTCACGCCCAATTGGCGGATGCGGCCTTTGTCGCCTTCCCCTTCTCCGTAGGTTGAAAACCAGGGGATTCTCCTGGCTCCGGGATGACGCCTTCGCCGCCAAGAAGCTGCAGGATCATATGATTATCGAGTCGGCTCGGTTTCGATGGACAGAATGTGGCTCGACAGCCAAGGTGGCAGGGGTGCCCTTATGCGATCATCGAGATGAATCCGGAGACTGTGCGAAAAGAAAAGGCCACGGGAGAGCCGATTTGTTATGGGGATGCTGTCCACGATGCTGTCCTGCACCGTGCCTTCATTTCGACAGCTCGCGTCATAGTCGTGGTCATCTCAGATCCACTGGCGACGCGCAGAATCATCGCGGTCGCTCGTAGATTGAATCCCAAGCTCTACATCATCGCGCGAACACGATTTTTGAAAGAGATGAATTCGTTGTATGAGCTGGGCGCCGATGAGGTGATCCCGGAGGAGTTTGAGACATCTGTAGAGATCTTCTCTCCCGGGTATTGGCCAAGTACCTTATGCCGAAGGATGAGATTGACCATTTTATTGCCGAAACACGCGCTGCCGGATATCAGATGTTCGGGGACAGACAATCAGGAGCCAGCTCTCGCTTCCTGACCTGAGATTTCACCTTCCAGATTTTGAAGTGGGAACCATTCGGGTGAAAGAAGGCTCCTCCATTGGCCAGGACCAGTCCCTATCGGAGATCGATCTGAGGAATAGGGTATGGAGTGACGTTGGTAGCTGTCAGGCGCGGTCAGCAAGTGTTGCCAAACCGGAGCGGACGAATGAGGGTCCCGCCTAATGATATCCTGATTATTTTCGGATCGCCAGGCGATATTGCTCACCTCTCGGAGACTGCCCAAGGCGGTCGAACATAATTGGCAAATCAATCGCTGATTTCATATAGTGCCTCATCCCTGCTTTTTTCATCCTTCCAAATCTTCGATTGCCTTTCAAAGCCTCTTCAGAGCCCTCCTGGCCATTCTTTTCAGCACTTAGCCTGGCAATTACAACTTTCCCCTGCTGAACATTCCGGGTGCTATCGCCTTGCGCAGCTCTTCGGCGATCAGGGCACTGCCCGCAACCAGAACAATGATCCCCCAATCGTCTATCCCCAGCGGTGCGGTGTAAAATAGCCCCTGAAAAACAGGGACATAGACCACCATGACTTGGAGAAGGATAGCCAATCCGATTCCCCCCAACAGCCAACGGTTCCCAAACAGGCCCAGCCTGAAAAGGGACTGCTGGTCAGAGCGGGCATTCAAGGCATTGAACAGCTGGAAGACCACTGAAACACTGAAGGCGATCGTCCGGGCTTCTTCCAGCCCCACCCGCGGCAACTCCCATTTGAATAATAGGAAGGTGCCCAGGGCCATGAATGTAGCTATAAAGGCAATTCTGAGGAGCATGCCGCCATAGACGATTCCAGTTTTTGGCCGGCGAGGAGACTCCGCCAGAACATTGCTGTGCTTGGGCTCAATGCCGAGCGGTATGGTGCATACGCCGTCCGTCACCAGGTTGATCCAGAGAATCTGGACTGCCACCACCGGGAGAGGAATACCAGCCAAAAGGCTGGCTGTCCAAGTAAATAGCTCGCCCATATTGGTGCTCAGCAGGAAAAAAATAGAGCGGCGGATATTGCTAAAGATCACCCTGCCCTCCTCCACCGCCGAGACGATGGAGGCGAAGTTATCATCGGTCAGAACCATGTCAGAAGCCTCTCGGGCAACATCCGTACCTTTGATTCCCATAGCGATCCCTATGTTCGCAGTCCTCAATGCCGGACCATCGTTCACCCCATCTCCGGTCATGGCGACGACATAGCCTTTGGACTTCAAGGCTTCCACAATCCTCAACTTGTGAAGAGGCTCAACCCGGGCAAAGACTGAGATGCCATCAATCCGGTCATTGAGCTCTTCTTCGCTCATCGTATCGAGCTCCAGGCCAGTGACCGCTTCTCCGGGAGGCAACCCAAGTTCTCCGGCAATGGCAGAAGCTGTAACCTTCTGGTCTCCCGTGATCATGACCACTCTGATGCCGGCCCGTTTGCAGGCAGACACTGCCTCCTTGGCCTCCTTTCGAGGAGGATCGATCATTCCCACGAGGGCAACAAAAGTCAGTGCTCCGTCGAGATGACCCATGCAAAGCCCTTCTGGAGAGGCTTTGCATTCCATATAGGCGAGAGCCATCACTCTCAGGGCTTTTGATGCCATCCGTACGTTTGTTTCCTCAATCTCCGCTCTCTTTTCTGGGGACATCTCTCGAGAGACACCACCTTCATAGACATGGTGGCTCATCGCCAGCACCTTATCTACCGATCCCTTCACGTAAGCCACGGCGCTGCCTTCTCGCCGGTCATGGAGCGTTGCCATGTATCGCTTTTCACTCTCGAAAGGAAGTTCCCCCCGCCGGGGATGCTCTTTCTGCAAGGTCTCCTGGTTCAATCCCGCTTTCAGAGCCGCAACCAGCAAAGCTCCCTCCGTGGGATCACCCAGCAGTTGATGCTGTCCGTTGTCTGACTTCAGGGTGGCGTCATTGCACAAGGCACCGATCTTGAGCGTCAGGAGAAGGTCTTCATCCTTCGCAGGTTCAATCGACCGGCCATTCTCAAAAAACTCCCCCTCAGGTTGATACCCAACCCCGGTGATTACTATCGTCCTGCCGCCCAGATACATCTCGCGCAGCATCATTTCGCTTTCGGTGAGGGTGCCCGTCTTGTCGGAACAGATGACCGTGACGGCGCCCATGGTTTCCACCGCAGGAAGTTTTCTGATGAGGGCATGCCTCTGCGCCATTCGCCTCATCCCCAGGGCCAGAACCACGGTCACCATGACAGGCAGACCTTCGGGAATGGCAGAGACCGCCGCCGCTATCCCTAAAGTAAAGATGTCCTCAAATCCATACCCCTTCGCCAGCCCTATGCCAATCAGGAGGGCAATGACTGCGAGTACCAGAATGCCGATGTAGCGCCCCAGCCTGGCCACATTTTGCTGCAGGGGGGTGGGCGGAGGTTTGATCTCCTGGACCTGAGCCGTGATCCTCCCAATCTCCGTATTCATGCCGGTGGCAATCACAACCGCCAATCCCTTGCCGTTGACGACCGGGCAACCCATATGCACCATATTGCCCATATCGGCCACGGTTGCCTCCCCTTCTATGGGGGCGGTGAATTTCTGCACGGGGACCGATTCGCCGGTAAGAATGGATTCGTCCACCGAGAGGTTTGCTGCCTCCACCAGCCTGCCATCTGCAGGAATCCTGTCTCCTGCTTCCAGGAGGACGATGTCTCCGGGGACCAAGTGGCTAGCGGGGATCCTGGCCAACCCTTCCTGCCTCCATACTTTGGCCTGGGGAACGGTCAGACGTTTCAAGGCCTCCATGGCTCGTTCTGCCTTGTGTTCCTGCAGAAAACCAATAATGGAGTTGATCAGAACGACAACCAGTATGACGGCCGCATCGGTAGGCTTCTTCAGAAGGATGATTTCAGCGGCAGCGGCGATGAGCAGAATGTAGATGAGGGGACTGGCGAATTGGCGGAGAAAGACAATGGGCCACGGGATCTTGCCCTTTTCCTGAAGCTCATTCGTACCGTACTGCTTAAGCCGCTCTGTCGCGCTCGCTTCGGAGAGTCCGGAGCGATCGGAGTCGAGTGACCTTAGCGCCTCTTCAACATCCAGGTTATGCCATTTCTTTTGGGAGGTAACGTCCATGATTTTTCACCTCAAAAAATCCCAGCTAAAAAAGGAAAGCCCCCTTGGAATCATCCTGCGAAAGCGCACCTTAGGCGAGGGCTTCACTCCTGACAGCTGCGTAGGGAGACCCTAATCCTTGCGTTTCATTTTTGAGACCTGAGCCATAATCCTCTCAAACTCAGAAGAAGCTTTCTGAATATGCTTTCTCATGATCCTCGTCATTCGCTTCCTGAGTTTTTCGAATTGCTTGGGATGCGATCTTCTGATTTCAGCCTCTTCCTTATAGAAGATATCGTGCTCGATTTCCGCCCAAGCATGCTTGAGGGCGGAAGTCAGTTGTACTTCGCATTTCATCCCTTCGAATCTTCTGTATTCGCTCAACTGCAATCTCCTCTGGCCTAACCCAGCGGTAATGTGGATGGCCTCGTAGCCCGTGTCCTTCCTGTTTTCCTCTAACCGCAACTCTCCGCTTATCTCCTCGAAGACATCCTTCACAAATCGATCCCTTTCGCTTTCGAGATAGAAGATGATTCGGACTCCCGCCAAATCTTCCACCTCTTTCAGGTTATCGAAGATCTTTCCCTCCGCTTCTTTCTTGGCCAGTTTCTCCCTTAGCGCCCCTAATTCCTTCACCCGATAGGAGATATGGTACTTGTAGCCGCGATCCTGTAATAGACCAGTCAGGAGTTTGTAGATGACCTGGCAGAAATCCTCGTACAGTTGCCTCTGGTCTTGGAACTGCTCCAAGAGCTTCTTGGGATAGTCATCCATTGCTTGTCCCTATTGCTCCCCCATCTCCTTTGGCTTGATCACCAGAATGGGCAGGCCGGCGTTCTTCAATACGAAATCAGCCACACTCCCAAAGACCATGCGTGCTAAACCGCTATGTCCGTGGGTGGCGATGGCAATGAGGTCGATATCGTTCTGGTCGGCGTAGTTCACGATCATTTCACCGATCGGATGCCCTTGCTGAATCACGCACTCAGCGACCAGGCCCTTCGTTTCCAGCGATTGCACCACACGCTCCAAGTAAGCTTTGGCTGCCTCTTCCTCTCTTTGAACTTGTTCTGCCGCCAGGCCGGTGTGAACGGGCAATGTAGCTCCACTCGAAAATGCAGGGCTGGACAGGCCCACGACCTGAAGCAATGTCACCTTGCTTCCGAAACGCGAAGCCTGGGCCTCGACATAGGGTAAAATCTGCTCCGCAAGTTGGGAGCCATCTAAACATACCAAGATCTTGTTAAACATTTGGACACCTCCTTTTGTATTCCCCTACTGCTCCCGATGGAATCTATTCCCTGAAAGGTTTTCTTGCTCTCTCAGGGATTTCTGCCTAGGCCGGCAGTGAACCAGAAAGCCCGGCTGCGGCTTAATGGATCGCACAACAAGAGCCTTCTACAAGTCTCCTCACAGATAGACGATCCCATTCGTCAGCCCAGAGTTCTGTCTATGAGAGCAAAGATCCTTGAAGCTTCGCAATAATTGCGCGACCTCCCATTGACCCCTGAGATAGTATTCTGCCGATGTCCTTCCTGACTTGCCTACTCTCACGGTGATGCCTATCTCCCGAAGGACCTCGAAAGCCGCCTCATCTGTTTGATCATCACCTACGTATATCGGAAGGCAGTTCTTCTTCAGGCCTCGCAGGATCCAGAGGACAGCCTCGCCTTTGCCCCAGGACATGGCGGGTACCAGTTCCAGTACTTTTTTCCCCCGAAGGATGGATAATGTGTTCTGGCATATGAATTCCCTTGCTGCCCTCCGAAAGGCATCTTTCAGGGGAGATATCTGTTCTCTATCTACGGAGCGGAAATGGAGGCTCAGGCTGAACTTTTTGTCTTCGAGCCATGCACCCTCAAACTCTTTGATTTCATCGATGAGTCGGGGTTTCACTTGATCCATCACCTGCTTTGTCGCAAGCGCCTTTGGGTGCGTATATCTTAGCTTTGGACCGCGGATATCGAGACCGTGATTCCCTCCATAGAAAACCCTTCGAAGACCCACCCTCCCCTTGATGTCCGACAAGGATCTTCCACTGATAATTGCCAGATAGCAATACCCGGAATTTGCCAGGAATTGGAGCAGTTCCTTTGTCTCCTCAGACAAGATACAGCAAGCGGGATCCTTCCGGATCGGGACCAGTGTGCCATCGAAGTCCAAGAATAGCGCAATCCCGCCATGGGATTTCAATCTATCGAGACAGGCCCGGTAATGGGAGTTGTCAAATAGGTATTGGGGACTATTCAATTCGCTCAGTGCGAGATATTGGATGGCCTCAGCCTTGCCAGTGATGAGATCAGATTGCTTGCCCAGAGGTAGATGTTCCATTCCCTGACTGTCTCGCGCATCCGTTTCATTCGTTCGGATCTTTCGAGTGTCTTCATCGTCAGCGAAGCATGGATCGCATCTGCCATTTCCTCGATATCATAAGGGTTGACCATGACCGCCTCCCTCAGCTCGCGAGAAGCCCCTGTGAATTGGCTGAGCACCAATACGCCATCCTCGTCATCCCGGGAGGCAACAAACTCTTTGGCCACCAGGTTCATCCCATCGTGGAGAGACGTAACCATACAGACATCGGCCGCCTTGTAAAAAGGAATGATTTCTTCGTGACTGTGATGGCCCTTGAGGAATACTATGGGCATCCATTCCTTGGACTTGAAACGCCAATTGATCCTGTCCACCTCCTCTTCCACTTCCATGATCAGATCATGGTATCTCTTGATATGAGTCCGGCTAGGGGCACCCAGTTCCACGAAGGTGAACTTGCCGACATATTCCGGGTATTTCTCCAGAAACCGCTCAATACTGCGGCACCTTTCCGGGATGCCCTTTGTGTAGTCTATCCGGTCCACTCCAATGCCAAGACAGGCTGCATGAAGACCTAACTCTCTGAGCAGCTGCTCTCTCAGCGAATCTTTCGTCTGATGGCCCGCGATGCCATAGAGCCTTGCGCTTTCGAAATCGACACTAATGGGAAATGGCCTGATCTGGGTAGCATGACCACCACGCTCCACTATGAATTGTTCCCAGTCACTTTTCGATTCCAAGAGCCGGTCAACGGTCTCAAGGAAGTTATTGCAGTAATACTGGGTGTGAAAGCCGATGATATCTGCACCTAACATCCCGAGAAGGAGCTCTTCCCTCCAGGGACATATGCTGTACGTCTCAGGATTTGGCCAAGGAATGTGCCAGAAAAGCGATACCCTTGCGTCAGGTCGGCTTTCCTTGACGATCAACGGCAACAGGGTCAGATGGTAATCTTGGATTAAGATCAATGGAGAATCCTCGTCGGCAATTTCCTTCAGCAATGCTTTTGCGAATTTCTGGTTTACCCTCTGGTAAGTGATCCAGTCTTTCAATTGAAATGTGGGACGGGTATGCGTAATGTGGCAGAGCGGCCAGAGCCCCTCGTTGGAAAACCTGTAGTAATAGCCATCTTCCTCTTCTTTGTTCAGCCATATGCGTTTGAGCGTATAAGCAGGTTCTTCTGGAGGTACACGAAGTTGATCATTCTTGTCCACCACTTCCCGATCTGCGTTCCCGGCTCCATGAGCAATCCAAACCCCGTCGCATATCCTCATCACGGGGTCCAAAGCAGAAATCAACCCACCCGCAGGTATGAGGCATTTGACATCGCGCCCTTCCCTCACATGCATGTAAGGCTCCCTATTTGAAACCATAAAGAGCCTTTTCCCAACCAATTCCACGCGCATCTGTTCCCTGAGCCGACTTGACGTCCACAGAGCTTCTGCCTGAGTCCGCAACCTCGCCTCCTCCTCGGCCCTCAAGCGCGCGACCGCCAGGCTTTTGGCTAATTGCTTTACCTCCGAGGTCAAAGGGGCCAGGATGTCACCTCTGGAGGTAAGGACCCCTTGAGAGGACTTCTCTCTGCCCGTCCTGAGTTCCCTCATCCATTCTGCCATTTGAGCTATGGGACCTGTAATCCCCCACTTGACCACCAGAAGCGTAATGGCCACGATCAATATCGATAGCGTTACAAAACGCAGCAGATTGTGCTCCCATATTCCTTTGAGCCTTGAATCGATATGGGATGTATCATAAAAGAGGACAAGGATTCCTATGGTTCTGTTTTCCTCGATCAGGGGAAGGGCATAGATGTAAAGAGCTTCGCCACTGATTTTCAGAGATCCACTTGTTGGCCGGCCTTCTTGGGCAGCAATCAATGCATCCGGAAAAGGACCAGAGAGCTTTGCTTGCAGGTCCTTGGTTGATGCCAGGATATTACTCTGCCCATCATAGACAACGATTCCCTTCAACCTTTCTCGATTTCCGATCCGCTGGACAAGGCGACTCAATCTTGAGATCTGATTCGCTTCCACAAGGGGACTTACCGATTCTTGTATGATTTCAGCCGAAACAATGGCCCTTCCTTCCAGCTCACCCATGAGTCGGTTCTTTTCAGTACGAGCCTGGTGGAAGGAAAAGACGATAGCTACCGTTGCAATCACAAAGAGGAGAGAAACGATAAGGCGAACCGTAATCCTCATTCTATAGCTCCATGACGCTCATGCCCTTCGTATTCTCCACGATGTAGCACACAGCCAGATAGTCTCTGATCTGTCTTGTGATGAGGAAATTCTTCCTTACATACTCTCTTCCCTCTTCGCCCATTTTTCTTGCCATTTCTGGATTATTCAGGAGCTGTCGAATTCGAAAAGCGGCACCTTCCACCGAATGGACGAGAAATCCGGTAACCCCGTGGATTATCTGCAGAGGAATTCCGCCGGTGGCTCCTCCTACAACTGGTTTTCCTTTCCACATGGCCTCTGAAACTGTCAGGCCGAAGCCCTCCCGTAGGGATTTCTGCACGACGACTGTTGCTGCCCTTTGGAGCGCATTGATTTCCACATCACTAAAGGGAGGTAGCATAAGGATATGGATATCTGGGTCATCTGCTGCGAATTCTCTTACCTCATTCAACACCATTTCCCCTTCTGGATCATCGGTTGCTGCACTCCCGGCAAGAACCAGACTGCAGTCATTGTACCGCTTTGCAAGCCAGTATGCTCTGATCACTCCAATCGGATCCTTGAACCTGTCAAATCGTGATACCTGAAGGATGAATGGCCTATCGCTCGGCAAATGAAACCTCTCGAGAACTTCCCTGATTTCTTCTGGGGCAAGCTCCCTGTTCTTGTCGCTGAGAGGAGCGATTGCAGGTGGTATGATGAATTCATCGATCGACAACTCCTGTGCAAACTTTTCAACCGAAAAGATGGCAGCATCGTATTTCAGACAGTACTGCCTGATCCTGTCACAGACCGCGGCGATGGGATTCGACACATCGATGTGGCATCTCCATATCCATTTCCCCTTCTTCTTGAACTCAATTAACGGTGCTGGTTGAGGATCGTGGATGAATACCAGATCGGCATCGAGATCGATATTATTAGCGTTCTTCCGGTTGACCTCCACATAGTGGTTCCACATCTCCTTTGTTATCCGCTCTTCATTCCCCTGCAGTGCGTTGTGGATCCTCTTGGTCATTTCAAAGAAGCTCGCATCGCCCTCTATGACCTCCCATCTCGCATCAATTCCCAGATCATCGAGGATAACCATCATTCTCTGAAGTATCTCTGCGACCCCTCCGCCACTCCTGGTCGAATTGACATGAAGAAGCCGCCTCCCGGAGAGCACATCGGCAAGCTTCTGGATGAGCAGGAGGTCAACTCTCGGGGCAATTCCTGCATAGTCCTTCAGCTTGGGTTTGATGAGGAGTTCGTCCTCTATCTGCCTAGTCATGGCTCGATCCTCTCCATGTCGCATCTTACTTCTTCCTCAACCGCCTCCATGATGCACCTTCGCGTTTCCTCAATCGTATGCATGAAGAGGTCTATCTTTCTGATCTTATGTGCTAGCCCTCCCTTGCCCAGGGAATTCTCGATCCAATTCGAGAAATCGTCTTTGCCGCCCAAGCGAATCCGTGCCTCATAGAAGTGATAATAGACTGAACTCACATCCAGATACCTAATAGCCATGAGGAATTCAGCGAGGTTTCTGGCCTGGAGCCCCACAGGGATAATCAGCACGATCGTTTCATTGAAAAAGAACTCGTCCCCCAGATGAACCTGTCTCGCCACTCTGAAGGTTTTCAGATGTTGATCAATTACTTTCACCAGGTCATTTCTTACTTCATCTATCGACCCATAGGCATACGGGTCTATGTTGGATAGCTGCTCGGCCAATATCCTCTCTTCCAAATCTTCACCTACCCAACGGGCGAAATCGTTCGTGTATTCGAGGATATGCCCTTTCAGGTAGTACTGGCAAGTATGGTGGATTAGGGCCTCGCTACTAACCAGAGATATCATATCCCGCAACTGGCGAAGATTTTTTGCCTTCTTTCCAGTGGACTTGAGGATTGTCACGCATTGCCTGAATTCAAATGGCGCCGATGGTTCATTCATTTTTGCATCCTTGCCTTCGTTGTCGCGGTTGCAATCCGCTTATCGGAATTCAATGGGATTTCAACGTCACCGAATCTTTCCAGCATTACCCCTCCGCAAGCTTGCTCTGCCACCAAGTGGGTGCAAACGGAAAATGTAGCTTTACTTGCAAATACAAGACCAGGCGGGCCCACGACTTAGAGCAATACGACCATGCTTCCAAAACCAGAAGCCTGGGCTTCGACATAAGGGAGACTCATCGGGCACGATGCGGCCGCCAGCATCCGATGCCGCAACCAAAAAGGCCGCAACCCCAGAAAACCTGTGGGTAGCGGCCCGGCTATCCAAACATCGTGCACCTCCAGAGATATGGAAATGCCTCTGGACCCCATAAAGAACTTTGTTCAGATATATCCTACGGTCATTTCTTTATCAGACTCCCAATTCGATGTCAAGGCAAGCATAGCTGTTCCATTCCGAGAAAGCGGACTATGCCCTGCGTCGTCACCTCCCGGGGACTTTTCCCGCCGGTGCCAGTTGGTCGAGGCTGGCTTGAATCGGCACGGGCACCTGATCGTCGATGGGCAAAATAGCGAGGCGCCCTTTGGAGCGATGAAGCATGTGGATCTCTGCGCATCATACAGGGCACGCTCCAGCCAAAGAGGGGGCTGCACGAATGCAGCCCCCTTTTGTTTGGATCCTTCCCGTACGATTCGAACCGCACGCCCTGCACGGGCATCATCTTTACGGCGCTAATCCGAGGTAAGCCCTAATCGCTTTCTCCATTAGGTCTGGCTGGTACCAGCTTTCTTTTTCGATAATGGTGCCATCAGTACCTATCAAATAGGCACAATTGGGCATAGGGCCATAGGTGCACCAGGCCGGATTGTCCATTTCATCCACGAGCACAACAGGCGATACGCCAAGATCCGCCCTCATGCGAGCTGCTTGGGAACGGCGCCACTCATGGTTGTCTGGTTGGTACAAATAGTCGCTCTCGCCGTTTATACCCTTGCCCTGCTCACTCTCTTGGTTAAAGGATGGATTGTAGGGGCTTGGCTGCTTCCAGGGATGGGGTTCAATGACATAAATCACAACGAAGTTTACCTTGTCGCCGTACTTTCCAAACAAAGCATTGGTGGCAGCGACCCGCTGCCGGAAGGGACCTCAGGTGTAGGCGCCAGTAATCAGCACTACTGGCTTATCCTTGAGGAGGCCGGACAGCGTGTACCGGACACCCTCGGTGCTACTTAGCGTGAAGTCCACACCCTTGGTGCCAATTGGTAAACCCAAAGGATCGAAGTCACGGGGTCCGGTGATCAGGGCCGACTGACAGCCACATTTCAGATCGGTGTCTTTGTCGTCGTACCCGATAGAGCCCTCGTCACCAACGAGGAAGCCGACCAGGTGCTTGGTTGAGCTGCCGGCAATAGCGGGGACGAGAAGGAACTTGGCAGTCACCAGGTCAATGTCGAAGTTGTACGAACCAGCGATATGTAAGTTCCCACCACCATTGGATTGTCCGCTCGCCATGACCTCGAAGCGGTAAGGCAGGGTTAGTAGCGGCTCACGGCTTCGCATCAAAGTATAAGGGGTGTTTGGGTCCAGCCTGTGTCCGTTGAAGAGAAATCCAAAGTCTGAGCCAGCCAGGTTGAACTTCATCTTTCCTCGAGCGCCATCCCCGATTATGCTTCCCGAGGAATCCTGCTGGTAAAGTTCCAGGAATCCGACGTTTGACTTGCCGGCGCCGATTTGATTGACGTTGGCTGGGCTGTTCACCTTTATGTTTCCGGGCGCTTTGGCTTTTGCCGCGAAGGATGGCAAAGCTCCAGCAACCAGCACCATAGAGATGGCTGTGAGTACCACCATGAATCTTCTCATCTTATCTTTATCTCCTGTTTGTCTAAGAACTGTTGAGGTCAAGAAAGTGGACTTTGAGTATAACCCCGATCCCCGACTCCATCAAGTGAAAAAGGTGGCTCCCTTCTGGAAACTGCTTCCAAGATGGCTCCTGGCTCTACCTGCTGGCCAGATAGTCCACCGCAAGGTGGGCCATCGCCCGGACTCCAATCCCTAAGGCCTTTTCATCCACGTACAAGTGGGGCGAGTGCATCGGCACCACCTTTCCTCCCTCCGGGGTGATCCCGAGGAAGAAGAAGAGCCCCGGTACCTTCTCCTGGAAGTAGGAGAAGTCCTCACTTCCTGTCTGCGGAGGCATCAGCAGCAACTTTCCCTTGCCCAGGACCCCCTCCAAGGTGGGGACCATCTGGGCAGTCAGGCCAGGGTCATTGAAGGTGACGGGAGCCAGGCGATCAATGGTCACCTCGGCCTTCGCCCCTGCGCTCTCCGCGATCATCTGAGTCGTCTTTCGGATCCGTTCATGGATCTCGTTCTGGATTTTGGAATCGAGGGCTCGAATGCTTCCGGCCATTTCTACTTTATCGGGAATGATATTGAAACGCAACCCTCCCTGAATGCTTCCGATCGAGATCACCGCTGCCGTCGCGGTGAGATCGGTCTGGCGGCTGACGATCGTTTGCAGCCCCATGATCACCTGAGCAGCCACTACCACCGGATCAATCCCCATCCAGGGATAGGCTCCGTGGGTCTGCCTGCCTTGAATGGCGATTTTCAACAAGTCTGAGCTCGCCAAAAACCCACCAGGTCGATACCCAATCGTTCCCAGGGGGACTGCAGACGAAACATGGAGGCCGAAGATGGCATCGGTCTTGGGGGATTCCAGGGCCCCCTCCCGCACCATGGCCGCCGCCCCCTCGCCCCGTTCCTCGGCGGGCTGAAAAAGGAAGACGACGGTGCCGGGGAGTTCCTCCTTGATCTGGGAGAGTACCTCGGCAACACCCATCAGGATCGCGGTATGGGCATCATGGCCACAGGCATGCATCACGCCCACCTCTTTACCTTCATACTGGACTTTTACCTTCGAGGCAAAAGGCACGTCCACCGCCTCCGTCACTGGCAAAGCATCCATATCGGCACGAAGACCGACCACGGGCCCATCCTTTCTCCCCCGCAGGACGCCCACGACTCCCATCTTACCCACACCGGCCTTGACTTCCATGCCGAGGGTTCGCAGATGTTCCGCGACCAGTTGGCTGGTGCGGACCTCCTGCCAAGAGAGCTCCGGGTGCTGGTGGATATCTCGACGCCAAGCGATGCATTGTCCCTCCACCTGGGCTGAAAGCTGATCGATCTTCTCCCAGAGGGCATTGTTCCTCGGCTCCTGGGCTAAAACGCCGGAGGCCACAGCGAAGATGGACAAGAATAACAGGACCAGAACATAGCGGATGACGATGGATCTCCTCCCGGCCATTCCCATCTTTCTCTCCTTTCTTACGGTCAATGGATGTCCTCTGTCTGATTCAGAAGTGGCCCATCGCCCCTCGAAGGGGCATCATCCTGCCTTTCAAGCCAGCTCTGGGAATTCCAAACGCAGCAGGGGAGCGTGCTGCTGGGCACCGTAGATATCTGTGTCTCCCACATCGCCGGAGACGGTCGGCCTTTTGAGATTGATCTTGATTGCCCCGGCCGGATCGAATTCGATGATGTCCCGGATCTCCTCCTCGGAAAGCCCGTAGATCCGGCTGATCAGGCCTCGATGGATCACGCCGGCCCGCTTCACTTTCTCGTAGGTACCCTGATCGCGAAAGATGATATCCAGAGTCAGCTCGTAGGGTCCCGAATTCTTGCTTCGGATCACGGACGCGATATCGACGAGTCTTATTCCCATCCCTTCCCTCCTTCGATCTCCCGGATCTCCATGGGAAAGAGTGCACACGGATCCTCCACAGGCATCAGGTGATAGATGCTGAATTGATATACGGCCCCCATCTCCATATCCGACGGGGAATAGAGGAAGGCCAGGTTACCCGCGGTGGAAATCCTCCCCGGATAGCCGAAATGCAACATGGTAGCTCGGGCGAAGCCACAGATCGTACTGGCAAGCTCCTGGGAGTCGGCGATCGCCTCAATGACGATCCCGAGCTCATGGGAGGTAATCTCTTTCTGAGGCTCCAGGCGGCCCATCACCCCATCCTTACCGTAGAGATGAAAGAGAAGTCGATATTGGTCAGAAGGGATATCGGAGAAATTCTCCGCTACCCGAGCCCGAGTACCCTGGATGATGGCATCGACCTCCCGGATGAAGATGGGGTCCCTCGCCCCCGCGATGGAAATGGTCCGAAAGCCCACCCTTTTTGACCCTTCCAATTTGACATGATACGGGGTGGACGACAGGCGACTGCCGGAGACCTTCACCATCCTCTCGTTGTAGGCCTCAAACCTCGCCGCCCTCAAGTCCAAGACGAACCCGGGCCCGGGCAGCAGGTAAGGATTGCTCTTCTCGTAGAGGGTGTGGGCACCCACAGAGAGGGGTGTGCACCGCCGGGCCGAGTTCAAGGCCTCCAAGAGAAAATGATCCTCCCTCAAATAGCCCATCATGCAATCGCCCCCGCTCCCCGGCGTTGCCGCGATGGCGGCACACTCCAGAATCTTGCCCATGTGCATCGCCAGCCCCCAATCGAGCCCCTGAAGAACCGGCAGGGCCGCGAACATGGCCGGATCGTAGGACCTCCCCGCCACGATGATCTCGGCTCCTGCCTCCAGGGCCCGGACGAAGGGTTCAACACCCATCTGGCCCACAATATGCGTGCTTGCGACGATATCCGCCCGGGTCAGGGGTCCCGCAGGGGGCAAGGGAGAGATCTGGCCCCCTTCAAAAGCCCTGAGGACCACTTCTTTGTCGATCTCACCGTGGATCACCGCCAGCCAAAAAGAGAGGCCATGCTCCCGGGCGATGTCCCTGATGATGTCCAGGGTCCACTGCAGGTGGGGCTCCGCCCCGGATCCGCCTGCGGTGCCCACCAGGACGGGAATCTTCAAGTCTCTACCGGCCTTGAACATGAAGCTCAGATCTCGGTAGGTGGCCTTTCGGTCCACATAGGAAACTCCGGCCCCCAGGTAATGAGGCCCAGGATCGGTGGAGCCGGCATCCACGGCGATCACATCCGGTTCCCGGTCCAAGCCGGCGCGAAAGGATTCGGGCGGGAATCCGTATCCCAAAGTAGCAGTAGGCGATAGCACCTTGATCTCTTTCATATTGACATCGACCATCCTTTCACAAGATGAAGGAAGAAAACGCCAAAAGAAGGGTGAGCAAGATCATCACCAGAGAGATGGCCCAGACCACGATATTGTAACCCCGGGAATTGACATGATCCCCCATGATCTCCCGGTTGTTCACTAAGGCGAGCATGAAAAGGAGGACAAAGGGAAGCAGGATCCCGTTAAGCACCTGCGAAAGATACATGATGGGAACCAAGGGCACCTGGGGGAAAAGGATCGTCCCCGCCCCCAGGACGATGAGGATCGTATAGATCCAAAAGAATTGGGGCGCCTCTCGAAAGGACTTATTCACTCCCCCTTCCCAGCCCATGCCCTCGCAGACATAATAGGCGGTGGCCAAGGGAAGGATCGAGGCGGAAAAGAGGGAGGCATTGGCCAGTCCGACGGCAAAGAGCAGCGACGCATATTTTCCCGCCAGGGGGGCCAGGGCCAAGGCCGCATCCGCGGCATCCTCGATGGGAATGTTATGTTTGAAGAGGGTCCCAGCGCAGGCCACAATGATGCAAAGAGCCACCAGATCGGTGACCAGGCATCCCAAGATGACATCCCAGCGTAAGGTCCGGTAGTGCTTCGCCTTGATCCCCTTCTCCACCACTGCAGACTGGAGATAGAACTGCATCCAGGGGGCGATGGTGGTTCCCACCATGCCGATGAGCATCATCAGATAGGTGGAATCCCAGTGGATCTCGGGTACCGCTGTCTGAACGAAGACCTTCCCCCAGGAAGGACGAGAGAGAAAGGCGGATACGACATAGGTGAAATAGATCGCACTGGCTGCCAGGAAGATCTTCTCTACCGCCCTGTAGGTGCCCTTCACCACCAGCCACCAGACAAAAAACGCCCCCACGGGCAGGGAGAGATAGCGCTTCACCCCGAAGATCTCCATCGCCGCCGCCCATCCGGCGAATTCGGCCATGGTATTGCCCAGGTTGGTGACAAAGAGGGCAATCATCAGGTAGAAGGTGGCCCGGATTCCGAAATTCTCCCGGATCAGGTCGGCCAGGCCCTTCCCGCTGACGGCCCCCATCCGGGCTGCCATCTCCTGGATGACGATCAGGGCAATGGTGATGGGAATCAGGCTCCAGAGGAGGGCATAGCCGTACTGGGCCCCGGCCAGAGAGTAGGTGGTAATCCCTCCCGCATCATTATCCACACTGGCAGTGATGATGCCCGGACCGATGAGGGAAAGGAAAAAAAGGATCCGGTGGCGGGAAAGCTTCCTCCAAAGGGCCATGGTCTGTGTTTGTCCGTCCCAACGAGGTGATCAGGAATAGATGCGAGGAAAGCGCTTCTTCCAGGCAGTAGGTATGACGACGTCGATCGCATCATCGACCGTGACGATGCCAAGGAGGTGATTTCCCTGATCGACCACCGGAATCGCCAAGAGATTATACTTTGCGATGAGCTGCGCGACCTCCTCCTGCTTGGTCATCGCATCCACCCTGATCACATTGCTGATCATGAAGGTGGTCACCTTGGCCTTGGGGGGAGCCACGATCAGATCCCGCAGGGAGAAGACCCCCAGGAGATGATCCTCCTCATCCACCACATAGAGGTAATAGATAGTCTCCGCCTCCGGCTCTTCGCCCCGGATCTTTTCGATCGCCTCCTTGGCCGTAGCCGTTGTGGGAATGGCCATATATTCGGTGGTCATGATGCCCCCCGCTGAAGTCTCCGGAAAGGTGAGGAGGTGGCGAATCTCATGAGCGTCCTCCTTCTCCATCAAATTCAGAAGCTCCTCGGCTTTTTCCTCGGGCAGATCGGCCAGGAGGTCGGCGGCGTTATCGGGGGCCATCTCCTCCAGGATGTCCGTTGCCTTTCCGCTTTCCATCTCGGAGAGGGCAGTGGCCTGATCCAATGGAGGCATCTCCTCCATGGTGTCCGCCGCCACCTCATGATCCAACGATTGCAGCACCGCTGCCCTCTGGGCGGGACTGAGCTCATTGATGATGTCGGCGATATCCGCCGGATGAAGGATGCCCAACTTCTCCAGCGAGACTTTGAGGCTCACCTTGGGTACCTTACTGGAGACCAGATTCACATTGGACCAGTCTATGAAATGGGGCGACAACTTGGAACCCAGGCGCTCCGAGACAAATTCCAGGCCCAATCGCCTCAAGATGGCACGAGTGCTGATATCTACTGCCATGACTCGAATATTTCCATTGACCCGGGCCAACTGGATGTCCTGGACTCGGATGACCTTGCGGCCCTCGGTATCCACGATCTGCTTGTCCAGGATCTCTTTGATCAGCCACATGTCCTGATCGGTCTCGGGATATTCCTCCACCTGCTCCAGGCGGCAGGAGAGAAAGATCTCCGATTCTTCAAAGCTCAGTACTTGGCTCCAGGGGATTTTCTTGTTTTGTCGGCGATGAGAAAGCTTTATGATGAGGGAAGTGACGGGAGGATATTCCTGTTGGATGGAGACCACCAGATCTTCAAGGGTGCCCACCTGCCTGCCGGAAAGGTCAAATACCTTGGTATTTCGGAGACGGCTGGCGAAGAACAATTTCTCTTTCCCCAACGGGCAGTCGGGTTGAGTGGCACCTCAGCGGTGCCGCACCCGCTCCCCCTCCTCTCCCTTCTCAGGGAAGGATTGCAAGTTGTGCAATTGGGAGGGTCGTCCCCTCCATCCTTAGAAGAACCGTTTGATGACGTTTGCATAGAAGACGATCGCTGAGTCCTCGCAACCCGGGGTCTGGCAGATGCCACCAAAAGCCCCTGGCCTCGGACCAGGAGACCCATAAATGTTCAAGCGCCTTTTGCGCTTCCCCCCCCCTGGTCGAGTTTTGGCACCCTACAACGTACCGAGACCGCCTCGTCAGCCACCTCAGGCAAAACCTTGCTCCGATGATTCCTGCTGCACCCATCGGCGCCTTCGGACGTTTCCGGGCAGTGGCCTCGATTCGTAGGGTAACCTCGCCTGACGAGGATGATTTTCTATAGTAGATTCCTGCAGATTTGTCAATCTCAAAAGGAGATTTCCCCTTAAAAAATTCTTCCCCTTGTGTTACATTGATATCATGAAATTTGTGGCCGATGCGATGCTGGGCAAATTAGCCAAATGGCTGCGAATCCTGGGCTATGATGTAGCCTATGCCCCGGCCTCTCATGCGGATTCCCTCGTCAAACAGGCCTGGGGGGAGAAGAGGGTGGTTCTCACCCGGAATCATCACCTCCCCCGGATAGAAGGGGTGAAGGTCCTGCTCATCGAGAGCGATCATTGGAGGGAACAGCTGGGTGAGGTCATCCGGGGCTTTCGCCTCCGGCCCGGACGGAACCGCTTCCGGCGTTGTATCTTGTGCAATCAGAGATTAGTTTCCCTGAAAAAGGAGAGGGCAGAGGGAAAGGTCCCGGATTTCGTCTTCTCCCATTTTCCCAGCTTCTTGCGATGCCCAGAGTGCGATCGCATCTATTGGCAGGGAAGCCACCTATCCGGGATGGAGCAGATCGTCACCCAACTTCGCCCCAGGCCGAAACATTCATCAGGGAAGGAAGGGCCTTGAAAATCCTCTTCATGGGCACCCCCGAGTTCTCCCTCCCCTGTCTCCAGCGATTGATCGGGGAAGGCCATCAGGTCGTTGGGGCCTTAACCCAGCCGGATCGGCCGGCTGGCCGGGGGAAGGATCGTGATGCCCTCCCCGGTGAAAAGGTGGGCACAGACCTATGGAGTGCAGGTCCTTCAGCCTGGGCGGTTGAAGGATCCCGCTCTCCTCTCTTCCATTGGCGAGCTGGGCCCAGATCTCTCGGTGGTGGTTGCCTACGGGAGGATCCTGCCACCAGCGCTCCTTTACCTTCCCCCCCTCGGCTCCCTCAATGTCCATGCCTCACTCCTACCCAAATACCGCGGGGCCGCTCCGATCCAGAGGGCCATCATGGCAGGGGATAAGATCACCGGCGTCACGATCATGCAGATGGATGAGGGGATGGATACCGGACCCATACTCCTTCAGGTCCCCCATCCGATTCTTCCCTCCGACGAGGCAGGGACCCTGCATGACCGCCTGGCCCTACTTGGCGCCCAGGCCCTTGGGCAGGCACTGGAGAAATTGCATGCTGGCCGGCTTCACCCAGAGGATCAACTCCATCCCAATGCCACCTATGCCCCTCCGATCCAGAAGGAGGAGGGCCTGATCCATTGGGGGCGACCGGCTGCAGAGCTGCATAACCTCATTCGGGCCCTGTCGCCTCAGCCGGGGGCTTATACGTTCTGTAAGGGGGCCCGGATCAAAATCCTCAAGGCGGCCCCGGTGGAGGACGAGAAGCCCGTCCAGCCTCCGGGAGCCATCCTGGGATTCGAGGAAGAGGCGATCCGGTTGGCCACGGGATCGGGCTCCATCTTGGTCTGGGAACTTCAGCCTGAAGGCCGCAGGAGAATGAGTGCCCCTGAATTCGCTCGGGGGCAGAGGCTGCGGGTCCAGGACTTCTTCGGGGGGATCCCTGGGGATGGGTAGAAAGAGGATCTATCTGGGACTCATGGTCCTGTCACTCTTTCTGTTCATCGCCTGTACGGCGATGATCTGGGGGGTGTCCTATCGCGGACTTCAGGAGATACATCCCTCCCTTCCTCTCCTTTTCGGTGCCGTGATCATTCTCTTTTCGGCTTCGGCGGCCCTCCTTACCCTCCTCCTTGCAATCTCGCTCTCCTTCAGAAAGGGCATTTCTACTGGAGAGAAAGCGCTGCATATCTGGATCCGGATCCTCTACCCTTTCAGCCTCGGCCTCGGAGGCATCCTTGGGATCGACAAAGATCGGATCGAGAGGTCCTTCATCGAGGTCAACAATTACCTGGTCCAGTCCGGCAAGCCGAAATACCTATTCAAAGATATCCTCCTCTTGATGCCTCACTGCCTCCAGGACTCCGAATGTCCGGTCCGGATCACCCACGAGGTCAAGAACTGCCGATCCTGTGGTCGTTGTAATGTCGCGGACCTCCTGGCGATCGCCGAGGCCCGGGGGGCTCATCTTCGGGTCGCCTCCGGTGGGACTTCCGCCCGGCGATTCGTCCTGGACTGCAGGCCGGAGGCAGTGATCGCCGTCGCCTGCGAGCGAGATCTCACTTCCGGGATACGGGAAAGCTTCCCTCTACCCGTGATCGGGGTCGTCAATGAGAGGCCCCATGGCGACTGTTTCAACACCCGGGTGAATCTGTCCCGGGTGAAGCAGGCCATTTTCCTGCTCACCGGCAAGGACAAGGAAGAGAAGGGGTGAGTCGCCGAATCGCCCTCCGCATCCTGGTGCGGGTGGAAAAAGAAGGACTCTTTGCCGCCCCCCTCCTCGACCGATACCTGGAGCAATCCGACCTCTCCCCCCTTGACAAGGGCCTGGCGACCGAGTTAGTTTATGGGGTATTGCGCTGGCAGGGAAGGCTGGATGGAATCCTATCGCCCTATCTGAGATATCCCCTGCAGAAGATGGACCCTACGCTCAGGTATATCCTGCGCGTAGGCGCCTACCAACTCTTGTTTCTCGACCGGATTCCAGCATTTGCAGCCGTAGATGAGGCCGTGAAAATGGCGGCTTCCCACATCGGCCCCCGGCAGGGTGATTTCGTCAATGCGGTCTTGAGGCAGATTGCTCGAGTTCCTCCCCGGATGGCCGCCCCGGATTCATCCCTTGGGCCGCCGGAGTGGGCCCTCTATTTCTCGCACCCGGAAGATCTGATCCGCACATGGATCAGGCATTGGGGGGCAGAGGAGGCAGCCGCCTTCCTGGAGGCCAATAATCAGATCCCTTACCTGGGGGTCCAGGTGAACACCCTAAAGGGAGATGGCCCCGGCCTCAAACGGGCCCTCATGGAAGAGACAGGATCGATAACCGCAGAGGAAGGGAAACTCGTCCCTCATTTTTTCCGGGCCCATGGGCTGGGGGAAATACGTCACACCCGGGTCCATCGGGAGGGACGGTTTCAGGTGATGGATGAAGCTTCCGCCCTGATACCCTATCTGCTCGATCCCAGGCCGGGAGATGAGATCCTCGATGCATGTGCGGGCAAAGGAGGAAAAGCGGCCGTTTTGGCTCAACTCATGGAAGACCAGGGAAGAATCACGGCTTTGGACTCGAATCACAGGGTCCTCGAAGCCCTGAAAGAAAACTCCTTGCGCCTGGGAATCCACATCATCGAGCCTCTCTGGGGGGATGCTCGGGATTCTCAACTGATGGGGAAGAGGCGATTTGATAAGATCCTCCTCGATGCCCCCTGCTCCGGCTTAGGGACCTTGCGGCGCCATCCGGAGATCAAATGGAGGAAACCTCTTTCCTCTGTCCCGGCCCTGCAGGCCCTGCAGCTCTCCCTTTTGAAAGGGGTCGCTGCCTACCTGCAGCCGGGAGGCGTCCTCCTCTACTCCACCTGCTCCCCTCAGCCGGAGGAAGATGAAGAGGTAGTGGGGAGTTTTCTCCGATCCCATTCCTCATTCCGGGCGGAGGACGTGTTGCCCTACCTTCCCAGACCAGTGGCCGGAGCCATAACTTCTCAGGGTTATCTGCGGACCTTCCCTCATCGCCACGGAGTGGATGCCTTCTTTGGTGCCAGGCTGAGACGATGCGAGAATTGACCACCTGGAAAAGGCGGCTCCTGATTTCCGCCGTCCTCCTGGTCCTTCTGGCCATCACGACCCTCATCAGCATGGAATTGGCCCATCAGAAAGACCGCGTCCTTGTGCCTGATTTGGTGGGTGCCGCCGCCCCCCAGGCAATGGAGCGGCTGAAGGAGCAGGATCTCAAAGGCAAGATCGTGGGAGATAGCTATCATCCGAGCCTTCTTAAGGGCTCGGTCGTCAGGCAGGACCCACCCCCCGGGTCCGGGCTCAAGCGGAACCGCACGGTGAGCCTGATCATCAGCCGAGGCTCCAACGAGTTGTTCCTCCCCGATTTTTCCCTCCGGCCCAAGGACTCGGTCCGAAGGGCCATGGGGCAAAAGGGGTTGGTGTTGAGAGAACTCACCGAGCTTCACTCTGACTCGGTTCCCCGGGGCCACATCATCGCGCAATCCCCTCCTCCCGGAACGAAGCTGCGCATAGGGGACGCAGTGAGCCTGTTGGTCAGCCGGGGCCCCGAAGAGGTGGCTTACCTCATGCCCGATCTCATAGGCAGGGATGGGCAGTCCGTTTCCAGGTGGCTGAGGGACCTGGGCTTCAAGGTCGAACTCGAGCCTCAGCCCTCTTCCAGCGGAGGCGGAATTCAAATCCTGGCTCAGGAGCCTCCCTCCGGGTATCCCATCGTGCGTGGTTCCAAGATCACCCTTGCCTTAAACAAGAATGACCTCAGCCCAAGATGACCAAGATTGCCCCCTCTATCCTTTCTGCTGACTTCGCCTGCCTTGCCCAGGAGATCGCCAGGGTGGAAAATGAGGCGGATATGCTCCATCTGGATGTGATGGATGGGCATTTCGTGCCCAATTTCACCTTTGGGCCCCCGGTGGTCTCGGCCCTTCGCAAGAGGACAGGCCTCTCCCTGGATGTTCATCTCATGATATCGGATCCGGACCGTTATCTGACCCGTTTTGCCGAGGCAGGGGCAGACTATCTCACCGTCCATGCCGAGGCCTGCCCCCATCTCCATGGCACGCTGCAGCGGATCAAGAAGGAGGGAAAGAAGGCGGGCGTATCCCTCAATCCATCCACCCCCTTGTCAAGCATCGAGTGGGTGTTGGAGGAGGCGGATCTGATCCTTCTGATGTCCGTGAACCCGGGTTGGGGAGGACAGACCTTCATCCCTTCCATCCTGAAGAAGATTGAGGAACTGGCTGGGATTGCCCGAGTTCGTTCCCTCTCCTTTGAGTTGGAGGTAGATGGCGGAATCCATCAGGAGAACTGCAGAATGGTAGCGGATGCGGGGGCCACCATCCTGGTTGCGGGCTCGGCGGTCTTTTGCAGCCCGGACCCGGCGGAGGCGATTCGCCAGATCAGGAGGAGCCTGGATTGAAGGTGAAGATCATCGCCCCTTGCCGGCCGGACCATATCTGGAAGGGGAAGAGGACCACTTTCGTCTTCCCTCCTCTCGCCCTTCCCCTCCTTGCCTCCCTCACCCCGCCCGATGTCCAGGTTAGCCTCTGTGATGAGGTCACCCAGTCGATCGACTGGGGGGAAGAGGTCGATCTGGTCGGCCTCTCCGTCATGACGGCCACCGCTCCTCGCGCCTACCAGATCGCCCATGGCTATCGGGCGAGAGGGGCTCGGGTGATCATGGGGGGAATCCATCCCTCGGTCATGCCTGAGGAGGCCCTGCTCCATGCCGACTCCGTTGCCCTGGGGGAGGCAGAGGGACTCTGGCCGCAGATCATTCAAGATGCCCGAGATGGAAGCCTGAAACGGATTTACCGGGCCTCCTCCCTGCCTTGTCTCCAAGGTTCTCTGCCCCTGCGCTCCGACCTTCTCGATCGAAGGCGCTACTTCATCCCCAATACGGTTCAGGCCACCCGGGGCTGCCCCTTCGATTGCTCCTTCTGCTCTGTCAGTTCCCTCTCCGGCAAGACCTTTCGGCATCGCCCCATCCCCGAGGTGATCCGCGATATCTCCTCTTTGCCCGGAACTTTCTTTCTCTTCGTAGATGATAATCTCGTCGGCAGCCACGCCTATGCCCGGGAGTTGCTTTCGGCCTTGATCCCCCTGCGCCGGAAATGGGTGAGCCAGGCCTCCATCGACATCGCCCGCGATGAGGCCCTCATCGATCTGGCGGCAGAAGCGGGCTGTATCGGCCTGCTCATCGGCTTCGAATCCCTGTCGGCTGAGATCCTTCAGGCGATAGGCAAGAGGAACAACCGGGCGGAGGAGTATAAGGCCATGATCTGCCGGGTTCGTTCCCGAGGGATCGGAATCCAGGGTTCCTTCGTTTTCGGCTTTGATCAGGATGATTCCTCGGTCTTCAGCAGGACGGCGGAGTTCGTGGAGGAGACCCGCCTGGATGCGGCCAACTTCTGCCGCCTCACCCCATTCCCCGGCACTCGGCTCTTCCAACAACTGGAGACGGAGGGTCGGATCCTTCATCGGAAATGGGAGCTATATGATCGGGAGCACGTCGTCTTTCGACCCAATCGCATGAGCCCCCAGGAATTGGATGAGGGGACCTTCTGGGCCTATGAAAAGACCTACTCCCTGGCCTCCATCGGGAGGCGGATGTCCCCCAACTGGAGACATCTCGTCTTCTATCTGGCGCTGAACCTGGGGTATCTGCGGGGGGTGTCGCAGCATCGTAAATTGAGAAAACCGGGCAGCCTGGCCCCGGAAATCCCCCCGAGCCAACCCCCCCTTGCTGAGTGCATTCAATCCCTCGGGGTTAAGGAGGAAGAAGTTGAAGCGTAATCACATGAAAGCTTTGGGAACGAAGGCCCTTCTCGTTCTCGCATTCTCCGTAATCGGGTCAGCAGAGGTCTGGTCCGAGGAATTCAAGCCAGATCTTCCCAGTCTCTCCGAGCAGCAAAGGATCGAGGGAATCCTCTCCCAGGTGGCGAAGGTGCAAAGGGAGGCGCGGACGATCCATACCGAATTTACCATGGAGAAGAAGATGTCCCTTTTAGCCTCCCCGGTGAAGGCTGAAGGGATTCTCTGCGTTACCAAGCCAGATAAGGTCTATTGGGAAGTGAAGGAGCCGATTGCCAATACTCTGATCATAAACGGCGGCACCCTCTGGATTCATTATCCCACGCTGCGTCAGGTAGACAAGGTCGATGTCTCAGGAAAGCAGAAATTGCTCATGCGTTATCTGGGGATGGACGAAAATGGCGCCGTGATCAAGGAAAACTATCGCATCCGGCTCCTGAGCAACTCCGATGAAAAGGGGATCTACTTGCTGGAGTTCCTCCCCAAGAACTCCCGGTTGACCAAGCGCATCGCCAGGGCCAAGATTTGGGTCAACTCTCAAACCTGGTTTCCCTCTCGCTTTGATTTCTGGGAGCCCAACGGCGACTATTCCTGCATCAAGCTCAAGAATGCCAAGCTGAACAAACCCATTCAGGACTCCATCTACGAGTTCAGGCCACCCAAGGGTACGGTGGTCAATGAGCCGCTCAAGACCAGCGCTCCCCGATCAGAGAAATGACGGGGCGCCGAGAAATGAAGCTGGCATTGGCCCTCCTGGCCGTACTCCTGCCCCTTGATGCTCAAGCGCAGCCTTTGCCCTGCCTCCCCATCCTCTGCTATCACCAGGTCTCTTCTCATCCTTCCAGCGAATACGAGGTATCCCGGGAGGACTTTTTCGAGCAGATGAGGTATCTGAAGGAGAGGGGTTATATAACCATCTCCCTCCGACAATGGCTCAAGGCCTTGGAGGGAGGGGGCTCCTTGCCTGCCCGTCCTGCGGTCTTGACCTTTGACGACGGACATATATCCGCCTATGAGGTGGTCTTCCCCCTGTTGGAATCTCTTGGCCTCAAGGGCGCGTTCTTCGTCCCCGCAGAGTTCCTCTTGCATCCCGAGAGTCAGCATGTGAGCTGCTGCCAAATGAGAAAGATGGCGAGGAGAGGGATGGAAATGATGCCCCATGGGTTTGCCCATATCAATCTCACCAAAAGGAGCCCCGGTGAGGACGAGTTCTCTTATGACTCCCGCATCCGGGAAGAGGTAACTCGCTCCCAATCCCTCATCCAGGCCTGCACCAAAAGGCCATCTCCTTTCTTCGCCTACCCTTATGGGGCCTATGATCGGGAAGTCGAGGAGATTGCAGGAGAGATAGGTTTTGCCCTGATTCTCACTGCCTGCCCCGGGGTCAATACCATGGACACCCCCCGCTACGGTCTCAGAAGACAGCTCATCTATCGGGACGACGGCCTGGAAGGATTTTCTCGAAAGTTGACCGCCCTCTCCCTGGAGGCCAGATTTCCCTTCGATGACGGGTCCATCCTTGTCAGCCCGCCCGAGAGGATCGATGTCGATTTGCCCCATCCTATCCCTCACGGGTCCTTTGCCATCCTCCTGTTGGATCGGAGAGAGGTTGCCTCCTCCTATGATTCGGCGGGAGGCAGGATCAGCCTTGTGCCCCCATCCCCACTGCGCCCTGGCCTTCATATCCTGGAGGTCCGAGTCATCGACAGGGACACCGGCCAATGGCATCAGGATTCGGTCCTATTTGCCATCCGGCCTCCAGAGCCAACCACCGCCATTGAACTGAAATGAATAGGGCGGTCCAAATTGCGAATCCTTCTCCTGAATCCCCCCTTTAGTGGCCTCTACCACAAACTGGGGTTCATCCTGCCCCCTTTGGGTCTGGCCTACCTCGCCTCTTCCCTGAGGGGACGAGGCCATGTGGTTTCCATAACCGACCTGAACGTGGAGGGCCCTCCCTCTGATCTGGCCTCTTACGACTTGCTGGGAATCACTGCCGACACCCCCCGCTATCCGGAAGCCCTGAAATGGGCCCAGCGGGCCAAGGAGGCGGGCGTCCGCGTGGCTCTGGGTGGTCCCCACGTGAGCTTCGAGGATGAAGAGCCCCTCAGGATGGGATACTGCGATGTGATCGTCCGGGGCGAGGGGGAAAATGTCCTTCCCCTTTTGGTGGATGCCTGGCAGGAGGGCAAAGATCTCGCCTGGATCCCTGGGCTTTCCTACCTCGAGGAGGGCCTGATCCAAAGGACGGCCGCAAGCGAGCCTCCTCTTGAGCTTGATGCCTTGGCACCTCCGGCCCGGGATCTTCTGCCCATGTCCTCCTACCGGCGGCTGGAGTTGGCGGGCCGTCCCATCACCTCCATCATCACCAGCCGGGGCTGCCCCTTCCATTGCACCTTCTGCGCCTCCTCCCGATTTTCCGGAACCAGGTGGCGCACCCGGTCGGTCTCCTCCATCATGGAGGAGACCGAAGAAATCATCGGGCGCTACCATTATTCGGCGCTGGCCTTCCTGGATGACAACTTTACCCTGGACCCCGAGCGCGTCATCGAGATCTGCGAGGAGATGCTGAGGCAGGGATGGAACCTGAAATGGTGGTGCTTTTCGCGTCCAGACGCCATCGTCGAGAACGAGGCGATGGTGGAGGCCATGGCGGCTGCCGGGGCCCGCTATGTCTTCATGGGCATCGAGAGCGCCAGCCAGCGCGTCCTGGACTCATATGGAAAACGGGCACCTGCCGACGCAGCACAGGGGGCGGTGTCCCTCCTGAGAAAGCACGGCATCGATACCACCGCCAGCTACGTGTTGGGGGAGATGAGGGAGACGGAGGAGATGATCCGAGCTACAGTTCAGGAGGCGATACGACTTCAAACCGCATCTGCCCAGTTCTCTCTCCTAACCCCCTATCCCGGGACTGATCTCTTCGAGCAGATCAGGGACCGGATCTTCGAGGGAGATTGGTCCAAGTTCGACTGCATGCATCCCACCTTTGCTCTGGATCATCTTTCAAGCGAGGGTCTTTCGCAGCTCCTCCGATTCTCCTATCGCTCCTTCTATCTGCGCCCATCCCGCGTCTTTGCAAGTCTCCTCAGCCCCCTTCGTCTGCGAGGTATCAAGGCGGGCACGATCCGTCAGATGATGGCAGCTTTAAGGGAGATCTGATCGTTTCCTGGGCGACAATTTCCCGGCTGCATTTCATTGACCCCACAGGGGGCCAGGCTCGAGCGTTTCCCCCACTGGGCGGCTCGGCAAATTACTATTGACAATAGTATTATAATGATGTTAAGAAAAATCCCCAAGAGGCATAGCATGAGTGGCCCCCGTCTTCGCATACGGTCGTTTTATCCCCATATGAAGGGCATCAATAGGGCCTTGGGAGAGTTGGAATCGAAGGTGATGGAGTGCCTGTGGGGTGCTCCAGGCTCTTCGGTGAAGGGAATTTGGGAAAGGCTCTCCTCGGAAAGGTCGGAACGACCCTTGGCCTATACGACTATCATGACCACCATGGACCGGCTTTACCAGAAGGGCCTGCTCCGACGGGTCAAGGTGGGCAAGGCATTCCTTTATGAGCCCCGTTTTAGCCGGGAGGAATTCGAGGAAATCGTGACCGAAGAGGTCCTGAGGGGCTTGGCCAGCTCCGCCAACGAGTTCCTCATGTCTGCCTTCTTAGATCTCCTTTCCCGGCGAGACCCCGATAGCCTCAGTCGGCTGGAAGAGATGATTCAGCAGAAGAGGACGAAAAATGAATAGGGCCCTGGTCTTCTTTTCCTTCCCGGTAAACTTCTTTCTCCTGAACCTGGTCCTCTCCCTCCTCTTCTTTCTGGTAGCCCTCATGCTCCGTCATACCTGTTTTTGCCGATCCCGCCGATCCCGAAGCAGTCTATTCCTCCATACCCTGGCCCTCCCTCCCCTGCTCAGCTCTGTAATCCTGTTGGCCTCGTTCATCCCTCCCTTCTTCATCCTCGAGGATCATATCCCGGGATTTCACCTCCACCTCGGCCATCCCTATCATCATCTCTGTATTTTTGACTCTACCATCGGCCTGCCCCATAGTCTTCCCTTCCGGATCCTCTTGGGCAGTTCTCTCCTCCTGGTTTCCTTTTCTCTCCTCCGTGGCCTGTACACTGGCTGGAAGACGCGGGATTACCTCCGTTGGCTTACGAGGAGACGGGGCATCCGTCCAGACGAGGAGGTTGCCGTCAAGGTCGAACCCTGGGTGTCAAAAGTGGCTGAAATGACAAACCTGAAGATTCAATGGATCCAGACCCGTTTCCCCATCTCTTTCCTGGCCGGAGTTTTTCATCCCCAGGTCATCCTCTCTACTGGACTCCTGCGGGCCTTGTCGCCCGAACAGGTGCGGGCGCTCCTTCAGCATGAGATCGCCCATCATCTGCGCCTGGACAACCTCGTTCAGTTCCTCCTCTCCTTTTGCCGGAACCTGCTCTTCATCTCTCCCACCGGACACCTCCTGTTCCGCTGGTGGAGAGAGGAGGTAGAGCTGCTCTCGGATGAGATAGCCATCTATTCCACTGGAAGGCCCCTGGACCTCGCGGAGGCTCTGTTGAACGTGCAAAAGGAAATGATGGACCCGCAGAGCTTCAGGATTCCGCCCATCCTTCAATCCGCCTTCTCCCGTTTGGCTTCCGTTACTTTCATTGAGAGAAGGCTTCGCAACATCCTGAGCTTCTGCGACCAGAGCCTATCCAGACCCAGCCCCTCCTCCCTACGGTTGAACCCCCTTTGGGGCCTGGGGGCTTTTGCTGCCGTCTCCTTCATTCTCCTGTGCCTGCTGGATATGTGGATTCATCCTCTCTTCCTTCACTGCCAGTTAGAGAGGATCATCCGACTTTTTCTCTGAGAGGATTCGGAAAGGAAACTCGCTGATGAGAAGATCAATCCTGATGAATGGGTCAGTCCTGATCCTGCTTCCTCTGCTTTTGCTTTCCCTGTCCCCCGTGGCCGCGGAAGAACCCCTTGCGCTCTCTGATGTCCTGCGAATCGCATTGGCCGAGAATCCGTTGACTGGCGCCTGGGACGCCAAGGTCAAGGCCGGGGAAGGGGAGCTCCAGTCTGCCAGGGCCTTTCCCAATCCGGAAATTCGAGGAGCATTCGCCTGGATCACCCGCTACGATACGGGGAGACATGAGGGGGGGCTGGAACTCAGCCAGCCCCTTGAGTTGCCAGGCAAGCGAAAGCATCGGCGCCAGGCTGCGGAGATGGATCTGAAGGCCCTTGGCTATGAGAGGGAAGACTCCAAGCTCAATCTGATTTTCGAAGTCAAGTCATCCTTCTATCAACTTCTCCTGGCCCAAAAGGGCCTGGAGGTTGCCCAGGACAACGGAAGATCCGCCCAAACCCTCCTCAACTCTGCCAAGATCAAGGTGGATGTGGGAGAGGCCCCCGAATTCGAATGGATCAAGGCCCAGGTGGAGGCGGCCCGGGCCTCCAATGAGGTGCGCAAGGCGACCAGCAGGGTGTTGCTCGCCAAGGCCACCCTGAATCACCTGATGGGACGATCTGCCTCCGACCCACTGGAGGTCTTGGGTGAGCTGGAGTCGGCTCCCAAAGAGGTCGCATTGGAAGCCCTCCTCCAGAAGGCCCTGGAGCGGCACCCCCTCATCCAGCAACAGAATTACCTGGTCCAAAAACAGTCCCACTTGCTCGACCTGGCGAAATCCTCCCGATACCCCGATCTCGCGGTAACCGGTTTTTACGAATGGGAGATAGATAAGGAACGGGCGGGTGTCGGGGTTTCCATGCCTCTTCCCCTTTGGTACCGGGGGAAGGGGGCCATTAGCAGTGCCGCGGCAGAGAGGATCCGGGCCGAGGCGGAGTTGACCAGCCTGAAGAACGAGATCAGCCGGTCGGTGACTGAGGCCTACCAGGGATACCTCATCTCCAAAGACCTGGTAGGAGTCTTCAACGAGCAACTCTTGAAGCAGGCGGAAGAGAGCCGGAAGATCGCCGAAATCAGTTATCGCGAGGGGGCTTCCGGAATTTTGGACCTCATCGAGGCCCAACGGACCGCCCGTCAGACCTTTCTCGAATACCTGCAGGCCCTTTACGAACTGAAAGTGGCGGAGGCGGCCCTGGAACGGGTTACCGGATCTGGTGCTTTATAGATTTGGATGACAGGTCTCAAACCTGGATGAACTTGGCAAGGTGGGTGTAACAGATGCCCCAAGAGAGGAAATCGGACGATGGATCGTATGAATAAAAGGGGAGACCTCCCCCAGATCTTCTGCCCCCTCCTCATGGTATTGCTCGCCCTATTCCCCCTTCTCATGCTCGCATCTGGGGGCTGTAAAAAGGCCCCAGAGGAAAAACAAGCCGCCCACGGCGCGCCCGAGCATGCAGGGGAGGCCGGGGAAGGGCCTGCAGGAGAACAGGGCCATGGGCACAACGAGCCCGCGGGTCTCATTCATATCGACGAGGCCACCCAATCGCTTATCAAGCTGGCAAGCGAAAAGGTTACTGTAGGCGACATGCCGGCCGTCATCGAGGCCCCGGCGACGATCAGCGCCGACATGAACCATACTGCCAAGGTTGGCTCCAAGGTGAAGGGAAGGGCCCTCAAGGTATGGGTCAATCCCGGAAATTACGTCAAGGCAGGGCAACCTCTGGCCCTCGTCTCCTCCTCCGAGGTCGGTGAAGCTCGATCCAATCTCCTTCAGGCCAAGGCCCGGATGGAATTTTCCCAAGCCAATTTGGATCGGCAAAAGAAACAAGAAGCCCGGGTGGAGATCTTGCAGGCCAAGAGCAGGATGGAATTAGCGGAAAAGGCGTTGGAGAGGCAAAGGCGCCTTTACGAGAATAAGATCTCCGCCAAGAAAGAGGTGGAAAGCGCAGAGGCGGAATATGAGAGGGCCAAGGCGGAATATGAATACGTGAAGAACATCAGTTACCAGAGGGAGGTACAGGCGCGGGAGGCCGAATACGCCAGCGCTAAGGCAGACTATGAGAAGGCCAGGCAGACATTGTTGGTGTTGGGCGTCAAACCGGATGAGTTGTTCGACCAGGATACTTCGCATTACGAGATCTATTCTCCCCTCAGTGGAACCGTGGTCGAGAGAAAGGTCAACGTGGGGGAATTAGTCGATGAGAATACAGATCTATTCACCATTATGGATCTTTCCAGACTGTGGTTGTTTGCCGACATCTACGAGAATCTGCTGCCGCAGGTGAAATCGGGCCAGGAGGTGAAGCTCCGGGTGCTCCCCTATCCCGACCGGTCTTTCAAAGGCCGCGTCAGTTACATCTCTCCGGTAATAGACCCGCACACCCGTACCATAAGGGTCCGGGCGGAAATCGAGAATAAATCCTTACTGCTGAAGCCCGAGATGTTCGGAGAAGCCCAGATTGTCACCGGAGTCAAGAAGATGGTCATCAGCGTTCCGGAGAAGGCCGTTCTGAATGAAGAGGGAGAAAGGGCGGTCTTCGTGAAGGTCGGAGATGGATTTGAAAAGAGGATGATCGAGGTCGGCACCAAGTTCGAGGGGCGGGTGGAGGTTGTCAGTGGCCTCGGTGAAGAAGAAGAGGTGGTCACTACCGGTGCCTTCCAATTGAAGGCCCAGGCCATGAGAGGGGCAGGGGTCTCGGGGACCCATGCGGAGCATGAGGGACACGAACATTAGACCGTACGAGGTGGATCAGGAAGGGAAGGTTTGCCGCCCGAGGGAGGATATCTTGACCAGGGATCGCTCATGCTGAAAAAAATCGTCATCGCTTCTCTGGAACATCGGGTCTTGCTTCTCATGCTGGTAGGCCTGGCTACCGTCATTGGGTTGGGGGCCTTTCTTTCCCTCTCCACGGACCTCCTCCCGGATCTCAGCTCTCCGGTCGTCTCGGTGATCGTAGAGAATCATGGAATGCCTCCCCAGGATGTGGAAACCCTCATTACTCGTCCTTTGGAGAGCGCTCTGCGCACCATGCCCAATGTGACTCGGGTACGCTCCGATTCGGGGATCGAGATCGCCACCGTAACGGCGGAATTCAAGTGGGGAACCAATTACTATCTGGCCCGACAATGGCTGGCGGAGAGGCTGGCCGCGGTCACTCCTCTCTTCCCCGTCGGGACCGAGCCCCCGGTCATCGGCTCCGCCCAGTCCCGCCTCAGCGAGGTATTGGAGTTCTACGTAGAGGGAGACCTCTCGCCTCGTGACAAGCGGGAGCTGGCAGATTATCTGATCCGCTATCGCTTGCAGACCATTCCGGGCGTATCGAAACTCCTCAATTTTGGGGGGGAAATCCGGCAATACCAGGTGCTGCTGGACCTGAACAGGCTCAAGGGCCACGATGTCACCGTGGATGAAGTGGTGTCTGCCCTGCGGGAAAACAACGAGAATTTCTCCGGAGGGATCGTCGTGGATGGTCCGCTGGAATTCACGGTCCGGGGCCTGGGAAGACTGAATAGACTGGCGGACCTGAATGAGGTGGTCGTCGCCACCCGCCACTCGACACCGATCTATCTCCGCGATGTGGCCACCATTCAAGAGGGGGGCCAGATCCGAAGGGGAGTAGCGGTCGTGAATGGCCAGGAGGTGGTGGCGGTCACCATCTTCAAGCAATTTGGCCTGGACACCATGCCGGTCATCAAGGACATCAAGAAGGTCCTGGAGGAGACCCGCGGATACCTGCCCAAGGGGGTCGCCCTGAAGATCTTTTTCGATCAGTCCAAGCTGATCAATCTGGCTATTCGCAACCTGGTGGAGGCCTTACTCCTCGGGGCTGTGGCGGTGATTTTCATCATCCTCCTGTTCTTGGGGAGCATTCGGCCCACCTTCATCCCCTCCATCACCATCCCGGTAACCATCATCGTCGCCTTCATCTTCATGAAGCTCTTCCACATCACCATCAATATCATGTCCTTGGGCGGATTGGCGGTGGTGCTAGGGATCATGGTGGACGACTCCATCGTGGTGACGGAGAATATCTATCGCCATATGCGCATCCGGCACGAAGACCAATATACCGCCACCATCGAGGGCTCGGTGGAGGTGAGACGCCCCATCATCTATACCACCCTCATGATCATTGCGGTCTTCCTTCCCCTCCTTTTTCTGACCGGATTGGAAGGCAAGATCTTCAGCCCCTTTGCCTTCACCGTAGTGGTATCCATGGTGATCGGGCTGATCCTTTCCCTCACCCTCACCCCAGTCCTCTGTTATATGCTGCTCGGCAAGGCGGTGGCAAATCGGAGCGAAGAGAGCTGGCTCACCCGGACCTGCCTTAAAGTCTACGATCCCGCGCTTCGCTATTCCATCTCCAATCCCAAGAAGGTAGGCCTGGCCATCTACGGCCTCTTCGCTTTAACCCTGTTTCTGATCCCCTTCATCGGCACCGAGCTTCTGCCTACCCTCGATGAAGGAGCGGTCATGGTTCAGGCAGTGATGCCGCCCGGCACCTCTCTGCCAGAGATGGTGGAGGTTTCCGAACAAATCTCCCAGACCATGGCCAAGGCCCCCGATATGGAGGTTGTGGTCCAGAGATCGGGGCGGGCCGAACAAGCCGAGCACTCCCATGGGGTGAGCGTGGCCGAGATCCACGGCCAATTGGTTCCCTTTAATAAGAGGACCCAAACGATACCAGAGATCACCAACTGGATTCGGGAGCGGACCCAGGATATCCCCGGGGTGGGGGCCTCTTTCACCCAACCCCTGGCGCTCCGAATCGAGGAGGCGATGGCTGGAGTCTCGGCCCCCTTGGCGATCAAGATCTTCGGTCCGAACCTGGACATCCTCCAGCAAAAGGCAAAAGAGGTGGAAACCATCGTTAAGGGAGTCAGGGGGATCGTCGATTCCCGGGTTCGGCAAACAGCAGGGGCACCCCAAGTGACGGTGCAGGTGGACCGGGCCAAAGCGGCCCGCTTCGGCCTCAGCGTGGAGCAGATCAAGGAGGGGGTGGAGACGGCCCTGGAAGGCAGGGCCGTAACCACGGTCCTGAAGGATCAGAAGGAATATAAGGTATTCGTCCGCCTGGAGGAGAAGTTCCGAAACGATATCGACAAGATCGGCTCCATCCTGATCGGCACGCCCATCGGCGCCCCCGTTCCCTTGAGTGAGGTCTCCGAGATCTCCCAGACGGCCGGGCCCAGCAGCATTCAGCGGGAGAATATGGTACGGCTCTCTCAGGTCCTCTGCAACGTATCCGGAAGAGACATGGGATCGGTGGTGAAGGAGGTCAAGGAGAAATTACGGGCCGTTAATTTCCCCAAGGATTATTTCGTGGTCTTCGGGGGAAAATACGAAAAGCAGCAGGAGCTCATGGGGCAGATGATCATGGTCTTCGCGATCTCCGCCCTGCTGGTCTTCATGCTGCTCTATGTGGGATTTCGATCCTTCCGCCAGGCCTTTCTCGTTATCTTCACCATTCCCTTAGGCCTCATGGGTGGTCTTCTGGCCTTGCTCATCACCCGTCATACCTTCAATGTCTCCTCCCTCATCGGACTGGTCGTCCATTTCGGCCTCTCAGTACAAAAGGGGGTCATCCTGGTCGACTACCTCAACCACTTGCGGGATCAGGGCTTGTCCCTGGAGCAGGTCTGTTTGGAGGGCGGGAAGATCCGAATGCGGCCGGTCCTGATGACCGCCTCCTGCGCCTCCTTGGCGGTCCTGCCCTTAGCGATCGGATGGGGCGCGGGCGCAGAGATGCAGCAGCCCATGGCCATTGTTCTCATCGGGGGCCTGATCACCTCCACCCTCCTCACCCTGATTGTCCTCCCCAGCCTTTACGGCCTGCTGGAAAAATACAAGGCAAGTATGACGGATTGGATTCGACGTCCCTGGAGGCTGCGCATCCTGAAGAGGAAAGAAAGACCCTCCGTCCCGCAGGCTTGAATATGTTATCATCAGGTCAGGGATTCAAATCCCCCCGCCGACTCCAATAGGTCCAGCCATTCCCATCCATTGTGCCCTTCCTCTGACCTCATCTCATCTTCTGCACCCAACGAAGGTGAGGCGGAAGAAGTTCGAGGGCAAGACACATGGGGCAGCCCAAGCCCCGGGTGAAGACAAAGGTAAAAGGTACTGCCCAGGAAGTGGCTGATTTTCATACGTGTGGGGGATCTCCTCCCTTCCCCTCCCAATAGATTGTCCTGATGGGAAATGGGATCGTAATTCCTTCGTCTCGATAGCGCTGGTGTAGCCTTTTCACGAATTCGTGTTTGATGAGATATTGGTCCACAAACTCCTTCGCCCGCAGCATTACGGTGAATCTAATACTGAAATCCGCGAAGGTATGATAGCGAACGAAGGGTTCGAATTCAGCAACCCCTCCGGCAACCTCCTTCATGATCTCCTTTCCAACTTCCATCGTGACCTTCTCCACCTTCTCCAGGTCACTATCGTAACTGACTCCCACCTGAACCAGCACCGCCATCTCTTTTTCTGGGAGATGGAAGTTGGTGATGATCGCTGAGGCCAACTTCGAATTGGGTACGATGATCCTATTATTGGGGAGGGCCCGGATGGTGGTATTTCGCCAGGTGATATCGGTCAAATATCCTTCTTCCCCGCTCTCCAGTTTTACATAGTCTCCGGGCCGAACTTGCCGAGCAGCAATGATGTGAAGCCCGGAGAACAGATTGGAGAGCGTATCCTGAAGTGCGAGAGCTACGGCCAGGCCCCCGACGCCCAAAGCCGTCAGTATGGGGGTAATGGAAACGCCCAGGGACTGGAGAATGATCAGCAAGCCAATCATAAATACCAGCGCTTTCGTCAGGTTACGGAAAATGGAGGCGGAAGGAAAAACGTCTTTCCTCTTATCCATATAAAGGGATACGAAGCCGACAGCAATTCTGGAGGCGACAATTGTCACCGAAAGGATTATGGCCGCCAGCAAAATCTTCTCCAGATGGGCCAGCAGGATGGGATTCATCGAAAGACTCAGGATGGCTGCATAGATGCCGATGATGAGAAACCAGAAGACGGTCATACTGCGCAGGGCGGAAATCAGAACTTCATCGCCTTCCCATTTGGTCTTGGAGACAACCTTTTCCAATTGGCGGAGCACGATTCTTTCGAAGAGAATCCCCAAGAGGATTGCGCCTATAACGAAGGCTAAGGGGAGAATCAACTGGTTGATGGTAAAGGACCCATTCATCAATGAACCCTCCTGATTGGAGAAGTGCGGTTAAGTGCGGGGCCAGTGGCCTTCGCAAACTGTTCATGTCATTTGGCACTCTAATACTATCATATTTTTCGGCACTGTTCATACCCGAGTTTAGGTTACGTAGGTCGATTTTTGCCCCCTCAGGGCGAGAGGTTCGGTCGCCCCCCAGCAATCCCACCAAGCTTTTCACCACAGAGATGAGCTGGAATGGACAGATTTCGATTGACAGGAGCGGAAGGGTATGTTATCAAGTTTATCAGATATTCCAAATAGGTGGGGTCTGTAAGGAGGGCAAACCGTGAGTGAATCTGCGTTGGAAACAGAACTGAACAGGAAATATGCCCGCTTGCAGGAGATCCTGCGGGAGATGGGGTCAGCCCTCATCGCCTTTTCGGGTGGAGTCGATAGCACGCTGCTCGCCAAGGTAGCCAAGGACACCTTGGGGGAGAAGGCCGTGGTCGCCACTGCCCTCTCGGAAACGTATCCTTCGGCCGAATTGAAGGCGGCTCAGGAATTGGCCCAGGAGATCGGAATCCCACAGATCCTGGTCCACTCGGAGGAGCTGGATATCCCTGGATTCAGCAAGAATCCCCCGAACCGCTGCTATTTCTGCAAGGCTGAGCTCATCGATAAACTGCAGGAAGTGGCGAACAAGGAAAGATTGAAACACGTCTTGCTGGGACTCAACCTCGATGACCTCGGAGATTTCCGACCCGGAACCAAGGCCGCCCAGGAAAAGGGAGCCAGATCGCCCCTCCAGGAGGCGGGCTTGACCAAGGCGGAAATCCGAATCCTCTCCCGACATCTCGGGCTGCCCACCTGGAACAAGCCAGCCTTTGCCTGCCTCTCCTCGCGCTTTCCCTATGGAGAGGATATTACGCGGAAAAAGCTCACCCAGGTGGATTTGGCGGAAGAGTTCCTCCGATCCCTGGGATTCCATCAGTTTCGGGTTCGCCATCACCAGACCATTGCCCGCCTGGAGATCGATCCGGCGGGCTTCGAACGACTCCTGGATACAGGGATTCGAGACCAGATTGTGGCCAAATTAAAGGAGCTCGGGTTTGCTTACATCACCCTGGACCTTCAGGGGTATCGCATGGGATCCATGAACGAAGTCCTGGCGGCCTCTTCAGCCCAGACTCTGCCGGCGGAAGGTTGAAATATGGAAAGAATAGCTTCCCAAAAGCCACCCTCCCCGTCCTCGAAGGGATTCTACACCACCAGCCAGGCCGCCAAGATCTGTGGCATCAGCCACCGCACCATCGCCAAGCTCTTCGATGCCGGCGTGATCAAAGGTTATCGACTCCCTGGATCGGGATTCCGCCGCATCCCGGAGAAGGAACTGCTCTCTTTCATCGCTTCTTGCGGGATGCCAGCCTCGGGCCTTCAGGCTCCACTGAAGGGTGAATGGCTCCATTGCTGGGAATACCGGAAACTGAATAAGCAGAAGGCGGCCCTTTGCAAAGGTTGTGAGATCCGATTGAGCCATACGCGATACTGCTGGAGGTTCTCTGGATCGAACCACCCTGTTTGCCGTTACCAGGAGGGGGACTGCAGCAAATGCCGCTACTTCTGGTGGGCGAGCCCCTTGGACAAAGAACCCCCTTCCACCGGTGGCCGCTAACGATTTGGAATAGGACAGGAGATAGAAATGACGAAGATTTACGACGACATCACCAAAACCGTCGGAAACACGCCCTTGGTTCGCCTCAGCCGGATGTTCAAAGATGCACCGGCCATGGTGATCGGAAAGATCGAGTCCTTCAATCCTTTGCACTGCGTGAAGGACCGAATCGGGGTAGCGATGATCGATGCAGCGGAGCAGGCAGGAATCCTGCACAAAGATTCGATCATTGTGGAGCCCACCAGCGGCAACACCGGGATCGGTCTCGCCTTCGTGGCTGCCGCCCGCGGATACCGCCTCATCCTTACCATGCCCGATACCATGAGCGTGGAGAGGAGGGCCCTCCTGAAGGTCTTTGGGGCTGAATTGGTGCTGACGCCGGGGGTGCTGGGGATGAAGGGAGCCGTTCAGAAGGCGGAGGAATTGGTCGCCGCTACCCCCAATGCCTTCATGCCCCAGCAGTTCAAGAACCCAGCCAATCCCGAGATTCATCGCAAGACCACCGCCGAGGAGATCTGGTCCGACACCGAGGGGAAGGCGGATATCCTTGTCGCCGGGGTGGGGACCGGCGGGACTTTGACGGGAGTGGCAGAGGCGATCAAGGGGCGGAAACCCAGCTTCCAGGTGGTCGCGGTGGAGCCCAAGGATTCTCCCGTCCTTTCTGGAGGCAAGCCCGGGCCTCATAAGATCCAGGGGATCGGAGCCGGATTCATCCCGGAGGTTCTGAAGAGGGAGCTGATTGACGAGATCATTCAGGTTGCCAACGAGGAGGCGGGATGTTACGCGAGAAGGGCCGCCAGGGAGGAAGGGATCCTGGTGGGGATCTCCTGCGGAGCCGCCCTGGCCGCCGCGGATCGGGTAGCTCGCCGCCCGGAAAATGCGGGAAAGATGATCGTAGTGATACTTCCCGATAGCGGGGAGAGGTATCTGAGCACCTGGCTCTTTGCAGAACCGACCGAACCGACCACCCTCTGATCCGCATCGACCAGGCTTTGAGTTGGCTCATCAGGAAAGGGGTAAACCGCAGAGGGGGCCCCTGCCCTTCCCCTGTTTTTCCGGCCAACATCTCTCTCCCCTCAGTAAGTTGTTTTAGAACCAACCCTCTGCACATCCCCGGCCTCTTCCGATCCTGTCTGTATTCCCTTCTCAAGAAGGACCAGCTCTCCGCATCCGGCTAAGATCGCCGCGACACCCTTCCCTACCGAAAAGAAAGTCCTGTCTGACAGGACACCATCCCGCCCCACAGGACAGATTCCCTGTTTTCCTGACCTCATCCGGGTCCTCCCGATTTCGCTAACTCCTTGAAATCACTGCGAAACCGCACCGGTTGAACCCCTTGGCACAATTCTTGTCTCTATCCTATGAATAGGAAGTAAAGAACCCCGTGCTTCCGCACGGGGCATTAACGACCATTAAGATCGGGACCTAACTGCAAACCCCTTACGGCAAGCGGTAACCCTTTCCTCCCCGTGCTCCCGCGCGAGGTATCCAGGGTTGTCTTCATGAATGATATCGCCCGAGGTATATGAGGATCCTTTCAGGCGGACGCCAGGTACAGAAAGGCCGGCCTAGCGGAGGAATTGCGCGTGGCCCCTTCCTCCATGCTGGACAGATTGATGGCACCGCTTGCGGGGAAGGTGCAGGGTGGACCGCGTCGCCCTCCTCCGGGTCGGCAAACGGGAGCTTTCCTACAAGCTTTCCGGCCGGGTAGGCTACCGGCGATACAACTGGTTTGTTTCATGACCGCGCGCCATGTGGCGCGCAAACACCAAACGGCGGGAGTCCGCCAAATTAAGGAAAGGATAAAGGAAATGAAGAAACTTATGCTTTATGGCTTACTGCTGGCTATTGCTGTGGCTCTATTCGGCTGCGCGAGCCAGCAGGGTCAGAAGGGTGCCTACTCGGGTAAGATGTTCTCACCGGAAGGGCAGTCTCAGGCGAAGAAGGAGGCCCCCGCCCCGGCCGACACTGCTTGTCCCGCCAGGACGGTGAAGGGCGACCTCGTGACATCGAGCATGGCCGTGCCCACGGGCGATCGGTCCACCAGTGTGCTGTTGCTCGAGCGCACCGCCCCCGCCGAGGTGACCCTCGGCAAAACGTACGAGTACACCATCGATGTGATCAACCTGACCGACTGTGCGCTGGATAGCGTCATCATCACCGACAGACTGACCGGCGGCGGCTTCGAGGCCAAGGGCTCGACCCCGGAGGCCACTATGCTGCCGGATGGCACGGCGCAGTGGGACCTGGGTACGATCCCGGCGAAGGGCAGCAAGCAGATCCGCGGGCAAGGCGTGGCCAACAATATCGGCGACATCTCCCAGTGCCTGCAGGCGAGCTATGTCCGCAACCTGTGCCAGACCGTCAAGGTCAGCGAGCCGCAGCTAAAGTTGGTAAAGACGATGCCGGCCGAAGCAACGCTGTGCGACGACATCCCGGTGCGCCTGGTGGTCAGCAACCCCGGCACCGGCGCCCTGCGTGAGGTGACGGTGACCGATACCCTGCCCGCCGGCCTGACCACCGCTGACGGCAAGGGGACCGCCACCTTCGATATCGGCGCCCTCAACGCCGGCGAATCGCGGGAGGTGAACTACGTCGCCAAGGCGCAGAAGGTCGGCGAGTTCGAGAACGCCGCCAGCGCCAAGAGCGCCGAAGGCCTGACCGCTGACGCAAAGGCTTCGGTCACGGTCCGCCAAGCGGTGCTTACCATCGACAAGACCGGCCCCGACTTCTTGTTTGTCGGCCGTGAGGCCCGGTACGCGATCAAGGTCGGCAACGCCGGCGACACAGTGGCCAAGGGCGTGGTCGTGAAGGATATGATCCCAGCCGGCACGTCCTTCGTGGCGGCCAGCGCCGGTGGCGCCGCCGCGGGCGGCACCGTCACCTGGAACCTCGGCGACCTCGCGGCGGGCGACAGCAAGGACGTGACGCTGACGGTCCGCGCCGATTCCATCAGCCAAACCCAGAACACCGCCATGGCTGAGGCCGTCTGCGCGAACCCGGCTGAGGATAGCGTCCCCACCACCATCAAGGGCATCCCGGCCGTGTTGCTCGAGGTCCTCGACGTGGCCGATCCGGTGGAAGTCGGCGCGGAGGAGACCTACATCATCACGGTGACGAACCAAGGCTCCCTGGCCGATACCAACATTGCCATCACCTGCACGCTCGAGGATTCCCAGGCCTTCGTCTCGGCCTCGGGCGCGACGGTGGCAACGCAGACGGGCCAAGTGGTGAAGTTCGCGCCGCTGGCCACGCTCGCCCCGAAGGCCAAGGCCGAGTGGAAGCTGGTGGTGAAGGCGGTGAAGGCCGACGATGTGCGCTTCAGCGTCGAGATGAATACCGATCAGCTTCAGCGTCCGGTCAACGAGACTGAATCCACCAACCAGTACTAATCCGGTGGGTCCGGACGGATCTGGGAATTCCCGGCGGGGCGGCTTCGGCCGTCCCGCCGTTTTGTTTATTCAAATTAGGGACACATCCCTATTTCCACGTTGGGCCTTCCCTTTTTCACCGCGGTAGGCCGGCCTTGATAAGGCCCTCCACGATGTGCTGCCGATCCTTGTCGTAAAGATACGGCTGGGTGCTGCCGTAGTAAGATACGGAGAAGGTGGGGTTTTCCTTCAGGAACTTCTCTGCCTCGGCAACGGGCTTCCTCCATCCGCCCCAGTTGCGCGAGGGAAGCGGCCAGCCAGCGCCTGGCGACGCCGATCGGGCAGGGAAAGGCCATCCGCTGGCCGGAGGCGACCTGAGGGGCGTGAACGGAAAGAGAGGAATTGGGATCTCGCAGGATGGGTATTGGAAGGGCTAAGAACAGAAAGGCCTCCTGATAGGAGGCCTTTCGTTTCACAATGGATTTTGCTACGCTTCGATGGGTGACGGCTTATTTCTTCGCCTGGGCAATGATGGGGCAGTCGTCACAGTAGGCGGCGACTGCGATCCAGGTCTGATTTCCCACTACCTCCGGATAATGCTGGCTTCCCGGGGGGATGGAGATGGCCTCCCCGGCCGAAAGGAAGTGATCTTTTCCATCGATGTTCACGCTGGCCTTGCCGCTGATCGTAAACAGCACCTCATCTCCCGGGTGGGTGTGGAGCGTCCCCTTCGCCCCGGGCTGTCCCTCCAGGTAGGCCATCCGCTGATAAGTGGCATTGCCCACCTTGGGGGAGATGAGGAACCACCGGGATACGCTGCCGAAAGCCTCTGCCTTTACGTCGCTGACCTTGACGATGAATCCTTCCATGCCGAACCCTCCTTTTCAGATTTCACACAATAGGCTCCGCCTCTGCGAATCAAACCTCACTCTCTTCTACTCGAAAACCCTCCCCCCCGTCAAGAAAAAGTCTCTCCTGCCGCTTCGTTTCAGCCCTCACCCCCCCTCGGACCTGATCCAGGCCCTCAGGATGCTACAAATTCCCTCAGGATACTTGACAAGATGGGGAATTTGGTATTTACTCGGCCCGCTTTTCTGCTCGCAAACCAGAATCCCCCAAAGGTGTGACTTATCCCATGATGAGCTTTCAAGAACTGATCCTGGCGCTGGAGCGTTTCTGGGCCGGCCAGGGATGCCTCATCACCCAACCCTATGATGTGGAGGTGGGGGCCGGCACCATGAATCCGGCCACCTTCCTTCGGGTACTGGGGCCTGAGCCCTGGAATGTGGCCTATGTGGAACCCTCTCGCCGCCCGGCGGACGGGCGTTACGGGGAGAACCCCAACCGTCTGCAGCACTACTATCAATACCAGGTAATTATGAAACCCTCGCCGAATGACATCCAGGATATCTACCTGAGGAGCCTGTCCAGCTTCGGGATCGATCCCCTCCGGCACGATATCCGTTTCGTGGAGGACGACTGGGAGTCTCCCACCCTGGGTGCCTGGGGACTGGGATGGGAGGTGTGGCTGGACGGGATGGAGATCACCCAATTCACCTACTTCCAGCAGGCAGGAGGCTTCGACCTGAAGCCGATCTCCGCCGAGCTTACTTATGGCATCGAGCGCATCGCCATGTATCTCCAGGAGGTGAATTCGGTCTACGACATCCTATGGAGTGACGGGGTCACCTATGGGGATGTGCACCACCGGGGTGAGGTGGAATGGTCGATCCACAACTTCGAGGAAGCGGATGTCTCCCTTCAGTATTCCCTTTTCGATAGCTATGAGAAGGAATCGCTGCGCCTCATCCAGAGGGGATTGGTCTTGCCTGCCTACGATTGTTGTCTCAAGTGCTCTCATACCTTTAACCTGCTCGATTCCCGAGGGGCCCTGTCGGTCACGGAGCGAGTAGCCCTGATTGGACGGGTTCGCAATTTGGCCCGCCGCTGCGCAGAGGCCTACCTGAAGCAGCGCGAAGAGATGGGCTATCCCCTGATCAAGCAAGGCGGTCCCGCAGGGAGAAATCCTTGACAGAACACAAGGACCCAGGGTATCTTATGATTGTCAGCAGAGCCTTGGTTTCTGTCTGCACTCAAGCTCAAGCAAGCCATCCGATTTCGGCGGCACTATTTCCTTAGTCGCCTTCACTGGAGGTTGAAAGGAGAAACTATTATGGCGAACTCACTGGAAATTTACTATCAGGGGAAGCGAGAGAAGATCGATCTCCCCTCTTCCTGGAAGCTGCTGGGCATCGGGGAGCCCCGACAAGTCCCTCCCATCGAGGATGTGGTGGCCGAGTTGAGGAAAACCCTGGCCTCCCCCCTCGGAATGCCCGGACTGGCGGAAGTTTGCTCCCAGGCCAAGTCGGCGGCGGTCATCGTGGATGACCAGACCCGGCCCACCCCGGCCTACCTCATCCTTCCTGAGCTTTTGGCTCAGATCGAGAAGGCGGGGGTCCCCAAGGACCGGATCTCCGTCATCATCGGCCGCGGCACCCATCGCATCCCCAACGAGGACGAGGTGAAGGCCAAGGTGGGGGCGGAGGTGGTCGCCAACTATTGCGTCAGCATCCACGACCCTGATGATAAATCCTGCCTCGTCTCCCGTGGAACCACCCGTCAGGGCACTCCGGTCTGGATCAACACCCTGGTAGCCAATGCGGACTTTTCCGTGGGAGTCGGCAATGTGGTAGCCCATTATCTGACGGGCTACTCTGGCGGTCCCAAGATCATCCTGCCGGGCGTATCCGGACGAGAGACGATCGTGCCCAACCACACCATGGCCAAACTCCCCGACGTGCGCCAGGGAAGGACGACCGGCAATTCCCTGCACGAGGATCAGATGGAAGTGGCCAAGCTGGCGAAGCTGACCATGAAGATCGATATGGTCCTCAACATGAGCAACCAGATCGTGAAGGTGGTCGCGGGCGAGGTATCTGCCGCCCACAAGGCCGCAATCCAGGGCTACAACGAGGTTTACGGTTTCAACATTCCCTCCCTGGCTGATGTGACCATCGCCTCCGGCTATCCCCTGGAGGTGGAGCTGCTCCAGTCCTGTAAGGCCCTGCTCTCCGCCGACATCGCCACCAAGCCCGGGGGGACGATCCTATTGGCGTCTATGTGCAGAGACGGCACGGGTCCCGGATTCTATGAGGCCCTGCGGGAGAAGGTGGAGCCCTCCCAGATCTATCAGTGGATCTTCGAGGGGAAGGCGACCCCCACCGGAGGGCCCATTGCCGCACGGGTGAAGCAGCTCCTCAAGGATAAGAAGGTGGTAGTAGTTACCGACCGGATCCCACCGGAGAAGCTGGATGAGATGGGGATGATGTATTCCCCCACCCTGGACCAGGCGATCTCCCGGATCTCCTCCTGGTCCAAGCAGGCGGATGTGCTCGCCTTCCCGGCTGGGTCTTCTTCCAATCCCATCGTGTGAGATCGACTTGATCCATCCAAAAGCGGCCTTTCCCATGCAGGGGGAGGCCGCTTTTGATTGTAAGAGGCCATGAACATGCCCACTGCCAAAGAGCTTTTGTTGGAGATCGGAACGGAGGAGATCCCCTCGGGCCTGCTTTCCGAGGCGATCGGGAACCTTGCCTCGCTCGCCCGCCAGAGCCTGGAGGAGAATCGCCTCTCCTTTGGAGAGATCAGGACCCTCGGGACGCCGCGGCGATTGGTCCTGCTGGTGCAGGACCTGGAGGAAGCCCAGCAGCCCCTGAGTCGACAGATCGTCGGACCATCGGCCAGGGCAGCCTTCGACGGGGAGGGAAAGCCCACCCCTGCCGCCCTGGGATTCGCTCGGGCCCAGGGAATTCCCTGGGAGTCCCTCACCGTGAAGACCCTGGAGAGGGGCGATTATGTAGTGGCCACCTTTGAGGAGGCAGCCCTGAGCACCGCAGAAATCCTTCCTTCCCTCCTTCCCAAAATCATTGCCTCCCTGCCCTTGCCCAAGAGCATGCGTTGGGGAGAGGGAAACCTCCGCTTTCTACGGCCCATCCGCTGGCTCCTGGCCCTCTATGGAAACCAGGTCGTCCCTTTTGAGATGGACGGAGTGGCCAGCACCGATCAAACCCATGGCCATCGTTTCCTCAGTCCCCAACCCGTCGGGGTTCGCAGCTTCTCCGATTATGAGACAAAGTTAAAGGAGAAATTCGTCATCGTGGACCCGGTGGCTCGCCAGCAGATGATTCAGGAGGCAGCCGCTGCAGAGGCAGCCAGGTTTGGGGGAATTCCGGAGCCGGATCAGGAGCTCCTTTGGACCGTGGCAAACCTGGTGGAGTATCCGGTGGCAATCTGCGGGCATTTCGATGAGGACTATCTTCAGCTGCCCCGAGAGGTGATCACCACCCCCATGAAGAAGCACCAGCGATATTTCCCGGTGGTGAATGGAAAGGGGGAGCTGCTCCCTTACTTTGTGACCATCTCCAACATGAAGGCCCAGGATGTGAGCCTCATCCGGGCCGGAAACGAAAGGGTCCTCTCTGCCCGCCTCGCCGATGCCCAATTCTTCTATCGGGAGGACCGCAAAACCTCTCTGGAGGAGCGAGTCCCCCAGCTTCAACATATCGTCTATCAGGAGCAACTTGGCAGCCTCTATGACAGGACCCTCCGGATCGTCCGCCTCAGCGGATACCTCGCGGAGGCGATCTGTCCGGACCGGAAAGAATTGGCAACGAAGGCCGCGCTCCTCGCCAAGGCCGATCTCCTCTCCTCCATGGTGAAGGAATTCCCCAACCTGCAGGGGGTCATGGGGCGCATCTATGCCACCCAAGAGGGCAAAGAGACAGAGGTGGCTACCGCCATCGAGGAACACTATCTTCCCCGATTCGCCGGGGATCGCCTGCCCCAGACCCTCCTGGGGGCCATCGTCAGCATCGCCGACAAGTTGGATTCCGTCGCTGGCTATTTCTCCCTTGGCCTCATTCCCACTGGTTCCGAGGATCCCTACGCCCTCCGCCGCCAGGGATCGGGAATCATCCTGGTTGTCCTGGACAGGGGGATGCGCTTCTCCCTTTCTGCCCTGCTGCAGGAAGCGCTCGCAGCACTGGCCGAGCCTCTGGGAAAGCAATCCCTATCAGCCAACCAAGTGAAGGAAAAGGTCGTTGCCTTCCTGGGACAACGATTGCAGGGGATCCTTTCAGACCAGGGCTTCGCGCCCGATCTGATCGAGGCCATCCTGGCAGCCGGCTTTGACGATCTGGTCGCGGCCCGAAGACGGGCCGAGGCGCTTTCGGCGCTTCGCCAGCAACCCGATTTTGAGAACCTGGCCATTGCCTTCAAGCGGGTTCTCAATATCCTGCCTCCCGGCTTCTCGGATTCCGTGGACCCCCAGCTCTTCCAGCAGGAGGCGGAGCGTCAGCTGGGGAGGGAAACCCAGATGCTTCAGGAGCGGATCCTATCCCTCCTGGCGAAAGAGGATTTCCTGGCCGCCCTGGAGGAGATCTCCCGTCTGCGACCGGCTGTGGATCGTTTCTTCAATGAAGTCATGGTCATGGCCAAAGAGGAAGAGGTCAAGCGAAACCGCCTTGCCCTGCTCTTTCAGGTCTCCCACCTATTGTCCGGACTGGCGGACCTCTCCAAGCTGTCCACGGGATAGCAGACATCAGGACTCATGCCCGCCCCTCCTGTCCCTTCACCCTCGATCTGGAAAAGGGCCTTCCCTCAAGGCCCCTGGTGGCCGTCCCTTTTTATCCCTTTGAACTGAAAAGGCTTTTGTGCTATCCTGAGCCGCTTTTCACATAAGCTCTCCACTCCCGCATCACGCGGTGCCATGTCGAGGGAATCATAGTCATTTGTTATCTCAGTACTTGAAAGTGAAGGAGGAGATCTGATGGCCACAGCAAAGAAGTACGTCTATCTCTTTGGCGGAGGAAAGGCCGAGGGCCGCTCCGACATGAAGGACCTCTTGGGCGGCAAGGGGGCGAACATCGCGGAGATGACCAATGCCGGTCTCCCAGTTCCCCCTGGCTTCACCATCACCACCGAGGCCTGTAATGAATTTTACACCAAGGGCAAGAGTTTTCCTGCCGGCATGTGGGAGCAGACCCTGGAGGCCTTGAAGAAGGTGGAGAAGCTCACCGGCAAAAAGCTCGGGGACCCCAAAGACCCCTTGCTAGTCTCGGTCCGCTCGGGCGCCAAATTCAGCATGCCAGGGATGATGGATACGGTCCTCAACTTGGGCCTGAACGGCAAGACCTTGAAGGGGCTCATCGCCCTGATGGGCAATGATCGCTTCGCCTACGATGCCTATCGGCGGCTGATTCAGATGTTCGGACGAATCGTGATGGGCATCGATGGCAAAAGATTCGACGCCATCCTCGACTCCTACAAGGAGAAGACCAAGGGTAAGAGGGACACGGATCTGACCGCGTCCATGCTGCAGGCCATCATCCGCGACTACAAGGCCCTCTACCGGAAGGAGATCGGAGAGGAATTCCCCGAGGATCCCCTCCAGCAATTGAAGCTGGCCATCGAGGCGGTTTTTGGCTCCTGGTTCGGCAAGAGGGCGGTGGATTACCGCAACATCAACAAGATCGCCCATGATCTCGGCACGGCGGTCAATGTGCAGACCATGGTCTTCGGCAACATGGGGAATGACTCGGGGACTGGCGTTGCTTTCACCCGCAATCCCAGCACCGGAGAGAAGCTCCTCTATGGCGAATATCTGATGAATGCCCAGGGAGAGGACGTGGTGGCCGGCATCCGCACCCCCCAGAAGATCGCGGAGCTCTCCAAAGAGCTGCCGGCAGTGGGCAAGCAGTTCCAAAAGATCGCCCAGATGCTGGAGAAGCACTATCGGGATGTGCAGGACCTGGAGTTCACCGTGGAGCGGGGAAAGCTCTACATGCTCCAGACACGCACCGGGAAAAGGACTGCCCAGGCCGCCATCAAGATCGCCGTGGATATGGTGAAAGAAGGTCTGATCACCAAAGAAGAGGCCCTCATGCGGGTGGAGCCCAATCAGGTCTATCAGCTCCTCCTGCCCCGGTTCGATGATGACGCGAAGAAGAAAGCAAGGGAAAGCGGCGGATTTTTGGCCTCCGGCCTGAACGCCAGCCCGGGTGCCGCCTCCGGCATGGCCATCTTCCACCCCGACAAAGCCGAGCAGTTAGGCAAAGAGGGAAAGCCGGTGCTGCTGGTGCGCTACGAGACCTCACCCGAGGATGTCCATGGCATGTATGCCAGCAAGGGCATCCTTACCCAGCATGGAGGCGCCACCTCCCACGCGGCAGTGGTGGCCCGCGGGGCAGGGTTGCCCTGTGTGGCCGGCTGTGAGGCGATCAAGGTGGATGAGCAGGCCCGGCACTTCATGGTGGGCGACAAGGTGATCGAAGAGGGGGATTTCATTTCCATCGATGGCGGGACGGGTGAGGTCTTCCAGGGGACCATCGCCACCATCGACCCTGACTTCTCCAAGGAAGTCGATCTGGTCATCCTCCTGAAGTGGGCCGATGAGAGGCGACGGCTCGGGGTGTGGGCCAACGGCGATTATCCCCGCGATGCCATCAAGGCCCGCGAGTTCGGGGCGGAGGGCATCGGCCTCTGCCGCACCGAGCACATGTTCTTCGAGATTGAACGCCTGCCCATTGTGCAGGAGATGATCCTGGCCGCCTCCGAGGCGACGGCCATCGACAATCAGATCGCCGCCTTGAAGAACGATCTCGAGCAGAAAGGGAGGGCGGAGAAGGAGAAGCGGGAGATCCGGAACAAGATCGCGGAGTTGCAGAATAGTCCGGCCTATGTGGCTTATCACCAGGCCCTGGCCAAGCTGCTCAAGATCCAGCGAGGAGACTTCGTGGGCATCCTCCAGGCGATGGAGGGACTGCCGGTGATCATTCGCCTCATCGATCCCCCCTTGCATGAGTTCCTGCCCAGCTATGAAGAGCTGTTAGAGGAAATGACCAAGCTGAAGGCCGCCAGCCAGATTGCGGACTCCAAGGAGATTAATAATATCTTGGAGGAGAAGACCGCCATGCTGAAGGCCGTGGCGGGCATGCGCGAGGCCAACCCCATGCTGGGCCTCCGCGGCTGCCGCCTGGGCATCACCTATCCGGCCATCACCGAGATGCAGGTCCAGGCCATCTTCGAGGCCGCCTGCCAGTTGAAGAAACAGAAGGTGGACGTCCACCCCGAGATCATGATCCCCCTGGTGGGCCATGTCAACGAGCTGAAGAACCAGCGGGAGGCCCTGGAATCGGTCGCCAAGATGGTCATGGGGAGGGAGAAGGTGAAAGTCGATTACAAGTTCGGCACCATGATCGAGATCCCCCGGGCCGCCATCACCGCCGATGAGATTGCCCAATATGCCGAGTTCTTCTCCTTCGGCACCAATGACCTCACCCAGACCACCTTCGGGTTTTCCCGAGATGATGCGGAGGGCAAATTCCTCCTCCAGTATGTGGAGCGCAAGATCCTCCCGGAGAATCCTTTCCAGGTCCTGGATCGCAAGGGCGTGGGAGAACTGGTGAAGATGGCGGTCCAGAAGGGACGGCAGACGCGGCCGGACATCGAGATTGGAATCTGCGGGGAACACGGGGGAGATCCCTCCTCCATCGAGTTCTGCCACCAGGTGGGCCTCAAGTATGTCTCCTGCTCGCCCTTCCGGGTTCCCATTGCCCGTCTCTCTGCGGCCCATGCCGCCATCAGGGAGAAGAGCAGGGTGGCGGAGAAGGACAAATAGCACGGCCAAAAAGGGGCTTTACAGGATAGAGAAAGCTTGCTATAAGGAAATCGATAACGCTTACCGGGGCGCTTAGCTCAGGGGTAGAGCACTGTCTTCACACGGCAGGGGTCACTGGTTCGAAACCAGTAGCGCCCACCAGGAATCAGGGGGCTGCGCTTCGCAGTCCCCTTTTGACTTAAGGGAATGATCACATGTCGGTGAAACCCGATTCTTCAGGCCCTGCGATCTGGACTGACTCTTACAAAATCAATTCCTTTGAGGTCGATCCCACCCGCAGAGCCACTGTTCAAACCCTCTGCAAATTCATGCAGGAATCCGCCTGGAATCATGCCGAGGCACTGAAGCTCGGGTTTTCCCAAATGCAGAAAAGGGCTCTCACATGGGCCATATCCCGCCTGAAGATACAGATTTACGACCTCCCTCGATGGGGCCAAACCGTAAGGATAAAGACCTGGCCAGCTGGCATATATCGACTGTTTGCCCTGCGGGATTTCCAGATTCTCAATGAAGCAAGCGGCCTCATGGCGGAAGCAACGAGTGCGTGGTTGATCCTGGATGAAACCATGCGGAGGCCAACCCGAATTGAACCGCTATTTCAGGAGATGAAAATACCCATGGGGAAAAGCCTCTTCGAAGGATGTCTGGAAAAATTGCCTTCACTCCAGGAACCACAAACCCATCCCTTCTTTCCGGTTCGATTCAGCGACTTGGACTGGTACAATCACGTAAATCATACGAGATATGTCCAATGGATATTGGATGCCTATCCGTTGGAGTTTCATGGCCGCTTCCAGGTGTCCTCTCTGGAAATCGATTTTCTATCGGAGACCCGCTATGGCGATGAGGTATCGATTCGCACCCAAGAGCTCAAAGACCGTCCCCCCTCCTTCCTCCACAGCATTTTGCGAAAAAAGGAAAACCACGAAATATGCATCGCACGGGTAAGCTGGAAGAAGACCGATTAGGGAGCGTAATGGGATTGCAAAGGATTGCTCCCTGGGCAGTGGCTTTTCTTCCCTGGGTCCTCACCCTGCTCTTTGCTGCCACCTCCGGAGCAGCGATGTTGGAGATCAGAGTGAAGGGAGGAGAACATTACACTCATGTTTATGAGTGGGGCATCTATCATCTTCGTCTCATTCCCCTGATAGCCATCTGGGCGGAGGATGAGAATGAAGACTTCATCGCCCATATCTATATCAACAACAGGAGCGCTACCTCCATGTGGGTTGAAGGCAGAAATATTGGCCGGCCGGCAGCCCTGCCGGTTTGGTTGCACAAGCAGGGTATCAAGTATGAAGATCGAGCGTACGTGTCTGACGGGAACGATCCATTCCTTTATGCGGTGGCCTCAGCGACCCCACAGGAATCTTTGATCAGAAGATGGGACATCCCAAAGAGTCTGTCCCCAGGCAAGTATGTGATCAAGGCAGAGATCAATCATGCCTATGATTACAACGATAGGTACCAAAAGGATTTGCCGCAAGATCACCCCGATTTCAACGCCGAGAACGGCCAGCCTTCCGTGATCTGGAAGGGAGAATGGTCCTTCGGACTGAAAGAGGAAAGAATATCCCTTTCTCCCTATGGTCACGGCCACCCCCTGGGAAAAGATGGAAAGATCTATACGGATATGGATGGCATTACGGATGCCTTGAAGATCGTGGAGTCCGTAGAGGCGGAGTATATGCCGGGAAGATGAAAGGAGAAGCTTGGGCTTCATTCCTTTGAGCCCCAGGGACTCTGGAGCCCCTTGCTTTTTCGGTAATGACGCCGGTTCTCTCGGGCGTTTCGGTTTTGAATCCACTGAGGCAAATCGTTAGGAGGATACGATGGGAAGGCAAAGGATCGCTCGATTGACGATGGCTTTTGTTCTCTTGTTGGCTTCCTGGGTTATGGCAGCTACATCCGAGGGCGCAAAGCTACAAATCGCAGTCAAGGGTGGGAAACATTACACTCATAGCTACAAATGGGGGATCATCAATCTGCGTCTGGTCCCCCAGATGGCCTTCTGGCTGGAGGATGAAAAGGGGAATTTCGTGACCAACATTTACATCACCTACCGGAGTGCCACCTCGAAATGGGCGGGAGGAAAGAGTATCCGGCGTCCGGCAGCCCTGCCGGTTTGGTCCCATAAACAGGGAATCCAATACAAAGATGGGCTTTACATGCCCGACCGGGAGCATCCCCTCCCCGATGCGGTGACCGGTGCCACTCCCAAGGAATCCTTCACCAAAGAATGGAATATCCCGGAAGGCCTCTCCCCGGGAAAGTATGTAATGAAGGCAGAGACCAATAATTCTTTCGATTACAACGATAGGTACAAAAAGGATTTGCCGGAAGATCATCCTGATTTCAATGCCGAAAACGGACAGCCCTCCATAGTCTGGAAGGGGGAATTGACTTTCGGACAAAAAGAGGCAAAGGTATCCCTTTCTCCCTTGGGGCATGGGCATCCCACGGGCAAAGATGGAAAGCTCTATACCGACATGAAAGGCATTACCGATGCCCTGGAGATCGCGGAGTCCATAGAGGTGGGGTACACGCCGGGAAAATAGCAGGAGGGACTCGGTCTTGCCTCATTCGAGCTCAGTAGAGCCCTCCCAAAAAATCGAGGGGCTGCAAATCGCAGCCCCTTTCTCTTGATTCTCCCGCCTCCCCGTGGAATCCGAGGCTGGCTATTTGAAAATGTGCTGCTGTGTCCGCAGCCGGCCAATCAGATCCCAATCATATCGCACCCCCAGTCCCGGACCGTCCGGAACCGGAAAACAGCCGTCTTTGCCCACATCTTCCAGCTGATCTGAATAGCCGTCCCCATAGATGGGAGGCACTGCATTGGGCATACCGGGACCCACCAAAGCCAATTCGTAGAAATGGGTGTTGCGGATGGCCGAAATACAAGCCCGCTGGGCTGGCCCCGCAGCATGAATCTGCATGTCCAAGCCCAGGGCTTCGGCCAGATGTGCGATCTTCATGGCCCCTGTTATCCCCATATCGTATTCCGGGTCCACATGGAGCATGTCGCACCCCCCGGCCAGTACGAAGTTGGCTTTCTGCTCCAGTCCTCTTACATGCTCGCTAACCAGGAGTGGGGTCTTGATCTTCTCTCGAAGCCTCTGGTGTCCGAATGCGGAAACGCTCGAATCGCGGTAAGGATCCTCATACCAGAAATAGTTCGCCTCGTCGCAGGCACGACCTACGCGGAGTGCATCGTTGAAGGTGCGAAGCTCGCATGCGGGGTCAATCATCAGGTGCATCCCCTCCCCCACTCGTTTACGAACCCCCAATAGATTCTCGATTTCGCGCCCTGCATTGCCGTCATGCCAGCCGTGGATCTTGAATCCCTTGAATCCCAGCCCCTTACAGTGCTCAGCGAAATCAGCGAATGCCTCCGGGGATTCAAGCCCACCACCACTCTCCTGTGCGTGGTAGGTACTGGCATAGGTGCCCAGCCGCTTTCGGAAGCCACCCAGGAGAGATGAAACCGAGGTGCCGTATTTCTTTCCCGCCAAATCCCAAAGCGCGATGTCCAGGGGCCCATGGCCCATGTGGTCGTAAGCCCTGAGTTCCCGCTTCAGGTCGTCATAGATCTGCTCACGGGTTTCCGGGTCTCGGCCAAGCAGCTCAGGAGCCAGCATCAGAGTCTGTCCCAGCGAGGCCCTGGTGCCACCCCAATGAGTAACATACTCTCCACGAAGCCCATCGTCAGTGAGGACGACCACCGCATACCGGAATACAGGGAGCCTGGCGCCCTTCACGTATCCCATGTTGGCGATTCCCAGTCCATGGGAGGTGATTCCGAGATTCTCCACCTCATAGGTGAACTCGTGAACCTCTACTCGATCGATCTTGCTCACGCGAAATGCCTCCTTTTCTATATATTGCTCGTTTCGCACCACCATATCACAGCCCAGCTTGGGATCAAATAGTCCAAAAAGGAAAGGAAATTAAGGAAACCTCCGAAGTTGGGGTCAGGACTCGGGGAAGAGACGAACCAAGAAGGAAAGAAGAGCCTCCAAGGCTGCTGCGGCACAAGGAAGCTTCAAAGGAAAGGGGGAAGGATTTCTATCGAATCCTTCCCCCGGAGAGGATAGCTGAGCCAGTTATCCACGGGTTACCCGTGAATTTCTGCTATTTCTTGGGTAGATACTTCTTGGGGAACTTGACCACGATGGTGAAGTTGGTGTCCACCACATTCCCGATGCGAACCGGCGATACCTGCGTCATGAGCTGGAAGGCATCCGCCCAATCGAAGCCGTAGTCCTGCACCAGCCAGTTGATCATGTCCTCGTACGCGATCTTATAAGCCGAGTCCAGCGGACGGGCATTTCCACAGGACATCAAGTACTCGTCGTTCTCGATCCGGGGCGTGCTAACTCTTTTCCCCTTGATCAGGGGAAGGACGTCGATGGTCACCCACGCCCGGCATTCGACGGCAGTGCCGCAGGTCTCCCCATCACCCTGGGCCAGGTGGACATCGCCGGTGCTCCACAGGGCACCCGGGACATTGACGGGAAGATACACCGTGGCACCGGGCTTGGTGTCCACGCAGTCCATGTTCCCGCCATTCCACCAGGGGGTCAGAGAGTGGTGGCATTCTCCCTTGGACGGAGCCGTACCGATGGTGCCCACGAAAGGATGCATGGGAATCTCGGCGGTGTATCCCGGCATATTGCGGGGCTGGAAGGTCACGGTGTTTTTGGCCTTGTTGACCGGATAGAGCCACACGATATCCGGGACGGTCGCGCTCATTACCGGGTTGAAGTCATTGTTGAACAGAAATCCAAATCGCGGCGAGAACCAGCTCCACGCCTGGTCCTCTGCGGGCTGGACGTCCACGATCTTGAGGGCCAGGGTGTCTCCCGGCTCCGCGCCATTCACATAGAAAGGACCGGTTTGGGGGTTGATGGGGAGTTTTTGGAGGCTTATCCTCCCGGCCGTGACTTTGGAGAAAATGTCATCATAAGTCTTGACCTGACCGTTAAGGGCATCTTCGGTCCAGAGGATCAAACGATCGCCCGGGTTCACATTCATAACCGGTCTTTGGCACCCGAAGGAGTAGAAATACTGACTCTCGGTCGGCTTGAACGTGATAGTCTTTGCGGCCACCAGGGAACACAGCGCAAAGACCGCGACCACGGAAAAAACCAGAGCTGTTTTGAATCTCATAGCCTATTCTCCTTTGAAAAAGGTTATAGCCACCCTCTCCTTTCATCGGACGGCTTGAGGCCTCCGATGCCATCTGCAATAGCAATAGTAATATTATATGCCTAACTCCACTTTGTCAATAGCTTTAATTCTGGAGTTTCCTGAGTTTCTGTCAGATCATGCGCGTATTTTTTGAAATCCTGAGGGAAATCACAAAGTACAAGAGGAGATATCGTTTCCGAGAGGACATAACAAGCAGGTCAAGAGCATCGTCAATTGACTATGCCAGGACAGCCGAGACTGGATGGCCCCCGGGGACGCTGCACCACCTGATGGCGCGGGGACAAAAGTTGCTCAAGAGAAGAAGTCGGATCTCCGATCGCCACTGGCTCGTCAAGTCGATTTCATCCGCTGGTACTGCCCTATTGCCCTGGCGAAGCTGGCGATGTGGCCGCGGATCGCCTCTTCCGCCAATTCCTGGTCCTGGTTACGGAGGGCTTTTAGGATTTTTCTATGGTATCGCTGGCCCGGATCCTGCGTGCCCGGAATGTACTGGGCCGTCTCTCGGAGCAGTTGGAAAAGCAGGCCTCGGATGTCCTCCAAGATCCTCTCCAGCACCTTGTTCTTCGAGGCGTGAGCAATCCTAAGGTGAAAGCGGACATCGAGCTCACTGAATCTCGCATGGTCGCGGGTACGCAGAGAGCCCTCCATCTCCTGGATTAACTGCTCTATCTCCTCCAGGTCAGACGGATCGGCATTCTTGCAGGCACGGGTGACCGTTGCCACTTCCAAAGCGAGGCGGGCATCCATCAGTTCCGTAACCGTGGGTCGATCCATCAGCAGGGTAGGGGCCAGGTTGTACATGAAGGAGGAAGGGCGCGGAGACCTGATGTGGGTGCCACGCCGTGGTTTCATCTCCAAAATACCCATCAAGGTGAGGTTCTTGAGGCCTTCGCGGAGCGTCGTACGGCTGACCCCCAATTCCTGGGAGAGCAGATCGTGGGGAGGCAAACGGTCCCCCTCCTTCAATTCGCCTCGCATGATCCGGGCCTTGATCTCCTCTACCACATGATCGCTGAGATTGATCCTCTTGAGTCTCACGGAGAAAACCCTCAGTTTTTGCAGAGATTCACTTTGCCTTCAGTATAGTACTAACTCGGCGCTTCATGCAAGGAAAAAGGGCGGACAAGGGGTCAGGTCTTTACTCTTGACATTCGGGCCAATTTCGCGTAGAAGACAGTTCAGTTTCGTAAAACATGTCGGACACTTGGGGTCCTGTTTGGGCTACGTTCTCGTGCAGAGAATCCAAGAAGGCATTGACAAGGTTCACCCCGAGGAGTAAATACCAAACCGGAAGAGGAGAGAGAGGCTCCCAGATCAGGAAGAAGGTGATGAATGGTAAAAAGGTGGCTCGGAAGGAAGGAGTTTGGGTGTCTCAACAGCGCATCTTGCGGGGGAGGGGTTAGGATGATGAAGAGGACGTCAATCTTGCTTTTCGCCTTTGCAGTAGTAGCACTTTTCGTCTCGGTCGCAGCCGCAGAAAAGAGCGTGGTGGCCATCGTGAAGGCCACGCCGCAGGATGCGGAGCTGCTGGATGGGCACTTCCACATTCGCGATCTGGAGGCCCTGAGCGCCCGCGAATACTACGAATCGGAGGGTGATCATACTCGTGCCGTCTGGGACCTGGAAAGCGAGGAGGCCTGGTATCGGTATGTCAAGCAAGCAACGGACCTGGCTGGTGGCATTCCCCTGAACAGCGGCGAGGCGGTCCTGATCAAGCCCAATTTCGTCCTGAGCTTCTATCCCATGAAGCGTCAAGGATACGGAGACGACAATAGCATCCAGGGAGCCGTGACTGACCCCCGAGCCTGCCTGGCGGTAGCTCGGATTTGCAAGGAGATGGGGGCGAGCCGGATTATCATCGCAGAATGTCCGGCCTATGGAGACTCCTGGGCCACCTTCTTGAATTATGGTTTGGTCTATGCCCAGAAGAGATACGCAGATACGGGCATCCAGTATGAACTCATCGATCTGTGCGAGAGTTGCGAGATGCTTCCCGGACTGGGACTGGGTTCCAAGAAATATCCTATGCCCAAACTCTTGAGGGAGGTCCAGTGCCTGGTCAACATCGGGGTCTTCAAGACCCATGGTATCGCAGGCGTAACCATGGCCTTGAAGAACCTGGGACTCGGCCTGCCCTCTGCCAGGGTGATCGGGGCTAACAAGTTCGGCCTTCCTCATAACAAACTGGCCGAGGTGAACGTCGATGTGAATTCCATCGCCCAAGAAATAGTGCCACGGCAGATCCACATCGTCGATGCGCTTTATGCCGGAACCTGGCCGCCGGTGGCTCCCTATTTCCGCTCGGGGCTCATCATCGCCAGCAAGGATCCAGTGGCAGCGGATGCCATCGGGACCGCCTGCATGAACATGAACCCCAGAAACATCGGTACCACCCGGCTGGCGGCCCAGCATGGCCTGGGTAAGATGGAGTACGACCAGATCGAGGTAGTCGGTGTACCCTTGGAGGAGGCGATCATCCAGGACTTCCCCCGCCATCCCTACAAGGGGCGATGGAACCCCTGGGCTCCGAATCAATGGGGAAAGGTCACCAACTGGGATCAGTACTATCGCCATCCCCTCTATGGCTTACCCAACTACCCGCGGTGGTAAGAGGGGGATATCGACCGCCTTGCTGCAGCTGCCAAGGTCTAGGGTAGATGACCGAGGTTCGCCCCCTTCCCCGCCCTCTCTTTTGAAGTCAATCGCCTGGTCGCCTTGGAGGACACCAGGGGGGTTCACCGTCGGTCTGGGCATCGTCAAAGAAACAGAAGAAGGAGGACAAATGGAATTCAGCGAGCTGATCCAAAAGAGGTATAGCGTACGGGCTTACAAATCGGATCCGGTGGAGGAGGAGAAACTGCAACAGTTGCTGGAGGCCGCCCGAATGGCTCCCACGGCGGCGAATCGGCAGCCCTTTCAATTCATCCTGATCCGCACCAAAGGCAGGGAGACGGAGCTGAAGCGCATCTACGGGCGGGATTGGTTCGTCCAGGCACCCCTGGTAATCTGTGTCTGCGCCATTGCCTCCCACGCCTGGTCCCGCATGGACAAGAAGAACTACGGCGAGGTGGATGCCACCATCGCCATGGATCATTTGATCCTGGCTGCGGCCAATCTAGGTCTGGGGACCTGCTGGATTGCCGCCTTCGATCCGGCGGCGGCACGGGAGATACTGGGGTTGCCGGGTGACGTGGAGCCTGTCGCCTTCACCCCCCTGGGATATCCCGCGGACGAGCCAAAGGAAAAGAAGCGCAGGCCCCTCTCCGAGCTGGTGCGCTACGACCGCTGGTAAAGCCCATCATCAATTTTCAGGAGGAGACCCCCATGAATACGATAGAAGCCATCCGGACGCGCAGGAGCATCCGGAAATTCACGGACCAGCCGGTCAGTCCGGAAATCATCAAAGAGGTGCTGGCGGCGGCTATGAACGCACCCTCTGCCGGCAATGAACAGCCCTGGTGTTTTGTGGTCATCGATGATCGGGGAATCCTCGACCAGATCCCAAGCTTCAGTCCCTATGCGGCCATGTGCAGGGAATCTCCCGTCTCCATCCTGATATGTGGGGATACACGCTTGGAGAAATACCCTGGATTCTGGGTTCAGGATTGCTCAGCTGCGACGCAGAACCTCCTGCTTGCGGCTCACGATAAGGGCCTCGGGGCGGTGTGGACCGGCGCCTATCCCCTCCAGGAGAGGGTCCAGGGGTTTCGCCGGCTTCTGAATCTACCCGACCAGGTCATTCCCCTGGCCTTCATTGTGACGGGCTATCCGGCCCAGCAGGTGCCCCCACAGGATCGCTTCCAGGAGGACCGCATCCATCACAACGGGTGGTAGATCAAGGCCGATCGAAGAAGATGTTTTTCTCGGACACGGAGAGGGGCAGGGCGATGATGAGGTCGGCATCCAGGTAGGCCAAGGCCTTGGCTGCTGCTCCTGCCGAGTACATCATCCGATTGTCCATGTTCAGTTCCGCGGCCATTTTGGCAGCCACCCCCAAGGCGATGCCCAGGTCCATGACCTGAAAGGCACACAGCGGTCCCATGAAATCTTCCCCCATCCTCTTCTCCGCCTTCATCAGGCCACTACAGGCTGGATAGCCGCAGGCCCCGCAATTCACCGGCATCTCGGGCTTTTTGGGCATGGTCCCCTTGACGCCAAGGAGGATCACCACGCCGGAGCGGCGGATATTCTGAGCATCCCTCTTGAAGAATTCCAGCCTCCTCTTCTTGTGCGAGATGTGCTCCTCCATGGCCTGCGCCAGTCTTTCCTTCTCCTCCCCCTCGATGATTGCGGTGGTGAGGCTGCTCACGCCCCGGCCCTTGGGGGAGGTGGTGATGGCAGCCATGATCAGCTTGGCCGCGGTCAGGATGGCCTCTTGCTCTGCTTGGGATGAAGAAATCATGGTCATTCTATGTCCTCCTTCTGGTTGAGTTTCCATTGCTCTTGAGTCCCCGGTGCCGACACCGCTCGTGGATTCGCCAAGCGCCGGGCTTTGGCGGGCACAGGGCGATAACAAACCCAAGTTCTGGGTTGACTTTTATGATTGGATGGAGTACCATGCCCTCAGTAGAAGCAGATGTTGGTAGGGGAGGCCATCGATCCATGCCTCACGGTACAGCCCCCTGGCCCGAAAAGTTTCCCACACAAAATCATCACATTTCTCCTTGCTTGGAATTGATGGACTCAATGAAACGCCGATTAAGAGCCGGCGGACTGTGACCGGGATGTCCTCCTGGAGATGATGCCTACCGTAACACTTCCCCTCTCGTTCACCCCCTCATTTTCCCCTTGTGGCTTTTCAATGAAACGGGGGATGCTCCCTTTATCTTAGACTCTCGTGCCTCCCAGATTAACACAGGCAATAATCAATTGGTATATGATACTAAAGGAGCGCCATCATGCGAGTTCGTAAGGCAGTCTTCCCCGCAGCCGGGTTGGGGACTCGGTTCCTGCCGGCCACCAAGGCCCAACCCAAAGAGATGCTGCCGATTGTCGATAAACCCACGATTCAATACGTGATAGAGGAGGCGGCGGCCTCCGGCATCCAGGATGTGATCATCGTCACGGGTCGAGGCAAGAATGCCATCGAAGATCACTTCGATCGTTCCCTGGAGTTGGAGCAGATACTCATTCAGAGGGGGAAGATGGATCTGGTATCCGAGATCCGAGAGATCTCCTCTTTGGTCTCGGTTTCCTACATTCGACAAAAGGAACCTTTAGGATTGGGTCATGCCATTCTGGTGGCCCGGAACCTGGTGGGCGATGAGCCCTTTGCAGTCTTCCTCGGAGATGACATCATCGACTCCTCCGTGCCCTGCATGGGCCAGATGATGAGGGTGTTCGAGCAGGTCCAGAATGCGGTCCTGGCCATTCAGGAAGTCCCGCGTCAGGAGGTCAAGCATTATGGGATCATAGATGGGGTCCCCATCCGGGATCGAATCTACGAGATCAAGGACATGGTGGAAAAGCCCGATCCAGAAAGGGCACCCTCCACTCTGGCCATCATCGGGCGGTACATCCTTCCCCCCGAAATCTTCGATCTCTTGGAGCAGACAGAACCGGATGAGGGGGGGGAGATTCAGCTTACCAACGCCCTGCGTGCTCTGCTGAGGAGACGCCCTATCTATGGCTTTCAGTTTGAAGGGAAGAGATATGACGCGGGGAATAAATTGGGATTCCTGAAGGCGACGGTTGAGTTCGCTCTCAAGAGGCCAGATCTGGCGGAAGATTTCGCAAAATATCTCAAGTCCCTGCATCTATGAGGAATGCGGGATGCCGGCTCCGAGGGAAGGCGGACGTCCTTCGGATAAGGAGGTCAGGAGTTGCTCGACGAGGAAAGAAAGGACGAATCCATGGAGGACGCCTTGGGTCCGCTCGTCCCCGATGACCCCGAAGTCAACGGGTGGGAGTGGGAGGGGGAGGCAACCTATCAAAGGATCAGAAAGAAGAAGTCCTTCCAGCGCGCTGACAGGTCTTTTCCCCGGAAGGGCCGCAGTGGACCGATACGAAAGAAGAGGTGACTGCGGGGAATAGAAAGGGAAAGTGACAGCCATTTTGTCTCTGCTGAGAGTAGAAGAGTACGGAGGAAGAATGAGATCATCGAGAGCCCTAAATTCAAGGGAAGAGGTAGCGATTTGACCGAGCCTTCCCCCGCAGAACCTCACTCCATTTCCATCATCCCCCTGGGAGGCCTGGGCGAGATCGGAATGAATATGATGGCCCTGCAGTCAGGGCCGGATGTCCTGGTCATTGATGCGGGTCTCATGTTTCCGGAAGAGGATATGTTGGGGATCGATCTGGTGATCCCCAATATCAGTTACCTCCGGGAGCACAAGCATGCGATCCGAGGGATCATCCTCACCCACGGACATGAAGACCACACGGGGGCGCTGCCCTTCATACTGGATGAGATCGAGGCGCCGATCTACGGGACGGCTCTGACACTGGGGTTGTTGGGCGAGAAATTGCTGGAAGCGGATCTATTGGAGAGGGCGGATCTGCGCCGCATCAGGCCTGGTGAGACCCTGCGCCTGGGCAACATGTCTGTGGAGTTCATCCGGGTGTCCCACAGCATAGCGGATGGGGTGGGCCTTGCGATCCGGACCCCCGCCGGTTTAGTGGTCCATACCGGGGATTTCAAGCTTGACCAGACGCCCGTGGATGGGCAGGTCACCGACCTGCAACGCTTTGCGGATCTGGGGAGACAGGGGGTTCTGGTTCTGCTCTCCGATTCGACGAACGCGGATCAGGCGGGGACTACCCCCTCCGAGAGGTCGCTGGGAGAGACCTTTGAAAGAATCTTTCACGGCGCCAAGAGAAGGATCATCGTAGCCTGCTTTGCTTCCAACATCCACCGGATTCAGCAGGTCCTGGAGGTGGCAGCCCGACTGGGGAAAAAGGTGGCCATCAACGGAAAGAACATGGTGGCCAACGTGAGGATTGCCTCGGAATTGGGATACCTGAGTATCCCGGATGGGGTGATGCTGAGGCTGGATGAAATCAAGAAGATCCCGCCAGAGGACACGGTAATCCTCACCACGGGCAGTCAGGGTGAGCCCTTATCGGCGATCTCTCGCATTGCCATGGGAGAGCATAAGCAGATTCAGGTCCAGGGAGGGGATACAGTTGTCATCTCCGCCAAGGTGATCCCTGGAAACGAGAAATCCATCGCCCATACCATCAATCACCTCTTTCGGAGGGGGGCGGAGGTCATCTATGAACAGATTTCGCCGATCCATGTCTCCGGCCATCCCGCGCAGGAAGAGCTGAAACGGATGATTGGTTTGGTGCGACCCAAATTCTTTGTTCCGATCCACGGGGAATACCGCCACCTTCATTTCCATGCCGACTTGGCGGAGGAGATGGGAATTCCTCGGGAACACATCTTTCTCCCCGAGAATGGGGACGTGCTTGAATTCGGGGCCGATTTCGGTCGTTTTGCGGGCAAGGTGACGGCAGGGAGGGTCTTGGTCGACGGAAAGGGGATCGGAGATGTGAAGGACACGGTGCTCCGGGATCGTCAGCACCTCTCTCAAGATGGCATCGTCGTCGTCATATTGGGCTTCGATAAGCAAACTGGAGAGGTGGTTACCGGCCCCGAGATCATCTCCCGCGGCTTCGTCTATCAAAACGAATCCAACGAATTGTTGGATGCAGCCAGGGACCTGGTCCTGACCGTGTTGGAAGGCTGTAGCAAGGAGGAGAAGACCGAGATGGAGTTCATCAAGCCGCGGATTCGGAGCGTGCTGCGGAAATTCCTGTACCGGGAGATGAAACGGCGTCCCATGATCCTACCGGTCATTCTGGAGGTATGATAGGCCCATGAATCTCAGGGAAGGGGTGACGAGATTCTTTGGACATCCGAAGGCGAAGGAAGCCTTTGGCATCCTGCTCATGGCTTGCGCCATCCTGCTGATGGCAAGCCTGCTGTCCTTCGATCCCTCTGATCCCTCCTTTTTTCATTTTCAGGACGACCAGCGGACTCCCGTGCGGAACCTGGGCGGCAGATTCGGGGCTCACCTCGCCGGGGACCTTCTGGAGTTGGTGGGAGCCTCCTCCTTCTTCCTGCCCATCCTCCTCTTCTGGTTAGGGTGGATGATCTTTCGGCGCCAGCGGCTTACCCTCTGGGGGCTGAAACTCGCCGGCTTCCTTATCCTCCTGATCTGCTTTAGCGTCTTTAGCCGGCTTCTCTTTCCCGGGATCCACCTCTTCGGGTTTCACTTGAGTCGCGGGGGAGGATTGTTGGGAGAGGGATTGGTGGGCTGGCTATCGCCATCCTTAGGGAACTTTGGCCTCTATCTTCTCACCTTAACGGGGATGGTGATCGCCATCATCCTCCTCTCACAGCTTTCGCTCCAACAGCTATTGGCTTCCATCATGGCCTCCCTCTTGGGGGCGAAGGCAAGGCTGAACGAGGCCTGGAGGTGGGCGAGGAAAAGCGGAAAAGGCGTGAAGGTGGGACCTGGCAGCCAAGAGGCTTTGCTCGTGAGAGAATCCCGTCCGGCAGAGCCATCCCGCCCTGCCGTGAGGCCGGGGCCAGTGACCGGGGCAGTGGGGCAGGAAAAACCCGAAGAAGGGGAAGAGAAAGAGGAGGAATTGGCCCCCCCGCCGGCGATCGGGTATCGTCCTCCGCCCCTATCCTTATTCCAGGATCCCCCTTCGGCAAGGGTAATGGCAACGCCTGAGGAGCTTTCTTCGAATTCCGCCATCCTGGAGCAGAAGCTTCTGGATTTCGGGGTAGAGGGCAGGGTGACGGAGGTTTATCCCGGCCCGGTCATCACCAGGTACGAGCTGGAACCGGCCCCGGGAATCAAGATCAACCGGATCGTCAGCCTGGCCGACGACCTGGCCTTGGCCCTGAAAGCCCTGAGCGTCAGGGTGATCGCCCCCATACCGGGCAAAGCGGTGGTGGGAGTGGAGATCCCCAACCAGAACCGCTCTATCGTCCATATCAAAGAGGTCCTTTCCGCCCCTCAATTTCTGAACTCACCTTCTTGGCTGACCCTGGCCCTGGGAAAGGACATTGCAGGATTTCCCTACGTGGTGGATCTGATCCAGATGCCGCACCTGCTCATCGCTGGGGCGACCGGGACCGGGAAGAGCGTCTGCATCAATTCCCTGATCATCAGCATGATCTGCAAGGCCTCCCCCGATCAGGTGAAATTCCTGCTCATTGATCCCAAAATGGTGGAGCTCTCGGCCTACAATGGGCTCCCTCACCTGGCGGATGTGGTGATGACGGATTCCAAGGAAGCCTCCAAGAAGCTGATCCATTTGGTATCACACATGGAGGAGAGGTATCGCCTTCTGGCCGCCAAGGGAGTCAGAAATATCGCCGCCTACAATCGCTTACTCGAAGAGGGGATGGAAACCGGGGAATTGGAGGCACCTGCCGGCCCTCCGTTGCCCTTTCTGGTGGTGATCATCGATGAGCTGGCTGATCTCATGATGACCGCCTCGGCGGAGGTGGAGACCGCCGTAACCCGACTGGCGCAGATGGCCCGCGGGGTAGGAATTCATTTGATTTTGGCCACCCAGAGGCCCTCGGTGGATGTGATCACCGGCCTCATCAAGGCCAACTTCCCTTCCCGCATCTCCTTTCAGGTCTCCTCCAAGACCGACTCCCGCACGATCTTGGATATGAATGGCGCCGAGCAGCTTTTGGGAAACGGCGATATGCTGTATCTGCCCAGTGGAAGCTCCAAGCCCATCCGCATCCATGGGTGTTTTATTTCTGAGGGAGAGATCGAGAGGGTAGTCGGCTTTTTGCGCAGCGAGGTGGGTCCCTGGAAGAAGCTGCCCCTTTTCGACAGACAGGAGGCCAGGGAGACCTCAGGTGAGGAAGCCGACGAGTTCTACCAGAAGGCGGTAGACTTGGTCCTGGCCACCCGCCAGGCATCGATCTCCTTGATTCAGCGGCGACTTCGGGTGGGTTATAATCGGGCAGCCCGCATGATCGAGCGTATGGAGGAGGAGGGGATTGTCTCCCCCATGGATTCGGGGAAAGGCAGGGAGGTTTTGATAGAGAGAAAGGAGGAGGGATGGGCGCCGCCAGATTGAAGATTATGCGTAGAGTTGTCTGCCTTTTATCCCCGTGGCTCTGGGCAGGGATACTCCTGGCTCCGCTTCTGGCTCAGGCGGAGAAGGCAGACCTGGAACGGGTGGTTTCCCAGATCCAGACCACCTATGAGGGAATACAGGATCTATCGGCTCGTTTTCATCAAGTCTCATGGATCAAGTCCTCGGGAACCAAGGAAGAAAGCAGCGGTTCTCTGCTGATGAAGAAGCCGGGGCTGATGCGCTGGGAATACAAGAGCCCCGAATCTCGATCGATCGTCTCCGATGGCAAGTCTCTTTACATCTACTCGCCCCAGGATCGTCAGGTCATCGTCCAGGAGACGTCGAAGGCCTTCTCCTCCCTGGCGGTGGATCTTTTGACTGGGATGGGCCGGCTGAAGACCGATTTTCAGATCCAATGGGGAAAGGCAGAGGAGAAAGGACGAAAGGGAAGCCTCCTGTTGGAATTGAGGCCTATACAAGCGCAGGGCCAGGTGCAACTGGTTTTGATTGAGGTTCACCCGGAGACCTTCGTGGTGGAGCGGATCGTATTGAAGGATGCCTATTCGAATACCACCGTTCTCACCCTCAAGAGGGTGAAGACCAATACCGGCCTCCAGGACCACCTCTTTGCCTTCGTACCCCCGCCCGGGACCGAAATCATCAAGGGATTTCCGGGGGTGAAGAAGCAGTGAAGAGGAAGTAGAGGAGGCGGAAAGGAGGGGCCTTGAGTCCAAACTATGCCTTCGATGATGAGATCACGATAGCGGAGAGCTTGGAGAGAACGGCGAAGAAGTATCCCACTCGGACCGGCGTGGTATGGAAAGGGGAGAAGATCTCCTATGCTGCGCTCTGGGAGCGAGTCAGATCCGTCGCCAAGGGACTCTTGGATCTTGGGGTCAGGCCGGGCGAACGGGTGGCCATCTTGTTGCCCAACTGCCCCGAGTATATCTATAGTTATTATGCCATCAATTGGATCGGGGGGGTGGTGGTCCCCGTCAATAACTTCCTGACAGGCTCGGAATTAAGCTACATTCTCTCCGACTGCCAGGTGCACACTCTGATCACCACCTCCTCCTCCGCCCGCTCCGTCCTCCCCTATCGCGGGGAATTGAGCAGCCTGAAGCATATCGCTCTGGTGGCAGATGAAGACCAGGACTTGGGGGAGGGCTCAATCCCCTTCTCCTCGCTCATGGGGGCTGCCCTTACCGATAAAGGAAAAGAGAGGAGAAGGAATCCATCTGATTTGGCAGTGATCATTTACACCTCGGGGACGACGGGTAGGCCCAAGGGGGCCATGCTATCCAACCGGAACTTGATCTATAATGTTTGCTCTTGCATGAAGGCACTGGAGATCTTTGCCAAGGACCGTTTCCTTCTTTTCCTGCCCCTCTTTCATTCCTTCACCGCCACTGTCTGTATGATCTTGCCCATCTACGTGGGCTGTCTCACGGTTCTGCTGGAGTCGGTGAATCGGAGGGACATCCGGCATGCCATCGCCCGCTACCGGATTTCCATCTTTGTGGCCGTGCCGACCCTTTACAATGTGATGGCCCAGGCGAAGATCTCATTCCTGGCCCGTTGGCTGAACCCGGTGAGGCTCTACGTCTCCGGGGGTGCCCCCCTATCCACGGAGGTTTTTCACAAATTCGAAAAGCTCTTCCGGCGCCCCCTATTAGAGGGATACGGCCTCTCGGAAGCTTCCCCGGTTGTCTCGGTCAATCCCCTCCAGGGAGAAAGGAAGGCGGGCTCGGTTGGGTTGCCCCTGCCGGGAGTCGAAGTGAAGGTGGTCAATGGGGAAGAGCGCGAGCTCGCAGCCGGAGAGGTGGGAGAGCTGATCGTGCGGGGTGACAATGTGATGTCCGGCTACTGGAATCAGCCTGGCTCTTCCGCTCAGGCCATCCGGGGAGGATGGCTCTTCACCGGAGATATGGGGAAGATCGACCAGGACGGCTATGTTTACATCGTGGACCGCAAAAAGGATATGCTCATCGTGCGCGGCTGCAATGTCTATCCCCGAGAGGTCGAGGAAGTGCTCTATTCCCATCCCAAAGTGGCGGAGGCGGCCGTGGTCGCAATAACGGATCGCCACCGGGGAGAGGTTCCGAAGGCCTTTGTGGTGCTGAAGGAAGGGATGCAGGCGGACGAGAAGGAGATCAAACGGTATTGCATGGAGCGTCTGGCCCGATACAAGGTGCCCCGGGTGGTGGAATTTCGCGAGTCCCTTCCCATGACGCCCACAGGAAAGGTCCTGAAGCGGGAACTGAGAGATGATGCCAAAGGGGCGTAATCGATCTCCCTCGCCAGGGGCCGAGATTTCTTCCCGCAGGTGGGCCTCGAAGGCGAAAATTGTGGCGGGCCCTCTCCTTTTCATCCTTTGCCTCTCCTGTGTCGCTGTGGCCGATGACGTTATCATCAGGCGGTACGAAGAGTTCTTCGTCATCACCGACAAATATAGCCCTTGGGAATCGACCTGTTGGGGAAAGATCCAGAATATCAGTGGCTGGCATCGAAGCAATGTGACCCTGATCGTGGAACCCTACGATGAGGCAAGTCAGAGGATGGCCGTCCAGGTCATCGAGATCGGATTGATGGGTATCAACAGCGACGAGAATTTCTGGTGGCATCCCCCCTTGGGCATGAAGAGCTACCGGTACCTGGTGAGGGGAAATTAATGCCACCCAGACCCAGAGCCCAGGCTCTTAGAGCAGGGATGGTCAGCCTGGGCTGTTCCAAGAATCTGGTCGATTCCGAGAGGATACTGGGAACACTGAAGGCCGCCGGATATGAAATCACTCCCCATGCCGAGCAGGCAGACCTGGTTTTGGTCAATACCTGCGCCTTTGTCCGGTCTGCCCAGGAGGAATCCATTGAGTCCGTTTTGGAGATGGCCCGCTACAAAGAAGAGGGCCGCTGTAAGGCCCTGGTGGTGGTAGGCTGCCTGCCTCAGCGCTTCGGCCACGAGTTGGCAGCCCAGATCCCGGAGGTGGATGCCTGGGTCGGGGTGGGCCAGATCCCAAGGGTCCTGGAGGTCTCTGCTGCGCTCCTTGCGGATCAGAGGGATTGGTCCGGGCATCGGCGATCCCCGTTGGACGGCGACCCGGAGGAGGCCTTCCCCCGCCTGCTCTCTACCCCTCCCCATTATGCCTACCTGAAGGTCTCAGAGGGCTGTCGCAATCACTGTGCTTACTGTGTGATCCCGTCGATTCGGGGGGAGCTCCGGAGTCGACCTCTGAATTCCTTGGTCCGGGAGGCGGAGGGGTTGGCGAGGGGAGGGGTCAAAGAGCTGATTCTCGTAGCACAGGATTTGGGCGAGTATGGCAAGGATCTGGCCCCACCGGCCACCCTGATGAGCCTCCTGGAAGGACTCTCTGCCATCGAAGGCCTGGAGTGGATCCGGTTGCTTTACTTGCATCCGGCCCATGTGCCGGATGAGATCGTCCGGGCACTGGCCACCGAACCGAAGATCTGCCCCTATTTGGATCTTCCCCTCCAGCACATCGATGACCGGATTCTGAAGGCTATGAATCGGGGGATCACCTCGGTACAGATCTGGAGCCTGATCGAACGGCTGCGGTCTGCCATTCCTCACCTCAGTCTGCGCACCACGGTCATGGTGGGATTTCCGGGAGAAGATCAAAGCCAGTTCTTTGCCCTCCTCGATTTCATTCACAGGGCCCAATTCGACCACCTGGGGGCCTTTGCTTACTCGAGGGAGGAAGGGACTCCGGCCGCCCGGAGGAGAGGGCAGGTGCCTGAAAGGGTCAAGGAGGAGAGGCTGGGGCAGGTCATGGATCTCCAGGCGGGAATCTCCCGGGAAAAGAATCGGAGGCTGGTGGGGAGCAGGCAAAGGATCCTGATCGATCAGAGCGCCTCCTTGGGAGACCCCAGGACCAGAGGAAGGATGAGCCGGCAGGCGCCGGAGGTCGACGGGGTGGTCTATGTAAGAGGAATTGGGGGGAGCCCGGGGGAATTCGAGGAGATGAAGATCGTCGGGGCCGATACCTATGACTTGGTGGCAGAGCGCCTGGTCTGAATGGCAAAAAAAACAGATCCGGCCCCAGGAGAGAAAGGCCATCTTCAGCGGATTCTCTCCCGGCCTGACCGTCTTCTTGGCTTCCGGCTTCCTCGCCGGCTTCATTCCACGGGTTCCGGGAACTGCCGGGACTCTGGTCGGCCTGGCCTGTTACTGGCTCTTCCTTTGCCGGATCCCTCCCCTTGGCTATTTGTTTGTACTCCTTCTCTTCGTCTTTCTGGGATCCCTTTTGTGCGGCAAGGCGGAGAGGTATCTGGGGAAAACCGATGCTGCTCCCATCGTCTGGGATGAGCTGGTTGGCTATCTGGCCTCGGTCGCCTTCCTCCCCTCCGGGACTTGGACCCTGTGGGGGGGGTTCCTGCTATTTCGTCTCTTCGATATCCTCAAGCCGCCCCCCATCCGGCGCATCCAGTCCCTGAAGGGTGGGTGGGGAGTCATGGCGGATGACCTGATTGCCGCACTCTATGCGAATATCGTTTTGAGACTGATCCTTTCTCTGACAGGAGGTTTACATGTCCACATTAGGGGATGAGAGATGACTGCCGAGATCCTGATCATTGGCACCGAGATCTTACTGGGACAGATCGTGGACACCAATTCTGCCTTCATTGCCGAACAACTGGCCGCCGCGGGGATCGATCTCTATTTCAAGACGGTGGTGGGGGATAATGAAGGACGAATTGAGAGTGCCCTGCGGCAGGCCCTGGAGAGGGCGGACATCGTGATTGCGGCGGGGGGACTGGGTCCCACTGAGGATGATTTGACCCGCAGCGTCTTTGCCCGGGTCCTGGGACGTCATCTGGTCCTGAACGAGGAGATACTGGAAAAAATCAGGCAGCGTTTTGCCTCCCGAGGATTGATCATGACTGCCAATAATGAGAAGCAGGCCCTGGTCCCCCAGAATGCCATCATCCTGGAGAACCCCCGAGGAACCGCCCCCGGCCTGTTCATGAGGACGGGAGCGAGAGGGGAAAAGGCCGTGGTGGCGATGCCCGGGGTGCCTTCCGAGATGAAGCCCATGCTGACGCAGCAGGTCATCCCCATGCTCCGGGAGCGGGCGGGAAAGGCCTCCATCATCAAGTCCAGGGTCATCAAGGCTTGCGGGATCGGAGAATCCCGGGTGGATGATCTGATTGGGGATCTCTTTCGGAGCTCGCGGAATCCCTCCATCGCGCTCCTGGCCTATCCATCTGAGGTCCATATCCGTGTCACGGCCAAGGCCGAATCGGCGGAGGCTGCCGAAGCCATGATCTCCGGGATTGAGGGCAAGATCCGGGAACGGGTGGGCGAATGGGTCTACGGCAGGGATCAGCAAAGCATGGAGGAGATCATCGGCTTTTTACTACACCTCAACCATAAGACCCTGGCCGTCGCCGAGTCGTGCACGGGCGGCCTGCTCTGCAACCGTATCACCAACATCCCCGGGAGCTCCCAGTATTTCGAGCGGGGCATCATCTCCTATAGCAATCTGGCCAAGCAGCAGCTGTTGGGCATTCCGTCTCAGATGCTGGATCGGCACGGAGCGGTGAGCCCCCAGGTGGCGGAAGCGATGGCGATGGGAGTTCGCCAGCGGAGTGGAACCGATCTCGGTCTCTCCGTGACCGGCATCGCGGGCCCCGAAGGGGGAACCCCTGAAAAGCCGGTGGGCCTGGTCTATCTGGCTCTGGCCTGGGAGGGCGGGGTGGCGAGCAAGGAGTATCGCTTTTTTGAGGATCGATCGGCGAATAAGCGTCGGTCTACCCTCATGGCCCTCGACCTGGTGAGGCGGCACCTGACGGGACTTCCCTTTTAGGACCGACCGCAGAGGCCGGAACGGCTTCAAAGATCCATCCGGCCCCCCTGTCGCCTCCGGGTCTTGGCCCAAGCCCAAGAAATCCCTTTGCAAAAGGGGCCCCTTTGGCTATGATCCGCTGGAAGGCTGTGTATCCGAAGGATTCTCATATCATCATGAAAAGAGGAGGAAGACCATGAAGGCTGTATTCACCCTTACCCCATCGGAGTCGAAGAGATTGATTGCCAAGGCCGTGGTGGAGATGGAAGAGGTGAAGATCGCCAGGGAAAAGGCCTACATCATTCTGGCAGGCGGAACCTCGAACGGTTTCATTGCCCAGGAACTCCTGAGGGAAAAGATCGAGCCCCAGCGCTTTACGGCGGGGACCAATATCTGCGGCCTTCTCTGCGTCACCAACCCCGATGATCGGCACCCATTTCCCGTCATATTCGAGAAAGGACAGGTGGTCAAGAAGGATTTCAAGGCGGCCCTGGAGGACTTCTCCATCCATACCGTGTTCATCAAGGGAGCCAACGCCATCGACCCGGAGGGAAATGTGGGGGTGATCACCTCTGGCTGGGATGGAGGGACCGTGGGCAATTCCCTCGGAATCCTCACCTCTACCGGCCTTCGCTATATCGTGGCGGTAGGCCTGGAGAAGTTGATTCCCTCCGTCCCTGATGCCGTCTGTGCCGTGGGGGCCAAGACCTTCGATTACTCCCTGGGCGCCAATTTTGGGATGTTCATCTTGACCAATGCCAACGTGGTCACGGAGATCCGTGCCCTGGAGATCCTGGCCAATGTGGACTCTATGCTGGTTGCTGCCGGGGGCATAGGAGGCTCCGAGGGCTCGGTGGTATTGGTGTCTGAGGGAGCGGAGCCCGACATCAAGAAGACGATCTCCATCATCGAGTCCATCAAGGGGGAAAAGCCCGTCCCCGCGCTGAAGGGATTGTGCAAGAAGTGCCTGTACACCTGCAAGTTCAAAGGGATGGAGGAGGAGGATCTCCCGGCCTGGTTGATGCGAGATCCCTCGGCCGGGACGAAATAGATCCCCTGGATCCTTTCCAAGGGTCAGAAGGCATATCCCAATTCGAAAGACATCTGAAACGTGGAGATTCGCTGCTTCCTCGCTATCAACTTTCCCTCTGAGCTCAAGGCTCACTTGGCGGAATTGGAGGCCCACCTGAAAGGGGCCGGGGCCGATGTGAGTTGGGTGAAGGCGGAAAATATCCATCTGACCCTGAAATTCCTGGGAGAGGTTGGAGAGGAGAGGATTTCTTCCATCCAGGCGGCAATCCGCGAGGGATTGCCGGAGGAGAGACCGCTATCCTTGTCCCTCGCTGGCCTGGGGACTTTTCCCAACCCGCGCTCTCCCAGGGTGATCTGGGTGGGGGTCGAGGGAGAAAAGGAACGGCTCCTCCGGTTGCAGGAAGGGCTGGAGCGGGCTATGGAGAAGTTGGGCTTTCCCCGCGAGGCTCGGGCCTTCAGCCCGCATATCACCTTAGGCAGGGTCAGATCGAGGCAGGGCTGCGCCGAGCTGATGGGTCTCGTCGACCGTCTCCAAGGGTGCAGGTTGGGGGATCTGGAGGCCCGGACCGTCGAGCTCATGCGGAGTCAATTGCATCCTACCGGGGCCGTCTATTCGATCTTGGAGAGCTTTCCCCTCCTTGCCTCTCATGGCTCCAACTCGAAATAGGTCTGCAGGCAGAGGAAAAGATAAGGATGGGGGGCAGGCGTGAAGAGAAAAAGAAGATCGACCTTCGGGAGATCTTGCGACTGAATGACGAGCCCAACAGGATCGCGGCAGGCGTGGCAGTCGGGGTATTCATAAGCTTCTCGCCTTTCTATGGGGCTCACATGCTGCTGGCCTTGGGCCTGGCATTCCTGTTTCGCCTGAACAAGGCCGCCACCATCGCTGGGACCTGGGTGGTGCTTCCCTGGTTTGCCCCTTTCGTGCTGGGTTTTGCCTATCTTGTGGGCCGATTCCTGATGGGCCAGGGAGTCGGCTTCCCTCAGGGAGTTTCCCTGGAGCGGAAATGGATTCTGCAGAATTTCCCGCCTCTGTTGTTGGGGTGCAGCCTGCTCGGAGTCGTCGCTGCCGGATGTGCCTATGCCCTTGCCCGCCGAACCATAGTAAGATGGAGAAGATCTAACCTGGGGGAAGGCTTATCCGCTCCTCCATGAGGACAGCCTCCTGCCCATGTCGATTGGCGCCAGTTTAGCCTTGAGCCAGGTGAGAATCGGCAGAAGACTTGCCCTCTATTATTTCTTCTACCTTTCCGCCATAGGGGTCCTTGAGCCTTATCTCAACCTTTATTTTCGCCACTTAGGGTTTTCCGGCAAGCAAATTGGACTTCTCTCGGGCCTACCCGGCCTGATCTACGCCACCTTCCCCTTTTTTTGGACTGCCCTTGCCGACGCCCGGGGGCGAAGGAACGAGGTATTTGTACTTACTACTTGGGCTACTTCCCTCTCCTTCTTTCTGCTCCTCTTCACAGATCATTTCTGGATGCTCCTCCTCATAACCTTGCTTCTTTGTGCCTTTCGCAGTCCCCTCATTCCCCTGCTCAATGCCTTCACCTTGCAATACGGCAAAGAGCGGGGGATCGAGTTTGCGAGGTTCAGGGCCTGGGGCTCTTTGGGATACATCGTGGCGGCCATTGCCTTGGGGAAACTGATCGATTGGAACTCTCCTCGGATTGCCCTCTATGGAGCCCTGGCCGCCTTCCTCCTTTGTGGGCTCACCTGGGGACGAGGTTTTCCCTGGAAGGAAGTCCATCATGCAAGCTTTGGGAGGGAATTTAGAGAACTGCTGAGGCAGAAGAGGCTGTTGGCCTTCTTGTGGGTGGGCCACCTCACCTGGATGAGCTGGGCGGCTTACAGCAACTTTTTCACCATCCACTTGGAGGCACTGGGGATCAGCAAAGGGTTCGCGGGGTGGGCCTGGGCGTTGGGGGTGGTCAGCGAAGTGGTCCTCATGTTCCGCTGGAAAGAGATCGCCTCGCGATTCCCTTCCCGGAGGATCCTGACCTTTGCCTTGATACTAATTGCAGTTCGCTGGTTCCTCTACTCGGTGTTGAAGAGCCCGGCAGCGATCCTTTCGGTTCAACTCCTCCATGGGGTCAGTTTCGCTACCTTTTATCTTTCCTCCATGGCCATCTTGGATGAGATAACTCCTTCGGGCTTGAGGGCCACCAGCCAGGGGATGTACTCCGCCCTGACTTTCGGCCTGGGAAGCCTCATTGGTGGGCTCGGCACCGGCTTCCTCTTCGATCATTTCGGGATGGTCACCGTCTTTCGGGTGAGTAGCCTGATCGCCCTTCTCGCCCTCTGCTGCTACCTGATGACCTCTCAACGACGAAGCTGAGGATTTACGGGGTTCAGGGAAGCTGGGGCTTGACTGCCTTGATGGCAGTGATCGGCCAGGAGAAGAGGATCTGGGTCCCGCTGGCTTGAATCCGGAAGGCCTTTTTCACCTCAGGCGGGGCCTGCTCAAATCGCTGGAGGAGGTGGGCGATCGTCTCCGGACTGCAGCCCGCCCTCCTCACCCAATCGCCAAATTCCAGCTGGCTCCGATAATCGGTGGAGAACTCCGAGATCGCGAAACCCGCCTTTTGCATCGCCTCTCGCCACTGGGACGGGGTGAGATTCTGAACATGGGAGGGATCGCGGAGGACCTCCACCTCGTTTTGCCAACGGGCCACCAACTCATCCGGAGAAGAGGTGTCAGCCAATAGGAAACACCCTCCTTTGACCAGGACCCGCCAGGATTCGGCGAGAAAATGGAAGGGAGAGGAGAAGTGATGGGCGGAGATGCGGCAGGTGATGATATCAAAATGATCATCGGGAAAGGGGAGGGCTTCCGCATCGCCCTCCTGGAATTCGATATTGGTCAGGCCTCTCCTCTCCGCCAGGCGAGAGGCCTGGCTCAGCATGGCAGGGGTGAGATCGACCCCGATCACCTTCTCCACCCGGGGGGCCAAGGCGAAGGCGCAGAATCCACATCCGGTGGCCACATCCAGGACTTTTTCCGTCCCCTTGCCCTCAGCCCATCGGACCATGAGCTGGAGGGTGTCTCCCAGGGCATGGGTCCGGCTGGTAGCATAGAGATGGGCCTGCCGAGAATATTGCTGTCTCACCCGATCCTTCGAAGATTCCTGCATCGTAACTCCCCCCCGGTTTTGTCTCTCCCTTTTCTCCCCCAGCGCCTTCCCCCGCCAGCTCTCCCCTGACCTACCTATCGTTTTATCTCGATCAGATGAACCGAGCAAGAGATGCAGGGGTCGTAGGCCCGGGCCACCATCTCCAGCTTGAAGGCGAGTTTGTCCTGAGGTTCCCCGGGGAGGCGCTCCACCGCCGCCCGAAAATCCTTCTCCACATTGGCCAGGTTCTGGGCGGTGGGAGTGATGATATCGGCCTCCAGGATTCGGCCTTGATCATCGTAGCTGTAGCTGTGATAAAGGGTGCCGCGGGGAACCTCCACCGCGCCCACTCCCTGGCTGGCCCTGGGCTTTATCAGAGGCAGTCCCTCCGGGCGGAGGCCCTCCCGGAGCAGATCGGAAATGATCTCGTGAGAACGCTCGATGGAGAATACCAACTCCACCGCCTGCGCCAGGTTGTTATCGAAGATGTTATCCGAGGGCAACTTCAGGCCCAGCTTCTCCTTGGCCTCCTTGGCTTTGCCCTTGAGCTTGTTCTCGTTCAGGATCAGACGGGCCAATGACCCCGTCATGAACGGCTTTCCCGCGAAGAGGCTGTGCTTGGCATGGGAGTGGGAGACGGTCTTTTCGTTGGTCAGCTTCCGGTAGTCATGGATGTTCAGCCGTTCTCCGGTAGAGACCAGGATGTCCTGGCCGAAGTATCCATAGATCCCTCCCAATGAATCCAGGGCAGCATAGAGGGTGGGGGATTCCGCGTAGTTGGGGTTTTCCAACGATGCGAAGAGATCCACCGCCTTCATGCTGTCATCCAGTGCCTTCTCTAACGGCCCCTGTAAGGGGGCGAGGGAATCCGCCGCGGGGACCTTCCCGAATCCGCCCACCACGGCGTTGCAGGGATGGATGGCCCTGCCCCCCAATACCTCCCTCAAGGTGTTGCCGAGCTTCTTCAGTCCCAGTCCCATGGCCACTGCGTCTTTGTAATCGGCGGCCATATGGATGGCGCTGGGATAGCCCAGGAGATCGGGCAGGACCAGGCAGAAGAGATGAAGGGCATGGCTTTCGATCATCTCCGCCTGCATCATGAGATCCCGCAGTCGGATCGTCTGGGGAGATACCTCTACCCCAAAGGCATCTTCCGTGGCCTGAACGGAGGCCAGGGTATGACCGAAGCTACAGATGGCGCAGATCCGAGAGGTGATGGAGGCCACCTCGTCGTAGGGCCTTCCCTTCAGCAGGGGCTCGAAGAAGCGGGACCCTTCAAAGATATCGAATTTGACCTCGGAGATCTTGCCGTTCTGGATGGCGACGGTGATCCCGCCATGGCCTTCCACCCGACAGACTTCATCGACGACAATGGATTTGCTCATGAATTACTCCTTGCCCATAACGGATTGGATGACCTCTGCGGGAGCCGCATAGACCCGCAGTCTCTTTCGGATGTCTTCCACCGTGTAGCCCTTCTCGCGAAAGAGGTTAACCTCAGAGGCGATATTCGCCTCCTCCAGAGGCCCCCGACAACCCTGACAGGGGACGCTGTGGCTGGGACAGAGGGCCTCGCACCCTGCCACGGTGATGGGGCCCATACAAAGCTGGTCCTTCTCCTTCAGGAGGCAGATATTCTCTTTCATCTTGCACTCCTGGCACACCGCGTAGGTAGGCAATAGGGGAAGGTCCCCGTGCAACAGGGAGGCCGCCGCCCTAAGGAAATGTCCCTTCTCCATGGGACAACCGGGGATATTGAAGTCCACTTTCACGAAACTGGACAAGGGTTGAGCCGGGATGCTATCAAAATCCTTCCCCGCCGCTCCGTATACCTTCTGCTTCAGCTCCTCCCGGGGGATCTCGTTGGCCATGGCGGGCACCCCTCCCCATACCGCGCAGGTCCCGATGGCCACCAAGAGCGACGCCCGCTCCCGGATCTTCTTCAGATACTCCACATCGTGGGAGTTGACCACTGATCCTTCCACGAAGGCGACATCCAGGGGGGTCTTCTGATCGTTTCCGCTCATGGCCATGGGAAAATCGATGATCTCGATGGCCCCGGCCAGATCGAGCAATTCATCCTCCATATTCAAAATGGCGAGCTGATCTCCCGCGCAGGAGGTCAATCCGTATACGCCGACCTTGGGTTTGCTCATCTTGTCACGCTCCATTTCATCCTGATTCTAAATGATCTCTGGCATGTTGATCGCATCCCAGTAGGTGTAAATCGGGCCATGGATGCAGGTGTATTTGTACCCGACGCTGCAGTGTCCGCACTTGCCCACCCCGCACTTCATCCGCCGCTCCAGGGACATGAGGATACGGTTCTTGGAGAAGTTCCGCTCCAGGAGCTTCTGAAGCACGAATTTGAAGACTACCGGGGGACCGCATACGGCTGCGTAGGTGGTATTGGCATCGATCTGTGCAAAATCAAACAGGGTGGGAAGAAGGCCGACATGTTCTTTCCAGGTGCCGGTCGGGTCCCGATCCACGGTCAGGAGGCAATTGAGGTCCTGACGGTTGGTCAAGGAGACCAACTCCTCCCGGTAGAGCATATCCTCCGGGCTCTTCGCCCCATACATGAGGGTGACATCCTTGAAGAGGGAGCGATTGTCGAGGGCATACCAGAGGAGCGATCGCAGAGGGGCCATCCCTAATCCGCCGGCAATGATCAGAAGGCTGTTACCCTTCATCTCCTCGATGGGGAATCCATTTCCGTAGGGTCCACGGATCCCCACCACGTCGTTGTGTTTGAGGCGATACAGGGCATCGGTCAGCCTTCCCGTCCTCCGGACACAAAGCTCGATGATCCCCGGACGGGTGGGGGAGGAAGAGATGGAAATCGGTGCCTCCCCGGTGCCCAAAACGGAGAGCATGACGAACTGCCCCGGACGGTGGTCGAAGCCCTTGACCATCTCCTCATCCAGGAAGCGGAACTGGAAGAGGCAGTTGTCCTTCACCATAGGATGGATGCGGACGATCCGGGCCAGGTGAGGCTGGTAGGGGTTTGTCTCTCTAACGAGTGGGGCCGTGTTCAGCGGTGCTGTGTTCATGCTCTTCACCTCTTATTTTTTGGATTACCTCAATGATATCGATCTTCGCGGGGCAGGCCACGATGCATCGACCGCAGCCGACGCAGCTGGGCCGCCCGTACTCTGCCACGAATCCTCGTTGCTTGTGGTAATACCGAAACTTCACCCGATCTGATCGGTGTTCCCGGAAGTTCTCGCCGCCAGCCACCAGGGCATGCTCCTTCCGGAGGCAGGAGTCCCACATCCTCTTGCGCTGGCCCGAGACCTGGTCCAGGTTGAGCTCGTCATAGACATCGTAGCAGTAGCAGGTGGGGCAGACCATGGAACAGCTCCCACAGCTCAGGCAGCGATCTCCCAGCTCCTTCCAGATATCGCTCTCGTATTCCATCTCCATGATCCCCGCGAAGTCCCGCAGCTCTACCTCGAGCTTGAAGGCCTTGTTCCGCTCGTTGGAGCGGTGCTTGTATTCGTCGATGTCGGATCCGGTGATATCCTCAAAAGCGGGGCCCGCAGACAACACCATGTCATCCCCCAGGCTGGTCCCCACGGATACCACGTAGGCATCCCCGATATCGGAGAGGAAGAGGTCAAACCCGTCGGGTACCGAATCGGCTCGCATGGAATGGCAGAAGCAGTACTCATCGGGGGTGCAGTCGATCCCGATGATCCCGATGTTCTTCCGCCGGGCGAAATAGTAATTGTCCGTATACTTGCCGGAGAACACCAGATCCAGGATCTTGACGGCGTAGATATCACAGGAATGCACTCCGAAAAGCACAAACTTCTTGTTGGCGTCCTCCACATTGGGCTTGAAGCCCTCGGTGGTAGAGAAGCGAAAGATGGTGTCTATGGGCTTCAGAAAGTATTTCTTCGGCGGGAGGATGGTGCGGTTGTAATCCAGGTTCACCTCCGACCAATTCGAGATCTTATCGAAGGCGAAGCTCTTTTCCCCTTTCTTGACGGGAACCTGGATCTCTCCGAACTTGTTCAGCACGGAGAGAAAGGAATCCATATTCTTTTTGGGGAGCTTCAAGATCTTCATAGATGCCTCCTCAACGTTGTGATTACATCTGTGGACCCGCGAAGAAAGATAGGAGGCGGGGCCTTTCAAGAAATGAAGTCGGGGAAATCGAAGGGGTCGCCTGGGCGGGTGGAATCAGGAGGCCGGATGGCCATGTTTCCGTCTGGTTCCTGATTCGGTGGCGAGAGGGGTAACACGCACGGCTCGGTTACCGGTTCGGCCAATCGCTTTTTCCATCCTGCATCATTGTGCAGAAACACAAGTCAAAGACACAAAAAAACGATCGCATTCGGCAGATCATCCGCTCGCGACCGGAACGCCTCTAACCCTGTGTTCATATAACTCGCCATCGCCCGTTTGTCAAGGATTTTTGGTGGTGGGCGAACACATACCGGCTTGGGAAGACAAAGAAAAATCTGCCTTTAGAGGTGTCTAACCCGAGGCCTTCGATTGTTTGCGGCTTACAGAGAGGGATTCAAGTAGCCCGCGCGACGAATGCAAACAAACACCCGAATCCATTTTTTCATGAAAAAGGCGACTCCCCCTTGTGTCCCGAAACCATCCCCTCTGTATTCTCGATAAGTTGTTTTAGAACCAACGTCCCCTTCCCGGCGGTCTTGTCTCGATTCCCTACGAGGAAAGGAATCCCCCATCCACGGGAATCAGAGCCCCATGGACATAAGTAGAGAAATCAGAGGAAAGCATCAGGACGATCCTGGCGATCTCGTCCGGCGTGCCCAATCGGCGCAACGGAAGACGCTGCATGAAGTTGTAGGCGTCGCTGATGAGCCCAAACTGAAAATCGGTGATCACTTTCTTCGCAGCACTCTTGGTTCCAGTGCTCAAGACTCCACCAGGAAGGACAGCGTTGACCCTGAAACCGTCCTTCCCGAATTCCCTTGCCAAGTCTCTGGTAAGGGTGATGACGCCAACTTTGCTGACTGAGTACTGCAAGAGGTCGTCTTTGAAGGGCATAATTGCCTCGATAGACCCGATATTGACGATGATGCCCCCCCTTTTTCCGCGCCTCTTGATCATACTCTGACACATCCACAGAACCGAATAGAGATTGACTTGCATCACCTGGTCGAGGTAGTCAGGCTCCAGATCGAGAAATCTCTTGAAGGGATAGACTCCGGCATTGTTGACGAGGATATCTACCTGATCGCCCCTGATCTCCGACCAAAACCTGTCGATATTGCCCTTGGCGGAAAGGTCAACTTTGAATGCCAGGACACTAGACCCCGGAGAGGTCAAATCCGCTCGGACCTGACTTAGGCCTTTGGGGTCTATGTCGAGCAAGATGAGATTGGCGCCAGCCTCTGCCAGCCTGGCCGAGATCGCTCGGCCGATACCGGTTGCTGCGCCAGTCACAATGGCGCATTTCCCTTTAAGGCTCAAGAGCTCCGGAAGTGACTTCATGGATGGCTTTCTCATCTCAGGTGCAGTCAAAGTCAAAATGGGGGACGTTGGTTCTAAAACAACTTTCTCCCCCTATTCTGACTGCCCCTCCCCTTCCATTCCTGCTGATTCTGCTGTAATCCCGTTTTCCCGAAATCAGATCGCCGTGATGACCTCTCCTGCATGCACAATTCCATTGAGACAAGTCAAAACCGAGAACGCCGCGATCAGGCATCCTATGCAGCATATGGTAACCTTTCTCTCCATCCGGTTCCCTAACCGACCATTGGCTTTCATAGGTTTTGTTCCTTCCGCCATCTTCCACCAGAGTGACCATTGGGCGCATTGGGGGATATCCTTTTCCGCTAATGCCCGAAGCGGGTCAGGGCCAGCTTGGCTGCGGCGACGATGGAGTCTACATCGATCCCCTCCGCCCGATACAGCTCGGGCCTGGTGCCCACCTGCCCGAATTCATCGGCCCCCAGACAGATCGTCCTCATGCCGAAGGCGCCGGCAATAAAGGAGAGGGTATGGGAATGGCCGTCCATCACCGTTACTGCCGGGGCTACCCTCTCGGAATGAGAGATGAGCCGCCCCAAATGGGATTTCACCCGCTGATTGGGATTGGCCAGCTCCATACGGCGGGCATGGCGATAGCCGCGGTAGAGCATGTCCGGACTGGTAACCACGAAGAGATTGGCATAAATCCCCTCCTCCCGCAGCCGCTCGCTCGCGGCCAGGGCCTCTGGCACCATCACCCCTGCGGCGAAGATGTGGACCACATTCTCGCCGGGACGATAGGCTGCCCGATCGGAATAGTCCTTCAGGCGATAGCCTCCCAGGTTGACCTGATCCCGCAGCTGCTTGATTTGAGCCTCTTCCGAGGGCAGCATGGCGTCGAAGGGAGATTGATCGATCGGTTTGGTGGAGAGGCGGAGATAAACGATCTGCCCCTTCTTCCGATCCAAAAGGTTCCTCAGGGAGGAGAGCAGGATCCATTCCAGTTCCTGGGCGAAGGTGGGCTCATAATAGCTCACCTGGGGCAGCTCCAAGCCGATGGAGGGGGTGATCAGGGATTGGTGGGAGCCGCCCTCTGCGCTCAGGCTCACCCCGGAGGGGGTGCCGGCAAAGATGAACTTGGAGTGGGAATAGGCCGCATAGATCAAAGAATCCAGGCCGCGGCAGATGAAGGGATCATAGAGGGTGCCGATGGGCAGCAGCAGCTGGCCGGTTATCTCGTAGGAGAGGCCCAGCATGGCCAGAAGCAGGAAGAAATTGTTCTCGGAGATCCCGAGCTCCAGGTGCTGGCCTCTCGGATCCTGCCGCCAATCCAGGATGCGTGCCAGCTTGTGCCGGCGGAAGTAGTCGATCGCCTCGCTGTGGGCATAGACCCCCATCTGATTGATCCAGCCTCCCAGGTTGGTGGAGATCGCCACATCGGGAGAGACGGTAAGGACATATCGGGCCAGCTCCGGATGGCGGCCGATGGCCACCAGGATGTTCCCAAAGGCTTCCTGGGTGGAGGTTGTGGGACGGAACCGGACATGGAGGGTATCGGGGATGGAGAGCTCGATGGGCTTCGCCTGAGCCTTCGGCCTCCCCTGTTCCAACTCCTCCAGGTGTCGGGCAATGTACTGGCCTTCGGGGCTCTCGGACGGAAAACCGGAAAGCTCTTCTCCCCTGGAGACTCCCAGCTCATCCTGCAGCTTCTCCATCTGGGCGGAGGTGAGGAGGAGGGAGTGGTTGAGTGGATCACCGGCAAATGGCAGTCCCCAGCCTTTGATCGTATAGGCCAGGATCATCACGGGTCGATCCGAAACTCGATCCGCCTCGGCGAAAGACTCCATGATACGGCAGAGGTCATGCCCCCCCAGGTCGTAGAACAGATCTTTCACCTCCTCAGCCGGGCGCCCCTCCAACAAGGCGGCCAGATCGGAGGAGAGAGCTTTATCCCCCTCGATCAGTTCCTGCCGGATCCTCTCCCCATCCAGCTGCAACAGGGTTTGATACTCGGTGTTGCTCATGTCGTCGATCCGCTTGCGCAGGGCAGGCCCATGGGGGAGGCGATAGACCGCCTCCAATTTCGATCCGTATTTCAGATTGATGACATGCCAGCCCTGATCCGCGAACAAGGAACGGATGCGCTGGGCCTTTCCGTCCGGGACGACCCGATCCAGGCTCTGCCGGTTCAGATCGACGATCCAGAGCACGTTTCCCAGCTTGCCTACATAATCCTCCCCCAGTGCCTCCCAGATGTTGCCCTCATCCAACTCCCCATCTCCCACCAGGGCAATGAAGCGTCCCGCCGGCCCCTCGCCAAAGTGATCCAGGATATACTGTTCCGTGAGGGCAGCGAAGTTGGGGGCCACCGCCCCCAGACCCACCGAACCGGTGGAGAAATCCACTCCATCCGGGTCTTTGATGCGACTGGGGTAGGACTGAAGTCCGCCGAAGGCCCGCAGGGTCTTCAGAGCCTCCAAGGGGAGTTCCCCCTCAGGGCCTGGATGGCGTGAAAAACCGGGGAGGCATGGGGCTTGATGGCGATGCGGTCGCCGCCACGTAAGAGCTTGAAGTAGAGGGCAGTGAGGATGGAGACCACCGAGGAAGAGCTGGCCTGGTGTCCCCCCACCTTAACGCCACCCGGATTGGGCCGGATCTCATTGGCGTAATGGATGGTATAGGTCGCCAGCCAGAGGATGCGGCGCTGGATCGATTCCAGCATCCCTAAATCTCGCTCGTCCCAGGTCATTTGAATGGGAACATTCTCCTTCATGGCCCGCTCCTCCCTCTCATCTCAATCCATGTAGAGTCCGCCATTCACATCGATGGTGGCGCCAGTTATGTAATTCCCCCCGTTGGAGGCCAGAAAGATCGCCGATTCCGCCATGTCCATTGGGTCTCCCAACCGCTTCAGGGGAGTGCTGGCAATGGTCTCCTTCCACTGCTCCTCTGTGCGCCAACGAAGCATCTCAGTATCGATGAGGGCGGGGGCGATGGCATTCACCAGGATGTTGTAGGAAGCCAGATGAGTCGCCAGCGATTTGGTGAGGCCGATCATGCCTGCCTTGGAGGCGGCATAGGTCAAGCCGGAGATGCCACCGGATTTGCCTACGACAGAGGAGATATTGATGATCCGGCCACCACCCTGCCTGACCATCGTATCCAGTACCGCCTTGGAGCAGAGAAAGGCGCTCTTCAGATTCACCCGCATTACCCGATCCCAATCTTCCTCCGTGGTCTCAAAGGGGGTGGCAATATGGGTAATCCCTGCATTGTTGACCAGGATATCGATGCGTCCCCACCTCGCCAATGCCATCTCCACCATCGCCTTCACCTGGGCGGAGTCGGAGACATCTCCCTTGAAGAGCAGTCCAGACCGGCCCAGGGCCTGGATCTCTGCCAAGGCTTCCTGGGCATCCTGGTCGCGGCTGAGGTAATTGATGAGCACATCCGCCCCCTCGCGGGCGAAGGCCACGGAGATTGCCCGTCCGATGCCGCGCGAGCCTCCGGTGACAATGGCTTTCTTGTCTGCCAATCTCATGCTTCTTGATCTCCTTTCCAATAGTTCCCAAATCGAAGATGAAACCCCATCTTGCTGCGGGGTACCCTGCATGGTAGCATAGGTAAAGAGAGCGTGTCCAATGAAAAGGCCCTTGATTTCCCTCATCTTTCTCGGTCTGGCGGCCTGGGTTTTCTTCCAGGAGATTCGGACTGCCGCCCTTTCCGGTCTCATCATGGCGGATATCATGCGCTTCGGAAAGCCGCCCCTCCTCGGGTATGTCACCCGCGAGCCCTGGGTCGAGGCAATCCACTACTGGGGGGGTGGGCGGGAAATGGAGGCCGATCTCTATTCCCAGAGGGATGGACGATCTCATCCGGGTCTGATCCTGGTGCATGGGGTGAATGAGGTGGGAAAGGCCGATGCCCGCATCCGCTGGGCAGCCCAGATGCTATGCCGGGCAGGATTTTCAGTGCTGGTGCCGGACTTTCTGGGATTCAAGTCCCTACGGCTGCGACCCGCTGACATCCAAGAGATCGCCGACAGCTTCCTCTATCTCTCTTCCCGCAAGGACCTGGTGCGACCGGATCGTATCGGGATCGCCGGTTTCAGCTATGGGGCGGGACCCACCCTGATCGCCGGCTGCGATCCCCGCCTTCGCGACCAGATTGACTTTCTGATCTCATTCGGAGGCTATTATGACCTGATGGATATCATAGAGTTCGTAACCACCGGGCATTACTCGTACCGGGGCCAATCCTTCTTTCAACCTCCTGATGAGTACACCCAGTGGATATTTCTGCACTACAACCTGGACCTTCTGAGCCAGGAGGGGGACCGAAGAATCCTGCAGGAAGCCGAGGTCTGGAAGGAAGGAAGCAAGAGGGCGGATCTGGTGAGTCGGCTGAGCCCGGAGGGAAAGGCGGTCTATAACCTCTTACACAACAAGGATCCGGAGAAGGTGGCAGGGCTTTCTTCCCAGCTATCCCCCAGGGTGCGCGAATATATCGAGGTCCTCTCCCCCAGTCGCCTGGTGAAGGACCTGAAGGCCTATCTCTTCATCATCCACGGGGTGCCCGACCCCTTCATCCCCCACACCGAGAGCCTCCGTCTCTTCGACTCCCTGTCCCAACGGCAGAAGTCCCACCTGGCCCTGTTGCGAATCTTCACCCATGTCAGGCCCAGCGTGCCACCCCCCACCTTTTCCAACATCCTCTTCGTCTACATCCCGGAGGGGGCCAAACTATATTCCCTGATCTATCACATCCTGCAAAGGGGATGGCAATAAGGCTTTCCCCCACCGGGGGGGGACCCTATTTCTCTACGATCGTCTCCCGGATCTTCATGCCGAAGTGCCTGGCTTCCCCTTCCAGGGCCACCAGGATCTCCCGGCCCTTTTTCAATTCGGTGATAGATGCCGGATCGCCCTGAGGACTCATCAGCCGAATGGTCTCCGCGTTTTGGAGAATGGCTGAGATGGCCCTGCCCTCCGCCTCTGCCTCCACCAACAGCATCGGCCTCCTCTCGATCTTGATCCTGCCCACGATGGCCCGCTGGGTATCGCCTTGAAAATCTACCAGGAGGACCTCCAACCCTGCCTTCAACTCTGAGAGATAGCGGGTCTTCCCGCCGGGCACACGGGTATAGGCATGGATGGCTCCCGCATTGACCCGGAAGGGCCGGGGCTCCACAAAGGGATTTTCGATGGACTCCGCATGCACCAAGAACAGGGCCTGGGCCGCATTGCCGACCAGCATCCCCTGGCCGGTCCCCATCTGGGTGCAGGTGTCCACGCAGACGCGATCGCCCATGCCGAGCGGCTGCAAAGATTGGATGCGAGCCGGCATGAGAACGATCTTCTCCTCCGATTCCTTCAGGGCGGCTATGGCCGATCGCAAGGAGGCGGGATCGGGGATGTCGAGGAGCACTCCATCCACGCCTTTTTCCAGGACCGAGAGCATGGTCTTGGCCTGGGCCAGATTGGAGACCTCTACCACCAGATTTTGGGTCTGGGCGATGAGGTTCTCCAGGGGGATGATGGTCCAATCCCGACTCCGGATGATTACGGTCGCGAATCGGCTCCGCTTCAGGATCTCTTCCTCATCCTCCTTTCCCCGGATCTCCCACTCCACCACCTGCTCTCCCAGCCGAAGGTCTCCCTCGGCCGCGATGACCTGGATCACCCCCATCTGCCTCATCTCTTTTTCAAGACCAGGAGGGATGAGGACGGCATCCGCTCCGGCCTCCAAGGCGGCAGCTGCCAGATCAGGGCTCCAGGGCACAATCTTGGCCCAGACCTGCTTCATCTTTTGCCTCCGAGGGCCTTCAAGGCCTCATCCACTGAAACGTTCTCGTGGACGATCAGGCTGATCGCTCTCACGATATTTGCCGGATTCCGATGCTGGAAGGCATTTCGACCGATGGATGCCCCTCCTGCACCCGCCTCGATGGCACCCTTGACCATCTCCAGGATGTCCCGGTCGCTCTCCATCTTGGGTCCCCCTGCGATCACCACCGGGATGAAGCTGCCCTCTACTACTTCCCGAAATGTCCCTGGTTTTCCGGTATAGTTGACCTTCACGATGTCGGCCCCCAATTCTGCACCCAGGCGTGCCGCGTGCTTGACCACCTTGGGGTCATATTCATCCTTGATCTTGGCCCCCCGGGTGTAGACCATCGCCACCAGGGGAAATCCCCACTCCGCCGCCTTTTGAGCAACCATGCCGAAGTCCCTCAACATCTCCTTCTCGTCGCTGGCCCCGATGTTGACATGGATGGAAACCGCGTCAGCCCCGAGTTTGATGGCCTCCTCCACGCCGCAAACCAGCATCTTGGAGTTCGGGTCCGGCGCCAGGGCCGTACTCGCGGAAAGATGGACGATGAGGCCGATGTCTTGACCTTTGCCCCGGTGGCCAGCCGTCACCAGCCCCTTGTGGATGATAATCGCATTGGCGCCCCCGGAGGCCACCGCATCCACCGTACGCTTCATGTCGATAAGGCCAGGGATCGGGCCCAGGGTGATTCCATGATCCATCGGGATCATGACCGTCTTCCCCGAGTTGCGTTCAACGATCCTCTCCATCCTGATCTGCTTTCCAATCATCGCTCCTCCTCCTTTCAAGAACATGAAGGCAAAATGAAAAGCCGCGGAAGATGACCTCCCACGGCTCAGTTGGCAAAACAGAAAGGGCCGTGGGTCTTTCCCTACCCACGGCCCTCGACAGGCGCAAACGGGCGCAGGTAGGCTCAGCTATAGTAATAGTACCAGAAGAGGTAGCCGAGCCCCGAAATTGCGCACCAGTCTTTCACCGTTTCCTCCGACTCCTTAGGTATAGAAACCAGTCCATCCGCGCTTCTTATAACGCAGGGGGACAAAGCCTGTCAACAGAAAAGATGCCCTGGATGTTCTGGGCAGGTCCCCTCTGCTGATTCCCTGGGTTAGAACGCCATCCTGTCCTTCCCATAAAGTGACTTCCCCTCCGAAGCGAAATCGAATACAATGAGCCGGGTTTGCGGCGATTAAAACGAGAAAGGAGCTGAGGCATGGCCGAGGACAGAGAGGGAAGGAAAGAATTTGACCTGCTGATCAGGGGCGGGAAGGTATTGGACCCGATCAGTGGTTTGGACGGCCCATATGACATAGGGATCTGGAAAGGACGGATTATCCGTGTAGACAAGAACATCCCATCCTTCGAGGCAAAGGAGGTCCTGGAGGTGGATGGAGGTTGGGTATTCCCTGGCCTGGTGGACTTCCATTGCCATGTCTTCTGGCCGGGGACCCTGGTCAGTGTGGAGCCAGAATCGCTGGCCCGCCGCTCGGGCGTGATTACCCTCATCGATGGAGGCAGCGCGGGCTCTTGCAGCTTTCTATCCTTCCGAAAGTCCGTCATCGAACCCTCCGCCTTCCGCATCCTGGCCTTTCTCAACATCTCCTCCATAGGGCTGGCCACTGAGGGAAGGCCTGGTCTGGCGGTGAAAGAGCTGGACCACACTCCCCTGGCCCATGTGCCGTCCGCCCTCCAGACCGTCGAGGAGAATCGAGATCTCATAGTGGGGATCAAGATGCGGGCCTATCATGGCCTTAGCTCCCTGGCAGCGCTCGATCTGGCCCGCCAGCTCGCGGATCGAACGAATTTGCCCCTCATGGTGCATCTGGCACCATCGCCCCCCTCCCTTCGAGAGATCCTTCCCTACCTGCGGGAGGGCGACATCCTGACCCACATCTTTCATCCCGGGCCCGGGGCGCTGATCGACAGCGATGGGAAGGTGAGGGAAGAATTCCTTGAGGCCCGCCGGCGGGGGGTTTGGATGGATGTGGGGCTGGCCCGGTTCCACACGGATTTCTCGGTCATCCAGGCCGCCTTGGAGCAGGGATTCTCACCGGATATCATCAGCACGGATTTGAGCTCTCAAAACATGAAGGAGATGGTCATCGACCTCCCCACCACGATCTCCAAGTTCTTGAATTTCGGCCTCAGCCTTGAGGAGGCGTTGCCGATGGTAACCCGCAATCCCTTGACGGTGGCAGGCTGGGCGGATCGAGTGAAGGGAATCGCCGTGAACGAGCCAGCGGATATCGCCATCTTCCGATGGGAAGAGGGGCTGGTGACCTTCCAGGACTATTATGGACACACCCTGGAGGGGAGGGGAAAGTTGGCCCTGGTGCATACGATACGTCAGGGCCGGATACAAAGCGTGTTGACTTGATCCTCCATCCCTGGTAAAAGATAGCGCGATGCAATAACAACCTGGAATCTGCCCATGGCTGGCAGCATAGCAAAGGAGGATCGCGATGCGAGAGAGGAGTTCTATCCTGAGCAGCACTGTGGCCTTAGCGGCCGTTCTCTTTTTGTTCTTTGTGCTGTTTCCCTTCCATTCCGGCTGGGCCCAAAAGGCTTATAAGCCCCTGGGACCCGGAGATCCCTTCCCGGATTTCACCTTGGAGAATAACCTCTCCCCTGAGGATTCCGCCTATCTGGGAGTCCCCGCCGGAGGAACCATTTCGGTCAAGGATCTGAAGCATGATGTGGTGCTGATTGAGTTCCTCAATGTCTACTGCCATACCTGCCGAGAGCAAGTTGAGATCTTCAATGCTCTGTTGGACGCCGTAAAGAAAGATTCGGTTTTGGCGGAGAAGGTCAGAATGGTGGGGATTGCGGTGAAGGGAACCCCGGAGGAGATCAAGGACTTCAAGCAGAATTTCGGAGCGACCTATCCTGTCCTGTCCGATTTGGAAAAGAAGGCCTTCGCTACCATCGGGAGTCCGGCAGCCACACCTCATACCTACGTCATCGCCTTTGGCGAAGGGGGAAAGCGGTTCATCATCGATTATCATCGGGGGGGCGTCGAATCGCCGCAGCCCTACCTGCGGGAGATCCGAAAGGCACTGAGGGGAGAGATGGTCGGCTACGAGGTGGGGAACAAAATCCCCGACTCGGAGGCGACGGCAGCTATGCAGAGCACCCGCCTGAGCCAGTACAAGGACAAATATCTATTGCTCTACCTGCCGGCGGCCACCACCTATTCTAACGCCGAGGATCTGCGCAATAACGCCAATCAGGTGAAGGTCCTCAAAGAGATCACCGCCGAATTGGGGGATAAGTTGACGACCTTCGTCCTGCCCAATTCGGCCCTTCCCGAAAAGGCGATCCGCGAGGCATTGGGAGCCCAGGCGGGCCTCCTCACGGACCGCGAACAGAGCCTCCGGGCGACCATCGGGGCCAAGGAAGATCCGCTGGTCTTGGTCGTCAATGAGTCGGGGAGGATCTCCTTCCGGGGAAGCTCCATCACGACAGTCCGCGCCTCGGAGATGGTCAAGGGGAAGGCCCTGGAACCGCCTCACTTGGATATGTCCGAAGAGGAGGTCCGGAAACGGATTTTCCAGGGGATGAAGGAGATCAATCCCAAGCTGGTCTCCATTGACCAGGCCAAGCTGGAAAACGGCGAGATCATCTACGTGGGAAGTCCTCCCCTGGGGGAGAGAGCGGGACTCCTGTTCGCCAAGGTCATCGGCAAGATCACCCTTTGTGATGTCTGCCACGACACCCACTATTTCTATATTCTGGATCAGGAGGGAATCATCCGCAACTTCACCGTCCTCTCCATCACCAAGTATGGGAATGAGGAATGGGACGAAAAGGACATCGCCAAGATCAGAAACCGCTTCGTAGGAAAATCGATCTTTGGGACCTTCGGCTTCGATCCCAAGGTGGACGCAGTGGCCATGGCGACCATGTCTTCCAGCCTGGTCTATGAGGGGTTCAACGAGGGTGCTCAGGTCTTCGGCGACCTGAAGAAGTATGATTTCCGCGCCGATCATTGGAAAGGCATCTGCTTCGATAATATCTGCCGGCTCAAGGAGGCCATGAAGAAAGCCAAGGCCGCTACCACCGGGGAGTGGGAGTACGATCCCGAGGTCATCTCCCAATATCTGCCCGAGAAGAAGCTGCCCCTTTGCCCTTTGGAAGGGATGTATGTGGAGCACGAAGGGGATATCCTCTGCACCTATCATGGACTCAATCTTGGGGAATGCAAATAGCAATCAGGCCGCAGTTTGGGTGGAAAGGAGACCGACATGAAGCCCGGTATCGCAGTAGCGATCAACAAGTCAAAAGTGGTCAATGACGCCAACAGCATGAGGCTCATGATGGAGGTGGGCCCCAAAGTCTGCATCACTACTGCTTCTCACCCCGGTTTTCTGGGCTATGAGAACAGCCTGCAAATAGGAGTCCTGCCCCTGGCGGGGCGATATGGGGGGGCCAAGATCCATATGGAAAAGGAGCTCAATCCCATCGCCATGTTCCAATACACCTTCTGGAAAACCTGGCAGGATCATGAAGACTTCCACCAGAAGGAATTCGACCGGATCTTCGAGCTCTGCGGACATTGCCTGTCGATGGTGGTCGAGGGGCCCTGGGAGCCCATTTACGAGATCGTGGCCGCCAAAATGCCAATCCCAACGCCGGAGGACAGAGCAGCCATCAGATCCCTGATGAGCCCGGAAAGGGTGGTGGTGGTGGGGGAGCACTCGGTGAAGGGTGGAAAGGAGAGGGAATTCGAAAAAGGAGTGCCTCAGGTCCTGGACATGATCTCCCAATCGCCCGGTTTCTTGGGGTATATGCTCCTCAAAGAGGTCGGGGCCTCTGCCATTGGGAGCTTCCAGCTGACGCCGGGAGCCCTGATGGAAGCCCTGCAGACCCTGGGGGCCAATCCACCCAAGTCAAAGAAGGGAAATTTCCTGCCCTTGGAGGCGGCCTCCAAGCCGGCGGAATATATCGTCCATACGGAGTGGGAGTCGCCGGAACTGGCCCATGGAGGATTGGCCAAGGTGTTGGTGAACCATGAGATCCGGGAAGCCCATAACGAGAAGGTGCTGGCCCATGTCATCCGGGGACCCTACATCATGTTCTTCCGTCCCATGATGGAAGATCCTAACTGGCGGAGGCATCTGGCCTGATCGCTTCGCTCCCATGGGTACTCGGTATCGGTACTCTGAGTGAAACAAACAAAAACATATGGAATAAAAAGGGGCGCCTCAAATGGCGCCCCGTGTTTTTTCCGTCCTCACCCTGAATCCACCGCCGGGGATCTCTGCTTCTTTGGGGTAGCGGCTCAGACCCGGGCCCAAGCCTCCAGGAGGACCCGCTTGCTCCCGGCCAAAACCAGACCCGGATCATCTCCGGGTCTCGGCCTCACCTCCAGGGAGACCCGAGGTCTCTGGCCCTCTCTCAAGTAGCCGATCTCGAAGAGGGCCTTCAAGAAGCTCGTCACCTCCTCCACATCGTTTTCTCCCCCCGCAATTCCAAAGGGAGGGTGACTGTCCCCATAAGCCGCATTCTTCGGGTCGGAAAGCACGCAGTTGCCCAGATGAATGTGGCCGATGTGGCCGCTCAAGAGGCGGAGTGTATCCGGGGGACTCTCACGGAGGAGGGGCAGGTGGGATAGATCCAACATCAAGCCGAATCGGGGATATTCCTTCTTCACCTCCTGGGCGACCCGGAGCGCATCGGGGGAGGGACCGATGAGGCAGCATTTGTCGATTGCACAGTCGAAGGTCTCCAGGAAGATGGGGATCTCACCGCGACTCCTGGCATAGCCCCCGATCTCCCGGAGCGACCGGATCAGGAGGCCAATCGCCTCCTCGCGCCGATCAGGAGGATTGGGGCCACTGATCAGGCCCAGGAAGTGTGCTCCCATCCCTCTGGCATCCTCATAGGAGGCAATGGCTACCTCTACCGCCCCATTCCGCTTTCCTTCCTCAAAGGCATTGAGATTGTACTTTCCCTGCATGAGGGCGGCGGCGCCTGAAAAGCCTACCTCCAGCCGTGACTGGGAGATGAATTCCATGGCCCTTTTGCGAATGGACTCCTCCTTCACCTTCTCCATCTCCACAACCGAGAAGAAATCGTCCTTTACAATCCTCTTCAGTGCCCCCAGGAAAGCCTCTCCTCCCTGGGTTGCCTCGGGAAACGACATTCCGAGGACGGTTCCCAACTTCATGTAAGAATGAATCGATCCTTTCAAGGCCCTGCCTCCTTTGGTGACGAGCCACCCCAGAAAATCCCTTATCCCATCTTCACCTTAAACCCCCAACAGCTTGACCCGAAGCTCGCGGTCAGCCATGAGCTCTCTCGCCGGGCCCGAATGGACCATCACCCCATTGTTGAGCACATAGGCCCGATTCGCAATGGCCAGCGCCAGGTCCGCGTTCTGCTCCACCAGGAGGATCGTAGTCTCAGCCTTGATCTCCTGGATTACCTTCCAGATCCCTTCCACAATGGTCGGGGCCAAGCCTTCAAACGGCTCATCCAGCATCAGCAGTTCCGGATTGCTCATCAGGGCCCGGGCTATGGCCAGCATCTGCAATTCCCCGCCGCTCAGGGTATCGCCCCTTCGGCCCTTGAACCTTTGCAGTTGGGGAAATAGCCCAAAGATCTTTTCGATGTTCCATTGCCCTGTCCCGTCTCGTTTGGCCAGATTGAGGTTCTCCATCACCGTCAGATTGGGGAAGATCCTCCTCCCCTGGGGCACCCACCCGATGCCCAGACGGGCAATCTGCTCCGCTGAATGGCCTGCAATCGCCTGGCCCCGATATCGGATGCTTCCGCTTCGAGGGGGCACAATCCCCATGATGCTGCACAAGGTCGTGGTCTTGCCTGCCCCATTACGGCCCAGGAGGCAGACCACCTCTCCCTTCAAGACCTGCAGGCACACATCGTGAAGAATATGACTCTTCCCATAGAAGGAATTGATCCCCTCTACCGCCAACAGCGCCTCTCCGCTGGAAACCTCGCAGACAGCAGCGCCAGCTTCCGCCCCCGCGATGACATGTTCCTCGCCCATCTTGATGCCGCCGAGATACGCCTCTTGCACCTTCTGGTTTTGCTGGATCTCGGCCGGGGTGCCCTCGGCGATCACCTGGCCCTGGTGAAGGACCGTGATACGATCCGAGAGTGCCAGGACCCGATCGATGTCATGTTCAATCAGGAGGATGGTGTAGGTGCCAGCCAGGCGCTTGATGAGCTCGGACACCCGAATTCGGTCGCGCGCGGAAAGGCCGGCCAAAGGCTCATCCAGGAGCAAGAGCTCGGGATGAGTGGCCAGGGCGATTCCAATCTCGAGCAGTCTCTGATCTCCATGGGAGAGGCTGCTGGCCGTCATCGAGGCCTTTTCCGCCAGGGCGATCGTCTCCAGAATGGATTGGGCCTCCGAATTGAGATCCTTCAACTTCTCCGTTTGAGAAAAGAGGGAAAAGCGGTATCTGCTTTTGGCCTGAATCACGACCCGGACATTCTCATAGACCGACAGCTCCTTGAATATGCTGATGATCTGGAAGGACCGCGAGATCCCGCAGGCCACGATCTGATGGGGAAGCATCCCGGTGATCCGCCTCCCCTTGAAATGGAACTCTCCCCCGTCATAGGGTAGCAGGCCAGACAGTACATTGAAGAAGGTTGTCTTGCCCGCCCCATTGGGTCCAATGATCGAGCGGAGCTCTCCTTCCTTCACCGACAAATCCACCTCGTTGACGGCCACCAGGGCTCCAAAACGTTTGGTCACCCCCTTGGCCACCAGGACCTCGGGGCGCCCTTCCAATCTCTTATCGTTTTTCGAAAGGGGAACCTCCACTGGCGCCGGAGTCCCCGGATTGCCGGGGTTGCCCTCCTGTCTTTCGTGGAGGTTCGAATCGACGACGGAGTCCCCCTGGACCGAACGGGGTTCGTCGCTTTTGCCGGATTTGTCCTTTCGGCCCCTGAGGTAGCCGGTCAGGGCGATTGCGATCCCCATGATCCCATTGGGAGAGAAGAGGATGAAGCCCATGAAGACCAGGCCAAAGATCACCATCCAGTTCTCGGTTAGCGTGGAGAGGGTATCTCTGAGGAAGACGAAGACCGCGGCCCCCACGATGGGTCCGAAAAAGCTGCGCATCCCTCCTACCACGGTCATGGCCACGATTTCTCCCGAAAAGGTGACGTGGGTGGCCTCGGGATAGCAGAAATAGAGCAAGAAGGCATAGAGGCTCCCTGCCAACCCCGCGAAGGAGGTGGAAAGGACGAACCCCAGGAGCTTGTATTTTTTGGGGTCATAACCCACACAGGAGGCCCGCTGTTCATTCTCCCGAATGGCCTGGAGCACGCGTCCGAATGGCGAGCGGACGATCTTCCAGATGAGCAGGGCGGAGATCATCATGATCGCCAACACGAAATAGTAGTAGACGAGAGGCTCCCTCAAATCCAACGTGAAGAAGCCCGGAATGCCCAGGGGGAAGCGGTTGATCCCTCCCAGGCCATTCTCTCCCCCCGTCAAGGCTGTCCAGCGGTAGACGATGTAAAAGAACATCTGGGTAAAGGCCAGCGTAAGCAACGCAAAATAGACTCCTCGTTTCCTCATCAAGAGAAAGCCGATGATTACCCCCAGAAGAGTCGCAAATATGATCCCTGCGATTATGGGAGTGATCATCCCTGGGATGAAGTTCTTCTGGATCAAGGCCGCCGCATAGGCCCCAATCCCGAAGAAGGCGCCATGGCCAAAGGATAGGAGTCCCGTATAACCCAACAGGATATTATAGCCTAAGGCCAGGAGGGAAAAGATGAGGATCTCCGTGGCCAGAGAAACGGTGGAATGGAGTCGGACGATGACAAATGGCAGGATGATCAGCAATCCCAGGAGCAGAGTCAAGGGATGCCATAGAATTCGTAACGGGTTGTGGTCTGACGAGGAATTCTTCATCAATCAAATCTCTCCCATTTCTCGCCGAGGAGCCCTCTCGGCCTCAACAATAGAATGATAATCATCAGTACATACATGGAAGCCTCTGCCATGGGGGGCCAGAAGAGGATGCTCAGGCTGATCACCTCTCCTACCAGGAGGCCCGCGATCACCGCTCCCCAGAAACTGCCCAGTCCCCCGATGGTCACAACCACGAAGGCGGCGGTTCCCACATTGGTCCCCATGGCCGGCTGCACACCGGCCAGCGGGGCGGTGAGGACTCCAGACAGAGCGGCCAGGGCCACCCCCAGGCCAAATACGAAGGTCAATATCGGCTTCAGGCTGATGCCCAAGGCCCTCACCATCTCTGGATCGCGGCTCCCGGCGCGAATGATCATCCCGTAGGGAGTCTTCTCCAGAAACCACCAGAGGCCACCTATGAGCAGGGCAGAGAAGATCAATATAAAAAGCCGGTACTTGGAGTAGGTGAAGGGACCCATCGCCCAGGACCCAAAGAGCACGTTGGGGATATCGAAGGGAATCCCCGTGGGACCCCACGCGATGCGGACCAGTTGCTCCAAGACCATGGCTAGTCCAAAGGTGAAAAGCAGCCCGATCTCCGGAGCGGCCCGGTACATCTTTCTCAGGAAGATGGCCTCGACGCTCATCCCTATGATCCCTACGGCCACCGGAGATACGGCGAGCCCTCCCCAGAAGCCCAGACGGTCCTTCAGGAACAAGGCACCATAGGCCCCCAGGGTATAAAGGACGCCATGGGCGAAATTGACGATTCCGATCATCCCGAAGATGAGGGAAAGGCCAATGGCCATGATGACATAGAGGCTTCCCAAAACGAAGCCATTGATGACAAACTCCAGCAATTGGGTGTAGTTCATCCAGTATCTACCTTTCGCCAACGGCTTTGCCGGTCTGTTGCTGACCCGGATCTTAGGTTCAGATACAAAAGTTGAGCTGGCGAAGGCTGCGGGGAGCATCATCCCACATCCCTTCGCCAGCTCCAACCCGACTCTCAGCAGTCGATCACCCAGAGAGGCCTTTTCTGACGCGCTAGAAGAGACCCCTTGCCAACACCCGGCTCAGCCTTAGTCCGCGGACTCCAGATGGCACTCACTATCCTTCCTCGCCAGGGCAATGGATTCCAACGGGTCCTTGGCCGTGGGGACCTCCTCGAGCACCTGCCAGATATCCCATTTGTCCTTCATCTGGGACTTCTTCCTGGGGACCACGACGTACATGGGCTGCATCAGCTGGTGATCCCAGTCCCGGAAATGGAGCGCACGTCCCTTCATCCCATCGAACTGGAAGCTCTCCAGGGTCTTCACCAGGGCCTTGCTGTCCGTAGATTTGGCCTTCTCCATGGCGGCGGCGATCACCTTTACCCCCACATAATCCCCCCAGGCCTGATTCTCCGGGGGCTTGCCGTCTTTCTTCTCAAAGGCCGCTGCGAATTCCTGGCTGCCCTTGGCGGTGTTCTTATGGTACCAGACGAGGGGAAATACCCCGGTCATGGCATCCGGGCCCACCGCCCAGGCCTGGGCCGTATCCATCACCCCACCGGAGACCTCGATGTTGAAGCCGAATTCCTTGTATTGCTTGAGGAAGTTGGTGATATCGGCTCCAGCCACGTTCATGAAGACCAAATCGGGCTTGGCATTACGAATCTTGATCATGTAGGAGGAAAAGTCAGTCGTCCCGGTAGGGATCAGATCGTTGGCGATCTCCTGCCCCCCATGCTGCGTCAAAAGCCTCTTGGAGCAACGGGACAAATCGTGACCAAATGCATAGTCGGCGGTCAAAACATACCATCGATTGAGCTTCCTCCTCTTGATGAGCCACTGCCCGATCGCACTCACATACTGGGTATTGCTGGCCTCGATGCAAAACGTGTATCGATGGCATCTGGATCCGCGAATTTCGTCGGAATTCGACCCGGAGTTGATAAAGAGGACCCTGTTCTGCTGGCACACATCGCCCATGGCCAGGGCGCAGGCGCTGCTCACCGTCCCGAAAACCGCACTGGACCCGATCTTTGTCGATCAGCTTCCGGGTCTTCTGCACGGCCACGCCGGGATTGACCTCATCCTCGGTGATCATCTCCAGGGGACGCCCCAGCACCCCGCCCTTCTTGTTGATCTCCTCTACCGCCAATTTAGCTCCCAGATCACCGTAGCTGCCGGTCATGGCCAGAAATCCGGTGAGAGGGACGACATGTCCGATCTTTACCGGCTCCGCGCCCCATGACCAGGCTGGCAGGAACAGGTCCTTGCTCCCGCCCAATGTGGCGGCCAGACTGAAAATGCTCGCCGTCCTCAAAAAGTCCCGGCGCGTCATCTCCGAAAGCAGGCCTTTCTCTTCTCTCCTCCATTTCCCTACCCTCCTCCTTGTAGAAGCACCGCAAAATCCCGACTGAGCAGCCTCCGATCCCATCACCTCCTCATTCTACTGCAACTCTTACCGGTATCCCCTGCCGAATGCTCTGGGTGACCACGCAGAAATCCTCAAAAATCTCCTTGCAACGTCCCGCTCTCTCCTGGCCGGAGGCATCCAGTTCAGGGGAAATCTTCACCCCAATCTCCCCGATCCGGAGCCTCCCCGTCTCATTCCGGACCAGTGTGGTCTCGGCGCGGACCTTCATGCCCTTCACCTCCACCCTCGCTTTTCGCAGGCAAAAGAGGAGGCTCGCCCCCAGGCAGCCCGCTGCCGAGAGCGCGAGAAGACGGGCCGGGTTGGGGCCCTTTCCAGCCCCCAGGGGATCAGGCTCATCCAGAATCAGGTCCTGCATGCCCTCTATATCAAAGGTAGCCCGGAATTGATAGTCCTGAATCAGCTCCAGGTCGATCCCAATGGTCCTTCCTTCCTCGCTCATAACTCTCCAATCCGGGACGAGGGTCTCCGATTTCTGCCCGGTCGGGCTTCACTTCTCACGGGGCCATTCCTCCAGGGTCACCTCGATCGTCTGCGGTTCCCCATCCCTCAGGATCGTGAGATGAAGACCATCCCCCGGATTCTTGTCCTCGACACAGTTGGACAGGGCATCTACTCCCTCTATCGCCTTGCCATCGATCTCGGTGATCAGGTCTCCTCCGATAATCAGCCTTTGATTATAGATCTGTTCCGATTGATTCCCGCCACGGAGGCCCGCCTTCTCCGCCGGGCTTCCGTCGACCACCTGGGCGATCAGCACGCCGCGAGAGGCTGGCAGATTCAATGCCTTGGCGGTCTCCGGACTCACATCTTGCCCGGAGATTCCCAGCCAGGCATGGGAGAAATAACCCTTGGCGATGATCTGAGGAATCACCTTCTTGGCGACCTCCACCGGGATCGCAAATCCGATGCCGATATTGCTCCTGCTGGGGCTGAATATGGCACTATTCACCCCGATGATGCGCCCATTGGTATCCATCAATGGACCCCCTGAGTTTCCCGGGTTGATCGCCGCATCGGTCTGGATAATCCCTCGAATCAGCCTCCCATTTTGGGCCCGGATGCTCCTCCCCAGGGAGCTGACAATCCCTATCGTGAGGGTGCGGTCCAGGCCAAAGGGGTTGCCGATCGCCAGGACCTTCTGGCCCACCTGCAGGTCGGAAGAGCTGCCCAGGGGAATCACCGTGAGTCGGTCGGCGGGCGCGTCAATTTGGATCACTGCCAGGTCATTATTGGGATCCGCTCCGATCAGGCGAGCAGGGAACCTCCCGCCATCCGCGAGAGTCACCTGAATCTGATTCGCCTTCTCAATGACATGGTGATTGGTCAGGATGTGGCCCTCTTTGTCGATGACGGACCCGGAGCCCGTGCCCTGACCGGGGACGGCATTAAAGAAGAAATCGTAGCTCACCACCACAGTGGTGACGTTGACCACCCCCGGGCTGAATTCCCTGTAAATCCTGGCATTGACCTCTTCATCGGGGAGAAGGGAGAAGGCAGAGGACGGGGGAAAAAGCAGAATGAAAGCAAAAGCAAAGGCCCATCTCATTCCAACCAGAACGGCCCGCCTACGGGTGTCCCCAAACATGCTCAACCCTCCATATCACTGACTGACAACTTGAGAACGCTGCAGGTACCGAAGGGCAGAAAGGGCCGCGGTACAGCCCTCCCCTGCCGCAACCACCGCCTGCTTCAATTCCTTGCAGAGCACATCCCCCGCGGCAAAGACCCCAGGGAGGTTGGTTTCCATCTGCCGATTCACCTGAATGCACCCTTCGCCTCCCATTTGCAGGAAATCGCGCAGAAATTCCACCTCAGGGCTCCTCCCTTTGAGGTAGATAAATACCCCCTTCACCGAGAGATCCCGCTCGCCTTTCGCCGCCGTAATGACCCGGACCGAGCCTACCTCTTCTCCTCCCTCGATGCTGACCAGCCGGGTCTGATACAGGATTTCGATTTTGGGTTCATTGAGAACTCGCTGGATGAGGTCCTTTTCCCCCTTGAGGGAAGGGGCAGGAGCCAGCAGATACACCCGGGCCGCATGCTGGCAGACCGCCAACGCCTCCTCCAGGGCCAGATCTCCATCGCCAGCCAAGGCCACCTCTTCTCCCCGGAAGAAGGCACCATCGCAGGTGGCACAATAACTCACCCCTCTCCCCAGGAATTCCTGCTCCCCCAGGACTCGGTCTTTCCTGGCCATCGCCCCGGTGGCAACGATGATCGCCCTGCCCTGATAGCTACCCCGGTCGGTGAGGATCTCCTTGGGATTCCTTTCGAGCTCGGCCCCCAAGGCCTGCGCCTGGACATATCTCGCGCCAAATCCCTCGGCTTGATGAATCATGATCGTGAGGAGATCCTTCCCCGGAATCTCCCCGGCACTCCCCGGATAGTTCGCGATCTTATGCGCCCAGGCCAGCGCCCCTTCCGAGGCTCCTTTATCCAGGACCAGCGTCCGCAGGCGAGCCCTTGCCGCATAGATGGCAGCGGCTGATCCTGCGGGCCCTCCTCCAATAATGATCACATCGTAGATTTCGTCCAAGGCTATCTTCATCCTTGCAAGTGCGCGAAACGCACAAGTAAAAATATGCCCTCCCTTCAACCCCTGTCAAGGAAATTCTTCTCCTCCGCCCTGCATCAAAGGCCTATCCATATTGACACCAGGAGATCAAAATAGTATAGGCTTACCGGATCTCTTGGAAAATTCACCGGGAAGGCAGGTCTTGGGCGTGGGCTCGGTTTGCCTTCCGAGTCAGAGGAGGAACAGGATGGGAACGGTCGCCGCGAGAGCAAAAATCGAACATTGGGCGAATGGGGCCATACCCTTGAACCCCGCTTTCAGTAAGATGATCAGCGTATGGCTCTTCTCCCTGATGACGGCCCTGGGGGCCTTCGTCTCTATTCCGCTCCCCTTTACACCCGTTCCCTTCACCCTGCAAACCCTATGGGTCCTCCTCTCCGGGGCCTGTTTGGGGAAGGGAGGAGGCGTTGCATCCCAGATCTTGTATATCCTCATGGGCAGCGTCGGTTTGCCCATCTGGTCAGGAGGCGCCATGGGCCTATCCCGCCTGTGGGGACCTACTGGCGGATATCTGCTGGCATTCCCCTTAGCTGCCTGGGTTGTAGGAGCCATCATGGAGACGGAGAGTCGCCCGGCCGGTAGGAGGGCCCTGGCGGCTATGGGCCTCGGCTCCCTGATCATTTACACCTTGGGTCTGCTGCAACTCTCGATCTGGCTCCACTGCAGCCTCAGGCAAGGCCTGATGCTGGGGGTCCTTCCCTTCTTGCCCGGAGATTTGATCAAGGTCGCAGCAGCGGTACTCATATGCCGGAAGGCCGGTTTTTGCTGCATTTCCAAACCCCACTGAGATACGGGAGTGAATATGGCGGACAAGGATGGCTTGGCGACCAGAATCCGGAATGAGATCGATGAGATTTACCTGGTGGATACCCACGAGCATACCGTCCCCGAGCGGGCGAGAAATGAAGAGCCCACGGACTTCTTCTCTGTCTGGCTCCTTCACTATGCCTCCTCCGATCTGGTCTCCGCGGGGATGAGCATACCAACCCTGGAGCGGATCCGAGATTCCAGCAGGCCCTTGGAAGAAAGATGGGGGGATTTTGCTCCCTTCTGGAAGCATGCACGATCCACCGGCTACGGGCGGGCCCTGATCCTTGCCGCCCGAGATCTCTTTGGGATCGGGGACATCAACGAGTCCACCTGGAGGGAGCTTTCGGAGAAGATCAGTGCTGCCAACCAGCCTGGCTGGTACCGCAAGGTGATGAAGGAGCAGGCGAGGATCGAGGTTGCGATCCTCGATCCCATCTATTACGAGAGCGATCCGGTGGACTATGAGATCTTCGCTCCTGTTGGCCGTTTTGATAGTCTCATCGCCTCCCGCACCCGGGGTCATCTGGACACCCTGGAGGAGAGCACCCATCGCTCCATCCATTCCCTGGGAGATCTGGAGAAGGCATTGGAGGCTGCCTTTGCCCAGGCGCTTCAGAGGGGAATCGTGGCGGTCAAGACAGCCCTGGCCTATTTTCGCACTCTCGACTACAAGAGACCCACCCGTCACGAGGCGGAGATGATCTTCAACCGCATCGTCTCCCATGTCGATCCCCTGCGCTTCCGATTCCACCCAGGGGGAGGCGAGGGTCCATCCTGGGAGGATTGTAAGCCCTTGCAGGACTACATGATGCACCAGGTCATACGATGCGCCCTGGAACACAATCTGCCGATCCAAGTCCACACCGGGCCTGCAGGAGGGCGTGGGAAACGTACTGGGCAACTCCCGGCCCCTTCTCCTCACCGACCTCTTCCTGGAATATGGAGAAGTCAGGTTCGACCTCTTCCATGCAGGCTACCCTTACAGCGGCGAGGTTGCCTGTCTGGCCAAGAACTTCCCCAATGTCTGGGCTGATCTCTGCTGGGTCTGGATCATCTCACCCAGCGCGGGAAGGCGCATCTTGCACGAATGGATCGAGACGATTCCCTCCAACAAGATCCTGGGCTTCGGCGGCGATTATCGCTTCGTGGAAGGCTCCTATGCCCATGCGCGCATGGCCAGGGAGGGCGTAGCCCAGGTCCTCACCGAAAAGGTGAAAGAAGGTTATCTCTCGGAAGAGGAGGCCCTGGAGATGGGAAGAAAGATCCTGCGGAACAACGCCTGGGAGCTCTTTGGGCTGGAGGGAAGAAAAAGAGCCTGAATCCGGGATCCCTCGAATTCAGGCTCATTCATCCTCTTCTGCGGCTCTATTCCGCTGATCAGGCCCCTCTATTCGCCTCTTCGCCTCAGTCCATGGGCTCCAGATGACACTCGCTGTCCTTGCGGGACAGGGCAATGGTCTCCAGGGACTCCTTCTTTCCCGGCACTTCTTCCACCACCTGCCAGATGTCCCACTTGTCCTTCATCTCCGCCTTCTTCTTGGCAGCCACCACATACATGGGCTGCATCAGTTGGTGGTCCCAGTCCCGGAAATAGACGGGCCTCCCCTTCAGTCCATCGAACTGATAGTTCTCCAGAGCCTTTACCAGGACCTTGCTGTCCGTGGATTTCGTCCTCTCCATGGCGTCGGTGATCACCTTCACGCAGAGGTAATCTCCCCAGGCCTGGTTTTCTGGGGGCTTGTCGAATTTCTTCTGGAAGGCAGCCACGAACTCCTTCACCCCCGGGGCAGTGATCTTATGGACCCAGGGGATCGGAAATGCACCGGTCAGCGCCTCAGCGCCGACTGGCCAGGCCAAGGCGGAATCCATCGCTCCTCCGGCGACCTCGATCGCAGAACCGAATTCCTTGTACTGCTTGAGGAAGTTGGTGATATCCGACCCGGCCAGGCAGCTGAACACCAGATCGGGCTTGGCATTACGGATCTTGATCATGTAGGCGGAGAAGTCAGTGGTCCCCGTGGGGATCATGTCACGAGCGATCTCCTGCCCGCCGTGTTCGGTGAGAAGCCTCTTCGAGCAGCGGTACAGGTCATGGCCAAAGGCGTAATCGGCCACCAGGATATACCAGCGATTCAGCTTCCTCCGCTTGATGAGCCATTGGCCGATGGCACTGACATACTGGGTATTGCTGCCCTCGATGCAAAATGTATAGCGATGGCAGCGGGCGGCGCGGATCTCGTCCGAATTGGAGCCGGTGTTGATGAAAAGCATGCGGCTCTGCTGGCAGACATCGCTGATGGCCAGGCAGGAAGCGCTGCTGACCGTGCCGAATACCGCCTGCACCCGATCCTTGTCAATGAGCTTGCGGGTCTTCTGCACCCCCACCCCGGGATTGACATCGTCTTCGGTGATCATCTCCAGGGGACGGCCCAACACTCCGCCCTTCTTGTTGATCTCCTCCACCGCCAGCTTGGCGCCAAGGTCGCCGTAGGAGCCCGTCATGGCCAAAAAGCCGGTCAGGGAGATGACATGGCCGATTTTCACAGGCTCCGCCCCCCATGACCAACTCGGCAGAAAAAGATCCCTGGTCCCCCCCAGGGTGGCGGCTACAGTGAAGATGCCTGCCGTCCTCAGAAAATCGCGACGGGTCCCTTGAGACGTTTGGCATTTCTTTTCTCTCTTCTCCTCCATTGCCTTATCCTCCCTCCTGCAACGAACCAATTCCACCCTCGCTACTCACATCGCTCCCCATCAAAGCAGCCTCCTGCCCCTTGGAAACAAAAACTCCCTCCAGGCGTCTGGAGGGAGTTTTGTAGCGAGTCCTTGTTGCCGATTTCGTTTCGTTTCCTGCAAAGATCAGCCTTCCCCCATTGCGATTGGCGTTTTCCTTAGCGAATGGCGATCGGCTCACCCGGAGATCCGGTAGCACCCGCGAAAGGCACCGGGATGTAGATGAACAGGAAGTCATAGACCCCATCTTTGGCCATCTGCCCCAGGGTATCGCTGCTCAGGTTCTCGATGTTCCAGATGCCGTTGACGGTCTCCAACAGATTGTGGATGTAGAAGGCCCCCTTGGGATCCTCTGAGGGGATGGACTCGATGCGGCCAGGAATCCATGCCGGTCATGCCGACGTTCTTCTTGATCAGGTACTGGGCCACCTCCATGCCAATGCCCGGGGTGCCAGAGACGAAGGTCTTGGCGTCCTTCCAGTACTTTCCTACCCATCCGGTGCGGAAGATCACCATATCGCCCTCTCCGATGGGGGCAATGCCAGCCTTTTTAATGCAGTTCTCCACATCGGCCAAGGTAATCACTTCGGCGAGTTGCATGGAATCCACGCCCTTCAGCCCGGCTACATCAATCAGGACGCCACGGGTGACGATGGGGCCTAACCTCTCCACTCCGTTGTGCTTGGTGGAACCATAGACATTCTCCATACTGTTCAGTGCCCGTCCGTTGTACCAGCGATCGACGCTATCCGGGCCCCGGATGCCCACATGAAACGGGCCGTCGAACTGAGTACCGACCTGGCCCAGCTCGCCTACGATGAACTCATCGTTCCACACGATCTGGTTCTCACCCAGGGGCCGCCCACCGGCAGACCGGGGATGTGAAGCTTATAGGTCCGGTTTCCGAACGCGGGCATGTCATTGGTGTAGGGCATGCCCAGGCGATACACCTTGCCGGCCTTGGGGATCTTGAGGGCCGACATGATCTTGGCCGGGGTGTTGGTGTTGAAAGAGCCCTTTTCGTCGTCCGGTCCCCACTTGGAGGGCCACCACTTGTCGGGCCAATATTTGGCGGCGAAGGCTGGGCTGGCAATGAGGCCCAGGAAAATCGCGCCTACGATCAAAATCGCTACTTGTTTTCTCATGAAAATCTCCTTCCTTCTGTGGTTGGCTAATGGGATCTCGCTCTACGATGGAGTATAGATGAGCAGGCTCGCGATGTCAAGCCGAATCGGATAGCGGCGCGGGGCCGGACCGGAAAGGTTCACCTGCATCAGGAACCTCGCCGTTGCTCCTCGATCTGAAAGATGGCCAGCTCTGCCTTGACCCTCAGGGCGGAGTAATAGATCATGGAGGTGTCTGGATTCGCGGGGTCGGAGGACTCCGGGCTTTTTCCTTCCCATTCCGCTATCTTGGACTTGAGGAAAGGCAGGGCCTGGGCATTGTTTCCCATGCCCAGGACCTCCAAGGCAGACACCATGGCATAATGATCCTTGCCTTGCGCTACGATCTCCGTCAGGCGCTCGCCCAATTTCGGATCGCTCAGGGCATTGAGGAGATAGGGGACCTCCGACTTCCGCAATCCATCGAGCCGACCATACCGGCTCCAGATTCGATCTGCCATACTGTTGCCTGGATCCAAACTGAACAGGACATGGGCCACCTTCATCCGGGTTTGAAAATCGGGGGTCCCAGCCCCGAAGCTGCCGAAGGAAACCTTCTTGTAGAGCTCCGCCAGCATGCCCTCCAGGACCGATATGGAGTTGGGGTCTTTGATCTCGCCGATGTAGGTTGCAGCCCTCTGCTTGACCAGGTGATCCTTGTCGTACATCAGGGACTCTTCGATGGAGGGGAGGGCCGCTTTGCCTTCCTTTTCGTAAAGGATACGAAGATCGGCCAGAGGCTTGTTGTAGCGCTCGTCGCCCGGGCCATACCCCGACCAACAGGCGGCACATCCCTCGGCCAGGCCTCCCAGCAGCCCATGGGAAAGGAGCGGAATGAGCACCAGAAGCCAGACAAGATGTCTTTTCATCGTCTCCCTCCTCAGCTCCCCTTTTCCGTTACGGCCTCACAAAGGTCCCCTTCCATGCGGTAGATGAATCCCTCCTCAGGAGAGGGCTCCACCCGAAGCTTACCCACACAGGAGACCGGATCCAGCCGCCGGAACTGGGTCGGCTTTCCCATTTCCACGAAGATGTACTGATTGTATTGGGGCTTGGGGCCGTAGCAGCAGGTCTGGGTGGAGCGAAGCAGACAGAAGTTCTGGATGTTCGCTCCCTCCTGCAAGGGATACATGAAGCCCATGATGCGGACCTTGCGGCCGTCCAACTTCTTCACGCTCTCCGGTGGCGGGGAATTCTTCTTGGCATCATATTCCCACTTCATCAAGGAGGCGAAGGTGAGAGCCATCTCCTTTCCCGCATCCTCGCCGACGGAGCTCTCGTCGATGCCGATCGTCTTGTGACCGGCGGGGCCCTTCTCCTCGATGATCCGGACCTTGCTCCCTTTCTTCTCCTCCTTCGCCATAGAGAAGTTCCAGAGGCCCTGGCCCAGCATGATCATCAGGGCCAAACTCAGAAACATCGTAAAGCGCAATCTGCTTTTCATACCTCTATCCAGCTTCCTTTCTGAGAGGTCAACCCTCTCATCGAATCAATGCTGTTCTTTGCCAGTGCCCCTCTTTCTCGTGATCTTTATGTCCGTGCTTGTGCAGGGGGTCATATCCCTCAGGATAATGAATAATCAGCTTCTCCTTGACTCCTTTGATCACCACTGAGCTTGTGGCCTCGAACTCCTTCACCCCTTTGAGCCAGTCCGCACGGGCTACGAAGTGAGAGCAATATCCCATCTTCTCGCCCGCCAGCTTCATGGGATCCGCCTTGAGGATCAATTTCTTCTGCCCTTGGCCGGGGATCTTCACCACCAAGGGGATCTCCGCCGCCTTAATCTGCACCGATCGGCCCGTATCCTGGCCGCCCCCCACAAACCAGACCTCCAGGGTATCCTCCACGATCAGGACCTCTGCATGGGCCAACTCCTTGCCGATCACGTTGAGGACCCCATCGTGAAAAGCCTGGTGCCCGTGGCGCTCCTCTGCCGCTGCTGCTTGCCCGACGGAACCCCATAGGACAAGAATCAGTATTGCCGGCAACATCAGGGCAAGAAGTCTCCTTCTCATCTCTTCCCTCCTCCCATAGAATATGGACTCAAGAAAGGGGCGATAGATTCTTCAGGACCCCCAGGCGGTAGGCCTGGAGGGCGGGCAATAGACTGGCCAGAAGACCTAAAATAACTGCCCCGGGCAGGACCAGCCAATCGGTGCGACTCAGATAACCGGCAGTAAAGGCGACCCCCGTCTCCACCTTGACGAAGTGAGACCCAATCCCGATCAATCCGTGTCCCAGCAGGAGGCCGAAGATTCCACCCAGGAGGCTGATGATCAAAGCCTCGAAGATGACGAGGCCCGTGACCGTCCGGCGGGTCGCCCCCAGGGCTCGGAAGAGGGCCAGATCCCTCCTCCTCTCCCGCAGGGCGGAGAGAAGGGAGAAGAAGAGAAAGAGGGCGGAGAGGACGGTCAGGATGGCGGCGATGGCGATCAGGACCCGGTCCACCCAGCCGATGATGTTGAACAGACGGGGCATCACCTCATTGGGGACCACCAGCTGATTGCGATCCGACTGATTGATGGTGAACTTCAGATCCTGGATGCCCGGGTGCAATGCCCCGCCCCGGATGCGCTTGACTTTGATGTAGGCGCCGCTGATCTCCCGGTATTCCATATCCTTTGCCATCTTCTGGGTCTCCACGGGATGGCCCGAAAGTACATAGAAGGCCTCCAGGGGGATATAGATCGCCCGATCGTGAGGCGTCCCGGTGGGGGCCAGGATCCCCACGAATTTCAGTCGATCTGTCTCATGGATGGGATCGCCCTCCCGGACGCCACATACCGGGCTAAACTCGGTGCCGAGACGCAGGTTCAAGCTCCTGGCCGCCGCCCAACCGGCGACCGCCTCGGTGGGAGCACTGAACGCGCGCCCCTGGCCCCCATCCCGATCGGCGAAGGAAAAGCGCTTTCCGGGCAGGTATTCGAACTCGGTCAGAAATCGGGGGTCGATGGCATTGACCCGAAAGCCTCCGTAGGAGTGGCCGACGGCGAAGGGGATCGCCTGGACCACCAGAGGATGCTTCTCCACCTCCTGGAAATAGGTCCACTTGATTTTCCCCGGCATCTCCTCCAAATGATAGAGGGCGTTGAGGACGATCTGCAGGGGAGAGCCCTTGGGGCCCAGAATGGCATCCACCCCCAGTCCCACCTGAGTGAAGGTATTGTGGGTCTGTTCCTTGAAGGAATAGACAGCAATCAAAAGGGCAATCCCCAGGGCGATGCTGATGACGGTCAAGATGCTGGAGAAGCGGTGATGCTTCAGGCTCCGAAGCACAATCCTCCAGAAACTCATGCTCGCCTCCCAGTCAGGCCCTGGTAGGCCTGGTTGAACTCGAGAAAGGTCACCGTCTTTTCGAAGAGGGCAATGATCTCCCGCTCGTGGGTGACCAGCACCAGGGTGCACCCATATCGCTCACAGATGCCCCGCAACAGCCGGAGGACATCCTCCTTGTTGACGGGATGTAATGAGGCGGTGGGCTCGTCCGCCAAAAGAACCTGGGGCCGATTCGCGAGCGCTCTGGCAACCGCTACTCTCTGCTGCTCTCCGGAGGACATCTGGGAGGGAAAATAGTTCAGCCGATGGGAGAGCCCCACCTCGTCCAGCAGGTGCTTCGCTTCCTCCCGGTCGCTCTTGCGAGGCGAGAAGGTCATACCCATCAAGACGTTTTCCAGGGCCGTGTACCCCTGGAGGAGGTTGAAGTTTTGATAGATATAACCGATATACTGGGAGCGGAAATGATCCCTCTCCGCCTCCGACATCCGCTCCAAGGAGTGCCCGCAGACGGTCACCTTCCCCCGGGTTACCGAAAGCAAGCCTGCCAGGACATAGAGGAAGGTGGACTTGCCCGATCCGGAGGGGCCGAAGAGCGCCACCTGATCCCCTTTCTCCACCTCCCAGTGGGGCACATCGAGGACCTTCAGGGACTCCTTCCCACTGTCAAACGCCACTTCCAAGGAATCAACCTCAATGATCATTCCACCACTCCGATCATCCACTTGCCCAAGGTATGGATGCAGAAAAGCCCACCGGAGATCCCCTCGATGGAAGACAGACGGCCAGGGCCGGTTTCTTCGTCTCCTTTCGCCGAAAGAGGAGGGCATGCGTGGGGAAGGGAAGAACGAACTGCATTCCTGCGAGGGGACGCCACTTCTTTGCTTCTTTTTGCTTACTTCTTCTTGTTCTTGAGGACGATGCGATGGTTCAAGAGGTTGATCTCTGTGATCTCCGCCTCGATGACCTTTTGTTCACCGTAGATATCCCGGAGATAGAGCTTTCCATCCTCCGGGCGGACGATGTCCACATCCTTCAAATATAGATCCTCTTTCCCGTCCTCTTCAATCAAATAAGCGCTGGCTTCACACATTTATTCCATCAGCTCCTTGACTCGTTGTACCGCCATCTCCACCAGATGCGGCAAAGGCTCTCCTGAAACCCCAATCAATTCCAGCCGATGGATCGCCAAAGGCAAGAGGATCTTCTTCGCCTTTGAGCAGCTGATCGCTTCCGACATCCTGGGAGTTAATTCCCCCATCATGGAATTCGCCACTACAATGGCTATGGATCCCAGGATGATATCTGCCTCCTGGACGATTAGGGCAATTGCGTTTTCCCCCGAAGCTCCGCGATTGGCGCCCGCCTTCATCATAGCAGAGGCAGCGATCGCATTGGTCCCGAGAGCAATAATCTCAATCTCGCTCCCCAAGAGCTCGCGCAGCCTCTTAATGACCAGGCTGCCGATCCCTCCCCCCAGGCCATCTATGACTGTTAAACTCACGGTCCTAATGCTCCGGCGCGGAAGCTCTCAGGCTATCTCTTAGCACAAGAGCGGCTTCCGCGCAATGTTGAATCAGGATGCCTAAAAGATGTGCAGCGTCTTGCCCATGGAAACCACGAAGAAAACCCCATAGAACAGGGAACACAGGATTACGACCATCTCCCGCCACAGCGGGGCCCTCACCTGCTTGGGGAGGATCTTGCGGTTGACGATGATCACATGGATCCCGGTGAAGGCGAAGATGAAGGAGGCGATGTTCGCCCCGATCATGATGAGCACCATGGGCTGGGCCAGCCCCATGGCGATACATCCCCAGAGCACATACATCGCCAGGACGAAGTAATAGATGGTGCGCACATCCCCGCCTCGCCACTTCCTTACTTTCTCGTTGCCGGACCACAAGGTGTCGGTGGTCAGGCGGACGATCCCATCCAGGTTGCCCAATTGAGTGGAGAACAGGACCCAGAAACCGTTGATCAGGGTAAGAAACCAGAAGATCTGATAACCAGTGTGCTCCATCAGGTATTTGGCCTGATAGGCCCCGGTGGCCAGGCCGGTCATCTTGGTGCCGACCGGGACGAGGGCGGCGGCCAGGTTCACGCAGAGATACATCCCTAAGAAGCAGCCAAATCCCCAGACCCCATATTGGTCCACGGACAGGTACTTCATCCAGGTCCGCCACTTGGAGAGGTTCTTGTTGTTAATCTCAAAGACATTGCCCACGTGAGAGAGCTTCACCGATACCCCTCCCACCGCGCTGGGGATGTAACCCACGGTGCTCCCCATGCCATAGCCCTTGTCCCGCATCCAGTTGGAGATGAAGCAGTTGCCCATGCCCCCCGCCCCGGAGTAGGCGGCAAAGGCGCCCAAGAGCAGCCAGTTGGCTCCAGTCGGTAAGGTTCCAAATTTTAGAAACCCACTCGCCGTCCCCAGGGAGAATTTGAGGGGAACGAAGACCACGTTGACGATGATCAAATAGATGAAAATCCAGGCCACCATGAACCAGGAGGCATATTCAAGCGTCCGCTCGATCTTCCCCCCGAAGATCACGACCATCACACAGAGGAAGAAAGTGATATATCCAAACATTAGCATCAGCTGTCTATCGCCGGCCCCCGGGATGTGGCCCATGAAGGCGGCAAATAGGGTGGCGGCCGCAGCTGCCGCCCAACCGGGCCAGAGGTACTGGGCGAAGATGAAGGCGGAGTAGGTCCAACCCCAGAAGGTAGGTCCGGGTTTGGTGCGCATGAAGCCAGTGATCACAGGCTCCCCGGTATACATGGTATAGCGGACGAACTCCACATTGAGGAATACCTGCAGGATTATGGCGACGGTGGTAATCCAGAGAAGCGCCGAGCCGTATTGCACGATCGTTGCCGGCCCCAGGAGCCACTCCCCAGATCCGATGGAGGTCCCCAGCAGGATGGCCCCCGGCCCTATCACCTTCAATACATTCTTGAAGTTGAAGGGAGGTGGCGCCGGGAGATCCTTAACCGGGTGGGCGGGCAGATACCCCACATCCTTCTCCTTCTCTTTCTCTTTGGGCACCTTCTCTTTCTTTTTGGGCATTTCACTCTCCTTTCCGTTCGAGAGTTAGAGGAACTGGATCTGCCAAGTTGAGAATCTTCCGAAAATTAGCCCTCCGGGCTTTGCTTGTCAATCAAAAAATTGTACGGAGAAGGCGGGGTGAAGAAATGGGGGGGCGGTTTCTGTAACGATTTCCCCTGGGTGGAATTATGACTGCTGCCGATTGCGGCTCAGTTGCCTGCTGAAGAGGATCGATGCGGGGAAAAGTGATGACGGGTGGCTGCCGGCCTTTTGCCCACCATACTCCACAGACCGTCTCTGGAGTGGCAGAACTTGGATGTCTGATGATCACCTTTGGCCGGAAGAAGCTGGATCGCCGAGATATCCTCGCCTGCCCTTCGTCGCGTCTGGGGCTGTAGCCAAAGGCCTCGCGCCTTCACTTTTCCCTTGACCCGATCTCGGCCCTGTGCTATCTTGCCCTTGCATTTGGCAGGATGCCGCCCTAGCTCAGTTGGTAGAGCACAGGACTGAAAATCCTGGTGTGCGCAGTTCGATTCTGCGGGGCGGCACCAGATATTTTATAACGTTTTCAATAGGTTACGCTCATTGGCCATCCCGCCCCGGATGGCTTTTTTGTGCCCACTGTGCCCAAATTGTGCCCGCCGCATCCGTTAACCTCTGTGGGGCAAAGCTCTCTTCACTTCCCCGAAGCCAACCACCTCGCCTTGGCAATGATCGAAGGTGCTCTCTCCTCCTGCTTTCGGAGGTAGACTTGCTGCCTGCGAGAGGCCTCCTTCAGATCCTCCTCGTTGACGATGTTGTAGCGCTCGAAGACACTCCGGGTCTTGTGCCCGGAAAGGCTCATGGCCACCCTCTCCGGGACCCCTGCTCTCACCATATTGCGAATGGCCGTCCTCCGAACGTCGTGAAAGACCTTGGTGGGTGCCATATCTCCTTTTTCTCTCCTGCTGTAAATTGATAGCACCCTACCGAGTCTATAGGATCATGATGTCCACAAAGGATTTTATGATTTTATGGACGTCCTTCATTCCCGGCTATTTGATGCCCCCGGAATTGATGCGGCCGTGGCTATGGCGATCCGGAGGGAAGAGCGCCTCAAAGGAAATTGAACCTATTGAACTACGTCCCTGTCGACCTGTTCCTCATAGGATGGTTGTAACATTTCTGGTCCATTCGTCCCCCGATTTGCTCATGCCCCAATAATCAACTAAGCAGATAATCGGGATAGGGAGGGGCTTGATAGTCCCTTTCCTCCCACACAATCTGGCACATGGATCGTGTAACAAGGCGATTCGGCCAATTCAGCGCGACTTTCACCCCTACTCGGTGGGTTCGTTAGTTGCCATTTTGATATATTTCCGCATTACACTCAAACAAAATGCGTGAGCCATCCTTCGCTTGGCTAAAAATAATCGCTCGGTGCTTCCGCCTTTCTTTAACGGTTGCTGTTCCAGATTTGAAGTAGGTAACCGTCCCCTTTCGCTTCCATCACAGGTTTGTCTATCACATACCAGACGATCCATAATCCATAGCCGTTCTCAATTTGAAAACTCCCGAGTAACTGTGTCCCCATTGAATTACGCCCTGGCCAGCCGGAAAAATTGGAGTGGGGCGCTGAAAAGAGCAAGACAACTTCGATCGCTTTACCAATCCACACACGGTCCGATCATTCTAAAATCGTTGCGAGAAATATCGCTGGGGATCCATATCGACATATCGACATGGGGATCACCGCTACTCAAAGCTTAGACTGAGTTCCCCTTGTACAGGCTTCTCTGGACGCGGCTCCTTGGTCCTTAAGCCCGAATACTCTTCCCCTTGTTCAGGCTTCCTGGGAAGAGGTTCATGAAGTTTAGTGAGTTCTAAGACCGGAGACGCCCTCAAAGAGTCCTTTCGGGCCTTATCATCACGCTGGCCTGGTTCAACTTGAGTGAAGCTCCGAGGTCTTGGGTTATCGTAGAGTCCTATGTCAAGCAAGTACGCTTCGTATCGTCTTCCATCACTTGGAGCCCGGCTGGTGTTATTGTCCACCAGATGTACGAGGCGAAGGTCCACTAATTCCCGAATGGCTTGCCTGACTTGTGGATCGCGATCCAACTCATCTTTTGCCACTAGAAACACATTGGTGCGCTTTTCATCATAGACGTACTCTTTGATTCTGCTAAGATATCCTTCGAGAATGACATCCTCAGTCCCTGAATCTTTGTGCATCGATTCCAGTTTGCTTCCGATGTTCGCGATTGCCGCGTCGGTGACTTGCACTTTGCCTATTCCTTGGAGGTTAGCCGTATTCTTAGCCAAGGTAATGAAAAGAGAAAGGAAATCCCGAGGGACACCCCCCGATGCGAGACAGAGTTGAGAGAAGCCATCGCCGGCAAAAAGATCGTTTATGTTTCCGTCGACTCCGGATTTTTCACGAGCGTTTTCCAGCAGTTTTCTCATGAATTTCTGAAGCTCATCGAAGTTGTCCAGCGTGTAATCCATATCAATTTCAAAAATATCATGACCGCGTTCCACACCCACATAGTGGTCATGTGCACGTCTATAAAGCTTAGAACGGTGCTGAATCGTTGCCATCTTGATGAAGAGACCTGTGCCCTTCGTCAGCCGATGGAAGTAATCGATAAGATCGGGTTGCGTCCCTTTCGGCACGAAGTAGAAATCATCCAAAACGAGAAAAATGGGCTGCCCTTGGAACAGATCAGAAATGGAGCTGATAAGTTTCTTGTAGGTGCTAAGTTCCAAAAGCAAGTAATCCAACTTATCCTTGGGCACTTGTCTTGTTATTTCCCGAGCCTTTTCGCGGGCAGTTGCAGCACCCCCTCCACCCATCCCTGATTTTACAGATGCAGACATCTGCTCTCGATAAGCGTCCTTCTCGCGGATCTCCTGCGTCTCCCTGTCCGGCTCATGTCGGTATTCCCATAACGTATTGCGGCTCTTCTGGACTCTGTGTCGGACACGCCAAGCCCTTAGAGATGGCTTATACCATGGATACTTGCGTTCAATCCGTTCTCTCAGCACGGAAAAAAGTTCTGCCAGAATGTGGATGACTATGTTCGGGAAAGTGATATCTTTGTAATCCTCCAAATTCAGGTAGACATCCACGTGATCAACGCCTCCGAGTGCGGATTTAAGCAAGGAGGTTTTACCTGCTCCGCGCCTTCCAAAGACCACATGGTTCTGTTGGGACGACAACCGCTCTCTTTGCTGCCGAGCATCAACAAAGGAAACACCAGCAGTTGGCGACGCTCTAAGGTTCTCTTCAATATATTTTGTCAGCTTAACAATTTGCTCTGACTGCATTGATTGTCTTACTCCTTACGCCCAACAAACAATCATCAGCCGCCTTCCAAAAGATGGCCGGATGCAAAAGAAGACCTTAGACTAGAGGAAAGTTGTCCCTTGATGGGCTATTTATTACTGTCGGGATGGATTGTCAACGGCTTTTTGGAGCATCCCATCGGGGAGGGGGTCCGACTGTACCCTTTTCTGCGCACCATACAGGGGAAAGCGGGGGCAAACGGGGAGAAATCGGATCGCCGCCAGAGCCCAACTTTTCCAATGCAGGCAACTGTCTGCCAACCGGTGCTAAAATCGAGCCCCCGGAGCGATCTAATTCGTAATCATCAGGTCGGGGGTTCAAGTCCCCCCGCCGGCTCCAATGAAATCAATGGGTTATGAGATATATGGTTCTCTCATAACCCCTTTTCTGTACCCTTTTTGTGCACCTCGCGCCGGCGGGCCGGCCGCCGAACTCCCTTGTGATCCTAATATGACATTTGACCCCTCTTCCCCCTTGCAGCCAGCCGAAAAGCAGACGGCAATCACCGCGCCTTCCAGTTACATGGCTGGCGGATGGAGATAAGAAGGCAGCTCCGATTCTGGGCGGGCACCTTCAGCGGGAATCCAAGGGGAGAGGCGGGGCCACTGCCACGACCTGCGTTGCCGCTTGCGCCATTTGTACCTCCTGCAGCCCTTCGACAGCGGCCCGCAACTATTGACGGGACTCGGCCCGTTTCTGTCCAGTCACCCGCTCAAATTCCAGACGGGAGGACGTGGGGGACGTTGTTCGAATACCATCACTTTTCTCCGCTCTTCTCTTTCTTTTCTTTCTTTCGGATGGCCATCGCAATGGCTCGAGGTCCCCACGCCTAACCTGCGGGCGATCTCGGCCAGGGGCAGTCCCATTTCACGGGCCAGATGAGACGCGATCTCGGCCCTCACCTGGGAGACTCTCCGCCTTCGTCCGCCGCGCAAAAGCTCCTCTTCGTTCACGCCCCCTGTTCTGCACCTCTTCCGGATGACGGCGGCGATAGAATGGTTTGTCGCCTGATACCGCATCTGCCGGGCTAGCTTTTCCTCCGCCTGCTGCAACAGGGTCTGGACGAAATCCCCACTCCCCAGGATCCGGGCATCGTACGGTATCTCTCCCCTTTTTCTTCCGAGGGACAATACCTGCGACCAGGCCCCCAGGCTCCGGATCAGCCCTCCCCCCACGAGTTCGGGCCGTCTGCCCCCGTCTTTTCCCTCCGATAGAAACTCCTGGTAGATGCGGATTGCTTCCTTCCTGTTGGTGCTCAACTGCTGGAGCACGTATTCCCTTTCCTGCCAATCGTCGAGATGCTTTCCCACCAAGGCACTGTGGCCACACCAGGGGTAGCGATTCAGCTCCTCCACGCTCTGGACCATCTGAGCCCGGAGGGGATTCAGGTGGATGTAGCGGACGAGTTCCAAGAGGTAGGGATCTTCCTCGCAGACGATGGATTTGAACCGATTCTGGAATAGATGCCCGCTCCTTCGATGCTTCCGGTTGTACCAGATCGCGTAGCCAGTCAACAAGTTGCGCATGAGGGTGGAAATCCCCTCCTTACCGCTGAAGAGCAGCAGGTGGACATGATTGTCCAGGATCGCCCAGGCCAGGATGCGGGTTTGGGTCTCCTTCACCAAGGTGCGCAGGCGAGAGAGGAAATGCTCTCGATCTTCATCGTCATGGAAGATTCGTCGGCCTTCCAGGCCTCGTGTCATGACATGATGGAGCGTTCCGGGTGCATCGAATCGAGCTTGGCGCGGCATAGTCATCCATTATCATAGGGAAAAGGGCTTATCAAGATATATTTTGAACGTATTGAACAACGTCCCCTGCTCCGTGCCATAGAATGTGTGGGTCGAGACCTAAGCATTGGGTTGGCGCGATGCTGGCCTTCCCCTTCTCCTGCACCTGGCACGGGGACTTCTGCCCTGGAAGTTCTGATTCGTGTCCGGTATACACGACTGTGTTCAGGCGCGCTGTCAAGCGTCGCCCGCAACGATTAGCTCGGAGTCCTGCTTGTTCTCTTTGGGAAGTGGTTTCGGCTGGCCCGGTTCACCGATAGGAGGAGAGGGAATCTCATGCACTCTCTCAGCGGAAAAAGCTTTGTCCCTCATCCGATGGATCAGACTCTCCGGAAGCGAAGATCCCGTACTGCGAACAGGAAACGCGAGCTGTCGAAAATCCTCCACGTAGTAGATAGCAGAGCCTTCATACTCACGGATTGTCATGCCTCCACCCCTCAAATTGGCGTTGGTCTTGAATGATATTTTTCACAACGCCTGGTTGTGGTTCAATCTGCTGTCGAATCATCTGGCCCTCGCTGACAAAGAAGTAGCTGCCTCCAGTAGTCGATTCTATCATAGACATCCTGCGGAATTGATATGGTGAAGCATTCTGGGTCCCACGGAGGCTGTTTGATTTAAATGGTAAGTTCAGCAACAACTCAGCCTCAATATCGTCATAGATACTTTTGATGAGAACGTCCAGAGCGTCGTCCGGCTTTTCGATCCTCAAATTAAGATTGTCGCGGGCTTCACGCCGGTGGATCGTGTAATCATGGCTTCCTGACTCACTGCAGAGGAAACCGATGATAGGATCAACTTTCGCCGGGTCCTTCACCTGATGCTCAAGTTCTTCGAGCCAGCATCTGAATCTGTGTTTTCGTCCTGTACACCTTGCCCAGCACCAAAGGGTGCACTTTCTGAGCCAATAACTCAACAATAGTCTTGTAGCTGCAAACCAACGAAGGCCGCATTGTTTCTGAGCCATCTCAATGAAACCGTTGATCGCTTCCACACTTACAGAGGCCTTAGCGTCCGGTGCAGCGCCAGCTATCTGGGGATTCAGCGGATTGTTCACGCTGAGATCAATTGGCCCGAGGGTCGCCTGTTTCGTCATGATGATCCGATTGGCACCAAGGCACAGTCGAGGCAGTTGCCTGCGCTGTGACACTTCGATGGAACGAGCATCTCAATATCGTCGGCAAACTGACAAATCAGGTTGACCAGGCTCCATGCGGCGAGGGTGTGCCGCCCGCGCCGCGTGTCGAGGATACAGATCGACGCACACTTACCGAGGACCAGATGTTCGAGATGATTGGCACAAAGAAGTGGTTACACCTCGGAGGCGATGGCAGTCTCCGACCCCCACCGTCACCAGTTACGTCGACCAACACACGCGAATCGCACCACCTATCAAGCTTCTGGTATAGTGCTTTACGCTGGGTGTACATTCTTCTTCTTCTCCTCCGAACGATCTGAATGAGCACTGGAAAACGCCGCTTTTTGTGCGTGTTTTCAGCGTGGTGCTCAATTCATTTGTTGGAGCGTTCCCATCTACTTCATCGGCAATGAGAACTGTGGCCTCGAGGCATATCGACTTCCTCGGATAGCCTACCATTACTGAATGATTTTCTTAATTCTTTGCCCGAAGACCGTTAAGGGACCTCATCAAGGCTGCCGTCAATTGATCTGGCAGACTCATTCTGGAACGCCTGGACGCTTCTCTGTAATGGCAGTGTATTCCTCGGATATGTCGCAAATAATTGGAAAATCGCTCGTTGTTGTAAGCGGCTACGGCACTGGTCCCAGCGCCACTGATCCAAGTCCACAACAAGATCCCCTCTGGCCGTTCCACCATGAGGACAAGCTTCTCGATAACGGCTACAGGTTTCTGTGAGGGATAGCCCAGTTGTGCTTCATCTCTTCCACGAAACCACAAAGCAAAGATTTTCGATTCACGCTGTGAGGTCCTGGATAAAGCGGAGCTTCCCTTGTTCACTTTCTGAAGTTGCACTTCATTTAGAAATCTCGAACGTGCATCTTGGCCTCTCAGCTTCGACAAGTGTAGACATGCCATTTAGACTGAGCGCCATCCGCGAATTCATCGAAGGTCAGTTTTTGCTGAACCATGTAACCCAGCACCGCAGGGAAAGCGATTCAGTTGTCTTCTCCACAAAGTGGAGCAATGATCTCAGGGAAACCCCAGAAGAAGAGGTGTCTGAGAACGGCTCCAGAGATTTTAAAACGCTCACCGATCTGCTGGGTCATCATGTCTTTCGCCGCCAACACCTTTATTGTACCATGGAATAAACACGGTGACCTGCGCCTTGATGTCCGAGCAGCGTCAAGTCCGAGCGGACACTTTGCACGTCCAAGGGAGGCAGAATGACAACCCCCTGATCGCTAGAGCGGCTTCGATCTTATCCCGGGTTTCCACACGGAGTCTTTGTAGACGATCACCATTCTTCTTCATGTCTCACACCTCGTAATATTTCCATTCTCAAGGATTAGTATACCCGAAATAGGAAAGAAGGAAGTGAAATACCTCCCTTTTCTCCGGCTCAGTAGCAAACTGGACAATTGCGTAGGTATTCAGCTTGCCGGTGGTCGTGTCCCGTAGTTCTTCTTGGTGACCTGATGCCGGCCACACGAGTGCCTGCCACTGTTCCAGGTGCTTGGGATCAGCATCTGGATTGAGAGATGTCGATTCTGTGATCCGGAGTCAGCTTGACCCGTCCTCCTCCCACAGGGTCATTCTCTCTATCCTTCATCCGCAAGTTTGCCACTTTCTTCCATTCGCAGGCGTAGGCCGCTCTTCGAGGACAGCACGTCCATGTTGCGTCCGTGGGCCGAACACGTTGCCAACGCCGTGCCGTTTCCGCTTGTGCGGCATCAAGTACTCCTGGACCTTCAGGTCTCCGCGATTCCGCCATGACAGAATCGTGTATCCAGTCATCCGTGCGGAGTCGGACAACCGCTGGTGCCAATTCTCTGGTTGACGGCCGGAAGCTGGGTCGGTTGCCGCCTCGATAATTTGCTCTCGTGTGAGGACTTTGCCCCAGGTTGTCGAGGAAGATCGCCTGCTATCCGCTTCTTCACGCTTTTCTTGCCGATAGATCTGCCCTTTCGGTTTTCCGTAGAGCTTTCAGGGTGTTCTTGCCTATGCCATTCAAGTTTCCCTTTCTCCTGTCTCTTCACGTCCAGACATTCCTATCTGTTATGCTGAAAAGCTCATCAAAAAGCCACCAGATTGAAATGGAAAACAACATCTGCAAACGACAAATCGGGAATAACCAGAAGGGCTATGCCATCTCAGAACATTTCCACTTTTGATATTCAGGTGCGTTCGCTCCAATAAGGGTTGTCTGTATGTCTCACGTCGAATCAAGAAAACGGTTCAGTACCTGAAGGCAGCTTCATCTCGATTATGCCGTTCGAGACACAGGAAGCACAATGATCTTGCCCTGAAAGAGAAAAATCTATGCGATCCTTCTTTCTTTCTACTCCCCCCAAAAGCAGCAAACCAACCCTGGACCTTCAACTCCAGTTGGAGCGAAGATGATCGCCCCTAAGCTGGCTATTTATTACTGTCAGGATGGATTGTCAACGGCTTTTTGGAGCATCCCATCGGGGAGGGGGTCCGACTGTACCCTTTTCTGCGCACCATACAGGGGAAAGCGGGGGCAAACGGGGAGAAATCGGATCGCCGCCAGAGCCGAACTTTTCCAATGCAGGCAACTGTCTGCTAACCGGTGCTAAAATCGAGCCCCCGGAGCGATCTAATTCGTAATCATCAGGTCGGGGGTTCAAGTCCCCCCGCCGGCTCCAATGAAATAAGGGGTTATGAGATCTATGGTTCTCTCATAACCCCTTTTCTGTACCCTTTTTGTGCACCTCGCGTCGGCGGGCCGGCCGCCGAACTCCCTTGTGATCCTAATATGACATTTGACCCCTCTTCCCCCTTGCAGCCAGCCGAAAAGCAGACGGCGATCACCGCGCCTTTCAGTTACATGGCTGGCGGGTGCGGATAAGAAGACAGCTCCGATTCTGCGCGGGCACCCTCACCGGGAATCCAAGAGGAGAGGCTGGGGCGATTGCCACGACCTGCGCTGCCGCTTGCGCCATTTCCCCTCCTGCAGCCGTTCGACAGCGGCCCGCAACTATTGACGGGACTCGGCCCGTTTCTGTCCAGTCACCCGCTCAAATTCCATGGTGGACCCTTATGACTTTCCCCTCATCAGTCGCGGATTTCAGGCTGCGGAAACGTCTCGGGAGACGTGACCCCGGACACATGACGTTCGGCCCATTTCCGCATTGCCCCCAGCACCCGCCCAAGGTCTGCTCCTTTTGAGGTAAGGTAATACTCCGCCCGTGGCGGATTGGACTGGTACAACACCTTCTTGATGATGCCGGCCGCCTCAAGCCGCCTGAGCCGGTCTGCGAGGATGTTGGTCGGGATACCCTCGGGCGATTCGATGAATTCCCCATAGCGGTGTTTGTTCAGGAAGAGGTCTCGAATCACGAGCAGAGTCCACTTATCACCGAGGATGTCGAGGACGCAGGAAATCGGACAGGTAGAGCGGAACTCCTTGGGAAACGATGAATCGATGTTCGGTTTCTTTTCCATGGCATCAGTATAACTTTTTCACTTGCACTTTACAAGTGTCTATGGTTTACTTGAGTTACTTGAAAATCACAAGTAACCGGCGAGGTGAAGATTCATGGAGAGGGGCCAGGTGACCGGCGAGCGCTACGGCTCTCTGAAGAACATCCCGCACCGGACTCTCGTGGTGAACGGTCATGACGACATCATGGTCCCCACCGTGAATTCGTTCATCCTTCAGCAGAAGCTTCCCGACGCCCGGCCCATGCTCTTCCCGGATTCCGGGCATGGCTCGCATTTTCAGTTTCCAGAGGAGTTTGCTGAAGCGGCCGCTCGCTTCCTCGCCGCTGCCTGACATCTGAGCCACTGCCCGCGAGGCAACCTGATTTAACGAGAAATTGGAGGTACAAATATGATGAAGGCATTCATTATCGATCGTTATGGAAGCAACGATGTCGTGCGGGCTGGCGAAATGCCAGACCCTGAGCTGCGGGACGATGACGTATTGGTCCAGATCCACGCGGCTAGTGTAAACCCTCTGGATCTCAAGATCAGAGATGGAAAGCTCAAACTCATTTTGCCTTATCGCTTACCGTTGATTTTGGGCAATGATCTGGCCGGAGTCGTAGTCCGAGTCGGATCTGGAGTGCGGCGATTCAAGCCCGGCGACGAGGTCTATGCGCGGACAGATAAAGATCGGATCGGTGCTTTCGCGGAATTCATTTCGATAAAAGAAGATGCCGTGGCGGAAAAGCCAAAAAAACTCACCATGGAAGAAGCAGCTTCCATCCCTCTGGTCGGCTTGACCGCTTGGCAAGTGCTGGTCGAAAGAGCGAACCTGAAGAGAGGGCAGAAAGTTCTCATCCATGCGGGCTCCGGTGGTGTAGGAACATTTGCAATTCAGCTGGCGAAGCATCTTGGTGCGATCGTAGCGACGACAACGGGAACGGAGAATCTCGATTGGGTGAAGCGCCTCGGTGCAGATATTGTCATCGACTACAAGAAAGAGGATTTCGAAACAATCCTGCATGATTACGATGTGGTTTTGGATACTCTGGGCGGAGAGGTACTCGAAAGATCTCTACGAGTGCTAAAACCCGGTGGAAAGCTCATCTCCATCGCCGGTCCACCTGATCCCGATTTTGCGAAAGACATTGGATCGACTTGGATTTTGAGACTGGCAACGCGCCTTTTGAGCTATCGAATCAGGAAAAGAGCAAAACGTCATCACGTAAGCTATTCATTTCTTTTCATGAGACCGAGCGGAGACCAATTGCGCGAGATCGGTTCTCTTATCGATTCTGGGACCATACGCCCAGTTGTGGATCGGGTCTTTCCATTCGAATCGACCAAAGAGGCTTTGGCTTACGTCGAAAAAGGGCGTGCAAAAGGCAAGGTCATCGTCAAGGTGAGATAAGAATGGCCTTGCTTCGGGGGAATTTATCGAGGAGTTATGCGAAAAACACAAGTGGAAGGCCTACTTAGATAAAACTGAAAATTGGCTCTTTCAAGGCGGCAACACGGGTTCAAATCCCGTTGGGGACGCCTAATGCACAGGGGCTCGGGGCCGTGGAGTCCCCGCGTCAGCGTCAACTTGATGAGGGCAGTTGGGTGGGACGTGATGGCTTACTCCCATCCTTTGGTGAGGATCTGCAACCCGAGATAGGCCATCGTGGTTGAGGTGCCCCGAATGCTGTGGCCGACGGAGAAGAGCAACAAGAGGCCTTCAAGAATTTTCCACTGACCCCCGACATTGAAGGCGAGGTCGGAACGACTGCCGCGCTCCGTCGCTGAGTTTCCGAACAGCTCCATGCCAAGTTCCAGTTGCTCGTTGAATTCGCGAGCAAGCGTGATCCCGTAATACCCATAATTGAGGCTGTCCTGCCGTGTCTGCACTACGAAGCCGACGTTGCCATAGAGTGTCCACGGATCCCAACTTGTCTGTGCCACCAGCGGGATGCGATAGGACGCCTTGCCATCGCCCAGCCCATGTTGACTGTTCCCTGTCGGGAGAAGCACCTGTGGGTAAATGCCGAGCTGGGGCAGCCGCCTGCTTTCTTCCCAGAAACGCCACTTGATTCCGACGAGAGTGTCGCCCAACCCGTACTCGTCTTTACCAGTGGAATGGAGCCACAGGAATGGAAACTCCAACTTGAGCTGCACGTTCGGCCTCAAGCCATAGTTGATGTCGAACAGCGGAATCTGCATCAGCTGCTCCTCCTGATCCCGCTCCAGCGTAAAAGGAAAGTTGATTTCCCAGCCATGCCATACAGGCGTCTCTGGGTCGTCGGTGATGAATGGCGGACCCGCAGACGCAGGGAGTGTCCAGATCGCCCCTAAGGCTATGACTGCAAGTCCCAACCATCCTGCGTACCGGATTTTGTTCGACACCATATGAGGTTACGGATTATCCCATCGGAAGGTAGGTCCAGGCTCGCCGTTTAGCGGTCCGGGGGCAGCCCGGACTCACCAATGGCCTTGGTAGTTTGCTTGCGCCTCCAGGTAGGCACACACCTCTTCCCGGGTTCCCTCCATTTCTATTTTCCCTTGCTTCATCACCACCACCCGTTCCGCGAGGGCACAGGCCTCTCTTCGGTCGTGGGTCACATAGAGGAGGGCGAACTGGAATTCTTGGTGAAGCTGCAGGATCTCCTCCCGAAGCTTCAGGTTGAGGTCCGCATCCAGGCTGGAGAGGGGCTCGTCCATGAGGAGGGCCTGGGGCCTCAAGATGAGGGCTCGGGCGAAGGCCACACGCTGCTGCTGCCCTCCGGAGAGGGCGGCCGGCTTGGCGTCGGCGTACTCCAAGAGTTCCACCCGTTCGAGAATCTCCCGAATGCGGTCCTGCCGCTCTTTCGCCGGGACCCCTTTGGCCTTCAAACCAAACTCCAGGTTTCCTCGGACCGTGAAGTGGGGCCAGAGGGCCAGGTCCTGGAAGACCATCCCCAGGGAGCGCGCCTCCGGCGGAACAAGTATCCTCCCCTCCGAGGCGGCCGGTACCCCGCCAATCTCTACCTGTCCGTGGTCGGGGGCCTCGAATCCGGCCAGGAGACGAAGTGCGGTGGTCTTCCCGCAGCCGGAGGGTCCCAGGAGGGCGACCCGTTCCTTTTCCCTGACCTGGAGGGAGAATCCGTCGAGGGCCTTTCGGGAACCATAGATCTTGCTGACACCTTTCAAGGCCAGCAGGCTCACGGCCGACTCCTGGCGAAAAGGAAACCGAGGATAGTGAAGGGAACCGCCGCAGAGAGCAGGATGAGCACGCACAAGGCCGAGATGAGCGAGGGCCTGCCATTGGCCATGAGCGTAAAGAGCCGGATGGGGAGTGTTTCCCGGCCCGGCGGGTAAACTACCATGGCGAGGCCCGTGTCCCTCAGGCAGAAGAGGAAGGCCAAGAGCCACGCCGCCACCAGGCCTTTGCGGGCCAGAGGGATCGTAATCTGGGTGAGGCGAGTGGTCCAGGAAGCACCGGCCATGGCCGCAGCCTCCTCCATCGACCGAGGAATCAGGATCAGGGTGGACTTGGTGATCCAGGCACCGAGGATCATATACTGCGCCAACAGCCCCAGGATGAGGATCGCTGGGGATCCGTAGATGCCCCCGGTGGCAGGCCGGTTCCAGAGGCTGATGAGTCCGATCCCTAAGATCGATCCGGGCAGGGCAAAGAGAAATAAGGGAATCGCCTCGGACCAGTACCCGAGGATCTCGCCTGTCCGGCCGTATCCGATCAGGAATCCGAAGACCAGGACCAGGGAGGCGCCAAGGCCGGCATAAAGGAGGCTTCGGCCAAAGCTCGCTCCCGCCCGCGTCAGGGCCTCGGCGAAGGCGGTGGGATCTGCGGAGCGAAAAACCAGGGCGAACAAAGGCAGCCCGACAAGAGTCATCCACAGGAATGCTGCGAAGAAAAGCAGGCAGGGGCGGAGGCGCCCCAGGCGGATGGGCTCTGGCCCCGCACCGGCAGGGACAGGGTGCAGGACGGCCCCTCGTCCGGTGCCGAAAGAATGAAACCCCCAGAAAGCGAGGAGGGTCAACAGCAGGAGCGGGGTGGCGGCTGCGGTGGCGGAGGCAAAGTCATAGAAGGCAGAGAACTGGGCCAGGCCCTCCACCGCGAAGACGTTGACCCTCAGGAAAGTGGGCGCCCCGGTTTCCCCCAGGGCCAAGCAAAAGACGAGGAGCAAGGCGGTGAGGAGGGCAGGGGCGGCCTGAGGGATGGTGATGCCGAGAAGAATCCTGGGAGTCCTCGCGCTGAGGCGGGCCGCCTCCTCCAGACGAGGGTTGGCGGAGAGGAGGGAGGTCATGGTGAAGAGCAGCACCAGGGGCAGGAAAGAGGCCGCCAGGACGAGGACTCCTCCAGCCAAACTGAAGAGAAACGAGCTCCCTGCGTGTCCCCAGATCTTTCCGAGGAGGCCGTCGCCCGCCAGCAGGATCGACCATCCGTAGGCAAGGATCGTGGGGGGAAGGAGGAGGGGTAACACGAAAAGGATGGAGAGCGTCTTTCTCCCAGCCAGATCCGTGCGAGCGAGGAGGAGCGAAAGGGGGAGGCCGAGGAGAGCGGCCACCAGGGCCGTGGCGAGGGCCAGCCCCAGGCTATTCTCCAGGAGGGCCCACTGCCGGACCCAGGTAAACATGCGGGCATAGGCCGACAGGCTGAAGCGGCCTCCGGGGGTCAAGCTCCGGTGGATCATGGCAAAGACGGGCAAGAGGGCATTCAGGGCCCAGAGGGCAAACACCAGGCGCAGAGCGGTCCGCCTATCCATCCCCATCAGTATCCAGCCCAGGACTTCAGGTAAGGCTGGATGGCCTCCATCTTTCGGGCCACCTCGGCCATATTTGCCGCCATCAGCCTCAGGCCCTCAATTCGGGGCACATGGGCAGGTGTCTCCACCCCGGCATGCAAGGGGATCTGGGCGCAATCAGCAAAGGCGAGCTTCCGCTCGGTCTCTTTGGAGAGCAGGTAGTCTATGAGCTTCTTGCCGTTTTCGGGGTGAGGGGCACCCTTGATCAACAAGGCCGCGTTGGGCAGGAGCAGCACGCCCACCTGTCCCTCTCCCTGGTCGGGCACGACCATACTGACCGGCTTGCCTTGCTTTTTTCGGCTGAAGGCATCGTCGCTGTCCACTAAGGCGAAGTCACACTCGCCTGCGGCCACCAGATCTGCGCTCTCCCCATTGCTCGGGGTGATCTTGACGCGGTTCTTCTTCATGCCGTCAAAAAAGGCCTTGGTCTTCTCCTCGCCCCAGAGCGAAAAGAGAGCCGCGGCGTTAGCAGTGGTGGTTCCGAAGAGCGGATTGGCGATCGCGGTCTTTCCCTTGAAGGCTGGGTCCAGGTATCCCTCGATGGAGGTCGGCTTCCGGGCGGCTTGGTCGTTCACGATAAGCACCCTGGCCCTGGCGGAGAAACCGGTCCAGTGGCCCTCGGGGTCCTTATAGACTGGGGGGATGCCCTCGGCGTGGGGGGAGGCAAAGGGCATGCTGACGCCCCTGTGCTTCAGGAACTCCGCCCGGATCGGCTCATTCGCCCAATAGACATCGGCCTGGGGGTTATCTTTTTCCGCGAGGAGGCGGTTCATCACGCCGGTGCTCTTGGCCTCCTCGGTATCGAAAACTGCGCGCACGGTGATGCCGGTCTCCCGCTCGAAGTCCCTCAGGATCGGCTCGGAGAAGACCTGATCCTCACTTACATAGACCACGACTTCGGACTTTCTCCCCGAAGAGCAACCCGAGAAGAGGAGAAAAACGGAGACGGAGACGAGCAAGAGGGCCAAGCATCGCGAAAAGGGATAAAAGCAGGGCAGGGGTGTTTTCATGGAGTGAGCCTCCGGTTCAGGGCGCGGCGGGGCCGTATTGGAAGTCGTCGAAGTAGGTTACGCTGTCGGCCTTCGTCCACACCCCGACGGCGCCGGCCCCCTGGATGGTGTTGTCATAGGCATCGAGGGCCTTCTGGCCGTCAAAGGTGACCAGGAAGTGATTGCCCTTGAAGTCCACCCGGAGCGTGTGCCAGCGATTGGGCGCTACCTTAACCTCGGCGGTCTTGAACTGCCTCCGCGCTCCCTTCACGGTGTGGTAGATGGTGACATTATCCTCCAGGGCATTGGCCCGTGCAATATAGTAGTTGTCCTTGTCCTTGAAGCGCCAGATGAGCCCTGCGGCCTGATCCTCCTTGCCGGAGAGGGGCTTGAATTTCACCTCGACCCAGCCATCCTCCAAGGAGGCGCTCCCATCCACGCAGAAAGGAAAGGTACCCTTCCCCGTCTGAGCCAGGACATTGGGCTTCGAGGGCGCGGTTGCATCCTTGATCACAGCCCATTGGGGACTTCCCTTCCCGGTTACGCCGGACAACCAACCCTTGGGCAGAGTCCCTGGCTGGATGTCGTCGAAGCTGACCAGGATCGGAGCTCTCCCGGCCGCGAGCAGAAGGAAGCTGGAGGCAAGTACCAGATAGAGCAGCAGGTTCTTTCCCATGACTAAATCTCCTTTTCGCTTTCAAACCACAATGATGCTCAACCGCTCGGGGCCGTGGACTCCCAGGGTCAGGGTCAGCTCGATGTCCGCAGTCCTGGCCTGCTCTTTCAGTTTTCTCATGCTTCTTCTGATTTCAACCTCTGCTTGGCGGGCCTGCTCCAGCTTCTTTTCCTTCTCGGCATTCTGGGCCTGCAAATCCTTCAATTCAACGCCCACATTGGAGGCTTCATGGGATCATTTTGTGGAAATTCCTGATCATGTTCCCTCTCAGGGAAAGCAGAAACGTAATTAGAAAGGAGGTCAAACAACCAGAATCAGCTTATACTGCCCCGAATTGGGCAAGTCAACGGAAAATTAGGCTGCCCTTGGAAGACGGATCTCAACAAGATCCTTTCAAATGAGAGGATGCTACTGTGCCCAAAATTGTGCCCACGAAAACCGAAGATCTTCCAACATAACCCAACCTATTCCAAGATCGGGCTTGCAACCTATTGATTCTTAAGTGCTTGAAATTGGTGGGAAATCGCCAGATTTTGGAAATTGACTGAAAATCCTGGTGTGTGCAGTTCGATTCTGCGGGGCGGCACCATCGATTCAGGTGAGTTTCAACATAGGTTATGCGTGCTGTATCGAGCCATCCCTTCCGAGGATGGCTTTTTTGTTGACTGTAACTAAACCGTGGAGCGGGAAACGGGATTCGAACCCGCGACCCTCTGCCAAGAAGGTGGTCTGCCGAATTCGAAAAAGGGCGGGCGAATCGCGGCCTTGCTTGCGATTTCGAAACCCTGTGGCTCTGCGGGCTCGCGCTTCCTATCCCCGCTGCGCGCCTCGCGCCCGCTCGTTTGCCGTGAGCAGCCGCTTTCGCAGTCGCAAGCTCTTCGGCGTCACCTCCAGCATCTCGTCCTCGGCGATCCACTCCAGCGCCTGCTCCAGCGACATCCGCCGCACCGGCAGCAGTTGCACCCCGATGTCGGACGTCGACGAGCGGATGTTGGTGAGTTTCTTCTCTTTCGTGATGTTGACGTTGATGTCTCCCTCGCGCGCGTTCTCCCCGACGATCATCCCCTCATACACACGCTCCCCCGGCTCAATGAACATCTCCCCGCGCTTCTGCGCCCGCTCAATAGCGTACGCGACCGCGGCGCCCGTACGGTCCGCCACCAGCGCGCCGTTCGTGCGATGCTCGATATCTCCCCGCCACGGCTCATACCCATCGTACAAGTGGTTCAGCAGTCCGGTGCCACGCGTGTCCGTCAGAAACTGGCTGCGAAAGCCGATCAGCCCCCGCGATGGGATGCGGAACTCCAGCCGCACCCGACCCGTGCCGTGATTCACCATATTCGTCATACGCCCGCTGCGGCCGGCGATCTTCTGCGTCACGACGCCCACATAGTCTTCCGGACAGTCGATCACCAACTGCTCAATCGGCTCCTGTTTCACACCGCGGATCTCGCGCGTGATCACCTGCGGCTTGCTCGCCGTCAGCTCGAATCCCTCGCGCCGCATCGTCTCAACCAGAATTGCCATCTGCAGCTCGCCCCGGCCCGACACCATGAATGTGTCGGCCGAGTCGCCCGGCTCAACGTGCAACGCCACGTTCGTCAGCACCTCCCGCTCCAGCCGATCCTTCAGATTGCGCGATGTCACGAACTGCCCCTCTTGCCCGGCAAAGGGCGAGGTGTTGATCGAGAACATCATGCTCACGGTCGGCTCGTCGACGGTCACGCGCGGCAGCGGCCGCGGGTCATCCACGTCGGTGATAGTGTCCCCGATGTTCACCTCGTCGAACCCCGCCAGCTGGACGATGTCCCCCGGACCCGCCTCGGCCACCTCCACGCGCTCCAGCCCCTCGAACGCGTATAGATAGCTGATCCGCGCACGATCGATGCTGCCGTTCTCACGCACCAGCCCCACTTCCTGCTTGGCGCGCAGGTGCCCGTTGACGACACGCCCCACCGCCAACCGCCCCACGAAGTCCGAGTAGTCGAGGTTGAGCACCAGCATTTGCAGCGCCGCTGATGGCTGATAGCGCGGCGCCGGGATCGTCCGAATGATCTCCTCGAACAGCGGCTGCAGGCGGTGGCTCTCACCTTCCGGCGTCAGCCGGCAGGCGCCGTCCCGCGCGATCGTGTAGAGCACAGGAAAATCGAGCTGGTCCTCGTGCGCGTCGAGGTCGATGAAAAGGTCGTAGATCTCGTCCAAAACCTCCCGCGGCCGTGCGTCCTTGCGGTCGATCTTGTTGATCACGACGATCGGCGGCAGTCCCAGTTCGAGCGCCTTCTTCAGCACGAAGCGCGTCTGCGGCAGCGGCCCTTCGCTGGCGTCGACCAGCAGCAGTACGCCGTCGACCATCTTCAGCGTGCGCTCCACCTCGCCCCCGAAGTCGGCATGTCCGGGCGTGTCGACGATGTTGATCTTGTAACGGCCAAACCGCACTGCCGCGTTCTTGGCCAGAATCGTGATCCCCTTCTCGCGCTCTAGGTCGTTCGAGTCCATCACCCGCTCGACGACCTTTTGGTTCTCGCGGAAGACGCCGGACTGCCACAGCATTGCGTCGATCAGCGTCGTCTTGCCGTGGTCGACGTGAGAGATGATTGCGATGTTGCGGATGCCGTTTCGGACGGCGTCGCCCTTGAGGCCAGCGATTTGGGCTGTGGTCATGACGCTCCATCAAGAAAGCCGGGTGAAGTGCCCGGCTTCGTCAAGGATTTCGGGAAAAAGACCTGGAGTGGGAAACGGGACTGGAACCCGCGACCCTCTGATTGTGTGAATAAATGTGAATAAATGGGACGGTCCTATTTGTTGTGCCTTCCAACCCCCGGAAAATGGAACCATCCCGATTTTTTCTTCTACACCTCGAACACCTTCAGCACCTCGTCGCCGTAATGGTTGATGACCTTCACGGCATCTTACCCGTCGCCGGCTTCTCGAACGGCCGGCTCACCGTGCTGTATAGGCTCGACCAGGCCGCCTCGTCGATCTCGGCGCGCAGGGCCCGCTTGAGTTTGTCGTACGGCTCATCCGCGCCGGTGAAGTAGGCGTGGCGGACGAAGAAGCTCTCGCCGTTGTAGTCGGTGTCGATGAACCAGCAGGCGATGTCGTCAGTGGAGGCACTGCGTATCTCGCCGGTCGTCGGGTCGTACACGTCCACGCCCTTGATTTCGGCGATGAGCGTGCCGTCCTTCTGCTTCCTGATCTCCACGTCCGGCTCGCCGAAGACCATGAACAGGTTGCCCGCCCCGGTCCCCGTCAAGAGCTCATCCCCCATGGCCAGGTCCCGGTTCATCCGAGTCGGCAGCACCGTCAGCTTGCCGTAACGCTTGGCCTCTTCCGGGATATGGTGAGCCATCTAGCGATCGCATCTCCCGTCGTCAGGTACGCAAAACCGAAGGCAAGGTTCAAGAGACTCGCGAGGTGCATCTCCTCGCTGATCGAACCGTTTCCATCCACCGGGAAGAACACCCGGTAGTCCCGGTAGTACGCGTCCCGCGCCGTTGATTCGCAGCACAGTTGGTCATGAGCCCGGAGACGACGACGTCCTCCATTTTCAGCCAGCTGGGGATAAGCTTCCCCTGAATGGAACGGCGCGCCAATGTGGCAACGCGAGCCGCACCTGATTGGGGAGCGCAAGAGAGCAAGACTTTCGGCGATCCGCGACCTTCACATTTAAGTTTCCGCCGCTTATCGCGAAAATCCTCCTTATTTCTTGACTACCATAGCATCAAAGATAGCTTCAATGCGCCGGTTTTTCTGTCGCCCCTCAGCAGTCTTGTTGTCGGCAATCGGCCGGGCCATCCCATATCCCTTTGCCGATAGGCGGGCTGGGTCAATACCGAATTTCTGCACAAGATAATTCTTGATGCTCTCGGCACGCCGCTGGGAAAGCTCCTGATTCATCGCCTCCTTTCCGATATTGTCGGTATGCCCTTCAATAGTACCGGTCGCCGTGGGATATTCTCTCAAAAAAGCCGCGACCTTGCCGATTTCTTCATGGTATTTGCTCTTGATGTCGGCCTTGCCAGTATCAAACTCTATTGCCAGGGTTATCGATACCTTTTCCGGCGGTACCGGGCAGCCATCCTTGTCGACGGCAACGCCTGATGCTGTTTCGGGGCACTTATCCAGGTAATCCGCTACGCCGTCCTGGTCTGAATCGAGCGGGCAGCCATCCTTGTCGACGGCAACGCCTGATGCTGTTTCGGGGCACTTATCCAGGTAATCCGGCACGCCGTCCTGGTCTGAATCGAGCGGGCAGCCATCCTTGTCGACGGCAACGCCTGATGGTGTTCCGGGGCACTTATCCAGGTAATCCGCTACGCCGTCCTGGTCGGCATCGGGCGGACAACCATCCTTGTCGACGGCAACCCCTGATGGTGTTCCGGGGCACTTATCCAGGTAATCCGCTACGCCGTCCTGGTCGGCATCGAGCGGACAGCCATACTTGTCGACGGCAACGCCTGATGCTGTTTCGGGGCACTTATCCAAGTAATTCGGCACGCCGTCCTGGTCTGAATCGAGCGGGCAGCCATACTTGTCGACACGTGTACCTGGCGGGGTCCCGGGGCACTTGTCACGGGAATCTGGCACGCTGTCCTTGTCTGAATCTTGTTCCACCGGCGGGGCCGCAACCACGGCCGGGGCGGGGGCCGGAGCCTCGACTGCTTTCGCCGCGACCACAGGGGCCGCAGCGCGCTTGGCGCCGAAGTAAAAGCTCAGGCCCAAAGCGTACTCCAGGTTATGGTAGACGCTGCCGATGCCCATCACGTAGCGCACATCCGCTCGGAGGGCCATCCAGTCGGTCACGAAATACTTCAGACCCCCGCCGAGGGCGGGGGTAAACCGGGTTTTATCCGACTTGTCACCTCGGTAATCGATGCTCATGCCCCCGAGTCCGGCCGCCAGGAAGGGTACCAGCTTGCTGTCCGGCATGAAATGGTAGAGTCCCTCGACCCGGTAGTTGTAGACGTTGGTATGCAAGTCCTTGGGTTCGTAATGGGTGTCGACATAGTCGAAGACCAACTCGGCGCCCCAGTTCTTGGTGAAATCGTGGCCCAGGCGCAAGCCGTAGACGGGCTTGTGGTCCAGGTCCTGGTTGCCTTCGAACCAGAAGCCACCCACGAAGGGGGACAGGGAGTAGGCGCCGGGCTGGATTTGGGCAAGAGCCGGTGTGCTGAGGACTACCAGGAGCAGGAACGCGAGAAGGAAATGAATTTTTTTCATCATGAAATCCTCCTTTGAAATATTGGGGAAATTAGCAGGAAAAGGAACCGTAATTCTTTGGGCTAAGAAGATTTTTGCGGCGCCTACCGCTGTCCATCTGGTGCTTTCCTTTTCGTCAACTCCTGTAGGCCCCGCCTGTGAGCGCAGGGTGAAGGCCGTAATACAAATGGAACCAAAGCGCCTTTCCGGGAGCGGCGTCTGTGAGGACGGGGAGCTTCACTGGATTCAACCGATGGGATTTACCTGTCCTCGCAAGATCTATAACCCATCGCCCGGGGTTGGCTTGCGATTTGGAACCTTAGCCAATATTTTTCCGAAATCGTCCTTCCTCGCTCTCTTGGCTCTATCCTTCAAATAATCCTCCGTCATCAAAGCAGAGACCTTTTCTGATACAGCCGATGAAATAAACTGGTTGATGGAGACTCCTTCCCTTTTCGCGATTTCTCTGATGTGACGATGAATGGATTCCGGCAAGCGCAGACTCAAGGCGCTCATGGTATTTCCTCCAATAATAGTTCTTTGGGAGTTATCGATCTTATGCCAAATTGCTCTGTCCCTGCGAAGTCCTTTGTATTGTGAGCCACAATGAACTTTATCCCAGAAGCTACGGCCAATTCCAACAAATGATCATCTTTGGGGTCAGGCAGATGAGGACGCCATAAAAAATATACCCTTTGATGCTCGCTTCGCATGCAGAGATAATCTAAAATCTTCTCGATTTCTGGGTCCGATAAGTCCAGCACTGCCTGATTCTTCTTGAGGACGCTCTCATATTCAAATAGTAAAGTGGTCGATAAGACTGTCTTGAGCTGGCCTTCTTCCATCAATCGTAGCACCCTGAAAGAAGCGCCCTGAGGTGAATAAAGACCGGCATAGAGCACGTTCGTATCCAGAACAATCCTGACTTTCCTCTTGGGCATGTTATAATACTATATATGGTATCATATTATTGTCAAGAAGAAATGTTCAATTCGGTGAATCCTTCGATAGTCCGCAACTCGGAAGGACGCCCCCTCTGATCGCCCGGGAGCGTAAGAACTCAGAAAGAATTCGCGGGACGCCACACATGTGTTGGGTAGCCAAACTGACCGTCACGGAATTCCTCTCCAATGGATCGTGCGCCCGAGAAACCCTGCCTGAGGTCGATCCTCGCTTCTTTGGGCCTGTTGGATCATTCAGTGATCATTCTCCGCCTGACAGGATCCAATGGATGCAATTCGGATCAATCCATGTCCAGATGTAACTTGATTGCCCTTTCCACCGCCGCCAGGGTGTCATCGTGGAGCGTTCCCACATAACTTGTGAGCCTCGCCTTATCCACAGCCCTCATCTGGGCGATCTTCAGCTTGGAGTCCACGGGAAGACGACTCTCTTTCTTTTTCACCAGGACCTCGAAGGGATACACCTTGTCAGTCTTCGATGAAAATGGGAGGACCGTGAAGGTCCTCAAGTATCTGTTGGCTTGCTCACCAGATATGATCAGCGCCGGTCTCTTCTTCTTGATTTCACCCCCTCGGGATGGCTCAAAATCCACCAAGAAGATGTCCCCGCGCTTCATGATTCCAGTCCGTCCTTAAGCGTATCCTCCCATTCCATGTAGGTCTCATAATCCTCCTCCGCTGCCTGTCGATACGCGGCCGCCAGTTCTCTCTTCATCCTCTCTTCGTCATCTATGCGCTTCTTTTCCTTGATGGCCTCCGCGATATAAGCCGACTTGTTTTTCACTTTGGAAAGGATGCGCCCCACTTCTTCCGGCAAAGTGATGTTGAGTCTGACTGTATTCACATACACCTCCTATGAGCATAATCATGCACGAGTTCTTTGAGGTGTTCAATCCCGAATCGATTTTTGAATTAGGGACACATCCCAATTTTAATTGTTGGTCCAGGGGATCTCACCGCGGAAGGCCGGCCTGGATAAAGCCCCCCCGCGGCATGCTGTCGGTCCTTGTCACGGAGGAACGGATGCGTGCTGGCCCAGCTAGAAGCGGAGAAGGAGGGGTTATCCTTCAAATACTTCTCTGCCCCGGCACGCGCCTCCTCCACCCGCGCCAGTTGGGCCAGGGAGGCAGCAAGATACGGCCTCGCTTCACCCATCGGCGACATCTGTCTCAGCGTTTCAATGGCTCCTTCATAATCGTGCGCTACGTATTGGGCCCAACCCAACTCCCACCAGTAATAGTTGGGATGATAAGAATCCAGGCACATCGCCTCCTTGTGGGCAGTCAAGGTGCGGATGGTGCCTACATCGTCCTGACTCATGAGGCGGGTGTAGTCCTTCACATCGGCAGACAGGATGGCAATGAGCTTACGGGTGATGTTATCAGGGGTCATGGGCTGCCCTCTCCATGTCTCGTGTTAGACTTATGGTAGTGCATGACTGTGGCCACGAGCGCGGCGGAACCCTTGTCCTTCTCCTTGCCTCTTGCCTGCGCGCACCGCGCAAGCAGTCGGCTCCGGCCTTCGGGGGTTCTTTCTCAGGGTAAACTCACACCTGGCACGGGGACTTTGACCCTGAAGTCCTGAGTCACGTCCGGCACACACGCGGCGCCTCAGCCACGCACAGTAGCGCGTCGGCTGGAAGTGTTAGGCATCCCTATGCATAAAGATTCCGGGCCAGTGATCGCCTCCAAGAGAACCCGAGCACAATCGATAGAGAGGCAAAAAAAGCCGCCCCGAGCGCACAGGCAACGCGTGCGCCCTTGGCCAGCCTCAACTGTTCCCTCCCTCGGCGCAGTTGAAGCTCGCCTGCATCAAGTCGCCTTTCCCCAACGTCAACCTTGCCCTCTCCTTTGGCAACCTGCTTGTCTCCTTCGGCGATCTCCTTTCCAGCGTCCTTGAAGCCCTTTCCGCCTTTCAGCAGCTTGTCCGCTAACACCAAGAACGGGTTGTCTTTCGCTTGCTCGTACTCCTTCTTGCCCTCTGACAACTCTCGCTTGCCGGCCTCCAACTTAGCTTTGCCCTCCTGGAGCGCGGACTGTCCTTTTTCAAGCCGTCTTTGACCATCGGCTATTTGCCTTTCCCCGGCAGTAATCTTCGCGGTGAGAAACAGATAGCCGGCCACCGACGCGAGAGCCAAAAGAATTACGAGCAGCAGCGTAAGCATCTTGCCCATGATCTTTCCCCCTGGATTTTATGGACCTAACTATTATTTCCTGCTACTGCACGAATTGCAGAGGCTTCCGATCAAGAGAAGCGAAAATGCTCGATGGATTTGTCGAAAATGATAGATTCACTGCAACTTCTCGCTGCATAAGCCCGCAGGGGAGATATTCTCTATTGCATGGCGATCAGTCATATTGGGAATCGGACGAGCTCATCGGAGAGACCTGCTGCTCGCTTCCGCCCTCCTCTCGTCAGGCGGGGCGAATGCGGGCTGAAAACACAAAAGCCCCCCTTAGCGGGCTAACGCCCACCTTGGAGGCTTCAGAGGATCATTTTCTGGAGATTCCTGCTCATGTTCCCTCTCAGACAAAGCGGAAAGGTGATAGGAAGAAGGAATCAAACAACCGGAATCAGCTTATACTCCCCCCGAGCTGGGCAAGTCAACGGAAAATTAGGCTGCCCTTAGAGGGAGGATCTCAATCAAATCTGTTCCAATGAGAGCATGCCACTGGGCCCAAAATTGTGTCCATCGTAACCAAATATTACCCAAAATACCCCAAGCTATTCCAACATTGGGCTTGCAACCTATTGATTCTTAAGTGCCTGAAATTAGTGGGAAATCGCCACATTTTGGAAATTGACCGAAAATCCTGGGGCGCGCAGTTTGATTCTGCGGGGCGGCACCGTCGATTCAGGGGCGTACGATCTTCATAATCTCCCTGATGCAGGTGCTACAGGGAGAGCTCAAAACGTGTCAACTATCGGACGCCAAAAGCAAAGGGGCTGGGGCTTTCGCAGCCCCTTTGCTTCGCGGGGTGGTTGTGGGGATTTCTCCTGCCATTCGGTTTCGGATCCGCTAAATTTTCAACCATCCGGTCTGTTTCCCCACCAGGGCGATCAAAAAGAAAGCATAGAAGAGCACGAAGGCAATCAGCACGATGCTCCTCCAGAGGGGCGGCCGAACTTCCTTGGGCAGGAACTTATGGTTTACCACCAAGATGTGGATGCCCCCGACCACGTGAATGAACGCGGCCATGTTGGCTCCGATTAAGAGGAGCATCATCGGCGCCGCCAGGTTGATGGCGATGCATCCCCACCCCACAAAAGAAAATAGGGCGATGTAATAAACGATCTTCTGCCCGGACTTCCAGGTATGGGGCTTTTTACTGGTGGACCAGATGATGTCGGTGATCACCCGGCTGTAGCCGTCCACAATGGCAAGCTGTGAGCCCCAGAGGACCCAGAAGCCCGTAAAGAGGGAGAGGAACCAAAGGGGCTTCCAGTATTTCATCATGTATTCCGCCTGGTAAGCCCCGGCGGCTAACCCCTTGAGGTCGGTGCCGAAAGGAATGGTTCCCACCGCAATCAGGACGCAGAGGTACATGCCCACGAAACAGCCGATCCCGAACACCGCTCCTTGATCCACCCAGAGATACTTCCACCAGGCCTTCCAGGCCGACATGTTGCTTTCTTTCTTGGGGTCGAAGACGATGCCGATCTTGGAAAGGGGGATCTCTTTGCCGCCTATTGCGCTTGGGATGGCCCCCACCACACTTCCCATGCCGTAGCCTTTATCCCGGAGCCAGCTCAAGGTCCAGATGTTGCCGATGCCACCCGCTCCGGAATAAGCGGCAAAAGCCCCCAGGAGGAGCCAGTCTGCCCCTGGGGGAATCACGCCAAATGCAAAAAACCCTTTGAATACCTTCCACCAGATCCCTGCGGGCACGAAGGCAATGTTGAAGGCCAGAAGAAAGAAGGCAATCCACAGGACAATGTAGCTGCTGATCTTCTCCAGCGCCCGTTCCACCACTCCCCCCATGAGCAGAATCAGGACGCAACCTCCAAAGGAAACATACCCCCAGGCGAGCAATGTCCCCTTGTCTGCGGCTCCGGGAATATGCCCGACTGTGGCCGCGAAGATGGCGGCTGCCGATGCCGCGGCCCACCCCGGCCACCCCACATGCAAAGCCCCCAGTATCGAGTAAACCCAGCCCCAGAACCTTGGGCCCGGACTGGTTCTCATGAACCCGGAGAAGGCGGTCTCGCCGGTATACATCACATAGCGGGCAATCTCCTGGTTCCAGATGACCTGGAAAAAGATGGCCACGAGCGTAATCCAGAGGATAGCCGGACCGTACTTCGCCGCCGCTGCCGGACCCACCAGCCACTCGCCGCTGCCGATGGCCATGGACAGGGCGATCGTCCCCGGTCCGATGACCGCAAGGACATTTTTGAGATTGAATGGGGGCGGAGCAGGAAGGTCGGCCTTCCCCCAATCTGCCATTCTCCCGGGATCGATCTTTTGCTCAGCCATTTCTTAGCCTCCTTTACCAGTGATACAGGGTTAGGGACTACGGGGGTTAGAGACCAGGCATTCGTAATTCACTATCGGTCACAGGAAGCGGAATTGGTTCACCGCATGGGATACCACGAAGACCTTTTCGTTGTTGCCCTTGAGATCGGGAGGAATCAGGAAGAAGCCGGGCTGCTGCGGATCGTAGCCGATGGTGGATCCCTGTACCACCTCTCCGTCCGAGAATCTGACCTCCGCCTTCAGACCATAGGTGGGATCACCCTCCATGAACTTCTTCCGCTCCCGATAATCCGCGTTTCCTTCAAAGGTCTTGACGAAGAAGAGGGCCTTCAATTCCTCTCTCCGAACGGGAATGGCCCTGCCCCCCAGCGTCCCACCCACCTCTTCCCGGATATGGAAGATGGGACGCTGGGGGTCAAAGTCCTCACTATATCCCTTCACGACCCGGCCATCCAGGTATCGCGCCACCAGCTTGGGTCGGCTCATCCTCTCTCTCCTTTCCCTGGTTGGGAAGATTCTCGCTTGGTCTTCGATTGGTCGAGCTGTAATCACTGTAGGCAAATCCCGGTTTGGGGAAACCGATCCTCTCTGTTCGGCTATTTACGCCTCTGACGGTTCCTTGTCAATGGTTTTTCGCTTTGTTCTTTCCTGGAGGCAGCCTCACTCAGATTCTAAGATCGCAGGGCCATTGGGGGTACAGCCGAAGGAACTTGGACCAGGTAGGGTCTGTTGCTGATTGAAAAGGCGTTGACAACAGGATATGGGAGGAGTAAATCACACTTGCAGCGACTGATTTTGCTCAGCGAAAGGCGGGGGGTATTTGGATCCCCGCTGTGAGGGTATCAAAGACTGATGATCTACCCCCATCCTCTGAATGGAGTGAAATCGGAAGGGGGAACGACCTCAGGCAGCCTCAAAAAGAGGTGTCCGACGCCTCCGGCAACAAGATCGCAGGTCTCATGGGGCGCGGGTGCTTCGCTTCGCGCCATCGGCGCTGCGTATTTCCGGGCCGTTGGACCGTCCAGGAAACGACACACGGAGCACGATATGCCTCGCCATGGTGATATCCTGTGAGCGGCGGCCTCATGATTTGGGCGAAGCGACTGACTCTCACGTTGCTCGTCGTGGTCCTGCTCGTTGCCGCAGCTCTGTACCTGCTCGTCGGGCAGCGCACCCCCTTGCCTCCAGCTGCCCCCCACAGTCGCACCCAGCCGTCACTGGCTGCTCTCCCTCGCATCACGGTCTGCTGGATTGAGACGGCCAAAATGTTCAGCAGTACAGCCTCGGCACTGCTCGTGCGACATCCCGCCGGCGACCTTCTCATTGACGCTGGCAACAGCAGCCATTTCGCCGACGAGATTCAGGTCTACCCGTTAGGGACTCGCCTCTGGATGCGGGCCCTTCCGGGTTCCTTAGTGCCTATGAGGCCTCCGTCCGAACATCTGCGAAAAACAGGAGCCGATCCGGCGCGCCTGCGATGGTTCATTCCCACCCATGCCCACGCCGATCACGTCGGCGGACTCATGGACCTGCCACCGATCCCGGTACTCGCGTCGCAAGAGGAGATCCAGCTCGTGGCGCGCGGTCGAGAGCAGGTGACGTTCGAGGTCGTGCCCGCTCACGCGCGGCTTCTCGAGGGCCGAATGACGCCCATCCCATTCAAGCAGACCCCATATGAGATCTTCGATGAGAGCGCGGACCTCTTTGGAGACGGATCGATCGTCATCGTGCGCCTTCCTGGACATACCCCTGGTAGCATCGGGATATTCGTCAACCTCTCCCCGACGCTCAGGCTATTTCACGTCGGCGATGCGGTTCACGACACGAGGGGTTACCGCGAGCGGGTGGACCGGCCCCGCATCATGAGGCGCACGGACTCCGATCCTGCCCGCGCTCGCCAGACTGCTGCGCGTCTCCATCAGCTCCACGAGTTGGTTCCCAGCCTTCACATCCTGGTGACGCACGGTCGTGATTCGTGGGAAGAGTTCTTTGGGAGCACCAAGCCGCGGTGCCTTGGTCCCGAGTGACCGGCCACCACGATCGATTCAGCTGAGCCTCAACAAAGCTTATACGCTATAGAGCCATCCCCCGACGGACGGCCTTTTGCCCGCATTAGCTGGTTATGCCTCAGCCAACTGACCCTGACCAAGACCTCTTGGGAACAGGTCAACCCTTTTTGCCAAACGTGATTCCCCAGATGCAAAACGGCCCGCTCGTCGCGGGCCGCTTCTATTTCACACAGGTGCTCTTATGGCGAACGGCTCCCACCCAGGCGCCGCGGGCGTCCGCCGCTGAACCAGCAAGACTGCCAGAGAGATCACGATGGCTTTGAACACCCGTTCATCGCTGAGCAGAGCGGTGCGAGGCGATGGGCGGCCCAAGGTTATTCTATCGTGGCCCGCCGCCAGGCACTACGACCGAGGACAAGATTTGCAACAAAACAGGCATAAGAGATGGGGCCTTTGACACACCCATCCTCGGGCCTGTTACCGCTTATCTCACCAGCTTAGCCTTCAGCTTTATCTCCGGCCCGGCGAGCGCTTTCGACACCGGGCAATTCTTCTTCGCCGCTTCGGCATGCTCCATGAATGCCGCTTCCGCCAGGTTGGGGACCTCCGCCTCCGTGTTCAGCTCAATCAAGCTGATCGCTGGTCCTTCACCCAGATGGACGGCAGCGGTGGTAGAGATGCGAGTGGGGGTGAAGCCCGCGGTGGTGAGCAGGGCCGACAGATACATCGAGAAACATCCGGCATGCGCCGCGCCGATCAGCTCCTCCGGATTGGTCCCTGGCCCCGACTCGAAACGCGAAGCAAACGTAAACGGCCCTTCGTACGCGCCACTGCCCAGCTTCATGGTGCCGGCGCCTTCTTTGAGCGACCCCTTCCATTCAGCGGATGAGATTCGAATTGCCATCGCGGCCTCCCTTTCTTGAGTGCATGAAATTTGAGATACCTCTTATTTGTTTGTGGGCCACCCCGTGATAGGATCCAGCCTCCCCCGGGAGCGGTCGGCTGGAATGAATACTCAGGCTATGTGTTACTCGTTGTTAGAGCTGAGAAGGCGGTACACGATTCCGCCAAGGACAGCACCGAGGATTGGAGCTACCCAGAAGAGCCAGAGCTGGGCGATCGCCCAGTCCCCCACAAACAAAGCAACGCCGGTGCTGCGCGCCGGATTGACAGAGGTGTTCGTGACCGGAATGCTGATCAGGTGGATCAATGTGAGACCGAGGCCAATGGCTATGGGGGCGAATCCTTGCGGCGCCCGTTTGTCGGTTGCGCCCAGTATGATCAGCAAAAACATCATGGTCATGACGATTTCCGTCGTCAGGCCCGCCCCAAGGGAATATCCCCCCGGAGAATGCGCACCGTAGCCATTTGAAGCAAAACCAGCTGTGACATCAAAACCCGCCTTCCCGCTCGCAATGATAAAGACCACACCCGCCCCTGCAACGGCCCCCAATACTTGGGCCACAACATAAGGCACAAGGTCTTTTGCTGGGAATCGGCCCCCAGCCTAGAGACCGATGGAGACTGCCGGGTTGAGGTGGCAACCCGAGATATGGCCGATAGCGAAAGCCATTGTCAGAACCGTCAACCCGAACGCCAAGGATACGCCCAGCAGTCCAATGCCAACATTCGGAAAGGCTGCCGCCAAAACAGCACTGCCGCAGCCTCCCAGGACCAACCAGAAGGTTCCAAAGAACTCTGCACCGAACCCTTTCACCATCTCCTCCTTTCTCAACCTGGGGGACTCTAAACCTGGGGTTGGTTCTAAAACAACTTTCTCCCTCTATTCTGACTACCCCTCCCCTTCCAGTCCTGCTGGCTCTCCGGAGGCGGCCAGGCGGTTGACCGCAGAGGTGCTTATCCTCAGGAAGCGGGCCACCTCCGCCCCCGAATATCCCATCTTTCTGACCGCCAGCTGGCAGAATCGTCTCCGGGCCTGGACGATGGGCCGCCTGCGGCTGGCCGAGCAAAGGTCGGATTCAAAGATCCCGGTCTGGGCGGCCCACTCCTTTGCCCAGCAGGCCAAGTCTTTCCGAGGGAGTCGCAGGGCCTCCCTCTCCTCGGCCTCCGAGAGGAGGGATTGAAGGAAGGCCTCGCTTCCCAGGATCCTCTCATCCGAGGCCCTCTGGATGCCTCTTCTTCGGAGAGAAAGGACCTGAGACCATCCCCCGGCGCTTCGGATCAGGCCGCCTCCTACCAGCTCGGGCCGATGCCCCCGGGAGATCCCCTCCTGCATGAACTCATGATAGCGAGAGAGGGCCTCGCTTCTCTTGGGGCCGAAATGGGAGAGGAGTGTATCGGTATCCTGCCAGTCCCTTCGGATCCTCCCCCGGAGGGCCGCATGGCCCGTCCAGGGATAGTCGTCCAGCTCCTCCAGGCTATTGACGATTCCGGCCCGCAGCGGGTTGAGGTGGATGTAGCGGGTCAGCTCCCAGAGGTAGGGGTCCTCTTCGCAGAGGATCGATTGATATCGGTTCTGGAAGAGGTGACCATAGCGGCCGTGTCGGCGGTTGAAATTGACCACATAGCCGGTGAGGAGCCTCCTCATGCTCTGGGAGATCCCTTGCCGGCCGGTCTGGGCCAAGAGATGAAAATGGTTAGGCAGGAGCGCCCAGGCGTAGACCCTTAGGCTGCCCTTTCGACAAAGGGCGGACAGACGGTCCAAGAAGTCCTTCCGGTCCTTGACATTCCGGAAGATCCTGGTCCCTTCGATCCCCCGGCCGATGAGATGATGTAAGGCACCGGGGGCATCCAATCTGGGTTGTCGGGGCATGGAGGGAAAATACCCTTGCGAGGCGCTCGTTGTCAAGTTGTTTTAGAACCAACGTCCCCCATGGGGGGGGTTTCGCCCACCGGATCCACTGATCCACCGTGACTCGCTCAATGAGCTTGAATTTGGTGTCGCCGAGGGGCTGGAAAATGGCGGCTTCCCCTTCACCCGTATCCACGAAATCCTTGCTTGCTGCATCTATTAGGTTTGGTTTATGGCCGATCATCACCGTGTTCTTTCCGGCTGCGGGGAGCACACCCAGGAGTTGTCGAGGTCGTTCTCGTTGGGACAAACCACCAAGCCTCCCTCGGTAACATCGATGGAAGTCGTGATTTCAGCAGCATCGAGTAGCTTCGCCGCTTCGTACGCGCGGTAGAACTTGCTCGAAATCACCCTGTCCACCGGCCCACTGCCTGCACCTGCTTGCGGCCCTCGTCGGTCAGTTGCCGCTGAGCCTTGACGTTGTCCGGGTTGAAAGGGTCTGAATCGGCCTGGTTGGGATTGCTCTTTGGGTGACGCATGTAGATGACATAGCCACCCTTTTATAGGGCTGAGATCAGGTCTTTGTCGGTCCACTGTGCAGATAGCTCGGCGCAGAAACCGATGACGCCAATGAGCGCCAGAAACAGGATCGTGAGTCGCTCCATGATGTTCTCCTCCTCGTCAATCGGGCTCAGCGGCAGCGCAGCCGGTCCGCTGCACCGGGTTGGACGGCAGGGCGTAGGCGCGTCCGCACGCACGTTCGCGTAGCGGGTTCCGGCTACCGCTTCGCGAAGACCTCCCGCAGGAGTTCGGTCGTCCGGGCCGCTGGGTTCGTCCGAATTTTCCTCTCTTCATCGGCGACCACGCGGAACAGGCCGTCCAGGGCCTTCCCCACCACGTACTGATCCAAGTCCAACGAACCCAGTTGGAAAAACGGGATCTCCTGGACGCGCCCCACCAACTCCTTGTATTGCCGGGTGACGCCCACCTCGTTCATCGCGCTCTCGACGACGGGCCGGAAGGCGGCCGCTAGCTTGTCCGTCGTCTTGCCCTTGAAGTAGTCAGTGGCCGCTGTTTCGGATCCGTTCCAGATCTTGCGTGCATCGTCGAAGGTCATCTCGCCAATCGCGTCCGAGAAGATCTGCCTCGCTCCGGGCGCAGCCCGCTCGGCCGCGCGGTTCATGCTCAGCACGAACTCGTCGACCTGTGACCCGTACCCGACCGCCCGCAACCCCCGCTCCAGCGACTTCAAATTGTCGGGTAATAGGATCTTAATCGCCTTGTTGAGGAAGTAGCCGTCGAGCCGGCCGGTGAAGTTCACGGCGTTCTGTGTGCCGACCTGGAGCGCTTCCTTGAGGCCGGCGCCAATTTTGGCGTCGGTCAGCCCGCGGCTCGCGGAAAGTTCGCCGATCCCTTTGAGCAGCCAGTCAAGCTGGGCCTGGGTCGGCGGCGCCGTGAGCGCGACGGTAACGACCATTATGAGAATCTGAGCGACGGTGCGTTTCATCAACATCGAGATCCCTCCTCTCCATGGATGACCGGCACGATGGCACGCCGGCCAGAAACAGCAGCCGCGGGACGAGCCACCAAGCTCTCCTGCCGCCGCCTTTTGACCCCGTCCGCGTGCGATCATTGGTTCAAGTTGTGATGCTCGCGTCCCAACTTCGTAGCGGCCAATTTCGCTTCGTTCGCGCCAAAGGCTCTAACCTGTGGTTCACCGGGAGCCGGTTTTTTCGGCGATCCCGTGGAGACGATGGTTAGACATCTTTTGCCAAGACATACTGTGTAAGATCAATGTTTTTCTGGTCCCTCTTGCGGTGCAGGGTATACTGATCCCCTGTTCCATAAATCGCGACATGCCAGTCATACTGATCGTCTTTTTGTTTTGCGTGGTCCACAATCCCTCGAGCCATGACTCGAAATCTGAGAAGGGAATTGAAAACACACGCTTACTGCTTCCACAGCCGAATGCAACGTATGATTCTGGCGCGCTCCGTAGAGCTTCCTTTTCCGAACCCATTTCCCCCGGGTGCCTTAGATTGTGGAGGTAGACGAACTGCTTGATCCACACGACATAGGCTTGCTCGGTCCGCTTGCTATCATGACAGGCTTGCAAAGCCTTGCGTAGGCGGTCCAAGAGTCTTGGCTCTCGGGTGGCCCCGATTGCAGGCCCTGGATATGGTCCAACTGGATTGGAAGGGTTGGAAGGGATAGTCCAGAACATGGGAAGCTTATCATCTGTGTTTCCAGGAAATCAAGCTTGCAAAGGATATGATAGACTGCATAGCACTTCCTCCGCCGCATCCAGGAGCAGTTCTTCATATTTTTCTTCATCGTAAAAATCATCGGCGCTGACGAAGGGGTAGGCGCGGACGCGGTCTCCTTTGTTCTTCGACCCCGTAGTCCTTCATCAGGTAATGGACCTTCTCTCCGGGATGGATCTCGATGCCCGCCTCTCCAACTGCTGCAGGGCAAGGGCGGTGTGATTTGCCACCTTGTACTCGTTTACTCTTCTGGCGGACGCTCTTGGCCACGAGCAGATCTTCGTTCCGGACCTCCCCGCTCTGCAGGCGGATCTCGTACTCCTTCAAAACCTCCCGCACTTCCCGGCTCCTTCTCCCGATACTCCCGGCTGTCCTTGCAGGAGCTGAGAGACTTGCAGCATCTTTTCCTGCGCCTCTTTGATCAGAGGCGGCGTGTCGTCGCGGCGGAAGGCCAGTCCCCGCGCCTTGATCTTGCCGTCTTCGAAGGCCCCGAAATAGCGGGTAGCCACGGGAAAATCCTGTCTCATCTTGGAAGGCAGGAAGACGACCCACTTGTAGATCCCTTCCAGTTCGATGGGCACCTCCGCCGCCTTTCCGATCTCGGCGCAAAGGTCCAAGACCTCCGCCCGGGTCATGCCCGGTTTCGTGATCCACACGGCATCGGTGAGGGCGTGGAGCATCCGGAATCCCCGGGCCTCGCTGATCTCCTTGGCCAGGAGAAGTTTTTCCCGCCCGTAGGCGGTAACCGCTTCATGGGCCTCGATCCGCCCGAACCGGGCGTTCCGGTACCCCAAGTACCCGAAGCAGACGACCAGCAGCCATTTGAGGGCGGTCTGCTTCCGCGAATACACTTCTCTCTCCGCCCCCTGAAGATTCTTCATCCGCGCCTTGAACTCCCTCCGCCTCTCCAGGATCGGCCGCAGGGTCCTGGGAATCAGCCCTTCCCTCTTCTCGCAGATGTTGTACCCCGCCTCGGGCACCTTGGGAGCGGGACAGCAGTCGCAGAGGATCGTCTCCGCCGAGATGTTGTGCCGCACCATGATCGTGGGATACATGGAGGAGAAGTCGATCTCGGCCACGTGGTCGTGCATCCCCAGGATGGGCTGAAACGTAAGCCCCCCTTTGTCCGCCACGAGGAGATCCCAGGCGGTCTTGAACTTCTCCGGCTCGCCCTTGCGCCAGGGGATCAGGATCTCGATCCTGAACGCCCGGTCGAGCTGCATGGAGCTGATGGCCGTGCCCGAGCCGAGCGCCGGGCCAGGCGCTGGATGGGATCTTGGAGAGCCGGGCCGCTCTCCACGATCCCCTCCCATCCCGTGGCCGAGAAAAAGAAGGAGTTCTCCCGGTCGATATGCAGCCGGCCGAAGAAGGGATAGTCCGGCGCGTTGTAAACGATCTGCCCATAGGTAAAGTAGGAGCGCCCTTCCGTGACGATGGCCCGCCGGATGGGCGTCGGCTCCCGGTCGAAGCGCAGAGGTACCCGCCATCTTCTGTGAGAGCCGGAGCAGAGAAGGGATGAGGAAAGAGTCCCCGTGATCGGTAACGATGAGGTCCGGGTCATGACGCTGCAGAGAGGCGGCCGATTCCCGGAGCAGCTCTTCCGGAGATTCCGGCTCGAAGACCCGGGATTGCCCGTCGCATGCGGACCGACAGGGCGTTCCCTTGCCGAAGGGAAGAAGATGGCTCCCCTCCAGGGAAATTTCCATGGCGGACAAATCCGGAACCGTATAATCCAGTTCCCAGGGGGACTCCAGGGGCTGAATCGCTCTGCAGCCGCCCGCCGTCGCATTCCACGGCGCAGCGCCCCAGAGGGAAAGATGCCCCGGCTGTATAGATAATACTGGCCCAAGGGGATATCGCAGTTGAAAAAGGAAACGTCTCCTCCAGGGAGGAAGCCGGCGCAGAAGCCGGGGAAGGCGGTCATAGTCGGAGATCTGTAGGGCGAGCACTTCGACCTCCTTTCCGCTCCAGAATTCCCTCCTCTCCTCCCAGGAGCAGTCCGCGGCAAAACCCTTCCGCACCGCCGCCTCGGCCAGCCGCTCCAGGGTTCTCCTCTTCCGGAAGCTAGATGGGAAAGCGGAAAGGGTCTTCGAGGCGAAGGGTTTCCCCTCGGACCGTGCGGATCCACAAGGATCATCCGGTCGTGGAGGGGATAAACATCCAGGAGCCATCCTTAGTTCCATTCAAAAAATGCTAAATGACTAAAGTGCCTAAATTGGAGCCGCTCACTTCAGCCTGCCTCAGTTTTAGCTTTTCTTCAACTTCTCCATGAGCTCAGACATTTTCATGTTCCAGGCAGATCGATAGGAGGATGGACTCCAGGGGCCAGGGAGGGGAGGCGTAGGCCGCAGCCTGGACATGAAGCTTGGCCCGGTCGAACAGGCGGTCGAAGGCCTCCTGGTCTTCCTTGCGCAGGGCCCGCCGGAACTTCTTCCATTCCTCATACTCCCTCTGCAGAACCTGGCTGAAAGGCAAAACCGTCCGGCCCATGGGTTTCTCCTATCACGCAATCTCTTTGAACTGCTCGAAGGCCTCCCATGGCCTCCGCAGCGCCAGGGGCGGCTTGTCCCAGGCCACCTGCAGGGAATCGGGAGAGGACTTCAGCCTCAGGACGGCATCGGAAAAACGCATCAGCTCCTGCAAGAGAAAGCCACGGCCCCTGTGGAATCCGGAAAAAGACTGGCTCATCAAGAAAGAGATGCCGCCCTGGCTCATTTCCTCTATCTTGGCCAGCATCCTCCGGAAGAGGAGGGTCGCTTCTTTCTCGGGCACATCCTCGTCGAAGAACAGGGTACAGGGCCCCAGGAGGGAGATCAGGAGAGGAGCTTCGGGAGGAACCATCGGATCCAGGCGCTCTCGGGTGAGGGTAACCAGCTGGTGGCAGGTGAAGGCCCGGGCTACCCAGATCTTTTTCAGCAACTCCTCGGGAGGCAAACCTTCTCTTCGGGCAAACTTGGAAACGAGATAAGGATCAAAGGCGTTGGCCCCATCGGCCACCAGGACCTGGAGCCCCCGGGAGGCCGCCAGGGCAGAGAGATAGACGGTGAGAGCCTCCGCCCGCTCTCCCATGACCAAGGCTGTTCGTGCCCGCTTTCCCCCGGGGAGATCGGGAAGATCCAAAAAAAGGAAGAGCTCCCCTCTGCTTCTCTTAATCCTTGCTTCTGTCATGGGATCGCTCACAGCTTGCGATAGGCCACCCCGACCACCTTCCCCAGGATGCGAAAATTCTTCTCGCCCTCCGCGACCCGAATGGGGGGCATGTCCGGGTTATCCGACCTCAGCAGGATGTAGCCTTTCTCCCGGAAGAGCCTCTTCACCGTGGCCTCCCCATCGATCATCGCTAAGATGATGGCCCCTTCCTCCGAAAAGGCACCTTGCTTCACCAACAGGTAGTCCTGAGGCAGGATGGTGGGGGACATGCTCATCCCCTCCCGGTCCACCCGGACGATGAAAAGGTCAGACCCCTGGGCCCATTCCGCGGGCACGGGAATGGCTCCCTCGATCTCCTCCACCGCCTCCAAGGGAGGCCCTGCCGCCACTTTCCCCAGCACCGGGATATGCTGCACCACAGAGAAAGGTCGAAGGATCTGGATGCCCCTGGACTTGGAGGAACGTGCCAGGCTTCCCTTCTTCTCCAGGGCCCGCAGATGGTCGATGGCCGCGCGGTAATCGATATGAAAATGAGAGGCGATCTCCCGCACGGTGGGCGGGTAGCCCTGCTCCGCCATAAAACTCTGGAGAAAACGCAGGATCTGTCGTTGCCTCGGTGTAAGATCCATACCCTTTTCCTCTTTTCTCTTCGTCCCTTATACTCATCATTTGATGAGTTGTCAAGGGAAATCTTTCGCCTTCTCCAAGTTTGGAAAGAGCAAAGGTTTGCTATGCGATTTTCTGTGCCTGAGTGGATTGGTTCCGAATTGGGAGCCAAGAATAAGCAGGGTCTATTGGGCAGGCAATGGCTCGCAAGAAGAACAAAGAAGAACAAAGAAGAAAATGTAAAAAGGGTCTGATTATGAAAGATAGAGTTTATGCAGATCGGGGGGATATCTTGGAAAAAGGAAGCCCCCTCGGCCCTGACAGGATGAGCGGGCCCTATTCCCCGCTTGTCGATTCAGGCCAAGTCCCAGTCCCCCATTGGCCCATCCATTTCTCCTGCGAGTCCCTTAAGCCGGAGACGGAGAATCCATCACTATCGGGCGGCCCCATCCCACGGGCTCATCCGCAAAAGGATCGACCCATCACAGGTAACGAAAGTCTTTTACCGCCGCGGAGACCACGAATATTCTGATATTGTTACTGTCAGGATCCGCAGGGAAGAGGAAAAAGCCGGGGCGCCCGGGATCGTAGCCCACAGTGGATCCCTGCATCTGCTCCCCATCCACGAAAGTGACCTCCACCTTACGGCCCTGAGGTCGATCGCCCTCACCAAATTCCTTTCGCTCGTTATAACTCCGGTTGCCCTCGAAGGTTTTTACAAAGAACACCGCCTTCAGCTCCTTCATCTCCAGTTGAACCGGCTGATCGCTCGAAGACCCCGCAGGATCTTTATGGAGATGAAAAGAGGGCCGGCCTGGATTGAAATCCTGGGTATAGCCCTTGACAATCCTGCCGTCCAGGTAGCGCAATACGATCCTAATTGGCTCCATCGGAGTCCTCCCTTCCCATCAGATGAAATCAATCGGTTGAAGGTTATAGTCCCCCAAAACCGTATCTCTCCCCACCAAGGCAAAGGCTTACGAATTCATCCGCTACTGCCAACGATTCCCCTCTCATGGACTATTTACCTTGCCCCGTTCCGGTTGTCAACCATCGAATTCGGACGGCTGCGATATCTCATCGGCGATGCTCTCACCCCTCCCCTACCCCCTCATCCCATGAATGGGGAATAGGGTCTTCTCGATGGATTCAACCTGCTCCTGAGCAAATCTGGTGGCGCGCTCCTTGGAGAAGCCGTCTTGCTTAAGGGGCGGATCCCACAGGGAATTCTCCGTAAAGCCCATGGCCTTTGCGGAATCCAGGAATCCCTTCGGGATATTCGGATCCAAATCTTGATCGTTCATGATCGCCCAAACCCAGGTCCAGGCCCGCGGGACGTTATTGAGGTTATATCCGCCGCCGCCCAGGGCGATCCATTTACCAGCCATCCTCCGAATCCGGCTCACCGCCGCTGCGAACCCTTGAATCGTAAGCGACAGATTGCTCAGAGGATCGGAGCGATGCGTATCCACCCCCAACTGGGTCACGAGCACATCTGGCTTGAAGAAAGAGATCAATGGCGGCACGATCTCTTCAAATGCCCAGAGGAAGATCTCGTCATCGGTTCCCATATAGAACGGAAGGTTGACCGCATATCCCATTCCCTTCCCTCTGCCGATTTCCTGTGCAAATCCTGTACCCGGAAAGAGGGTGTGGCCGGACTCATGGAGCGAGATGGTCAAGACTTGATCGGTCTCATAGAATGCCTCCTGCACCCCATCCCCATGGTGCGCGTCCAGATCCAGATAGGCAACCCGCCTTCCTCCCCTCAGGAGATCATGGATCATCACCACCGGGTCGTTGATATAACAGAAACCGGATGCCCTCGCCGCATGCGCATGGTGCAGCCCGCCCGCCGGATTGAAGGCGAAATCGAAACCCTCCTCCAATGCCCGGGCGGCTGAAAGAGAAGCCCCGGTTACCAGGAGGGACCACGAATAGACCCCGGGAAATATGGGATTATCGGGGGTTCCCAGGCCATAGCTGTAGGCGTCCGGGAAAAACGTGCCTTCCTCGACTTTCCGCAAGGCCTCCAGATATTTCGCATGGTGGAAGAGTAGCACCTCCGCCTCTTCCGCCGGCCTCGGCTCCTGGACCTGACCCCGCTCCAAATGATCGAGTCCATAGGCTTGGATGAGGCGGAAGGTGAGGGCCAGCCTTTCATTTTTCAAGGGGTGAGAAGGACCATAATGATAATGAGAGAAGAGGGGGGAAAACAGGAGAAGGGATCGAGGGGACGGAGCCGGGGAAGGAAATTCCATATACTCATCTCCTCTTTAGGGAGGGATCTTGGGCCCGGCTATCGGGCCTTTCGATAAGTGCCGCTTCTTCCTCCCTTCTTGAAAATCAGTCGGATCTCGCCGATGGTCATCTCTTTGTCCACCGCCTTGCACATGTCATAAATGGCCAAGGCAGCCACTGACACCGCGGTCAAGGCTTCCATCTCCGCGCCGGTGCGCCCGACGGTATTCACCCGGGATTCGATCTCAATCTTGTTCTCTTCGGAGTTGACTTTGAAGCTCACATCTACGTTAGATAAGAGAAGGGGATGACAGAGGGGAATGAGAAAGGAGCAGCTTTTGGCGGCCATAATACCGGCGATCTTGGCGACCGCCAGGACATCACCCTTGGGGATCCTCTTGTCCTGAAGCGCCTGCAGGGTCTCCTTGGCCAACCGGATCGAGCCCTTGGCAATTGCCTCGCGCAGCGTCTCGGGCTTCCGGCTCACGTCCACCATGAAAGCCCTGCCTTCGGAATCCAAATGGGTAAAGGGGTTCATTTGCTTCGATATTGCCGCATGATGACGTACATCTGATCCTTGATCTTGAGCTTCATCTTCTGGAGTTCTTTACGTTTCCGTTCCTGCTCGCTGGTCAGGTAATAGATGCGATCGAACTCCCCGATCTTAAGGTCATACTCCCGATGCTTTTCCGCAAGGCGGCGAAACTCCAAGTGCTCCTCCTTGAGGCGGACAAAGAGTTCTGCTTCGGTTTCTCCCATAGAACGGCTCCTTTCCATGGCAAAAATGAATGATCTGTTCAGCGCTCCGATGGAACGATCGAATCTGAGGATCCTGGGAAATAGAAGGGGTGGGGCGGATAGAAGATAAATCGCGGAAGGTAAATGGGAGCAAATGTAGATTGTAGGCTATGAACTTAGTCATCCTTCTTCCACGTTTAGAACATACATCTGAATCCCTCTCTCGTCAAGGATAAATTTGCCAGCTTAGCCACCGATTTCGGACATGGGTCTCATCCAGTGTCTGTCCGGGTTTTCCCTCAGGGAATGGCAAAGGGGCTTCACCTGGTTGGCGCGGAGGAAAAGCGCTGTCAATTCTTCGTCTGGAAAGCCGCTGCGCAGGCCAGCCCTCAGGTCAAACTCGGAATCGGAAAAGAGACAAGGCCGCAGTCGCCCGTCACAAGTGATCCTCATCCGATTGCAGGAGGAGCAGAAGTGGTCGCTAAAGGCTCCAATGAATCCGAGGGTCCCGCGGGCGCCAGGGAGGTAGAAATAGCGGGCTGGACCATTCCCTCTTACCTTGGTTGGCTCCAATTGCCCCAGGTGCTTCAGCCCCTTCTTGATCTCCTCCAGTTTTACGACTCGCTCTGGCCTCCAGAAGCCCCGTCCGCCTACGGGCATGAATTCGATGAAGCGGAGGTTGATGGGCTCTGAAAGGGTCAATCGGGCAAAATCCTCCAGTTCCTCGTCATTTAGGCCCCGAATGACCACCATATTGATCTTGAGGGGCGTCAATCCCTCCTCCAGAGCCCGGTAGATCCCTCTCCAAACCTGGGGAAGCCCATCTCCCCGGGTGATATGGGCATATTTCTTGGGATCCAGGGTATCCATGCTCACATTGACCCGCTTGAGGCCCGCTTCCCGGAGAGGGCGGGCAAGTGTCTCCAATAGCGTTCCATTGGTGGTGAGGCAGATGTCATCCAGGCCTTCAAGCTCGGAGAGGGAGGAGATGAAGGAAACGATCCCCGAGCGGACCAGCGGTTCTCCTCCGGTGATCCGAACTTTCTTCACCCCTAAGGCAACGGCCAACCGGATGAGACGATGGATCTCTTCGTAGTGGAGCACCTCCTCCCGAGGGATCACCCTCACCCCGCGGGAAGGCATACAATAGAGGCACCGCAGATTACAGCGATCCGTGACCGAGATCCTCAAATAATCGATCCTGCGAGAAAAGGGATCAATCAAGGTCGGCATTGATAAGGCCCATGTCACCGGACCGAGGGGGATCGACTCAGCGAGGCAAGGGCTCCCCGGTCAAGGACGATGATGTATTTCCCCTCTTTCATCAGCAGCTGCTCTTTGCTGAATTTGCTCAGGACCCGGATGGCGGTTTCAATCGTGGTCCCCGCCATATCCGCCAGATCCTGGCGGCTCAGCTGGATTTTCAGGCGGATCCCCCTCTCCTCTGGCCTGCCCAACTTCTCCGCCAGCTTCAATAGGACGGTCGCGATGCGCTTCTCCACCGTATCGGTGGTCAAGGCCCGTATGAGGTCATGGGCATCCCGCAGCTTACGTCCCAAATCTTCGATGACCAGCAAGGCGACGGAGGGGTATTCGTGAAGGAGGCGCAAAAAATCTCTCTGGGGTAGGTGGAAAACGGTGGTATCTTCAAAGGCCTGAGCGGAGGCCGGGGATGGACCTCCATCGAAGGCCGCCACTTCGCCGAACATCTCGCCCGGCCCCAGCAGACGGAGGATCATATCCTTGCCCCGGGGCGAATGTTTGATGATCTTTACCTGGCCCTCTTCCACGATAAATAGGCCCTGCGCAGGATCTCCCTCATAAAAGAGGTACTCATCCTGCCGATATCGCTCCTCCTGAAGGAGAGGAGCCACGATCTCCTCTTGCCCTCTCTGGGGCAGAGAGGAAAAGAAGGGGATCCTCTTACAGGCCTCTTGCGCCCCCATTCTCAGTCACCGCCGAACTTACCCATTCTTCTCAGTTTCTGATACCTCTTCTCCAAGAGTTCCGATAGCTTCATCTCCTGGAGCGCGTTGAGATGGCGAACCAGATAGTCCTTCAGGAAGGCGGCAGCACCCACAGGATCTCGATGGGCTCCTCCCTCGGGCTCGGGCACGATTTCGTCGATGATGCCCAGCTCTTTCAAGGTCCCCGCGGTGAGGCCCAGGGCCTGGGCTGCATCCGGGGCCTTCGTGCTGTCCCTCCAGAGGATGGCTGCGCACCCCTCAGGGGTAATGACCGAATAGATCGAGTACTCCAGCATCAGGATCGTATCTCCCACCCCTAAGGCCAGGGCCCCGCCTGAGCCTCCTTCTCCGGTCACCACCACGACCGTCGGAACTTTCAGCTCGGCCATCTCCCGGAGGTTCCGAGCGATCGCTTCCGCCTGCCCCCTTTCTTCCGCCCCGATCCCAGGGTAGGCCCCGGGGGTATCGATGAAGGTCACGATGGGCTTGCCGAATTTCTCCCCCAGTTTCATCAGCCGCAGCGCTTTACGATAGCCTTCGGGGTGCGGCATTGCGAAATTTCGAAGCAGGTTCTCCTTGGTATCCCTCCCCTTCTGATGACCAATGATTACCAGGGGCTGACCATCCAACCTGGCCAGACCTCCTACGATCGCACGATCTTCAGAGAAGGTTCGATCCCCCGCCAGCTCCATGAAATCCGTCATCAAGAGGCGAATGTAGTCGAGGGTGTAGGGACGATTGGGATGGCGGGCCAGCTGGGTCCGCTGCCAGGGAGTGAGTCGCCGATACACCTCTTTGCAGAGCCTCGCCGCCTTCCGCTCCAATATCCTGACTTCCCCGCTGAGGTCGACCTTCTCGGAGGCTGCCAAGTTTTTGATTTCCTTAATCTTGTTCTCTAAATCGACCACCTGCCGTTCAAAGTCCAAAACGAATTCAGCCACTTCTTCTCCCTCAGGCAAACCTTACGCATTCATCCCCTAACAGTGCTTCCAGTTCCCTCTTTAGCCCCTCATCCGGAGAAACCAGGAAGCGGTTTCCGGCAGCGACGACCGTTTCTCTTCCCTGATCTGAGGCGATGTGGAGGAAAACCGGACATTCCCCTGCATGGCGACCCAAGATCTCTCGCAAATCCACCAGAAGGTGGGGGGGGCCACCGGGATGCTTCAAATACACATCCGCCCTGGAGGAGCTTTTCCGCCTGCCCTCGGAAAGAGGGGAGATCTCCTGGGCCAATACCTTGATCGCATCCTCGGTGATATCCACATTTCCCACCACCATCAGGGGTAAATCCCTGACCAAGAAGGGCGCAGCATCCGCGTAGACCTCCGGAAATACAACGACCTCAACCGATCCCGAGAGATCCTCCAGGCTCATGAATGCCATCTGTCCTCCATTCTTAGTCTGGATCTTCTTGACATTTCCCACAACGCCACAAAGGGTTAACCGGTCTTTATCCTTCGCCGCGGAGAGATCGATGATGTTGCAGGTGGCCCACCTTTTGATCTGATCCTCGAAATCGCGCAACGGGTGGCCGCTCAGGTAAAACCCCAAAACCTCTTTCTCCATCGCCAGCACTTGGGTGGCGGGCCATTCCTCCAATTCGGGAAGATCGGGGACCCTCTTTGAGACTCCCTCGTCTTTCGCGATCAGGTCCAAGAGAGACCTCTGTCCTTCCATTTTGGATCTCTGCAGAGAGGAGCCCATCTCCATTGCCCGATCCAAGGATGCCGCCATCTGAGACCTCTTGCCTCCCAACCAATCCAGGGCGCCAGATTTGATGAGGCTCTCAATGACCCTCCGATTCACCACTCGGAGATCCACGGACTCGCAGAGATCGAAAAGCGAGGCAAAGCTTCCCTGGTGGGAACGGGCGGACAAGATTGCCTGTATAGCAGTCTCTCCCACGTTCTTCACCGCCGCCAGCCCGAAACGGATCTCATCTCCCTCCACCTGGAAATAGCTCCCCGATCGATTGATATCGGGAGGCAGGACGGAAATCTTCATTTGACGGCATTCTTCAAAATACTTCACGATCTTGTCTGTATTCTCCCGTTCCGAGGTGAGGAGTGCCGTCATGAATTCTACTGGGTAATTGGCCTTGAGGTAAGCCGTCCGATAGGCAATCATCGCATAGGCGGCGGCATGGGACTTGTTGAATCCGTACCCAGCGAACTGGGTCATCTGATCGAAGATTTTCTCCGCCTTGCCCTCCGAAATCCCGCGGCCCTTGGCACCCTGGAGGAACTTCTTGCGCTGTCGATCCATCATCTCCGGATCTTTCTTTCCCATGGCCCTCCGGAGAATATCCGCCTCTCCCAGGCTGAATCCGGCCAACTCGGAGGCGATCTGCATGACCTGCTCCTGGTAGACCATAATGCCGTAGGTCTCCTGCAGCACCTTCTCCATGGCCGGATGGTCATAGCGGACCTTCACCTTTCCGTGCCTCCTCTGGATGAAATCGTCGATCATATTCATGGGCCCCGGGCGGTAGAGGGCCACCAATGCAATGATATCCTCCATTCTCCCCGGTTTCAGCTTGCGCAAAAGGTCCTGCATTCCACTGCTTTCCAGCTGGAAGATCCCTGCGGTCCTTGCCTCCCCCAAGAGTTGAAAGGTCGCAGGATCATCCAGGGGAATCTCCTCTATGGGCACCCTCTCATTTCCGGGTCTGGGAGATGAGATCCAGGGTGTGGGAGATGACGGTCAGGGTGCGAAGCCCCAGGAAATCTACCTTCAAGAGCCCGATCTTCTCCAGATCGAGCATGGCATATTGGGTCGTGATTTCTCCCCGGCTCCCCTTGTAGAGAGGACAGTGTTCGATGAGGGGTCGACCGGAGATGACTACCCCTGCTGCATGGGTGGAGGCATGGCGAGTGAGGCCCTCCAAAGTGCGGGCGACGGAGACAAGCTCATTCACCTCGGATCCTACCTCCGCGAGCTTGCGGAGCTGAGGACTCTGGGTCAAGGCCTCATCCAGGGTGATATTCAAGGCGGGAGGCACCAGCTTGGCAATCTTATCGACCTCGGAATAGGGCATACCCATGGCCCGCCCCACATCCCGAATGATGGCCTTTGCCCCCAGGGTGGCAAAGGTGACGATCTGGGCCACATTCTCGGAGCCATATTTGTGGGTCACATAATCGATGACCTCGTCCCGCCTTTCATCGCAAAAGTCGATATCGATGTCAGGCATGCTGATTCGCTCCGGATTCAGGAATCTCTCGAAGAACAACCCATAGCGCAAAGGGTCAATCCCGGTAATTCCCAAAGAATAGGCCACCACCGAGCCGGCCGCTGAACCCCTGCCCGGTCCTATGGGTATCTTCTTTTCCCGGGCAAATCGTATGAAGTCCCACACCACCAGGAAATAGCCCGCATAGTGTGCTTTCTCTATCACGGAAAGCTCCAGGCCCAACCGCTCCTGTATGGCAGGAGTGATCGTCCCATAGCGAGATTGCGCCCCTTCGGACGCCAGATGGGCAAGATAGCTGTCCAGGCTGAAGCCTTCCGGAACCTGATAATGGGGGAGGTAGGTCCTCTCGAAGGAGAGGTCCAGATTGCACCGTTCCGCGATCTCTACCGTATTCATCAAGGCCTGGGGGATCTCCTGAAAAAGACTGCGCATCTCCTGGGGGGACTTGAAGAAGAACTCTTCCGAAGAGAGTCGGAGGCGGTCCTCATCCCTGACTGTTTTCCCGGTCTGGATGCAAAGGAGGAGGTCGTGCGCCTTGGCATCCTGGGCCAGCAAGTAGTGGACATCATTGGTGCACACCAGGGGAAGATCGAGAGCCTTCCCCATGCGAATCAATGCCTGGTCGATCTCCCGCTGTCCCTTGATTCCCTGATCCTGAATCTCCAGATAGAAGTTCCCATCTCCCAATATCTCCCGATATTCCTGGGCAGCCGCCATGGCTTTCTCTTCCCTTCCCACTGCCAGCAGGCTGGCCATTTCCCCCTTCAGGCACCCGGAAAGGGCCAGCAGGCCCTCGTGGTGTTGGGCCAACGTCTCCTTGTCGATTCGTGGCTTGTAGTAGAAGCCCTCCAGATAACCCAGGGTGACCAGCTTCATCAGGTTCTGATAACCATGGTGGTCTTTGGCCAGGACGGTGAGGTGATAGGATGCATCCTGGGCCCCTCCCGGAGAGACCCGGTCGAAGCGGCTGCCAGGGGCCACGTAGACTTCACAGCCGATGATGGGCTTGATGCCCTGACTCATGGCACGATGATAGAAGTCAATGGCCCCAAACATATTTCCATGGTCGGTAACGGCCAGTGCCGGCATCCGATGCTCTTTCGCCTTGGCGATGAGGCGCTCCAGATGGCACGCGCCGTCCAGGAGGCTGTATTGAGAATGGACATGAAGGTGAACGAAATCCGAATGTTGCATAGAAGCTCCCAACGATCAACAGCTAAGACATTCTACTCCATCCGATGAGCAGATCTCACTCCCACTCGATGGTACTCGGCGGCTTGCTGGTGATGTCATAGACGACCCGATTGATCCCCTTCACTTCGTTCGTGATCCGACTCGAAAGTTGGGCCATGACCTCGTAGGGCAAGCGGGCCCAGTCGGCCGTCATCCCATCCGAGCTGGTGACCGCCCGGATGGCCGCCACATTTTCGTAGGTCCGTCCATCTCCCATCACCCCTACGCTCCTTACAGGAAGGAGAACGACAAAAGCCTGCCACAATTGATGGTACAGGCCTGCCCTCTTGATTTCTTCCTCCATGATCCAGTCTGCCTCTCTGAGGATCTGCAGCCGCTCCTCCGTCACCTCGCCCAAGATGCGAACCGCCAGCCCGGGACCGGGGAACGGGTGTCTATTGAGGATTTCCTCGGGAAGCCCCAATTCGCGACCCACTTCTCTCACTTCATCCTTGAACAGCTCCCGCAGAGGCTCCACCAGGGAGAAACTCATCCTCTCCGGGAGGCCTCCCACATTATGGTGCGTCTTGATGGTGGAGGAGGGCCCCCTGACCGAGGTGCTCTCGATCACATCCGGATAGAGAGTTCCCTGCGCCAAATACGAGACTCCTCCCAATTGGGCCGCCTCTTCCTCGAAGATCCGAACGAATTCCTCCCCAATCCTCCTCCGTTTCTCCTCCGGATCCATGATCCCCCCGATCTTCTCCAGAAAGCGCCGCTTGGCTTGAACCGAGCGAACTCGGAGATGGAAATGTTGGGCAAAGGCCGAAGCGATCGTCTCTACCTCTGATTTGCGCATCAGACCATTATCCACGAAGATGCAAGTCAATTGATCGCCCACCGCCCGATGCACCAGGAGGGCGACCACGGAGGAGTCCACCCCGCCACTCAGGGCCGTGATCACCTTCTCCCTCCCGATCCGACTCCGGATATGGGCCACCGAGGACTCCACGAAGGCCTTCATATCCCATCCCCCCGAACAACCACAGATACGGTAGAGGAAGTTCCTCAGGATCTTTTTCCCCTGCGGGGTATGCACAACCTCCGGGTGGAACTGGAGGCCGAAAAGGTGTCTTCCCCTTCGAATGGCCGCCAGTTTCGTGTTCACCGTATGCCCGATCGCCGAAAACCCCGGTGGCATATGGACAATCTGATCCTGGTGGCTCATCCAGACCGCCAACTCGGCAGGCAAACCATGGAAGAGATCTCCCGGTTCATCAACGAAGAACTGAGTCCGCCCATATTCGCGGTGGTCGTGGCCGGAGACCTTTCCTCCCAGCAAATGAGCCATCAGCTGCATTCCGTAACAGATCCCCAGGATGGGAATCGGAAGATCAAAGAGGGCCGGTTCACAGACCGGTGCGTTCGGCTCATAGATGCTCGAGGGTCCCCCGGACAGGATGAGGCCCCGGGGAGACAGATTGGAAAGGGTCGCCAACGGAGTATGGTAAGGAAAGATCTCGCAATACACCTTCGCCTCTCGGACGCATCGGGCGATGAGCTGGGTGTATTGAGAGCCGAAATCGAGAATCGCTACTTTTTCTGCATGGATGTCTGCCACGGCGATACCTTATGGCAATCAGGTCGATAAAGAGCCAGGAGTGGAAAATGGGTGAGTTGGGATGAGAAGAAAATCGGCCCACGTCTATCTAATCATTTGCCGGCTCCCCTCATCCCCTGAGCGCTGAAACCTCAACTTCGAAGAACTTCGGATGTGACCTTCCCGCCAGTCTATTGTCTATTCCAGCCGGTAGTTGGGCGCTTCCCTGGTGATGATCACATCATGGACATGACTTTCCTTGAGGCCCAAGGGAGAGATCTTGATGAACTTCGCATGGCTCCGCAGCTCTTCGATCGTTCGGCAGCCACAATAGCCCATTCCTGCCCGTAGACCTCCAACCAATTGGTAAACGACGGCGGCCAGCGATCCTTTGTAGGGAACCCTCCCTTCAATGCCCTCGGGCACCAGTTTCCTCTCTTCCACCTCAGTTTGGTAGTACCGGTCCCCACCCCCTCGCTGCATGGCGCCCAACGAGCCCATACCACGATATACCTTGTAACTTCTTCCTTGAAAGAGGACCGTTTCCCCAGGGCTTTCATCGGTTCCCGCGAAGATGCCGCCAATCATCACCGAAGAGGCCCCCGCAGCAATCGCCTTGGTGATATCTCCGGAGAATTTGATTCCTCCATCGGCGATGATCGGTATGGACTTCCTATTGGCTACGGAAGCACACTGGTGGATTGCAGTCACCTGAGGGACCCCCGCTCCCGCGATGATCCTGGTAGTACAAATGGAGCCGGGGCCCATTCCCACCTTCAGGCCATCGACCCCGGCCGCTATCAATTCCTCAGCCGCTTCCGCGGTGGCAATGTTCCCGGCAATCAACGGAATATCCGGGAATCGTTTCTTGACGGATCTCACCGCCTGAATCACCCCCAGGGAATGGCCATGGGCGGTATCGATCACCAACAGATCGACGCCGGCCCTGAGGAGCAACTCTGCCCTCTCCAGCCCTTCCTCTCCGGTCCCGATGGCTGCACCCACCCGCAACCTCCCCATCTCATCCTTGCAGGCATTCGGGTACTTGATCCGTTTCTGGATGTCCTTGATCGTGATCAGACCGCGCAGGTGAAAATCATCATCCACCACCAGCAGCTTCTCGATGCGATGGCGATGAAGGATCTCCTTCGCCGCCTCCAATGTTGTGCCCACCGGGACGGTGATGAGATTTTCCTTGGTCATGACCTGCGAAACCTGGAGGTCCATCCGCGTTTCAAAGCGCAGATCTCGGTTGGTCAAAATCCCCACCAACTTCCCCTTTTCGGTGACCGGGACCCCGGAGATGTGATACCGCTCCATGATTTTCAAGACTTCCGCGATCTTCTGGTCGGGGGAGACGGTGATGGGATCCCTGATCATGCCGCTCTCCGATTTTTTGACCTTGTCTGCCTCAGCGGCCTGTTCCGAGGGAGAGAGAGCCCGATGGATGATCCCGATTCCCCCCTCCTGGGCTAAGGCAATGGCCATCCCGGACTCCGTTACCGTATCCATTGCTGCGCTGACGATCGGGGTGTTGATTCGAATCTCCCGAGTCAGGCGGGTAGAGATCTCCACGTCTTGGGGCAAGACCTCCGACCTGGCCGGGAGCACGAGGATGTCGTCAAAAGAGAGGCCTTCTTCTAATGGATCTTGAAACATAAGATCGGTCCTGATTCCTTTCCCTTTTCCAGCAAGGTAGCATACCCCTTCCTCAGGGTCAAGCCCATGCAGGCATCCTATATTCGCATCGCCTCTTTGACCTGACTCAGGGTCAAGGCTGCCTCTCGCCGCGCCTTCCGCGATCCTTCCTTTAGGATCTCCTCAATGCGCTGGGGATTCCTGGCCAGCTCCTGTCTTCGGGCATAGATTCCCTCCACTGAGCCGATGAGATACCCGAGAAGCACCTCTTTGCAGTCCAGACATCCAATGCCGGCAGTCCGGCAGCCTTGGATCAATGCCGGATGTTCCGGTGAAGGGGTGAAGACCCGATGGAGATCGAAGACCGGACAGACATCCGGGTTGCCGGGATCATTCCTCCGGGCCCGAGCAGGATCGGTTACCATCGGTCTTACCTTGCCCCGGATCTCCTCGGGGGAGTCAGAAAGCAGGATGAAATTCTGATAGCTCTTGCTCATCTTGCGACCATCGACCCCTGGAACCTTGGGAAATTGAGTGAGCAACCCTTCGGGAATCTCCAAGGTTTCGCCGTAAAGGGAATTGAACCTCCGCGCTATCTCCCGCGTCAGCTCGACGTGGGGCATCTGATCCACCCCCACCGGGACATAATGAGCCTTATAGATGAGGATGTCCGCAGCTTGCAGGACCGGATACCCCAAGAAGCCGTAGGTCGAGAGATCCCTGGAGACTACCTCCTGCAACTGCTCCTTGTAAGTGGGATTGCGCTCCAGCCAGGGGAGGGGGGTAATCATAGAAAGGAGGAGGTGAAATTCCGCATGCTCGGGAATCTGCGATTGAATGAACAGGGTAGCCTGCTCTGGATCGATGCCTGCGCTGAGCCAATCAATCGCGATCTCTCGAATGTATTCCCTAACTGGGGAGGTATCGGCGTATTCCGAGGTCAAGGCATGCCAATCCGCCACGAAGAAATAACATTGATGGGTGCCCTGAAGGCTCATCCAGTTCTGCAGGGCGCCCACCAGATGGCCCAAATGCAATTTCCCGGAGGGACGCATTCCGCTTACTACCCGTTTCAATTCCATGAGATGAAAATCTCCCCTTTCTAAGTACCGATTAGGACACGGATCACCAAGGCGGCAGGTGTCCAGATCACAGCTTCGATGGCCCCGACCAGGATCAGGATCATCAGGACGAAAATCCCATAGGGTTCTAATCTTCCAAAGGCCGTCGCCTGGGCGGGCGGGAGAAGTCCCATAACGACCTTCGAGCCATCCAAGGGAGGAATGGGCAGGAGATTAAAAACAAATAGGGCCACGTTGATGATGACCGCCATCATCAGCATCCTGATCAAGGGATCCAGGACCTTGGGAAGAAGAGGTGGGGGCGAGGATAGGGAGAGGACCAGCAGGATTAGACCCCGATACCCCAAAGCCGCAATTCCTGCTGTCAGGAGATTGGCAAGCGGCCCCGCCAAAGAGGTCAAAAGGATACCTCGCCTCGGATTCCTGAAGTAGAGGGGATTGATGGGGACTGGCTTCGCCCACCCGAAATGGAAGATGAGGAGGGCCAGGCCTCCAATGAGATCCAGGTGGGAAAAAGGGTTGAGATTGAGTCTCCCTGCAAGGCGTGCCGTGGGGTCGCCCAAACGATTCGCCAGCCAGGCATGGGCGAACTCATGGACGGTAATGGCAAGAAGCACCGCGGGCAGGGTGATGCTCAGTTCAGCAATCTTGGACGCAATATTGCCCATCACAGGCCAAAGATCTCCCTTCGGGGAATTGGGAAAAGGTAGCAGACCCAACCTGCTTTGTCAATCAGGGTAGCCTCAGGCGGGGCGAGAAATGGAAGCGGGAGGCGAAGGCAGATGGGTCTTGAATTTCCTTTGAATGAGCCGCATCTCCTCCTCCCGCGTCTCCACCTTCCGGTCTATGCGGGCATAAAGCAAAGTGTTCAGCATCTTCCTGTAGATGGGCCCCGCCTTGACTCCAAGGGCCTTCAGGTCCTTGCCCCGAAGGTGGGTGGCAGTCCGGGAGTAGATCGTCAGGTAATCGCTCACGATCTTCTTGGTCCTTTCCTCTTTGCACAAGGCCATGAGAAGGAGGAGGGCCTCAGTCGAGCTTTTTGCCATAAGGCGAAAGAGTCCGCTCGGGGAGCGATCTTCTCGCAGGGACAGCTTCTTCGCCAACCGCCGGAAATGCATCAGATCGGCCTGCATCCTGGCTGCCATCTTGGAAGGAAGGTCCAGCCGCTTCATGACCTTGCGCACCTGAGAGGGACCCAAATCTGCCACCAAAGCCATGCAGTGGATCTGCTCCATCGAGATCTGCTCCTTCCGATAGAGCAACCGGTACCAGACCAGGACCTCTTCCACCCGGGCAAAGGAGCTGGCTTTTGCCTGGTCGAAGTGGAAACCTGGATATAGGAGATCCATGAGGTGGAGCTCTTCCAGGCGGAGGAAGATCGCCGAGGGATGGGGCTCTCCAAAGATCAACAACAATTCCCCAAAGATCCTCCTCCCGGAAACCCGATCCAGAAGACTCATCTTGGCCGCGTTCCTGATCAATTGCTCCGTATCTCGGCTGATCTTGAAACCGAAACGAGATTCAAACCGAACGGCCCGGATCATTCGCGTAGGATCTTCCACGAAGCTCAAGTTATGAAGGGCCCGAATGGTCTTCTTTCGAAGGTCCCTCTGGCCGCCGAAGAAGTCGATGATCTCCCCAAAATCGTGGAGGTTGAGCCGGATCGCCATCGTATTGATGGTGAAATCCCTGCGATACAGATCGGTCTTGATGGAGGAATGCTCCACCGTTGGAAGGGCAGCCGGATGCTCATAATACTCCGCCCTGGCAGTGGCCACGTCAATCCGGAATCCGTCTTTTTCGGTAATGACCGCCGTGCCGAATTTAGGATGACTCCGTACCTGACCTCCCAGGCAGGCACTCAGCTTCTCCGCATAAGCTATGCCGTCCCCTTCCACCACCAAATCGATATCCAGATTCTTCACCCCCAGGAGTAGATCGCGAACAAAGCCCCCCACCACATAGACGGAGGCTCCGGCCTCATCGGCCACCTCGCCGCTTCTGCGGAGAAGGGACAATAGAAATGGCGGGACCCGGCTGTTCAAAAGATTGATCAGGCTTCGGGTGAAATAGGGGCCGAGGTCCTTCTCGACCTCGTGAAGAAATGTGGGTCTCCTCACCAAATCCTCATAGGTCAACCTCAGCATATCGGTGCGGGTCACGACTCCTTCGAGGCGCCGCCGCTCCACCACGGGCAAGATCCCCAAATTGGACTCCACCATGAGCCTTTGAATCTGGGGCAGAGGGGTGTCCAGATTCACCGTGGGCGGATCGACAAACATGAATCCCGACACGGAGGATTCGCCAAGACCGTGATAGAGCGCCCGGTCGATCGTCTCCCGATTGATCAGTCCTGCCAGTTCACCCCGGTGCATCACCGGCAGAGAATTGATAGAAAAGCGGTTCATGATCTGCCCAGTTCCCTCCACCGTGGACTGGTCCGAGATCGCCTTCACCGGAGAAGTCATGATATCCCGCGCATAGATCATGGGACGAATCCGCTCCCTGAGAAGGCGAAGAAGCTTCTCTTTGGCCTCTATCAGCGTCATCTCCTTGATGGTGGCCGAGGCCGCAGTCGGATGCCCTCCTCCGTCAAATGCCGAGGCAATCTCCCCCACATCCACCATTTCCACCCGGCTTCTTGCCACCAGATGAATGCGATTGTCCATGCTCACCAGGGTGAAAAGGACATTGATATTCTCCAGGTCGCGGAGTTTATGGGTGAGCAGGGCCAGGTCTCCCACATATTTGTCCAGGAAGGCCGTACTGATCACCACTTCAACGCCATGGATCGAGTAGCTCTCGGCGGAGCTGATCAGTTCACTGAGGAGGGAAACTTGCTCGGCAGTGAGTTCTCTCCGGATATGGTCGGAGACCATGGTCAGGTCTGCCCCCTTCGATAGACAGAAGGAGGCTGCCGAAAAATCCTCCTCCGTGGTGGAGGTGAAAGTGAAGAAACCCGTCTCCTCATAGATCCCCAGGGCGAGAAGGGTTGCCTCCTGGGGATTGATGGGAATCTCTCTTTCCTTCAGGGACCTGATGAGGATGGTGGTGGTGGCACCGACCTCAGCCAGAGTCTCCATCGTACCCAAAATATCCTTGGGATGGGCCGGGTGGTGATCGTAGATGTAAATCTCCAGATTATCTCGGCAGAGGAGCTCTTGGAGGGGACCAATCCGGCTTGCCCTCTTGGCATCTACCAGGATCAAGCGATCCACCTTGGACAGATCCAACCTTTTGAGCTTTTCAAAGAGAAGCGGAAAACCGGTGTGCTGGAGAAACTCACGGACATTTCGCTCCTGGGACCCCGGGAAGACCAGCTTGGCCCCGGGATAGAGCTTGGAGGCGGCCATCATCGAGGCGACGGAATCGAAATCCGCATTGATGTGAGTTGCAATCAGCTCCATCTCTTGACCGCGGCGTGCCCCGTAAGATGCGCCTTGTAAAGGGGGTCAAGGGGTAAAATAAGAATCTGTATCTCCTTCATTTCCGGGAAGCACCACCCTCTGGACGAAAGCTTCACGTCCCTTGGCAGCCAATGATTGGGCTTCGGAGACCAATCATTGGCAGAGCGACGATCAGTCCTGCGTTATGCCTTCAGATGTCTAAAATATCAGAGAACCCTCAGCATTCAAAGTGATATTTGGCTTCGCCCATCAGGACTTGACTGGCGGCTCCTTCAGCCAATATCCATTGTCCACATCGCTTATGATCCTTCACCAGGGGATTCAGAAATGCAACGTCTGTTGCGAAAACATCGATTGGGGGGAAGCAGAGCCCTGAGGCAAAGCTGGTGCTGGCAGGGGATCTGGGAGGGACCCATGCGAATATCGCCCTTGCCTGGGCCCAAAAACAGCAGGTGGGCCTCATCGCCTCCTTTCATTTCGAGACCCAGGCATCGGAAGACCTGTACCCACCTCTGACGGAGGTCACGGCCTGTGGGGAGAAGAAGTACGGAGGCTGGGATTGAAGACCCTCCTTCTCACGAACGACTTCGATGCCATCGGACATGGGGTGAATTTCCCGAGGCGAGGGGATTTTTGCCTATGACTGCCCGAGCAGGCATCCATCCGGCTCGTAACAGATCCGCCCGGGCGATCATCGGGGCCAGCACGGACCTGGGCAAGAGCATCCTGATCTATGGCCAGGGCCTGGACCTCTATTCCCTCCACCCATCCGAAGGGGACCATGCTGACTTCCCCCGCCACCACCCGCTGGGAGCTGAATCTGATCGATTCCATCCAAGCCCGGGATCAATGAAGGAGGGCAATCTTTTATGAGGACCTTCTTTCGGGCAAAGGAGTGGACAGGATCTACCGCTTTCTGCGACAAACCCGGCAGATTCCCAGACCGAATTCACCCTTCACAATTCACCCTTCAAATCGACGGGGCAAGGGAGAAGGCACAGCTCATATCGCAATTCGCGTCCCAGGACGAGACCTGCAGGGAGGCTTTTCACCTCTTCTTCCAGCTGTATGCCAAATGCGCCCGCAGATTCGCCCTCGAGGCACTTGCCTTGGGAGGGGTCTTTCTCGCCGGTGGGGTCCTGGTGAAGGATGCCCACCATTTATGCCCTGAGCTGTTTCGTAGGCACTTCGAGGAAAACGATCGTCATGAAGAGCGGCTGCAAAACATTCCGATCAAGGTGGTGATCAACTGCGCTGTGAGCCTTTATGGGGCTGCATTTGCCGCCAGCCCTCACGAGCCATGAAAGCCCTTGGCCGCGCACGCTGAAAGCCGACAGCCCATCACCCGGACAAGCCCAGGGTGGAAAGGTTAAAGGGTCCTGCCGCCCTTTCAGGGAGGAGGAGTCAAGGAGAACCCGACTCAGGCCCTGGGATGGTACCTATGATGGATCTCTTTCAACCACTCCCGATCGATGTGGGTGTAGATCTGGGTGGTAGAGATATCGGCGTGGCCCAACATCATCTGTACCGAGCGGATATCCGCACCCCGCTCCAAGAGATGAGTCGCAAAGGAGTGGCGCAGGGTATGGGGGGTCACCCTCTTTTGAATGCCCGCCCTTCGAGAATAGACGCGGAGGATTCGCCAAAAGCCTTGCCGCGTGAGAGGACGGCCTTTGGGCCCTAAGAAAAGGGAGGGGGTCAGCTTACCTGCCGTTAGCCGGGGGCGAGCCGATTCCAGATATCCTTTGAGATGGAAAAGGGCCGAGGACCCGAGGGGCACGATCCTCTCCTTGGATCCCTTTCCCATGCAGCGTACGTACCCCACGGTGAGATCCACCGAATTCAAGGGAAGCCCCACTAATTCAGAGACCCGCATTCCGGTAGCATACAAGACCTCCAGCATCGCCTTATCTCGAATCTCCCGGGGGGTTTTCCCACCCGGGGTCGCCAGCAGCCTCTCCACTTCCCCCACCGATAGCACCTGGGGCAGCTTCGGCCGGAAGCGAGGAGATTGGAGATGGACGGTGGGGTCGAGAGACAGAAGCCCCTCCTCCACCGAAAATCGAAAGAAGCCCCTGAGACAAGAGATTGCCCTGTGAACGGACCGGGAGGAAAGTCCACCCTGCCGCAGCCGAAAAAGATGGGAGGTGATCTCCGACTCCTTCGCCTCATCCAATGAGACCCCCTCTCCCTCCAGGTAATCCGCAAACCTCAAGAGGTCCCGCCGGTAGGCCTCCCGGGTGTGGGCGGAGAGGCCCCTCTCGATGGTCAAGGATTGAAGAAAGGCCTCGACCTGATCCCTCATCTCCCCTTCCTTGCCTGCAGAAGCTCCTGATACAGATTCAGCATCCTTTCGGCCATCGCCGAAGCCGTAAATTCCCTTGTCTTCTCCTTTGCCTTTGCCGAAAAGGACCTCCTCCTTTCCTCGTCGCAAAGCAAGTCCTGGGTCCTCCTTGCCAAGGCCTCAACCCCGTCAGCCAGATACCCGTTGATCCCATCCTCGATGAGTTCCTCCGCCGCAAAGGAGCGCAAGGCCAGGACCGGCAATCCGTGGACCATAGACTCCAACAGCACCAATCCCTGGGCCTCGGAGAGGGAAGTGAACAGGAGGAGGTGCGCCCCCTGGTAATAGTGCGCCAGGCTCTTTCGAGGTTGCTCCCCCACAAATCTCACCCGATCCCCCAGCCCATGACCCATCACCCAGGCCTGAAGCCGGGGCCTCTCGTCTCCTTCCCCCACCAGGACCAGGTGGAGGTCGGGGATATCGGGGGCCAGGCGCAAGAAGACCTCCAGCAGGGCATCCAAATTCTTCTCTTTGGCCAGTCGTCCAACCGAAAGAAGGATCCTCGCCGACGGTAAAATACCCAGATCCGAGGCCAGGGAGGACCCTTTATCATCATCTCCCGCCTTCACACCCGTTGGGATCACCTCAATCCGCGAACGGACCCCTCGTTCTTGAAGGATCTTCCTGAGGCCCTGGGTGGGCGCGATTACCAAATCGGCCTGATTGGCAAATGAGGTGGACAATCGGATCGCCAACCTCTGGGCTGCCGCGGACGCAATTGGGAAGTAGTGGATATATCTTTCATAAAGGGTATGGTGGGTGAAAACCAAGGGGACGTCCAAGCGTCGGGCCGCCCTGCGGGCCAGGGATCCCAGGAGGAAGGGATGCTGGGCGTGGATGAGATCCAACTCCAACCGAGGGAGGAAGGAGTTGATTGTGGGGGAAAAGGGAAGGGGGATCCTGTAGTTATGGTGGGTCGGGGCCCGAAGGGAAGGGAACCGGAAAACGCCTTCTTCCGAATCTATGAATCCGGGGTATTGGGGCGCGAAGATGAAAACCCGGTGGCCTCTCTTCCGGAATTCATGGGAAAAGATCTCGACGGAGGCGGATAGGCCATTGATCAAGGGCCTATAATTGCAGGTGAAGATCCCGATATTCATCTCTACCCAATCCCCGAAGAGGAATGGACCCTTCACCTCTCGTGGTCTCTATCCTTTTGACCCTGGATGACCGCTCTCGACCGGATCGAGCCCCGCAGGCCGTTTGGGGGCCGGCAGCTCGGCTAATCCCCCTGCAAGGGAGGCTATTTTCGGGTAACCTCCGTATGGGAGATGGACAGGCCCAGGGCCATTCGGGTTTGGGTATAGAGCTGGGCGAAGGCCATGAGGTAGTAGTTGTGAATATTCATGGGGGTAAAGACCAGCCGAAACCACTCGAATAGGCGGCGCATCATCTTCCATCGTTTCGGTTGAGGCACGTAGAGGATGGGCTTGAGTAAATGCGGCACAAAGACCATCCCAATGATCATGGAGAGGGTGAAGACTACCGTTTGATATGCATAGAGAAACGTCGTGAGGCCGAAGCGATCGAAATTGGGAAAGACCCAGGACATGAGGATTAGCTCCGTGGGCAGAAGCACCATGATGGGCGGAGTGGAATTGGCTAGCAGGGCTCGCAGGGCCAAAAAGGGCTTGCACGCAGCGAGCGAGAAGCCGCACTGAGGCAGCATGCGGCGGTAGTTTACGATGAATTTCACATCGGCAGCTCCCCTCGCCCATCGAGCGATCTGGCCCCAGGATTCCCGAGTGGTGAGGGGCGCTTGCCCCCAGGTGGGAATCCTGAGCGGGACCACCCGAAAACCCTCCATGATCACCTTGTATCGGAATTGCATATCCTCGTTATGTCGGTTGGGCTCAAAGTAGCTGACTGCCTCAAAGATGGAAAAGGGGATGCTGGTGCCGGGCCCTAAGATCAGATAATCGCTCCTCCCTTGCATCCTTCCCATCTGGTAGAGAACAAAGCCCGTATTATGGAGCCGAGGAAGCATGGGGACCTTCCAGTAGTTCGAGGTATAGGTGGTAAGGGACTGGAGAATGCTGCCCCTTCTCCCCAACTGGAGATCCTTGATGCTCTCGATTCGATGGGAATATTCACGAAAGGCCAAATCCTGGGGATGGAGGATCGTATCCGCATCGATGACCAGAATCTTGGTATGATCCGCCCGGAATTCCCCCAAATCCTCACGCTGACTGAGCCACCGGCCGATCATAGAGACCGAGGTCGCTTTGCAGGGATTGGGGATTTCCCTCGCTGGATAGGTGAAGACGCGGATGTCCAATTTCCCTTTGAAGCCGGGAAGAATTCGCATCACCCGATCGATGGTCTCTTGATCTTCCTCCTCAATGATGGGAAAGACGGTCATCTTGTCCTTCGGATATCGCTGCTTCTGGATCGAGAGCAAGGTCTGAAAGAGCACATGTCGGTTGGTCTCTTTCTTCAGGGGCATCAGGATAAGATAGAGGTCCGGCTCTCGCCCTGTTTGGCTGATATGGTCGGACCAGTCTATATCCATATTGGCTGCTATCTCCCTGCGAGTCCGCAAGCCTTTGGCCATATTCACGATCAAATAACCGATCCAAAACGTAATGAAGAGGATCTGAAAGACTTGGGCGTAGAAGACCTTGGAAGGGCCGTATTGCAGCAAAGGATATATGAAGAGCGCTAATAGAGTCGTAAGGCCGGGCAGTATGTCAAGGACACGGTTAATCGAGAATCGATAGGATAGAAAAGCACGGATTTTGGAAGGACAACTGGGCCGGATCTGACATAAAGATTGCTGAAGTTTGGATAATCGGGAATGCAAGGAAAGAACAGCCCTCTCCGCTTCCGCCATGAAACTCCTGAGAAGAGAGCGCATCTCCTCCCTGGGGCGCGAGATTTCCTCCATTGGCTGAATACCTCCTATACCACATAGCTCTCATGTTTTGCTGTCCAGAATCAAAGTGACGGGACCCTCATTTTCCAAGGCCACTCTCATCCTGGCACCGAACTTGCCACATATAACATTTACACCCTCCTCCTTCATCTTGTCAACGAATTTTTCAAAGAGGCAGGTTGCCAGAGGAGGCGCTGCAGCCCCGTCAAAACTGGGCCTACGACCGCGCCGACAGTCTCCGTAAAGCGTGAACTGGGAGACACAGAGCAGTTCTTTGCCCGTCTGCTTAAGGGAGCGGTCCATCTTCCCCCCTTCATCTTCAAAACACCGCAGGTGGTAGACCTTGTCCACCATCCAATTGAGATCCGTCTCCTGATCTTCCTCCCCAATCGCCAGGAACACTAAGAGGCCGGGCCCGATCTGGCCAATCATCTCCTCCCCTACCGATACGGAGGCCCAGGACACCCTCTGGATAACAGCCCTCAAGGCTCAATCTCCAGTTCTCTGATCTTCGAGAGCAGGGTCTTGTAGCTCACGCTCAATCGCTTGGAGGCCTGCCACTTATTTCCCTTGCTTTCCCTCAATGCCTCCTGAATCAGCTTCTTCTCCACAACCCGAGAGGCCCTGGAGGAAGCCTCATGGAGCGTGCCATGAGACTCGAGGGAAACCTCCAGCAGGTCCTCTCTTTTCCCCGGATAGAGCTGGATGTGATCTTTCTTGATCTCCCCTCGGGGGCAGAGGATGACCGCTCGCTCGATGCAGTTTTGAAGCTCGCGGACATTGCCTTGCCAACCATAATCCTGAAGCAGATCGAGGACCTCCTTGCTGATCCCCTTGATTTGCTTTTTCATCTCCACGGCAAAGCGATCGACGAAGCGCTCAGCTAACAGAGCAATGTCCCCCGGCCTTTCCCGCAGAGGGGGCAATTGGATGGGGAAGACGTGGAGGCGATACAGGAGGTCCTCCCTAAACCGCTTCTCCTTGGTGGCCTTGATGAGATCCTGATTGGTGGCGGTGACAAATCGCAGATCGACACGAATGCTTCTTGTCCCTCCCACCCTTTCGAAAATCCCCTCCTGGATCACTCGAAGGAGTTTGGCCTGAGTGGGGAGTGAAAGATCACCGACCTCGTCCAAAAAGAGGGTTCCCTTATCCGCGAGTTCAAATCGCCCCGGCTTGGCGTGGTCGGCCCCGGTAAAAGCCCCTTTCTCGTGCCCGAACAGCTCGCTCTCCTGGAGGTTTTCCGGGATGGCGGCGCAATTGATGGCGACGAAGGGCCCGTTCCTCCGCGAGCTCAGGAAATGGAGGGTCCGAGCGAACACCTCTTTTCCCGTGCCGCTCTCCCCAGACAAGAAGACGGTGGAGGAAGTCGGAGCCACCTTCTCCAAGAGAAGGAATGCCTCTTTCAGCTTGGGGGATTTCCCCACGATCTCGGGAAGGGAAAGCCTCTCCGCCAATTCCGATCGGAAAAGGATATTCTCCTTCCAGAGCCTCTGCCGCTCCAAGGCCCGTTCGATGAGCATCAAAAGATAATTCGTGTCCACCGGTTTAGCGAGGAAGTCATAGGCGCCTTCCTTCATCGCCTGCACAGCATTATCGATGGTGCCATAGGCTGTCATGACCACGACTTCGGCGGAGGGGCAGTTCTCTTTGGCGGCCCTGAGCACCTCCAAGCCGTCCTTTTTCGGCAGCTTCAAGTCGGTCAGGATGAGGTCGAATCTCTCCCCGGAAATCCTTCGAATCGCCTCTTCCCCATCGGTGGCCTGCATCACCGAGTATCCTTCCATCTCCAAGGTCTCGGCCAGCACCCGCCGAAGGCTCTCCTTGTCTTCCACAATGAGAATCTTATCCACTTCCTCTCTCCTTCGCTGCCGGCAACCAGGGAAGATACAGGTGGAATGTGGTGCCGGACCCAGGTTCACTCTCTACCTCCACCTTTCCTCCCATGCCCACGATGGCCTTCTGGACCAAGGCCAATCCCAATCCCGTCCCTCTTTCCTTGGTGGTGAAAAAGGGGAGGAAGGCCTTTTCCTTCTCCTCTTCTTCCATGCCTTTTCCGCTATCCGAGAGCGAGACTCTGACAAAACCCTCCTGGGGAAGCCCGGTAACCCCTGCCATTTCGTGCCCCGTCTTGGGAGTCTTGATCCCTACAGCGATTCTCCCCCCCTGGGGCATCGCCTCCTTGGAATTCTGGATCAGGTTGACAAAAGCCTGCTTCAGGGCGAGCGGATCCGCGTATACTAATCCTCCCTGGCCCGGCCGAACGATCAACTCGATATGAGCCTCAGCCAGCTGCTCACCGAAGGAGCCCTCCAGATCTTTTAGAAACTCCGCCAGATTGAGAGGCTGAATGCTCAACTCTTGAGGCCGAGCGAACTTCAAGAACTCTCGGATAATCGCCTCCAGGGAAAGGATCTCAGCTGCCATCTCCTCCAAGGTCCTCTTTTCCCTGATATCTTCCGGCAATCGGCGCTGCAAAAGCCGACACTGGCCCAACAGAACAGATAGGGAGTTCCTGAACTCATGGGCAATCCCCGCCGAAATCTCTCCTAAAGAAGCCAGGTTTTCCCTGATCCTCATCTGCTCCTCAAGCTCTCGGCTCTCAGTCAGATCGGTGAGAAGGAAGATCGCCCCCCGGATGGCTCCGGTCTCATCTCTCAGGGTCGAGGAGGAGATGCCAATCCAGGACCAACCACTCCCCTCCCGGCGAATCTGCAGCTCTCGCCGGCGATAGATCTTCCCTTCCTGGAGGGTCTCTTCCAACAGAGATCCCAGTTCAGGCATGTCTTTAAAGGCTTGGCGGACATCCTTTCCCTGAAGCTGGGATTCGAATGGGGCCAAGATGCCCCTGGCTACCTCATTGCATACCTGGATTCGAAATGCCGAATCAACACTCAGGACGCCACTGCTGATGCTGCTCAAAAGATATCTCTGGTAGCTCTCCAGATCGGAAGCCCTCTTTTGCTCCCTCTGGTACAGGGAGGCCAACTCCTGCTCTTTCTCTCGAAGAGTCAGAATCGCATTCTCGTATGTCGATACGATCGTTTCTACGTCGGCAGGGATATCGCTTGTCTCAGAGAGAGAAGAGGTGGCGGAAGAGAGCCGCCGATAGGGAGATAATACGAATTCGATGAAGAAAAAGGAGATGGCAAGGGCGGCGGGGATGCCGATGAGAAAGCCATAGAGGATAAACGAGGAAAACCGGGAAAGATGCCCCAATCCATTGGCAGGGGCTATTGCTCCCACCAAGGCAACAACCCCCTCCCCTGATCTTTGGAGGGGGACAAGGAGGGCCTTATAGAAACCACCGCCCGAGTCTCGATGCAGGGGACCAGCTACCAGGTCTCCTCGCCAGGCTTGCTCCATAATTCCCTCGCTTCCCCTTGCCAAAATGGGATCGGAGGCATTAAGGCCCCTCCTTTCGGCGTCAATCTCCAAAGGTCTTCCCCCCCGCTGGATCCACAGTACACGATCCAGCCCCGATTTGATAGCCCAGCCCTTGAGAAAAAAGATGTCCTCCTCGGTGAGAATCCCCTTTCTCGACTGTATGCTCTTCCTCCCATGGTCCTTTTTCTCCCAGTACTCCTGCAAGATGGAGGCTGCGAGTTTCAGCCGGGTTTCCAACTCCAAGTTGAGGCTCCTCTTGGTCTGCTCGAAGAGGTAGGTGATCTGAAGGTTCAAGATCACCAAAAAGAGGAGGAGCAAGAGGATGGTGAGCCGAATCTGCGACGAATAGCTCGACCCGGGTCTTTTCTCCTTCAGCTTAGCGAAGAAATGCAGCATACCAGCCAATCAGAGAATCTCCCCCAATGAGGGAAAGGAAGGCCCCTAAAGAGAGAAAGGGACCAAAGGGGATGGGATCCTTTCTGTTCTTCAACCCCATAGCCAGTAAGGAGAGTCCGATCAAGGATCCGAAAAATGTGGCCAGGAAAATCGTGAGCAGGAGACGCTGCCATCCCAGGAAGGATCCGATCATCGCCGCCAGCTTGATATCGCCGCCACCCATCCCTCCTCGGCTCAGAAATGCCACCAGGTAAAATAGCATCCCTCCCAGGAGCAATCCCAGCGCGGAAGAGAGAAATCTTGCCTGGGGCAAGAGCAGGCCCAATAACAGGCCGAGGGGGATTCCGGGAAGGGTGATCACGTCCGGCAGGATCTGGTGCTCCAAATCGATGAAGGCCAGAACTAAGAGCACGGAGAAGAAGATCAGATATAGAAGGGAGGAGGAGTTGATGCCATATCGGCCTACGATCGCGGCGAAGCCCACGCCCGTCGCCGCCTCCACCACCGGATACCGCAGGGGAATCCGGCCTCCACACCCCCGACACCTGCCCCGAAGGAGAAGGTAAGACAGGAGGGGAATATTGTCATAGGGCTTGATGGGTTGGCGGCAATTGGGGCAATGGGAGGGGGGAAACACGATATTCTCCCTGCGAGGGATGCGGTAGATGCAGACATTGAGGAAGGAACCAACGATCAAGCCCAGGAGGACAGCCAGGAAGATGCTCATCCCCCCACCTCCTCCCGCAGGTGAATCCCCAGCTTCTTCAGTTCCCGGCGCGCAATGTCTTTTACCCACTTCAGATTGGTCTGTTCGTAGACCTGAATCCACATCTCTGCCGCTGTCTCTCTTTGTCCGGTCGCGGCATAGAGGCGGGCCACAAATCGGGAGACGTAGTCCGGCCTTCCTGGCAGTTTTTCCGCCTTCTCCAGCCAACGGAGGGCCTGAGGATAGTCCTTCTTCAAGAGGTAATACATGATCCCCAAGTCGTGGGGAAGCTCCCAGCGATCGGGGTTAAGTGCCTCTCCCCTTTTGAGAAGGCGAATCGCCTCATCTACCTGATTGCCAGAATAGGCCAGGAAGAGCCCTCCCAATCGATAGACATCCAAGAAATGAGGATCCAGGGAAACCACCCTGATGAGACGAGGATAGAGATTGGGAAACCTCTGGTCGGTGAGGAGGTGTCTTCCCAGATATTGAACCGTCTCCAGCCAGAAAAGGTCGGCTGCGATCAGATCATAGCCCGAGAGAAAGGGGCGTAGCTGTTCCGCCGATATGAGATAGGCATTCTCCCTATCACCCTTCCCCTGTTCCCTCTGGTCCAGACTCACACCGGCCCACCAGACTCCCAGAAGGCATAGGATGAGGGCAACGCTGAGGCCCCACCCCGTTTGGATATCCAGGCCACCGCGCTTCATCTCTCTATTTCAGATCCCTGGCGGAGAAGATCAACATGGCCAGAAGCAGAAGCGCTGTGGCGTACATCAGACCGTAGGCCGCAGCCTGAAATAATGCCATCCCGTCGAGGGGAAGGGCATGGACGAGGGGGGATTCAAAATGGAAATGCCGGAAATTGGGCAATAGATAATAGAACAGGTTAATGATGAAGCGGGTAGCTGCTCCCCCGAAGCGCGCGGAAAAGAGTCTGAGATCGGGGCTCAGGTGTCCGATGAAAAAGAGGGAGAGGGTGAAAATGGCGGAAAGGGTCGGGGTGCTGAAGGTAGAGAAGAGGGTAGCCAGGGCGGTAATAACCAGCAGCTCCACCAGTATAAACGCCAGGCCCAACAGCAGGTGCCACGGCCATTCACGGCAGTAGACGCGGGAAAGCATGAACAGGCCCAGCCCCATAATCGACACGTTGATTAATATGACAAGGGTCAGACCCAGGTATTTGCCAAGGATGAACTGCGCCCGGTGCACAGCCTTGGAAAGCAGGATATAGAGGGTTCGTTTCTCGATCTCCTTGTACACCAGGCCGATCCCCAAGAAGATGGCAATGAAGGTTCCAAAGATAGAGATGCAGGAGAGGCCCAGGTCCTCAATAATTTTGGCCTCCTGACCGATACTCAATACGGCCAGAAGGGCGGACCCCCCAATCATAAATAGCGCAAAGACCAGGATGGAATATAGGATCCTGTCCCTTACCGCCTCTTTGAAGGTATTCAGGATGATGGCCAAGATCTTCATGATCAGCTCTAGCCCTATTCAGGAGGAGGAGCTTATCTCTCTCAGGAAGTATTCTTCCAAGGTCTCCCTCTGGGGAATGATTGAAACGACACGGACACCTCCCTCTCGCAGGAGGGTGAGCGCATTTTGAAGGGCCTCCTCATCGGAAACAGAGAGGAGGACCTTCTCTCCCCGCTGAATCGGAGGGGAGGAAAGCGGGAGGGAAAGCTGAGAGAGGAACCCAAGATCAGCATTCCTCAGGGTGATTTCAATGCACTCGATCTTAGCTTCCAAGATTTCCTCGAGCACTCCCACCTCCTTGAGCCTTCCCCCTGTAAGAATGCCTACCCGGTCGCAGATCATCTCGACGTCGGGAAGAATGTGAGAACTGAAGAAGATGGTCTTACCTTCCGCTTTGAGCTCCAGGATCAGATCCCGCACTTCTTTTCTTCCCACGGGATCCAGCCCCGACATGGGTTCATCGAGGATGACCAACTCCGGATGATTCAACAGGGCTTGAGCCAAGCCTATTCTCTGAATCATTCCCTTCGAATATTTGCGCAATCTGGTACGGGCAGCCTCTTCGATTCCTACCTTCTCCAGCAACTCTCGAATCCGGGAATGCCGAGAGGCCTTATCCATTTCCAGCAGCCGGGCGCAATAGTCCATCAACTCCCATCCCGTAAGATGGTCGTAGAAATAAGGATTCTCCGGCAGAAATCCGATGCGCGATCTCACCTTGGCATCACAGGCACCCTCACCCAACAGGGAGACCTCACCCGAGCTAGGAAAGATCAATCCGACCAAAAGCTTGATCGTGGTCGTCTTTCCCGCACCATTGGGACCCAGGTACCCAAATACTTCACCCCGTCTCACCTCCAAGTTCAGCCCATGGAGGACGCGCTGCCTGCGCATGGCGAAGCCAACATGAAAGTCCTTGCTCAGGTCTTGGGTGACGATCGCAGCCGCATCCATGAGGATCTCATCTCCTGATCTCCCTTTTGCTCCAATATAGCTAGCCAATAAGGGGTCGTCAAGGTGATTTAATCCCCGCCTTGAGGCTTCTCATCAAGGAAAGATCCAGATGCCGACGGGGATCGGAGGAAGGGGCCAAACTCAAGAAGTGTTGAAGGCTCTGATGCGCCTCTCTATTCCGGCCCAAGCGATAGAAGGCGTGGCCCAAGAGGTGGTAAGTCTCGGGGAGGGAGGGATCGATCTCCCGTGCTTTCACAAGTTCTTTGATGGCCTCCTCATATCGCTGGGTTCGGCCATAGAATGCTCCTAAGTCGGCGTGCAACGGGGCAAGGCCGGGGTAGGTCTCAATCCCCTCCCGGTATAGGGCTTCCGCCTCCGGCAGCCTCCGAAGATCGGAGAGGATGGACCCGAGGGTGAGATACAGGCGGGGGGAATTGAAGGAGGATTTCGCCCTCTGCAACCGATCATGGGCCAAATCCAGCCGGCCAAGGGACAGATAGGTCGAACCCAGCCAGTAATCGATTTCCGGATCTTTCGGGTTCAGTCGCTTTGCTTCCGACAGCTCCTCGAGAGATCGATCCGCCTTCCTCGATAGCTGATGGCCGATGGCCTGATAAAGGTGGCGACCACTCGCGAACACCTTTCCTTGATGAATCAGCTGTAGCAGCGCAAGGCAGGCCAGCAGCACCAACAGCGTACCGAAAAGGGGATCGCCCTTTCTCTCCCTCTCGTTTTCCTCTGAGGGGATCCCTCCGCAGGGGATCAACAGGCCGGCCATCATGGCAAAGATCAGTCCGGTGGAAGGCAAATGAAGGGGAAAACCGAAGAAAGACACCACAAAAATGGCAAGACAGCCTGCGGAACATCCGTTTCTCCAGCTCGGCTGAGGAATGGCTCTCCTGGAGATTGACCCTTTCAGGAGAAGCCACATGAAAGCGATATATAGCAGAATTCCGACCCCCCCCATCTCGGCCCCGATATGGAGGTATTCGTTATGCGGTGCCTCCACCGTCGCATTGTAATTATCCCTCCAGCCTGCTGCGACTTTTGGAACCCAAGGGGCAGAGGCGGGGTCTTGAAAGAACTTCCTCTGGTAGATCGGATAGGCTTCCCGAAACGTCCCAGTGCCGGTTCCCCAAAGGGGATGGGACCGCATCATCTCCAGGCTGATTCTCCACCAGAGCTGGCGAGCCCCCACCGAGCCCTCAGCCGGGGAGGAGATGGCCGCTACCTTTTGCCAGGTTCGCGAGAATCCCTTGCGAGTCCCCTCCATGAACAGGGAGCTCGAGAACAAGACCAGAGCAGCCACTACCAGGACGACCGACTTCCGGAGATGACCTTTGCCCCTGTCCAGGAAAAAGAGGAAAACGATGCCTCCAGCGGCACCCAGCAGGGCCCCCCGGGACCCAGAGACCCAGATCAGGAAAGCGGACCCCAGGGTCAGGCCCGCCCAGAATATACTCAGGGCCCTTGAGGCCGAGGAAAGGCAGAGACTCAGAACCAGGGGGAGCAAGACCGCCAGAAGCTCTCCCAGAAAATTGGGATTTCCCAGAGTCGAGAACGGTCTTCCCCACCTGCCCTCCGCGCGGACCGGACCAAAGATCGACTGGGCAGATCGATAGAGGGAGAGATCGATCCCCAGAAATTGAAGCAGGCCGTAGACAGAGACGATGAAGGCCGTGCAGGCTAACAGATAGGCTAAGATCCTCCCTTTTCTCTCCTCTTCGGCAAATTGTCCTGTCAAGAAAAAGGTCAGGCCCAGACTTCCCCAGAGCAATGGACCTTCCAAATAGGGGTGAGATCCAGAACACCAGGGGTAACGGATCAGGGTCCATAGAATGAAGACCAGAAAGGATAGAGTCAGCGGCTCCCAATTTGGCCTCCTACCCTGCCCCAACAGGCAGTAGAAGGCCCAAAAGAGGAGGGAGAGGAAAAGAAGAAGGCTGGAATAAAGGAGTTTCGGGTATTGATAAGCGCTATAATTGTAGGGATAAAAGAGCAGGGGGGTAAGGGAGAGAAAGCAAAGCAAGAAGAAGACAATCGTTTTCCAGGGGGGGGTGGCGTTCATCGATCCTTCGCATGGCCTGACAATCAGACCCCGCTTCCCGACAGGTTGAAAGAACCGACCTGATTGGAATACCCCACTGCGGTTCCTCCCGGGACTCCTGCGGCATAGGACCCATTTTGGGCAGGTCCCACTGACCAGGCGGCAATCTCGTCGGTCATGCTGATGGGAGCCCCTACCGCTGGGGTTAGGAACTGATATTCATTGGGGGGGCTGAAGGGATCCGGGGAGGGAGCAATGTAACCATTATTCCTCAAGGTCACCAATCCGGGATTTCCCGGCCCGGGATAGGTGTTGTAATCATTGATATAAAGCTGAGTCTGGGACACGACCTTGTTAGTATCCGCCTTCGACCGAGCGACTTTGGCCCTCTTCCCTGCTTCGAGAAGGTTGGGAATGGCGATCGCAGACAAGATCGCGATGATGGCCATCACCAATAACAGCTCTACCATTGTGAACCCCGATTCTTTTCTTCGACCAAAGGAACCTTTCGTTTCCATGATGGTTTCCTTTGATGCCTTGAGGCTTCCATTTATGGATCATGCAGGTGGGTCGGGGGATCCCACCTGCATGAAATACCATGGGACCAAGGATTAGACGCCCAGTGCGCCGCTCTGGTTGGAGTAGCCGACATCATCACCGGCGTATGTGTTGTTCGCGCCATTCGGGCCTATGCTCCAAGCCCTGATGTCATCGGTCATGTTGGCCGTAGCCGCTCCCAATTGGTTGTTGCCACCGGCGTCTGCGATGGAGTATTGATAAGCCGCAGCGGCGGTATCAAAGGGGTCTTTGATGGAAGAGACATAACCGGCGTTCTGCAAGGCCGTCGCTGCCCCGCTCAGGGCCGTCGGATATGCATTCTTGTCGTTATAGAATAGCTGGGTCTGGGTTACGATCGTCTTGCAATCCGCGGCGGCCCGAGAGATCTTGGACCTCCTCTGGGCATTGAGCAGGTTGGGGATCGCGATGGCTGCCAGAATACCGATAATGGCTACCACGATCAGGAGCTCAATCAGAGTGAAACCTTTGGCGTTTTTATGGAAGTACCTCAGCATCTTTTGTCACCTCCTTTGCGATAGGATGTTCTTCTGTCCTGTACTGTCTTGCATGTCTCGTGCCAAGGCTCTCCTGAAAGGTCCCTTGTGCTCATACATCCTTAATTCTCCAATAGTTACAGATCCACCCCCCTTTTCCACGACGGTTGGGCTCGGCCCAAGAAATGCTGATATTCAGCACCTAAACGCTGAAAATCGGCATTTCATTCCGCGCCGCCTTCTCCTTTTTCCGCATCGATTTGATGTTTTACCAAGCGATAGCGAAAGGACCCCAAGCTTAGACCCAAAAGGCCGGCGGCCTTCTTTTGAACCCCCCCGCTCCTCGCCAGGGATTGGACGAGCAATTCCCTCTCCCATTTGGCTAATGCTTCATCCAGATCGATTCCCTCGGCCGGGAGCATAGGGGCTGGCCCTTCGGCGAGCGGGGGAAAACCCGCTGGATGGATCAGATTAGAGGGAAGGCTCTCGGAGCTAATCTCTGAGGAGGCCTCCAGAACGATCGCCCTCTCTATCACATTTTCAAGTTCCCTCACATTCCCCGGCCAATGATAGGAGACTAGGATCTCCATCGCCTCCTTGCGAATCAGGGGAGCGGGGCGGTTCAACTGATCTGCGAACCGAGAAAGGAAATGCTGACACAGGAGGGGGATATCCTCCTTCCTCTCCCGGAGCGGAGGCACCATCAGTCCGATCACCTTGATTCGGTAAAAGAGATCTTCCCGGAAGGTCCCACTTCTCATCGATTCTTCCAGGCTGCGATTGGTGGCGGCAATTACCCTCACATCCACCTTGATATCCTCGGTCCCCCCGACTCTCCTAAAGGTTTGATCGGCAAGTACTCGCAGCAGCTTTACCTGCAGGAGCAGGCTCAATTCCGATATTTCGTCCAGAAAGATCGTTCCCTTGTCCGCGACTTCAAAAAGCCCCTCTTTGTTGTTGATCGCCCCGGTAAAGGAGCCTTTTACATGGCCGAAGAGCTCACTCTCCAGGAGCTGATCGGGAATAGCCCCGCAATTGATGGCCACAAAAGGGTCCCCTGCCCGGGGACCATTATAGTGGACCGCCCTGGCTACCAACTCCTTACCCGTCCCGCTCTCTCCTTCAATCAAAAGGGTGCTCGATATCCGGGAGACCTTTTCCATCAGTCCGTACAGAGAAACCATCCGTGCACTCTTGCCCACGATCCCATCGAAACGATATTTTTCCCGCAAGCCTTCGCGCAGGAGGATATTCTCTCGCTTCAGGGCGACGGCCTCGAGGGCCTTGGCAATCTTGATCCTGATCTCATCATTGCTGAAAGGTTTGATGATATAGTCATAGGCCCCTAATTTCATGGCCTCGATGGACGATTCGATGGTGGGATAGGCGGTGATCATGATGACCAGCAGCTGCGGGTCCAACTCGCGGAGGACTCTTAGGAGGCCAACCCCATCCATGCCCGGCATCTTGATATCGGAAATCACCAGGTCAAATCGGGCCTTCTTTGCCAACTCCAGCGCGTCTTCGGCCCTGGCCGCGAGACTTACCTGGTATCCCTCCCTCGCCAGGAAGATTCCGAAGAAATCCCGCATAGCCTCTTTATCATCCACCACCAAGATATGGGACATTTCCCGACTCAATGCCTTAGCTCTGGCCTTTCTTGAAAAGAACTCGAAAGAGAGTCCCCTCGCCCACCTCGCTCTGTACTTCGATCTTTCCCCCCCAAGAGTCAACGATCCTCTGGGCGATGGAGAGCCCTAAGCCAGTTCCCCCTTTCTTCGTAGTGAAGAAGGGGTCGAAGATCCGATCCAACTCCTCGGCAGGAATACCCGGGCCCTGATCCTTGAATTCCATGAGGATGAGCCCCTCTCCCCCTGAAGGAGGACTCAGACGAATTTCCAATTCACCCTCCTCGGGCATCGCCTCCAAGGCGTTCAGGGAGACATTCCAGACCACCTGTTTGACCTGGTCCGGGTCGAGCTGCAGATGGATAGGAGTAGGGCTCTTCATCACCTTGATACGGCGGGGGGACGAACCATCATGGCCCTGTTCCAGGAGAAATGCCACCTCTTCCAGGAGAGAATTGAGCTCCAGCGTGGAGGAGGAAGGAAACTTGGGCCGAACGAAGTTGAGCAACTGCCCGCTAATCAGTTTGAGCCTTTCCGCCTCCCGGAGCACGATATCCAAGAGCTTTTCATCTTTGCCCGAAAGGGCGGCTCCCTCTCTCACCAACTGCAGGGAGCCGCTGATGGCAGCCAGGGGGTTACGGATCTCGTGGGCGATCCCTGCCGCCAGTTGCCCCACAGCCGCCAGACGATCTGCCCGCCTCAGCTGAGCTTGCATTTTCTTGATCTCCGTGAGATCGCGGAAAATGGCGATCAACCCCGCTGTCTCCCCCTCGCCATCTCGCAGGCAGGAGAGGCTGATTCCGATCGGCACCGAAGCCCCATCCTTCCTCCGAATCTCGATCTCGGAGGAGAACCCTGAGGGAAGGGTGGGAGTGGTCTCGAAGAAGGCGGCGATCTCCCGCGACACGGAAAAGGGAGATTCCCTCCAGCTATGGCCAATCATCTCCTGCGCCGCAAATCCGGTGATCTCCTCCGCGGCGTGGTTGAACGAAATGATTTGACTCCTGCGATCCATCGTAATCAACCCGGAGGAGATGTTGGCCACCACGTCCCGATAGAGTCGCTGTAAATCATACAGGTCGGCTGACCTTTCCTCCAATTTCTTCCCCGTCTCCCTCAAGCGTTCCGCGAGGTGGCTGGAAAGGAAGGCTACGACGAAAAATGCCGCGACGTTGACGAAGACCAGGAAAAGGGCATAGCCAGGCTGATAGAGCCTCTTCGGATCCGATATCGAGATATGGGGCAAAATGCCATAATATTCCAGGTTGATCAGCCCACCATAGAGGATACTGCTGGCAGAGGCGACAAGAAGGCTTCCACGGCGGCGTAGCAGGCTGGCACCAGCAATGATCGAAAAGAAATAGATAAAGGAAAATCCGCTTTCCAGGCCGCCGGTAAAGTGGATGAGGCCCGTTTCGAACAGGAGGTCGCAGGCGATCTGAGCATAGCAGAAGAGCTCCAGGCGGCGGATTCGATTGAGGAGGAGGGAGAAGATCAGGCTGAAAAAGAAGGTGAGGAAGATCAGGAAGTAGAGGGGCGCCAGAGAGAAGGGCGGCTCCTCCTTGAGCTGGATGAAGGTGGCCGAACCCAAGAAGAGGATCACTACCACCAACCGCAGGCCCATGAGCCATCTGATACGGCGGATCATCCCCTCTGAATCAGATTCCGTCTTTCCCTTCATAACCATTCCCAAGAGAAAGGGCGGCTGAAAGCCGCCCCGCCCTCTCTCCTCAATTCAGTGGATGCTAATCCTGCCTATTTACCCACCACACTGACGAGCTTGAAGATCGGCAAATACATCGCGATGACCACGCCCCCGACGACCACACCTAAAAATACCATGAGCAATGGCTCGAGCAAAGAGGTCAGATTGGCCACTGCCGTATCCACTTCCTCGTCATAGAAATCCGCGATCTTGGCCAACATCGAATCCAGGGCCCCAGTTTGCTCTCCCACCGCGATCATCTGCACCACCATAGGAGGGAAGACAGCGGTCTCCTTCAAGGGCGCAGCGATCGTCTTTCCTTCGGCGATGCTCACCCGGGTCTTCATGATGGCCTCTTCCACCACTTTATTGCCTGCGGTGCGCGCAGTGATCTCGAGGCCATCCAGGATTGCTACCCCGCTGGAGATCAGCGTTCCCAAGGTCCGCGTGAACTTTGCCACCGCCACCTTTCGTAGCAGCATGCCAAAGACCGGAGCCTTCAAGAGGAGGGTATCGATGGTCTTCCTCCCCTTTTCCGTCTTATAATAGGAGCGCAGACCAAAGATCAAGCCGATGACGCCGGCCAAGGCAAAGATGAAGTATTTGCGCACGATCTGGCTCAAAACCAAGATGATGCGAGTGGGTAGGGGAAGGGTGGCTCCAAAACCCTCGAACATCGATTTGAAAGTAGGGATCACGAAGATCAATAGAAAGATCACCACCAGAACGGCCACCGTGACGATCGTAGAGGGGTAGATCATGGCCGATTTAACCCGCTTCTTCAAGGAGAGGGACTTCTCGATATAGGCGGCCAGCCGGTTCAGGATGGTATCCAGGATACCCCCTGCTTCCCCAGCTTCCACCATATTGCAGTAGAGGGAAGTGAAGGTCTTGGGTTGCTTCTTGAGGGCTGCAGCCAAAGTGGCACCCGCCTCCACATCCTGGCGTATCTGGATCAAAACCTTTTGAAAAGTCTTATTGGTCTGTTGGCTCGCTAGAATCTCCAGACATTGCACCAGGGGGAGTCCGGCATCGATCATCGTGGAAAATTGGCGGGTGAAGATGGCGATCTCTTTTTCTGAGACCTTCGCCCCGAAGCCTGGGATCGAAATCTGGATATCCCTCGGCTTGGCTCGGACAGATGTGGTGACGATCTGCTGTCGGCGCAGGGTGGAGACCACCGCCTCGGCGCTGTTTGCCTCCATCTCCCCGCTCACCAACTGACCCTGTCTCGTTCTTCCCGAATAGGTGAAAACCGCCATGGCTCGAACCTCCTGCTTTTCCCTATCTCCTCGCCGGCTGGGCAGCAACCTGAGCCCTCTGGATCATCTGCGTCAACTCCTCGGGCAAGGTCGAGCGGCTTACGGCCTCTTCCAGGGTGATATTTCTTTCCAGATAGTGATTGAGCAAAGATTGGTTCATGGTCTGCATCCCGAACCTATCCTGGCCTGTCTGCATGGCCGAGTACATCTGGTGCACCTTTGCTTCCCGGATCAGGTTGCGTATCGCCGGGTTGGGGATCATGATCTCAAGTGTCAAAACTCGCCCCTGGCCATTGGCCTTGGGGATGAGCGTCTGACAGAGTACCCCCTCCAACACGAAGGAGAGCTGGGCCCGAACCTGAGGCTGCTGATGAGAGGGGAAAACATCGATGATCCGATTAATGGTCTGGACTGCGGAATTGGTATGAAGCGTGGCAAAGGTGAGATGTCCCGTCTCCGCGATGATCAACGCCGCCTCGATGGTCTCCAGATCGCGCATCTCCCCGATGAGCACCTTGTCCGGATCCTGGCGCAGAACCGATTTAAGGGCAGCTTTGAAGCTGTAGGTATCGGAATTCATCTCCCTCTGGTTCACCACACATTTCTTGTGCGAATGCACATACTCGATGGGGTCCTCAATGGTGACGATATGCTCTTGCCGCTCCGAATTGATCTTGTTGATCATGGCAGCCAGGGTGGTCGATTTCCCCGACCCAGTGGGCCCTGTCACCAGGATCAATCCCTTGGGCTTCTCGCACAGGTCCGCCACGATCTTAGGGAGGCCCAATTGATCAAAGCTCATGATGTTGTAAGGAATCGTCCGGATGGCAACTGCCACCGCCCCTCGCTGCAGGAAGACGTTGGCACGGAATCGGCTCAAGCCCTTCACGCCGAAGGAGAAATCCAATTCCTTCTCCTCCTCGAATTTGTGCTTTTGGGCATCGGTCAAGATACTGTAGGCCAAGGCCTTGGTATCGGCGGGGGCCATGGAAGGAAGATCCAGGGGGGTCAGCCGGCCGTGTAGGCGCAACATGGGCGGAATCCCGGTAGTGATATGCAGATCCGATGCGCCCTTCTCGATCATCGCTTTTAGCATTTCCTGAAGATTAACCAAAGTCCTATGCTCCAGTAGTAACTCTCATAACCTCTTCAAGGGTGGTGATCCCCTCTCGCAGCTTTTGCAGTCCGCTCTCCCGCAGGGTCAACATGCCATTTCGGCGAGCAGCCTCCCTGAGCTCCATGGTAGAGGCACCGTCCAAGATCATCTTTTTCACCTCTTCGTTGATCGACATCACTTCATAGAGGGCGAGGCGGCCTCTATATCCTGTTTCACTGCAGCTGTTACAACCCTTGCCGTGGTAGCTGGTGATAGATTTTGCCTCCTCGGGGGGAAAGCCCAGATTGGTTAGCACCCCAGGTGGCACTTGAACTTCCTCCTTGCATTCCCGACAGATTTTCCGAACCAGCCTTTGGGCCACGATGAGATTGGTGGAGGCCGAAACCAAGAAGGGTTCGACTCCCATATTGAGGAGGCGGGAGATGGTACTGGGGGCATCGTTGGTATGTAAAGTGGAAAGGACCAGATGCCCTGTAAGGGCCGCTTTGATCCCTATTTCCGCCGTCTCATAGTCCCGGATCTCTCCCACCATGATGACGTCCGGGTCTTGTCGCAGAAATGACCGAAGGGCGGCTGCGAAATTCAGCCCGATCTCGGCCTTCATCTGGACCTGATTGATTCCCGGGAGATTGAACTCCACCGGGTCCTCGGCTGTCATGATGTTGGTTTCGGGGCTATTGATCCGATGAAGGGCCGAATAGAGGGTCGTCGTCTTACCCGAACCGGTGGGACCGGTCACCAGTACCATCCCGTAAGGAGCGGTAATCGCCCCCTCGAAATTCGCCAAGGCCTTCGGCTCAAATCCCAACTTGGTCATGTCCAGCTGCAGGTTGGACTTGTCCAACAGGCGCAGGACCACCTTCTCCCCAAAGAGGGTAGGAAGGGTGGAGACCCGATAATCCATCTCTTTATTGGCCATCTTGATCTTAATCCGCCCATCCTGAGGCAATCTCCGCTCGGAGATATCCAACTGGGCCATGATCTTGACCCGAGAGGTCAGGGCCGCCCTCAGTTTGAGAGGGGGAGACATCACCCCATAGAGCACTCCGTCGATCCGGTATCGAACCCGAAATTCCTTCTCGTAGGGCTCGATATGGATGTCCGATGCCCCCTTCTTGATCGCATCGGTGAGGATGAGATTGACCAGTTTGACCACAGGGGCATCTTCGGTGGCCTTCTGCAATTCAGATACGTTGACGTCCTCCTCACCATCTGCCACCTGGCTGACATCCTTATCATCGAAGGTCTTCATGATATCTTGCACCAGGCCCGAGGAGTCATAATACCGGTTGATGGCGTTCTTGATGGAAGTCTCGGAGGCGACCACAGTCTCCACGTTGAAGCCAGTCATGAACTTGATATCATCGATGGCAAAGATGTTGGAGGGGTCGGCCATGGCCACCGTCAGCACTGACCCCGTTCGACTGAGGGGAATCACCTGATGCTTTTGCGCGAGCTCAGACGGAACTAACTTGATGACCGCGGAATCGATCTCAAAATGGGATAGGTTAATGGAGGGAACTCCGTACTGCCGGCTCAAGAAGGAAGTAATATCATCCTCGGAAACATAACCTAATTTGACCAGGTTGGAACCTAATTTCCCTCCCGAGGCATCCTGTTGCTGCAAGGCTTTGCGCAATTGCTCCTCGGTGATGAGACTTGCCTTTACGAGCAATTCGCCCAATCTTGTAGTTCCCACTGGTATGGTAGATTTGCTTCTCATCGGATTCATCAAGAAAGATTAGTGGATTGCGGGTGAATTGGTTTGAATTCTCACTATAAGTTTGCCCGCCCCGCCCTGTCAAGCAAATTATCGCATTTCATCTCAACTGCCCTCCTCATCTCCTTCACCGGCGCGGGCCGGCCGGTCCATATCTCGAAGGAGAGGGCCCCTTGATAGACCAGCATGCCAAGCCCGCTCAAGGTAGGGCATCCCCGCTCCTGGGCCGCCTTCAGAAGGGGGGTTGGGTTGGGATCGTAGATGAGGTCGCACACTACAAGGTCCTTGGGCAAGAGTCGGTAGTCGAACAGGAAGGGGTCCTCACCGGAGAGACCCACCGAGGTAGAGTTGACCAGGAGATGGCTCTCCTGAAGACGCCCTGGGAAAAGGGGATCGGAAAAGCCCATGGGCACCAGGGCTTGGATACCGGGTATCTCTTCCCAGAGGGAGACCAACTGATGTGCCTTTTCCACCGTGCGATTCACCAGGTAAATCCTATCCACCTTTTCCTGAATCAGGGTCTGCGCCACGGCCCTGGCGGCCCCTCCGGCACCCAGCAACATGATTTGCTTTCCTTCGGGGTCGAAATCTGCCTCCTCTTGCAGGGAGGCCAAGAATCCCCGACCATCCGTATTGCCCCCCCACAGCCTCTCCTCCTTCTTGAAGAGCGTATTTACCGCTCCAATCTGTTCCGCCTCAAAATCCCATTCATCCAGGTATTTCATGGCTTGAATCTTATGGGGGACCGTCACATTTGCCCCGACGAAGTTCTCCATCTTGCGAAGAGCCTCTATGGCAGAAGCCAAACCTCCCGGGCTTACCTCGAAAGGCACGTAAACATAATCCATCCCCAAGACGGAGAAGGCAGCGTTATGCATGAGCGGAGAGAGGCTGTGCTTCAGGGGATACCCGAGGATCCAACAGACTTTGGTGCTCCCCCTGATCCTCAATCAAGATCCTCCTGTCTCCCGAGATAGCACCTCTTCCAGGGTTTTCTTGATCCAACTCAGCCGTCCCTCGTCCACGATCTTTTCTCCCTCCCTCTCCGTCACATAGAAAACGTCGATCGCCTGGTCGACCTCAGTGGCAATCTTCGCATAGGCGATGTCCAACCCCAGAAAGGAAAGGGTCTGGGAGATAAGATAAAGGAGCCCAAGCCGATCTGCAGCCCGAACATCGATTACGGTATAAGAGTCAGAGATATGGTTGTCGAATTCCACCCGAGGGGGCAGGGACAGGACCTTCTTTCCCAACCGATCCCCATATGCCCCCCGATTGGCGGAGATCAAGTCCTCCACCTGGATGCTCCCTTTCAGAACTGAACCCAGTTCGCTTTCCACCCTTTGCCATAAAGAATCATTGGTGACAGCCATCGCTTGCACGTTGTTGACCTGGAAGGTATCTATGACTACGCCGTCCGATCGGGTATAGATCTGAGCAGAGAGGATGTTGATCCGGTGGGCACTTAAGACGCCCACGATATTAGCAAACAGGCCGGGATGGGAGGGCGTGCAGACCGTGAATTCGGAATAGCCGATCGGGGGGAAGTGCTGGATATTTGTGGCCAAGGAGGTCTCCCCAAGATGCTGCACCAGGCGGAGATGAGAGGCGATCTTCGCCTCCGGGGTGCTGAGGATATACCGAACCGGCATCTTGCCGAATTGATCTGTTATCAAGGCCTCACTGATCTCCCCCCTTAGATTCTCCGTAACTTGGTTTCGAATCTTCTCCGCCCTGAGCAAGTCTTCCCTCTGCTCTGGGATCCCTCGAGTGAGAATGGTGTGGGTCTTGATGTAGAGCTGCCAGAGCAAGGTTGCCTTCCACTCCGTCCAGGCCTCAGTGCTCACTGCCTTGATATCCAAAAAAGTGTGCAGATAGAGCATCTTGAGGTGAGGCACGTCCTTGATCTTCTTGGCAAACTCGATGATGACCCGTTCGTCATCAAGGTCCCGCCGCTCTGCGATATGGGCCATCGTGAGATGATGGGCGACCAGAAACAGCATGAGTTCCTTCTCTTCCTCGTGCGCGGGGAATCGGGACAGCATAGAGGCTACAATCCTGCTCCCCTTGCTCACATGGTCTTTCCCTTCGGCTTTTCCGATATCGTGCAATAATAATGCCAGCTTGAAAATCTCAGGCCTCTCCAGTTCCCGGGCAATGTTGGAAAATTCATTGGACTCAGAAGGTGGATTACGAAGCAGCTCCTCGTAATGATCAAAGGCCACGAAGGTGTGCTCATCCACGGTGTATTTGTGGTAGAAGTCGTATTGGACCAGGCAGGTCAGGCGCGAGAACTCCGGAAGATAGGCGCCTAACAAGCCGCATTCGTGCATCGTTCGCAGGGCCCCGGCAAGGCCTGGCCCCTCTTTGAGTATGGATAGGAAGAGCTCAAAGGCCTGGGGGGACGACCGGAAATCCTCGCCCAGGGAATCGGCGCGCGAGCGAATCAGATCCTGCATGTCCTGGGTCAGGGAACAACCATTGCGCAAGGCCCGCAGGAAGACCCGTAACAGGTTCAGGGGGTTCCCGGCAAATTCTTCCCTATCTTTAGGCCATATCCCGATTTTCCCCTTCATCTCCACCAAACCATCTCCCATTTCCCGTGCCTTGAATCTCTCCATGATCTCCCGCACCCCCCAGGTTTGGAGAAGGCATCGATAGATAATCTTCTCCGAGAGACGATGCAAGAACGTTGCATGGAAATAGTACTCCCGCATGAGACGCTCCACCCCAAAAACGCCCTTGTCGTCCAAGTAACCCATATGATCGGCGACCTGTCTTTGGACCGCCAGAGATAAGACGTCGTTCTTCTGTCCATAAAGATAATGAAGCTCACTGCGTAGGCGCCACATAAAATCGAGGGCCTTCTGCGACTCGGCCAAGTCCCCTGGATCAATGACCCCCTGCTGCCCCAGTTCTTCCAGAGTGGAGGCTCCAAACCGCGCCCGGGCCATCCATTGGGCAGCATGGAGATCCCTCAGCCCCCCCATGCTTTCCTTGATATTGGGCTCCTGCACATAGATGGACCTTCCGAATTTCTCGTAGCGAGCTTCCAGCTCTGTTAGCCTTTGCCGCAGGAAGCGGGAGACTTTGTCCCCAATCACCTCTTTGGCCAGCTTCACCTCAAATTGCTCGAAGATGCTGCGACTCCCAGCGATGTGGCGGGCCTCCAGGAGGGAGGTTTTGATGGTAATATCCCTCCTGGCCATCCGGATGCACTCAGGAATGGATCGGCAACTGTGTCCTATCGCCAAACCCATATCCCAAAGAGTGTAAAGCACCCTTTCCACCAGGGAATTGATGCGGGGGTGAAGCTCCTTGACAAAGAGGAACATGATGTCAATATCGGAGTGAGGATGGAGCTCTCGACGACCGTAGCCGCCCAGGGCGAGGATTGCGCATCTGCCTCTCCTTCTTTCTTCAGGGGCCTTAGAGGCCGGGGCGGCCAGCCGGTAAAGCTGTTGGATGATGGAGTCCATCAGGTCCGATCGCGCCTCGATTACCTGACGGCCACTCGCCCCTTGCCGATGAAGTCGAAAAATTCCCTCCTGTTCTTTGCGGTAGAAGGAACGGAAGATATCCACATAGCCTCTTTGACGAGCCTCCTCCGAAGCATCCTCCGCGTCTATTGCTGCCGACTGGAGGATTTCCTCCAGTTCCCGGTTGTTCTCTCCCTCCGGCAAGGATCCGGCAGCTGGATTCAATCCTGGCCCAGGGGGTCCTTGAGTGCTGGAATTCATCGTAGCCTGGTTCATCTCTTGGGCTAAATCGGGCTCATGCATCTTGATCATTCCTGAAGGTTCTTATTATAATGGCGTAGATCCCAGCCAATCAAAGAAGACGGCTCGCACCTTAAGGGGCAGGGCGGAAGGAGATGATTGCGATGAAGCTTTTTCTATTGGCATTGGGGCTGGCCATGATCCTGGAGGGAATCCCCTATTTCCTGAGTCCGGAGAAAGTGAAGGAGTTGGCACAGCTCCTTCCTGGCCTCTCCAATCCCACCCTGCGAATCTTCGGGCTGGGCATTATGATCATGGGTTTAGCCTTACTTTTCCTCAGCCGCCGCTGGGTGAACTGAAACCCACAGAATCTCATCCACTTCGGAGGTGATACATGAAAGTAGTTGCTTTTAATGGAAGCCCGCGGGCGAAGGGGAACACCTATCAAGCGATCCAAGTCGTATTCCAGGAGCTTCGTCGAGAAGGCATCGAGACGGAACTGATTCAGGTGGGCGGCCGGCCTCTCCATGGTTGCCTTGCCTGCTACAAATGCCGAGAGACAAAGGATCGACGCTGTATCCAGAAGTCTGGACCTCTTGAATGATCACATCGCAAAGATGGTAGAGTCCGATGCCATCATTCTCGGCTCCCCGGTCTACTTCAGCGACGTCACGTCTGAGATTAAAGCCCTCATCGACCGGGCAGGCCTGGTTTGTCGAATGAACGGGGATCTCTTGCAACGAAAGGTGGGCGCCGCCGTGGTCTCCATGCGCCGAGCCGGCGGCACCCATGCCTTCTCCTCCTTGAACTTCTTCTTTCTCATCGCCGGGATGATTATACCTGGATCCAGCTACTGGAATCTGATCCAGGCCCGCAACCCCGAAGACTTCGCAAAGGACGCCGAAGGTATCGCCACCATGCAGGATCTGGGGAAAAATATGGCCTGGCTGCTCAAGAAGCTGATAGCCTGACCAGGATCGCTGCTGCTTTGACGGAAATTCGAAAGCTCATCTAAAGGTATTTTCGGATCGCTGCGGCAAAACCAGGGAGAGCCCCTTCGATTACGCACTCGTCCACGCAGTATGCGATGCGAAAATAGCCGGGGGCGCCGAACCCCCGCCCGGGTACGGTCAGGACATTTGACTTCTGAAGCTCTTGCACGAACTCCAGGTCATCAACGGGGGACTCGGGGAAAAGATAAAAGGCCCCATCCGGTTTTACCAGAGTGTATCCCATCTCGGACAGGGCCCGGTAGAGACGGTCACGCCTTATCCGATACCAATCCACATCGATGCTCACGCCCTGCAGATGGGCAATCACTCTCTGCATCAGGGCAGGGGCATTGACAAATCCCAGGATGCGCTGGGCAAAGGTCATGGCGGAGGCCAGTTCCCCTGCATGGCCCGAGGCGGGATGGATCGCGAGATAGCCGATCCGTTCCCCAGGCAAAGAGAGGTCCTTGGAATGGGAGGTTACCAGAATCGAGTTGGGGTGTATCCCGAAGATGCTGGGCACCCGGCCCCCATTATACACGATCTTGGAGTAAGGCTCATCCGAGATCAGATAGATGTCGTTCTGATATTGTCGCTCCTTTTCCCGAACCAACTCCCCCAGGGCCCTCAAGCTGGAAACGTCATAGACCTTTCCGGTAGGGTTATTAGGGGAATTCAGGAGCAGGGCCTTGGTCCTTCTGCCTATGGCGCGTTCCAGGGCAGCCAGGTCCAGGGAGAAATCCTTCTGGCTCTTGACGGGAATCACCACTCCCCCGTGATTGTCCACATAGAAGCGATACTCGGGGAAGAAGGGAATCAGGATGATGACCTCATCTCCGGGCTCCAGGAGCGCCTTCAAGACCACATTCAGCCCCCCTCCTGCCCCGCAGGTCATCAGGATATGCTCCGGACCGAAGGAAATCCCATGCTCTTGCCCCAAATAACGCGCGATGGCCACCCGGGTTTCAACCAATCCTGCATTGGGCATGTAGGCGTGTTTCCCGGGGATTTTCTCTTTGGCCACCACCTCCAGGGCCTGTTGGAATCCTGGGGGCGGCTCCAGGCAGGGATTTCCCAGGCTGAAATCGAAGACATTCTCCGGTCCGCATCGGGCCTTCAATTCGCAGCCCTCCTCGAACATCTTCCGAATCCAGGAGGACTGCTCCATGCATTCCTTCACCCTCGTCGAAATGGCCATCCTATTTTTCCTTCACCTCTTCGGTATCTGATGCTCCTGTCTTTGCTTTTGCCCAGATCCGGTTTTTGATCATGTTGGGGATGACCCAGGAGACATAACCCACCCAACGGCGCATCCGCTCATAGCCCCTCAGATCCCAGGGATAATGATCCACGAGGACCTCCCGGTCAATCCTGCCAAAGAGATAATCCAGCAACAGCACCCACATGAAGAAATCATCGAGATACCCCAAAATTGGGATGAAGTCGGGAATCAGGTCGAGGGGGGAAATCAGGAGAGCCAGGAGGCCTCCCAGGATCAGCTTGTCCCGCTCGGGAATACGATCATCCTGGGTGAGGCCCCTGATCAGGCCGAGCAGCTCCTGAAGACGCTTCTTCAACCAATTCCCCTAATAGGCGCCAGAGAAATAGTCGGCCAGGATCCGGCCATGATCGAAGGCCAGGGGCTGAGGCAGGCTATCGGCTCGAAAGACCCCAATCTCCTGGGCGTCATCCGCTGCCTTTGGCTCACCCGAGGATCTGGCGATGAAGACCATGGAGATCGTATGGCTCCGGGGGTCGCGGTCCGGATCGGAATAGGCGTGAAACTGCCTGATCAATTCCACCTGCAGGGTGGTTTCCTCCCATGCCTCACGGACCGCGGCCTGCTCCAGGGTTTCCCCGCAATCCACGAATCCTCCCGGGATGGCCCAGCCATAAGGAGGATTCCTTCGCCTGATCAGGACGATGCCCCTGCCCTCCAGTTCGATAATGATATCCACCGTGGGACGAGGCGGCTGCAAGCCCTCCATCTTCCCGTCGCTCATCTTTTGCGCACAATGGCCTTCCTGGCCGCCTCTGCGATATGGCTCTCCGTCATCCCATATTTTTCAAAGAGCCTGTCCGGATGGCCCGTCTCCCCGAAGGTATCCTGAAGGCCAATCCGCTCCAAGGGCGCCGGCCAATTGGAAGCCAGATATTCCGCCACGGCGCCGCCCAGGCCATTGGCCACCAGATGATCCTCAGCGGTCACCAAAGCTCCGGTCTCCTTGGCCGCAGCCATGACGGCCTCCCCGTCCAAGGGCTTGATAGTGTGCATATCCAGGACTCGGGCAAAGACCCGCTCCTTTTCCAGGATCTCTGCGGCCCGGAGGGCCTTTTCCACCATGATCCCGCAGGCGATCAGCGTCACATCCTTTCCCTCCTTCAGCTGGATCGCCTTTCCCAGCGTAAAAGAGGCCTTCTCATCGTAGATGACCGGAAAGGCATTCCGGCCAAATCGCATATAAACGGGTCCCTTATGCTGGACCATGGCCTCAGTGGCCTTTTGGGTGAGGAAGGCATCCGAGGGGGCTATGACCGTCATATTGGGGATGGTTCTCATGATCGCCATATCTTCGATGGCCTGATGGGTGACTCCGCTCCATCCTTCCTCGATCCCGGCGCTCAGAGCCACGATTTTCGCATTGAGGTTGGGATAGGCAATGAAGGTGCGCACCTGCTCGCAGGCCCTCATGGTCGCAAAGCAGGCGTAGGTGTTGGCCACCGGGATCATGCCGGTGGTAGCCAGGCCTGCGGTGATGGCCATCAAGTCCTGTTCCGCAATCCCCACGTTGAAAAAGCGATCGGGGAAAGCCTTGGCAAAATGCACGGTCTGGGTGATCTTGGATAGATCCGCATCCAGGACCACCAGATTGGGATACTTGGATCCCAGCGTCTTCAGCGCCTCCCCATAGGCCGATTGTAGGGTGATCCGCTCGCCCATTAACCCTGCCCTCCCTTCTCCCCTAACTCGCACAGGGCCCGATCCAACTCTTCGCCGGTGGGAGCACGGCCGTGCCATTCCGCCGCGCACTCCATATAGGAGACCCCTTTGCCTTTGACCGTATGAGCGATGATGCAGGTGGGCTTGCCCTTCATTCCCTGGGCTTGCTCGATGGCGCCCACCACCTCCGTCATGTTGTGGCCGTCGATCTCCAGGGTCTCCCAGCCGAACTGTTGCCATTTCCCCACCAGCGGCTCCAGTCCCATGATATCCTTATTCTCCCCATCGATCTGGAGCTTGTTGTAATCCACGAAGGTAGTCAGGTGATCCAGCTTGAAATGGGCTGCCGCCATCGCCCCTTCCCAGACCAGGCCTTCCTGAAGCTCTCCATCCCCCAGCATTACGTACACCCGGAAGTCCTTTTTCGCGATCCTGGCTCCCAGGGCCATTCCCACCCCGATGGACAATCCATTCCCCAGAGATCCCGAGGTCATGTCGAGGCCTCGGGTAGATTTCATGTCGGGATGGCCTTGCAGGGGGCTCTCGAACTTGCGCAGGGTCCAGAGAACCTCCTCGGGAAAGAAACCCCTGCGGGAGAGGGCCGCATATTGAACCGGGCAGGCGTGGCCCTTGCTCATGATGAACCGATCCCGATCCTCCCACTTCGGGTTCTGGGGATCCAACCGCATGAAGTGGAAATAGAGGGCAGCCACGATGTCGGCCGCCGACAGCGACCCCCCCGGATGGCCAGAGCCGGCTTGGTGGCACATTTTCACCACATCGCAGCGCAGCCCATTGGCCTTCTTCTCCAATTCCTCAATCAGCGCCTTTGAAACGGGCATTCCGATCTCCTCCTTTCGCCGATCCTCAGCTCACTCCGGGCTCACCAGGATCTTCATCACCTGGCCCCCACCCTGAATCACATCGAAGCCTTCCGTAATGATTTCATCCAATCGAATCTTCTTGGTGATCAGCGAAGCACCCTTTACTCTTCCATCATTTAACATATCCAGGGCGGTGCGGAAATCCCGAAAATCGTAGACCCTGGATCCGACCAGCTCGATCTCCTTGATCACCACATTCTGCAGATCCACGGGAGCAGGCTTCTTATGGACCCCACCCAGGAGAATGCGACCCCGCACCCTGGTCATGGCAATCATCTGGGCTGCCGCCTCGGGCAAGCCGGTCTCCTCGAAGACCACATCCGCTCCCTCTCCCTCTGTCATATCCAGGACTTCCCGGATCGGATCTCCCTTTCGGGGATCGATCACCCCGAAGCCCAACTCCCTGGCCAGGCCAAGCCGAAAATCGTTGATCTCCGAGATGAAGACCCGTCCCGCCCCACACGCCCGGGCGACCTGGGCCACCAACAGGCCAATGGGGCCTCCTCCCAGGATTACCGCGAGGTCCCCTACCTGAAGGCCAGAACGCCTCACCATGTGTACAGCTACGGCGGTGGGTTCGCTCAGCGCGGCCATCTCCATGCTCGCACCTGGCGCCAGCTTATAGATGCGGTGAAATGGGGCCTTCACCCAAGAAGCAAATCCTCCATCTACGTCGACCCCGATGAGCCTGAGTCGGCGGCACACATGGTAGAGGCCCATGCGGCAGGGAAGGCAGACTCCACAGTTGATGAGGGGCTCCACCGCCACCCGATCGCCCACCGTGAGGTCGCCCTGGGGCTGGCCCTTGATCTTCACGATCTCGCCGCAGAATTCGTGTCCGAGGATGACCGGAGGAACGATGCGCGCCAGGGCCCCGTGCCAGATCATGAGGTCGCTGCCGCAGATCCCGGCATAGTGGACCTTGATCAGGGCCTCCCCCTCCTGCAACTCGGGCTCCTTCATCTCATCCAGGGCAATGGAATCCTTTCCGTGATAGACCAAGGCCTTCATCTAATTCTCCTTCTGACAAATTTAGAATTGGAATAGGGAAGCTTCATTTGACTTCGTGAAAGATCTCCGCCGAGAAGGTGAAGATCTTCGCCCCTTCGTGCCAGGCATCGGAAGGCAGGCCCGCCTTGTAGCAAGTTTGCTCCAGGAAGGTCCTCCGATCCCAATGATATTTTGTCGCCACCTGGGGAAGGAGCAGGCCCCTTTGTCCCCCCTTCTCGATCTGGATCCCGTCTCTGCCCACCTGGATCTTTGAGAGATCCTGGATTTGCCTCAATGGACTGAGCACCGAGATTTCGATCCTGACCTCTTCCAGCTCTTGCGACTTCAACGGCGCAAATCGCGGATCGGAGGTGGCAGCGGCGATTGCACACCGGATCACCGTGCGATAGAGGGGATATAGGGCCTCGGTGTAGCCGATGCAGCCCCGCAGTTCTCCTGCCTGGGTGAGGGTCACGAAGGCGGCCCCGGGGCGGAGCAACTCCCTATCCTGATCGGGTATCTCGGGTTCCCAGACCTTTCCCTCCCTCACATAGGTCTCGATGGCTTTCCTTGCTATCTGCAGCAGCTCGCTCCGGTTCCGGCCACTCAGTGAACCTTCATTTGCCCCCTGCTGCGGCGGTGTCTTCTCTCTCCCGCTCTTTCCCTTGCCTCTGGTGACGGCTGCGGAAAGATAGCCCACCACCGCGGAGGGATCCTGGGAGACCTCACTGGAGTCGGCATATTTCAGGATGGACACGCGATGGGCCCCCATTTCCTTGGCTGCCAGAAGGACCGTCGCCACTGGGCCTGCCCCACACAATTCGCAGGAGCCCGCCTCCATCCGATGGATAAGGGCGGGCCCATCCATCGCGGCAATGGCCTGGATCGCCCCATCATCCAACCTCTTGGCCATCTTGGCAGAATGATAATGGGAGAGGTCCGAGCTGGCCACCAAGAGGGCCTTCTTGCCTTTCAGGACCTTGACCAAGGCCGCGGACAGGGCCTTACAGGAGGAAAGAGACTGGGAACCCATGAGGAGGGGAAGGAGAGAGAACTTCCCCAGTGATCTCTGAAGAAATGGGAGCTGAACCTCCAAGGAGTGCTCTTTCTGGTGGGCTTGGGGGAGGAGGCGGAAGGATTTTTCCTGGCGGATCAGGGCCTCGGAGAAACTCTTGTCGATCTGGACCTTTCCCAGTGGGGTCTCGTAGCAATCCCCACCATAGAGCGAGACCCCCTCGAATTCCATGGAGTGGCTGGGGCCAATGAGGACTACCAGATCGTACTCCTTGCCCTGAATCTGCTTGTAAGCGTAGGCGGCGACCCTTCCCGAATAGAGATAGCCGGCGTGAGGCGCAATCAGCGCCACGATCTCTTCCTCGGCACAGGGCTGCAACGGTGCCTCCTTCAGGTATCGGTCCACCAGCGACGCGAGTTCTTTCTTTTCCCCTGGATAGAAAAGCCCCGCCACAGCAGGTTTTCGAATCTCAGCTGCCATCGCCTTGCCGGCCACCAGACCCGGATAAGCGGAACATAGAATGATCCCCAGCCAGAGTATGTCCTTGAGTTTCATTCCCCAATTCAATCTTTCTTATCCTCACCCGTGAGACTGGGCAATAAATTAATCTGCCCCCTGCCAATTGTCAAGGAAAGAAAGAGCGAAGGGGATTGTCGATTCGGAGGTGATTCAGGCAAGCTTGACTTTGCCTTTGGCCTCGGCTATCTTTTCTCCATGGCCGTCAAATCGCGAGTCGTGATCGTGAGAAGCAAGAGGGTCCTGGGTCCCGGAGGGGCAACGGACGGTGAGATCCTGCAGGGCATGCTCGATGCGGCCCTGCGAAAGATGACGGGCATCTCCACCGCCCAGGGGGTGTGGAAGTCGCTCTTTTTGCCTTCCGACACAGTGGGGGTCAAATTGAATGCCATAGGAGGCCATCTTCTCTCACCCAGCCCGGCCTGGGCTTCGGTCCTGAGCCGGGGCCTGAAGCAGGCAGGGGTGGATGAGAAGAAGATCGTCCTCTGGGATCGCAGCAGCCGCGAGCTCAAGGAGGCGGGATTTTACCTCAATTTCGATGGGCGAGGAATTCGCTGTTTCGGTACCGATGCCCAGGGGGTAGGGTATGATCCGAATCTGGTGGAGAACGGCTCCATTGGTGGCCTCCTCAGCCGTATCCTTACCTCCCTTACCAATGCCCAAATCAACCTCTGTCTCCTCAAAGACCATAACCTGGCCGGCCTCAGCGCCGCCCTGAAAAATTTCTATGGTGCGATCCACAATCCCAACAAATATCATGGCGACCATTGTAACCCCTATCCCGCAGATCTTTGTGCCCTCCCTCAGATCCGGGATAGATGCCGCCTGGTCCTCTGCGACGCCCTGCGGGTGCAATATAATGGGGGACCCGCCTTCAAATCCCAATGGGTCGAGAACTACCAGGGGATCCTGGTCTCCCGGGATCCTGTGGCCCTGGATTTTGTTGCCTGGCGCCTCCTTGACCAGATTCGCAAGGTTCACGGACTGCCCAGCCTGGAGCAGGAGGGGCGGGCACCCACCTATATCCTGACCGCGGGGGATTCCGATCACCGGCTGGGAAAGTGCCGCGAATCCGAGATCGAGGTCTTTGAGCTGTCCCTGTGATTTGACGGATCAGATCTTTGCTCTCATGGAGAAGGCAGACCCAACTGAAACGGAGGAGATGAGATGATTCCAATAGGCATCAACGGATACGCGGGCCTGGGCCGAATGCTCTTCATTCCTTTCGGAGCCGCCCTCGGCCTCCTCCTCTCCTGGCCAGTGGACGGCTTGGCCTCCAAGCAAAGCGTGGCGCGCGGAAAAAAGATCTTCGACTCCCAGATTTGCCGGGATTGCCACACGATGGAGGGAAGGGGCGGGAAAGCCGCCCCCGATCTGACGGAGATATGGAAGAAGGAAAAAAGGACCCGTGATTGGATCATCGGACGCCTGCGCAACCCCCATCAGTACAACCATTTCACCATTATGCCTGACTTTCACTTCTCCCGGGAGGAGGAGGCCCTGTCTGATTATCTGCTGGCTCCCAAATAGATGCGCCCTGGGGTCGGCGCCTGGCCAGGCAGGCTCGAGTCGTGGCGATGAATAGGCTGCCAACGCAAAGGGAGAGGCTTCTTGAATCACGAAATCACGATGCAGACCCAGGATAGGGAATCCAAGGAAGAAGAAGAATGAAATTCATCACTCGGAGACAGTTTCTGAAGGGGGTTGTGGGTGGGGCCTGTGTTTTCACGCTCTCCCGCATTCCCCTGGATCCGATCTGGGATGACGGGCAAGGGCAGGATGCCTTCGCCGGAGTCCCCGAACTCTCCCGGGTGGAGGCCAGATACTACCAGAGGCTCTCCAACCAGGAGGTGGAGTGCCAACTTTGCCCGCGGCGCTGCCGGGTGGGCGATCTGGAGCGGGGCTTCTGTGGAGTAAGGGAAAATCGAGAAGGCACCTACTATACCCTGGTCCACTCCCGGCCCACCGCCCTGAATGTCGATCCTATCGAGAAAAAGCCCTTCTTTCATTTTCTGCCCTCCACCCTGGCCTTTTCCCTGGCTACGGCGGGGTGCAACATCCACTGCAAATTCTGCCAGAATTGGGATATCTCCCAGGTGCGTCCAGAGCAGGTTCAGAACTCCTATCTGCCTCCGGAGGCCATCGTCTCTGAAGCGCAGCAAGCCGGATGCACTTCCATTGCCTACACCTATTCCGAGCCGGTCATCTTCTTTGAGTATATGATCGACATCGCCCGGCTGGCCAGAAGAAAGGGATTGAAGAGCGTGGTGGTCACCAATGCCTTCATCAATCCTGAACCGCTTACCGAACTCTGCGGGCAAGTTGACGCGGTCAAGGTGGATCTGAAGGCCTTCACCGAGAAGTACTACCAAGAGGTCTGCAAGGGGGAGCTGAAGCCGGTCCTGGAATCCCTCAAGATCCTCAAGAAACAAGGTGTCTGGTATGAGATCGTCTATCTGACCGTGCCCACCCTCAATGACCAGGAGGGAGCGATCCGCAAGATGTGTCATTGGATCAAAAATGAGCTTTCCCCCCATGTCCCGGTCCATTTCACACGGTTCCACCCCATGTACCTGCTCAAGAACCTCCCGCCTACTCCGGTGAAGAGCCTGGAGAGGGCACGGCAGATTGCCCTGGATGCGGGCCTTTCTTTCGTTTACATTGGCAATGTCCCGGGCCACGAAGGTGAGAACACCTATTGTCCGCGCTGTCGCAAGACCCTGATCCGTCGAGTCGGCTATAGCATCCGGGAAAACCATCTCCAAAAAGGGGCCTGCCGATACTGCGGAGAGAAGATCCCTGGGGTCTGGGGATGATTTCGGGCAGGGGAGCCCTCCTCTCCTCTCCCCTTTCTTTGGGTCTCACCTCTGCCGTCTCCCAGATCCTCCTCTTACGGGAGATGGTAGTGGCGGCCTACGGCAACGAGCTCTCCCTGGGGATCATGCTCTCGGCCTGGCTGGTCTGGGTCGGGACCGGAAGCTTCCTGGCCAATTTCCTCGCCCGCCGGTATCGTGCTGATCAGGAGGAAAGGGTCCTGTCGTTTGCCTACGGGGCCCTTGGCTTTTCCCTCCCGGTCTGCCTCCTCATGATTCGCAGTGCGCGCCCCCTGTTAGGCATGGGGCCGGGGGAAGTCATGCCCTTGGCGACAATCCTCCTTCTCTCCTTCCTCCTGAGCCTCCCCCTATGTCTCCTCCTGGGCTTCCTGTTTGTCTTGAACGCCCGCTTCTTCGCCCGGACCTCAGGTGGACCCGGACAGGCCGTCTCTTTCGTCTATCTCTGGGAGGCCATTGGGGCCTTCTTGGGAGGCATGCTCTGCACCTATCTTTTCATCCCCCATCTTTCCAACCTGAAGATCTCTTTTCTCATTCTGCTTCTCAACTTGCTGATAGCACTCGATCTCTTCCGATGGCCCGGGACGAGGCGGCTCTTGGTCGTGAATGCTCTCCTGCTGGCATTTTTCCTCCTCTCCTTCTTTTTTGGCCTCCCTTCCGCCCTCGATCGGCTCTCCTGGAGATTTCATTGGCGCGGGCTGAACCTTCTGGATACCCGCGATACCCTTTACGGCAATGTTGCGGTCACGAAACGATGGGGGCAGGTCGATCTATTCGAGAATGGCCTCCGCCTCTTCTCCTATCCCGACCCGGCGGCCGCCGAAGAGGGAGTCCATTTCGCCCTGCTGCAGCATCCCGCTCCACAATCCCTCTTCCTCCTGGGAGGGGGCGTGGGGGGTGGAGTGGCCCAGGCCCTCAAATATCCCAAGCTAACGATCGACTACGCGGAGTTGGATCCCCAGGTCATCGATCTCGCGGCCCGACACATCCCCCCCGAAGCAAGTGTGCTCCAGGATCCCCGGGTGAGGGTCCGATATGGGGATGGGCGTTTGCTGTTGAGCCAATCCAACAGACGATACGACCTCATCATCCTCAACCTCCCCGACCCCCGCACCCTCCAATTGAACCGCTTTTACACCCGGGAATTCTTCCAGATCGTAAAAGATCATCTCGAACCGGTGGGTGTCTTTTCCTTCCGCGTATCATCGAGTGAGAACTACCTGAGTGAGGACCTGGCCCGATACCTGGCTTTGATCCAGAATACCCTGGGGTCTGTCTTTGCCGAGGTGGTGGCCTTTCCCGGAGAGACCTGCCTATTTTTCGCCAGCCCCCAGAGGGGCCTTCTCCTGCGCGACTCGCGGGAGTTGGCCGCCCGGCTGCGGGAGCGGCAGCTCAATAACCAATATGTCAATGAGTTCCTCATCCCCTTCCGCCTGCATCCCTTCAAGATGAACTATCTGAATGATCGACTGATGGGACAGGACGCTCGGATCAATCGAGATCTGGAGCCCCTCTGCCACTTATATGGAGCTGCCCTTTGGGCCTCCCAATTCGGCGCCTGGGAAAGGAGCATTTTCCCCTTCCTCATGCGGACTTCCTGGGTTATGATCTCCCTCTGCCTCCTGGCCCTGCTCGCCTCCCTGGTTTTTCTGGGGGCGACCAGAGGCTCTCTCGCAAGTGGCGCGGTCTTGGGGTCGGTTTTTGTCGCTGGCCTCACCTCCATCTCCCTGGAGATCATAGCGTTACTGGCCTTCCAGATCTCTTATGGGTTCATCTATCACAAGCTGGGACTCCTCCTGGCGGCCTTCATGCTCGGCTTGGGGATCGGGGCCTCCTGGGGGAGGAGAGCGCAAGGTCTCAGGAGATGGCTTCTCACCGCCCAGGCTGCCCTGATGGGTTGCTGTGTCCTCTTCTTCCTGGCCCTGAGGGGATCCATGCCTTCCGCCGGTTCGTCGGGTTGGGTGGAGGTCCTTTCCTTCTTCTTCCTCCTGGCAGTAGGAGCCTTGGGAGGGCTGCAGTTCTGCCTCGCGAATGCCCTGTGGGTTAAGAGCCGCTCCCAGGCGGCATGGGGGACCCTCTATGCCGTGGACCTCTGGGGCTCCGCCCTGGGCGCCCTGCTCTTCTCGGCGCTCCTCCTACCCCTATGGGGGATTCTTAAGTCCCTTTTGCTATTGACCTTCATCAACCTTGCCGCCTGGATCTTCCTGGTGGCCTTCGTGAAAGAAGCGAAAGCAAAGACAGAATATCGAATAGAAAGGAGCTTGTCATGCAAGTCGCCGTAGACCGGGAGCACGTCATCAATGTCCTGTCGGACCTGGTCGCCATCGAGAGCATCAACCCCAGCATGAAAGGGGCAAAGAACGGAGAGGCAGTGATCGGCAATTACATCTTCGACTACCTGAGGGCCCTGGGAATGGAGGTCCAGCGAGATGAAGCCTTGCCCGGGCGGCCCAACATCCTGGGAAGACTCGCCGGTGCTGACTCCCGGAGGAGACTGCTTTTTGAAGCCCACCTGGATACCATGCCGGTCGAGGGAATGGAAATCGACCCTTTCCATCCCAAGATCGAGCAGGGGCGCCTCTATGGGAGGGGGGCCTGCGACGACAAGGCCTCCATCGCGGCCATGCTCTGTGCCCTCAAGGCCGTAAAGGAACAAGGGAGGCCTAAGGCAGACATCTATTTCCTGGGATCGGTGGATGAGGAGTACACCTTCAAGGGGATCCTCCATTTCCTGAAGGGCGGCTTCCGGGCGCAGGGCGCAGTGGCAGGGGAGCCCACCGAGTTGGACTTGGTCATTGCCCACAAGGGAATGGTGCGTTGGAGGATCGTGGTGACCGGGAAGGCGGCCCATAGCTCCAAGCCCAAGGAAGGGATCAATGCCATCACCAAGATGGCCCGGATCATCGACCGGATCGAGGAGGAAATGCAGCCCCGCCTATCCCAAATCAGCCATCCCCTGGTGGGTCCACCCACCTTGAGCATCGGAAAGATCGAGGGGGGAGTTCAGATCAATATCGTGCCGGACCGCTGCGTCATCGAGCTGGACCGCCGCCTGAACCCGGGGGAGGATCCGGACTCGGTTTTGGCCTCCTTTGAGGAACTCCTGGAGGGAATGAGGGGCCGGGACCCCGAGCTGCAGGTGGCCATGGAGACTCCCTTCCTGGTGGATTATCCTCTGGAGACCCGGGAGACCGAAGAGGTAGCTGACGTAGCGAAGGCGGCCATCTCCGAGGTATTGGGAAAGGTCAAGGTGAAGGGCGTTCCCTACGGAACGGATGGGAGCAAGACCGCCCGGGCCGGCATTCCCACGATCGTCTTGGGGCCGGGCAGCATCGACCAGGCCCATACCGCATCAGAATTCGTGGAGATGGACCAGGTGGTGAAGGCCGCCGAGATCTATGCGCGGATGATGCTGGCCTTTTAGGGGGGGGCGAATTCCGAAGAAACGGGATGATCAGCGGCTGCGATGAACCATGAAACGGGCCAGTTCTGCCAGCGGCTCGGAGCGCGGGCCCATCTCCGCCAGCGTGGCGGCCGCCTCCCGGGCCAGGGCCTCCGCTTTTTCCTGGGCACGCTCGATCCCGTACAGGGCCACATAGGTCATTTTCCCGCGGGCTGCATCACTGCCTACGGCTTTGCCCAGCTCCTCCGGGGTTGAGGTGGCATTCAGGATGTCGTCGGCAATCTGGAAGGCGAGTCCGGCTCGCTCTCCGTAAGCGCTGAGGGCCTCCAGGTCTTCCAGCGGCGCTCCGGCAACGATGGCGCCCAGACGGCAGGCGGCGCGAATCAGCTGGGCCGTCTTGTGGGTGTGAATATAGTCCAGTTGTTCCGGATTGGGGTCGTTTCCCTCAGAGGCCAAATCTTCAAACTGTCCTCCGGCTACACCCCGACTGCCCGCCGCGGTGGCCATTTCCAGGATCAGCGCGGTGGGGGGATAAGGGGCCGGCACTATCGCCTGTCCCAGCACTGCGAAGGCCAGGGTGAGCAGGGCATCACCGGCTAAGATGGCATTGGCCTCTCCGAACATCTTGTGGGAAGAGGGTTTTCCCCGGCGCAGATCATCGTTGTCCATGGCGGGTAGATCATCATGAATCAGGCTGTAGGTATGCAAATACTCCAGCGCCACGGCAGGCATGATTGCCGAGCTTGGCGTTCCGCCTGCTGCCTCACAAGATGCCAGACAGAGGATAGGACGAAGGCGCTTTCCCCCGCACTGTACGCTGTAACGCATCGCCTTGTGCAAGAGGGAGGGCCTCTCCGTCTCCGGAGGCAGGTGGCGGTCCAGCGCCTCGTCCACAAACCGCCGCTTCTCTTCCAGATATGTCGTCAAATCGAACATGGGCGTGTGCCGTAAAGGGATGAAAAAATTACCCTTGGAAGCCAAACACGATATGTGCTAAGAGTGAGGCCTATGAGATGAACCGGGTGCCCTATTCATGATTTACGGTTAGGGGCCATCGGCGATGCCAAAAAAAGACACAACTTGAATATCGAAGATATGTGCCCTTCGTCAATAGGATTCTATCATTTTTCAACTTTTATCGCTTTTGCAGTGTAAGATCAGATCCCCCTATTTGCCCGGAGGAAAGGCTCTCCTGGCGGATTCACTGACTCCATCGGTGAATCGATCGCCGTAGCTATTGGACAATCATGCCATTCATTATGGTCCTGACTTTGCTCATCTTGGCCCTGGTCCTGTATAACGCCCGGGGTTGGCCGAAGGTTAGGGAGGACCCTGAGGGAGCCTCCTCTTGCGTCTCCGTCTTAATCCCGGCCCGAAATGAAGAGCACACTCTGCCGGTTTGCCTGGAGAGCCTTTTACTCCAGGGGGATGCGGTGTGCGAGGTCCTGGTCTATGATGATTCCTCCACCGATCGCACCCCGGATATCGTCCGAGATTTCTCGGCACGCCTGGACCGGGTGCGGCTGCTCCCTCCGGCAGACCTGCCAGAGGGCTGGTACGGCAAGACCTTTGCCTGCCAGCAACTGGCGCAAGAGGCCCAGGGCGATTGGCTCCTCTTCTTGGATGCCGACACCCGTCTGGCTCCTTGTGCGATAGGCCGCATGCTGCATGAAGTTCATGAAAGAGAGATCACCTTCCTGTCCTGCTGGCCGGGCATAGATATGGGGAGCTTCTGGGAAAAGGTCTTGATGCCCATGTTGAATTTTGTCGTCTTTACCCTCTTCCCGGCACCCCTCTCCTTCAAAATGGAGCTTCCGGCGCTGGGTCTGGCTCACGGAGCGTGTCTGCTGATTCACCGGGAGGAATATGGGCGCATGGGCGGCCACCGCCGGGTCCGATCGGAGATCTTTGAGGATACCGCTCTGGCTCGGGTTTGGCGCGAAGAAGGGATGAGGGGCCTGTGTCTCGACGGACAGGATGTGATACGGGTCCGGATGTATGAATCCTTCTCCTCGATCTGGCGGGGCTTTCAGAAGCTCGTTTATCCTGCTTTCCAACATGCGCTCAGCTTCTGGCTCTTCCTGTTCTTCCACGCAACTCTTTTCCTCTTTCCTTTTCTGTGGCTGGCGCATCGAGCGGGGATCAGACACGTAACCTCCTCCTCTCTGGTGGCTGTCACTTCCATCCTACTGATGCGCGCGGTACAAGCCTGGCAGTTCCGCTATCCCCTGTGGTCCATTTTCTTCCACCCTCTGGCTACCCTGGCCTTGATCGCCGTGGGCCTGAGCTCCTGGTACCGGTGCATGAGCGGTCAGGGGGTAAGTTGGAAGGGGCGGATCTATCGCAGCTCACAAGGAGAACCAAATGCAGGCCAGAAATAGGGAAGCAGTGGTCATTGGGGCCGGACTGGGCGGATTGGCAGTGGCATTGCGCCTGGCAACCCGTGGCTGGCGTGTCACGATCTGCGAACAGGCTGGATCGCCTGGGGGAAAGATGAATCGATGGGAGGCCGCAGGATACCGTTTTGATACCGGTCCTTCCCTCATCACGCTTCCCCAAGCCCTGACAGAGACCTTCCAGGCGGCGGGAGAACGGATCGAGGATTACCTGGAACTGATGCCGGTATCTCCGCTGGCCGAGTACTTTTTTGATGATGGTGCCCGATTCACCCATACCTCCAGTCTTCCGCCCTGGCTGGCTACCGTGCGAAGGCTCGAGGCAGGAGATGCCTCGGGTTTTCTTCGGTTCATGAACCTGGGAGCGCGACTCTTCGAACTGTCCCGGCGCACTTTCCTGGCCCGCTCCCCCTGGGAAGGACCGGACCCAAAAGCGCTGGGCGCGCTTCGTTACCTGCCGCTCCGCCAGGGTTTCGGACAGTATCATCGCGTCGTCTGCGACCATTTCCGCAGCCCCTATTTGCAGCGGATGTTCGACCGCTATACCACCTATGTGGGCTCTTCCCCTTATCACACACCATCCACCCTGATCGTCATACCCTACATGGAATATGCCATAGGGGCCTGGCATGTACGTGGGGGACTCTACCAGATCGTGGAGGCCCTGGTGGCGCTGGCACAGAAAAATGGGGTCGAGCTGCGATTGGGAACCTGTGTGCAGAAAATCATCTATCGGCAGAAGAGGGCAATAGGAGTCGAGTTGGGAACGGGCGAGCAATTGCCGGCAGAAGCTGTGATCATGAATGGGGATGCCTCGTGCCTACCGCATCTTCTCGGGCTGAAAGGCGCACAGCCTCTCCCGGAGAACCAGCGATCCCTTTCCGGGCTGATATTCCTCTTTGCCCTTCGCCGGAGCCTGCCGGAATGGTCTCATCACAGCGTCTTCTTCTCCGCGGACTACGCTCAGGAGTTTCATGAGCTATTTCAGGAGCGACGTTTTCCGGAGGACCCGACGATCTATATCAATATGCCCAGTCGCACGGACCGCTCCCTGACGCCGGGCCAAGGGGAGGCCCTCTTCATCATGGCCAATGCGCCAGCGAATGATGCTGAGCCCTGGGATGAGATCATGATCGGGGAAGCGCGGCGGCGCATCCTCCGCCGACTGCAGAAAGCTGGTTTTCCCGATTTCACGAACGAGGTGGTCGCCGCCGACGTATGGACGCCGCGCCGGATCGCGGAGCAATATGCCATGCCGGGCGGTGCGATCTATGGCACGAATTCCCATGGCCTGCGCAATGCGTTTTTGCGGCCTCCCAACAAGGATCGGCGGATCAACGGCCTCTATTGCGTGGGCGGCAGCAGTCATCCAGGCGGCGGAGTTCCGACCGTCTTGATGTCAGCGGCCATCACCGCTCGTCTGGTCGAAAAATATGAGGGCCCGTGAACTCACCCTCACTGCGCTGGCCTTAGCCTTTGCCATCTTGTGGGTCGGAGGTCTGGCGAGCTATCTTGTGCTCAAGGGACCGCCCGCTGCCTCCCGATGGGCCGCTCCGGCCTTTTTGGCGCTCAGCGGGATCATCGTCCTTGTATCGGCCCAAGCGGCAGACCGGATGGCCCTCCTGGGATGGGGAATCCTGGGCTGGTCCGTAGAACTGCTGGGGGTGCACACCGGAATTCCCTTCGGTCGGTATCATTACACGGACGTCCTTTTCCCGTTGGTCGCCGGAGTCCCCGTGGCAATGGGGTGTGCCTGGATCGTACTGCTTGCGTATGTTCAGCAGATGATGATAGGGTGGACTCTGCCGGGGTGGGCACGCCCTCTGCTGGGTGCGATCTGGATGACCGCGATCGATCTGGTCATGGAGCCCCTCGCCGTGGGACAGCTCGGCTATTGGCGCTGGTCGGAGGGAGGCAGCTATTATGGAGTGCCCCTCAGCAATTTCACCGGATGGTTTCTGGTCAGCTTGGCTTTGTTTCTGCTTTATCGGCGCCCGATGGTGGCCAATGTCTGGGCAAGATGGATCGGCGCCAGCGTGATCCTGTTTTTCACCATCCTTGCCCTGGGAAGCAGCCTTGTTCTGCCGGCGATGATGGGAGTGATACTCTCTGTGCTGCATGCCGGCTTTTCGCTCAGCGCGGCGAGGCACCTTCCGGCAAAAGCCGGTCGATCGCGCTAAAGCATTGCTGAAGTTTTTCCTGGTTCGAAGCCCCGGTGATCCTGAAGGCGACGGCGCCCTCTTTGCTCAACAAGATCAGGTTGGCCATGCCCGATTGCGACTCATAGGATTTGGCTACATCACCAGACCAGTCCAGCATTACCGGATACTGGAGGCTCTTGCGGAAAATCTTTCGTACCAGTCCCTGGGCAAAGGTCGGAACGCCCTTCAAGTTCGCCACCCCGTGGATATCTATCGTATCCTGATAGCGCTCGTAAAGCGGCCGGACCCAGCCCTCTATTTGTTCCGCCCCTTCTCGGTCGGCAAAAACCAGCACGCTAACCTTGGAGCGCGGAAAACAGTAGCTGTGTTCCTTTTCATACTGATCCCGGAGCTGAAACACCGCAGCCTGATCGTAGAGGGAGTCCGGGGTGGCTGCCGAAACGGGGACGGCACAGGCGAGACAGAAGCAGATCAAGAGGAAGGAAGATTTCATGGCCGGTATCTATTCTCATAGTTTTGCCTCCGACGCAAAAGCTTTGATATGAGGGCTGCGTCATGAAGAAGGTCTGGAGTGAGGCAGACTGGCGCGAGATGGAAGAGAGAACCCGGCAGCAGGCCTGGAGGACGGGGGATGCAGGGAGGGCCTGGCATCTCATTGTGCTGCAATCGCGGTCGGTCATGCGCGCTTACTCCACCAGTTTTTTCATGGTCAGCCGCTTCTTGCCCTCCCACAAGAGGGATATGGTGGAGGTGCTCTATGCCAACGTGCGCTACCCGGACGAAGTCGTTGACACTTTCCGGCTGAGCTCTCCAGAGCGCCTCCAGCGGCTGGATCAATGGGAGTCATGTTTCGAGGCTGCCCTGCGAGAAGACGATCTGATGGCTGCCCTGGCACGGAAGGTGCCCTGTTTTCTTGCCGCTCTGATCGAGGTTTTCCGCCTGACCCGGATTCCGCCCGATCATTACCGCGCCTTCCTGGATGCCATGCGCCAGGATGTTCATCCCCGCATATACACCAACCTCGATGATCTCATCAATTCCTATGTCTACGGCAGCGCGATCGTGGTCGGCTATTTCCTGACCCATGTCTACGGTCCATCCACACCGGGTGATTTCCCGCGGGCCCTGGAAAGTGCACGCCATCTCGGCATTGCCCTGCAACTCACCAACTTCCTGCGGGATGTGAGAGAAGACCAGCGGCGGGGACGCACCTATCTCCCCCAGGACTGTCTCCGCGCAGAAGGCATTGAGGTACTAAGTCCCGATGATCCCGCACAGCAGGCTGCGCTGACCCGGGTGATCCATAAAATGGCACAAGAGGCAGAGTCGTTTTATGGCCGAGCCGAGCAAGGCCTCGACGCCTTTGCCGAGGATAGCCGCATCGCCATCAAAGCCTGCATGGATGTCTATCGCCTATTGAACCACCGCCTTCTCCAAGGCGAGGGAGGCACGAAACAGCGCGAAAGCGTCCCTCTGTGGGAAAAGCTCAGACCTCTACCACCAAGCAAGTTCTGGAAGATACCCTGGGCCTACTTGAGGAGATGATTTCTTCATGACGCGTCCCTCCTCAGCAAAACGAATTGCCATCGTCGGCGCGGGCCTGGGTGGCCTCTCCGCCGCGATTCATCTCCGCCTGGCTGGCTTTGAGGTGACCATCTTCGAGGCCCTCCCACGCCCGGGTGGCAGGGCGAACTTGATCGAGCAGGACGGTTTCCGCTTCGACACCGGACCTTCTCTATTGAATTATCCCTGGGTCTTTGAGGAGCTCTTCGCCGCCGCCGGCAGGCGTCTGAGCGATCATGTGACCCTTCTGCCCGTGGATCCTTCCATCGCCTTTTTGTGGCCCGATGGGTCTTCCTTTTCTCTTTCGAGTGATCTGCGCCGCCTCAAAGGTGAATGTGAGCGCCTGGAGCCGGGGGCCGCAACCGGCTTGACCGCTTTTTTGAGCGATGCAGAAACCAAGTACAATTTCTCCTTCCGCAAGCTCGTTCGCCAGAACACCGACAATCCACTTGCGTGGTTTTTCGCGCTCTCCCCCGCAGAGATGAGCAAGTCCTCTGTCTGGCGTTCTCTTGACTCGGAATTGAAGCGGTTTTTCAAGAGTCGCTACATCCGGGAGGCCTTCGGCTCCTACGCCATGTATCTGGGTGGATCCCCCAAGGCTCTGCCAGGCCTCTTTTCCATCCTTTCCTATGCCGAACTGGCCTACGGGCTCTGGCTCCCCCGCGGCGGGATCTACAGCCTGGTGGAGGCTATCGCCCGGCTGGCCACTGATCTGGGTGTCCACATCTTGACCGGCCGGCGAGTTCGAAAAATGATCGTCCACAAACGCCATATCCAGGGACTGGAATTCGACGATGGAACCACCGAAGATTGGCCGTGGGTGGTTTCCAACGTCGATGTCCCCACCACGCGGCGGGAGCTCTTGCCCCATGACTATGCGCAGCGGCCCAACAACTTGCTCCGACGTAATCCTTCCATGACGCCCGGTGTGGTCACGTTCTATTGGGGGGTGAGAGGTCCAGCAGAGGGAATGCAACACCATACGATCTTTCTGCCCAATGATTTCCACACCACCTTTGATGAGCTATTCCAGCACCAACGAATCCCGGACGATCTGCCTTTCTACGTCAGCATTCCCTCCGCCACAGATCCTACCCTCGCGCCGGCTGGCCATCATACAATGTGCGTGCTCATTCCCGCTCCCATCCCCAAAGAGCTGGGAGCTGCCGATTGGGCAACGATCGTACCGGCGCTGAAGGCAAGGGTTCTCAGCCGACTTCGCCGCCATCATGTCGAAATCCCCCCGGAGCGCCTCATGATGGAGATCATCCTTACGCCGGAGGACTGGCGGCGAATGTTCGGGCTCTATCATGGATCCGCCTTCGCTGCGGCCCATACGCTGCTTCAACTGGGTCCCTTCCGGGATCGGAATTTCGATCGGGATATCCAGGGACTCTACTATACCGGTGCAGGCACCACCCCTGGCACCGGCCTGCCCATTGTGGTGCTGAGCGGGCGGATGACTGCGGAAAGGATCTTTTGGCATGCACGTTAAGCAGTACGGCGAAGGCTCAAAAACCATTCTGGCCATTCACGGATGGGGGGGAGACCATCGTGAATTTGCCCCATTGGCGAGCCGGCTTCCCCAAGGGATGAGGCTCCTCAGCGTGGATCTGCCCGGCTACGGCCAATCCCCTCTTCCCGCTCGTTGGGATCTCTCCCTGATCACCGAAGAATTGGCGGCTGTTATCGATGAGGCGACCCACGGCGATTCCACCCTGATCGGTTTCTGCAGCGGGGCATTCCTCGCCATGCTACTGGCGCGGGAGCGGAAAAGCCGCATTCGGCGGCTGGTTTTGGTCGATCCCTTCACCTATCTCCCCTGGTATTTCAAACTGTTCACCCTGGGTGAGTTCGGCCGCCGGGCCTATTACGTCTCTTTCGCCGGTCCCGTGGGGCGAAGAATCGTGAATCGGGTCCTTCAAAATAGGCAACCCACGGACGGCAACTTCACCGAGGCCTTCGTCCATGTGAATCATCAGGCAACCCTCAACTACCTCCACCTATTCGGTCAATTCAAGGGACATGGGTCACTCCGAGACCTGAATCTTCCAGTGGATCTCGCTTATGGAATCCAGACCTTTGCCGCGGTTCGCCGGTCCGTAGCATATCTTCAGCAGGCCTGGCCCCACGCCAGGATTCACAAGCTGAGAGGCGTCGGCCATCTCACCATGGTGAGAGGCGCCCGCCAATTGGCGCAGATCCTTTGCACGGAGGTCGAGTGATACGGGTCCTATCTGAATCTTTCAATCTCATATCGGGAGGCATGAAATGGAGATGAATTCCAGAGAAAGAGTGATGACTGCACTCAGGCGGGAAGAGCCCGATCGGGTTCCCTGGTGCGAGTTGGCAATCGACCGGGCCTTGGCCCAGAAGCTGATGGGCTGGAAACAGGTGCCCACCCAGGCGATTGCCTCGGCGGTGACCAATCCCTATACCATCGAGGAGTCCAAGGCAATCGCTGCCCGCCTGGGGCTGGACAGTCTCAGCTACATCCTGCGGGCCCCCACCTATGCCCGGATGGGAGAGGGAGTCGAGGGCCGTGGCTTTCCGAGCGAAGGTCTGATCAAGACCGAGGCGGACCTGGAGATGATCCAGCTTCCCGATCCCCATAAGGACGAGCTCTATGCCGATGCAGAAAACTTCGTCCGGAACAGGGGGGATTACGCCACTGCCTTCGTGACCCGCATCGGGATGTTTCAGGTCATTCTCGGCCTGGGATTTGAAGGATTTTCTCTGACCTTGTATGACAACCGGCGCCTGATCGAGACCTTGCTGGATCTCTATTACGACTGGATGGAGATCGTGGCGGAGCGGATCTGCCAGATGGGGTTCGACTTTTTCATCACCACCGACGATTTTGCCTTCAAGAGCGGAATGCTCTTTTCCCCTCAGATCTTCCAGGAACTCATGGTGCCCCGTTACCAGCGGGTGCTGAAGAAGATCACCATCCCCTGGGTGCTCCACAGCGACGGCAACATCATGAAGGCGGTCGATACCCTGATCGATCTGGGGGTAGCCGGGCTTCATCCCAACGAAAAGGGGGCCATGGACATTCGGGCCATGAAGAAAGAGTACGGTAGGCGGGTCTGCCTGCTGGGGAATGTGGATCTCAACATCCTGGGCCTGGGGACCCCGGAGGAGGTGGACCGAGAGGTGTGTGAATTGATCAGAGATGTGGCGCCCGGAGGCGGCTACATCCTGACCAGCGGCAACAGCCTGGCCTCCTATCTTAACCCGGAGTGCGTCCTCGCCATGGCGGAGGCGGTGAAGAAATACGGACGCTATCCCATCCAATTGTCCTGAAGCGGGCCATTGGATCGAGGGGGCCACCGGACCAGGAACATCAGCGGGTCGGTGGCGGTGGCGGTCCGGCCCGGGGAAACGGTGCCCTGCGCCGAGAGCACCAGGGTGTGGGAGCCCTGGTAAAGATCGAGGGTCACGACCTGGTGCCTGCCCGGCTTGGGGGTGAACCGGCGAGAGATATCCCCGCCATCCGGAGAAAAGGGACGGCCAGGGGGAGAGCATGCCCTAAGCAGGGTAATAAGTTGTCTTAGAACCAACGTCCCCTTGTTTCGTTCAATAGGAGGCCGACCTGCGATGGGAAGGTCCTCTCCAGGGACTCTGGCGCGCCCCAACGAATCCGGGCAAGGGAATCAGTTGCTGATCCGATTTCGCCCGGCCTCCTTGGCCCGATAAAGGGCCCGATCGGCCGCCCGGATCACCTGGTCCGGCTTGGTGTGGCGCGCATTCCGCTCCGCGATCCCGATGCTGATGGTGATCCCGATCTTCCTGGGAGGGCTCCCGGCCGGCCTCGGCGTCTCCGGCTTCTCCCGGGGACGATCTTTTCCCCGCAGGGTGAAGTCCGAGGCGGCGATGGTCTTTCTCAGCGCCTCCAATGAAGGGATCGCGTTACTCAATGATCTGCCGGGAAAGAGCACGGCAAATTCCTCGCCCCCATACCGGAAGGCTCTGGCCCCACTCAAGATCCGCTCCAAGTTAGTCCCCACCATGCGCAGCACCTGGTCGCCCACCTCATGCCCATACTGGTCGTTGAACCGTTTGAAATGATCGACATCGATCATTGCCACCGTATATTTGTCTCTCAACCGCAGAAGGGCTTCGTTCAAAGCCCTCCGCGCCGGCAGACCCGTCAATTCATCGTGGTAGGCCAGACTGTAAGAGTTTTCGATGAAACAAACGATCAGGATGAGCCCTGCGGTCGAAAGGTAGAAGCTGGAGATGGGTCCCACCTTTTTGGCGTTCAACGCGAGAAAGACCGCGATCAGCGACCAGAGAAAGCCACTGTCAATGGGACCGGGATGGCGAGCAAATCGGATTGCGAAAAAAAGGAAGACCAACCCAAATGCCACGAGACTCAACCGGGCGATCGGGGTCCATTCGACGAAACCCCCGCCAGTGAGGATGCGCTCCAGGAGGGAGCCCTGGCGGGCCGCCCGGTGAGCCTGGGAGTGACACATCGCTAAGATCAAGGCTTGAAAGAGGACGAGGCTCAAGCCCAACGGGATGCGCGGGGCCGCCGGGCCTCGCTCGCGCGCGCTCTCGAAGGAAAGGATCCCCAGGATCAGGGGAAGCAGGAGGGCCACGGCGGGAAAGAGAAGGGGGGCATGGGCCGATCCCGCGCGCCCCGTTGCACCATGCAGCAGGGCCCTCTCCGACAAGACGATGGCGAGGACGGAAAAGGCCAGCCAGCTTTGGCGAAAACGCCAGGCGAGAAAGGCCCCGACCCCCAAAACCGCATAAGGGTAAATCAGCGTCAGGGCGGCCAGGGATTGAGGCTTGGCCCCCCATTTCAGGAAGGCAACGGCGGCCAGCAAGAGGAGGCCGCTCGGCAGTAGAAGATAGGTTAGGAATTTTCGCATTGCCAGAGTGAAGCTATCCCTTGGGGGGGCGAGGACCCCCGGAGCAGGGCTGCTGCGCGCGGCTCTTCGTCCCTCACTCTTGTCCCTTGGCAGGGGGAATCGGGGGTGTCCCCTCCTCCGCTTTCCAAACGCGATGGAAGGTCTTCACCGCTTCTTCGACGGCCATGACCACCCCGCGACTGGAGAGTGTGGCCCCGGCCACCCCATCGATGTTTCCTGAGGGATGATCCCTCTTGAGGACAAAAGGTCCTCCCCTCCCGCGGAATTGGGAGAGGAACACGGGATCGGCGACCTTGGTCCCCAGCCCCTTGCTCTCCCTATGGGACACCAGGACGATCTCGACCACCTTCCCCTCGGGGTCGAGGCCCACCATAAACCGCATCGTGCCCCCATAGCCCATGCCGTCAGTGTAGAACACCCCGCCCATGACTTCCTCTTCTCGATAGGCGATCTCGTATGGGATTCCTCCCTCGTCTCTGCTCTCGAAACGATCCGCTCCGGGAAGGGCTTGTTTGAGCAACCACGCCCTTTCGATATCCTTGGTGCTTTGGGAGGCGTCTGTGGCAGAGGCCTGATCGGGCAAGCCAATTCCCACGGAAAGGGCAGAGAGGATGAGAGCTCCCAAGGTGAAATGGATGGCTTTCTTCATGGCAACCTCCTGACATATGAGAGAATACATCACGCCTGACCGGTGTGGCTCCAATCGAAGTGCCGGCCTTTCGAAAAGGCCCCGGCTGGCTCAAAAGGGATTGAACTATCCCACGCAGTCCGAATTGCACGGGTGGCGCCCCCCTTGCCCCCTTGGGTATCTACTCCTCTCGCCTCTACTTGTCAACATTTTTGAGATCCGGGTAAGAGCGGAGATCCCCCTCCTTCGGAACAAGTTTCGGGTTGTTCTCGCTCCCGAAAGTTGATAGCTTTATGGACAACCTCACCCATGTAATCCATGACTCTCATACTGCATATGCTCTGGCCACAAAGATGAGGAGGAGGATCCTGCGATGGAGGTTTCAGCAATGACGGAATACCATAAGTGGTTTCAGGAACATCAGGTGGAAAGGACCCTTAAGGCGCTCAGAAAGAACAGGTTCGATGCGGAATTCATTCCCCAGGCCTCGGATGCCGCGGGGGAGGTCTTCAAGAGGATTCCCGAAGGGGCGAAGGTGGGAATCGGAGGCTCTATCACCCTGAGTCAGATCGGATTCTTCGAGGAGGCAAAGAAACATCCCATCCAGCTGCTACATCCCTTTGCACCGGGACTTTCGGCAGAGGACGGATTGAGGATCCGCCGCGAGATCCTTCTGGCCGATGTGTTCGTCGCCAGCAGCAATGCGGTGACCGAGGACGGGAAGCTCTTCAACATCGATGGCACGGGCAATCGAGTGGCGGCGATGACCTTCGGACCCAGGAAGGTGATTTTGGTGTGTGGGGTCAACAAGATCGTGAAGGATCTGGAAGAGGCGGAAAGAAGGGTTCGGGAGTGGGTCTCCCCGATGAATGTCAAACGGCTCGGATTCAAAAACCCCTGTGCGGAGACGGGCCAATGCGCGGACTGCAACTCTCCCCAGAGGATCTGTAACATCTACACCGTATTGGCCAAGAAACCCCTGCGGACGGATTACACCGTCCTGCTGGTCGGGGAACCTTTGGGGTTCTGAGCGGCCGACCCCAAGGGGTCCCTATTTCTCCCCTTGGAATCAAGGGGTATAGCGGCCACCTGTTTCGAGGTAGAAGCCACCGCTAATTCCTCCCCAAATGATCATCTCCGTGCCAGTCCAAATGGCAGTGTGATGGACCCTTCCCACGGGTGCCAGCTTCACGGTGGTTGGGGTCCAGGTGTCCGTGACGGGGTCGTAGCGGCCTCCGCTTCTCATGTAACCAGAGGCATTCTTGCCGCCCCACACGATCATCTGGCTTCCGGTCCAGACCGCGGTGTGGTCCTTCCTCATCGTGGGTGCCCCGATCGTGGAGAGGGGAGTCCAGGTATCGGTAGTCGGATTGTAGCGGCCGCCCGTGTTGAGATAGGAGCTGCCGTCATACCCTCCCCAGACGATCATCTCTTTGCCGGTCCAGATGGCGGTATGGCTATATCTTGGAGATGGCGCTCCATCGGTCGAGGTGGGAGTCCAGGTATTGGTATTGAAGCGGTAGCGCCCGCCCGTGTTGAACGAGGCGCTGCGACCAAGCCCTCCCCAGACGATCATTTCCTTCCCGGTCCAGATTGCAGTATGCCGGGACCTGCCTTTGGGGGCCCCTTCGGTGGAGGTGCCCTGCCAGATATCCGTCTCCGGGTTGTAGCGCCCGCCGGTGGTAAGGTGGGTTCGGCCGTCATACCCTCCCCAGACGATCATCTTCCCGCCGGTCCAGACGGCGGTGTGCCAACGCCTTGCCTGTGGTGCCCCCAGGTAAGACATCCCAAGCCAGGCACGGGTATCATCGGGATAAAACGCGGGCCGGTAGCGCGCGCCGCTGTTGAGGTATGGAGTGCATCCGCAACTGCCGTCCCCATAGCCTCCCCAGACGATCATCTCCGTGCCGGTCCAGACGGCGGTGTGGTCCTTCCTCCCCCCACCTCGGAGAAAACCAGAGGGGGGTTCCGTCCGGGTCCAGGTATCCGTCAGGGGGATATAGTGGCCGCCCCATCCCAGATGATCCCCGTTATACCCACCCCACACGATCATCTCCGTGCCGGTCCAGACGGCGGTGTGATCGCGTCTCTCCTCAGGACTCCTATCATGGGAGATCTTGCTCCAAGCGTTGGCAGCGGGATCGTAGCGTCCGCCGCTGTCGTTCGGATACGAGCTGCCGTCTCCCGCCCCACACGATCATCTCCTTCCCGTCCAGAGCGCCGTATGATAAACCCTCCCTTCAGGCGCCCCAAGGGTGGAGGTAGCTGTCCAGGCGTCGCTCGTCGGATCGTAGCGTCCACCGGTCTTCTTGTGCCCTCTTGCACCGTTCCCTCCCCACACAACCATCTGACTGCCGGTCCAGATGGCGGTGTGGGCAATTCTCGCCTTGGGCGCGCCTGTTACCGAAGTGGAGATCCAGGTATCGCCGGTAGGATCGTAGCGGCCTCCCGAGTTGAGCCAAGTGCCGTCATACCCTCCCCAGATGATCATCTCCGTGCCGGTCCAGACCACGGTATGGCTAGATCTTGGTGATGGCGCACCGGCGGTGGAAATGGGAGACCAGGTATCGGTAGCGGGGTCATAGCGGCCGCCGGTGTTGCTGCCACCTCCCCAGATGATCATCTCCGTGCCGGTCCAGATGGCGGTGTGGCCCGCGGTTGGCGCACCGCGGTCGAAATGGAAGACCAGGTATCGGTAGTCGGATTGTAGCGGGCGCCCGTGTTGAGATAGGAGCTGCCGTCATACCCTCCCCAGATGATCATCTCCGTGCCGGTCCAGACGGCGGTATGGCCATGATCTTGGTGATGGCGCACCGGCGGTGGAAATGGGAGACCACCTGTCCATGGCGGGGTCATAACGGCCGCCGGTGTTGTTGGCTCCCACCCAGATGATCATCTCCGTGCCCGTCCAAACCGCTATGTGGTCGTATTCAGCCCTCGGCGCCTTGGTGTTGGAAATGGGTCTCCAGGTGTCGGTGGCAAGGTTGTAGCACCCTCCCCCTCTATAGTGATAGGTTCCTCCCCAGACGATCATCTCTGTGCCGGTCCAGATGGCGGTTTGACCACGGTCCACCCAGGGGGCGCCCACAGGAGTGCCCTTCCATTCCTCCGTTGCCTGGCCGGAAGCGGCTAAAAGCACGATGAGAGAGAACGAGGCCAAGAAAACCAATTGCCGAGAGGTGAAGCTCCTCCGTTTCACCTTGTTCCTCCTTTCCGACCTCCGCTGGATTCTTCCGATTTCGCTGGAATCAAGGGGTATAGCGGCCACCCGTGTTGAGGTAGAAGCCACCATTCATCCCTCCCCAGACGACCATCTCCGTGCCAGTCCAAATGGCGGTGTGATGGGCCCTTCCCACGGGTGCCAGCTTCAGGGTGGTGGGGGTCCAGGTGTCCGTGACGGGGTCGTAGCGGCCCCCGGTTCTCATGCAACCAGAGGCATTCTTGCCGCCCCACACGATCATTTGGGTGCCGGTCCAGACCGCGGTATGGCCGGATCTTGGTGATGGCGCACCGGCGGTGGAAATGGGAGACCAGGTATCGGTAGTCGGATTGTAGCGGGCGCCGGTGTTGAGATAGGAGCTGCCGTCATACCCTCCCCAGACGATCATTTCCTTCCCGGTCCAAATGGCGGTGTGGCCAGATCTTGGTGATGGCGCACTGGCAGTCGAGGTGGGAGACCAGGTATCGGTGCTGGGGCGGTAGCGCCCGCCCGTGTTGAACGAGGCCGTGCGATCAAGTCCTCCCCAGACGATCATCTCTTTGCCGGTCCAGATGGCGGTGTGCCGGGACCTTCCTCTCGGTGCCCCTTCGGTGGACGTGCCTTGCCAAATATTTGTCTCCGGGCTGAAGCGCCCGCCGGTGATGAAATAGGTTCGGCCGTCGTATCCTCCCCAGACGATCATCTTCCTGCCGGTCCAGATGGCGGTGTGCCAACATCTTGCCTGTGGCGCCCCCAGGGAATAGATCCGATACCATGTATTAACCGGATACATAGAAGGCAAGTAGAAGCTGCCGTCGTTGAGGTATGTAATAAAGCCCCCGCAAAAATTATCGTACCCATACCCTCCCCAGAGGATCATCCAAGTGCCGGTCCAGACGGCGGTGTGACCTCGTCTGTGCCCTGGGGGGTACCACATTGTGGTTAGGGGTTCCCCCCATTTCCACGTATCCGTGAGGGGGATATAGTGGCCTCCCCATCCCGCGAGATACCCGTTATACCCCCCCCAGACGACCATCTCCGTGCCGGTCCAGATGGCGGTGTGATCCCCTCTGGGCTCGGGACAGTACTCAAGGGACATTCCCCTCCAGGTGTTGGTGGTGGGATTGTAGCGGGCCCCGTGTCGGGATAGAAACTGCCGTGTCCTCCCCAGACGATCATCTCCGTGCCGGTCCAGATGGCGGTGTGGGCATATCTTGGCGCTGGCGCACTGGCAGTCGAGGTGGGAGTCCAGGTATCGGTAGTCGGATTGTAGAGGGCGCCGGTGTTGCTGCCACCTCCCCAGACGATCATCTCCGTGCCGGTCCAGATGGCGGTGTGGGCATATCTTGGCGCTGGCGCACTGGCAGTCGAGGTGGGAGTCCAGGTATCGGTAGTCGGATTGTAGAGGGCGCCCGTATTGAGATAGGAGCTGCCGTCATACCCTCCCCAGACGATCATCTCCGTGCCGGTCCAGATGGCGGTGTGGCCAGATCTTGGTGATGGCGCACTGGCAGTCGAGGTGGGAGTCCAGGTATCGGTAGTCGGATTGTACCGTCCGCCCGTGTTCTTGCGCCCTCCTGCACTGCTCCCTCCCCACACAACCATCTGGCTGCCGGTCCAGACCGCGGTGTGGTCTTCCCTCATCCTTGGTGCCCCGACCGTGGGGAGAGGAATCCAGGTGTTGGTGGTGGGATTGTAGCGGGCGCCGGTGTTGAGATAGGAACTGCCGTCATACCCTCCCCAGACGATCATCTCCGTGCCGGTCCAGATGGCGGTGTGGCCAGATCTTGGTGATGGCGCTCCGGCAGTCGAAGCGGGAGTCCAGGTATCGGTAGTCGGATTGTACCGTCCGCCGCTGTTGCTACCACTTCCCCAGATGATCATCTCCGTGCCGGTCCAGATGGCGGTGTGGGCATACCCGGGCAGCGGTGCCCTGGCGTTGGAAATAGGTGTCCAAGCGTCCGTGGAGGGGTTGAAGCGTCCTCCGCTTCTATAGTAATAGGTGCCTCCCCAGACGATCATCTCCGTGCCGGTCCAGATGGCGGGACCGCTCGCTCGGGGGACACCCACAAAAGTGTCCTTCCATTGCTCTGCCCCTTGGCTGGAAGCGGCGAAAAGGATGATGAGAGACAGGGGAACCAAGAGAATGAATTGCAGCGAGGTGGAGCTTTTCCGTTTCACCTTGCTCCTCCTTTCTGATCTCCGCTCGGGTCTTCGGATGCCACCTGAACGATCTTTCCAGTAGGCTGTTAAATCGACCTCAGCAAGAAATAGGCCATTGGCTTTCAATGCCTGCAAGATGAGAGGCCCGTTGGACCTCCGCAGTTCCCGTTGCACCTCGTATCATCACGCATGCATCTGGCCGATGTGTTTGTTGGCAGCAGCAATGCGGTAACGGAAGACGGCAAGCTCTTCAACATTGATGGCACGGGCAATCGAGTGGCGGCGATGACCTTCGGACCCAGGAAGGTGATTTTGGTCTGCGGGGTCAACAAGATCGTGAAGGATCTGGAAGAGGCGGAAAGAAGGGTGCGGGAGTGGGTCGCCCCCATGAATGTCAAGAGGCTCGGGTTCAAAAACCCCTGTGGGGAATCCGGGGACAGGGGAATCCGGGGACATAATACTGTTTTTATGCCTGCGCCTTTCTGGGCCTTCCCGGCCGCCCTTTGCGCAGGTCACGACCCGTCAGCCGTTCCACTAGGGCAATAAACTCCTCACCGCCTGCCGGCCGCCCCGTCCGCGTCGCCAGCCAGAGCCGGACCGTCCCCTGGTCGTCTCCGCTGCGAAGAAACTCCTTTCAACCCGGAACAACGATGCGCGGGATACGGGCCATACTGGTATGCGATGAGAATCTACTGATAAAGGCAAGGGAAGAATCGGTATTATGTCCCCTGATTCTTCCATGTCCCCTGATTCTTCCATGTCCCCTGATTCTTCCCTGATTCTTCCATGTCCCCTGATTCTTCCAAGGATGGCACACCTTCCTGAAACAGTATGGAGGGGGCCAAAGGCCTTGATACATATTGCTTTTCTCTTCCTGCCTTTCTGTACTTATTATTTAGCAGATTCGCTTAGCTCCAATTCTTGGCACTACATCTTCCTCCCTCCATCTCCACCATCCGGCGGGGACGCATGCCCACCGCCTGGAAGGCGAGAGAAGCGGACCCAGATGTCCGTGGAGGAAGTGTCGTCCCCCAGGCCGATGTGCACCGCCTGCACCTGGAAAGCTGTTGCATCAGCTGGGCCGGGCCTCGATTTCCTTCTCCTCCAGTCTCCGTTGCAGGTCCACCTCCAGGCGCAGGGCCAAAAGGAGGCGACGATGTGCCGATGCAGGTGTCATCCCGATGGTGATAGATGGCCGCACCTCCAAGGTAGATTTCTCCTCGCGAAAGGTACGCTCCACCCGCCAGAGGCTCTTGTAGCTTCGGGCCACCTCCGCTGCGGGCAATCGGTATTGGTGGCCAGCACGAACTTGCCGTCCAGGCGGGCATCCTGCTCGACGGCCAAAGGATCGATGCGCACCGAGCCTTTCCCGATCTTCAGGAAACGCCTATACCCCTTGTTGGCCATGAGTCCCTTGGACCCTGAGAGAGGACCTCCTCCAGCTGGGCCAGGATAGCCTCCCGGGCCGCCTGATCCTTCTGGACCTCCTCCGGGTTGCGGCAGACGAGGTAGCGCTTGCCTCCTACGCTCACCTCTTTCACCTCCAGGTTCCCGGCTACGACCTGGTAGCGGCCCACCCGGGCCAGCACCTCTTCGCGTACCTCCTTTTGTTCTCGCATCCGACAGCCCAGGATGTAGTCGAAGGGGGCCGGGTGTGCCTCCAGCAGCCGGATCGTCTCCCGGGACATCATCCCCCGGTCGGCCACCACGATGGCCCGCCGAATCCGAAAGCGCTCCCGCAGGGCTCCCACGATCCGCTCCAGGGCGACCCCGTCCGCCGTGTTGCCCGGATAGATCTCCCAGGCTACGGGCCACCCCTTGGCATCCACCGCCACGCACAGGACGAACTGGGGCAGATCGGCCCGGCGATCCCGGGAGAACCCCCGTCGCCGATAGGGCGTCTCCTGATCCCGGTACACATAGGTGGAGGTGGTGTCCAGGAAGACCAGGTCCAGCTCCTGGGAGAAGAGATCCCGGTCCCGGAAGAAGAGCTCCCGCTCCAGCTCTTCCCGGATCCCGGCCAGGAACGTGCAGGTCCGGTACAGATGCTGCAGGCGCAATGCCTGCAATCCGGGGGCCTCTACCGTCTCCAGCCATCCTCGACCGGAAAGATCGCTCCCGGGGCACAGAGCCGTTGCAGCGCCAGGGCGAAGACCGCTCGTTCCACTTCGAACTGGAACCCTCGTCCCTGGGCCAGATGCCGGATCACCTCCGGCAGCCGCTGATCCTCCCAGAGCCGGCCAAAGATCGGCAGGGTCCCCAGGTGCGGGCGGTACATCCTTCCAGCTCCCCCGGAGGAAGGCTTGAAATCCACGGTAGGCCTCGCTGTAGCGGGAGAGGCCCGAAACGATCTGATCGAGTTGCTCGGAGGCGGCCAGCAGATCGAGCCGGCCGATATTAGACACGACTCTCTGGCGGACGGCACCGTGATCCCGATAGGATTCGACGATCTGGAGATATTCGTATCTGTTGCCTTTAGATAAATAGCTCTTGAGCCTGACGAACATGGCCCCAGGATGCCGGAAAGAAGGGCAGTTGTAAGGGCAAAATACACATAGTTAGCACTACTTTTCGGGTGAGAGAAGGACGCGGATCATCTTAAGTCGTGGATTTTACTGACAGCAGGTCTGTGGATAAGCGCGGAGACTGTTGAAAATGAGTTTAAAACATTTCTACTAACTCGACTCTACGGTTTTTTGCTTTTCCTCCTTCGGTATGATTACTTTCAACCGGGCAGTAAGGTCCAACTCCACCAGATTTTAATCTTGAAGCCTGAATTCCATTTTCAATTAAAGCTTTGACAACCGAAGCTGCGCGGCCTGATGATAATTTCATATTTGATTCCAAGGAACCATCAATATCTGTATGCCCAACAACAAAAAGCTTTAGCTTTGAGTTTTGTTTTAGCATTTTTACAATTTCAACAATTGTTGGCTTAGATTCCGGTTTGATATCTGATTTGCCGGTGTCAAAATAAATTCCGTAAATAGCAATTTTTCCTGTTTCAGAAATACCTTTACTCAAAGATGCAGCGTCAATAGTAACTTCGTCTTCCATCGGTTTGTTTTCGACGATAATCAAAGTGTAATTTCTTCCGTCATTAAATGCCTCAACGCTTACATAAGTAACGCCTTTATTTTTTTCGATCTTAGCGTTTAATATTCGAGTTTCTGATAACAATATTTTTCCGCCCAGTTTTTTTATGGCATTTTCATAATTTTTTACTATCTGAAGGAAGCTTAATTCTTTAGTTCCTTCTTTAGCGGAATAATTTGTTTGAGTGAGCTTTCCTTCCCAAACATTATCTTTATCAATGTATGGGGATGTATAACTATCGAAATCTTTTTTTGCTTGGTCGCTTATGTAGTAGTTAGGAATTCTTGAAAGCAACGGATGATCTTGCGAACCTTTCATATCTTTTTCTTGAGCAAGGGAAATCGAAGAAACAAAGAGAATCGCTAAGACGAATAATACTGAAATCTTTTTCATACACCTCTCCTTTAATTGTAAAATGGTTTCGGAACAGCTTAGACTTCTAAAGCGAATGATTATTACATCTGAAAATGAAGTGATCAGCCTTGTCCGGGGGAATCCGGGGACAGGGGAATCCGGGGACATAATACTGTTTTATGCCTGCGCCTTTCTGGGCCTTCCCGGCGGCCCTTTGCGCAGGTCACGACCCGTCAGCCGTTCCACTAGGGCAATAAGCTCCTCACCGCCTGCCGGCCGACCCGTCCGCGTCGCCAGCCAGAGCCGGACCGTTGCCTGGTCGTCTCCGCTGCGAAGAAACTCCTTTCAACCCGGAACAACGATGCGCGAGATACGGGCCCTACTGGTATGCTATGAGAATCTACTGACAAAGGCAAGGGAAGAATCGGTATTATGTCCCCTGATTCACCGATTCAGAAAGCAGGTGATCTTCGCCGAGGACGGACGAGCTGAACCGTCCCTGGAAGAGATACCCGCGTACGCCTTCCGCGAAGTTCTTCCATCAGGTATAGCGCCGGTGCGCCTCGCCGAACGCCCTGGCAAGAGAGGTCTCCTGATGGGGGACGGCTATGACATGGACATGGTTGCTCATCAGGCACCAGCAGAGGATGTCCACATCGAAGCGGCCTGCCTCCTCGGCAAGAAACCGAAGGTAAGCGTGGCGTTCCTCATCCCTGTGAAACACCTCCATCGAGCGGACGCCCCGCTGGGTTACATGGTGGGGGTAACCCGGAACGACGATGCGCGAGATACGGGCCATACGGGTATGCTATGAGGATCTACTTACAAAGGCAAGGGAAGAATCGGTATTATGTCCCCTGATTCCTGCATATCCCTGAACCGGGGCGCGAAGAGTTATGACGTCCGGATGGGCGGGATCAGCCTCGCCCAGAACGCTTTCTCCATAATAGAGGCAAGGGGCCAGGCTTGGGGGATCCTTTCCTTGTAGTTCTTTGTAGGAGAGGGCCTCTTCCGGCAAACGCACGTTTGGTTCCGTCGCACGGAGACATAGTCAGAGGCGACGATATACGTTTGTTCCTTGCCCGAGAGAGCCATCGGACCCGCCTGCTTCTGATTTTGGGAATCATTTTGCCGCGCGGTATTTGCGGCCACCGTAGTCGGCGCCTGTCGGCCTCTGTAGACCATCAAATAGCCGGCCGCGAGGACAATAACGGAGATCACAGCAATCCAAAGCAATTTGGTAGTTTTCATGGATTGTGGGTTTCTTTTCAATCCCTCCCGCATCAATGAACCGAGAAAGTGAGCTTGTCCGTGTCCGTGGCCGCCTCGCCGCCGGAGGTCTTCCCTTGCACCGAAAGCATCAGGGTATGCGAGCCAACACTGAACTTGAGGGGAATGACCTGGTAGCCACCGGGGATCGGCTTGAACCGGCGTGAGATATCGACGCCATCCAGCGTAGCCGTGAAGCTAGCGGGATCGATGGTGGGGGCATAAAATAGGATCAAAGGAAAGGGGGTCTTTCCAGCCCGGATTGTCGGTTTCAGTGGAAATGGGATTTGCATAGGTCAAGAAGTTGTTCATATCTGTTGGCCCCTTTCCTCCCCCGTCGAAGCCGCCGGTGACCTTGAGAGGAATTCCAGGGGTACGAGTGTAGTCCAGCTTGTAGGCGTGTACCATTCGGGGTGCGATAGGGATGTTATCAAAGCGGGGCTGATTGGGGGAGTCTCCGGCTTCGTCGGTCGGATAGGTCGACAAATCGTAACTTCCGCGGTTTATCCCGATCACCTGCAACGATATATGATCCGTCGAGCGGCTTGGAGATCTCAAGCTCTTTCATTGGACGAACCATATATTCCTCTATGTAGGCGGATTGAGGGATTTCCTTATATCTGGCTCTTGCCATGGGGTCTGTTCCCGTTCGCCGCCCCTGGGAATCGGTCAGAAGAAGCTCGCTCACCAAATTTTGACTGATCCGGTCCATCTTAAGACCCAAGAGCCTGAGGGTGAGACTGTGAAAGGGCTCTTTGGACGGCTTTCTCTCCATGAGTGTTTGCTGGGGATCTGGGGGGGTCGCTCCGATTTCGAGCTGCCTGATCGGTGGCGCGATAATCAAAATTAACAAGAAGATGCAGGAAAGGAATCCCGATCTCATGGCACTAGGAAGACCAAGCGGTCCGTGTCCGTGGCCACCCTGCCCGAGGCGGTGGCACCGTCTACGGACAGAACTAATGGGTTTGAGCCAGGATCCAGCGACAGGTTGATCAGTTCGGTTCCTCCGGGGATAGGGCGGAACTGGGCCGTTATATCCGTTCCATTTAGCGTAGCCCGAAAGGTTTGCGGCTGAATGGTGGCTCCGTATAAGATCACAAGAGGAAATGTCTTCTCACCCGCCTCAAGCTGAACCCGAGAGCTCATAGGGTTGCCGTAGGACAGGAACATGTTTACGTTACTGGGCCTTTGGCCGTGTCCGTCAAAGCCACCGAAGAGCTTCAATATGGCACCGGGAGTAGCAGAGTATTCGATAGTATAGCTGTGGATAGCACCTGGATAGGTAGGGATCTCCCCGAGCAACGTCTGGGAGGCCGATTCCCCTGTCCGATCTTCAGGCCGAATATAGAGACTGTAACCTCCCGCTTCAATCCCCGTCACCTGTAGGGTGTAAGTCCCGTCTATAGGCTCGCAATACCTCAAGTTCCATTACCGGAGGGACGAGTTCGCCATTCTCCGCATCTGCAATGCAGACGTCCACGTAAGCAGAGCGCGGAATCTCCCTGTAAGCCCATGTTGCTGATGGGGTCCCGCCCTGTCCGCCGTCCCTGCGGGTCAGTGAGAAGAACTCCGCAGGGGAGTATAGCTTGATACTGAGTCCACTAAACGGTCCGTCCAACCAAATTCCGGGCCAGTAAACCTCCGGAGACAATAGTATCGATTTCCATATTTGGGCCAACGTAGTCACTTCTCCTCCGGCTGGATCGTTAATCAGCCAGGTGCTTTCCTGCGGGGTAGTCCCGCCCAGTCGCCTACCACGAAGTGGCCCCGGATGACCCGGCGGGCGAACTGGACCCGGATCACGGTAGGTCCATACTTGCACATTTCTTCTCGAAGGAAAGCATCGCTATGGAACATCAGTATCCAACTCGACCATTTGGCGATATGTCACTTGCCCGCCCGAGTACTTTCTCAGCTTTTGGCAGTCTCAGTTCACCTATCGGCGTCATAGCCGTACCCTGTTTCAATTAGCCAGGCATTCAGGTTCTCCGGCGTCACAGGTTCCGCCGTCGACTCCCTGTAGTCACCCCGTGGTATTGTAGAATCATAACAGCGTTAACCAGGAGACACCCTTTGGCAGCAATCGTCCAGGGAATCTGGTACTTTCCGCCGCAGCGAACGGATGTAATGCGACCATTGTCTCCTCGGCCCCTTACAGATGGAATCGCTAAGGTGTGTTGCTGGTCTCCTTGGCTGAAGCACGGCACCCCAGGAATCTGTGGCAAAAGCGTGAATTCCGGAGTAGCAAAGGCAACGCCGTTCTTCGTGAAGCTATACCTCCAGAGGCCAGTGGGATAGCATGGCAATCCGCTATCCGCATCGGGACGTACATTCGTATACCAACGCATCATGATGCTGTTCGAGCCACAGACGGGCTCTCGCCAATTCGAGCATACAAAGCAGTCCGATTTACCCTGGTAATTCGAATGGAATCTAATGGGATACCAGTAGAGATAGGAACCATCAGGCCGGACCACCGAACCTCCCCATTCCTCCCCATCGGCAGCGTCGAGAATGGCTGTCAAACCGCCTACGAAGGCATCCCGAAAATATGCTTTGCCATCCACCAATGGTATCCATTCCTTTCCATTCACGGGGTAGCGCTCCAACCCCTGGAAAACGCTGGTGGAGGCCTCAGAAGGTGCTACCTCACCCAAGAGTGAGAAGAAAACAAGAGCTGCAACTACGAGCATTTGGATCTGATTCCGTCGCATTGCTCCACTCCCTTCCTTGAACCATACTCCTATCGCGGCGCTGCACAGCATGTGGTCTCTGGAGTGGAAATCCACACCATCCTTCAACTCTGAAACCGCACCTACAGGGACAAAGCAGTATCTGGCTCACCAAGCCGGGAATGGAGATTGCCAGGGGCTCTCGAAATCGGAATCGTCCTCGCGCAGCGAACTGTCCATCCTCTTGGATTTCTTATGCCAGTCCAGTTCTCTTCCGTCTTCGCGGCCCCCAGAAAAATGCTTGGATCGCCTTTTGATGGCCTCAGGGTTGCTCTTTCGGCGTAATTTGAATGGTATGTCTCTCATGGTGAATGGCTCTGTTGAAGGACTATTGGGGATGGGGTTTTCTTCCTCGCTTACGGAGGACAATTTTTGCAAAAACCAAGCCATTGCATGTATCGTCTCGCGGCTAAGACCGATGAGTCGGGCCACGGGGCTTTCAGCAGATCTCTCGGCATGCCCTCGGCCATAAAGGTATACAAGGGGGAAGCGCTACCGCATTCTGGGTAGTCTACTGCCCTCTTTGTTACCTCTCTGTCTCATGGGATCGAGAGAGAACATGCCGCGCGCGAAGATCAGTGTCCTCTTGGCCGGCCAGGCTCGGGGGCTCCAAGCCCAATAGCCGTCAGTGGCTTGGGTCCTTGACTTTCCCCGTCGAATTGAGTACAAGAGCGCTACGGCCCATGCATGTGGGACCCTCGTGAAATGAATCGGTGGGAGGCAAACATGGTTAGCAAGAGGTCTGGCGAGATTTCCCCTTTCATTGTGATGGAGGTGATGGAGAAGGCGGCGTCCATGGAGCGCAAAGGAGAGGATATCGTGCACCTGGAGGTGGGCGAGCCGGATTTCGACACGCCGGAATGCGTCAAGGAGGCGGCGATCCGCGCCATCCGAGACGGAAAGACCCATTACACCCATAGCCTGGGCGTCCTGGAGCTTCGAGAGGCCATTGCGGAGCACTATCACAATCAATACGGGGTGGAGGTAAGCCCAGACCAGATCCTGGTCACCTCGGGGACCTCGCCCGGGATGCTTCTCCTCTTTCTGAGCCTGCTGGAGCCCGGGGACGAAGTAATCCTGCCGAATCCCTACTATGCCTGTTATCCCAATTTCGTGCTCATGGCGGAGGGAAAGCCGACCTTCCTGAATGTCTACGAAGAGGAGGGCTTTCAATACCGTCCGGAGGAGATCAAAGCCCTGATTGGCCCTCGCACCCAGGCCATTTTTCTCAACTCTCCGGCCAATCCCACTGGAAATCTAACGCCCCCGGAGAAGATGCAGGCCATTGCAGAATTGGGAAAAACGGTAATCTCCGATGAGATCTACCACGGCCTGGTCTACGAGGGAAAGGAGCACTCCATCCTGGAATTCACCCACAACGCCATAGTGATCAACGGCTTCTCCAAGCTCTACGCCATGACCGGATGGCGCCTCGGCTACCTGATCATCCCGCCGGAGTTCGTCCGGCCCCTGCAAAAGATGACGCAGAATTTCTTCATCTCCGCCAATGCCTTCGTCCAATGGGCCGGAATCGCCGCCCTCAGGGAAGCGGGACCGGATGTGGCCCGCATGAAGGACATCTATGCCAGCCGCCGCAAGTTCATCATCCCCAAGCTGCGAGAGTTGGGATTCGGGATCACCGTGGAGCCCACCGGGGCCTTCTATGTCCTCGCCAATGCGAAGCGCTTCTGCGCAGATTCCTTTGAATTTGCCTTCGATATCCTGCAAAAGGCCCGCGTCGGCTGCACCCCCGGGATCGACTTCGGCTCCAACGCAGAGGGCTATCTGCGATTCTCTTATGCCAATTCCATCGAGAACATCGAGGAGGGCATGAAGAGGCTGGAACGGTATCTGGCAGAAAAATTTCCGGCGAAATGAGGCCCATGGCCTTTTGATAGGAACGGGGAGACAGAAGAAGGAGACAAAGGGAAAATGTCGCTCACGCAAGACATAAAGGACTTCGCCCTCGACCTGGGCTATAGCAAAGTGGGCTTCACCACTGCTGACGGATTCCCCGATTACATCGAGGAACTCGAGTCCAGGCGGGAATCGTATGCCTTTTTCATCGAAGGGCCCCGGAAACCCCTCGCGGGCGCCCACCCGAGGAGCCTCATGCCCTCGGCCAAATCCATCGTATCTTTAGTGTACGATTACTCGAAGGAGTCCTTCCCGGAGAACCTGGTGGGCAAAATCGGCCGCCTCTACCTTACGAGATCCTACAATGCTCCGGAACATCGAATTCACGGCGCTCGGCACCGATTGATGCGGGAGTTCCTGGAGAGGAATGGATGCCAAATAGGTCAGGGAATCTGCGTCCCGGAGAGGCTGACGGGGGCCCGGGCCGGAGTCGTCACTTACGGAAGGAATACCTTCGCCTACGCCGAGGGCATTGGATCATTCATCATCCTCTACTCTTTGGTGGTGGATGTAAAGCTGGACTATGATGAGCCAACTATAGAGCTCGGCTGTCCCACCCATTGTTCATCTTGCATCGAAGCCTGTCCAACCGGAGCCATTTATGAGCCGCTCAAGATGGACCCTCGCCGCTGCATTGCCTTCAATAACTTCTGGACTCGGGACGGGGCACCGGGAGGACTTACCAGCTACATCTCCCCCGAGATGCGAGAGAAAATGGGTACCTGCATCCATGGCTGCGACATCTGTCAAGAGGTCTGTCCCAGAAACAAGGGCAGGCTGAATGCCGAGTTGCCTCCCAATGAGTTCTTGTCTCATGTGGCAAAGGACCTCGATCTCCCCAGGATCCTGAACCTCTCGGATGAGTTCTATGCCAAACGGGTCCAACCGATCATGTACAACTATCTTCAGGAAAAGAAATACTTTCAGAGAAACGCCGCCATTGCCCTGGGGAACACGGGCGATCCCACCTTCATCCCCCCCCTCGCTCAGGCGATGGAAGACCCGGAAGATCTGGTCCGCGGCTATGCGGCATGGGCTTTGGGAAGGATCGGAGGGAGCCGGGCGAAACAGATCCTGGAGGCGAGTCTGAGCCGGGAGACGTCCGAGTTTGCCAGGGGGGAAATAGAGGCGGCCCTGGCGGCTGCGGCTTAGCGAATCCGATAGGATTCATTAAGCGGTGATGAAAAACCTCTTCGAAGATAGAAGACTCAGGAACAAGAGATTCGTCTTTCAAGACCGAACCGATGCGGGCCAGAGGCTGGCCCAGTTCCTTGGCTCCAGGGTGTGCCACGTTCCCCAAGCCCTTCTCCCTTGAGTCCAGGAAGTGGCGAAAGACAAGGCCTGGCCGGACTTGACCATCCAAATCGAAGATCGACACAATTTTTTTGTTGACAGATGAGATTGGGCTTGTTAAGGTACGCACGAAGTTGCAGGCGTTTTTTGTCGTAGCAGTGAAAACCGCTAAAGACTCCTGAGGCTTGGCGGTTTTTTTGTTCCCAAAAGCCCTGATAGCTTCGGCGGGTAGCTCCCGTCATCCCCGGAGCATGTTACCGGAAAAAGAAAGGAAGAAAAAGCAGATGGCACAAGGTACTGTGAAGTGGTTCAATGACGCCAAGGGCTTTGGGTTCATTGAGCAGGAAGACGGCAATGACGTTTTCGTGCACTTTTCTGCAATCCGCGGCGATGGTTTCAAATCCCTGGCCGAGGGTGATGCAGTAAACTTTGACGTGGTTCAGAGCCCCAAGGGCCCCAAAGCGGACAACGTAACAAAGGCGTAGTCACTGCCAAGACCCTAAACAAAAAGCCGGCGGAAAACCGCCGGCTTTTTGTTTATCCAATGTCCCTCGACCACATTACGCGAAGTCGGCCTTCACCCCCAATTTCTCACCCACGCCGCGCACCTCGTCATAAACCGCACGACTCAAGGGAATCCCCTCCTTGCGCCGCTTCTCCTCGATCCCCATCTCGATCTCGCCGGGCAAGAAGATCTCTGCGGTTCCTTTTGCCTTCTTGGAATTCTTGATATCCCGGATCATCTTGTCCATCCGCCCCTTGAAATCAGCGATGGGAATGAAGGCCCCGATGTTGATGGCTGCCAGGAGATGGCCGATATCCTGGGTGCCGGGGTTGTTGTAGAGCGGACCCACCCCTGGACCAAAGTTGGCGCCGGTGAGGACACCCGAGAGGATATCCACCATCAGGGCAAGTCCGTAGCCCTTGTGCCCGCCTACCGGAAGGATTAGCCCTTCCAAGGCGGCTTTGGCATCCTCCGTCGGCAAGCCTTCCTTGTCGATCGCCCACCCGAGAGGGATCTTATCGCCCTTCTTTGCCGCCAGGATGATCTTGCCCCGTGCGGCAATGCTGCAGGCCATGTCGAAGATTACAGGCTTCTCCGATCCAGCCGGGGCGGCGATGGCCAATGGGTTATTCCCGATCATGGCCTGATTTCCCCCGGTGGGCGCCATCAAGGGAACGGTATTGGTGAGGCCGATCCCGATCAGGTCTTCCTTCACCGCCATCGAGGCGAAGTGGGCCATGGCCCCATTGTGAGTGGAATTCCGCACCCCTACCAACCCGATGACTCCCGCCTTTGCTTTCTGGATGGCCATCTGCATGGCCCTGGCCGACATGATCTGCCCCAGGCCGTGATCCCCGTCCAGGATCGCAGAGACCGGGGTCTCCTGGAGGACCTTCACCTGCGGCCTCGCCTTCACCGCCCCCGACTGGAGCCGCTCGATATAGACTGCGATTCGGGTGACCCCATGGGTGTCCACGCCGCGAAGGTCGGCCTCGATCAGATTGTCCATGAGCACCCTGGCATCCTCGGAGGGTACCCCCACCTTTTCGAAGAGCTGGATACAGAATCTGCCCAGCGGCTCTGCTTTCACCAACACCACATTCGTCTTTTCTTCCATTGGTCCTTCCTTTCTGTAGGTGAGATTTAAGGGCGTTGCGTAGCCGATCCTCTCGATCCCGATCAGATGGCGATCTTTCAAGGTCAAGGCCAGCAGGCCGGCCAAAGCAGGCATGAAGGCCAGCAACAGGATGCTCCTCTCCAGGCCGAATGCATCCGCCATCATGCCGGAAATGAAGACCCCGATGCCTCCCGTTCCAAAGGCCAGTCCCAACATGAGGCCCGAGGCCAGTCCCAGATTCCCCGGCATCAGCTCCTGGGCATAGACGATGATCACGGAGAACCCGGCCAGAAGCATGGTCCCTGCCAATGCCAGAAACAAGGTGACCCAGGGACCTGTGAGCCGGAGGGCCAGGAGCATCAGAGGGGAGAAGAGGAGAAGGCTCCCCGCGATCACCTTCTTGCGCCCCCAATGGTCGGAGAGGTGTCCTCCTAAGAGCCCCGCGATCGCCCCCGACAGAAGAAAGACAAAAAGCAGACGGCTCCCCACGGTGAGGCTGATCCCCTTACTTTGGAGAAAGAGGGGCAAATAGATGATGAAGCCCTGATAGGTCCAGGACCGAAGGGTGACGATCAGGGAAAGGGCCAGAAGTTCCTTCCAGGGAAGTCCTGACCAGGCGATCTTGCCAGGTTTCTTGGCGACGGCAGAAGGCGGGGAGGCGAGATTCTTTCGCAACCCATAGAGGATGATCGCGATCGGCACCGAGAAGGCAATCAACCAGGCAGTACTCTGAATGCCCCAACGGAGGATGAAGAAGGCCGCGAAAATGGGGCCGAAGGCGAATCCCAGGTTTCCTCCCAGGGTGTAGATCGCCATGGCCAATCCCCGCCTCTCGCCGCTGATGTAATTGACTCCCATGGTGGCCCGGGGATGAAAGGCGGCCGTTCCGAATCCAGCCAAGGTGACGCTGAGCAGGAGGAGGGGATAGCTGGGAGCGAGGCCGGTCATTCCCATAAAAAGGGCAGTCCAAAGGATTCCCAGGCTGATGAACCAGTCGGTCTTCCAGCGGTCGGAAATGAAGCCAAAGACGGGCTGGATCATGGAGGAGGTGAGATTCAGCATGGTGGCCACCAACCCGGCCTGGGAGTAGCTGAGGCCAAAGGCCGCCTTTTGAATCGGCAATAAGACCGGCAGGATATTCTGGGAGAGATCGACCACGATATGCCCTGCCATGATGAAGAAAAGCGGCATTCGCTTCATGGAGGAAGAGGGCAGACCCCCCTTAGCATCTGATACACCCTGCCCTTTGATCATATCTCTCTCTTATCCACCACCCTCTGGGCCTTCCCCTCGAAGCGAGCCAGGGTCTTGGGCTCCACCAGCTTCACCTTGGCAGAGATCGATAGGCTGCTGCGAAGCCTCTCCTGGATCAGATCCACCAACTCACGTTGTTTCTTCATCTCATCGAAGAATATCCTCTCTGAGACCTCGACCAGGACCTCCATCTCGTCCAGGGCCCCTTTTCGCTCCACCAGAATCTGGTAATGGGGGACCGTTCCTTCGATCTCCAGCAGCACCTGCTCGATTTGGGAGGGATAGACATTGACTCCCCGGATGATGAGCATGTCATCGGTCCGGCCCGAAACCCTTTTCATCCGGGCCAGGGTGCGGCCGCAGGGACAGGGGGCGGGATTCAGGCTGGTGATGTCTCCGGTACGGTAGCGGATCATGGGAAAGGCTTCCTTGGTCAAGGTGGTGAGGACTAACTCCCCCTGATGCCCAGGGGGGAGCGTCTCCCCAGTTTTGGGATCGATGATCTCAGGCAGGAAATGATCCTCGAAGAGGTGCAGGCCATCTTTGACCTCGCACTCCCCCGCTACCCCCGGACCAATGATCTCACTCAGGCCATAATTGTCGGTAGCCCATATACCGAGCCTCTCCTCGATCTGCCGGCGCATGTTCTCCGACCAGGGTTCCGATCCAAAGAGGCCCACGCGCAGGGAGATCGAGCGGGGATCCACCTTCATCTCGGCCATCACCTCGGACAGATATAGGGCATAGGTAGGGGTGCAAACCAGGGCGGTGGTGCGAAAATCCTGCATGATCATGATCTGTCGGTGGGTGTTGCCGGCCGACACGGGAATGACGGAGGCCCCGATGCGCTCCGCCCCATAATGGAGCCCGAAGCCCCCGGTAAAGAGCCCATAGCCGAAGGAGATCTGGACGACGTCTTCGGCAGTGACCCCGCCTGCCGTGAGAAAACGGGCCACCAGGTTGCTCCAGTTCAGGATGTCGTTACGGGTATAGCCCACAACGGTGGGCTTTCCAGTGGTGCCCGAGGAGGAATGGATCCGCACCACATCTTTCAAGGGCACGGCGAACATCCCGTAAGGATAGCTTTCCCGCAAATCTGCCTTGGTGGTAAAAGGCAACTCCTTCAGATCCTCTAACGATCGGAGATCCCGGGGGGACAACCCCACCTCTCCAAAAGCCTGCCGATAGAAGGGAACGTGCTCCCAGACGCGATGAGCAGTTGCCTGGAGCCTACCCAGCTGCAACTGGGCGAGAGTTTCCCCTCTCATGCACTCGAACTCCGGTTCCCAAACCTTCAATGCCTCACCTCCCGGCCCCTAGCCGAATCCTCATCGACCGTCTCCTCCTCAGAAAAACAGAAATCCCCCGCTTTACGGGGGTAGAGCCTCCGGTGGCCAATGGAACGCCTGGTGAAAAATGGGAGCAACTTCATCCCTTCCGCTAACCCGCGAGATCCCCTCCATCCATGAAATGCCTTTGGCCCCGAGGCTGGCCAGCCATTGCGGCATTACGCGGCATTACAGGGAATAAACCGTCTCCCCCTTCAATACCTTCACGCCCTTGCTCGAGAGCGCGCGGATCGCCTCATCGATGTTATCGAGGCGGAATATGAGGACCGCGTTGTCCGAGCTTCTCTCCACAAAGGCATACATGTATTCCACATTCATCCCCGCCTCATGGATGATGCTCAGGATCCCACCCAGTCCCCCGGGCCGATCCGGCACCTCCACGGCCAGGACCTCGGTTTCCCCTACGGTAAAGCCGTTTTCCTTGAGCACCCGGGCCGCCTTTTCGTAGTCGTTGACAATGAGGCGCAGGATACCGAAATCGGACGTATCCGCCAGGGAAAGGGCCCGGATATTGATTCCGGCCTTCCCCAAGGTATTCGTCACCTCGGCCAGGCGGCCTGCCTTGTTCTCCAAAAAGATGGATACCTGTTTTACTTTCATTTATCAGCCCTCCCTTCTGCGGAAGAGATCAACGGGCGAATCGGCGGAAAGATCCCTGCGACCTTTGCCCAATAGAAATGGATCTCAGGGGATGGATCGGCCTAAAGACTCCTCTTGTCGATTACCCGCTTCGCCTTGCCCTCGCTTCGCTGGATGGATCTCGGCTCTGCCAGCCGCACCTTTACTGAGATGCCCAGCGTGCTCTCTATCTCCCTTTCGATCTTCCTTTCGATATCCTCCAGCCGCTTGATCTCATCGGAAAAGATCCCCTCGTTCACCTCCACCTGGACCTCCAGCTCATCCAGCGCCCCCTTCCGATCCACCACGATCTGGTAATGGGGCTCCGTTTCCTCGATCCGCATCAAGATGGCTTCGATCTGGGAGGGGAATACATTGACGCCCCGGATGATGAGCATATCATCGGTCCGGCCCATGATCCTCTTCATCCGCACCATCGTTCGACCACAAGAGCAAGTCCCGGGGATGAGGGAGGTGATATCTCGGGTCCGATAGCGGATGAGGGGCATTGCCTGTTTGGTCAAGGTGGTGATCACCAGTTCTCCCGCCTCTCCGGCGGCGAGGTTTTTGCCAGTAGAAGGATCGATGATCTCGGGATAGAAGTGGTCTTCAAAAATATGGAGGCCATGCTTCGCCTGGCATTCGTTGGCCACCCCTGGGCCAATGATCTCGGTGAGGCCATAAATATCCAGGGCGAGCAGATTGAGCTTTTTCTCAATTTCGGTGCGCATATTCTCGCTCCAGGGCTCCGCCCCGAAATTGCCGGACTTGAGCTTCATCTGGGAGAAGTCGGTCCCCATCTCCGCAGCTACCTCGGCCAGATAGAGGGTATAGGAGGGGGTGCAGGTGAGAATGGTGCTCCCGAAATCCTGCATGATCATGATCTGACGCTTGGTATTGCCGCCGGAGATGGGAATGACGGAGGCCCCGATTCGCCTCGCTCCATAATGGACCCCCAGGCCCCCTGTGAAGAGGCCATACCCATAGGCATTCTGTACCACATCGTCTTTGGTGGTGCCGGAGCAGGTCAGAGAACGGGCCATGACCTCCGACCAGAGCTCGATATCGCGATGGGTATATCCGCCCACGATCGGTTTTCCCGTCGTGCCAGAGGAGGTATGGATTTCCTCTATGTCGGAGAAGGGAACAGCGAACAGCCCGAAGGGATAATTGTCTCGGAGATCGTCTTTGGTGGTGAGGGGAAGCCGGGATAGATCTTCCAGGGACCTGAAATCCTTCGGCTTGAAAGCCGCCTTGCGAAAGGCATGATAATAGAAGGGGACTCGATCATAGACCCTTTCACAGGTGTCCTTCAACCTCTCCAATTGTAGATCCCTCAATTCCGCGATGGGCATGCACTCGAATTTGGGATCCCAGACCATACCGATCTCCTTTCTCCGTGGCAGCAGGCAGTAAAGCTCAAAATAGCAGAGTGCGTCCAAATATCAAGGAGTTTTTGAGGCGAGGGACGCTTGCCAGGATGCATCCTTGGGTCGAGGATCGTTCCTCCTCAACCGGCCAGATCCACCATCTCCAAATCCCCCCACGCCCCCAAGTCTTCTCCAAGGATCACCAGGGCCCCTTTCACCCCGGGGATGGATTGGGCCAGATCCAGGGCAGCTGGGATATCCCCCCTTTGTTGAATCCTGTTGCCGACCCGGGTGGCCACCGCATCCGCCAGAGCGGACGAATTCGCCAGGATGACGGCCGCATCTGCCGCACCCAGGCTCAAGGAATGGCCCACCGTGCCGGCAGAGGTGCAGATCCCCATCGGCTCTCCCCGGGACTTCACCTTCAATCCCAGGCGCTGGCTGAAGGGAGACCCTCCCGCGTAAACCGCTACGATTCTCGACCTCTCGGACCGGAGAAAGATATCTCCTCCGTTTTCCACAATCAGTTCCGGCGATCGGGGGGATAATTCCTCGCCCAACAACTCTGCGATGGCCCCGGCCACCGCCGCCATGGGGCCTACATTGGCCAAATCGGATGCACTGGCCATCAACTGGATCACCGGGGCAGAAAAGGCAAAGGGGCGCACCGGCAACAGGGAGGTGGCAAACTGCGGGTGATAAGAGATGTAACTCTCGATCTCATCCCTGAGCCGGGCAACGATCTCCCTGCATGGCAGCGACAGGTCGCACTCCGCCTGCACCCAGAGGTTGGTCTCCTTCACCTCGACCTCGAAAGAAACCAGATCTGGGGCGTGGGCAACTCTGCGGTAAGTCCGCTCGTCGTACATGGGACCTGCCTAATCTCCCAAGGTAAGGGGTCGGCTGTTCCGGAGCGGGCCGTGGCGCCCACTTAAGGGACGGGTAGTCGGAGTCGGCAACCGAGCGATCCTTCGGCTCACCTCAACCCCGCCGGCCTCGGGCAGACCGGGGGAGCCAATGGAAGGAGTCTTCCGATTTTCCGGAAGGGATATATTCCAGATTCACATAACCGGAATAGCCCATATCCTCCAGAGCCTTCAAGACGAAGGGATAATGGATCTCCCCGGTGCCGGGCTCGTGGCGTCCAGGTACGTCCGCGATCTGAATATGGCCGATCTTGTCCAAGTGGGCCCGGATGGTGTTGAGCAGATTGCCCTCCATGAGCTGCATGTGGTAGAGGTCATATTGGAACTTCACCAGGGGGCTCCCCACCTCCTCTACCCATTGAAAGGCCTCCCGCGAATTGGAAAGGAAGTAGCCAGGGCTATCGAAGAGATTCAGGGCTTCGAACATCAGGGTGATTCCCTCACCTTGCAGCCTCTTGGCCGCATAGCGCAGATTATCCAGGGCGCATTTCCTTTGCTCCTCTCGGGATACCCCCTCCAGCGCATTTCCCGCCAGGGTATTGATCCTCTTGCAGCCCAGCTCATGGGCTAGACCGACGGCCTCATCCAGGCTGTCCCGAAACTGCTGGACCTCCCTGGGATTCGACAATAGGCCCTTCATGTTGGGGGGGGTATTGAGATTGAACAGGGCTACGTCCAGGCCAAATTGCTCCTTTTTCTCCTGGACTGCCTTCATGTCATAGAGGGAAGGAAACCAGAATTCGAAGGCGGAGAAGCCGGCTTCTGCCACCTTTTGGATTCGATCAGGGAAGGGGTGCTCGGCAAAGACCATGGAGATGTTGACGCCATAGGTGAACATGGACTGCCCTCCTTTGAAAAGGTGTGGGACGCTTGCCTCAAATCGGGATCATTTCTGCCTGGATGCCAGCCGTTGGGGGAACCCTAAGGCCCTTCAATCTCTTCTCATGACACGTCAGCAACGAATCAGGTCGCTTCGGCCAACCTGGCATGGAGATTGCTTGCGATCAAGTATATCTTCGTTCTGGAGGTCGCTCATGAAGTTCCTTCGTTGTATCATCATTGTGGCGCTGGCCCTGGCATACTTCCTCCCCTTGGGAGGATGGGAGGTTTTCTCTCATTACCGAGGGGTGCTGCTGGACCGAGATGAAAAGAAGCTCAAATTGAGCCCTCAATTCCCGTCTCGCCCACCGCTTCTTCGAACTCTTCAAGCCCCATCTCCATTCGCGCTGACAGCACTGCCCTGGGTGCCGTCACCCTTTACTCCCTTCTGCTTTCTTCCATTGCCGCGGAGCAAAATCCCCCCGCTTCTCGGCAGCTTGCCTTTCCCAGAAAATCTATTGCGCGGTAAATCCGCCGTCCACTGCTAAGATATGGCCCGTGATCAAGTCGGAGGCGGATGAGGCCAAAAAGATGGCTGCCCCGATGATCTCCTCCGCTTGCCCCAGCCGGCCCATCGGTGCTTTGTCGATCATCCTCTGGAAATGCTCTGGCTCTTGAGCCTTGATGTGGGTTACCAGAGGGGTATCGAAGACGAATGGCGCAATCGCGTTCACTCTCACTCCGGCCTTAGCCCACTCCACTGCTAATCCCCGGGTCAGCTGAACCACCCCTCCCTTGCTGGCCAGATAGGCAATGGTCCCGGAATAAGCGATCAGGCCGCCAATGGACGCGATATTGATAATCTTGCCTCTTCCACGACCCACCATTGCCCTCCCCACTACCTGACAGGAAAGGAAGGTGCCCTTGAGGTTGACCGCGAGGATACGATCCCATTCCTTCTCCGGAAATTCCAAGGCTGTCCCCCGATAAGTAATCCCCGCACTGTTTACCAGAATGTCTATTTTGCCCCAATCCTGCAGGACCGCCTGGGCCATCTTTTCGACCTGGGAGGATTGGGTCACATCCACCTGGAGCGCGGCTGCCTTTTTGCCCATCGCCCTGATGCGATCTGCAGTGCCCTCGGCACCCTCCCGCCAGATATCGGCTACTGCAACGGAAGATCCGGCCTCCGCGAGCCCGAGGGCAATGGCCTGACCCAGCCCGCTACCTCCTCCGGTGACAAGGGCCACCTCCCCATCCAGCGCAAATAGCTTGGGAAACCATTTGCCTAGCCTGGCCTCCTCTGGATTCATCTCTTCCTCCTCTTCATCTTCACAAAGCAATCTCGGTCAGCGCTCCTACATCCCCCAAAAGGCAGCACCTCAACAATCACATCATGGGTCATCTCATGCCGCTTCGAGACTCAATGGGTGGCAGTCTTGGATGGCTCCCGTGAGAGCTCGAGCGAGAGAAGGGTGAAAACCCGCAGAAAAGCTCATTCACGATAACCAAAGACGGCTCCTTTGTCAATACGAGCCAGTCCTTTGCGGGAGTTCAGGAAAAAATTGCTTGACAATTCCATCGCTTTACGGTTACCTTTCTTTCATTCATGTCGTTCATGGATGAGGCTGCCATGGATGCCCCATATATTATAGTTCTGATCACCGTCCCCAATCGCGAAGAGGCGGATCACATCGCGGAAGTGTTGATTCGGGAGAAGTGGGCGGCCTGCATAAACATCCTTCCTTCCGTTTACTCCATATTTTTCTGGGAAGGCGCTGTCCAAAGGGAAGAGGAGTTACTTCTTTTCGCCAAGAGCAGGAGTGATCTCTTTTCGGCATTATGTGAGCGGGTTAAGGAACTTCACTCGTACACGGTGCCGGAGATCATCGCCGTACCTATCCTAAGAGGATCGGAAGAATATCTTCGCTGGGTACAAGAATCCACTCGGAAATAGAGACTGAACGGGGACCGAGATGAGCAGATTGGCTCTGGTCCTCGGAGGGGGAGCCGCTCGGGGTGCAGCTCACCTGGGCGTGATACAAGCCTTGGAGGAAAAGGGTATCAGGCCCGACCTGGTTGTGGGAACGAGTATCGGTGCCTGGGTAGGGGCCGTCTACTGCTGTTTTCCCTTCTCTCAAGCCATGGACAGGCTGGAGAGGGTTGCCAGGCAAATCGCATCCCACATCCAAGGACAACGTGGCTTCGCTCCTTTGTTTCCGCTCTTTCAGGCCCGTAAGGTCTTTTCCAAATCCTGGAAGAGGGCAACTCTGGAGGGCGAACTTGGACTCGCGGGGGTCCGCTTCTCGGATTTGCATACCCCCTTCTATTTGACGACCTTTCGCCTGCGCGGGCGCAAGAGAGTCACGATCGGTGGGAAGGACGATGGATCCCAGATCGGTGATCCCCTCCTCGCCAGCTCGGCCACGGGTTGGCCCCACTCGTGGGATGATAGGTTATTTCTGGATGGAGGGATCGCAGGGAATGTTCCTGCCCGTGTCGCTCAACAGGTGGGTGGTGAATGCGTCCTCGCGGTCAATCTCGGCTTTTTCTTCAAATATTATGACGGATGGGGGAGATATCGACCCTGGAAGATCATTGACTATTGGGGAAAGCAGCGGACCCGCCGGGAGCTTGAAGCAGTCCGCTCAGGTGGGGTAGCTGTCCATGAGATCTATTCCCCACGCATTGAATCCTTCTCCGTATATGACTTCTCCTCTCCCGAGGTACTGAAGAAGGAAGGCTATGAAGCATGCTGCCAAATTTTAGACAAAGTCAGACTGTGAGGTGCATCCCTTGAGATACGATCGAAGAAAGCAAGGAGTGGGTGGGTTCGCTCTTTACCTGAGCCTTACCCTTGTCCTGTGCGGGCTTGCAGTTGCCTTTGCCCCACTGCCTGCGCACCCCGAGGGGACGGTCAACTCCTCTCTCCTAAAGGAGATGAGCGCATCTTTGGAGGAGAGGGCCATTCCAGGGAATGATTCAGTTCGGCAGACGGGCTCCAATGATCAAGGAACGGGAAAGGCCAGCAAGAAGGCAAACGGGTCAGAGGTCCTGAATGTAGAAGTCAACCATTCCGTTTCCCGCTACCTTCGGATCTATCAGAGCCATTGCCGGGAATCCCTGTTGAAGGACATCCGGAAAGCCGAGGTCTATTTGGCTCAAGTGAAGACCGTCTTCGAGAGGGCTGGGCTTCCCGTTGAGCTATGTAATCTCGCATTCATCGAAAGCGGCTTCGACCCCTATGCTTATTCTCGGGTGGGCGCTGTCGGCTTCTGGCAATTTATGAAGGACGACCGCCAAGCTCTTCGGCCTGCGAGTGAATTGGTGGGTGGATGAACGTCGGGATCCGGAGAAGTCCACCCATGCCGCAGCCAAGTACCTGAAACAGCTCCATCGCACCTTCGGCTCCTGGCCCCTGTCCATTGCTGCCTACAACGCCGGGGAGGACAGGGTGCTGGGCGCGATTCGGAATCGTCCCCAAGCCGACTTTTGGTCCCTCCAGATTCCTCGGGAGAGCCGGGAACTGGTGTCGGCTTTTATGGCAGTTACCCTCATCTTGAGAGATCCTGAGACCTACTACTTCCCCCGGATTCGAGAGAATTCCCCGCGATATGTCCGGGTGCCGGTGGATTCCTGCACCGACTTGAGGGTAATCGCCAAGGCCTGCAATGTCCCATTGGGCGAGATTTTGGCACTGAATCCGGAGCTGAATTGGGGGTGTACCCCTCCCGATCAGTCCCCATATAAGGTGAGAATACCGGCGGAAACGAAAGCGCGTTTTAGAGAGGTCCTGTCCAGGATTCCGCCGGAGGATCGAATTGTCTGGGCTCGCCACCAGGTGCGAAAGGGGGATACGCTTTCACAGATCAGCAAACGCTATCGGGTACCGATTCCGATGATCGTCCAGATGAACCATCTCCCTTCCTTTCAGTCCCCTCCAGCGGGCAAGGACCTCCTCTTGCCGATCCCTCAAGGCTTCAGGGAAACCTTAGCCGGAGGGGCAAGGATTCCCGCACAACAAGCAGAGACGCAGCAAGCAGAGACAGCCTCCAGCGCCGAGAATTCTGCATCCCACTCGGTGCATGTGGTCCAACAGGGGGATACCCTGTCGAAGATTGCTCGATCCTATGGGGTAAGCGTGAAGCAACTCTTGCAGACGAATGGGCTGCAATCCTCTGCAGTCATTCAACCCGGGGACCGGCTCCGCATCCCCGAGGATTGGTCTCTCTGAGCCAGGCCAAGCCAAATCCTGCCTTCAGTCGAATTCTCCTACGCTGCAAGCCATCCCAAAACGCAAGGGCCGTAATCTCTATCTTCATCGAAGGGAGGAGAAAAAGATGATCACTCCCAAGACACTCCGTCTCAAGATCAACCACAGGGGCAAAGGGACATCGAAGGACCTGAGCTTTCCCGTCAGCCACCTGATCTGCGCCGGTTGGGTGGGAAGGGACCGTGAAGCGCTCCAGGCGCACATCGATGAGCTCTTCCAGTTGGGAATCCCAAAGCCCACTCGAGTTCCCATCTATATGAATCTCTCGCCTTACCTGCTAACCACGGACCATGAGATCACAGTGGTGAGCGATCGCTCCTCGGGTGAGGTCGAATATGTCCTTCTCTGGAGAGATCCCGATATCTGGGTCACTGTGGGAAGCGACCATACCGATCGGGATATAGAAACTCGATCCATTCCGGCCTCGAAGCAGATGTATGCGAAATGCCTAGCCTCGGAATGCTGGCCTTATGAGGAATTGAAGGATCACTGGGAGCAGTTGGCCCTGCGGTGCTGGGTCACAAGGGAAGGCAAAAGGGCTCTCTACCAGCAGGCCTCATTGGCCTCTATCCTTTCCCCTGCGGAACTGCTGCACGGATTGCCCAAGGAGGGAATCGGGCATCAGGAAGGGGTGATGCTCTTTTCCGGCACGGTTGCCACCCAATCGGGAATCGTCTATGGCGACTCCTATGATCTGGAGTTAGAAGACCCCGTCCTCAAGAGAAGCCTTCAACATAGCTATCAGGTGAAGGTCCTGCCCCAGTATGTCTGAGCAGAACGCCTTCGTCCTGTCTCAGTCCAGAAAGGCTTCTCCTGTATAACCCATCTTTTCCCAACGCCCTAATCGGCCTGTGCCCAGGAAGACCAAAGGTTTGATCTGTGAGACTAAGCGGGCATCACTCCAAATCACTCCAAATCTCCTTGACACTCATCGATCACCAATATATCGTCATCGTGTAAAGGGGATTCTGGTGCTTTGGTCCCAACCAGTGTAGCTTCCTGCGTGAAGATACGGTTTGAAAGGTCGATTTCGCAGATCTGCGCCAAGGTCGATAACGGGGTTTTCCGGAACATGGATCGAGAATCCGGAAATCACGTTGCGTTTCATGAGAAGTCTGAATGGTGCGGCCCTGCCGCCGAGACATCCCGAGGCCCTGAGGTTGATGGATTTTGGTTGAAGGACCCAAAAGGATGAGCAGGCCCTGTTGAAAGGAAGGGATCAGTGCAAGTCAGACCAAAAAATGAGTGATCTTGTCGTTTTAAGATTCTTCGATCGAACCCAATCTCTCAAAGGAGACAGGATGTTAAATAAGAGGGGTAAGACCCTGAGTGGATTGCTCTTCGCAGCCTTTATAGCCGCTTTTGCAACTTTCCCCGGCGCCGCTGTTCCCTGCGACACTTGGGTAGCGGTCCAGGATGCCACCTCGGACGGATCGATTATCTTGACCAAGAACAGCGACCGGCCGCCCATGGAGGCACAGCCTCTGGTGCACATGGCCCGGGCGAACCATCCCGCGGGTGAGCAGGTGAAGTGCACCTATATCCAGATCCCCCAGGTTCCCGTAACCTATGAGCACTTTGGCTCCAAAATCTGGTGGACCTTCGGGTACGAGCACGGCATGAACGAGCATGGCGTGGCCATCGGCAACGAAGCGGTGTGGTCGAAAGAGCCCTATCAGTGGGGTGATGGCCTCCTGGGCATGGACCTGCTGCGCCTGGGGCTGGAGCGGGGCAAGACCGCCTACGAGGCGATGCATGTGATCATTGCTCTGCTGGAAAAGTATGGCCAGTCGGGGGATTGTGAGTATCCAGGCGAGTGGGGCAAGGCAAACTACCATAACACCTTCATCATCGCCGACCCCAAGGAGGCTTGGGTATTGGAGACCGCTGGCCGGTACTGGGTGGCCAAGAAGGTGAAGAACGGCGTCTGGTCCATCTCCAACATCTATTCCATCGAGGCCGATTGGGATGAGGCCCATCCCAATCTGGTACAGCATGCCATCGAGATGGGTTGGACCAAGTCCGCGGCGGAGTTCAACTTCGCCCGCGATTACGGCGACTACTGGAAGAAGGAATCCCCTGATCCCGGCGCGATGCAGATCCGCCGCAATGAGTCCTTCACCCTGTGTCAGGGGTTGAGCGGCAAGATCGACCCGGCCGTCATGATGAAGTTCACCCGCAATCACCACGAGGGGACGGTGGTCGAGCCGCGTTGGGGCGCCTCGGAGACCTTCTGGGCGACCCTCTGCCTGCACGACAACCCCAAGTCGGGCTATCACTCTGCAGCTTCCGAGGTTTGCCACCTGCGGGCCTGGATGCCGCCCCTGTTACGTCAGGTCTACTGGGCGAGCTTCTCCAACCCGTGCGACAACGTGTTCAAGCCCTTCTACTTCGGCGGACCCAAGGTCCCGGCCAACTATGGCGACGGCACCAGCACCTATTCTGCTGATTCGCCTTGGTGGTGGGCCAATCGGGTGAAGCTCCTGTGCGATTTGAATTATCAGGCGCTCAATCCGACGGTGCGTGGGGTCTTCGACCAGACCGAGAAGTGGATCCTCCAGCGCCAGAGCCCTTATGAGACCCAGGCTTTGGACCTGATCAAAAAGGGCCAGCAAGGGGCTGCGGTGGCCGTGCTGCAGAAATACATCGACGAGAATTGCAGCCGGATCGAGAAGGAATACAAGATGCTGAATGAGGTATTGCCCGTGCAACTGGAGACGGTGGGAATCAAGTACGTCTTCATTGACTACTTGAAGGATTGGAGCTCCAAGAAAGGCGTTCCGCTCCCCATTCAATAACGCAGCTGCCTTCGACACTCTGGAGAAGAAGTTTGCCGCCGAGGCCTGGAAGGTGGAGCAGAAGGTGGTAGCCCTGAAGAAGGCCGGAAAAGCCGCTGAGGCCGCGGCGGTGCTGGATAGTTTCATGGCCAAGTGTGTAGAGGAAGGACTCGCCACCGTCAAGGCACTCAAGGCGAAGATGGCGGATTAAGGTAAAGTAGGCGCTTTAGACCCTAAAGCACGGTAGCAGAATAGGGGGAGGAGACGAACGTCTCCTCCCCCTATTTCTTTGGAAGTGGGAAAAGGCGTGAATCAGTGAAGAAATAAGGACACGACCCAGATGCCGACCATGGTGACGATTCCCTCTACCAGGGTGCCCGAAGTGTGCACCTTATAGGCAGTCGGCACATCCAGATCCGAGAACTTGGCGACCACCCAGAAGTAGCTGTCATTGGCATGGGAGACGACCATCCCGCCCGCGCCTGTGGCCAAGACCGTTAGCACCGGACCCCATCCCGTGGCAAGTCCCAGACCCTGTATCATGGGGGCGATCAGGCTGGAGGTGGTGATGATGGCTACCGTAGAGGATCCTTGGGCAATCTTGAGGGCAGCAGCCAGAATGAAGGGGAGAAATAGCCCGATCCCCCACTTGGAGAGACTGGAGCCAAGGTAGTTTCCGATGGGGCTGATTCTCAGGATGTTTCCAAAGGCGCCTCCTCCCGCCGTAATGATGATAATCAATCCGGCAGATCCTAAAGCCTTCGCCAGCCATCCATCCAGGACTTCTTCACTCCAATTCTTGACCAGGGAGAGAGCCAGAAAAACCCCGATGAGCAGGGCTGTGATCGGATCACCTATGAAATTGATAAAGGAAAGGAGTCTCCCTCCGGATATGGGTTGTCCCGGGAGGGTGGTGATCGATTTCAGGGCGATCAGGAAAATAGGCAGGATGATGGGAAGGAAAGACCTCCACACCCTGGGCAGTTCTCCATAGGCCGCGCAGAGTTGTTCATAGCTCATTTCGGGCTTGGCCGGGACATCATATCGCTTGCCAAAGCGGGTGGACCAAAAATAACCGGCCAGGGCTCCCGGAATGGCGAGGGGCAGCCCCAAGAGGATCACCTTTCCGATGTCGACACCCAAGATGCCTACAGCGGCCGTAGGACCTGGGTGAGGCGGCACCAGGCAGTGAGTGGAATAGAGTGCGGTGGAAAGGATTACCGCCATCACCGCCATAGAGATACCGGATCGGTTAGCGAGGGCCTTATTCAGGGGGCTCATTACCACAAAACCGGTATCACAGAACAGGGGCATGCCCACCACGTAGCCGCTTACACCCATAGCAACCGTAGCCCGATTCTTCCCTACTATCTTCAGTATCCAATTTGCCATGCTCACGGCTGCCCCGGTCTTCTCCAGGATGATACCGATCATGGTTCCCTCGACGATGATGATGCCTATGGCCCTCATGGTGCTCCCAAAACCGTCTTTGATGCCATCCAGGATTTTGGGCACGGGCAGGCCGCACGCCAATCCCACTCCAAAGGCAGCCAAAATGAGAACCAGGAAGGCGTTCATCTTGTAACGCGCCGTCATCACTACGATGAAGGCAATACTCACCAGCAAGATCATTAGCAGCGCGGGACCACTCATACATTTCCCCCTTTGGACGTAAAGTTTGGACATATAGGTTGAATAGGAAGAGTTGGGATAGTCCCTACAGCGGGAAGAGCTTCTCGGCTTGTGGCATCACCCCCCAGGGAAGATCTTTATGGCCCAAGATTCCAACGTGCGAATGCAGAATAGGAAACGGGGAAGCGGCCCGAATATAGCCCTGTTCCCAGGAGATTGCAACACTGCACCATATGAGGCCACGGGGAGATGAGCGCGCCGTTCTTTTTGGCCAGAAGGGCGGCAGGGCCGATTTGCGGGGCCTTTTTGATAGGAAAACAATCGCAAGCATGATAAGAGAACCCTTAAATCGAAGGGAAAGGAATGAAAAGCGATGAAGGCATTGGTCCTGAACCGTCCATGCAACCTCCAGACAGACAGATCCCCCCTGGTCCCGGCGGATCTACCTTTGCCTGTGCCCAAAGAGAATGAGATTCTGGTGAAGGTCTCAGCCTGTGCGGTCTGTCACACCGAGTTGGACGAGATCGAGGGGAGAACCCCTCCGGCGAGATTCCCCATCATTTTGGGCCATCAGATCGTCGGCCGGGTGGAGGGATCGGGGAGAAAGGCAGGCGAATTCAGGAATGGGGAGAGGGTGGGAATTGCCTGGATCCATTCTGCTTGTGGAAAATGCAAATTCTGCCTCGGCGGCAGCGAAAATCTGTGTGACCATTTTCGAGCCACGGGGCGCGATGTAGATGGGGGGTATGCAGAATATGCGGTGGTTCCAGGAGATTTCGCATTTCGAATCCCGGAATCATTCTCTGATTCCGAAGCGGCTCCTCTCCTGTGCGCGGGGGCGATCGGGTATCGCTCGCTGCGCTTGACAGGGATGCAGGATGGAGAGAATCTGGCTCTGATAGGCTTTGGGGCATCCGCCCATCTGGTGATGAAAATGGTTCGTTACCTGCATCCAGACGCAAAGGTCTTTGTATTCTCCCGAACCGAAAGCGAGAGGGATTTCGCGAGAGAACTGGGGGCCTTCTGGGTGGGCAGCTTCGACGATGAGCCCCCCGAGAGAATGCATTGCGCCATTGACACCACGCCCGCCTGGAAACCGATCATCGTCGCCTTAACTCACCTGGGGAAGGGAGGGAGGCTCATCATCAATGCGATCCGGAAGGAGGAGGTGGATAAGGCATCCCTGGGGGAAATGGATTACCCCTGCCATCTCTGGATGGAGAAGAAGATCCAGAGCGTGGCCAATGTCACCCGAAAAGACGTGGACGACTTCCTGCGATTGGCAGCCCAAGTGCCCATCAGGCCTGAATTCCAGGAGTATGCATTGGAGGACGCCAACCAGGCATTGGTCGAATTGAAGGAGCGAAGGATTCGGGGGGCGAAGGTCTTACGAATCCACTGAGTCCCGTCTGCCTTTGGTCAAGGACCTGGGAAAAGGGCCTCAAAACGGTTAAAAGGGGTTGACAAGTCCCCGCTATCGGACTACATTAGCATCGATAGATTGACGTGCCACTTCGTATTGCGGCCTCGGATTCTCGGTCAGGCTTTGCCCCTCGGGTCAACTGTAACCCATCCCCCCTCCCCCCAGAGAACGCAGGATGCAGGCATGTGTCCAGTACTCTGCTGGAAACCCCCTGATCTCGTTTCCCTTTTTAGCTCTTTCTGGTTTTGTGGAACATCCTGATTGGATGGTGCAAACATCCAGACGACCCGTTCGCTTGGCTGGAATTCCCCGTAGGCAGGCTTTGAATTCTCGCCGGACCTTCTCACCGGGCTGGGTGGCATAGATAGAAAGTGGAAACCTCGGGAGCCAAAGATGAACAGCCGTCTTCTGAATATAACCCGACCCCGCCTCCAGGCGGCGGACCATGCCCCCTCTGGAGGTGTTTGTGTCTTCGGGGGAGGGTGGGGCAAGGCCATGAACATGCAAGCCCGGAGCAAGTCTGTAAGATTTTGTATCGGTTTCATTCTCCTCTCCCTATCCTTATCCGCCATTCCTTTCACGGGTGAGGCCAACGGTGTGGCGGCAGACCCTCAAAAGATGCCCCTAGTTCGTTGCGAAAAGGGGTTTCTCAGCGTGGAGGCAGAGGGCGTCCCCTTGCAAGACCTGTTGGGCCGTCTGTCGCGAGTCTGCGGAATCCGCTTTGTCCACAAGGGCGTGGAGGGAATGAATCGCCAGATCTCGGTCCGATTCCGCCACCTCCCGGTGAAGGAGGGGATCGAGAGACTCCTCCGCGGATTCGACTATGTATTATTCTACGAAGGACCGTCGTCTCGCATCGCAAAGGCGATCATCTGGCCCAAGGAACAAGGCACGAGCGGAACGCAGGAAGGGACCGGGGAGGCACCCGGGGCCGGGGAGGAGTCCAATGTGATCGAAGATCCCTCCGGCATGGATAACATCCCGGACATCCCTCCGGAAAGACCCACAGGGACCGGCGGCGATGATACATCCCTCCAATCGAGAGGGCCCTCCATGGCTTCCAATGCCTCTCGTCCAGAGGGCAGGAGGTCACAAATCGCGGCCGTAGAGGCCTTGAGCCAATTGAAAGGCTCCAGCAGAATGAACCAGCTCAGGAAAGCTGCCACCCATCAGGATCCGCAGGTGCGAATGGCAGCCATCGAGGCCATCGGCTCCGTAGATGAGGGCTGGGCCGAAAATCTGTTGGAGGATGCTGCCTCCAGCGACCTGGACGAGGCGATACGGGAGCGGGCCAGGGAAGTCTTGGAGAGCCGTCAATGAACCGTCGGTTCTGCAATATCCTAACTGCTGTTGGCCATTTCATTCTGGCCGGCTTTTCCTAAGAGGAAATGAAGAACATCGCCAAAGGCATCACCCTGTATGCCGTAGCGGGGAAACACATTACCTTTGAGCTGCAACTCCACATCGACCACCCGGGGGCCGGGGGAGGAAGGGGGTGAGAAAAAACGTAAACTGTGGGGGACGCTTCTCGGATCAACCCAAAAGTGAAGATGTGAAAAAGGAAAAGGAGACTAAGAGATGAAAGGAAAATGGATTGTGCTCAGCCTGATGGGCGTTTGGGTGCTTCTCTTTGCCCTGGCCTATCAGGCCCATGCCGGCACAGATCTTACCCCGCAGTACACCTTCGCTCCCCCCGAAGGAAATGTCCAATTCGCCCCCGATCAGATCCTGGTGAAATTCAAGGGGGTCAAACCCCTGCCCACATTCGGCCCGGAGGCCTCTGCCCAACTGTTGGCCTCCCTTCCTTCCAGTGCCCGGGCTGCCCTACGAGAGATCCAGGCCAGGATCCTGGAGGCCCATCCGGCAGCCGGGGTCCTGCTGGTCCAGACCTCGACTCGCCTCTCTTTAGGCCAAAGCATCGAATCCTTGTACCGCAGCGGCTCTGTCGAATACGCGGAGCCCAACTACTACGTGAAGCCCCACGTCCTGCCCAATGACCCGAAGTTTGGGGAGCAATGGGCCCTGAATAATACCGGGCAGTCGCGGCGGCACGACCGATGCGGACATCGATGCGCCTGAGGCCTGGCATATCCATCGATATGGAACCGGCGTGGTGGTAGCGGTGATCGATACCGGGGTGGATTACACCCACGAAGATCTGGCTGCCAATATGTGGAAGAACCCCAAGGAGATCCCCGGCAACGGAGTGGATGACGATGGCAACGGCTATATCGACGATGTCTACGGGATCGACCGCTATTTCAAAGATAGCGACCCCAAGGATGACCATGGCCACGGCACCCACTGCTCCGGCATCATCGGGGGCAGGGGCAATAACGGCATAGGGATCAGCGGCGTGGCCTGGACTGCCAAGATCATGGCATTGAAGTTCATGTCCACCTCCGGAGGCTCCACCTCCGATGCCATCACCTGCATGGAATACGCCCTGGCGATCCGGGCTCGGGAGGGATACCGGATGATCTGGAGCAATAGCTGGGGTGGGGGTGGGTTCTCGCAGACGCTGTACGACACCATCCTCGCTGCCCAGAATGCCGGAGTGATCTTTGTGGCCTCCGCCGGAAATGACGGACAAGATGGCGACCTCTATACCCATTACCCCTCCGCATACAACCTGGACAACATCATCTGTGTGGGTGCCTCCAACCGGGCCGACACCATCCCGACCTGGAGCAACTACGGCTGCTCTTCGGTGGACATCTTCGCCCCGGGGAATGAGATCCTGAGCAGCCTGCCATCTAACACCTATAACAGCTGGAGCGGAACCTCCATGGCCTGTCCCCAGGTGAGCGGGGCTGCTGCTGTGATCTGGACCAAGAGGGGGCCCACCTTCAACTGGAGGAAGATCAAGGGGATCATCCTCAATGGGGCAGAGGATGGGCAAGCCCCTCCGGTCTTCTCTCGGAAATGCGTTACCGAGGGGAGGTTGAACCTGCAGAAATCCTTGGCCTCTGCTATTACCGACGACCCGGCCATTTTCTCGGTGACACCCTATGTGGCCACGTGGGGGGACAAGATCACCCTCACCGGGGTCAACTTCGGCACCACTGGCACCCTGACCTTCAAAGGGATCAGCTTTCCCCCCGCCTCCATCGTGAGCTGGAGCAGCACCAAGATCGTGACTAAGGTTCCGAGCAGCCTTCCTCGGGGATTCGGGAGGCTGACCGTAACCAACGCCGGTGGCACCTCCCGGGGGGTTTGTTTCGATTGTGAGGTCCTGGAGACGATAGCGGGCTACACCAACTTAGTGCATGGCTGGGCCGCCTCCGCTCAGATCGGCAACGATCTCTGGATTCTCGGGGGAGGCACCTACTGGGGCCAGACCGGGCTGGTGGAGAAATATACCCTGACCAGCGGGCGCTCGGTTGTCGACAGCGCCTGGATGATGCCTTACCCCGTCACCAATGCCGGGGCTGCGGCCATCTCTGGCAAGATCTATGTGGTGGGGGGATTGAGCTGGGATACGGGCGGCCTCTACAACACCCTGCAGATCTTTAATCCCGCCGCCGGGACCTGGAGTATGGGGGCCAATTTATCCGTGAAGATCCATCAGCCTGCAGTCGTAGCCTACGGGGGTAAATTATATGTCTTCGGGGGAAATGGTGAGGGCGGTGTCCTGAAATCCACCTATGTCTATGATCCAGGTACCAATAGCTGGTCGCCGAAGGCCGACATGCCGATGGGGGCTGCTTATGCCGGCGCCTGCCTCTACGGGTCAAACAAGATCTGGGTCATGGGGGGCTTTGCCACCTCTTCCTTCGGCAGTGAGCAGTCGATCGTACAGGAATACGATCCGGCCGCCAACAGCTGGACCAGCAAGCCCGCCATGATCAAGACCCGGGGCGGCCAGGGTGCGGTCAATTATGGCACCAAGATCTTCTGCCTCCACGGATCAGGCGGGGGGACCACTGGGCTGAAGGATAGTGAGCGGTGCTACGCAGGTGTCTGGATGAACGACCTCTACGGCAGCCAGCCGCTCTACACGCCCATGGCCGGACGAATCAGCGATCAGATCTATTCGGCGGCGGGATTTGTCTACGGCTCCGGTGGGGGCTACTCCCGGAATGTCTGGAAATTGACCTCTCCGTGATCGAGTCGTAGCATTTCAGCCGTAGTCCTACAAGACCAAGGGCAGGCTCATCGCCTGCCCTTGGTCTTTCCCTTCCTCGGAGCCCCGACTCGATATCCCGAGGAACCGGGGTCTCACCTAATCTCCACACTACCTTGAGTAGCTGATGTAACGGTACCTACTTGCGATATTGCTCCAGGGCCAGGTGCATGATGCCCAGCTCCTGCAATTTGGATATGGGCGCCATCATGGTTACTGTGGCCACGCCCGGCAGACGTCCGATCTCCACCCCTCCGGTCATGGTCACCCAATTCCTCACTGCGTCCGACGTGATTCCGAGCAGCTTGGCCATGCGATCCACGCCGCACCCCACCGCGTCATTCAAGTTGGGACCGGTGCCGATCATCTGGATCGGCAATAGATCCTCCTGGACGGTGAAGCCAAAGGTTTCCCCGATCGCCCGGGCCTTATATAGCTGATCCTCGGAGTATGCCTTCGCCAGGAAGGGCAGATCCTCCCTGTTGGGCAGCAGGATCGGTCCCTCCAGATTGAGGCCCTTGATCACCTGCACCTCCAGGGTTACCTCTGCGCTCACATCGGTGGTATGGCCGGAGATCTCCCCATCTCCCTGCATGGCGTGGACATCGCCCACCACGATGCCTCCGCCTTTGACCTTGACCGGCGTGATGACGATCGCCCCTTCCCGCACATTATCGATGTCCATATGGGCATCGCTGCGCTTGGCCTAAGTCCGCCTTGGTAATCGCCAGCTTGTGGGGGGCGCCCACCAAGAAGACGGCGTAATCACCGGCATTGTGGGAGGTGGGCATATCGATGGCGGGAGTCGTCCCCATATTCCCGATCATGGCCCGCACCCGGGCGATGATCCCCGGAGGCATATCGGCCAGGCTGAGCAGGGTCACGGGATAAGAGAGACCCTTGCTGGGAACAGCGGAAAACTCATAGGCCTGCTTGGCGATCTCATCGGTCACCGCCTTGGGCAGGGTAACCCCGATGCTCCGATCTTCGTCAAAGAGGAGGGTGTAGCCGTTGGTGACCTGGAAAGTGATGCAAGGAGCCCCGCACATCTTGCAGCGGATGGCCTCCGCGCCAACTCCCTTGAGTTCAGTGGGCGGATTGACCATCCCGCACTTGGGGCAGCGCTTGGCCACAAAGGGGTCACCGACGAAGCGATCCTTAATGGCCGTTTCCGTGCCGGAGGCAGTGGCCTTGGCCAAGACCCTTACCTTCTTGATCTTGAGGGCGATGGCGTCTCCCACCTCGGCCCCCTCCACGGCCACCGGGATGGTCAGCGTGTGTCCACTTTTCAGTTGAGGCGTAATCATGGGCCCGTAGCAGGCGGCCTCCGGAGTAGCGACGATGATCCCCCCGCTCTGCACGGGCCCGATCATCTTGGAGGAGGGGCCGATGACATCCACGATCTGGCTGGCGAAGACGATCTTCTGGGCCTCGGCTGCCCAGGCGGCAGCAATGCCCATCAAGATCGAAAGCGAGAGAAGCAAAGCGATGAGCACAGTCTTCTTCATCTTTCGCGATCCTTTCCCTTAGAGGAATCCGACATCAAGATAAAACCTGCTCCCTGGATTGTCCCTTCATTCTCATTCTTGGCCTCCATCACCTCCTCTCTCAGAGGGAGGAACGCCCCTTTCGGAAGTGGAGAACTCCCGCGAAGAGGTCTCCTGAACAAGTCCTCCTCAAATGACCCCCGAAAGGCCGTAGGGCCTCCCTCCCCTCCTCTTGCGCCCTGAATGATTTCAGATCGGAACCTGCATGGATCGTTTGAGGGACATTGCAAAGATATCACAGATGCTTGTCTCCTAACAAGTCAAGTCCGCGAGGTGACCCCACTTACTGATTGACCCCATTACTGATTTCCATTTTATTACTCTTGCACGACGTCGAAGCTCAGTGGGGCGCGGTTTTTGCGCATCCGAAGGAGTGTTAGGCCTGGAAGGGGTGCTATCTCTTTATGGTGCGATACAGAATCAATAGGAGGACAGCCCCACCGATAGCCAGCAAGATACTCCCTACATTAAATCCTGTAACTGTCCCAAGGCCCAGAAAGGACCCAATAAACCCGCCTACGAAAGCACCCGCTATCCCTATCAAAATGGTAATGATAGTTCCTCCAGGGTCTTTGCCCGGCATGATGAATTTTGCGAGCAAACCTACGATTAACCCCATTACGATCCAAGATAGAATTCCCATTGCTAATCTCCTTTATTGAGTTTGTGTTCAATTTCCTGGTCAGACGGATCGCCATAAGCTGCGGCTGCCGAAGACGACCAACAGCTTGATTGGCTTGTTGGGGCGGCGACACGCCGCAGCAGTACTACGGTGCCCGCACACTAACGGCGGCGTGATCCGCCGAAGATGCCGCCGAGCACGCCGCGTAGGATCTGCCGGCCGATCTGGCTCCCCACGGTGCGCGCCGCCTGCTTGGCCATGGCTTCCACCATGCCCTGGCGGCGCTGGGTGCCCCATAGCAAATCGCCCAGAGGCCCGCGGCCTTTAGACGCCGGGGCCTGGTCGGAGCGCGGTCCCGCCGGGGCTTGGTCTGGCCGCGCCGCCTCCGCCTCCACTGACACGGTCCTCCGGCTCAGGATTTCATAGGCCGATTCGCGGTTCACAGGGGAGTCGTACTTGCCGCCTACCGGGCTGCGTGCCCGCACGGCCGCCCGCTCTTCCGGTGTAATCGCGCCCATCCGGCAGCGCGGTGGACAGATGAGCGTGCGCTCCACCGGCATTGGCACGCCCTTCTCCTGGAGGGTGGATACCAGGGCCTCGCCCACACCCAGTTGGGAGATCACCTGGGCGACGTCGATCCTGGGGTTGGGAACGAAGGTTTCGGCGGCGGTGCGCACTGCCTTCTGATCACGGGGGGTATAGGCGCGCAGAGCATGCTGGATGCGGTTCCCAAGCTGGCCCAGGATCTCGTTCGGCACGTCGTCCGGAAACTGCGAGCAGAAGTACACGCCCACGCCCTTGGAACGAATGATCCGCACGACCTGCTCCACCTTCTGACGCAGCGCCGGCGGAGCGTCGTCGAAGAGCAGATGGGCCTCATCGAAGACGAACACCAGTTTGGGCTGGTCGAGGTCCCCCACCTCAGGCAGGTTTTCGAATAGCTCCGACAGGAGCCACAGCAGGAAGCTCGAATACAGGCGTGGTTTCAAAATCAGTTGGTCGGCGGCGAGGATGTTGACGATGCCGCGCCCGCTGAGGTCCGTGCGCATCAAGTCCCCGAGTTCGAGGGCCGGCTCGCCGAACAGGGTTTCCCCACCTTCCTGCTCCAGCGACAACAGGGCGCGCTGGATGGCAGCCACGGACTGTGTGCTGACCAGACCGTATTGCGTCGAGATCTCCTTGCGGTTGGCCCCAACGAACCCGAGTAGGGCGCGCAGATCGTCGAGGTCGAGCAGCAACAGGCCCTGGTCGTCCGCCAGCTTGAATGCGACCTCCAGCGTCCCTCCCTGGATATCGTTGAGCTCGAGGATCCGACCCAGCAGGTTCGGGCCGACCTCGCTGACCGTCGCCCGGACGGGATGGCCTGCCTTGCCGTACAAGTCCCAGAACACCACCGGACTGGCCTCGAGGGCGTAACCCTCGATCCCGATCTGTGCAACGCGCTGTTGGATCTTCTCGTTGGTGGTACCAGCCACCGCCAAGCCGGCGATATCCCCCTTCACGTCCGCCATGAACACCGGCACGCCTAAACGCGAGAAGCCTTCCGCCAGCACGATCAGCGAAACGCTCTTACCGGTGCCGGTGGCGCCGGCGACCAGGCCATGCCGGTTGGCGTACTTGGCGAGCAAGTGGACGAGTTGCTCACCCTTGCCAATAAGTATCTGGTTCATAGCGCTGCCTCCTCTTTGACGATGCCAATGATGTCGCCCCAGACCGTCGGGTGTCAGGCGCCCCCGCGCAGCAGCAGCGGAAGACTCTGCGAGCCTGCCGGATGGCAACCAGCTGGGCTTTCGGAGACTTTTGCGCCGACGCAGGTTTCGATCCTTAATGAGGACGGCCTGAGTCGCTTTTCTGGCGCTATGCCTCCGCTCCACGGTTCGGAATTTCGCGTGCCGACCTGTGGCTCGAAGTCTCTGTTTCTTCGCCTTTCAACCTTGGGGTGCCCCACTCGCCTCACCTATCTGTACCTACTCTGTCCTCTAGTGACTTCTGCCTGGCGATGGGCTCGGATCGCTCCTCGCTCAGTCTACCCTGCCGATAGACACCGTGCAGACCCCCGGGGGGGCGTGATAGTGGATTTTTCTGATTCGGCTGCCAAGGAAATGGATTGCAAGGCCAGCAGGAGGAGGATGACGATAAGGAAAATCGGAAACCGGTTTTCTTTCACCCAGTTGTTCCCTCCAAATTCAAAGACCTACCGCCGCGCCTAGATGGCGCAGCGCATTTTTGCGCCGTGCCCGACTCCAGGCCCTGATTCACGCCGCTATTGCAGTGTCTTCCGGATCTCCTCGGGCAGACGCTCTGTCAAATCTGGAAAGGCTTCCACCAGTCGTGCGACGTCCGCCAAATCCTTCTGCCTCTTGCTCTTCCGCCGATCTTCATCCAAATACGCCCAGATCTTGCCTTGTAGAACATCCTCGATGCTCGCGACCCGCATCTTGTATCCCAGTACCGTGTGCATTGTGGCTCTGCCGATGAAATCCAGGTAACGCGGATCGGTCTGAAGTTGAATTCTCAATGAGGACTTGTCGCTGCTGAGGTTGACGCTATGCGCGAAACGCTCCACCCTGAAATGGCCTTCGATGGCCTTGCAGACACGGTCGATATCTTCTGCGCCCACCACAACATCGAGATCGAGGCTAACAACTGGCTCCGCATAAGCATTCACCGCCAGGCCCCCAATGACACAGTAGCCCACCCCGGCGAATGAGATGGCTGCAAGGAATAGTTGTAGTACGTCCTCGCTCCCATTCAAAACCGTGTTAAAGAATTCCTTCTCTGTCATACAAGCTCCTGTTCATTTACTGGCGCGAACGCGATGAGCACAGTCTTGTTCATCTTTCGCAATCCTTTCCCTTAAAGAGATCCGACATCAAGATAGAACCTGCTCCCTGGGTTTTCCCTCCATTCTCATTCTTGGCCTCCATCACCTCCTCTCATTGAGGAAGGAGCACCTCTCCCGGAAGCAAACCGCTTCCCCGAAGAAGTTCTCCTGAACAAAACCTCCTCAAATGACCCCCGAATAGCCGTAGGCCGTCCCCTACCTTCCTTTGAGGCCTGCATGATTTCAGCTCGGAACCTGCATGGATCGTTTGGGGGACATTGCAAAGATACCACAGATGCTTGTCTCCCAACAAGTCAAGTCTGCGAGGGGTCCTTGGCTTCCATTCGCGTCTTATGCCTCGAATTCCAGACTTCGTTTTCAAACGATGTCCGCCCAATCCATTCAGAAATAGATTGACAAGGAAAATGGACAGGTGTAGATAGTTGGCCACGTAAGGGCCAGTCCCCTGCAGGCCAGCGTCAGTTGCCCAGATTGATAAGCCCATTAGGCTTTGCGTCCTTTGTCCAGAGTTGTAGTCTCGCTATCCCCCCCAACAGCATTTCGGCAGGAGGTGAAAAATGGAGGCACCGAACCGATCTTCAGGCCCTCAAGACTGCGGTGCCTCCCTGTGTTTGCGGGAGAATGGGGGGCGCTTTCAGAATGCGAAAGGAGGTGGTCGATGACATAATGAATTCGTTGGGGAGGAAGGAATACATCAGGTTCCTAAACCATGGATCGGACAGGAGGTAGCGCCGATGAAGCGGATGATAATTCTCCTTTTAGCAGCAGGAATGATCGCCATCTTCGCCTCGATTGCAGCGGCGGAGAAGAGTGTAGTCGCCATCGTGAAGGCGACGCCGGAAGAAGCGGCGATGCTGGATGGGAAGTTCCACGTCCGTGAGCTGGTTGACTTGAGCTTGAAAAACGTCCAAGAATATGCTGAGTCGGAGGGCGATCACACCCGGGCCACCTGGGATGTAGCGAGCGAGGAGGTCTGGTACAAGCTGGTCAAGCAAGTGACCGAGCTAGCCGGCGGAATCCCTCTGAAGAAGGGCGAGGCGGTCCTGATCAAGCCCAACTTCGTCCTGAGCTACTATCCCATGCAATACCTGGGATATGGGGACGACAATAGCATCCAGGGAGCCTTTGCCGATCCCCGCGCGGCCCTGGCAGTAGCCAGGATTTGCAAGGAGATGGGAGCCAGCCGGATTATCATCGCAGAGTGTCCGGCCTTCGGCGATGCCTGGGCGACCTACATGAACTACGGCCTGGTCTATGCCCAGAAAAGGTATGCGGATATGGGCATCAAGTATGAGCTGATCGATCTGTGCGAGAGTTGGGAAATGATGCCGGGACTGGGATTGGCTTCCAAGCAATATCCCATGCCCAAGCTCCTGAAGCAGGTGCAATGCTTGATCCCCATCTGTGCCTTCAAGACCCATTCTATGGCGGGCGTCACCCTAACCCTGAAGAACATGGGCATCGGCCTGCCTTCCTCGAGGGTCATCGGGGCTAACAAGTTTGGGCTGCCCCACAACAAGCTGGCCGAGGTCAATGCGGATGTCACCTACATCGCCCAGAAGGTAGTCCCCAAGCAGATGCACATCATCGACGCGATCTATGCCGGGACCTGGACGCCGGTAGCCCCCTATTTCCTCTCGGGACTGCTCATCGCCAGCAAAGACCCGGTCGCCGCGGATGCCATCGGTACTGCTTGCATGAACCTGAACCCGAGGAACATCGGGAGCACCCGCCTGGCTGCTAAGCATGGTCTGGGCAAGATGGAGTACGACGAGATCGAGGTGGTCGGCCTGCCCTTGGAGGAGGCAATCATCCAGGACTTCCCACGCCATCCCTATGCGGCGCGGTGGTTGCCCTGGACCCCGGAGTTGTACGGGAAAGTCACCAACTGGGATCAGTACTATCGCCATCCTGCCTATGGCGTGCCCAACTATCCGCGTTGGTAAACGCTGCTGGGGAGCACGATGAGAACAAAGGGGAGGCAAAGATCTGCCTCCCCTTTTCGTCAAATGGGTAAGGTAATCATTCAGGTTTACCCCCGCTGGCGCCCAAGTCATAGAGGCTCATTGATATATGGCCTGTCAATTCTATCCAAATGAGGGAGAAGGATGAGAAAAATCTGCAGCCACTCGCGTATCATGATGGCTGCGATATTTGTGGTTTGCCAACTTGGGGCTGTCCTTTTCACCGACGCAGGACTGAAGCAAAAGGCCTCTTCGAATGTCAACGGAATAGCTTATGCAGCGGAAGAAGCACAGGTGCCGAATCTGGACGAACTCACCAGAAAAACTGACCCAGCAACGGCCACCAAAGCACACCGAGGGAAGGGGAAAAGAAAATGGCCTCCGGAGCTGGGAGGCCAATCATTCAACTATCTGAGTTGGTTGGTGCCGGAGGTCGGGGTCGAACCGACATGGACCAGAGGTCCGCGGGATTTTGAGTCCCGTGCGTCTACCAATTTCACCACTCCGGCAGGAGAAGATCATCTATCTATTTCTATCTATTTCTAACGCCTCTGGGCCATCCTGTCAAGAAGGTATTCACTTTCCCCTTGACAAGGCAAAGGGTTGCTGTTAGTTAGATTAGCGACAGGCAAAGGGGCTGTGGCGCAGATTGGGAGCGCGCTTGACTGGCAGTCAAGAGGTCAGGGGTTCAAATCCCCTCAGCTCCACCAAAAATCAAGGGGTTGTGAGCCTTAAGCATGGCTGGCAACCCCTTTTCTTTCTAATCCCTCTCTCTGCCTCACCTCTCACTACCTCAAGCGCTGCATCCGCATGGAAGCCATCAAAAGGCTATCGGCCCCCATTCGATCCTTTCTGCATTCATCCCTGAATCAGGCTTTCTTCGATCTGGATGTTGCAGTTCCTCTTGGCTCCCTCCAGCCACTCTTTCAAGAGACGGTCTCTCTTCTCCACCAAGATCTGGCCTTTGAGCAGCTCCTTCTGCGGAGATTGGAATATCTTATCGCTCACGGGGCCAATCTCTATCAGACGGAGAACGTAGTAGCGATCTTTGCCCTCCACTGGACTACTCACCTCTCCTTGCTTCAGGGAAAAGGCCGTCTTGATGAAGGGAACAGGATCGGGGACTTCCATGAAGGGCAGGTTATAGGTGAGGTATCCGGTGGTCCGGGGCTTCACCTTGATCTCCGCTGCAACTCTGGTCCACCCTTCTTTCCCTTGCATCTTGGACGCGATCGACTCCACCTGCTCCTTCTTGAATTCCTTGGAAGGAAGCTCGAGATACTCCACCTTCACCCGGTTGCTGGCCAAATAGTATAGATCCTTGGCTTCTGCGTCCGACACCTTGGCTGCGTCCTTGATTAGATCTTGCACCTTGGTGAGGAGGATCTCCAGCTCCAGGGTTCTCTCATACTGCTGCGGTGAGAGTCGATTGTATTCGAGGAGGGCGAGATATCTCTTTCGAGAAAACTGACCGTCCTCGGCAAAGGCAGGGTGATTCTTGATGGTCTCCGCCAATTCCCCTTGGGTCACCCTGACATTCATCTTCCGCGCCTGGATCTGGATCAGCCGTTGGCTGATCAAATCATCGAGGACCTTCCGCTTTAGTTTCATCCTCTCCACCGTCTGGTCATCGAATTTGTCTCCCAGAGTCTTTCGATAGTGCTCGTATAGGTTTCGATAGGCCTCTTGGTATTCGCTCATGGAGATCTGTTCCTTATCCACGTTGGCCACAATCCCAGCTCTGGCCATGCCTCCACCGGGCGTGGAACGGATCCCCCAGACCAGAAAGGTAGTGCCTATGAAGGCAAAAATGACCAACCATAGGGTGAAACTCAAAGACTTCAGGTTCATTCGCATGCTCTTTAACATTCGATTACTTCCTCCCCCTATCTCGTCCTACTTCACGGAGGTAAAATAGAGCAAAAGGCCAGGGAATGCAATGCATTTTTGGGAAGAGACTTGTTTTTTGCTGCGCAGTGTGTTAAACATCCTCAGATACAGAATAGAAATGGACCCAACATGAGCCCCCTCCCGGAGGATTTCGGGGAAAGGGCCTCACGAGCTGGCCGCCTCTGCAAGAGAGTCTGCAAGAAAGGAGTTCCTCCACATGATTGTCAATTGGATCCTTCGGAAGATCTCCAACGACCTGGCCATGGATCTCGGAACCGCGAATACCCTGATCCATGTGAGAGGCAAGGGGATCGTCCTGTGCGAACCTTCGGTCGTTGCCATTGAAAAGGGGTCCAATCGGGTGTTGAAGGTGGGGAAAGAGGCCAAGGAGATGTTGGGGAGAACTCCCGGCAATATCCTCGCCATCCGGCCCATGAAGGATGGGGTGATTGCGGACTTTGACATAACGGGCCAGATGATTCGTCAGTTCATTGCCAAGGTGCACAACCGGAAGACGATGGTGCGACCCAGAATCATCATCGGGGTCCCTTCCTGCATCACCCAGGTGGAGAGGCGGGCCATCCGCGATTCGGCGGAGCAGGCAGGGGCCACCGAGGTGTTTCTGATCGAGGAGCCGATGGCAGCGGCCATTGGCGCGGGATTGCCTGTGCAGGAGCCGTCCGGAAATATGGTTGTCGATATCGGGGGCGGGACCACGGAGGTGGCTGTGATCTCCCTTGCAGGGATCGTATACAGCCAATCCGTGCGCATAGGCGGAGACGAGATGGATGAGGGCATCATCCAATACCTGAAGCGGAAGTATAACTTGTTGGTGGGAGAGAGGACGGCGGAGATGTGCAAAATCCAGATCGGATCCGCATATCCTTTGGACAAGCCGCAGGAGATGTTGATCAAAGGAAGGGATCTGATCGAGGGGATTCCCAAGTCCATGATGATTACCGATTCCGATATCCGGGACGCGCTCCATGATCCGGTCTCGGCGATTGTGGATGCCGTGAGGATCGCCCTGGAAAGGACTCCGCCCGAGCTCTCTGCTGATATTGCCGACAAGGGGATCGTGCTGGCAGGAGGAGGAGCCCTCCTCCAAGGCCTGGATGCGCTATTGACCGAAGAAACCCGTCTGACTGTGCGGGTGGCCGATGATCCCCTGACCTGTGTGGCAAAAGGTACCGGCAAGGTATTAGACGAACTTTCCCTTTTTGACAGCCTTTGTGTAGAGCCCTAATAGATCGAGCTGAGCCAAAACTTGCTCGGGGGAAGTCAGCATTTTGAGGTTCTGGTTGATTCGCAGGCACCGCGGTCTTTCCGTTCTCATTTCCATCCTCCTCCTGTCCTTCCTGCTTATTACCTACGAAATCAGGCTCTCAGAAGTCAAAGCAAGTCTGCCAAAGAGGCTGGTGATGGTGGTTGTCGGCCCGTTCCTCGGATGGATTCAAAATACCTCCGACGCCTTCACCTCCATTTGGGGTGGATATATAGATCTGAGGCATGTCCGAAAGCAGAACCAAGCCCTCCAGGAGGAGGTCAACCGCCTGAGGCAGGAGGAGATGTTCCTGGCAGAAGCAAAGCGGGAGAACGAAAGGCTTCATCAGCTTCTGAAGCTGCGGGCGATCGTGCCAGCCCCCACGATTGCCTCCCGGGTGATCGGCAAAGATCCGAGCAATTGGTTTCGGAGCATCCTGCTCGACAAAGGATTTGGCGATGGAGTGTCCAAGAACACCACCGTCTTTTGTCCCCAAGGCTTGGTGGGAAGGGTAACCGAGGTCATGGAGCATACCTGCCGGGTTCAAGTCATTACCGATCCCAATTACGCCGCCGGTGCCCTGATCCAGGGGACTCGAGTAGCGGGAGTGACGGTAGGGGAAGTGGGACCCTACTGCAGGCTCAAGTACCTACCCCAAGATGCACAGATCGAAGTGGGAGCGCTGATCATCACCTCCGGCATGGGTGGCTTGAGCCCCAAGGGAATCCCCATTGGTACGGTTTCTGCAGTCGAAAGGAAAAAGGGCGCTCTGTTCCAGGAGGCACGAATCCTTCCCCGGGTGGACCTATTCCGGATTGAGGAAGTGTTGATCCTGGCAAAGCCCTCCCGATCTGAGATCCGATGGCCGGAAGATTCAGGGCTGAAGCAAAGGTAATCCTGGTTTTTTTCGCCCTCCTGGCTCTGGTTGCCGTCCAGGTGAAGCTGATGCCCTATTTCGCCATAGGGGACATCAAGCCCGACCTCTTCCTCCTATTGGTCTCTTACCTCAGCTTGAGGGGCGGTGAGACAAAGGGCACGATCATGGGATTCTCGTTGGGCCTTCTGGAGGACAGCTTCTCCCTCTCTCCCCTGGGATTCAAAGCCTTCGGCTTCTCGCTGGTGGGCTTTCTCTTGGGGTATGCGAGAAGGGGCCTTCTGTTGGATAGCTTTTGGACCCGAACACTTCTTCTTTCCGGCGCGGGGCTCATCTCAGGCCTGGCGAGCCTCCTCGTTCTCAATTTCTTCTTGATTCCCCGTCCCCTGGGACAAACCTTTTTGCGGGTGATCTCGCTTGAAAGTCTATTCACTGCACTCTGGGGGGTCCTGATCCTCTCTGTCTTCGGCAGGTGGAGGTATCCGCAGGTAAGATAATATGGCAAGTCGCGATACACAGGTCAGAAGCCAGCCGGAACTGCAGCGTCGGATTGGGATCTTCCAGATTCTGGCATTAGGTGTGTTTCTCATCCTGCTGCTTCGACTCTGGCATCTTCAGGTTCTGGAGGGTGACCGGTTTGATGGGCTCTCTCGGAGCAATCGTCTTCGTCTGCTTGTCGAGGAGGGATGCCGAGGGCTGATCCTGGACCGGAATGGGGAGATCCTGGGGATGAACCGACCCTCTTTTGATGTCCTGCTGACACCGGGTGAGGTTCAGAACCCACAAGGGATTTGCCGATTGCTTTCCGAGGTGCTCAAGGTGAACCCGATTCAGCTTCTCCGTGCGCTTGAGGAGGGAAAAGCCCGCCCCTCGGAGCCGATCCTGGTGAAGCGAGATGTGGATGAGGTGGCCATGGTGGCTCTCCAGGAGAGAAAATATGAGCTGGGAGGCGTGATCCTCCAGCTGCGCCCCCTCCGGTCCTACCCGAGGGGGGACTTCGCATCCCATCTTTTGGGCTATGTCTCCGAGGTCAACCCCAGGCAGCTATCGCGGCAGGAGAACCGCGATTTTCGTCATGGGGATCGATTGGGACAGGGGGGAATCGAAGGAGCCTATGATGCCTTGCTGAGAGGAATAGAGGGGGGCGAGCAGATCGAGGTGGATGCCTCGGGCCGTGCCAAGCGGGGCCTGGGTCGAATCGAGCCGAAGTCCGGATTCAGCGTGGTCTTGACCATCGATGCCCAGATTCAAAGGCTGGCAGAGGAGGCCCTCCAGGGGCATAACGGGGTGGTGGTGGCCATGGATCCTCGCCATGGGGAGATCCTGGCCCTGGTAAGCAAGCCAGCCTATGATCCCAATCTCTTCTCCTCTCGGATCAGCCCCGAGCAATGGGCCCGTCTGACCAGGAATCCCTATCATCCGCTGCAAAACCGAGCTCTCCAGTCAGCCTATCCTCCCGGTTCCATCTTCAAGCTCATCACCGCCATTGCCGGCCTGCGCAAGGGCGTCATCACCCCGGAGACCAAATTCCTCTGCCAGGGTTCCTTCAGCTTGGGGGCCTACGAGTATCGATGTTGGAAGAAAGAGGGACATGGAAACCTCTCCCTCAATCAGGCAATCGCCCACTCCTGCAATGTCTTCTTCTATAATGTCGCTATGCGCGTGGGCATGGAAGAACTGGCCAGGACGGCCAAGGAATTCGGGTTCGGAGAGCCCCTGGACCTAAATCTATGTTCGGAAGCTCGCGGGTTGGTTCCGACTCCGGAGTGGAAGAAGAAAGTGAAGCGGGAGAAGTGGTACCTGGGAAATACGATCCAGGCGGGCATTGGTCAGGGAATGATTGCCGCGACTCCCCTGCAGATTCTCCAGATGACCTCCGCCATTGCCAACGGGGGACGCCTTTTCCGGCCCATGGTGGTGAAAGAGATCGTGAACCCGGATGGCGACTGGGTGGAGAAGTATGAGGCGGAGGTGATCCGGGATATCGGCCTTCCGGCGGATATCCTATCTGCGGTGCGCAAGGGGATGTGGACAGCTGTCAATGAGGGCGGGACGGGAGGTCTGGCCAAAGTCGAGGGGCTGGGGGTCTGCGGTAAGACCTCAACCGCACAGGTGGTCTCGAGATCTTCGGATCGATCCGGAAGGCGGGAGAGGAGTGTAATGGATCATGCGTGGTTTACCTGTTTTGCCCCTGAGACCGACCCAACGCTGGCGATCGTGGTCCTGGTCGAGCACGGAGGATTCGGGGGGGTTGCCGCCGCCCAGGTTGCCAGGCACATCTTGGAGGGAGTTTTCCTTTCCAGTCCCCCCAGTCCGGGGACCCAGGCCCGTTCTGCCGAGGTCTCCTCCCTGGATCCCGCAGGGGAAAGGATTCGCCGGTAGATGCTGGATAGAAGGGTTTTCCCCCAAATCGATTGGATCCTCATCGGCTCGGCAGTACTGCTCGCCCTGCTCGGAGTAGCCATGATTTATAGCACCGAGGGCATGGCCGACTCCTCCTGGCGGAGGATGATTCACTTCAAACAACTGTTATGGATCCTGTTCGGGCTCTTTGGCCTCCTGGTGGCAATCAGCGTGAACTGGAGGACCATTGCCCGCTTCTCCTACGGTATCTATGGGGTTGCCCTGGCCTGCCTCGTCTTGGTGGCGCTAAAGGGGAGGACGGGAATGGGGGCCCAACGTTGGATCGCCCTCGGACCTCTCTCCTTTCAGCCATCCGAGTTCATGAAGATAGCCTTGATGCTGGCCCTGGCCAAGTACCTGGCCGATAGGGGGGAGGCGATCCGACGGCCCAGGGATCTTCTCCTTCCCGCCTTTTTCATCTTCACGCCTGTCCTCTTCGTCCTCCGTCAGCCTGACCTGGGAACTGCATTGGTGCTCCTTTTCACCAGTCTGGTTCTGCTGCTTCTCTACGGTGTGCCCTGGAGGTATGTGATCTCCTCTACCGTACTCGCTCTGTTTGCATTTCCCTTCCTCTGGACCCTCCTCCGAGACTACCAAAAAGAGAGGATCATCACCTTCTTGAACCCTCAGCATGATCCCCTGGGGGCCGGATACCATATCATACAATCACAGATCGCAGTGGGCTCCGGCAAGCTCTCGGGAAAGGGTTGGTTGTCTGCGAGTCAGAGCCAACTGAATTTTCTACCGGAACACCATACGGACTTCGTCTTCGCGGTCTCGGCCGAGCAGTTTGGGCTTATGGGATCGCTGCTGATCCTCTCTCTCTATCTCCTGGTCATATCGCGGGCCTTCCTGATCGCCCGGCAGGCGAGGGATCTCTACTCTGCCCTCCTGGCTAGCGGCATCGTGACCATCATCACCTTTCAGGTCGTGGTGAACATCGGGATGGTCACCGGCCTGATGCCAGTGGTGGGCATCCCCCTCCCCCTGATGAGTTATGGGGGGACTTCGATGTTCATGACCATGACCTCTCTCGGTTTGCTCCTCAATATCCGAATGCGGAGATACCTTTGGACCGGCCGCGGATAAAGAGAGACAAGGACTCCCTGTTAGACCGTCTGAACCCCCGGCAGCGGGAGGCAGTCCTGCATGGGCAAGGTCCACTCCTGATCCTGGCGGGGGCGGGATCGGGGAAGACCCGGGTGATCGCCCACCGCATTGCTTATCTGGCAGGTGTGCGGGGGGTGAAGCCCTGGAACATCCTGGCCGTGACCTTTACCAATAAGGCCGCCGAGGAGATGCGGTCTCGGGCCTCCTTCTTTCTGGAAATCCCTCTGGGAAAGCCCTCGGCCTGGAATTCACGACCGAACGGTCCTTGGATCGGGACCTTTCACTCCACCTGTTTACGGATACTCCGTCAGCACAGCCACCTTTTGGGCCACAATTCGAATTTCGTGATCTTCGATGAGGCGGATCAGCTGTCGGTGGTAAGGGAGTGTCTGAAGGAGATGGACATCTCCGAGAAGACCATGAACCCCCGTGCCGTGCTCTCTCGGATCAGCCAGGCCAAGAATGAGCTCTACGGCCCCAACGACTATGCCCTCCTGGTCCGCGATACCTACTCCGAGAGGACAGCGCAAGCCTATGCCCGCTACCAGGAGAAGCTTGCCGCCTCCCATGCCCTCGATTTTGATGACCTCCTGATGGCAGTAGCCCTTCTCTTTCACCAGCAACCGCAAATCCTGGAGTCCTATCAGGACTTGTGGCAGTACATCCTGGTGGATGAGTATCAGGATACCAACCATGCCCAGTACCGCATCATCGGCCTCTTGGCCGCCAAAAATCAAAACCTGTGCGTGGTTGGGGATGATGACCAATCGATCTATCGCTGGAGGGGTGCAGATATCCGCAATATCCTGAGCTTCGAAGAGGATTATCCGAGCTGCAGGGTGATCCGGCTGGAGCAAAACTACCGTTCTACCCAGAGGATCCTTCAGGTCGCCTCCTCCCTGATCTCCCAGAATAAGGAAAGGAGGGGGAAAGCCCTCTGGACCAAGAACGAGAAGGGCGAGACTCCCGTCCTCTATATGGCCGGGGACGAACACGATGAGGCCTCCTTCATCGGCCAGACCATCAAGAGGCTTTGTTTGGAGGAGGGGTGCGGATACGATGGATTTGCGATCCTGTATCGGACCCATGCCCAGTCTCGGGTGATCGAGGAGGAGATGCGCCGCCAAAGCCTCCCCTACGTTATCATCGGGGGGGTACGTTTTTACGAGCGCAGAGAGGTCAAGGATATGTTGGCCTACCTGCGATTCCTTCTCAATCCGGTTGATGCCTCCGCCTTGAAGCGCATCATCAACACCCCGGCTCGGCGCATCGGGGAGGGCACGGTCACCCGGATCGAAGATCTGGCCCGCGAGCAGGGGATCTCCCTGGCGAAGGCCTGCGAGGTCGCGAGCAGCGATGGACTTTCCTCCATGCGGCGTCGATTTGCGCTGCGCGATTTCTGTGATCTGGTCTCCCGCCTGCGGAATGCTGCCTCCTCCCTCGAGGTTCCCGATTTGATTTCCCGGATTCTGGAGGAGACAGGATACCAGAAGGAACTGGCGGAGGAGGGAACGGAAGAGGCCCAATCCCGGATCGAAAATCTGCGGGAGCTGGTGGAGGCCAGCCGCGATTTCGCTGTCGCTTCGGGAGACTCCAGCCTACAGGCCTTCTTGGACAGCGTAACTTTAATCACCGATACGGATGCCCTGGGGAGGGAACAGGGAGCCGTCACCCTCATGACCCTTCACTCGGCCAAGGGCTTGGAGTTTCCCATCGTCTTCATAGCGGGTATGGAGGAAGGGATCTTCCCTCACTCCCGATCTCTGTCGGATGAGGCAGAACTGGAGGAAGAGCGGAGGCTCTGCTATGTGGGTATGACCCGCGCCCAAAAGCGCCTCTACCTGATCTCCGCGGGAAGCCGGCGGGTGTATGGGACGGAAGGTTTTAGTCTCCCCTCCCGTTTTCTGGAAGAGATACCCGAGGGATCGATCATCAAGATAGAGCGGCAGAGGCCCAAGGCCCGGGAAGACAGGGAGGTAGTTCGCCGGCTGATGAGGGATGTCGAATCCATGCCCCAACCCATGCCCAGGTACGAGGAGTTCTCGGATGAGCCGGAGCCGGGAAGTAGCTTTTTGCGGCCTGGCATCCTGGTCCGCCATCCCGAATTTGGAATTGGAAAGATTCAGGAGCGCATCGGAGAAGGGGAAGAGATGAAGGTGACCGTCTCTTTCCGCAAGGCGGGGAAGAAAAGACTGGCGGTAAAGTTTGCAAATCTGGAGAGGGTCTGAGGGGAAGGCGCAGTGAAGGCGGATACGGCGAAATCTCAGCGAGGGCCGACGGGAAGAAGAGCATGAAGATCAGCAGGGATGAGGTGAAACATGTTGCCAATCTGGCTCGCCTTCGCTTCGATGAAGGGGAACTGGAGAAGTTCACCGACCAGCTCAATGCCATCCTCACCTACATCGACAAGCTGAACGAGCTGGATACCTCCGAGGTCGAGCCCACCTACCATGTCCTGGATCTGGTCAATGTCTTTCGAGAGGATCAGGTTCAACCCTCTCTGCCGAGGGAGGCTGCGCTGGCCAATGCCCCGGAGCGGGCTGACGGCTTCTTCCAGGTCCCCCGGATCATAGAATAGGCGGCAGACACAGGTGGAACTTTACCAGATGAGCATCCATGCATTACACCGACTTCTGCACAAGAGAGAGGTTTCCTCGGAGGAAATCACCCGCTCGGTCCTCCAGAGGATCGAAGCGGTAGAGGAGAGGGTGAAAGCCTATGTCAAGGTGATGCCGGAGGCGGCATTGGCCCAGGCCAAGGCCGTGGATGAGGAGATCGCCAGGGGCAACTCGATTTCACCCCTTGCCGGCATCCCTCTGGCCCTCAAGGACCTCCTCTGCACCCAGGGGACGAATACCACCTGTTCCTCGAAGATCCTCCAGGATTTCGTCCCCCCCTATGATGCCACGGTCGTCCGCCGACTGAAAGAAGAGAAGGCGGTCTTTTTGGGCAAGACCAACATGGATGAATTCGCCATGGGCTCTTCCACCGAGAACTCAGGTTTCTTCACCACCAGGAATCCCTGGGATCTGGATCGCGTGCCCGGAGGATCCAGTGGAGGATCGGCGGCGGCGGTGGCCGCAGGCGAGGCGATTGCCGCCCTGGGATCGGATACGGGGGGCTCCATTCGCCAGCCCGCCTCCCTGTGCGGGGTGACCGGCATGAAGCCCACCTATGGCAGGGTCTCCCGTTTCGGGCTGGTGGCCTTCGCCTCTTCCTTGGACCAGATCGGGCCTTTCAGCCAGGATGCGGAAGACTGTGCCCTCCTGCTCAATGCGATCTGCGGCCACGATCCTCAGGACTCGACCTCCGTGAATATGGCAGTTCCGGACTTCACCCGGTCCTTGTTGCCGGAGGTGAGGGGGTTTCGGCTCGGGGTCCCGGCGGAGTATTTTGTCGAGGGCATGGACCCGGGGGTCAAGGCCTCCATCGAGAAGGCGATCGGAGTGCTGGAGGAGTTGGGGGCCGGCTGCGAGGAGGTCTCCCTGCCTCATACCGAATACGCGGTGGCCGTCTATTATCTGGTCGCCACCGCGGAAGCCAGCTCCAATCTGGCGCGGTACGATGGGGTCAAGTACGGCTATCGAAGTCCCAAACCTGCTGACCTGCTGGACATGTACAGCTCGACCCGTGCCGAGGGCTTTGGGGCGGAGGTGAAGCGGCGCATCATGTTGGGTACCTACGCCCTCAGCTCGGGCTACTATGACGCCTACTACCTGAAGGCGCAGAAGGTGAGGACCCTGATCCGCCAGGATTTCGATCAGGCCTTCCAGCGTTTTGATGTCCTGATCACCCCTACCGCACCGACCCCCGCTTTCCGCATCGGGGAGAAGATGGATGATCCCTTACAGATGTATCTCTCGGACATCTTCACCATCCCCTGCAATCTGGCGGGGCTGCCAGGGATCTCCATCCCTTGCGGACTCAGCAAAGATGGCCTGCCCATCGGCCTGCAGATTCTGGGCAAGCCCTTCGATGAGGAAAAGGTCCTGCGCGTGGCGCATGCCTTCCAGCAGGCGACCGAATGGCATCGGCGGAGGCCGGCCCTCTGATGCTCTACTTTGCTTACGGTCCTCTGATGGAGAGAGCCTCGATGAAGCGACTCTGCAAGGAGAGCCACTTCCGCTCCGCGGCCCGCCTGCATGGTTACCAACTGATCTTCCCGCGCCGCTCCGATCTCTGGGGAGGAGGGATGGCAGGGTTGAAGTCGGCCCCGGGCAAGGTGGCAGAGGGGGTCCTCTATGAAGTGGGCGAGGCGGATCAGAAGATCCTGGATCAGGTCGAAGACCACCCTCGGTCTTCCCTTCGCCAGCCAGTCACGGTGGAGACCTTCGCCGGGGAGAAAGTGAAGGCCTTTACCTACTTCGCCATCAGCACAGGCGATTATCCTCCCTCCCGCCGATACATGGAAAAGCTGATCAGCGGCGCCGAGGAGCACGACCTCTCCGACCCGTACATCGCCCAATTGGAAGCCATCAGGACTCTGGGGTAGAGGCCACCAGGGATGGGGACTCACGCCCTGACAGGCATTCTTTGAATCATCTCTTCTTTAGTCTGAGAGGATTGGAAGGAAACAGTTGAGGAGCCAAAATGCGGAATATGAGGCAGTGATTGGGTTGGAGGTGCATGCCCACCTGTTGACCCGATCCAAGATCTTCTGCGGGTGCAGCACCCAGTTCGGCGCAGCCCCCAATGTCCAGACCTGTCCCATCTGTCAGGGGATGCCGGGGGTGCTGCCGGTGCTGAATCGGCAGGCGGTGGAGTTCGCTTTGCGGGCGGCCCTGGCCATGAACTGCCAGATCGCTCCCTTCTGTCGCTTCGCCCGCAAGAACTACTTCTATCCCGATCTCCCCAAGAACTATCAGATCTCTCAGTATGAACAGCCCCTCTCCTATGGGGGACACTTGGAAATCGATATCAAGGGCGAGAGAAAGCGCATTGGGATCACCCGGATTCACCTGGAGGAAGATGCGGGAAAGCTGGTTCACGAAGGAGTCCTCGATGGCCCAAACCTGGATTCAAGTTTCGTGGACTTCAATCGCTGTGGCGTCCCGCTGATCGAGATCGTGAGCGAGCCGGACCTTTGCACCCCGGAGGAGGCAAAGGAGTATCTGGCCGTGATCAAGGCCATCCTCGAATACCTGGAGGTCTGCGACGGGAACATGGAGGAGGGCTCGCTGCGGTGCGATGCCAATGTCTCGGTGCGGCCCAAGGGCTCCGCTCAGTTGGGCACCAAGGCTGAGGTCAAGAACATGAATTCCTTTCGGGCGATCCAGAGGGCGCTGGAGTACGAGATCGCCCGCCAGATCGAGCTGCTGGCCGAGGGAGGAAGGGTGGTCCAGGAGACGCGCCTCTTCGATGCACAGGCAGGAGTGACCGTCCCCATGCGCAGCAAGGAGGAGGCCCACGATTATCGCTACTTTCCCGAGCCCGATCTGGTCCCCCTCCGCATCCCGGCCTCCTGGGTGGAGGAGATCCAAGAGAAGATGCCCGAACTTCCCCAGGGGCGAAGGGCCCGCTTTGTACAGGAGTTTGGCATCCCGGATTATGATGCGGGGGTCCTCACCGCTTCCAAGGCAACAGCCGACTACTATGAGGACTGCGTGAGGCTTCACCCTCAGCCCAAGCTGGTCTCCAACTGGGTGATGGTGGAGCTCTGGGGCCAGCTCAACAAGGAAGGAAAAAGCATCGAGGAAAGTCCCATCGCCCCCCCGGCGCTGGCGGAGATGTTAGGCCTGATGGAGCAGGGCGCCATCAGCGGCAAGATCGCGAAGGCTGTCTTCGAGGAGATGTATCAGACGGGGAAATCCGCGCCCCAGATCGTGAAAGAGAAGGCCCTCACCCAGATCTCCGACCAGGGGGAGCTAACTCGGATCATCGACGAGGTCATCGCCGCCAATCCGGAGCCGGTGGCGGAGTATCGGGCAGGAAAAGAGAAGAGCTTTACCTTCCTGGTGGGCCAGGTGATGAAGGCCTCCCGGGGGAAGGCAAATCCGGCCTTGGTGAATCAGTTGCTCCAGGAGCGATTGAAGCAGTAGGGATCGGAGGTCCTTTCCGGTTCTTACCCCTCACCTTGTGATCTCAGGCCATATTTCCTCATTTTATAGCGGAGTACCCGCTCGCTGATCCCCAGACTCCTGGCCGCCTGGCTTTGATTCCCCCCACTTGCCTGCAGAGCCTGTCCGATCAAATCCCTTTCCACGGCCGCCACGGCCGAAGGAAGGCTCGCCCTCGCCGCGGACGAGATCTGGGCCCTGCCCTCCTGCAGAGGCAAAGGGAGGTCCTCCAGAGCGATGATTCCCCTCCGAGAGAGGACCACCGCCCTTTCCACCATATTCTCCAACTCCCGCACGTTGCCCGGGTAATCGTAAGTCAGGAGCAAATGGCGCGCCTCCAAAGAGATCCCCAGGATCTCTTTGGCGTCCCTTTCGCTATATTTACGCAGGAAGTGGTCGATCAGGGGCAAAATGTCCTCCTTCCGCTCACGAAGGGCCGGGAGGAAAATGGGAATCACCTGCAGGCGGTAATAGAGATCCTGGCGAAAGCCTCCCTCCCGGACGGCCCCCTCCAGATCCCGATGGGTGGCGGCGATGACCCGCACATCCACCTGAATCGGGGTATTGCTTCCCAGCCTCTCGAATTCCCTCTCCTGAAGAAAGCGCAGAAGCTTGGTCTGAATCGAGCCAGGCAGATCCCCCACCTCATCCAGGAAAAGGGTCCCCCCGTGCGCAGCCTCCAACCTCCCGATGCGACGCTGGAATGCGCCAGTGAAGGCCCCTTTCTCATGGCCGAAGAGCTCGCTCTCCAAGAGGGTCTCCGGCAAGGCGTTACAGTTTACTTTGATGAAAGGCCGATCATGGCGTGGACTTGCATAGTGGATCGCGGCAGCAATGAGCTCCTTGCCGGTCCCGCTCTCCCCGCGGATGAGGACGGTGGAGGAGGAGTGCGCCACCCGGGAGACGATGCTCAGGACCTCCTCCATCCGGGCCGAGGCATAGATGATGTGGGAGGGACGGAAGCGCTCGGCCAGCCGCTCCCGGAGCTCACGATTTTCCTGCATCAGTTCCGACTTCTCCCGCATCCGGTTCATGGATAGGAGGAGGATATCCAGGTCGATCGGCTTGCTGAGGAAATCGGAGGCGCCTGCCTTCATTGCTTTCACCGCAACTTCGATGGTCCCGAAGGCGGTGATGAAGATGACCGGGGTCTCGGGCTGAATGCGCCGCATCTGCAAAAGGACCTGAAGGCCATCCATGTCGGGGAGGCGATAGTCGAGGAGGATCAGATCATAAGGCTCCTCCTTGAGCTTCGCCAATGCCTCGTCTCCGGAGGAGGCGGAGGAGGCCTCAAAGCCCTGTCGTGATAAGAACCCAACCAAGAGCGTCCGCTGGGCCTCATCGTCTTCTATCACCAGTACCCTTCCCTTGTTTCTATCCATTATCGCCTTCTTTCTCCCCGAGGCAGGGCAAGGTGACGGTGACCCGGGTTCCTTCTCCTTCCTCGCTCTCGATCTGAATCTGGCCGCCATGGGCCTTGATGATCTGATGGGCCAGGGAAAGGCCTAAGCCGACCCCACGCTCCTTGGTGGTATAGAAAGGATCGAAGACCTTGCGCCGCTGGGAGGCGGGGATTCCGTAACCGGAATCGGCAAATACGACCTTTAGCCGCTGGGCATCGAGGGGATGGGCCTCTACCCCGAGAGAGCCTCCCTCTTTCATTGCGTCCATCGCATTCCTGATGAGGTTCAGAAAGGCCTCCTTGATCCTTTCTCCATCCATGGAAATTGCAGGCAAATTGGGAGCGATAATGGAGCGCAGCTGGATTCCCTTCTCCCTGGCCTCCCCAGCAAAGAGTTGCATGAGATCAAGGAGGATCTTCCCGATATCCCCTTTCTCTCGCACCATGCGGTCGGGATGGGCCAGGCCTAAGAAACGATCCACCAGGGAATCGAGTCGGCGGATCTCGCTGTAGACTACCCCCAACAGGGCCGTCGCCTCATGAGCATCGAGGGCATCTGGAGATTCCGTGAATTCGCGCTTCAACCTCTGGATTCCAATGGAAATGGCATTGAGAGGATTCCGGATCTCGTGGGCCAGCCCGGCCGCCAGCTGTCCCAGGGAGGAAAGCCTGTCGGCCATCTCGACCTTCTCTTCCATCTCCTGCATCCGGAGAAGGTGCCGCTTCTGCATCCAAAAGACGATCAGGGTGGCAAGTATGGCCAAGGCCATGGAGAGGGAGAGTTGGAGGAGGAGGCTGGCCCTCAGATGGGAGAGAATCGCCCCCGTTGCATCCAGGGAAAGCCCGGCTCGGAGCACAGCCGCCCCCTCCTGGCCCAGAGACAGCGGCCTTACCACCTCGTACACCTCTTCGCCCGAGGGGGCCTTGAAGATTCGAGACCTCGCCCCTTTTCCTTGCTTGGCTTCCATGAGGAAAGGATCGGCGCGGAACTCCTCCCTAAGAAGGGGTCCCCCGGGGGTGAGAAAGAGCGCGTCTTCCCCTTGCAATATCAAGTAGCGCAGGCTACCCTCCAGGACTTGCTGCCCCCGAGAGCCCTCCAGGAGCCATCGCAGCCGCAGGGATTGCATCTGGGAGCCAGTCAGGGAAAGGAGCAGAAAACCCTGTCCATGACGCCGTCTCATACCCAGGGTGTAGTGGGGCCGCAGGGCCGCCCCCCGCAGGAAATCCTCGATGAGGATCTCCTCGCTGCCCTGGAGGAGGGTTTGGCGCACGGACTCCTGCCGCAAGGAGGGTTTTTCGCCTTGGGCAAGGTGCGTTTTTCCCGCTCGATCCCAGAACTCGACCCGGGCTATCCTCTCCGCCTTCATGAGGAGGGAGAGCTGGGGAGGACTGAGCCGACCCTCTCTTTCGCTTCGGTCAAGGTCCAGGGCTACATCCATCAGATGCTCAGCGAGGGCCGAATCCAGGGACAACAGATCCCCGTAGGGAGGTGGCAGGGGAGGATTGGCGGGCTGGTTAGATCCCTCTAAGGCAGAGAGTTGAGCGGTGATGGCCTGGATTTCTTTCTCCTGACGATCCAGATAGGCCAATCCCTGTCCCTCCAGGATCTTCCACAGGCCCTGCTGGGTGCGGCGGAATTCCAAGAGCCCGTTGATCAGGAGTAGGGCAAGGACCAATCCGCAGAGGAGAAGCAGGTACAGAGGGGCTCCCTGGTATCTTCTCAATCTTTGGGTTCCTCCACCAAAGCTAAGTGCGCCCTTTCACAAATACGGTGACGTATGCAAAGTGGATGGGCGCACGCCGGGGGGGTGGACGGGGGGCCGCCGTCCCCCGGCGGGGTTCAGCGGAATCACGCGACGAGGAGGAGCGTGATGGAGCGCCATAGGGGCGTAAGCCCAAATGGAAGTGCTCCCTTTCCGAGAAAGAATGGGCCGCAGCATTTACGAAACGGAGCACTAAATCTTCCCCTGCTTCAGGAGATTACTCATTGGGATTGCCCCAGTGCCCCCAGTCAGATCCTCCTCTCCGCCCTGCCCATCCGCCTCGACCTTCCCCCAAGCCGCCTCTACCCCGGCCCCGGAAAAGCCAAAATCCCCCGTGGAATTGAACGATCTGATCGGGGCTCAAGAAGGATCTGGCCTCCAGCCTATGCCTGACGGCCTTCTCCTGGATCTGGCGGAGCAGATCGAGCGCCTCTTGTTCCTTGGCTTCGAGGGCAGCTGGGGTGGCCTTGGGATCTGACCAGAGGGCCTTTAGTTCCAGACGACGGGCAATGAGCGATCCCTGCAGAGGGGCCACCTCCGTCAGAAATCTACCATGGAGGGCCTGAAGCCTTTCCTTTTGTGCTGAAGAGAGGCTGGCCCACAAGGCAGAGCTCTGGTCCTGTTGCATCCGGACCGCGCCTTGGCCCAAGGCCAAGGATGAGGGAATCATGAACACCATCGCTAAGCCCAGGAATAGGATCCTCTTCATGTTACCCACCTCCCCTTCTCCCAAGGGGAGAAGTCGCAATATCCGTGCCAGTCAGGATCGATCCGATGAGGATGGATGAGGGGAAGAGGAGAGCGCCGCGATAGGGGACCCACCAGGAGTCCGGTGCGGAGGGAGAAAACCGGACGGCGAAAGGGAGGGAGGCTGCGACGACAATTTTGGCGAAACCCCCGACATTTCCGGCGAAGATTCAGGAGGCCAGATCGATGATCCGCGCTTCCATTGTCTCCAGGTGGAACAGTCCCATGGTGGCCCTGCCCGTGAACCAACCGCCGACCTCACCTGGATTGAAAAGGAGGGTTTGGCCTTCCCTCTTGATTTCAGGCCGATGGGTGTGGCCGTGAACCAAGAGGTGCAGGGTTCTCCCGGAGGGCCCTTGGGGGTATTCCCCTTCCAAATCGTGGACCAGAAGGATCGTCCGGCCATTGACCTCCAGGTAGCGAGGGCCTGGCATGAGCCTCCCCCCAGACCGATTTCTCAGACCTACCTTTTCTCCATCGTTATTCCCGAATACCCCCACATAGGGGGCCTTCAGCCCCTCCAAGGGCTTCAAGGAAAAGGGGGCTACGAAATCACCCGCATGAAGGACCAGTCCCACCTCAGTGCTGTTGCAGACCTCGACCGCCTTCCGCAAAAGGGTCAAGTGGTCGTGGGAATCGGACAAGACGCCCATCCAGGGAGAGGAGATCTCCCACCTCTCGGCACCCATCCCCTGTCGATCTTTCACGTCAGCCACGGATGTCCCCTCTGCCATCTCGGCCCCCAGGGAATAGGCTTCGCTAAGGGCAGCGGGATGGTTCTGGATCTCACCTTTGCGGTCGATCCTTCGATAGAGGAGGCTCCGATGGAAATCCACCTCCAGGCAGTCGAAAAAGTACTTCACCGTCAGGTGGGCACCCTCGAAGGCCCGTTCTCCCCGGGAGCCTGCCACCGACAAAAAGACCCCCTTTCGCTCCCTTCCCTGAGGGCGAATGGGCCGCTTCAGGATATACTTTTCCACCCAAAAAGTCTGGCAGCGATCGATCATGGCCTTGGCATGGGCGCTCACCCCATAAAAGAAGATGGGGGAAGCGAGGGCGATGACATCGGCCTCCCGGAGCAGGGAATAGATCTCTTGCATATCGTCCTGGAGGCAGCACTCTCCATCCTTCAGACAGGCGTAGATCTCCAAACAGGGAGAAAAGGATTTGTCCCGCAGGTAGAGTCGAATGATCTGTGCCCCCTTTGATTCAGCCCCCTCCAGGAATCTCTCCAGGAGGAGATCCGTGTTCCCTCCCACACGAGGGCTCCCAAAGATGCCCAGGACTTTCATGTGATTTTCCTTTCCTCTCTCTGGTGGGCCTCCATCTTTTCCATCACAACACGATCCAAAACGCACTGTTCACTGCCGGGCCCGCCTAAAGATAGCATTGGGAGAGCCTCCTCAGCGCCCTTACCTTTTCGTGGTGTCCGATCTGGGCGGCCTCCGTTGCCCTTTTCAAGAAATCTATGGACTCCCGATAGGTTTCTCGATCCACCGGGTAGGGATGGCCATCCTTCCCTCCATGGGCGAAGCTATAACGAGCTGGATCGCGAAAGGAGGCAGCGGTGCCGTAGAGGACTTCCGCGATCAGGGCCAGGGCCCGAATCGTCTTGCCCCCCACCCCCGGCATCCCCAGGAGCTCCTCGAACCTCTGGGGCTGCTGGTCGTAGGTCTTCAGGTCCCTCTCCAGACCCTTGATCCCTTCCTTGAGGGCCCCGCGGATGGTGGTGGTAACCCCGCTCGAGTGCCAGTCAAATCCCAGGACACAGCCGAAGGCCTGAAACCAGAAAGGGTCAAAGAGCTTGCGAAGGAACTCATGCAGGCCCTGGTAGGAGATGATGGAGAGGGAGATCTCGCGAGCCAGCGATTTCATAAGCTGGAAAAGCCAGGGAGGGGCCTTTCCCTGATGAAGTGGGAGATGGGCTAAGCCAGTCCTCATCGGGATTCGACCTTGGCGGCAAGCTCCTCAGAAAGCCGTTTTCGTCCCGCCGCATCGGCCAGAAACTCTTCCTTGATGGCCTTCCAGGCCGCCGGGCAGGCCTTGTAGGGGACACCCACGATCTCATGCAGCGCCTGATCGATGCTCTTCTTGTTCTCGGGCGTCACCTCAATGCCCGCTTGGGCCAGGATATCTTGGATGTGACGGAAATAACAGGACATCCCTTTCCCCTTGGTTTCCCGTTGCCCAGTCATTATAGGCAATTCGACATCTATTTCAAGGGAATTCATGGAAATGGGCTGTTGTAAGGAGGTGGGCTCCCTGTCCTCAGGGCGCATGTTGGAGGGACGCTTCTCGCCTGGAAATGAGCCCAAGGAAAAAAATTGACAAGCGCGGCCATGAGGAGTAAAAAACCAATGAGAGTCCCTATGGCATGGGCTCGGAAAGGAGGAAACTATGCTGAGAAGAATCATGGCATTGAGCATGACGGTGGTCTTTTCGGCCATGCTGCTGGGGGGATGCGCCAGCCAGACGACTCAGGAGCACAAGGGTGCGATGGTAGGCGGAGGCGCAGGTGCGGTGGCTGGCGGCGCCGCAGGAGGGGCAATCGGGGCCCAGAGCGGTCATACCGCTGCGGGAATCGTGATCGGCGCGCTGGTCGGCGGCTTGGCCGGTGCGGCAGTAGGGCATTACTTCTACGACAAGAGGCAGAATGAGGAAGAGGCTCAGAAGAAATACGCCTACGATCATAGCCAGGCTCAGGCGAATTTGGTAAGGGTGGAGAGCGCACGGGCCACGCCCTCTGAGGTCTACCCGGGGGGTACGGTGGAGCTGGTGGCGAGTTATACCGTTCTCGGAGAGCACAATGCGACAATGGATGTGACCGAGATCCGGGAGGTGCGGAGGGGTGGCGCCCTCGAAGGGAGACCTCAAGTGACTGTCAAGAGGGAGGGTGGCACCTACGAAAGCAGGATTCCGCTGGTCCTGTCCTCGACCGCAGCAAAAGGCGCCTATGTGGTCATCACTACCGTGCAGGCGGGCAGCAGCAGCGATTCCCGGGAGTCCTATTTCTCCGTCAGGTAGCCCGGCATAACAGAGATATTTTGGACCCTGCTCCGCCGGAGCCAATCTGGATGGGGCGGGACGGCATCCGAGAAGTCTCCCAACGTACATGAGGTGGTTCCTATGAGAAATATCCAAAGCAAAAAGAAAAGGTTTCTGTGGTGGGTGCCAAGGGCGGGGTTGATCGGGACGCTGCTCCTGATTTTGGCGTGCACCACGGTGCCGGTTAGCGAAAGAAGGAGTCTGAGCCTGGTCCCCGATGCAGAACTGCTCTCCCTGAGCTCCCAGCAATATAATGAGGTCCTCCACAAATCCAAACTCTCTGACGACCCGGCCAAGGTCCGGATGGTAAGGACAGTTGGAGAACGGATCGCCAGGGCCACGGAAGATTTCATGAAGGCATCCGGAATGGAGGCGGATCTCAAGAACTACAAGTGGGAGTTCAACCTCATCCAGGATGATAAGACGGTCAACGCCTGGTGCATGCCGGGAGGGAAGGTGGCGGTGTATACGGGCATCCTGCCCCTCACCCAAGACGATACCGGGCTGGCAGTGGTAACGGGGCACGAAATCGCCCATGCCATCGCCAAACATGGCAACGAAAGGATGAGCGAGGGCCTGCTGGTGCAGCTGGGTGGGACTGCGTTGTCCGTGGCCCTTACCAAGCAGCCTGCTGCCACGAGTCAAATCTTCATGACCGCTTATGGAGCAGCGGCCAATGTGGGATTCCTGCTCCCCTATAGCCGGCTCCATGAATCCGAAGCCGACCGGATCGGTCTGATACTGATGGCCAAGGCCGGATACGACCCGCGGCAGGCAATTCCCTTTTGGCAGAGGATGAATCAGCAGGGAGGAGGAAGCCGGCCACCCGAATTCCTGTCGACCCATCCCGCCCCCGAGACCCGGATCAGCCAGATCCAGGCCTTGATCCCCGAGGCGATGAAATACTATAAGGGCAAGTGAGATCCGATTTCTCCGCTCCTTTTGAGTAGCTTTGGTAGGAATTTTGCATTGGGACCTTCATTCGAAGACATCCCCTGGATCAATCAGAATCCGGAAGGAGGATCAAAGGAAGATGATCGGCGCAAGATGTCCCAAATGCGGACTGCTACAGATGCCTGGTCCAAACTGCAAATCCTGCGGGGTACCGCTGGGCGGCCCTGCCTCTCGACCCGCCTCGTTCACAGCCCAAGTCTCGCAGCCAGGGACTGCCTATGCACCCCCGGCTCCGGCCCCGACTCCATCTGCTCCCTCGGAAGGGGGGTTTTCGATCGGAGAGGCCATCCGCTTCGGATGGAGCACGATGATGAGCAACCCTGGGTTTTTCGTCATCCTCATGCTGATCGTAGGGTTGGTCTACGTCCTGGTAGGATTTGCTCAGGAAATGACCAAAGAAAGCGCGCCCATTCTTTCCTTGGTCCTGGCAATCGCATCTGGGGTGCTGCAAATCATCATAGGGATAGGCTTGATCCGCATCTCCCTCAGATTCTGTGACAACGAGAAGGGTGAGTTCTCCGATCTCTTCTCCTGCCTGCCTCTGTTCTTCCCGTATCTGCTCGCCTCGATCCTCTATGGGTTGATCGTTCTGGGGGGTACGATTCTGCTTGTGATCCCAGGCATCATCTGGGGCATCAAGTATATGTTCTTCAGCTACCTGATCGTGGACCGGGCGGCCGGACCCGTGGAGTCCCTAAAAGGAAGTTCCGCGATCACCAAGGGCGTCAAGGGAAAACTCTTCCTCTTCCTATTGGCCCTCATGGGAATCAATCTCCTCGGGGCGATGGCCCTCCTGATCGGCCTGCTCGCCACCATCCCCACCTCCATGCTCGCTACCGCCTACGTCTACCGAAAACTGGCGGGCCCGGCATAACCTGCGCCGATGCAAGTGCCAGAGGCGAGGGCCCGGACAGAAAAGCTGGCTGACCGAGGATCGGAAATCGAGTCGGCCAGCCAGCTCAAGATCGGATAGCGACGCCCAGTCGCTATGCCATGTAACTTCATCTCATCACGCTACCATACACTTCCTGACAGCGTCGATCGCCCCCCCCTTGACAGCTACTGTCGCCATTCCCAGAGGCAGTTCCACCGCTTCCGTTACGCCCACTTGAAGATGGAGCAATCCAACTCCTGGGAGGTGAGGATCTCCAGCAGGGCGGGCTTTCCCTCCTCGGTTGCCCGGATCGCCCGCTGGATGGCGGGGATGATCTCTTCAGGCTTCTCCACCCGCTCCCCATGGCCTCCGAAGGCCCTGGCCATGTCCGCGTAATTTCCGGAGATATCGGTGCTGCGGAACTTCTCGGTGGATACCTTCATGATCCCCAGCTCACACGCCATTGAGAAGTTATTGAGCACGATGGTCAAGATGGGGATTCGCTCCCGGGCCGCCGTCTCAAAATCCATGCCCGTGAAACCGATGGCCGCATCGCCCATCACATTGATGCAAAGCTTTTCGGGTTTGGCCAGCTTGGCCCCCATCGCCAATCCCAAGCCCATGCCGAGCTGAGTAGTTTTACCCCAGCCGATGTAACTGAGAGGCGTGATGCTTTCCCAGAATGGGGCGATCTGGTCGCGCGGGCTGCCCGCATCGTGAGTGATGATGGTGTTGCTCCGATCGACCGTGTGCATGAGATCCCAGATCAGGCGATAAGGCGTAATCGGCACCTCCTTGGAGGTGAGCTTCGGCATCCATTGGGCGAGCCATTCATCCTTGACCTGTTTGATCTCCTGCCGCACCTTGCCGTTCGGCTCGCGCTTTTCGGCTCTTCAAAATGTCCCTCAATTCGGCGATCAGCGCCTCCAAGGTGAGCTGAGCATCCCCGATGAGCGCGTATTGTACGGGTATATCCTTGTTCAGATCCATGGGATCCAACGTGGCCTGGATGAGGGTCTTGCCTTTGGGCATGGGCACGCCAAAATTGGTGCGGGTGAAGCTGCAGCCGATGCCGAAGATGACGTCGGAATTCAGGAGGAAATGGTGGACGGTCTTGGGAAAGGTCCGATTGCCGGCGCCCAGCGCCAGAGGATGATTCTCCGGAAAGGCACTCTTCCCTTGGAGGCTGGTCATGACCGGGCTTTCCAGCATCTCCGCCAGCTCGCGCAGCTGCTGCCACGCCTGAGCGTAGTGGACTCCCTGCCCCGCATAAATGACGGGTCGCTTCGCAGCGGCTATGACTTGTGCCACCTCACTGACCGCCTTGGGATCCGGCCCGAAGCGCGTCCGGGGCGTAAGGTCGTAGCTGATCGGCTCTGGCACCTCCTCGTCGAAGACATCCCGTGGTATCTCAATGAGGGCCGGACGGGGACGTCCATTCTTCGCCTGGGTGAAAGCCCGACGCATGATATCGGGTAGGTGGGGGGCCAGGGGCACCTGTTCGATCCACTTGGTGACGTTGCGAAAGTTGATGAAGGAGTTGAAGTTGGGGTCGATGTTCATCATGTGGCGGGCGTAGCCTCCAGCCAGAACCACCAGGGGAACCGACTCGCTGTAGGCCTGGGCCACTCCTCCAAATGCGTTCTCCGACCCCGGGCCCCATTGCATTGCAAACACGCCGATCTGCTGTCCCGAGGTGATTCGGCTCACCGCATCGGCCATGTGTAATCCCACCCGCTCCTGGCGAACGATAATCGTTCGAATGTCCGCCTTGGCAGCCGCTTCGAAGACCGGATTCACCGGGTATCCGATCAAGAACCGGACTCCTTCGCGTTTCAATATCTCGGCAATAGCGTCAGAGCACTTCATCCATCTCCTCCTTTGACAACGATTTATGAAAGTTGGTCTCGTTCAGATGCCTATATCAATTGCCCCTATTAGTCAAGTTGGAAAGCGGTCATTTTCCTCCCAAAGGGTTCAATCGATGAGAAAAAGGGGCTTGACAAAGTCTTTTGGCTGTATGATCATGCCTCACGCTTTTTTGTGGCCATACCAAAAAGCCCAGGGCCGACAGGCAATAGGGGAGGGACGGGAAATGGAGCAATTCCATCGCATCAAGAGGCTTCCCCCTTACGTCTTCAACATCGTCAATGAGCTAAAGGTCCAGGCAAGGGCCAGGGGAGAGGATATCATCGATTTCGGCATGGGAAATCCGGACCTGCCGACTCCTCCTCACATCGTGGAAAAGCTCATCGAGGCGGTGAGGAACCCCAGAAATCATCGGTATTCAGCCTCCCGGGGCATTGGAAAGTTGAGGGGGGCCATCACCGATTGGTATCGCAGAAACTACGGTGTGGAACTTGACCCGGAGACGGAGGCCATTGCCACCATCGGAGCCAAAGAGGGGATCGCCCATCTGGCATTGGCCCTCTTGGGGCCGGGCGATTCGGCCCTGGTTCCTGATCCCACCTATCCCATCCACGCCTATTCAGCCATCATTGCCGGGGCGAGTGTGTGCTCGGTCAAGCTGGATCCGGAAGCGGATTTCTTTGAATCCCTCCTCGAATCCTTCCGCCAGAGCTGGCCTTTGCCCAAAGTCCTCATGCTCAGCTTTCCCCACAATCCCACCACAGCGGTCGTAGAGCGGGATTTCTTTGAAAAGGTCGTTGCCTTGGCCAAAGAGCACAACCTGATCGTGGTCCATGATTTCGCCTATGCGGATCTGGTCTTCGACGGCTACCGGGCGCCCAGTTTCCTGCAGATCCCCGGCGCCAAGGATGTGGGAATCGAATTCTTCACCCTCTCCAAGAGCTACAGCATGGCTGGATGGCGGGTGGGCTTTGCCGTAGGAAATTGCCAGATCATCAGCGCCCTCGCCCGAATCAAGAGCTATTTGGATTATGGCGTCTTTCAACCGATTCAGATTGCCAGCATCATCGCATTGAATGGACCGCAGGATTGCGTCCAGGAGATCGTGGCCACTTATCGATCGCGCAGGGATTGCCTGGTGGATGGGCTGAATCGAGCCGGCTGGAAGATTCCCAAGCCCAAGGGGACGATGTTCGTCTGGGCGAAGATCCCCGAGCAGTACCTCTCCATGGGGTCCCTCGAATTCTCCAAATTCCTGTTGAAGGAGGCCAAGGTAGCCGTGTCTCCCGGCATCGGTTTCGGGCAATTCGGGGATTCCCATGTGCGCTTTGCCCTGGTGGAGAATGAGGATCGTACCCACCAGGCGATTCGATGCATTCGGCGCACCCTCTGATCGGCCCTGCTCGATTTCCCGCTTTCCCCATCATCCCGTCCCCTGCCCTTCTCTGCAAAATTGAGACTTGGGACTCCCATAAGACGATCCATTGCCAACCTGGCCAACTGGATCAAGCATTTTCGTTTGTCATTTTGGGTCCAATCGAGTATACTGCGAGAAGTGAGGGGAAGCCATGATCACAGGGGACAAGCTAAGAGAAGAGTGCGGAATCATAGGGGTTTATGGGCACCCCGAGGCCTCCAACATCGCATATCTGGGACTTTATGCGCTGCAACACCGAGGTCAGGAGAGCGCCGGAGTGGTGGTCAGTGACGGCCAATCTCTTCTGGTCGAAAAGGGAATGGGTCTCGTTGCCGATGTCTTCTCGGAGGAGCACTTACGAAAGCTCCCGGGCACCGTCGCTATCGGACACGTGCGCTACTCGACCACTGGGACCAGCAACCTGGCCAATGCCCAGCCCTTCCTTGCCTCATACCGGCAGGGATCCCTGGCCTTAGGCCACAACGGGAATCTCGTCAACTCCGTCCCTTTGAGGGCCGAGTTGGAGAGCCAGGGCGCGATCTTTTCCTCCTCTTCCGATTCTGAGGTAATGGTACATCTGATTGCCCGATCTTCCGCCGACTCCCTGCTGGATGCGACGATTGACGCCCTGGAGAAGGTGAGGGGCGCCTATTGCCTCGTCCTGATGAACGAGCAGGAATTGGTCGGGATCCGAGATCCCCATGGACTGCGACCCCTCTCGCTGGGCAAATTCAAGGGGGGCTATGTCTTGGCTTCCGAGACGTGTGCCTTCGATCTCATCGAAGCCCGATTCGTGCGGGATGTGGAGCCCGGTGAAGTCGTGCGCATCAATCAGGAGGGAGTCCATTCCCATTTCCCCTTCCCTCCGGCAGAAACCAAGCAGTGCATCTTCGAGCATATCTATTTGGCTCGCCCCGACAGTCTCCTTTTCGGCCAGAGCGTTCACCAGGTGCGTCACAGGTTGGGTGCTCAGTTGGCGAACGAGGCGCCAGTGGAAGCCGATCTGGTAGTGCCAGTACCTGATTCCGGAGTATATGCCGCCCTCGGCTACTCCCGCCAATCTGGGATCCCTTTCGAATATGGGTTGATCCGCAACCATTACATAGGCCGTACCTTCATCGAGCCCAAACAATCGATCCGGCACTTCGGGGTAAAGATCAAATTGAACGCGGTCCGCCAGGTGCTGGAAGGAAGGCGGGTGGTGGTGGTAGATGATTCCATCGTACGGGGTACCACCAGTCGAAAAATCGTCTCCATGGTGAAGGCCGCGGGAGCCCGGGAGGTTCATCTCCGAATCACCTCTCCTCCTTTCCTTTCTCCGTGCTACTACGGCATCGACACTCCCACCCGCAAGGAACTCATCGCCGCCACCCACAGCAAGGAAGAAATATGCCGTTATCTCCGGGCAAATACCCTTTCCTATCTCAGCCTGGAGGGGATGATGAAGGCAGTGGATAGAAAAGATGGATTCTGCCTGGCTTGCTTTACCGGGGACTATCCAATTAGCCTCCATTCTCAGGAATTGGTGGCACAGTTGGCGCTCTTTGAGTGAGGAAAACGGAAGGAGAGGATGCGATGGCGGAAGCACCGGGTCCGGAACAACGAGCCGAACGTCTCGCCCGGCTCATCGTAGAAGAAATCATCCTCTACAACAGGGAAAAGGTCAAACGGGGCATCGAAAGCGACACCCTATTCGATGTTTTGGCCCAAGATATCCTGGCGGGAAGGCGCTATTACGAAGCTAATGTCAGCTCTGATCTCGCTCCTCAGTCCAATTATTTCGACCAGGCTTTGGTGGACATCCTGGTCAGGGGCGAAGGCTCCCGTATCCCCTCCAGGATCTGGTAAGGCCCATTGATTCCCCCATTGTCTTTGGAACATTTCGCCGCAAACCCCTGGAAGCTCCTCAAGCCTATCCAAGCACGTTTCGGAAGATCACCTCTATCAGCGGGCTCCTGGGCCTCACTCAGCCAAAAGACCTCTTCCTCCCTGATCGGGTTCAGGTCCCAGCCATCCCTTGAAAAGGAATCCTCCTAAGATGAACACCTTCCTGCATCGTCTCTCCCTCGGCCCCATAGTATCCAGTGGCGCAGTGGGCACCCTGATACAAGACCGGGGTCTGCCTGCCGGTGAGACTTCTGAGATCTGGAATATCCAACATCCCGAGGAGGTCGCCGAGGTCTATCACTCTTTCCACGAGGCGGGAGCAGAGCTCATTGGCACCAACACCTTCGGCGCCAACCGGATCAAACTGAAAAGATTCGGCCTGGAGGAGAGGACCTATGAAATGAACCGGAGGGGAGCGGCGATCGCCCGTCAGGCCCTGCCCAGATCTTGCTTCATCTTTGGCTCTGTCGGGCCCACCGGAGAGCTTTTGGCGCCCCTGGGGGCCCTTGCCCAGGAAGAGGTGTATGGTGTCTTCCGGGAGCAGTCCCTGGCCCTGGCGGAAGGGGGGGTGGATGTCCTCTGTTTTCGCACCATGTCCGATCTGGAGGAGATCCAGATCGCCATCCGCGCCGCCAGGGAGAGTACGAATCTTCCCATCATCGCCACCATGTCCTTCAGTTTGGGACAGAAGGGATATCGAACCATGATGGGAATCGATCCTGAGACCGCCGTCCGGGCCCTGCGCGAGGAGGGCGTCCAAGTGATCGGGTCCAACTGCGGACAGGGCATGGAGGAGATGGTGGGCCTGATGGCGGAAATGAGAGGCCTGGATTCAGGATATCTGGCTGCTCAGCCCAATGCCGGAACGCCCCAATGGATCGGCGAAAAGACGGTCTATGCCCAGGAGCCCGAGGCTTTTTCGGCCAAGGTGCAGGATCTTCTGGATCTTGGGGTCTCCGTCATCGGTGGCTGCTGCGGAGTGCTTCCCGAGCATATCCGGCAGGTGGCAAAGGTGGTAGGAAGAAACGCTTAGGTGACAAGGCTCATGCCTCCCTTCCCTGCAAATCCCAGTTGGAATCGTCGGTTATGAATCCCAGACAGATCATCATCTCCCCCATCGGTATCATTCATTCCCCCTTCCAGGAGATGGACGAGACCCCGCTCCAGTCCATTCGGTCTCAGGCTTTGGCGACTCTGGAGATATTCCAGGAGTACGAGCCGGGGCTTCAGGATATCGAAGGATTCTCTCACCTCATCATCCTGTACTTCTTCCACCGGGAGGGGCAGACCAGGATGATGGTGAAATCCTACCTGGAAGAGAGCATCCACGGCGTCTTCGCCACCCGATCTCCCAGGAGGCCCAATCACATTGGGATCTCTACCGTAGAGTTGATCGGAAGGGAAGGGAATTTCCTCCGGGTCTCGGGGATCGATGTCCTCAATGGCACGCCCCTCCTGGACATCAAGCCCTATGTGCCCAAAATCGATGATAGGCCGGGTGCGAGGTCAGGTTGGCTTCAGCATTTATGGTAGTCCTAAACTCGGGCAATGGAAGGCCCGGTGCATAGGTCTTGCCCATGGTCTTTAGAAAGGAGCGGAAATGGTCGAGCAGCAGACTCAGGGCCAAGGAAGGAGGCATATCCTGCTCCATCCCTCCGATAATACGGCGACCGCCCTCGCCGATCTGCAGAAAGGGGAGATCCTTCCGCTTGCTTCCGGAAAAGGGAGTTCATCCATCACGCTGACGGAATCGATTCCCTTCGCCCATAAGTTCGCCACCACTTTTATCCCTCAGGCGGGAGAAGTGCGTAAGTATGGGGAATTGATCGGCGAAGCGAGCCAGGATATCCATCCCGGGGGCCTCGTGCATATCCACAACCTGGTGAGCCAGCGATCCAGAGGGCAAGGCCGATGAGGAAGATGGAAGGGAATCTTACCTTTATGGGATTTCGAAGGGCTAACGGGGAGGTGGGGGTCCGCAATCAATTGGCCGTCTTCTCCCTGGTGACCTGCGCCAACGAGGCGGCCATCCACGTCGCCCACCAGGTGCCGGGGGCCGCAGTTTTCACCCACCAGAACGGATGCGGACAGACACAGGCTGATATGGAGATGGTGAGTCGGACCCTGATTCATCTCGGCCAGAACCCGAATGTAGGCGCCGCTTTGCTCGTTTCCCTGGGATGTGAAGGATTGAATCCGAGCCGCATCGCAGAGGAAATGGGCCAATCGAAAAAGCCCGTGGAAATCGTCAGGATTCAGCAGGAGGGGGGATATTTTGGGGCTATGGCCGAGGCTGGCCTCAAGGCTCAAAAAATGGCCCAGGCGATCTCGACCCTCAGGCGGGAAGAAGTAGGAATTGAAGAGTTGGTCCTGGGTCTGAAATGCGGGGCTTCCGATCCCACCTCGGGTTTGGCCGCCAACCCTGCCCTGGGAAAGGCGGTGGACCGTTTGATCGGCCTCAACGGTACGGTCATCTTCGGCGAGACCACGGAGGTCATCGGTGCCGAGCACATCCTGGCCAAAAGGTCCAAGAGCAGGGAAGTGGCAGAAAAGCTGCTCTCCTTTGTGGATGGCTTGGAGAGAAGGGTCAAGGCCAGCGGCTCCGATATCCGGGGGGGAAACCCCAGCGCCGGCAATATCGCAGGAGGGATCAGCACCCTGGAGGAGAAGTCCCTCGGATCCATTGTGAAGAGTGGGTCCTCCCTCATCCAGGACGCCTATGAATATGGGGAGAGGAAACGGGGACGAGGGCTCTTCTTCGTGGATTCCCCGGGCCGGGAGCCGGAAATCATGGCCGGCCTTTCTGCCGCGGGCTCCCAGATCATCGCCTTTGCCACGGGGCTGGGAGCACCCCAGGGATTCCCCTTCGTGCCGGTCCTCAAGATCTGCGCCAACTGGAAGACTGTAGCCCGCCTCCCGGATTTCATCGACCTCGATGTCTCCGGTGTGATCTCGGGAGAGGAATCGCTGGAAGAGGCTGGGGATCGCATCTTTGCCGAGATCCTAGCAGTGGCCTCCGGGAAAGGGACCAAGGCCGAGACCCTGGGCTACAGCGGCTCCACTAACATCTACACCACGGGTCCGATTGTCTGATCATCCTGGTCCCAAAGGGATGCTCGCATTTGATTGAGGAAGCGATCCCGCTGGCTCATTAACTCCGACAAGGACCGCTGACTCCAGTCGTAGAAGCCCTTGCCGGTCTTGGCCCCCAACTCATTCTTCTTCACCTTCTCCGAGAGGAGAGCGGGCGGCCTGGTCTGGGAGTTGATCTCCGGCATCAGATTGCCCAATACCTTCTCCATCAGGTCCAATCCGGCCAGATCGGCCACCTCCATAAGGCCCATGACGGGCATCCTGATCCCAAAGCCCGCCTTCACTGCCAAATCCAAGCCCTCCGCATCGGTGATTCCATCTTGAATCATCGTGATCGCCTCCCGATACAGCGCCATCAGCAGGCGATTGATGATGTAGCCCGCCACCTGCCTTTTCAGCACCACCGGAACCCATCTGCACCTCCTCATCAGGGACACCGTGCTCTGCAGGGTTTCCTCCGAGGTGTGCCCGTCGCCCATGACCTCCACCAATGGGACCAGGTGAGGGGGATTGAGGTGGTGAGTGGCGATGAGTCTGTCGCGCCGACCCATCAGGGCTCCCACCTGGGAAAGGAACAAGGAAGAGCTATTGGTGGCCAGAATGGTATGAGGCGGACAAATGGCATCCATCTTTTCAAACAACTCCTGCTTCAGTTTCAGATCCTCGGAGATGGACTCGGACACGAAGTCTGCCTCTTTCACCGCCGAGGCCAGGTCTGCCTCCATGCGGATCCGCGCCAGGATCTCAAAGATCCTACCAGGGGCTAAACGCCCCATCTCCTCCATGAGACGCAGATTACTCTCTATGCGAGCGGGTGCCTGCGCCAGCACTTCGGAAGCACGGTCCGTCAAGCTCACCTGGAAGCCTGCTACCGCGAAGGTCTGGGCAATGCCATGCCCCATGAGGCCTGCTCCGATGACACCCACCCTCTTGATTCCCTCCGTCCTATCCCTCTTCATCGCCTCCCCCTCTTTCCCCATTGCAATTGACCCGGTTGTGCGCCGCCTCCCTTATCAAACCCTGCCGTCCCCACAAGGCCCCCAACCAGAGCCGTCAATCTATGCTGTCACACCTGGCTTTTGAGTGTTGACGCCGCAGAAGGCCAGGAATAATATAATTGATTGATGGCCGAGCACACCACGTATTCGAATACGAAAGACCTGATTTCACTCCGGGAGAAGATCCAGGCCCTCCCTGACGCACCGGGGGTTTACGCCATGAGAGATGGCCGGCGAAGGCCTCTTTACATCGGCAAGGCCCTATCCCTCCGCAAGCGGGTAGCCTCCTACTTCCAGGACTCTGCCACCCTTACTCCCCGGCTTCGATCCATGGTCTCCCAGATTCGCAATATCGACTTCATCCTCACCAACAGCGAATTGGAGGCCTTCATCCTCGAAAGCAACCTGGTGAAGGAGCAAAAACCCAGATATAATATCATCCTCCGCGATGACAAGCATTATCCCTTCATCCGCATCGACCGGAAGGAACCTTTCCCCCGGCTGGCCGTGGCCCGTCGGATCAAAGGTGATGGGGCCCTCTACTTCGGGCCCTACGTCCCGAGCTCTGCCATGTGGGATACCTTAGCCCTGATCCATAAGGCCTTTCCTCTCCGAAAATGCAAGAGGGTAAGGCCCTCTCCCCGCCCCTGTCTGGAGTATCACATGGGTCGATGCCTCGGCCCCTGCACCGGAGTCGTCTCCGAAGAGGAATACGCTGTGCTGATCGATCAGGCAAAAGCCTTGCTGGAGGGCAAGAGAAGGGATCTTTTGCGTCAGCTCAGACATTCCATGAAGGAGGCCGCTGCCCGCCTCGATTTCGAGAGGGCCGCCAAGATCCGGGACCAGGCAACCTCCCTTAAGAGGGCCCTGGAGAAACAGAGGGTGATCTCTTCGGGGCGGGAGAACCTGGATGTCTTCGGTCTCGCCTTCCAGGGAGAGGCGGCATCCATCCAGGGCTTCACCTTCCGGGAGGGCAGGCTCCTGGGAAGGGAATCGTTTCTCTTTCGCGGCACCGAGGAGGGGGAGAAGGAGATCCTTCTGGGTTCCTTCCTCCAGCAATATTATTCGAGAAACCGGAGCATCCCCCAGACGATTGTCCTTCCCTTTCCCATTCCAGAGGAGGGACTGGTGAGGGAATGGTTGAAGGGAAAGAGCGGGAAGCAGGTCAGGATCGTGGTACCCAGCCGAGGGAAGAAACTCAGGCTTCTCCAGATGGCCCTGGCCAACGCAGGGCAGGTCCTCCCCGGTTCCCTGTCTTCCACCACCGACCAGGAGGAGGGGGCCAGAGGCCTCCAAATGGCGCTCGGTCTGTCCGGACCGATCCGCACCCTGGAGGCATACGATATCTCCAATATCTCCGGCACCCTGGCGGTCGGCTCCATGATCGCCTGGAAAGAAGGAGATTGGAGAAAGGATCATTATCGCCGCTTCAAGATCAAGACCGTCCTGGGAGCCAACGATTACGCAATGATGGAGGAGGTGCTGCGGCGGCGCCTGCAGCATCGGGAAGAGGTCCCGCTGCCCGACCTCATCTTGCTGGATGGAGGCAAGGGACAGCTCCACGCGGGACTCCAAGTCCTGAAGGCTTACGGGGTCTCTGATGCGGCGATCTTGGCCCTAGCCAAAGAGGAGGAGGAGATCTGGTTGCCAGGCAAACAGGCCCCGCTGCGCCTGCCTCCTGATTCGCCCGCTCTTCACCTGTTGCAGCGCGTCAGGGACGAGGCCCATCGCTTCGCCCTCTCCTACCATCGCCTGCTGCGCCGAAAGCGGGGCATCCATTCGGCATTGGATGAGATCCCAGGAATTGGGGAAAAGAGAAAGAAGGCCCTGCTCAAACGCTTCGGGAACGTAGCAAGATTGAAGGAGGCCTCCCTCGAAGAGTTGCAGGAAGTGCCAGGGATCTCCGCCGTCCTGGCCGAACTGATCCGCACCTCCCTGGGATTCCCGGGACTTCGCGGGGCGCCCGCTCGGCCTGCGGATCGGACAGCAGAGAGGGCGAGGGCGCGCTAGGGGGAAATCAAGGGATCAGGCCGGCTCGTCCCCCAGGATCTCCAAGCCCTGGTCCAAGAGGAACACCTTCACCCGCTCCCCTGCCCTGACCACGGAGGTCTCTTCTGGAATCACTGCCAGCCCGTGGGCATGGCTGAGGGAAGTGAGGATTCCCGACCCCTGATCCCCCGTAAGCTGCAGTCGTATCTCCCCATCTTTTCTCTCCAATCGGACCCGGAGAAAATGCCTCCTTCCTGCCTTGGTCTTGATGTCCTGCTGGGTCACAGCCTCGATCCAGGGACGAAATAGATGAGAATGGCCGCTCATCTTCAGCAGAGCAGGACGGCAGAAGATCTCGAAACAGACCATGGAGGAGACCGGGTTGCCGGGAAGCCCGAAGAAGGGCGTCCCCTGCAGGATACCGAAGGTGGTGGGCATGCCGGGCCGAATCGCTATCTGCCAGAATTTTACCTCCCCGCCCATGTCGATCAGGGCATCCCTTACCAGATCGTAATCACCCATGGATACGCCACCGGAGGAGATCAGGATATCGGCCTTGCATCCCTCTGCAATCTTGCTTCGCAGGATCTGGAGGTCATCTTTCGCAATACCCAGGTCGATGGAAATTGCCCCACACTGCCTTACCTGAGAGGCCAACGTGTAGCTGTTGCTGGTGATGATCTGGCCGGGGGCCCTTTTTTGCCCCACATCCACCAGCTCATCCCCGGTAGCCAGAATCGCCACCCGCGGCCTCCCATGGACATACACCGCCCCTCGATTCACGGAGGCCAGCACTCCGACCTCAGCCGCCCCTAACAGAGTACCCGGGGAGAGGACCCTTGCCCCTGCCCTTATATCCTCTCCTCTGCGCCGGATATTCTCACCCTCCCCAATCCTCTGCAAGATCCGGACGCTCTCTCCATCCCTTGCCGTGTCCTCCACCCGTACCACCCCATCCGTTCCTGCTGGCACGGGGGCGCCGGTCATGATTCGGATCGCCTCCCCCTCTTTCAAGAGGCGGCTCGAAAGCTTCCCTGCGGGAAGATCCTCGACTACCCGCAGGGATACTGGCCTCTCCGGGGACGCCCCCTCCAGATCCGACACCCGCACGGCGTAGCCATCCATTGCGGAGTTATCCCAGGGCGGGATATCCGTCTCCGAGGCTACATCTTCTCCCAGGACCCGGCCTAAGGAACAAAGGAGAGGGACCTTTTCCAGTCCCAAGACCTTCATGTCTTCCAAGATGATTCTTTGAGCCTCTTCGGCAGACAACATGGGTTGCTCCTCCTATTGCGTCATGACCTCCAAAGGACATCCCGGGATCCCCCTGCCCACGCGAAGCCTCGAAAGACGGACAGACCTCTGCAAGGTACCCCAGATACAGAGCAGAGGCCGCCCCTTTTTCTTGGACCCGATCTAACGGGCGGAATTTCGAGGAGGGACTCTCTTCCAGGGGGTGACAAGGAGGGCCTTCGCCTCCGGGACATCCATTTCTGCTACCAGGATTCGGACTTCCCCCAAGCCATCAATGCTGAAGGGGTGGACGGCGTGGACGACCCCCGAGCGCAGGATACAGCGGATGCCCTGGCTCTCCAGCAGACCCCTGATTACTAGGGCCTCCTCGTCATTGGCCGCCCGATGGATCTCCATGAGCTTCAGATCCACTTCTCCCTCGCTCGGGCTCGATCCTGACCTGTTAATCGGCCTCTTCTCCATCTTTATTGCAGCCTTTCCATGTATGGTGGGGACTCGCCTCTCCCATTTACCCATCCCTCTCCTCTCTGCCGTGATTTCTGCAAGGGCAGACTGCATCCTTTGAGGGATAAAGAAGGCCTTTCTTCGAATTGGTAGCACCCACTATAGCCTTCCGAACTCCTCCAGGATCTGCTCCAGGGTCTTGCCCTCCGCGATCCGTTGCCGGGTGAGCTCTTCCTGATCGAAGAGATCTTTTGCCCTCTCCGCAACCAGGGCCGCCTCGGCCATGGGGATCACGACCACGCCTATCTCATCAGCCAGCACCAGATCGCCGGGGTAAACGATCACCCCGCCACACTCGATGGGGACATTGATCTCGATGGGCTCCATCCGTTTGGAGTAGGGGGTGTGGGTAGATCTTGGCACAATGGCCCGGGAGAAGAGGGGGAACTTGTGATACTTCACCTCGTCGATATCGCGACAGGCCCCATCGATCACGGCCCCCACCACGCCTTTCTGCTTGCAGAGTCCGGCCATCAGGCCTCCCCAGATCGAGGTCTCCGTCTCTCCCCGGGCGTCCACCACGATCAGATCGCCGTTCCGGGCCACCCCCAGGGCATCCAGACAATCCACCAGATCGCCCGGAAAGAGGCGAACCGTAAGGGCCGGGCCGCAGATCCGGCAATTGGACGGATCTACGGGTTTGATGCAGCTTCGCATGATTCCCGACCGCTCCATGGAATCAGCGATGACGCAGCTGGGGCTGAACAGTTTCAGGAAGCCCCGGTATTGTTCAAGGGTCTTTTCCTCTGGCATCGGTGCCCGGTTAATCACTTTCCTCATCTCTTTGATCTCCTCCATCCTCTATGTTTCGCTGATTCATGCTCTCTCAGCGGATTTCCCCCTCTCGATCAGAGGTGGCTTGATCCAAATGCTCGTTCCACGGGAAACAACAACGGGTACCTTTTACCGAATAATCTCTCTTTAATCAACTGGAAAAAGGATTGACAACGCAAGTGGATGAGAGTAGATAGAACCTGAGAGCGAAGTTTTTTCCACCGCTTGGCGCAAGTCTCATGACTCCGATTCCTTTGGCGAGTTCTGTGGATGCTTCCGTTTTCCGCGGGAGGTGAGAGGGAAAAAGGAAGGCAAAGGAAGGCATCGGATTAGATCTTTTGGGTGTAAATATACTGTGCCTTTTCGTGTTTGCGCAGATGTTTCAACCACCATCGGACTCGCAGCCTTCGCCAGGACTCGAGCCTGTGCAAAGTGTAGGTCTGACCCCTTTGGCTGCTTCTCTCCCAGGCGACTCCTGGCCGCTTGCCTCGCCTATCTGGGTCGGATGGAGGAAGCCCGTGCCGAGGCAGAGAAATTCCTGAAGGATAACCCCTCCTTCTCTGCTTCCGATTGGGCCAGTCGCGCGCCGTTTCTCCACGAGAAGGATCGACAGCACGCCGTAGAGGGCTTCATCAAGGCCGGGCTTCCGCGGTAAAAGAGGAAATGGGGGAGGGTCCGTAATTCCCCCTGATTTCGAAGCATAGGAGAGCGTGAAATGATTAACACCTATATGGCGAAGTATACCAAGATAAACTCAGGGTACATGGGCCAATTGGTAGAATGGCCGGAGGTAATCACAGAGGGGAGGACCTTGGAGGATTGCAGAGAGATGCTTCGCGATGCTCTGCAGGAAATGGTTCAGGCTTATCGACAGCAGCATAGGGAAATCCCTGTCGGGAGGGCCCTCCTGGAACAAATACCCGTCGAGATTTGAGGTGTCGGTAAAACGGCGAGACTTGATCAAATATCTCGAAGAAAATGGGTTTACCCTGCTGCGGGAAGGCAAGAAACACTCGATCTATACAAATAGTGAAAAGACGATTCCGATAAAGAGACACCGTGCACTGGACAGGGTGACGGCCAACGAACTGTGCAAGCAAGCTGGCTTGGAACCGCGATTCTGACCTAACCCGCCTGAAGAGCCAGAACACCGTCGAGACCGTCCGCGCCTTGGCCGCCTGCAAAGAGACAATGGAACCTTCATGAAAAGGATCGACAGCACCTTCTGGAGGGCTACATCAAGGCCGGCCTTCCGCGGTGAGCATCCCTGGCCCGATAATGCAATGGGGATGTGTCCGTAATCCAGGTTCCCAATTCAGATTGGATGGGCCTTCCCTTTCAGGCCAGTATGGTGCGGAGGCGGTTGGTGAGGATGGATCGCAGCTTGTGGGTCTGCCCTTTCTGGTATTCGATGGTGCTCCATTGGGCCATATCGAAGGGGAGGTCCTTCAGGGGCGTGGAGCAGATATGGACAGTCGGCCTGTCGAGGGCGTGAGCGAAGCCTGCCTCATACAATACATTAGGCCGCGATTCCGAGAGATCGGCGATTACGGCGATGGACTCCCGGATCATGTACCTGACCTTTTCCACGACATTCCCCGCGTATTCCTCACGATCCACCCGCTTGCATACGGCGCCCACCGCCTCGGCAGCCGGCGCCATGGCCACGAAGAAAACATCCTCGTAGTCCCCTGAGAAGGGCATGGCGGCAAAGACGATCTTTCCGGGAGATTTCAGGGAGGGTGGCTGCCTCCTCGCCTCGCCCTTGGCCTCGCTTACATCCTTGCGTAGGGCGCTGACGAGGTCTTTCGCCATGACAACGCCAGTCTGCGGGCGGCTCCGTTCCAGATCCTTGACGACTACATAGGCCCCGTCCACACCGATCTCCTGCTGGAAGAGTTGGACTTGGCGGGCGGCACGCACCGTAAACCCTGGCCTCTTTTCCCAGGCTTTGACCTCTACCACGTAGATCCTGCCGTCGGGAACGGCCACTACGATATCTGGCTGGACCCCGCCCACAGTCACATTGGTTTGGACCTGAAATCCGGAGGCCTCGAGGAGTTGGATGATCTGGCGCTCAAACTCCCTGCTGCGCCCCTCATGGTCAATCACGCTTGCCCTCCTTGTACTAATCTCATCCATTCCGTCCAGGCATCCCCTTTCCCGCAAATAGGAAGGCACCGGGGCTTTCTGACCAGAGATCTTTCCGGTGCCTTCATCTTTTGCGTCTTTTTACCTCCTGCGAAGGGACGACGGAGCATTCAGATCAGGGAAGGGATGGTGGGCTCACACCACCTCTTTGGCCACCTCCTGGATGGCCTCGCCCAGGATGTTCACGATCTGATCCACCTGCTCCTCGTTGATGATCAGGGGCGGGGCCAGGAGGAAGGAATCCCCTTTCACCCGGGAGAAAAGGCCCCTCTTGATGGCGGCCTTGTGCACCCTCACCCCCACATTGAGCTTCGGATCGAAGGGGGCCTTGGTGGCCTTGTCCTTCACGCATTCCACTGCGGCCATGAGGCCCAATCCCCGCACATCCCCTACCATGGGCAGATCCGATAATCCTTTCAATCCCTGGATCAGCCGGGCCCCCATCTTGTCTGCCCTCTCCACCAGCCCTTCCCGGTCGATGATATCCAGAGTCCGCAGGGCCACGGCACAACAGGTGGGATGCCCCGAATAGGTGAAGGCGTGCATCCAGCGCTTCTCGGGAGGAGCGGAGAGGATCGCATCCTTGATCTCGTCGGAGACGATGATCCCGCCCAGGGGGATGTACCCGCTGGTGATCGCCTTGGCGAAAGCGATGATGTCCGGCTCGACTCCCCAGCGCATCAGGGCAAAGCGACGGCCGGTGCGACCGAATCCGGTGATGACCTCATCGGCAACGAAGAGGACCTGATGGCGGGTGCAGATCTCCCGGATGCGGGGGAAATAGTCATCGGGTGGGGGGATGACCCCTCCGGCTCCCTGCACCGGCTCGGCGATGAAGGCCCCCACCGTGTCCGCCCCTTCCCGCAGGATCATCTCCTCCAGGGAGCGGGCCGCCGCCTCTCCGATGCTCTCCCCGGGGCGGGCGCCCTCAAAGCGATAGGAATAAGGAGAGGCGCAGTGTAAGAATCCTGGAACCCTCGGCTCGAACATGGTCCAGTAGGGGGTGATGCCAGTGGCGCTCATGGATGCCAGGGTGACCCCATGATAGGCGTGCTCCCGGGCGATGATCTTGATCTTTTCCGGTTTACCCTTCACTTTCCAATAATAGCGGACGGTCTTGAAGGCCGATTCGGTGGACTCTGATCCTCCGCTGGTGAAGAAGACCATATTGAGGCTGGGATAGGTAATCTCCGCCAGGCGGTTGGCCAGCTCGATGGCAGGGATATTCGAGGAGCCCACATAGGAGGAGCAGTAGGCTAAGGTCTTCATCTGGGCTGCGGCCGCCTCGGCCAGCTCGGCCCGACCATGGCCCAGCACCACATTCCAGAGGCCGGAGAGACCATCGATATAGCGCTTGCCATTCACATCCTCCAGGTAAATCCCCTCGCCCCGCGCGAAGATCAGGGGCGTCTGATGGTCATTGGGATGATAGAGGGGATGTATGAGATGCTGCCGGTCCCTTTGTGTCAGCTCCGTCGCGGTCCATGCTGCCATGAGCGCTACCTCCTGTTCCCATCCTTAGAAAGAATCAGAGAAAAACCCTCTTCGGAGAAATTCCTATCCCCGCATGAGGTCAAGAAACCAGAAAAGACCATCTCAAGATAATGCAAAGCAGCCCATCATGCAACATTTTTGTGGTGCAGCCCAGGAACGCTGAGCCCGGAAGTGGCTACCAGGAGTCCCGCGGTAACACCCCAAGGTGATTGACAAGAGAAGGCAAATCGGGCAAGATGTCCCCGATTGGTCTCGCCGGCGCGGAACGGACCAATCCATCACCGATCGGTGGAGAGGAGGAAGTCGTGGCCCAAAATCAGAAGGTCTTCAAGGTTCCGGATCCATTTCCCTTGACCCTCATCGGGATCACCGCCGCCCTGGGCCCCATGGCCATCAACTTTGGGGTCTCGGTGGGCGGAGGGGAGACGATGCTCATCCCTTACGCCGCCTCCTTAGGAGGGTACAAGCTATTCTGGTTCATGACCCTTTCCACCCTCTTTGAAGCCTTCATGGTCTATGAATGCATCAAGTACACTATGCTCACGGGCAGATCCTTCTTCTCCATGACCCGGGATATCCCTCCGCGGGGCCTCTGGCCCTGGTTCTGGGGGGCCTACGCCATCCTCTGCTATGTGTGGCCTTCCTACCTGTCCGGATCCGCAGCAGCGATGCATAAGCTTACCCACTGGGGCACCTTTTATGGGTGGTGCGTCGCGGCACTCATCCTGGTCATGCTGGTCTTCGCCTTTTCCCGCTACATCTACAAGGTGATCGCCACCATCTTCACCTTCGTCATGATCATCAACCTGGTGTGCGTGATCATCATTGCCGCCCTGGTGGCCACTCCCAAGGATTACCTGGACGTCCTCTGGGGATATTTCAATTTTGGCCTGGCCGGCTACCCCAAGGATTTCCCCCTCCAATTGGCCTTCTCCCTCTTTCAGCAGCCCGGCGGCGCCTTGATGTGGATCACCTTCTGGGTGTTGGAGGCCGGATGGGGCATGGGCAAGCACACGGGCCGGATGACCGGCGCCCTCCGTCCCCCGGAGGAGATCAGCACCGATCCCATCACCTTCGATGTGCATGACCCATCCGAGATGGCCAAGATGAAGCAGTGGTGCAAAGTGGCCAAATGGAGCCTGATCCTCTGGTGGGCCATCATTGGAGCCATGCTCGGAACCTACCTCTATGGGGTGGCCGGACATGCCTACCTCTATAGAAATGGGATCGTGGCAAAGGGCCTGGAGGTCCCCCTGCAGATGGCCACCATCGCCGGCCAGTTCGGCCCCTTGGCCTCCGCCATCTTCCTGATCTTCATCTTCGTCACCCTCTACGATGCGGAATTCGCTGTTTTCGATGGCTTCATCGGCCGCACCGTGGCCGATGCCGTGGCCACCACTCCCAGATTGCGGAAGAAGCACTCCTATCGTTTCTATTATTTCCTGGCGGTGTTCCTCTCCATTGGGGCCGGCTTCTATCTGGTCCGGGTCGCCCCCCCCTTCACCCTCTGGCTCATGGCCTCCTTCCTGGCCCTTCTCGCCCGGGGGATCGGCGCGGCCCACATCCTCTATGCCAATAAGAGGTGGATACCCAGAGAATTCCAGCCGCCCTGGTATACGAAGCTCGTACTCTGGGTGGGTTGTATCCTGGGCAGTGGGGTGGCGTGCCTGATCTGGATCTTGGCCCAGTTCAAGATCATCCAATGAAGCAATGAACAAAAGAAAGAAAGGATGTGGATGCGCATGAGGTCTTTCCGGAATTCGTTTCCTTCGCTGAAAATCTTGCTCCTCCTGTTGCCGATCCTGGGGCTCCTCCTGTTCCTTGTGAGCAGTCCCTGGGCACCAGCAGAGGCCCAGCAATTCCCGGTCTCCCAGCACACCTTGAAGAATGGCATGACCGTGCTGATCTCGGAGGATCACTCCCTGCCCATTGCCTGCTTCTGCGTCTTTTTCAAGGTTGGATCTCGCAATGAGATGCCGGGGGCCACTGGGATTTCCCATCTGTTAGAGCATCTCCGATTTTCCAGCGGCACCGACAAGTTTCCTCCCAAGGAATTCGACCGCATCATCGAGGCAGCCGGCGGGTACACCAATGGGGCCACCACCAAAGACTATACCTTCTACTGGGAGGAGTTTGCCAGCTCGGCCTTGGAAAAGGTCCTGGAGTTGGAGGCCGACCGGATGGAGCATCTGAAGATCGAGGCAGCCAATTTCGCCCGGGAACGGCGGGTGGTCAAAGAGGAACGGCTGATGCGGACCGAGAATGATGTCTTCGGCACGATGTATGAGCAGCTCTACGCCAATTCTTACCTGGCCCATCCTTACCGCTGGCCGGTCATCGGTTGGATGGGGGATCTGGATGCCATTACCCTGGAGCAGGTGAAGGCCTATCTGGCAAGCTATTATTCGCCCAGCAACGCAGTAGCCATCCTGGTGGGGGATGTGGAGGAGGCCCCTGCCCTGGCCCTGATGGAGAGATATTTTTCTGGAATTCCCGCCCAGCCTGCTCCGCCTTCGGTGGTCAATGCGGAGCCCCCGCAGCGCGGGGAGCGGCGCGTTTCGATCAAGAAGGAGGCAGAGCTCCCTGCCCTGATGATTGCCTATCAAGGTCCTTCCGTGCAGTCGGAGGATACCTATCCCCTCTCGCTGCTGGAGGGCATCCTCTCCTCAGGAGAAAGTTCCCTGATCTATCGGCGTCTCATTTATGAGCAACAGATCGCAACCTCTGCCTGGGCTGGCCTTCACGACGCCATCGATCCGGGCCTTTTCCTTTTCTATGCCCAGATGAAACCCGATCACGAGTTGAAGGAGGCGGAGGATTCCCTGAACCAGATCCTGCAGGAAATCCAAGGAAAGGGAGTCCGGGAGGAGGATCTGCAGAAGGCCAAAAATATCGCCCAGGCTCAAGTCATTCGGGGCATGGAGGGCAACGCCTCCCGCGCCCGGATGCTGGGCTATCACCAGGTGGTCTTCGGAGACTACCAGCAGCTCTTCCAGATCCTGGACAAGTTGAATCGAGTGCGGCTGGAGGATATCCAGCGGGTGGCAAAAAAGTACTTTGATCCGGATCGCCGTACCACGCTGGTCCTGGTTCCGATTCGGGAGGGGAGGTGAGGTCATGGGGACGAGAAGCGGTCTGAAGAGAAGAAGAGCCATTACCTGGATCTGGACCTGCGCCTTTTGCATACTCGCCACTTTCCTTTCCTTTGCCCCATCGGCCTGGGCCATGCTGGGGGAAGTATCCCGCACCCAACTCCCTAATGGCCTTACCCTAGTGTTGAAGGAATACCGTAAGATCCCCATTGCGAATTTCCTTCTCATCCTGCCGGGTGGAGCCTCCCAGGAAGCGACGAACAAGGCGGGCCTGGCATCCCTTGCTGCGGACCTTCTGCTCAAGGGCACCACCGAGCGAAATGCCAGTCAGATCTCGGAGGAGATTGACTTTTTGGGTGGAAGCCTCTCCGCTGGTGCCAATTATGACTATTGCTCCATCTCCCTGGAGGTGCTCTCCAAGGATATCGACCGGGGCTTAGATCTTTTGCTCGATTGCCTGCTGCATCCCACCTTCCCCCAGGAGGAGTTGGACCGCCAGCGCGCGCAGGCCCTGGCCGCTCTTTCGCAGGCCAACGAGGACCCAGGGACCATTATTGAGAGGAAGTTTCGCTCCCTCCTCTATCGGGATCACCCCTATGGCCATCCCCTGAACGGGACCCGCCAGTCATTGGCCTCCATTCAGCGGGAGGATGTGGAGGCCTTCTATCGCCGCTTCTTCTTGCCCAATCAAGCCATCCTGGTGGTAGTGGGCGACTTCGATGCCGCCGGTATGGCAGAGAAGTTAAGGGCCCTGTTTTCCCCCTGGGCTCAGGGGGAGCTTAAGATGGCCTCCGTGCCTCCACCCGCCTCCCTCCGAGGCCGAAGGGTGATCCTGATCGATAAGCCCGATGTGACCCAGGCCCAGATCTTCATGGGAAATATCGGGGTACCCCGCGATACCCCTCGGTACTTCCCTCTCTCTTTGGCCAATGGCATCTTGGGTCGCATGGGGTTCAGCTCGCGTCTGATGGATCAAATCCGGGCGAACCTGGGACTCACTTATAGTATTGATAGCCATTTCTCCATGGGAAAGGCCGGGGGCTCTTTCGTGATCGAGACCTCGACGCAGAACGGGAATGTGGGAAAGGCCATATCCGCCATCCTGGAGCAAGTACGAATCTTCCGTGAGGGAGGCCTTAGCCCCGAAGAGCTGGCAAAGGTCAAGACCTATAAGAAGGGAATCTACTATATCGCCCTGGAAAGAGCCGGGGCCTTGGTGGCCCAGTTGGCAGACGTCGCATTCTACGGATTGCCGCTCGATTATATCGACACTTATCAGAAGAGGATTGAAGCGGTGACCCTGGAGGAAGCCAACTCCGCTGCCCGCGATCTCTTTCCCTATGACAGCCTGCTCATTGCGGTGTTGGGAGATGGGGAAAAGATCCAGGGGCAACTTCAGGATCTGGGCCTGGGTGAGCTTCAGATCGAGAGATTCCAGCCGGAATAAGATCGGGGCGCAAGGAAAGGAAGAAAAACGGGGAATGGATTCAGCGGCAGAGAGGGATCGCTTCCACTTTCACCTTGACAAAAGCCCCCGAAAAAACTAAAGGTAAAGATGGGCGCTCAGGAGAGGTTTCTTCCTGTCGTGAGCAGCGAAGTCTTGAAGCCTTGGAGTCTTGATATCAGAGCGCTGCAAGTCTGAAACCTGGAGGCGGGTTGTGGCCGGTGCTGCTCCTGGACTTCAAATCCAGTGCGAGGCCCTTCGCGGTGCCTTGGGTGGGTTCGACTCCCACGCGCCTCCGCCAACATAGCTGGCTGTTTTGCTCCGGGAAGATGGGGAGTGCGTGAGGTGCGGGTGAGCCTGTCCTGAGCGAAACGAAGGAACTCCCACGCGCCTCCGCCAATAAATTCAATCACTTACAAACCTGGCCTCTTTGCCTCGCAATTCCAAAGAGGCCATTTTTTTGCCGACTGTAATTAAGCTGTGGGTGCGGCAGGTCAAATCATGCGGGGGCACCAGCCTCCTTCCTTTATGGCAATTTCGTCCTGTAGGACGCGAAGCGCTTCTCTTCCTTGGCCAGGCTCTTAGCGTCGGGATATTTTCCCATCGCTGACTGGCATTTTTCGATTCTATTTTCGAGGGGTGGGTGGGTCGAGAACCAAGATCCTTCCTTGGTCGCCCCGCTCTCCTTCTCCCGGAGCGTGTACAGGACCTCGATCATTGCCGACGGGTCGTAGCCCGTCCTGTAGGCAGCCTCCATGCCCGAGAGGTCGGCCTCAAACTCCATCTCTTTATCGAGGCCCTTGTCAAAAAGAACACCCTGCAGGTCACCGATCATTCCCTGGAACTCCTTGCCCTTATCGCCCTTCATGCTGGCCTGCCGTGATCTTGCCGACACCTTCGAAAAACTTGGCGCGCCTGATCGACTTGAGTGCGTGCTTATGACCCACGTGGGAAACCTCGTGGGCAAGGACTCCTGCAAGTTGGGACTCGTTCGCCATGGATTTGACGAGGGTGGAGGAGATGAAGATGATGCCGCCAGGACAGGCGAAGGCGTTATAAAGCGGGCTTTCGATGACAACAAATCGGTAAAGAATCTCAGGCCTGATCGAGTTTCGCGCTACGGCGTTGCCAAGGAGATTAACGTACCTTTGGAAACCCTCGTCGTTCACTGGAACGCCGTACCGCTTGAATCCCTCGAGGGCAAGGCTCTCGCCGATGGCCATCTCCGATTCGTAGTCGATCTCTCCGGTGCTGCTCAAAATTGCACCAACGCCTTCAATCAATGATTTGCGCTTTCCGGCCTTTTTCTCAGCAGCCTCCCGGGCGTGACGATCGGCCTCCGTTTCGCTCATGCCCCTCTCACGCGCCTTTTTGTATTCTTTCTGATAGGTCTCCTTTTTTTCCTGTTCTTCCTGACCCGTCAGCGTATCGCCGAGAAAGTCACCCAGCTGAAAGCCTGTCGTAAGAAAACAGATGATCATCAGAGCCAACAAGCGAAGTGATTTCATGATTCCTCTCCTCCATCATGGGAGTCTTATCTGCTGTATTCCCCTATCTTTCCCTCTATAAGGAAATCCTCGATTTCCTTATCGGTAACCCTCAGGGCCAGGACCCTGTCGAGGGCCTTTTGATATGCCTCGGGCGTATTTGCACTTGCAGCATATTCCTTTGCCGCAGGCGAGAGCCCCCTTATGCTCCTCGACGTGTCAGCAGCGCTCACCTGGATGCTGCTTCCGGGCAATGCCCCGAAGAGACCGCCTCCGCCCTTGTCCTCCTTTCCCTCAGGCTGCGTGGAGGATACCTTGCCACGGTATATCCATCCCGTCTTATTCGACTTCGTCGTGACTTTGTACCAGCTTCCCTCTGAGGAATCCACCATCAGCTCCGACCCCACCGGCAGTCCCTCGATGGTCTCGGAAGAAGCGCTCGGTTCCATCTTGAGCTTGGCCCCCTCGGAGATCAACCCATAACATCTCCGCGGCCATGACCGCGCCGGTCATCATGAGGGCAAGAGCAACGATCGGGACAAAAAATTTCTTTCGACGCATCATCGTATCCTCCATGAAAATAGAATCCATTTTCGCCTCATTATTCTAACCTGTTTCGGAAAACTTAGTAATAATCGCCCGAGAGAATGAAGGCGCCCCAGTAGCCGGGATGGGGATAACGGTTCTTAACATGCAGCATGGCCCTTCGGAGACTCTCGGCCTTGTTGTAAGAGCTGTAAAGACGGTAGAACTGTTTCACCAGCACCCCGGTCGAGATGTCACTCACGCGCCAGAGGCTCGAAATGATTGAATGCGTGCCCGCATAGAAGAAGGCCCGGTTCAGGCCGATCACGTCGTCTCCTTGGGTGATTCGACCTAGGCCAGTCTGGCAGGCGCTCAGGAGCACTAGATCGGCATTGATCCCAAGACCGAAAACCTCGGCCGCCTCCATGTTGCCGTCGGCCTTCTCGTCCTTGACGAGCTTGATCGCCGAGAAGAGCGGGTTGATCGGATCGAATGTGCCATGGGATGCGATGTGGATGATTCCGAATTTCCCTATGTTCCCCTGGACCCAGCTCTCGGTGGCCCTCTCTTTTGTCAAAAGGGTGACCTTGTCAAAATTCCACTGGATCGTCTCGACCTCCTGCTCGGCAAAGGGGAGGTTCAGGGCCGGGTCGTTGAGGTTGGGATTTCCGATGGCAAGGACCTGGGGGTTTTTACTGTCCGTCCTCCTGCTCAGCGTATACTTGAGCACGCTCGCACTTGGGAGATAGAAGAGCGGAAAGCGGTCGGCTGCATACTGGGCACCGTCGTAAAGGGTTGCGAAGGAAAGGTAATGGAGAAAGCTGTGGGGCACGATTCCGAGGTATTTCGCACCTTCGACCTCAGGTACGACGGCCGACATCAGTTTACTGAAGAGTTCCTTTGAAAGCTTTTCGATCGGTTCGAGGTTCTGGATCGTCTGGCGAAATGCCAGGATCGACTCCCCGAGGGCCGACCGGTTCAAAGGGGTCCTGAAGAGCTTCACCCCCTCTCTCTTCACCACCCAGCAGAGTACCTGATCAGGAACGATATAATAAGCCAACAGGACAACTCCCGGCTCAAGGAGCTTCTGCACCTCGTCCGTCTTGAGGGGGTCGACGGAGACGATACTCGCGAGCTGGGGGTTCTTCGTCTGTATTTCAAGCATGAGATCACGCAGTTCGTCGTTGAGCCGTGCAAGAGACGTCCTGTATACCTCCGCCGTCTTTTTATCCTCCGCCTGGGCCACGAGGGCTTCATATTCCACGATCCGCGCCCTCATTCTGAGCTGGCGTTCGTAAAGCTCCTGGTCGACAGCGTTCTGCAGGCTCAGCCTCTGGTTGCCGAGGAGATCAATGAAGTTCCTGGCGCGGGAGCGCTCCGCGGTTTCGAAGGCGGCTTCGGTCTCGCCCAGGTCTGACTGTAGCGTGACGAGTGTTTCGTAGACATCGACCTTGTTCGTGATGAAGCCGTCCTTGAGCTGTTCGATCTTGATATCGGCTCGCATCCCCTCGATCACGTCGATCGATCTAAAGAGCCATTCCTTCGCCTCTTTCTTCTTGTCTTCCCGAAGCGCAAGTCTGCCGAGCCCGTAGAGCGCCCGCCACTCGGTCTCGCGTATCGCCATAGAGTGGGAGAGGGTCAGTGCCCTCTCGAAGGCCTCCCTTGCCTTCGGAACATTGCCCGCCAAGGAGTGGGCCTCACCGAGGCCCAGGAGAGACTTGGCCTCGTTGACACGGTCACCGATGTCGTGCGACTCCGCCGCCGCTTCCTCCAGGAGCGGTAAGGCCTGATCGGGACGTGTCATCCGGAGATAGGTCAGGGCCGTATTGCGCAGGTCGTAAGCGATGGCCCAGCGGGACTTCAGTTTTTTGTCTATCGCAAGGGCTTCGTCGAAGGTCTTTAGCGCCTCATCGTACCGCCCCATCTCCCGGTAAACGACGCCGATGTTATTGAGCGTTGTCGCAATCTCATCGCTCCGAACCTCAAGCTTTCCCGCAAGGGAAAGGGCCTCCCTCAGCTCCCGCAAGGCGCGTTCGTTCTCGTTCAGGGTCCACCAGATCAGTCCAGATGTGTTCAGGGAGATCACCTGCTCGAGGGGCCATTGGCCCTTCACGGCCGCCTGGTAGACATCCTGCCGTAGGTCGAAGGCCTCCTGGTATCGCGCCTGGAACCAGGCGTTGTTGGCCTGTTCGATGACAATCTTCGCCCGCAGCCTGTCCCCAGACGAAGCCGCCCCGGCGAGCTTCAGCGCCTCACGGTAATGGAGTTCGGCGTCAGGGAAGTTCCCCATCAGACGGCAACAGCGGCCTATGTCGAGATGAGCCTGTGCGGCGGCCGCCGCATCCCGCAGGTCGAGGTAGAGGCCGAGGGCCTTTTCGTAGTGTTGCCTCGCCACCGCGTATCGGCTCAATCGGAGGTCGTAAAGGCGGCCGATATTCATGTGTTGACGCGCGGTCAGCTCTCTCTTGTCGAGCTTCAGGCTGAGATCGAGGGCTGACCTGAAATGGACGAGGGCCCGGTCGTACTCGGTGGCATTCTCGAATACGAGGCCCGTACTCGCGAGGGCGCTCACCTGTTCGCTCTCCAGTTCGAGGTTGGCCATGATCTCCAGAGACTTCTCGAGAGGCGGTGCCGCCACCCCGTATTGCTCGAGACGCGACAGCACCAAGCCATAGTTCAGCAGGGCCTCGGCATGGTCCTTCGAATCGGGTTCCTTCTTTTGGATCAAGTCCACAAGGGCCGAGGCATATTCAGCGGCCTTTCTCATGTCACCTGCCCTATAAGCACACTCACGGCTTAAGCGATAGAGGTTGGGGAGGTGGGTCTTGAGGGAATCGGTCTCTTTCGCGACGGCCAATGCGTTCTCAAAGTACGAAAGGGCACGGGCCGGCTCGTTCGCCGCAAAGGCCACCTGTCCCTTTTTCACGTATTTCACGAAATTCCCTTCGGCAAACCTGCGCGCCTCGGCCGGACCCATGCCCCGGTAGCCAAGCAACATCCATGAGTCCGTCGTATGCGAAAGGGCGCTCTTTAGCGCCTCATCCGCCGCCTGGGTCTCGTAGGCCTCCATAAATTTTCCGATGAAATTGGAGTCCTTTCCGGTCCGCTCTGGAAGGATCATCGTAGGACAGCCGAAGATCGAAAAGAGATGCCCAGCCGCGTAGACGCCCTCACGGTGGAGCCCGGGCAGAAGCGCAAGGGAGACATCGCGGAGCCCAGCTGCGAGCATGCGTAGGCTGAGTCTTCTGCCTCGGTCAAATCCCATTCCGATGAAACGAGTGGGCACCTCGGCTGCTCGCGTCGGAACGGTCTGGGCAGGGGCGATGGAACCGCCGAAAAGGAGGAGATGGGATCCCGTCATCGCGTCGGGGATATCTTTTTCGACGGCAGAAGATGGAAGGGTCTTCACGGCATAGGAGGGTGGGATCGAACCTTCATAGGATACGGCGAGGAGCGTTCTCTTGAACGGTTTTCTGTTTTGGGTTGACCTGATGAGATGCGTCGCGCTCAAGGCGCAGGCCGATGGCTTGAGTCCACCGGGAAGTGCCGTCCTATCTTCATAGGCGATCGTGGCTTTCCCTTTTTCGGGGAGTCTGATCTGATCCAGTGAAGACACTTTTTTAACCTCCAGGTCTTCCTTCGTGACCCTGAAGACGAGGAATCCCGATGGATCGCCCCTCATCCTGAAAGGCCTGAAGAGGGTTTCGTCCTCCGAAAGGGTTTCCATGACATCGATGGCCTCGACCGGTTTCGGTCCGAAGAGAGGAGCCATGTTGGGGGCGTCTTCCTCCTCGCCTCTCGACAGAATTCGGCTCAGGGTCTTTCCGTATTGATCACTCAGGTCTGCGTGCTCGCGACTGAGGACCTTTTTTCGTTCCTCGTCATCGGTCGCAACCGCGGCGTCGGCTACCTCCTCGGCTCGCATCGCGAGCGCGATCAAGATCATCACTTCATCCTGAAACCCCGGGTCCTTCACCAACTCATTGAGATACTGAATGCGCTCGCGTTGCTTCCCCAATTTTTCCGACAGAAGATCGGTCTCCTGGTCCAATCGGCGTTTCACATACTCCCTTTCCTCACCTTTTGCGGAAGCCATATCTTTCTTCAGTTGTTGTATGCGAATGACCCTTTGATAGCTTTCGCGATAAAGCGTCCTCTCCCTTTCCGGGATCTCTCCGATCACGAAAGACGCAAGCCTTTGCACCCTGTCAAGCTCGGAAAGACGCTCCGCAAGGTTGAAGGCTTCTTCGGTCTTCCCATTCTCTATCTTCGCCTGAACGAGTCCTGAAAAGGCCGGGAGGATCTCCTCCGGCCCTGCCCCGGCGCGAATGAGCGTCATGGCCGAAAGCGTATGGAGCGCCTCTTTGGTCCGGCCGAGGCCGCTCAATGCCCTCCATTCGATCTCGGGAAGGAACGCATCCATTGCGACCTTCAGCGCCTTTTCGAAACATGTGGCCGCGCCTGTGGCATCGCCCATCATGGACGCGGCGGCGGCCGTGTTCAGGTGGAGTGCGGCCTCAAGGGAGAGCATTTTTCTGTCATAGCCCGTCTCCTTAAAGAAGCGGAGCCCTCTATCGAAATGGGCTAGGGCACGCCGGAGTGCGTCCATTCGCGTCGATGCCGATACGACGTCGGCCTTTCCAGCAGCCGGGGCTAGGGCGATGAGGTAGACTCCCATGATGTTATGGTAATATGGGAGGATGGCCAAGCCCTCGATTGCTTTATCGCCGGAAACGAGACCAGTGGTCTTTTCATCCGCTTGGTAAAGGCGCTGCCGTAATGTGTCAAAGACAGGATCGGCTTCGGGCATGGCAGCGAGGACATGGGCCATATTCATCGTGTTGATTGCGGCGTTCACGGGATTTCCCATCCGATGGGCAAGTTCAGCTGAGCGGCCGAAGGCGTCAAAGGCATCGGCCGGTCTTTCCTCGGCAGCGAAGAGATGGCCCGCCCTGTGGTAGAGGAGCGATACTCCGTAGACATCTCTTTCGGCGATGCTTTTGTCCGGCGGATAGCGTCCGAGCTGTTTTTGGGTCATCTCCAGAGCGGGGTCCAGCTCGCCCAGTTCGGTCAGGATGCGCGTGATGAAGGCTTCGGCCAGCCGCTCCTCCTGCTCCTTGGAAAAGCCATAGGCAGCCTCTGTGGCGGCGGCCGTGTCGAGTGAGACCTGGAGGGCAACGCTGATCAGGGCCTTATCCCTCTCCTCTCCTTTCTTCACCACGCCATATTTTTGGACGAGGGAGAGCGCCTCCTGGAATTCCTCGGAGGCCTTCCTGAGCTGAGCGACACGCTCGTCTCCCGAGAGCTGCCCCGCAAGCAGGTAGCGATTGTATGCAGCCGAGCGTCTGTTCCTCGCCAGGTTAACGGTGAGTCCGAGTGCCTGATTGAGGCCGTAGACCTTCTCGAACGTCTCTATCGCGTTTTTCCATTCACCCGCCTCCTGATAGGCGAGACCGAGGCGGTCGAACATCTCAGCCTGAAGTTCGGCGAACCGGACCGGAGAACGCAAGGCGTCCGATACCTTCAGGGCCATGAAGTTAAGATCCTGCACTGCCTTCTCCCTCTCAGGTGCCTGCATAGCCGTCGCCTCGCCCAGGGACGTGATGGCGGGGAAGAGGGCCTTTTCCTCTGCGAGAAGCGCTTCCATGCCCCTCCGGTATTCTTCCCAGCCGGGATCGCGGATCGACGCCAGATCGGCCTGGCTTAGTTTGAAGAGCCTACGGTTTATGGATGCCTGTCTTTCACCGACTTCATCGGCCTTTTTCTTCAGCGCTTCAACCTTCGATGCCGGCATGAGGAAGTTGTCCTTGATGTATTTTGAGATCCTGTCAAAGGCATCCGAGGCCTGTTTCGGCCTCACGCGGTTCTCCATGAGGGAGAGCGCTTTTTTGTAAGCCTCGATCGTCTCGGCCGGTTTCCGAACCTGAAATGCCGACGCACCGAAACGGCGGTAAAAGAGGATCTCCGTCTCCTCATTGTCGAAGGGAATAGGGGACTCCAAACGCCTCCGGTAGAACTGGTAGGCTCTTTGGTGCTGTCCGAGAAGATGATAAACGTTCCCGAGATTGAGGAGCAGATTGGCGTGATTCGTTGGGTTATTCCTCGGGTCATTCAGGAAAAAGGCCTTCTGGTAGGATTCGATCGCGTACTCAAGGTTCCCCATTTCTCCATAAACCGTTTCCAGAACCTCAAAAATGTAACCGAGGGTCTGGTGGAAAAATTCGGACTGTCCGTAGATGCTGATCGCCTTGAGGATGAGGGGCTTCGCCTCCACGAGCGAGGACCTGTCTTCAAGATAGGTGAGGCCAAGGCCCAGGGTGTAATTGGCCACGGGATCGTCGGGCCTCTGCTTTAGCCGGTCTCTGTACGACGCGAGGAGAGGGAGGACCTCTTTCTGCGCTGCCGCGCACTTGATATAGCCCCGGTGGGCCTCGATGATTGACCCATCGTAATCGATCAGCTCCTTGAAGATCTTCCGTGCCGAAGCCACCTCTCCGATGCGATAGAGGAACTCCCCTGAGTCGACGGACTTTCGGATGTAGCCGGCCCGTGCGAGGAGGTAAATAGGATCCTGGTAGGACCGCAGAGCAAGCTCCCTTTCATAGAGGTCGATCGCCTCGCGGAAGCGCTCTTGCCTATAGAGGATCTCGGCCAGCGCGAGCCTTGCAGCAGCCGTCTGGGTTGTCTCCACCGGGTACTGAACCAGCACCTGCCGGTATGCTGCCTTGGCCCCCTCCCACTCGTCCCCCCGGTAGAAGAGATCTCCCACCCGGTTGAGCGCGCCCATGGCAAGTCTCGGATGGGAGGAACGGTTCTTCTCGGCAATCCCCCGGAGGACCTCGGCCTGGTACTCCAGCCTGCCCTTTTTGGATTCCTTCAGGATCTTTTCGAGAATGCGTTCGACGGCCCTGTCTGCCCATTCCTCGATATCGGGATAGTCGTCGATCACCTTGATGTATTCGGGATAGACCTGTTCGGATATTCCCACTTGGCCGTAAGCGTCGGCCCGGAGGACCAGCGCTTCAGCCGCTTCGATCCTCTCGTTCTTGTACTCGGCGATGACTCGGTCGAGGAATCCTATCGCCTTCAAAATCGACGGAGGATTCTGGCTCAATACCAGGAGAAGCTTCGCCTTCTCGACGCCAGCCCGTGCCTGGACCTTCGGCAGTCCCTGGTGTCGCGAAGCGATCCCATCGATGGCGGTGAGTCCCTTGTTCAGGGCTTCCTCTTTCAGAGCGGAGGTCTCAGCGGAAGCGTATCTCCCCTTCGCCTCGATCACAACCGTTTCAATTTCCGAGAGGGCGGCCTCCGGAAGCGTCCGGCCGTGGGCCGTACTCGACACCCTGAAAGCGGCCTCCGCTGCTTCTGGCATGTCGACCTTTACATAGAGCCTTCCCGTTTCATAAGCGGCCCTCCCGGCAAAGGGTTCTTCCGAAGAGAAGGCTTCCAGGACGCGGTAGTAGGCGAGAAGGCAGAGATAGGGATCGGGCGGCACCTTGTTTGCGATCCCATCCGCCAGCTCCAACTGTTCGGCCGCGCTTAGGCGGGTCGGGATCTCACCTTCGGCAGGCAGGGACCAGAGGTTGCTGACGCCTCCCCTGGTGGATGAGAAAGAAGAGCCGACCTGCCGCGACCTTCGGCTGAAAGCAGGAATAGGCAGCGGAGGTCACGGGATAGGCAGTAGGATTGTCCTCGTCAACCGCGACGCGGAAGATGGAGGCGTTATCCTTGGGTGCGATCTTTCCGTCGCGGTCGGTATCGAGGCCGAACCTGGTGAAATAGACGTACCTGCCGTCTGGAGCCCAGGCGGGATGGAGGTCGATCTCAGCTGCTTTGGTGAGTTGGACGACCTTGCCGCCTTTTGTGTCGAGATAAAAGATGTCGCCGTTGGGATCGCTTCTGTGGGAGACGAATGCGATCTTGGTCCCGTCTGGAGAGACCGCTGGAAACGATGCGTCCCCACGGGTGTCGATGACCTCCGGTGCCTTGTCAGTTGAGGAGAGATCGAGGACGACCATCCTTCTTCCCTCCTCGCCAGGCCTCGATTGGTGAAAATAGATCCTCTTTCCGTCAGGCGAGAAAGCCGGGGCGCCATCTTCCGTCTCCCTTCCAGTAAGCCTCTTCGGCGCCTTCTCTTTTGTGCTGAGATCCACGAGGTAAATGTCTCCCTTCGCGTCGTAATCGGAGCCCACAAAGGCAATGAGGTTTCCATCTCGGGAGCACGCGGGTGCGGACTCGGAGGCGGGGTCGGCGGTGAGTCGCACTGGGAGGATCACGACCGAAGGGTCGGCGGAGCGCAGATAGAGATCGGTGAATTCAACCCTCCCGGTCGTATAGATGAGTTTCTTCCCGTCCCGCGACACATCGGCATAGAGAATGGAGTCTGCTTCGGCGGTGACCTGTATGGGGCTATTGACGGGCAAGGGGAGGGGGCCTTCCTTTTTTGCAGAGACCGGGGAATCAAGAGCGAAGACGAGAAACAATGCAATGAAAAATGGAATTCTTTTTTCGTGGCCCATCAGGGCTTAACCTTCCATGTTCCGTCTTCGGCCTGGTATTTCTCCCCTGACCTGGCGTTTTCGGCGTTAAGCTTTGCAAAGACGCCGCGGACCGCCGGGAGGTCGGCCTCTGTGAAGTTCTCGTTTAGCGCGATCACCCTCTGCATCACGACCTCCCTGGCCGAGTTGATCTTTCCGACAACCGATCCGAACTCTTCCTCCTTATAGCGTTCGGCGAATTCCTTCAATTCCTGGGGCACCTTTTCTTTCGTCATGGGAAAGACGGTGAGAAGCCCTTCTTTATTCTCGCCCACCCAACCGAGCTGCTTGAAGGCCTGGAGGTCGTCCTCATGAAAGGACAAGACCTGCATCGCCAGAAGGACATCTTGCTGTTCCCGACTCTGTCTGGGCGGGGTTTGAACGTGTCCTTCGGTATCGACACCGCGAACGGAGGCCACAAGAAGCATTTCTCGATCGAGGGCGTTGTAAGTGCCGAGCACCTGGTTTTCAAGGGAGGTCCGCTCGCTCACCACATCGACTTTCACCCGCGCGAGCGTGCAGCCAGCACAGAGGGCAGCTACCATGAGCAACAACAAAGCGTTCTTCATAGGCCTTCGTCTCCGTTACAGCAGTTTTATCTTTCCGTCCTTTTCAATCACGATCGTATTGGCGGAGAGGATGTTGAGCATCTTGATGGCCGGTCCGATGACTGCGAGCCGCTCTTCGAACCCGCCGAGGCCGGGCAGGCTCCCCACATTAAGCCGCTCAAGCCTGGGAAGATCCAACTTCACACCTTTCACCTCCACTTGTCCTGAGGTGGAGAGCATGCCGTCCTTCAGGCCCGCCCGTACCCATCTGACCGAGCCCATCCTGAGAACCTTCCTCTGCCGGACGATCGACTCGTTGTTTTCATAAGGATCGAGGGCGTAGAGCATCCTCTCCAGTGCGCGCGTACCGATACGGGTGATCTCCAGTTCGAACTCCATGTCCTGCAAGAGACGGTCTATGGATGTCGAAAGGGGCAACCCGACCCAAAGCATACCGCTCACCTCGGCCTCTTCGTTCCGTATATCACTCGGCGGCCCCGGGATCAAGCGCTGTGCATTGAGCCCTGAGAAGGCGGATCTCAAATCGGCAAAGAAGACGCCATTCCTTCGCTTGATCGAAAGGGAGCCCCGCACCGTACCCCCCATAATGTCGGTCTGGAAAAAATCGACCGAAGGAAGACCCTCTTCGAGGCTGAAATCGAGGGCCGTGTGTGTGATGTCTATCGGAAGGGGCTTTAGACCGATGTGGACGGATTCAGCGGAGAACGTCCTTCGGTCTCCTCCCTTCGCCCTGATATCGCTCATGAGCCTGTCCACCACCGGGCCTTCGGTTCCGGTCCGGCGCGGCGCCTCCGCCGATGGCTTGAGCACCTGGACGGAAAGGTAAGGCCGAAGGAGGACCGGTGGGGCCTCCCTCCTCCTTTATGGAGAGGCGATACCGTTTTGCCACGGCGAGGCTGCTTTTGAGATTCTTTATGTCCACAATTTTCCCGTACGTCAGATCCAAACCCGGAGCCTGCATCCACCCTCTCAGACCGATCTCACGACGGGGAAGGAGGTCAATATCCGCACCGATTGCGATCTTCCCCGCCACAGCGGCGTCCTTTGCTACGAACGAAACATCCGTGTTGTCTATGTCGAGTGAGAATTTGGCCTTCCCACCCATAAATTCGAGAAGCTCCGCCAAAGGCCGGTTTTGGCCCTTGCTCATGAGTTTGTCGAGCCCCGAGACCGAGACGCGGGCCTCCTGTTTTAGGTTGAGTGGAGACACCCGCAACGACTGTGTGATGGTGAATGTCTTCAGCATGTCCCCACCTCCGGAAACGTCAAAGGCTACCCGAAGGGGTTCCTTCAGATTTCCGAGATAGGGGACTCCCTTCGGTCCCCCGACCCGGAGGTCATCGATATGGAGAGTCATGGCACCAGTCGCCTGAGACGGGAAGAGATCCTTCAGGACCACCCTCAGGTCTTTTGCTGAAAGGGAAGATTCCCTGGAAGAGACCGACATCTCTTTCTGTTTCAGGTTCACCATCGGGACACGCAAGGTGAGATCGTCGAGGGCGATCGTTAAAGGACCCTTGGGGACAGGGCCGGAAAGCTTGATTGTCCCAATGGTGAGCGCATGGGACCGGGACAGGCCCTGGAGATTGAGACCGACGTCTTCAGGGAGAAAAGGCTTTGCCGTCCGGTACACCTCGTCCAGGTCGACGGATATGGGACCTACGGTAACATCCGCTATGGCCCCGGCGTCGGTCTTTTCCATCGAGCCGTGCCATGAAATCACGCTCCTTTCGAGGAATCGGAACTCTCCTTTGTCGATCGTAACCTTACTCCTGTTCATGTCAGCCTTTAGACCGATAACGTCAAAGGCTACCCGAAGGGGTTCCTTCAGATTTCCGAGATAGGGGAGTTCTTGGATGGAGGCTGAAACCGCACCACCGAGATTCATCTTCTTGAACCCCTTCTCCATCACCACCCTCACCGGCTTCGGCGTCGATATCTCGTTTACCCTTACACGCTTCTTATCAGCCGTGGTCAACCTGACCGAAAGGGCTTTGAGGCCCGCAGTGAGGTCCAGCTCCCGTATGATGTCCCGATCCCTGAGTAGGGCGAGGGCCTTCTCCGAGTCCTTCATCCCTTCCATCTCCTCTTTCCCCGGAAGCCTTCCCGCAAAACTCCATCCCATATTCGCCAATCCCGAAAGCTTCAAATTCCTCTTTATCTCTGGCGGGATATAGTCCATCACCTGGGAAAGATCCGCATGGACGCTGCCCTCCGTGCGAAGCCCCCTAAATCCCCATCTTTCCGCCGTCAGATTCATGCTGGCCCTCAATATCTTGCCCATGGAGATATCAGACCTTAGCCGTTTGATGTCGGCCTCATAGTCGGTTTCCTTCCGCAGGACCATGGACATCGTCGTGCTGATTGAAAAAGGGGTCTTGTGGGAGACGACTTTCCGTTCGTGACGGAAACAGAAGGGGAATCCATTTTGAACTCCTTGACGTCCACATCAACCGACTTTCCCGGTCGGAGAGATACCTCTACAGAGAGGGATTGTTTCAGATCTTTTATTTTCCCTATCTCAGGAATTGAAAGCACACCTAACGATTGCCCCTCCTTCAAGGCGATGCGACCTGTCACGCCGAAGAGGGCTTCCTTCTCTCTTTGGATATCCGATGCCGAAATCTCCAGGGAGGGAAGATCTATCCGCTTCACGATCACCATCTTCGGTCCCCCGACCCGAAGGTCATCGATATGGAGAGTCATGGCACCAGTCGCCTGAGACGGAAGAGATCCTTCAGGACCACCCTCAGGTTGTTTACGGAAAGGGAGGATTCCCTGGAAGAGACCGACATCTCTTTCTGTTTCAGGTTCACCATCGGGACACGCAAGGTGAGATCGTCGAGGGCGATCGTTAAAGGACCCTTGGGGACAGGGCCGGAAAGCTTGATTGTCCCAATGGTGAGCGCATGGGACCGGGACAGGCCCTGGAGATTGAGACCGACGTCTTCAGGGAGAAAAGGCTTTGCCGTCCGGTACACCTCGTCCAGGTCGACGGATATGGGACCTACGGTAACATCCGCTATGGCCCCGGCGTCGGTCTTTTCCATCGAGCCGTGCCATGAAATCACGCTCCTTTCGAGGAATCGGAACTCTCCTTTGTCGATCGTAACCTTGCGCCTTGTCCAAGTCAGCCTTAACGCCGGAGACGTCAAATGCTACCCGGAGGGGTTCCTTCAGATTTTCGAGGTGGGGGAGTTCTTGGATGGAGACTGAAACCGCACCACTGAGATCCATCTTCTTTAACCCCTTCTCCATCGCCACCCTCAGCGGCTTCGGCGTCGATATCTCGTTTACCGTGACACGCTTCCCTTCAGCCGTGGTAAACCCCACCGAAAGGGCTTTGAGGTCCGCAGTAAGGTCCAAACTCCCGTATGATGTCCCGATCCCTGAGTAGCGCGAGCGCCTTCTCCGGATCCTTCATCCCTTCCATCTCCTCTTTCCCAGGAAGCCTCCCCGCAAAACTCCATCCCATATTCGCCCACCCCGATAGCTTCAAATTCTTGACCATCTCCTGCGGGATATAGCCCATCACCCGGGAAAGATCCGCATTCACGCTGCCCTCGGTGCGAAGCCCCCCGAATCCCCATCGCTCTCCCGTCAGATCCATGCGGGCCCTCAACATCTTGCCCATGGAGATATCAGACCTCAGCTGTTTGATATCGGCCTCGTACTCGGTCTCCTTCCGGAGGACCATGGACATCGTTGTACTGATTGAAAAAGGGGTCTCCGTGGGAGACGACTTCCCGTTCGTGACGGAAACAGAAGGGGAATCCACCTTGAACTCCTTGACGTCCACATCAACCGACTTTGCCGGTCGGAGAGATACCTCGACAAAGAGAGATTGTTTCAGATCTCTTATTTCCGCTGTCTGGGAACCGAAACCACACCTAACGATTGAGTTTCCTTCAAGGCGATGCGGCCTGTCACGCCGAAGAGGGCCTCCTTCTCTCTTCGGATATCCGATGCCGAAATCTCCAAGGAGGGAACATCGATCCGTTTCACGATCACCTCCTTCGGACCCCTGACCCGAAGGCCGTTCAGATGGAAGGACATGGCAGCGACTGCCTGCGACGGGAAGAGATCCTTCAGGGCCACCCTCAGGTTGTTTACTGAAAGGGAGGATTCCCCTGAGGAGATCGACATCTCCTTCTGTTTCAGGTTCACCGTGGGAACGCGCAAGGTGAGATCATTGAGCAGGACAGTCAAAACGCCCTTGGGGATAGAGCCGGAAACCTTGATTGTTCCAACGGTGAGCGCATGGGCCCGGGACAACCCCTCGAGATTGAGACCGACGTCTTCAGGGAGAAAAGGCTTTGCCGTCCTGTAAACCTCCCCCACGTCGATCGATAAAGGACCGACGGTGACGTCTGCCACGGCCCCGCCGTCGGTCTTCTCAATCGAGCCATACCACGAAATGGCGCTCCTTTCGAGAAAGCGGACCTCTCCCTTGCCGATCGTAACCTTGCGCTTGCTCAGGTCCACCTCAGCCTCATTCTTCACGCTAAACCTCAGGGGCCCCACAGAGCTCTCTTTGAAGGACCCACCCTTAACACCAAGGTCCTGCCCAGTGAATATTAGAGTGAGCCTTGGGTTCTTTGTCAGGTCGCCGGATGTATTTATGACGAATTCCAGGATTCCCGCGATATCCATGTCCGAAAGAGTAGGGGGCAGGAGGGGCCTCACGATTTTCATCAATTTGGGCAAATCGATCCGCACCTTATTCCTGATCACCGGTCTCCTGAGGTCGCACTTAAGGTCTATGGTCATGCCCGGAAGGCTCCCTTCGACACCGACCGAGATGTCGCTCAGGCTCAATTTGCCTTTCGGAATAAAGAGGTTCTGAACGTTTACGTCAAGCCTTAACGGCGCCAGCGACGCTCCATCAAGATCGATGTCCGAAGCAGCCCTGACCGAAAGGGATTTCTCTCCTGAGGAACTGATCTTTGCCGAAAGGGATGCGTTCGCGAGGGTGAGGGTCCTTCCCTGAGACCGGTCTTTGATCCTGATAGCCATGTCCTTGATCGTGACCCTGGTCTGCACTTCGAAGGGAAGAGAGAAGGAAAACTTGAGCCATTCATCCGGCGTCTTCGCGGGCTCCGGCTCTTTCGGCGCCCTTGCAGGGAGGGCCGAAAGAAGAGTCCCTATGTTCGTAAGCCCGTTTTTGTTCCTGATGACCCTTAAGTTCAGGCCTTCGATACCTAAGTCGACGTTAAGGCGCCAGCGGAATAGGTCAGTGAGGTTGATTTTGAGGACGATCGTTCTAATGTCGAAGAGAGGTTCATTTGAAAAAGCGGGGTCGTTGTCGATGCGGAAGGAGTGTACGGAGATCCCGTCAGACCAGGTCCACCGGAGCCCTTCGATGTGGACTGGACGTTGAAGGATCCGTGAAGCCTTTGCCTCTAATCGTGACCTGAACCATTTAGACGAAAGGGTGTTCGGCAGATAATATATCGTAAGGACCAAAATCGCGAGAAGTGCGAACAAGGAGACAAAAAACCATCTGAGCGGCTTCCACCGCCTCCAGGTTCTTGCATCGGGTGTTTGGGCGTTATGCATGTCCAATCCCCTTCCACTCCCGGCGTTTTGTCCCACTCCTGTGCTTTATCGGACTTATTTTTATTATAGCACAAATAGGTTTAGACCATATTGCAGGAAATTTTTTTGTCCCGAGATAACAGAGTAAACACGGCATGGACGGTGAGGGAGTCCTGAGCAATTGATTATAGTACTGGGTTAGGATGACTTTAGTAGACGACCCAAGGTGAGGTAAAATACGAGACATTGAAGTGGAAATTGGCTTTTAAAAAAAGCCCTCGTGCTTTTTGGGAGTGCGTTATAAAAGAGGAAAGCGGGATTTGGATCGCAAGTCTCTCAATCGAAGATCGTCCCACTTCGCTTTGATTTTTTTCTTGCGGAGCTTCATATTAGCAAATTGAAGGAGGATGAACCCCAGTGCTAAAGGCGATAGGGGGCGCGTAATCACTTTAATCTTATTTTGCCGAATCGCAGTAAAAATGGCTTCCGGGTCTTTTTCTGCATAGATGAAGGAATAGGTCGTACCGAGCTGAAACGTAAAATGGGTATCCGAGTTACCGACGAGGGGGAGCCCGTAGGATTCCGAAACCGCGATTGCCTTCTGATTAAAAAAGTTGATCCTTGGAGAATAGAAATGACAATATTCGATGGCATCAAAGAACCTCAGGTTCTTCAAAAGACACCCATTCAAGGAACGTGGGTTCGGGAAATAGGGATGGGGAGCGATGACTAAATTGTCCGGACGGCGCAGGTTAGACAAAGAAGAAAAGTCTGAACAAATCTTCCCTGGAGGAGGGTTTAAAAGGAGAACGTGACGCTTTCGGATAGAGAGTTCTATGCCCGGAATGAGGAGGATCCCTCGGTCTTTTGCATAGGATGAAAGGTTCTTGTTAAAGGTAAGGCTCTGGTGATTCGTGATGGACAGAACTTCGAAACCGTCGTCGGCAGCTTTTGAAATAAGTTCTTTTGCCGTGTATCCCACGTGGTCAAGGGGATCCTCCCCCGTGTGAATGTGAAGGTCGGCCTTAAGAGGTCTTAGGCCCTTAATGATTTTATCCGATCCTAAAGATTCTTTTGTTTTCGTATGTGTTCTCCTTGTCAGGTATTCCTTTATTGACAAACTCCATAATTATATCCTGTCTCAGCTATTAATATCAACGTATGAATACCCAAACCAAAAAGCTTCTCGAATCGTTTGCTGATCGTCAAAATGTTCAGCCGTCAAAAAGGGCATGAAAATCCTTCCCATCCTCCATTTTTCCCTCTCCTCCCTCTCGATTGACTTTCTTCATCAAGTTTCGCTTTTTGCAGTGGACCCATTCCATTCCGTGCTTCCTTGAAGTCGTGATTCTTGAATTTCATTCATGCATACAACATTTCAGATCGTAATCCTGAATTTTGGAATCTAAAAAAGTCTATGGAGGTGTTTTGCCACACAGGGCTCTAACATCATCTGTTTGCGCGATTTAATTCACACTTAACACTTCATCCTGCAAAACCCTTGGAAGCTTCCGGTGCAAAACTCCTTTAAAGCAAATCAATACTCGCAATTGGCGTCAGGGATTGAAATATCAGTAGACAATGACAGGATCGAATTTACTTTTTGACCTGTTCTATAATGACGGCGTCAGGGAGTTCATTGGTATCTCCCGCAATGGTGGGAAAATGCGTTGAAAGTAGCTGGCCCGTGTCCTGAATCGCCTGACACAACGCGTTGCAGGCGCGGCCCTTCTTAACTCCCTCGGCCACGATCCTGGCATAGCGGTCCAGGGTCTCCTGGCCGATCTTCGAATAGATTCCCTGATCGGCAAGGATATAGACTTTTCTCTCAAACAGAGAGAGGAAAAAGAGGATACCTGTATTCTGCCTGGTTTTATCAAGACCGTGTTCATAAAAGGCTACGAAGGCCCTTGTCCTGACAGCTTCTTCTTTCCGGTCAGCTCCGAGGAATGGCTTCTTGAGATGGGGCAAGCTTTTCAGCAGAAGCTTGGAGGGGAAAAAGAGGACGAAGCTGATGGGCACGAACCAGAAGATGGAGGCGTGAAAGAAGAGGAACGTCAAAGATAAGAGAAACAAAACTCGACAGGAAGATTCCGCCGATGATCTCCGCTTCCGGATAGTCATCGCTGGTGTTAACCACCATGACAACCACTTCGCCGATGGTACGGGATTCAACGTCACGAACTGCCCCACGGAGCCTCTCTTTATCTGCTTCGGTAAAAAACAGGTCTGCTTTAGATCGTTCTTCCATTACCAATCCCCTGAAGCCCCACCTCCGCCAAAGTCGCCCCCGCCGCCCGAGAATCCACCTCCTGAGTCAGAGCCGGAGTTTCTATCCCCGCCGGTAGACCAGCCCCCCATAATAACCCCCGGGAAAAGGGGGATAACCTCCCCAGGTGCCTCGCCTTCGAAGATTGGTCCTTCTTAATTGATCGCGGGCATGGCTTCGCGCCATGGCAGCAAAGAAAACGAAAAAACCCAGGAGGATCAGAAGCGCAAGCCATGGAGACATCCCGCCTGCGAATGGAACATAAGGCCCCTGTCCTCCTAAGGGGGCTCCCCTATCCGCCTTGAATTCTCCCCGGGTCGCATCGATGAGGGTAGAGACTCCCGCGGTGAATCCCCCGTCGTAATCCTCTGCCTTGAACTTCGGCTTGACCACGAGGTCGATGATCCTCCCTGCGGTCAGGTCTGTCAGTTTTCCCTCAAGGCCTCGGCCCACCTCGATTCTCATTTTTCGATCCTCTCGAGAGACGAGAAAGAGGATGCCGTTGTCTTTGCCCTTTTGACCGATCTTCCACGCCTCGGCAACCCTGATACTGTAATCTTCGACCGGCTCACCCTCAAGGGAGGGTACGGTCAGGATCACAAACTGGGTAGAGTCGGTCTCTTCAAAGTTTTTCAGCTTCGCGGCAAGGTCTGCCTCCGCCGACAGAGAAATCATGTTCCCATAGTCGTTCACGTACCCGCGGGGCGCAGGGATCTTGGCTGCCTCTACCGCGAAAGGCAGGAACAGGAGAAACACAAAGAACCATGCACCGGTCTTCTTCATTTTCAGAATTTGACCTGGGGAGCCTTCTCGGCGCCCGGTGCGGCCTTGAAGGGTTCTTTTGCTTTGAGATGAAGCAGGAACGTGTTCGTTAGGTTGTTGGGGAAGGTCCTTATCGAACCATTGAAGGTCTCAACGGCCTTGTTGTAACGAGTTCGGGCAACGTTGATCCGATTCTCCGTGCCTTCAAGTTGATGTTGCAGGTCCATGAAGTTCTGATTGGCCTTCAATTCGGGGTACTTCTCCACGACGACGAGAAGACGGGAGAGGGCATTGCTCATCGAATTCTGTGCGGCTTGAAATTCCTCGAATTTCTTCGGGTCGTCGAGGACGTTTTTCGACATCTGCACTGTTCCGACCCTCGCTCTCGCTTCGGTAACCTGCGTCAGGGTGTCCTTCTCAAACTTGGCATACGCCTTGACGGTCTCGACGAGGTTCGGGATGAGGTCAGCCCTCCTCTGGTAGGTAGCCTCGACATCTCCCCAGGCGGCCTTCACCGCCTCCTCGTTCTGCTGCATGACGTTGTAACCGCAGCCGGAGAGTATTAAGAGTATCATTCCTGACACCCCGTATCGCAACGGTTTTTTCATGGCTTCCTCCTCCCTCGAATTGTCTCTATAGTGAAGTACTCCGCCCCCTGCCTACCGCAGGCAGGCAAGGCAGGGCGTCCAGCCGACTTGCTTGTGTAAGAATGCTCCCCTCAACTTTATTCGGGAAATGGACCTGTGTCAAGGTGGGGATCTACTTTGATCTGAAGATCGTAAAATTCATTCCTCTTTGTGATGCGGTCGCTGTTCGGATGCTGCTCGGATTCCTCTTAGGACTTATTTTTGTGAACCTATTTCATTTGGAGGGCCTCGATCGAAAAATCGTTCTCATGGGTTCCTCGGTCCCTGCAGGGTATGCCACGTTTACCTTTTCTTCCCTGGAAATTGAGACACGGAGTTTGCTTCAAACCCCGTGTCTTTTTCGATTTTGATCGGAATCGTTTTTATTCCTTTCCTCATTCTATTTTTAGCATGACCCTCCCTTGCCCTTGATGGGGGTTCCGTTGTTTCTTTTAGATGTTTTTAACGTTCCTTGTGGCAGGCAAGAATCTCCCCGAAATAGGCGGTGAAATCGCCGTTGGGATATAAATCATGCAGGACAGAGGCATTGAGGTCTGATTTTATGAAGTCGGTTTTATAAACGATCTGACATTCATAGTGAAGAACACATTCCCGGATGAGGGGTGTCTTAACCTTTGAAGACGGAATGGCCGTAAGACCCTTTTCCTTCATTTTGTCGTGGTCCCGCCCTGAGACGGTACCGCAAAATTGGGCCACCTCTTTTAAGGAAGGGGGGAGGACATTGACCGTAAAATCTCCTGATTCCTCGATGAGTTTATAGGTGTAACGCGATGGTCTTACGAAAACCGTAAAGATCGGTTTTCTCCAAAGGATACCCATCTGGCCCCAACCAATCGTCTGGGATTGGGAGGCTCTTGTTTTCCCTGGCCCACCAAAATCACACGGTCTTCGTCAAAGCCCTTGATCAGTTCTCCAATTCCCTCCTGATACCCCATTAGCTTTTTGGCCATAATTTCCCTCCTTCTAAAGTGACTCGTTCCTTCTTTCCCATGAATCATGGCGGATACCAATGTGTAATACATTCTCAGCATGGACTCAATGCGATCGATTCGCCTTTTCAGCCGTCCGATTGAAAAATGGATTCGGATTTGTTATGAATAAACCTTCTATCAAATATTAATCCCCCGATGGGAGGAGTCACGTATGATTCGTTCTTTTCGAAAGGGACTGGTACTTATCCTGGGTATCGTCATCTCCACCCTCGTTTTCGCAAGCCCCTCCTTTGCCAAACGAGAACGACCTGCCAAGACGACCGAGACCGGTCAAACGGCGAGAAAGCCAAAATCCAACCCAGGCTGTCCAACCGACTCCATCCCAGCAGGGAACCGAAAATCCTCTCCAGTGCGACGCGCAGGCATCCCTCCCGACGGATGGTCTCACCGGAGAGGTTCTATACGAAACAGAATCCCCGGATGAAGCTCCCCCCTGCCAGCTTTGTTAAGGTCCTGACCCTTTACGTTGCCTTTGATGCGATCAAGGCAGGCCAGTTGAAGAAGAGACGCTGTGGTGATCGTGAGCGAAAAGGCCTGGAGGACACAGATCGAAGATGTTCATTAAAGTCGCCGAGCCAGGTGAAAGTGGACGATTTGCTCAAAGGGATCGCCGTTGTCTCGGGAAATGATGCCGGCATTGCCTTGCGGAGCACCTGGCCGGCTCTGAGGATGTCTTTGTTTCAAAAATGAATGAGAAGGCAAAGCTCATCGGAATGAACGATTCCCAATTTAAAAATGCGGACGGTATGCCTGCAGAGGGGCAATGGCACGACAGCCCGGATATGGCCATCCTGGCGAAGCGCTATCTGGAAACCATCCCGAGCCCTGGCCATCCATTCGATGACCGAATATGAATACAATGGAATCCGACAGGGAAACCGAAATACGCTCCTTGCGGAAAAACATCGGGGTGGATGGATTGAAGACAGGGCACATCGAGGAATCAGGATGCCACCTCGTTGCTACCGCGAACAAGGTCAGAGAATGACTGCCGTGATCATGGGATGTGACAAAGTAAAGAAGAGGGGGCCGGAGGCCCAGAAACTGTTGGAATCGGATTCAAGAATTTTTCCGACCGTCGAAGCGGTTAAAAAGGGGGGCTTCCTTCGGTCCGGTCAGGGTGAAACGGGGAAAGGTCAATGAAGTGATGCTCCTATCATCCGAAACGGCCTGGGTACCGTGGCAAAGGGAAAGGAGAAGTCCGTCACCGTCCTTCCCGAGTTACCCGACTCGGTCGGGCCCCGATCAAGAACGGTCAGGTTCTTTCAAAAATGGCCGTCCAGAAAGAAGGAAAAACACTCAAGGAGGTGGGCCTTCTGGCTTCTTCGGATGTCGAAAGGTGCCTTTTGCCTTCCTGGCCAGTCTTACTGTGGTTGTTCTTGCCCTCCGTCCGATCGGAGGGGGCGTGTTCTGGTGGGTGCGACGATCCCAGACAAAGAAATACGGATGTTTCCCCCAGGGCTTCGATGTCATGGTCTCTGAAATGTCTCCTGGCATTGATAAAACGAAGGCAAAAGGAGCGATTGTTTGCGGGTCCATGAATCTTTTCTGATTATCCTTCCAAAATTTTTCTGAAATAGTCGAAGAGGGGGAATGAAATGCCCGGATCTTCTCCCTCCTCTCTCCTTCCTGGAGATCATCTGTCCATTTGTCCCAGGTCTCTTGCTGGGGATCGATCCCGAGGGTCTGCATCTCTCGGAGTGTGTTGATCGAATAGGCGACAGGCTCGTGAAGGCTCTCCCCATATCTCCGATGCAGCACATGCTTTTCCCCTGATACCGGTTGCGGGCTTTTTCATAAAATTCCTCTGTTGTACTCGAATCCTCACTCATGACAGAGAGGTCCGTTAGAGGAAGGCCTGGAAGGTTGCCTGTCTTTGAAACTTCAAAGATACACTGTGAGAAGACCGGGATCAGTTCCACCCCTTTCTTCTGGCATTCCTGGTAAATGCGCTGAATCCCCTCCAGGCTTCCACATGCGGTAAAGACATAGACCTGTTTAGGTAAGCAGTGGGAAACGCATTCCTTAAAAAGAAAGCGATGGTCGAACCGGAAGCAAGGGCGGGGTCCGGGATGAGCCACGTATCTCCCTGATAGTTTCCGACCAGGCTCTGCGCCTGGATGGTCCAGTCGGGTCCTTCCGGGGTTGAGGACCCGCTGGAGTTTGATGAAAGAGGTAGGGAGAAGAAGGCGGTCAAAGGGAGGCGTACCTCCTATGGCGTATTGAAAGTCAAAGGGGTAGGCTCCCCGGAGAATGAGGTATTGGGATACCTCCTTTTGCTTAAGCTCCTCAAAGAATAAGTCGGCCAGGGATTTGGCCAGGTGCCGGATCGTGTTGAATTTGGGCCGACCACTTGTTCCCTCCCAAGGAGAAAGCATTGCCCGATTTCGCTTTCCATCACATACATCAAGGGAGGAACCCTCAGATCTTTTCGGAGATGATGGATTTCCCACAGCCTGGCGCTTCCAATCGCATTCGTTCTACAGAGTTTTCCCACCCTCTCTAAGAAAACTCGATCTGCTAGCACCTCTTCCCTCCAAACGTTTCGTAAGAAGTTATTGGTCTAGTTACCTGGGTCACTCCGCCCTGAAATTTTTCGGTGCAAGCCCTTTTCACATCCGGCATCTTGTCCAGGAGTCCCGCTTTGAATCGACGCTTTTCCCCACGTGTTCCCACTTCTTCGGTTGAATGTATCCTGAAACCTTGCTTTTTAGTATCGGCAGTACTCATGAGGGCCTTCATTGGTTCGACGGCATCCATCTCGCGACTCAAGTCGAGACCATCGGTGATCTTTTTCAGGATTTCGAATGTCTCCCCGGGATTCTCGAGAGCCCACTTGAACCCCTTGTATTTCCCGGTGACGACCGCTTGAACGACGTTAGGGTACTTCTTAATGATTTCCTCTGTTGTAAAGAAGACATCGCTCATCGATTCCATCGCCAGGTCTTTGTAATCGACTGTGGTGTAGGTCTTGCCCGACCGCTTCGTTTCCCGCTGAGCGGTGATGAGTTCATGGTAGGTCATCGCAGAGGCCAGAGGCCGACTTCGCCGACGAACCAGGGCTTGATATCTCCGCCCTGGTTCTGAATGGTGAACTGTTTTTCCCATCCTTTCCCAACGGCACACTTCGCCTTCGCATCGGAGCCGATCCAGATCCCAAATTCTCCCCTTACATCCTTTGAAGACCGATCGGTTTCCAGCTGATGATCCGCATCGCACTGGTCTGGAAATCGACGCTTACGGCAACGATATGGATCCCCTTCTTTTTCTCTTGCGCGAA